>CAVZZV010000004.1:0-34439 GCA_963779845.1 uncultured Bacteroidales bacterium | reverse complement strand
TAGTTTGGAGTTTGAGTAGAGAGCAAGAGATGATTTTTCGCCCAACTAATTTTCCCTCTATACTCACACTCTAACTCACACTGAAAAACTCCCCATGATCTCTCCCGCCCAAGTAAGAATAAATATCCAGGTCGTTTTTCTACTTGAAAAAAAATAAAAAAAATCTGATTTATGCGCTGATAAAAGGGGTCTTATTTCATTAATTAATGTGTAATAACTCTTATTAGCGATGTTCGATTTCGAAAAATCCGAAATTGATCTTTACTTTTTCGCGATTAACGTCGAAATGAGTACCCCAATTAATATTCCCAGATTATTCAAGACCAGGTCCAGTGGATTGAAAGCCCTTCCGGGTATCCACAGCTGATAAATTTCGGTAATACAGGCAAATGCTAAACCCAAAAAGATTAAAAGCCACATAATTTGCTTGATTTCTCCCGCTTCTATTTCGAAATCCCGAAATGAGATAGAATACCGGTATCAGAAGGTATAAACTAAAATGCTCCAGGTAGTCCCAACGAAAAGGGGACGAGGAATGTTTTTCCGGTCCGGGATTCCCAGGCATCGATGTTAAAATGACCAGAACAACCAGCCACGCCGGAAGGATCAGTCGACGCAATTTTTTCATGTCTGCAAAGATGGTATATTTTTGGTTTTCTCTATGCGCGGTGACGATCTTTTTATTTTTGACGTTCCTGCATAAAAATTGTAGAGAAGGGTTTAAAACCCTTCTCTACTACAATAAACCATCTCTCTAATCCCATCTCTACTATAAGGTTCATCCTTAAAATAGAAATAAGGATGCAAAAATCTTAAATAATATGTTTAAAAAAATTACTGATAATCCTGAAGGCTAGCCATTAATTTTTTTCTTGTAAAGAAAATCCGACTCTTTACGGTTCCGATTTTAAGGTCCAAAGAATCAGCAATTTCTTTGTATTTGAAACCTTCTGTATGCATGCGGAAAGGAACTTTGAAATCATCATCCAAAGCCTCTATCGCCTTGTTGATTTCCTTATAGGAATATTCAGAATCGGGAATAACCAAAGAGGAAGATTTGGAATTGTTCAGGTAATACAAATCTTTGGTATTGTCGACAGTGGTATTTTCCCGAACTGCTTTCCTGTAATTGTTTATAAAGGTGTTTTTCATTATGGTATATGCCCATGCTTTCAGGTTGGTAAACTCCTGAAATTTATCCTTGTAGGTCAATGCTTTAAGATAGGTCTCCTGAAGAAGGTCTTTTGCTTCATCCCGGTTTGCCGTTAGACTAAGAGCAAATCTCTCCAGGCTATCCTCCATATTTATAAGAGCTGTATTGAATTCTATTGCGGTCATGACAAAAATATTTAATTAATATTGTTTAACAAATATACGATCAAGTTGAACAGAAATCCAAATCTTTACTATTAAATTATTGTAAATAAATGTTAAAATATAAATAGTTCATATTTATAACATGAACAATATCAAATATATAATAATCATTTTTTGACTCTTTTCTAAATAAATTTTAAACAAAATAATCTTGTTTAGGAATTCGAAAAATAGATTAGACATATATTTTCCTTAAAAGTTTCTATCCAAAATGGCTATATTAGCCAGCCAAAAACACCGGGAAATATTTTCTTTTCCGGGTGATCTGTAAAATTACATTTCAAAACCTTCATTCATATGGCCGGTTTCTTTTCTCAGGTTAAATCTTATCCCCGGACTTTTTGGGCGGCAAACACCCTTGAATTATTTGAAAGGTGGGCATATTACGGTCTCTTTAATCTCCTTGCCCTGTACCTTATTGGCTCACCTGAAACCGGGGCATTGGGGTTCACCCAGGTCGAAAAAGGACTCATTATGGGCATTGTCAATGCTATTCTTTACTTTCTTCCGGTAATTACCGGGTCCATTGCCGATAAATTCGGTTACCGGAAAGTCCTGATAATTGCTTTTGTAATCCTTGCTTCAGGATATTATTTCATGGGACAGGTTACAAGCTTTTCTGCCGTTTTCCTTACTTTTCTATATGTAGCGGTAGGGGCGGCCCTTTTCAAGCCAATTATTTCGGCTACCATCGCCAAAACCACCAACCGTGAAAATGCCTCACTGGGATTCGGGATTTTTTATATGATGATCAATATTGGCGGACTTATTGGTCCTGTAGTGGCTTCAGAAATGAGGGAGATAAGCTGGGGTTACATGTTCTTGTTTTCCTCAGCAGCTATCATAATAAATCTTTTTATCGTCATTTTCTTCTACAAAGAACCTCCAAAAGATCCGAATCGTGATCCATTGCTTAAAAGTCTCGGTATAATCTTCCGGAATATATTTCAGGTTCTCAAGGACCTGCGTTTCACGGCATTCCTTCTTATAATTATTGGATCGTGGACCGTATTCTGGCAATACTTTTATAGCTTGCCTGTTTTTATTGATCAGTGGATCGATACGGCACCCTTGTACAATTCTATATATAATTTCTGGCCGGGTCTGGCAAAGGCGTTCGGAACAGAGGAGGGGATCATTCTTGCTGAGAAGATCATTGCCCTTGATGCCTTTTTTATTGTGGCCTTTCAGGTAATTATAAGCTCTGTAATCGCAAAATTCCGACCTCTTCATTCGATGACCGGAGGAATATTGATCAATGTATTAGGCCTTACTCTCGCATTTATTACACGAAATCCTGGCCTCCTTATACTTTCCATTTTTATTTTCGCTGTGGGTGAAATGGCATTTTCTCCTAAAATACTCGAATATATCGGGAATATTGCACCCCGCGAAAAAGCGGCATTATACATGGGCACCCAGTTTCTTCCTATAGCTATGGGCAATTTCATCGGTGGGTTTATCGCCGGCGGGGTTTATGAAAAACTGGCAGACCGGGTTTCTCTGACAAAAAAGCTGATACCCGGACCTGTCGATCCTTCACTTACCAGTGAACAGATCACGCAGTTGGCAATGTCCGCGAAAAATCTTGATTATCAACAATTAACCCAATTATTGTGGCGGGAATATGATCCATTCCGATTTGGGTATGTACTGGCAGGTATGGGTATCTTTACGGTTGTTTTACTGATAGTCTATGATTGGAGGGTGAGGAGGAATAGCTGAGGCCCCCATCAAAATGGATATCCAATTGCAATATTCAGAACCAGGTTGTTTCTCCGCCATTTCGCCCCACTGAAATTGATATCATTTATGACCCATCTGTTGCCGGTTGAAAGGAAGGGCTTACGCAAAGGAATTCCTAAATCGAAGCGTAAGACAAAAAAGGAAGCATCGAAGCGTAAACCAAAACCGGTTCCTACCGCCATTTCATTCAACACATCCCCAAAGGCAAATTTTCCCCCTGGCTTGGCTGAATCTTCGTTGATCAGCCAAACATTTCCTGCATCCAGAAACAATGCCCCCTTCACCAGCTTATAGATATTAAAACGGTATTCCAGGTTCGATTCCAGTTTTATATCCCCCGTCTGATCAAAAAAAGTTAATTGATCTGTCGAATCCGGGGAATAGGTTCCCGGACCTACCGCACGGTATTGGAAAGCCCTTACACTGCTTGCACCACCTATGTAGAATTGCTTTTTATAAGGTAATGCTGTTGAATTGCCATAAGGAATTCCAACTCCCAGCATAATACGGTAGGCCAGTTTATTGTAATTCCCGGCATGAAGGAAGAACCGTAGATCGGCTGTGGTCCTCGCGTACTGGGCATAGGGTAGTCCAAGGAAGGTCCGGCGGCCGTCTGCCTGGGTGTTTCCTCCAAATATACTTCTGGCCAAATTTATTGTATTCCCCGCAAATTCATTTGAATTCTGAAAATAGGTACTGACCGATCTGTCCGGTTGCATTTGGTTGTTATAAGTATATCGATAGCTCAGGCTTACAATAAATTGTTCTGAAAAACTCTCTTTTACAAGAGGGTTATTCTGAAGTATGGAATCAAACCTGGCGGTGGTTTTACTCAATTTCGAGTATTCAATATTCAGAAGGTTAAAATCATGCGATTTGGTTTCCGTTTCTCTCCAACTATATCCAAAAGAAGTATTTATAGAATTCATGGTGAAAAGCTTTGATCGGTCAGAGAAACTATATCCGGCCTTAATAAGGGTGGAAGGGGTATAGTTTTGGGAAAGGAATTTGTTAAGATCGACAAATGGAAAAATAAACCGGGGAATCCTGAAGGTGCCATCCAAACCAAGCCGAATTGAATTTAACCCCTTTTGATTTTGTGCAAATTGTGTTTCAAATCCTGCATTGAAATTGATCGAGAGGTTTTCAGCCCCCTCTAAAAGATTACGATCCTGGTAACTCGCCTGAAATCCGGGACCTGCGAAATCGTTGGATTTGGTGACTGCCTGCAACTCAAGCCTTAACGAACGGGGCACTGTCCGTGTAAGAAAGACATCGGCATTTAACATGGCACTGTCCTTCCTTTTTTCCGATTCCCCGAATCTGATATTTGCGAACTTGTAAACCCCCAGTCCCATTACCTTATTAAGCGTGGCACTATAATCGCTAAAACGATAATTCTCTCCAGGTTCCAATTTAATGGCCCTGGCAAGGAAGACTGGTTTGAGAAATTTCTCGTGATAAATGAAATTAACCCCCTCCAAACGAACCGTATCCACCGAAAAATCATTATGCTCCAGGGAATAGTCCGCATAAACATTGACGGAATCGATAAAATACTTTATGAGGTTTTCGGGGGGAATGTCATTCTTAAGTTGTAGATAAATATCGAGTTTTTTATCGAGGTAATTACTGTCGATCTTAAAGATCAGCATATCGGGTGAAAAATAATAGTAACCTCTGTCTCTTACCACATCATTTATTCTTACCCTTTCTTCTTTTAAGATTTCAAGGTCATAGCCTTTTCCCTTTTTTAGATAACTGTCCTCCCGGATAGAATCAATGATACCGGTAAGGATATCCGTAGAATCAGGAAAATTTATTTCCTCCAGTTTGTACCGGATCTTGGGCTCGACATTATAAATAATCTTTATTTTTTGTTTTTTAATCTCTTCAGTATAGTCCGATTGTGAATCAAAATACCCTTTATTGAAAAGATGATTTTGCATATCCCTTTCAGATCCTTCCGCGAAATAATATTCGTAAATCACAGGAGGTTCACCCACTTTATATTTTAGCCAATGTTTAAAACCCTTATCCGGAACACTGTCCTCCACCATATTGAAAACCCAGAGCTTAAAGGGGATAAATCCGAAGATACGTTTATTTGGCTCCGGGGTCTTGTAATCCTTCAACTGGGATTTGATCCCCATTTTCCTGAAACCGCTTTTCCCTTCAATATTAATGTCTGCACCCTTATATAAAAGCTCATCGTCCTGAAGGGATTTCGTGGTGCTGCATGCCGAGATAAAAACAGCCATAAGTAAGGCAAAGAAGAGAAAAGGAGTATTCATTCGCAGCCTCAATAATCGCTTAAAATATTTTTCCTTGGGTTTCTTCACTGATTTTTTCTTATGTAAAAAGCGATAAATCGCTTGTTCACCGATTTTTTTCATTGGGAATGGATGTCTTGGTCATTCTTCTTTTTTTTGCCAAAAAGATTTTTAAAATGATAAAAGTCTTTATTGAAAATTATTGCTATTCCTGTTTTCCTCAATTCCCCATCGAGGACATCCTCATACTCTGTCTTGCGAAAGCCCTGCAACAGGTAGGTGCCATTTTCAGTAAGTTTGTATTCTACTTCCACATCGCCAGCTATCGTACTCATGTTGGCTCTGTTATTATTTGATTGATTAGGATCCTCAATATTTGCGCTCCCACCTACCTTAACGGTGAGCCTTTCATCAAATAATTGTTTGGAAACATTGGCCTGAACATTGGTCCTTCCCTGTTCTCCCTGGGCGCCGCCGCCTGCATAGGATTCAATATCCACGTTAAGCTTGAATCCTTTAATATATTGCTCGGAAAAGTTGTTGATTTGTTGCGAAAGAAGGTTGCCAATCCCTTTGCGTGCAGTGGCATTGATGGTATAAGCCAGTGAATTGTCGGCAGAAGAGGATGACTGAATAAAGCTTTTTAAAAGAAGAAGTGAGAAAACCTGTTTATTGACTTCTGTTTCATTTCGATTGATTCTCGTCAGGGCAGTTTCAACCAGGGCATTCCTCTGACCGGCTGGAAGGCTTATGCCAAAATTCAACTCCGGATCCATGAGCTTTCCCTTTATGTACATATACACGTCGAAATTCATATTATCGAAGTTCTGGTTCGTTCCGTCCGTGGAAGTTGTTTGTGTAACAAGAATAGGTTCAGGTGAGGTTTTGACCCGATAATAGGTGGCAAGATCCATTTGGGGATTGGCCAATTCTCCGGTCCAGGTCATCGAACTTCCCTTGTCAATTGTAAAGGTTCTTTTGATAACGCCATACAGTTTAAGGGTGTAGGTTCCTTCCGTAATATTGTAATTCCCGGCCAGAGTACTTTGCCCGCTGGTGTTCATGGCATAGCTCAGATTGGCATCCCCTTTTACCTCAAGTATCTCCTCGGTTGCGGGATCCACAACGATATTAAATTTGGCGGCGTTATCGATATTTATATTGGCATTGAGATTCATACTGCCAAAATTAGTGCCCGGCACATCCTTTTCGGAATCCTCTCTCGTGAGAATATGGAAGGAACCAGTACTATCGTCCATCTCCACAAATTCTACAATTCCTTCCCGCTCAATAGAGGCTGAACCGGCTTGGGATACAATAAAATAAAAATCAGTATTTTCCCCCAGGGCAACATCCAGGGATATATCGGGATTCCTTGCACTGCCGTTTAGGCGGACATCCAGATCAGCCACCACCTGGCCGTAAAACATTTTTTCAGTGCCCTCTTTCGTGTTTAATAATTGGAAATGATCCGCATTGAATTGAAGATCAAATGTTGGATTATTCATTTTGGTTGCATCAATACTCCCTTTCAGTGTGGCTAAATTACCCTTTGGATCCTTTAGCCGAAAATTGGTTAAGCTTACCTTTCTGCCATTGAAAACGATGGTTTCATCCTCGAGGTTTAAATTGGTGTTAATAAAGGCAGGATTCACGTTCACCGAATTAAAATTCAGTTTTCCATTCACGAGTGGGTTTGATATACTATTACTTACGGCGAGAGTTCCGGTAAGCTCACCATTCAATTTATTGATATTTTCCGGAAAGAAGGGTTCCAGGACCGATAAATCAAGCATCTCTATTTCAAGATCTGCCTGAATATCAGTGGTATCTCCCAGGGTATTCAGGTTTCCTGATAGGCTTAGCTTGCTAGCGGGTCCGGTCATGGAGGCATCCAGGTTGATCTTCCCTTTTGTCCTGTTATCGGCCTTGATATTTATTTCATTAAATGCATCCTCATTGAATAAACGCAAATCGCCTATTTTCAAATCAGAGCTGAAGCTGCCGGAACCCTCTTTACTCGCCAGGACAAGGTTCCCGTTTATTAGCCCGTCAAAAATATTCTCCCCGGCTTCAACAAGGCCAGTTAAGTTGCTTAAACGAAATTTGCTAAAATCGAAAATGAGTTCACCGGCTTGTCCATTCCCGGAAGAATCGGTTGAAATTTCCAATTTTTGATCAGCGGAGGTAAGGATAAAACTATTAAAAAAAGGCCTGGTTTTTCCCATCCGAATACTATTATCTTTCGTGATACCAAAGTTCGTTCCGTTAATCAAAACGCTATCTTTAAGAAGTTTAACATAATAAAAATCATTTCTGGCCTCCACACTTCCGCTGAGGGAATATTTCAATGATTCCTTTTCATTCATGGATTTATTGGTAAAATTCCACAATATGCTGTCTGAATCAGCTTTTCCCGACAGGGTCGTTTCCCCAATTTCAAAAGGATCCGACAGGATATGCCGGAATCCTCCATTGTACCTGAAGCTCCCCCTGTCCGAACTGAGGTCCAGATGAAGGGTATCCAGGATCCTTCCCTGATAATTTACCCTTGGCACCTGGGCCTGCAAATCAAATGAAGCCTTATTCCCCTTATACTCGGCTTCAATAGTGGCGGGCATGAAGCTTACCAGATCGGGAATGAATATCTCGGTCAGGAGTTTAGAGTCGGAAATTTTCACATCCAGTGTAAATTCCTCCTCAGAAGAAGCATATAAAGTACTGTCCTTATAGAGGTCAAAATAATTGGTGAAATAATCCCTGATCATGGGACTGATTTTATTGAAGGGCACGGTTCCCTCATATTTGCCATTCAGGAAAGGGGATGCCACTTCAAGTTTGGTCTTTCCTGGTTCGTTGGTAGCTTCTGCCACCAAAGAATCCAATCGGTAGGTTTCATCCTCCTGCAGGAAAATGAAATTTTTTGCCTTAACAAATCCGTTTATGTCCTCAATTGAGTTTCCTTCAAAATTCGATACAAAAGTCCCGCCCAGCCGAAGATCATTATCGCTTAGGTTTAACGCCTGAAGATCAGCACCGGTTATGACCAAAGTAAAATCGTACCGTGGAACGGAATCGCCAAGTGCCGCTTCCCCGTTAAATTCAGCCACCAAATTAGTATCCTTAATGGTGACATTCCCGTAAAAGTGTTCTTTATTAAAAGTTCCTCCAAGAGAAATATCCTGATACCGGTATTGGTTGGCTTCGAATTTTTCCACCACTGCCCCGAGCGAAGCCTGAAGGTTTTTCTTGTTCGAACCCTGCCCTCCGAAGGATACTTTCATCTTGATTTCCCCAAAAGCGGAATCGTTTTTTAATAATTGACCGAGATTATAATCGTCTATTGAAATAAATCCGGAGAACTTTTTTGGCTCATCCCTGGTAAGGGAGGCAAGCTGGACATCCGATTGGAGGGATCCCTGACTGGTAATAAGGTTGAATTTCGTTCTGAAATCATTGATTACCCCTACAAAATTTCCTTTCAGGGAAATGTTTTCCGGTAGGGAAATGTTTTGTGGAATGGCAGAATCGGGCATGAATGCAAGAATATGATCTTTTTTCATCGTGAGCGAATCAAGATTTACCTTATAATATGCATTTTTAGCATCGGGCAGTCCACGAATTTGTCCATTAAGGGCAAGAAAGAGATTTTCATCATTGTTCGCCTCAAAATTTTCGATCTTCAGATCCTTCACTTTTCCGCTCAGTGATCCGGAAAGATAGATATTGCCATTCGTTCCCGAAATCCGATTCAGAGGAGTGGCAATGCCGGGTGCGAAGTACCTGATATCTGCCGGGCTTATCCTGCTTTTCTTTATTTGCGTGTTAATTTCAACATCGCCCAGGTTCTGGCCAATATTCTGAAAGGAGGGATATTGAGCTATGGTGGTGTTATAGAAAACCGAATTATTAGTTAAAATCTTCAAATCCTTAAGGCTGGCCGACTTCTCCTTAATATCCAGTTTGGCAGTGAGTTCCTTCAGTACTAAACCCTGTTTGTCCCTGAAACTGAAATCCTCTATGTTGGCCTGATATAAATCGTTGGCCAGATGAATATCGCTGATGTAGGCGGAAAGATTGTTTAGATCAGGATTCGTAAGGAGGGTATGGGCCCCGGGATTATGTGCTGAGGTATGGTCGGTGTAAACAAGATGATTATCCCGTAACCTCAAAGAAGAAACGCTAATATTCCAATCAAAGGAATTATTGGTGTTTTTGGGTTCTGATCCCTTCCTCCCGGCATTCCCATTCGCTATATCTACGGGTTCCGTTTTTTCCTGCCCAACGGAGGCCCGGGGAGAATTTGTTGCTGTTCCCTTCTCAGTTTTGGTTTTTGAATAAATAATCTCCGATTCGCTGATCAAAACCCTTTTTAAGCCTATTTTTTTATCCTGCGTATTCACCTCTTCCGGATTGATCCGCAGGTTCGCGTGATTAACCTGGAGACTGGTTCCCGGCATTTCAAGGGAAACGGTTATATTTTTAAATCTCGAAATTCTCCTAAGAGATATCGCAAGGGGTTCCTTTACCGTTGTGGTATCCATGGATGGAGCCAATTTTACAACCGCGCTGGAATTCGATAATCCGGTACGGTTGATGTCCAGGATGTTCTCTGAAAGGTTAAATTCACTGAAGGAGACAAAAAAATCTCCTATTTCCGCCTTCACATAATTTCCCGTATACCCATCATCGTATAAAACCCGTATATCCTTAAGTTCAATCCGCCCTATGCTGAAGGGTTTGCCAGTTGAATCCGCTGGAGATGTTTCCTCTCTCCCCGGTTTATTCCCATCTTCCCCTGTACTGTTTTTGGAAGGATTGGAAAAGGCTTCGATAATAAAATTGAAATTGAAAAGGCTGTCGCCCTCTTCTCTGGTAATATTGGCCACGGCTTTTTCAAGGGTGAATTTACTGATCGAGAGGTTCCCCCCAATGAGTTCAGGCAGTCCGATCCTTGTGGATATCTTTCCGGCGTAAAGCAGGGTGTCACCGGAAGGTTCGGCAATAAATAGTTGATTCAAGCGGACATAATTAGGCAGGATTACATCAAAGGAACCGAGACTTATTTCGGTATCCACTTTTTCGCTGACCTTTGAAATAGCCAGATTGATAATTTTCCTTTGAACATAGGGTACTTGAAGGCCGATGACAATCAACAGCATCAATCCCAGAATGGAAACGAAGATCCATAGCAGTAGTTTACCCGCAATTTTTAGGGTTTTTTTGAAATTGATTCTGGCCATTTATGAAAAAACAGGATATGTGTAGTAATTGTTTATCGAACGATGAAAATTCCCTGCCAATTTTTTAAGGTAAAGATATAATAAGTTACTGGCTTGAAAATCAAAAAATTACTAATTATTTGAAATTTTTTCATTATTTAATTGGAAAGAATCTGTGGAAAATCAGCCCAAACATGGATGGGTTTGGGGAAATGTTCCTCCAAACGGGGCCATAGCCAATTCCTTTTTTATACTCATCCAATTTAAATTTTGAACAGGACATCGTTAAACCCACAAACCAAGACATCCAGCCCATTTACCTATCCCGGCACTTGCATCTTAATCTCAAATTGCATAATTTTATTTTTTAATTGTAATACGGATCACCTTAATAACAACCAACAAACTACCCTATCATGAAAAACTATCTTGACTTCACGCTTACCGGAAAGAAACTATTTCCGGTTTGGATTCTCTTTTACCTCCTCTTTTTAGCTCCCTATTCCTACATTATTTTACAATTCCATAAGTATGATGAAATCGGAGGCCATCCTCCTGTGGGAATTTTCGTTTTACTTTTTTTAATTGTACTCCTTGCCTACTTTGTGATGTTCTACCTCATTAAAATGACAATTGAAAACCTGGAGTACAGGGGAATCAAAGTTGCATTTTCCGGCAGCTTCGCGAAGTTCATCGGAACGGTCCTGCTTGGGATCTTGTTAACAATTATTACAGTGGGAATTTATGCAGCCTGGTTCATTCGTGATTTGGAACGTTTTTTTGTCAATAACTCCTCATATCAACTAAAGCAGTTTGAGTTTAAAGGGAAAGGGGGGAAGCTGTTTATAATCTTATTGCTCACTTTGCTTCCGGTAATATTAATTTCCGCGTTGACTGGATACTTAATGGCACTTTCTGCCTATTCCGGACACGCACTGGACACTGATTATTCCGGTCATGGTTTTAGTGCAGTTCTCATGCAGTTTGTCATTTTTCTGATAATGATCCCCTACATGTATTATGTATACAAATGGATGGTCAATATAGATTACGGCATGAAGAATATTTCGTGGGAGACAGAATTCTGGCCTTCAGCAGGAAAAATCTTTATTGAGATATTTCTTTCTCTCATTACCCTTGGGATATACTCGCCACTGGCCTGTGTAAAGCTTTATAAATATTTTGCTGACAGGACGAAAATCATTGCCCCGGAATCTAAACAAACCTTTGGCTATGATATTGAACCGGGAAAGGATTTCCTGTTTTTATGGGGACAGATCCTGATTACCATCGTTACCCTTGGGATCTATTTTGCATGGGCACACTGCAAAATTTTGAAAAGAATACTTGGAAAAACTTATATTACGGAATAAAAACTTGATTGGGTAACTTTCCTGTGTTATACCAATAATCAGATTATGGTCATCGATGTCACTACAGTTCCAAGAGAAGTGGTGACTCGCACGGATGCGGCACCAAGTGCTATTCCCGTTGTAGGAATCGTTACGGTAATTGTTGTTGCGGTATATGCTTCAACTGTGGCAATTTTAGTAGCAATTTCCACACCAACGCCTCCTCCAAATCCAGTACCGTTGATCGTTATTTGCTGTCCTAGTGAAGCACTTGAAGGAGAAATACTTGTTATTACCGGTCCGGCACCCATAGAAGCAACCGTAACTGAACCTGTGGCGGAACCTTTGGAATTGGTAACTTTTACTTCCTGCACACCGATGGATGCATAAGCAGGGACTTGTGTTACTATAGAAGTAGAAGTGTTTGAAATTGCAGGAACTGATACCCCTGCAACCAAAATAGTTGAATTGGAAAGGTTAGTGCCTTCAATGGTTATTTCATCACCTGTGGCTACACTTGGAGGAAAAATGGCGTTGATGGATGGGCCTTTTGAGTCTTTGCTACAGGATGAAAGAATAACTGTAAATGCCAAAAAAACTCCAATAGTTAGATTGAAAACAAATTTACGGTCTTTCATTTTTTTCATGTTATATTTTTATATAACATTCTAATATTATAAATGTTGATATTAAAGATTATTTTTCTTGGGAATTATTAAATATTTCCTGCAATCCAATCTCCAACTTCAGAAGTGCTATATGCTTTATCCTTATTAATATCGACGGTTACCACTCCATCTTCCAAAGATCGGGTCACTGCATCACGGATTGCCTGAGCTTCCTGCTGAAGGTTTAATCCAAGCTCAAGGAGCATGGCGGCTGAAAGAATGGTGGCCACCGGATTGGCTATGTTTTTCCCTGCTGCCTGGGGATATGAACCGTGGATCGGTTCGAAAACCGAGGTGTGTATACCCACTGAAGCTGAGGGAAGTAAACCCAGGGATCCTGTAATGACGCTGGCCTCATCAGATAATATATCTCCAAACATATTTTCCGTCAGGATTACATCGAATTTTTTAGGCCACTGGATGATCTGCATAGCAGCGTTGTCGACGAACATAAAATCTACTTCAATATCTTTATGGTCTGGAACCATTTCCTGTACGGTTTCCCTCCAGAGTCGGGAGGTGGCCAGGATATTGGCTTTATCAACTACCGTGAGCCTTTTGTTCCTCAATGCTGCGTATTCAAAGCCCAGTTTCGCAATGCGTTTTATTTCCTCTTTGGTGTACACACAGGTATCAAAGGCTGTATTCTGATCTTCCGATCTTCCTCTGGGTTCGCCAAAATAGATTCCTCCGGTTAATTCCCTGATCACTACAAAATCAGCTCCCTCTACCAAATCCCTTCGCAAGGGGGATTTATGCAGGAGCGAGTGGAAAGGTGGTTACCGGACGGATATTGGCGTAAAGTCCCAGTTGCTTCCTCATGGTTAACAAACCCTGCTCAGGACGCACCTTCGCCTTCGGATCATTATCATATTTTGGGTCTCCGATAGCGCCAAACAATACCGCATTGGCATTCATGCATGCCCTGAGCGAATCGTCCGGGAAAGGGTTCCCGGTTGCGTCAATAGCGGCTGCGCCTACCAGGGCATTCTGATAATCAAATGAATGATTGAATTTTTTAGCCACAGCATCCATTACTTTCAGAGCTTGTTCAATAATTTCCGGACCGATCCCGTCTCCCGGTAAAACTGCGATTTTAAAGTTCATTTTAGTTATTTTGCTATTTAAATTTTATTCATTTATCGGATAATGATGTTGCCTGCAGCGGCTAAAGCCTAAAAACCCAATTCATTATTTATCACCCGGGTTACTCTCCATGGTTTCGATAATATTTAACATCCGCATGGTTCCTTTTATAGCCGCTACCGTCTGGTCAGAATCCAGGCCGCGGGTCTTCATCGATTTTCCTTCATATTCCCAGGTTATAATACATTCCACCAGGGCATCGGTCCTTCCCCCGGGAGGGATGGTAACTATGTAATCCTTCAGCACGGGATGCTTCTTTTTTAGCTTATCGTAGATTCTCCATAAAGCTTTCATGAAGGCGTCGTATTGTCCATCGCCGGAGGCCGTCTCTTCATATATTTTGCAGTCAATTTCAATACTGAGGGTAGCCACCGAACGAAGTCCGTCGGCCACCGAGAGGGAATAGTTTCTGATGCGTATCGTTTCGATTATTCTTTTACTCCGAAGAACATCTGAGATAATATAGGGCAGATCGTCCTTCGTTATGATTTCTTTTTTATCCCCAAGTTCGATCACCCGCTCGGTAACCATCTTCATTTCATCTTTATCGAGCTCGATTCCCAATTCCTGGAGATTTTTAAGGATGCTGGCCTTTCCCGACATTTTGCCCAGGGCGTACTGACGTTCACGGCCGAAACGTTCGGGAAGGAGATCATTAAAATACAGGTTGTCCTTTTGGTCACCGTCTGCATGTATGCCACTGGTTTGGGTGAAGACGTTTTCTCCGATGAGGGGTTTGTTGGCCGGGATACGGATGCCCGAAAAGGATTCAAGGACTTTGCTAGCAAGGTAAAGCTTCTTCTCATTTATAGAGAGTTCTCCATGCAAATGATCCTTAACAATACCGATAACACTGGATAAAGGAACGTTTCCGGCCCTTTCGCCCAACCCGTTGAGGGTAGTGTGGATACCATGAATTCCGGCCTTTATTGCGGAAAAAACATTGGCGGTGGCCAGATCATAATCATTGTGTGCATGAAAATCAAAATTCAGTTCGGGGTACCGTTCAACTGTTTGTTTACAAAATGTATAGGTTTCATCGTGATTCAGGATTCCAAGGGTATCGGGGAGCATAAAGTGATCGATGTTTTCATTTTTGAGCTGTTCGATCATGTTAAAAACATAATCGGGAGAATTGCGCATCCCGTTGGACCAGTCCTCAAAATAAATGTTCACCCTGATATTTTTCGATTGGGCAATCCGGATATCGTTTTTGATATCGTCAATATGTTGTTGAGGTGTTTTTCTCAATTGGATCTCGCAATGTTTCAGAGACCCTTTGGTAAGCAGGTTGATCACCTTTCCGCCTGCTTTTTCAATCCAATCCAGGGAAATGCCGCCATCGATAAAACCAAGAACCTCAATTTTACTGAGGTATCCGTTTTTCTTTGCCCAATCATTAATAAGGCTGGCGCCTTTAAATTCCCCTTCTGAAACGCGGGCCGATGCGATTTCGATCCTGTCAATTCTCAGGTCCTCCAACAACAATCGCGCAATCTTCAACTTTTCCGAAGCGGTAAATGATACTCCGGAGGTCTGTTCCCCATCGCGGAGGGTGGTATCCATTATTGAAATTTTCATAACTTTACTTTTTAAGCGAAACCCTGTTTCATTCTATTCCCGACCATTTCATGGGACTTGCTGAAAGTTTTTAGGGATCTATTCCTTAAATAAACCTACTTCAACAGGGGTCAGGCAGAGGGAGCGGAGCCTTCTTTTTCAAACTTTTCGATCTCCTCTTTCAGGTTTAAAAGAAAATCTATATCATCATAGCCATTCAGCATGCACTCTTTTTTATAGGCATTGATTTCAAAATTCTCCTTTTCTCCTGTAGCCAGATTCTCCACTTCCTGATTAACCAGATCTACCTTGACTTTTGTATGGGCATCCTTAGCGATTGAATCAAATAGCCCCGACAAAAAAGCTTCGGAAACCTGGACCGGTAATAATCCATTGTTCAGAGCATTGTTCTTGAAAATATCGGCAAAAAAACTGGAGATCACCACTTTGAAACCATAATCGTAAATGGCCCAGGCGGCGTGTTCCCTGCTTGATCCGCTTCCGAAATTTTTGCCGGCAACCAGAATTTCTCCATTGTAGTTATTATCGTTCAGAACGAAATCGGCTTTTAGTTCATCATTTTTTCCGTAACGCCAATCCCTAAAGAGGTTTTCACCAAAACCTTCCCTCGAGGTGGCTTTCAGGAACCGGGCTGGAATAATCTGATCCGTGTCTACGTTCTCAATAGACAAGGGAACGGTAGTGGAGGTGATGCTGATAAATTTATCTTTAGACATTTGAAAAGGTTTATTCATTTTTAAATCATCGTGGAGGGATCCACAATTTTTCCTGTAACAGCAATGGCAGCAGCGGTAAGCGGACTTACCAGCATGGAACGGGAACCGGGTCCCTGACGACCTTCAAAATTTCTATTTGAGGTCGCTACGGCCAGTTTGCCTTCCGGTATTTTATCATCGTTCATGGCCAGGCAGGCCGAGCATCCCGGCTGTCGAAGTTCAAAACCGGATTCCAGGAGAATTTTATCCAATCCTTCCCGGAGGGCCTGCTTCTCAACTTGTTTGGAACCCGGGACTATCCAGGCGGTTATATTATCAGCCTTTCTCTTACCCCGAACAAAGGAAGTAAATTCCCGAAGGTCCTCAATACGGCCATTGGTACAACTTCCAATGAAAACATAATCCACCTCTTTTCCCACCAGTTTATCACCGGCAGAAAAACCCATGTAGGCAAGTGCCTTTTTAAAGGTTGGCAAATTGCCTTTTTCAATCTCAGTTTCATTGGGAATATGACCGTTTATACTCGTGCCCATTCCAGGATTGGTCCCGTAAGTGATCATCGGGGCAATATCCGTGGCATCGTAAGTTATCTCCTTATCGAAAACTGCGTCTTCATCGCTGACCAGGTTTTTCCACAAACTGACAGCTTCATCAAAAGCCTGGCCTTTAGGAGCAAATTCACGACCTCTGATATATTCAAAAGTTTTTTCGTCGGGAGCAATCGCACCCCCCCTGGCACCGCTTTCGATACTCATGTTGCAGATGGTCATCCTGCCTTCCATGGAAAGGTCGCGTATAGCAGAGCCGGCATATTCGATGAAATAACCGGTTCCTCCGCTGGCTGAAATCTTTGAGATGATATATAAAATAATATCCTTCGCAGTCACTCCCTTTCCGGTTTTTCCTTCCACATTGATCCTCATTTTTTTTGGTTTGGGCTGAAGGATACACTGTGTAGCGAGGACCATTTCCACTTCTGAAGTTCCAATCCCGAAAGCAACGCTGCCGAAGGCTCCATGGGTGGAAGTATGACTATCGCCACATACAATGGTCATCCCGGGTTGGGTTATTCCGAGTTCAGGTCCAATGACATGCACGATGCCCTGATATGGATGATTAAGACCATAGAGTTGTATCCCGTTTTTTTCGCAATTCTGCGTTAGCTTATTAACCTGAAAACGACTCAATTCATCTTTAATCGGAAGGTGCTGATTGAGCGTGGGCACGTTGTGATCAGGGGTGGCAATGGTTTTTTCCGGCCTGAATACTTTCAATCCTCGTTTCTCCAGCCCTGCAAAAGCCTGGGGGGAAGTAACCTCATGTACAAAATGCCTGTCAATGTACAAAACACAGGGCCCATCTGTAATTTCCTGAATCACATGTGCATCCCAAATTTTGTCGAACAAAGTTTTACCTCTCAATGTGTGGTTTTTTAAATTTATGAATAAGCCTGCAAATTTACAATAATTCTATCAAATGCCTATAAAATATTCATTTTGAATGATCCTTTAACAGTTTTTAAAGGAAGAGGAAAACAATCTTTCAGCTTCTTAAATTATTTCCCATCCCGTGTCTTCAAAGATTGATGGGAGCGTGGCAGGATTTCCTTAAATTTCAGCCTGCTTTTGAAGCTTAAAAATCCTGAATAAATAATACAATAGCGGGAGGATGATCGTCACCCCAACCACCAGGGCTATCAGTAATTGAACGAGCGTTGCACTGGGGGCTGCGGAATTTGTAATCGTGATGTTTCCCCCGGATTTGTATATAAGAACGGGTAACTGAGCAGCAAACCATCCGATTAGAATAAAAAGTGTTTGGGCTCCGGCCAGGATTCTCACAAGGTTTTTTCTGTGTTTGGCCATAGAAATCCAGAAAAATGGAATTAGTACTGTAGCTAAAATGATGCTTATCAGGCTAATATATGAATGGAGAAACAACTGCAAAAGATCTAACCCTTCCAATTCAGCCATCAGAAATACAGCTCCTCCTGCCAGATATCAATCCAAGGTAAATTCTTTTGGAGAGCCGGACGAACAATTGTCTTTCCTGATCATCGTCCGCCTCTCCGACCAGGTATACGGAAGCAAGAAATGAAAACAGAAAAAGGATAAACACCCCCATGGCAAAACAAAACAGGTTTAACCAGGGGGCTAAAAAAACAACATAAAAACCCAGTGAATAATCGAGGGTGATTCGTCCCAGGATGATAGCACCCAAACTCACTCCCAGGAAGAAAGGGGTAAAAAGGCTTGAATAGCGGAAAAATGCACTGTAAATATTCTTGTAATTTCCACGGTCTATATCATAGTATCTGAAGGCGAAAGCAGTACCCCGAAAGATAATTCCCAAAAGCACCAATAGTAGGGGTATGTGCAAAACCGTGGTAATGCTGGTATAGACCTCGGGAAACCCCATAAAAAGAATGACGACAATAAGGATGAGCCACACATGGTTCGCTTCCCACACCGGCGCGATGGCACGGGATATGGTGCCCAGTCCCCGTTTCCCGGTGAACAACTCAATAATTCCTGCCCCAAAATCAGCTCCTCCCAGGAGAACATACAACAAGAGGGCAATCCCCATAATGATAACTATTATATCAACCATAATAAGATGATTTTTTTTCTTCTGAATTATTCCCCTCTGCAAATTTACCCGAAACAGATTTTATTTGACGACTGAGTAACCAGCTCGCCATAAAACTCAGGAAGAGATACAAAAGTACAATAGTGTAAAAGGAGTATTGAATACCAGGCATGGGGGTAAGTGCATCCTTAGTTTTCATGATCCCTTTAATTATCCATGGTTGCCTTCCTACTTCGGTTACAAACCAACCAGCCTCAACGGCAATAAACCCGAAGGGGGTAAGAACAGCAAGCCAAATCAACCACCACTTTTTTTCAATCATATATTTCCATCTCCAGCAGAAGAGCAGATATGTCAAGCCAGTCGCTGCAAGCAGCATTCCAATAGCCACCATGATCTGAAAACTAAGATGGGTAATAAGCAAGGGGGGTTCTTCATCATCAGGAATCTGATCCAGACCTTTTACTTCGGCATTAAAGTCGCCATAGGCCAGGAAACTAAGTCCTCCTGGTATTTTTAAGGCAAAGTTTACTTTTTCTTCCTTCTTATCGGGGATCCCTCCAATAATAAGGGGAGCCCTTTTCGAGGTTTTAAAATGAGATTCCATGGCAGCGAGTTTGGCGGGCTGGAGACGGGCGACCATTTTTGCAGCATTGTCTCCTGAAAGGGGTTGAATCAAAGCCGCCACCGCCCCAAAGATCATAGCAATTTTTATTGCCTTTCGATGAAAATCATTTTGAGGATCGCGAAGGAGCAAATATGCATGAACACCAGCCACGGCAAATGCTGTAGAAATGAAGGCCGCAATCGTCATATGGTGCGCCTGAGAAAACCATGCTTCATTAAACATGGCCGCGACAGGATCAATATTAATCGCTTTTCCGTCTACCCAGTCAAAACCAGCCGGTGCATTCATCCAGGCATTGGCTGCTACCACAAAAATCCCGGAAAGCACGCCTGATATCCCGACCAGGAGACCAGATGCAAGGTGGATCCACTTATTTAGTTTTTTCCAGCCATATAGAAAAAGTCCGAGGGCAATGGCCTCCACAAAAAAAGCAGTTCCTTCCCAGGAAAAGGGCATCCCGAAAATAGGTCCGGCATGTTTCATGAATTCTGGCCATAAAAGCCCAAGTTCAAAGGAAAGCAGGGTTCCCGATACCGCTCCGATAGCGAAAAAAATCGCTACCCCTCTGCTCCAGGCTTTAGCGAGGTCCAGATAAACCTGTTTACCGGATTTGAGCCATTTCCATTCAGCCAGAGACATAAGAAAAGGCATAGTCATTCCGATACAGGCAAATACGATATGAAAACCCAGGGAAACCGCCATCTGCAAACGTGCAGCCAACAAATCTGTCATAATTTTCAGGGTATAGAAAATAAAGCATGGAATATCAATAACAGGCAAATTACAGGAAAGGTTCAGGCTGGGATTCATTAAATTTTTTGAATTCTTGTCCTGGGGTGGGTCCTGGGGCGAAAATCCTGAAGAGCCATCAGAAAATCGAGCCCCCTCCGGCCTCTCAGCGCCATCTCCTTTCCTGAGGGAAATGATGAGGGTAGGTTCTTTTCATTTTAGGATGAATCTTTTTTACTTTGTGAATATTTCGTTAAAGATACATTGTTGGTTTTTCTATTCTGTTATCCAAATAAGAAAACTACTTTTATGACCTGATAAAATTATTTCAGGCGATTAACTTAACCCTATTAACCTTCCTCAAATGGCCCAAAAATCTTCAATTACCGCAAAGAGCAGCAGTTATCTTGTCCCAATGCTGATCATATCAGGATTGTTTTTCATTTTCGGTTTTGTAACCTGGCTCAATGGAATTCTTATCCCCTATCTTAAAATTGCCTGTGAACTATCTAATTTTCAGGCACTCTTTGTCGCATTTGCTTTTTACATTTCGTATACCCTGATGGCCTTGCCTTCTGCCTGGTTGCTCGAACGAACAGGTCTTAAAAATGGGATGATGATCGGCCTGTGGGTCATGGCTCTTGGCACGCTTATTTTCATACCCGCCGCTTACGCCCGACAGTATTGGATATTTCTTCTGGGCCTTTTCATCATGGGCACTGGCCTTGCCACTCTTCAAACGGCTTCCAACCCATATATAACGATCATCGGTCCGAGGGAAAGTGCCGCACGAAGGATTAGCATCCTGGGCATTTGCAATAAACTGGCAGGAGCGATAGCTCCATTAGTCCTTGCTTTTTATATCTTCAATGACGGGGACGCATTCTTAAAAAGCCTGGAAGGGCTTGATGCATCGGCTTATAGTCTTGCGCTTGACGGACTTGCCAAAAGGGTCGTCGACCCCTATTTGGTCATGACAGTTGTGCTGGTTATTTTAGGAGTAGGGGTTCGTCTCAGCCCACTACCCGATATTCAGCAGGAAGAAGAGAAAGACAATTTACTGAAAGAGATTAACCAGAAAAAAAGTATCTTTTCTTTCCCTCATCTCATCTTAGGGGCTGTCGCCCTGTTTTTTTACGTGGGTGCGGAGGTTATTGCCGGGGATACGATTATCCGTTACGGCCTCTCTATAGATATCCCAATGGAAATTGCCAAAAGGTTCACCACTTATACCATGCTTGGCATGGTGACCGGGTATATCCTGGGTATTCTCCTCATCCCAAAATATCTGGACCAAAGAAAAGCGCTTATGATCTCTGCATTATTAGGGATTCTGTTCACTTTCGCCGCTATTTCAACAAGTGGGATAACTTCAGTCATTTTCGTGGCTTTGTTTGGCTTTTCAAATGCCATTATCTGGCCGGCTATCTGGCCTCTTGCCCTTCATAGTCTTGGTAAGTTCATTAACAAAGGTTCTGCCCTGCTCATTATGGCTATTTCAGGAGGTGCCATTCTTCCTTTGGTTTGGGGAAAGTTTGCCGATATTTTTTCCTCCCAACAGGCATATTGGATTATGATACCCTGTTATTTAATCATATTTATTTATGCAGTTTGGGGATATAAGCTCAGCTATTGGAAAAGAAAGGAATTGTTATTGAATTCCTGATAAGAATTCCACATGAATTTTTCACCTAAGATTTATAATTGAAATGGCTATAGATCCGGCAATTCCCGCAACAAAATTTCTGATGGAAAACGAAATCGAATCTATAAAAGAATTTGGCGATGGGAATATCCATAAAAGTTTTTATGTGAAAACAAAAGGGAGGAACACTTCCGATTATCTGCTTCAACTTAAAAACAAAAACGTTTTCAGGGATGTTCCCTCAATGATGGACAATATTTCGGCGGTATCCGAACATTTGAAGAAAAAGGTCGAAGAAAAGAACCTGGATCCCTTGCGTTATACTTTAAATATCGTTCCGACAAAGGCCGGCAAATTGTATTTCCAGGATGAAGAGGGCGAGTACTGGGCTGCCTCTGTTTTTATCAAAGACTCACGGACATATTCCATACCACAAAATAAATCTCAGGTTATCGCCGGGGGGATGGCAACCGGGGACTTTCATAACATGATGGCCGACTTTAATGAACCCCTCGTGGATATCCTCCCGGGATTTCATAATTTGCGCTATAGGTTCAAACAATGGGACAAGGTAATCGATAAGTTATCTGGCTCGAAAAAGTCTGAATATCAAAGGGAAATCGATTGGATTGAAGGACGAAGGGAAAGTATAATGAATTTTCGGGAAAAAATCGAAAATGGGACCATACCCTTGCGGGTTGCCCACAACGATGCCAAGCTTTTGAATGTGTTGTTTGACCAGTATGACAATGTGCTTTGCCTGATTGATCTTGATACGGTATTGTATGGAAGTGTGCTTTATGATTTTGGGGATGCCATTCGTTCATATACCAATACCGGTGCTGAAGATGATTTAAATTCGGAAAAGGTGAAGATAGACATGGCTTATTTTGAAGCTTTCGCAGAAGGCTACCTTAAAGAAGCCAAATCATTCCTAAACCCAGCTGAACTGGAAGGTTTGGCATTTTCTGCAAGGTATATCACTTTCGAACAGACGCTTCGCTTTTTGATGGATTACCTTGAGGGAAGCCCTTATTACAAAATATCCTATCCTGATCATAATCTGGTCCGGGCCCGGGCACAATACGCCCTTTTAAGGGATATGGAAAATAATTATGAACAAATGCAGAATATTGTAGAAAAGCATGGACAAGCATCACTTTCATGACAAATTTGCAAAATTCCATAGCATTATTCCACCTGTCTGCCTGTTCTTGCATGGCAGGTAACATTTACTGGAAGCCATTTTAAAAAAAACATCATATGATAAATAATATAACTTCTCCCGTCGAAAAAGCATTCCTCCTGGAATCCGGCTACATGGAAATGACCACGAAAATTCCCTACCTTACTGTTGATAATTTTCCAAAACTGGGACTCTTCACCTCCCTGCGATTCCTTGAATGGGCAGCCTTAAATCCTGAGGGGGTAATCAGCCTTCCAACAGGAAAAACCCCGGAATATTTTATCAAATATACCCAATCCCTTCTTGCCGAATGGGATAAAAAAAGTGGCCAGGCTTTTCGTGAAAAGTACGGTCTTTCCGATAGTAAGAAACCGGATTTGAGGGGATTGCAATTTGTGCAGATCGATGAATTTTATCCCATTGACCCTTCTCAACACAATAGTTTTTATAATTATGTTATCAACTATTATATTAATGGCTTTGGCCTGGATAAGTCAAGAGCATTGCTTATCAATGCGGAAGAAATCCCCCTTTCGGGTAATAAATCCTATAGGGAGATATTTCCTGATTCCCGTATCGACCTCTCTCTGCGTTTCCGTGACCCCAAAAGCCCCATGGAAAGAATACAGCAGGAATCGCTATTCCTCATCGACAATTGGTGTTCTGACTATGAAAATAAAGTAAGGGACAAGGGAGGAATTGGGTTTTTCCTCGGGGGAATTGGTCCGGACGGGCATATTGCCTTCAATACGAGGGGGTCCGATTTATACAGTACCACCCGGTTGACGGGTACAAATTTCGAAACTCAGGCCGTTGCTGCAGGTGACCTTGGGGGAATTGAAGTATCGGCAGGAAGGCTTGTCATCACCATCGGACTTCAGACCATAACATACAATTCTGAAGCGGTCGCGATAATCTTTGCTGC
Source organism: uncultured Bacteroidales bacterium (assembly GCA_963779845.1). Lineage (GTDB taxonomy): Bacteria > Bacteroidota > Bacteroidia > Bacteroidales > CAVZZV01. The sequence goes on along the minus strand of CAVZZV010000004.1, from coordinate 10,656 downwards.
CGGTGAAGCCAAAGCCGAAATTGTCAAAAATGCCCTTCAAAGCGAAATGAATACCCTTTACCCGGCCACTGTGCTGCAACGGCTTTCGCAAAGCAGGTTTTACCTTACTATAGGGGCCGCCTCAAAGCTCGATGACAGTCTTTTGAGATTTTATGCCAATGGCGAATGGACAGAGCAAAAAACAGAACTGGCAGTTATCGATCTCTGTCAAAAACTTGATAAATACGGTCATCACCTCACTATGGAAGACCTGATGTCGGACAAGTATTGCTCCATGATCCCTGATCTTAACGAGAATACTGTTCCTGAGGTTATCGATGCCATTAAGCGAAAGATGTCCAAGGGTATGAAAAAGGATGAAAACATGAGGATCTATCATACGGGCCCGCATCATGACGATATTATGCTTGGAATTATGCCCTATACCAACCGGCAAGTCCGGTCTGCTTCAAACGACATTCATTTTGCGGTAGCCACATCAGGATTCACAGCAGTCACCAATCATTATGTTTTGGAGGTCTTAAGACAGACCCTGGATTTTATAGAAGCGGGCAGAATCCAAATGTTGAAGTATCCCGACTTTTTCGAAAAGGGATATCAATTGAAATTCGATAAAGATGTATATCATTACCTGGATAATGTGGCCGAGAGGAACTACGAGGAAAAATTACGGGGCTTATGCCATCGTCTCGTACGGGGCGTAGTAGGGATTTATAAAATTCAAAGCAAAAAAGGACTTATTGAACAGATCAATGAAATTATCTCAGAGCTTGATCAAAGTTACGATGGGGCCAGGAATTCCCCCGAGGTCCAGAAATTAAAAGGAATGCTCAGAGAATTTGAAGAAGAACTCGTATGGGCACATTTCGGGGTATCGGTCAAAAACGTCCACCACCTCAGGCTTGGTTTTTATAAAGGGGATATCTTTACCGAAAATCCGGAAAAAGAAAGGGATATGTTGCCCATCCTGGAAGAATTCCGAAAATTCCATCCCACCATCATCAGCCTGGCCCTGGATCCTGAGGGAAGTGGTCCAGATACCCACTATAAAGTATTGCAGGCTATCGCGGGAGCTGTTCAGGAATGGCAAAAAGAAGCAGACCTGTCAAAACTTCGCATACTGGGATACAGGAATGTTTGGTATAAATTTCATCCCTCAGAAGTGGAATTGATTGTCCCTGTATCCCTGAACGCGCTCGATATCCTGGAAACCTCCTTCACGGAATGTTACCTTAGCCAGGTCAATGCCTCTTTCCCCAGTTATGAGTACGATGGAAAGTTTAGCGAACTTACCCGAAAAATCTGGGTGAGTCAATTAAAGCAGATTCAGCTCCTTCTCGGGAAGAATTTCTTTTATGAAAATGATCATCCCCTCCTAAGGGCTACCCACGGACTGGTTTTTATCAAAGAGTTGAATGTTGACCAGTTTATCGCGATGGCCAGGGAGTTGGAGAAAATTACGGAAGTATTTAAGAGTTGAATAAGAATTATGCTTGCTGTTCTATATGATAGTTCCTATTCAGAGTTTCAGTATGAGACTGCTTGTGCTATTTTCTAGACGAGCCCAGGTAGAATACTTAAATGAGTTAGACATAATATTAGGTGCCTCGATAGAAATATTTGGTGCAAATTGATGATGAAAGGAATTTAATGTATTGCGACGATTCGTTTCTTGCTCTTTTGACTCCTTGAGATGTTCATCCAACTCGCCTTCCATAGCGGCTTCAAGTATCTCCATTGAAAATAAAATTAAACAGACGTTTATGCAAAAGTGGGTAATTTGATTTTTTTTCTTAAATTGTGATTGAATTTAAAATGGAAAGAATATAAATTAAAGGTATAAATTTCATGTCGTATGGCTTTAAAAAACGGAAATAATTATTTTTGTTGTCTCTCTCAGGGAGATTTTTAATCTGAATACAAATTAGATGGCTAAAAAAAGTGTTGCCAATATACGTGAACTGGCCGATTTCATCGGTCTTTCGATTACTACAGTATCCAGGGTTCTCAACGGTAAAGCGGAAACCTACAGAATAAGCAGCAAAACGAAAGAAAGAGTTCTTAAGGCAGCGAAGGAACATAATTATATACCCAATAAAATTGCCCGCGGATTAAAAACCGATAAAACTGAAACCCTTGGCCTGATCATCCCGGATATTGCCAATCCTTTCTTCGCAGACATAGCCAAAAGTATTGAAATGGAAGCAAGATCCAAGAATTTTTCGATCCTGCTTTTTGACAGTAATGAGGATATTAATGTGGAAAGAGAACTATTCAACCTCCTACAGGGACATAAAGTTGAAGGTATAATCATTGCTCCGGTAGGAACTGAATTTGAACATTTGGTTGAAGTTTATGAAACTGGTTTACCGATGGTTATTATAGACAGGTATTTCCCAGACGTGGATCTTCCATATATTACCTCCGACAATTACCAGGGGGCATTCGATGCGGTAAATCATCTGATTTCAATGGGTCATAAAAATATTGCCTGCATTCAGGGAATTAAAGATAGTCAACCCAATAAAGAGAGGGTTTTAGGTTACATTCAGGCATTAAAAAAACACCATATTCCGCTTGATAAATCATTTATTATCGGAGAGAATTTCAGTACTGAGAATGGCTATAAACAGACAAGAATACTTTTTAGTCAGGATGAACCGCCCACGGCCATTTTTGCCCTGAGCAACCTTATTAGTCTTGGAGTAATAAAAGCATTAACCGAAATAGGATTGAAAATACCTGAAGATGTTTCACTGATATCTTATGATGAACAACCCTATTCGGCCTTTATGGAAACACCGCTCACCACCATAGAACAGAAAAAAAGTGAGATGGGACAACTGGCAGTGAACGTAATTATAAATAAAATTGAAAATAAAAATTACAGCAAGAAATCCCTCAATATTAAGCTGAAAACCAACCTTATAATCAGAAGCTCTGTAAAAAATTTAAGAAAATCTTCTTAAAATTGCTCTTTTTTTATTTACTTGCACAAACGTTGTCGCTTATATTGATATATTTTATTCTTAATAATTTTTTTCATGAAACCAAGAATAGTTGTTGTAGGAAGTTCCAATACAGATATGATCATAAAGGTTGATCATTTGCCTCTTCCGGGTGAAACCATTCTCGGAAAAGGTTTCCATATTGTACATGGAGGGAAAGGTGCCAACCAGGCCGTGGCAGCTGCAAGAGCAGGTGGACAGGTTACTTTCATATGCTGTATCGGTGATGATTCATTTGGAAAAAACTCTCTGGAATTTTACAGGAAGGAAGGAATTGATATTAACCGGATAAAAATTGTCCGGGATGTTCCCTCTGGTGTAGCAATGATTAATGTGGCCGATTCGGGAGAAAACAGCATATCTGTTGCTCCGGGAGCCAACAGCCATTTACTTCCCGAAGATATCGAGAAAAACAGAGAAGCCATCCTCTCAGCCGATGTGGTGCTTATGCAGCTGGAAATCCCGGTGAAAACTGTTTATAAAACTCTTGAAATAGCCAGAGAAAAGAATATACCCGTGATTCTAAACCCTGCCCCTGCCCCTTTGGAGCAACTCGATCCCGGATATTTAAAACTGGTGAAACTGATAACCCCGAATGAAAATGAAGCAGCAAAAATTGCTGCAGTACCTGAAACAATAGGAAGTCCTGAGCTGATAAAGGAACTGCAAAATCTGGGTATTAACAGTATCATTATTACACTCGGAAAATCAGGTGTTCTATTTTCTGAAAACGGACAGCAAAAACACCAGGAAGGTCAAAAGGTGGAGGCTGTCGATACTACGGCAGCAGGAGATACTTTTAACGGGTACCTGGCGGTATCAGTGGCCAGAGGTGAATCCCTCGACAAAGCGGTTCAGCTGGCTAACAAAGCAGCTGCCTTGTCGGTAACACGCCTGGGTGCTTCAAGCTCTATTCCTTTCATAGGAGAAATTTCATGAATACAGGAGACGGAAGAAAAATGAAGTTTATAAAAAAATAGTTGAGAAATATAAAATATAAGTGCAATGAAAAATTCAGTATTAATATTGTCGGCACTGATTATCGGATTCACTTCCTGTTTCGGGAAGGAAACCACCGATAGTCAAAAGAAAACTGTTACCATAAGTAATGCGGTATTGAAAAATAAAATAAAGGGAGCCTGGACAGCCCAGGCAATCGGAGTAACTTTTGGCGTCCCGGTGGAATTCAAATATAATTCTTCCATGATCCATGATTACAGACCCCTTGAATGGAACGATTCCTCCTTTTCGGTTGAATTCCGGGAACGGCCGGGAACCTATGACGATATCTACATGGATCTGTCATTTATGAATGTCATCGAACAGGAAGGTATAGATGCACCGGCAGAAAGCTTCGCTAAATCTTTTGCCACGGCCGACTATAAACTGTGGTTTGCCAACCAGTCGGCACGGTATAATATTCAAAACGGACTGAAGCCACCTGCCTCGGGTCACTGGCTCAATAATCCCTGTGCCGATGATATTGATTTTCAGATAGAATCAGATTTTATAGGTCTGATGTCACCGGGAATGGTAAATTCAGCAGTGGAGATATGTGATAAGGTCGGTCATATAATGAATTATGGGGACGGATATTACGGGGGCGTATATGTAGCTGCTTTGTATTCGGAAGCGCTCCTTAGTTACGATGTCAGCGATATTGAAAATATCGTGAAAAAAGCCCTGTCTGTCATTCCTCCGGAGAGCAAATTCGCCGGATGCATAAGTGATGTTGTAAAATGGCATGAAGAGAATCCCGACGACTGGAAATCAACCTGGTTCAAAACCAGTCAGAAATGGGGAGAAGACATAGGTTCTCCCCTGGGGGTATTCGAACCTTTTAATATTGATGCCAAAATTAATGCCGCATGGGTAACCATTGGTTTGTTATACGGAGACGGGGATTTTACACGTACCTACGAAATTTCCACACGCTGTGGTGATGATGCCGACTGCAATCCCGGTACTGCCGGGGGAGTTCTTGCCTCTATTACCGGATACGATGCCATTCCGGAATTCTGGTTACAGGGTCTGGATGAAGTGAAGGATACACCTTTCATGGGAACCAGTATTTCCCTGAACGATGCCATTGAAATGTCTTACAAGCATGCAAAGGAAATGATCAGAAGAAACGGAGGCGAAGTGAAGGAGGATCAACTTGTAATAAAATTACAGGAGCCGGAAACCATTCCGCTGGAAGTATCTTTTAAGGACCATTATCCCGTGTACAGGGTTATTCCCCGGCAGACTAATGACAGAATCAGCTTTGAGTTTGAGGGAATCGGGTTTGCACTGGCAGCACCGCCAAATATTAAAGACAGGAATTACACCTACGAAACACGCATGTATATAGACGGTAAACTGGCAGAAGAAGTATCGCTTCCCACTCAGGCTGACAAGAGAAGATTCACCCCTTTCTGGAAGTACCAGCTTGAACCTGGTAAACATAAGGTGGTAATTGAAATACTTAACCCTCTTGAAAACGCGCGACCTGAAATTAAATATGCAGTAATTTATGATAATAAACCGAAAGAAAAACGTTTTTAGAAATGCATTCATTTAGAAAATGTCTCTTCCTGATTTTGATTTTCTGTCTGCCCCTGAAGATTTATTCACAGGGATTTGATGCAGATTCTGTCTTTGAGAATGATCCCGCAGCCCAGGAGTATTTCAATAATTTTGATACTCAAAGTCTCGATAATGTAAATTCCTGGGATAACATCATAACCTATAAGGATCTTGGCTGGAAACAACTGAGTATGAGAATCATCAACAGCAAAACCGGAACCGGTTTGAGGCCCTGCCTTGTATTTATCCACGGAGGATCCTGGCAGACAAGGGCGCTGAATCAGCATTTACAATATGCATGGTATTTTTCCACACTTGGTTTTACAGGTATTGCAGTGGAATACCGGGTATTTAATGATGGTTCGGTTGTTACTCCACAGGATGAAGTGGAAGATGTAAAATCGGCTATCCGCTATATCAGGAAAAACTATGAAAATCTGAATGTTGATACTACCAAAATTGTGGCTGTGGGTATGAGTGCAGGTGGTCATCTCGCAGCAAGTACGGTTTATATTGAAGGATTTGATGCGGAAGGAGAGAATATAAATATTTCTGAAGTTCCGAATGCCTTAATACTCCAGAATCCGGCAATAGATCTTTCTTCAGATGGCTGGGTCGAGGGGCATAATCTTTTGGGAGATGACTGGCTGAGACTTTCTCCTCTTCAGCATATTGATTCAGAATGTCATTCCGTCCCATCCCTTCTGATGAGCGGTTCTTCCGACAACCTGGTCCCCATAGGCGGCATGAAAGAATGGGATCTGAGATATGAATCCCGCGGATGTGAAAACCAACTTTACATATTTGACGGAAGAGGCCACGGTTTCGGAAATTATGCTGAAAGCAAAAGCGGCACAGGCCATCGTGATTTTATTTACTGCTGCTACTTTATGAAAAATTTTCTTGATGAAAAAGGCTTTTTAATAGGCAATAATCCTGCCTCTCTAGCAGAAAGGAAAATAACCGGCACCAGGATTTATCCCAATCCTGCCGGTGAAAATCTTGTAGTTTTTTCCGACCGGATAATTGAATCAGTAGTTATTTTTTCTCCTGAAGGGAAAGCACAACGTTCATTCAGCCTTAATTCCGGATATAGTAATCTGGACATACATTCTCTGGGTAGTGGGTTAATGTTTGTAAAAATCCTATACAGGAATGGTTCGACAGAGGTAAAATACTTTATAAAACAATAAGCCTTTTTACCGTTTTTTTCGCCCCGCTTCAATGAGATAGCGTCCTGCATCCAGGCTTACTTCTCCAGCAGCATTTTTGATTTTAAATTCCTTTTCCTTTTCCTGATTATAAATTCTCACAAGCACCGGAAAATCATCCGGTAGGATTAATTTGGCACTGCTTTTTTCCGGGATTTCCAGCCTCAGCCTGAAAGTATCATTCACGATCTCCCAATCGGTAGAAATAAGTCCTCCCGGTGCTTGGAAGCTGCATTTTACCCATTTCATATTTCCTACCGGTTTGGGAGCAATAATAATATTTCTGTAGGCAGGGGAGGAAGGATCCTGATAAATTCCCCCGGGGCCGCTATAGAACCATTCCATCAGATGACCCAGCATCATGTGATTATTAGAGGATGTGGGAAGGGCTTTCCAGCTTTCTGTCAGTGCTGTGGCTCCCTTAACCAGCTGGTATCCATATCCGGGACGATCAACCCGGTTATTCATCCGGTATAAAACATCGGAACGGCCATATTGACTCAATACCCTCACCAGAAAATGATAACCGATATCTCCGGAGGTAAGTGCATAATCATTTGCCTGAATGGAATCTACGAGATTTTCCAGAACCTTCAGCCTGTCCTCCAGGGGAATCAGGCCCGTATATAAGGCCATGGCGTAGGAAGTCTGGCTTCCGGTAGCACATGCACCTGTGGTTGGATCATAAAATTTTTCGAGAAATGCTTTTTTTACTTTTCCCGAAAGTTCCGTATAATTCTTTAGCTCTTCCTTAAATCCGAGCTTTTCAGCTACCCGGGCAATAATGGCCAAATCATAGTAAAATATGGAACTTGCTGTTAATGCAACCGGGGTCAGCTGGGAGATTCCGGGGGGTTCCGGTCCCAGGTCATACCAGTCCCCAAGCCCGTAATTCAGTAAATAATTTTCTGATTTCATACCCAGATAATCAACATATTTTTTCATCATCGGCCAGGCATGTTGTAATACTTCCTCATCCCCATACCATATGTACAACTGCCATGGAATGATAAGGCTTGCACTTCCCCATTCGGGTGAATCGCGAAAACCATCCTTAAAATGTACGTATTCCGGGGCAATATCCGGAACCAGTCCGTTTTCGAGTTGGGAATCCATCATGTCATCCACTATTTTCCGGTATAAACTGTGAATGTCATAATTATAATGCATGGAAGGTCCAATAAGGTATGTTTGTTCCAGCCATCCAAGCTTTTCACGGTGTGGACAGTCGGTGGCTACACTGGCCATATTGCTTTTTATCCCCCAGTTTATAAGATCAAATATCCGGTTTAGCAATGTGTCGGAACATTCAAAAGAACCTACAACAGGAGCGGAATTCCGGGTGTGAAGCATATCCACCTTTAAAATATCGGTTTTTTGTTGAAGGGTATCAGCTTCCTTAAGCTCAATATCCGCATACCGGAAACCATAGTAGCTGAAGGAAGGCTGCCATTCTTCCATGCCGTTTCCGGAAAGTATATAATGAAGTTCGTAAGGCCCGCCACTGCTACGCTGAGTAATGTTTCCTTTTTCATCCAGAAGTTCAGCAGGACGGATGATTACTTCAGATCCCCGGTTACCTTTTACACGGATTCTAATTATTCCTGAAGCATTTTGCCCGAAATCATAAATTGTTCTGCCGGTTTCTGAACTCTGGATCTTCTCTGTTTCAAATTCCTGCATAACTTTGACCGGGAAATCTTCTTCTTCCTCCAGTTTATTAATTCAGTCCTTAACTATCACCGGAATATACCATTTGCTGTCATCAAATCCCGGTGCATTCCAGCCTCTTTGTTCCAATCTTGCATCATAGTCCTCACCGCCGTAAATACTGCTAAAGGTAATAGGAGAAGGCGATATTCTGCAATTCCGGTCTGAAACAATATGCCTGCTACTGCCATCCTTATAACTAATTGCAAGATCAAAAATCAACTGCGGATAGCCATAAGCAATGACAAGTTTACGGTAGCGTTCCCTGCTGATATAGTAGAAGCCCGTACCTGCCATGGCGCCGATTACATTTTCACCCCTGTGCAATTGGGCAGTAACATCATATGAATTATAAAAATATTTTTTCTGGTAAAGGCTCCAACCGGGACTGAGAAAACGATCCCCGATTTTCTTTCCGTTAATAAACAGCAGGTAATGACCAAGTCCGCAGATATTAATCTTTGCCGAGGCAATCTCTTCGTCGGAGGTGAATTCTTTCCTGATCAAAGGAATTATGGCAGGTTTGATACCCTTTTCTCCAAGATGATTTCCCCTGCCATGCACTCCTGGAATGATCTTCATACTGTCGGGAAGAATTTCAAAGGCTATCCATTCTGCCTCTGGCCGGAATGCCATATTTTCATCGTCAGTTTTAAAACTGCAGGAAGAACATAAAAACAAAACAAAAATTAGATAACTTAATTTCATATAATTTTTTTGGGCATTGAATAAGGATTATTTCGGGTCATTTCAGGATTCGTAATAAGCATTCGATGGCGGAAAGTTAAGTACCGCATATAAACAAACTTATAATCACTCCACAACAGCAATAATATCAAAGATGCCCGTCTATAAAACCCTCAAATTTATGAAAATATGCAAAATTTCCGAAGCAGTTAGCGGAAATTTGATTTTTTTTTATTTACTTGCACAAACGTTAGAGCATTTTAACCTATAAACTTATAATCATGTTTACAGTAGATTCATATCCCTGGGCTGTTGTTCTCTGTATCATAACAATGCTATGCTGGGGATCCTGGGCAAATACCCAGAAATTAGCCTCAAAACAATGGTCGTTCCAATTATTTTACTGGGATTACGCCATTGGCGTGCTTATTCTTTCTCTGATTCTCGCTTTTACCATGGGCAGTAACGGCAGTGAAGGAAGAAGTTTTATACCTGATCTGATGCAGGGTTCCGGCTCAAGTTTCGGAAACGCACTCATTGGGGGTGTCATTTTCAATATTGCTAACATCCTGCTGGTAGTGGCCATAGACATGGCAGGAATGGCGGTTGCTTTTCCCATAGGGATTGGTCTGGCACTGGTCCTGGGTGTCATCCCAAATTACATGGCAGAACCCCTTGGTAATCCAGTGATCTCATTTGCCGGAGTAGGCTTGGTCACCGTTGCAATTATTCTCGATGCTTTAGCTTCAGAAAAAAATCTTCAAGCGAAGGAAAAACTACTTTTAAAGGAATTGGTATTTCGATTCTTGCCGGTATCTCTTATATTCTTCTACCGCTTTGTAGCCGATTCCTGATGGGACTTCAGCATGCCTGAAACAGGTAATGCACTCCCTACACGGCCTCAGTGATTTTTACATTCGGAATTTTTATCTCGAATTTCGTCTGGAATTCAATTTTGCCGTACTGGCCACCTACAGGCGAAAAGGTTATTTACCGGGACTGTTTCACCAGGGGATATTTAAGACTTCACATGGTAGGCATCTGGGAGGGTTAACATAATCTAAGTAAGACCCTCAATATCATAACATCGAGCCAGACTCGCATATGTATGTCCTATGAACTAGGACGGGGGACCTATTTATTGATAGCTGGTCTCTGGGGAATATTTATTAGGAAGAATTATTGAAAGGTGAAAAAAATGTTTACAGCTTTTTTTTGTGCAGATGTTCCTGTTTTACCTTCTGGGGGGATCATTAATGATTATTTCGGAAATCTACTCATTGAAATCCAATCGGATATGAAATTGAGCATTGAATATATTTTCATGTTCTGAATCCTGAAGGACCAACCTTCGTAATAATTAAATCGGGTATTTTTCAAGGGAAATGGAGTGGTGCTGGACAAAGATACCACTGCACTGGCGACACCTAAAATGGATATGTTGATATGGCAATGGCCAGGGGGAGTCCTCT
>CAVZZV010000003.1:0-17130 GCA_963779845.1 uncultured Bacteroidales bacterium | reverse complement strand
GGGGGGAGTGGCAAGGATAAAAGCATTAGTGGATGATTTGTTGAATGGATAGAGCAGAACAGGTTGTAAATCTTTCATTCTAAGGAAGAGACAAAATGGATCGGCTATTTCCATTTTAGTTGTTAAAATAGAAATTATGATTTACTAAACAGATTTTGTTTCCTTTGTCGGGTGACTTCAATAAAAAAGGGCTGCCGGAGGCAGCCCTTCCTCTTTATAAACCTAACTCAACCTTAAAAGTGTCCTCTTCGCCTCTTTCCTTATCTCCTCCGGTTCTTCCGGATTCGCTTCAATCGCTTTGCAAGCATCGATGATCTGACTTTTCTCCCTGGATAATTTGAACCATCCCATTGCTTCGATCATCATTTGTCGGTGTTCCTGATTCTTGCTGGTATTCAAAAAGGCGATGAAGCCAGGGACTCCCGTTATGATAATTATAGTTACGAAGAGTTCTGATCTCATTGTACTTTGCTCTGTCTGAACTCATTGAATCCGTTATTGCCTTGTACACATAATCGTACCGGTCATTTGCTTTCGCGTATACCTCCCTGATCTGAGGCAAGGCAACTTCCTTGTTTGCCAGGAATTCATTTTCCCCTGACTGTTTTTCAAATTCAAGCAGAAGTTTTGCCGAATCAAAAAACTGAATAATATTTCCATAATTGAAGACTACCCTTTCCGGCAGGTTTTCGAAACCAAGCTTCACCAGAACCGGTATCAGCTCATCATCTCCTGAATCGCCCGCCATACTTACCGCAAAACGCTGAACCAGTTCATAATCATCGGTAAGAGCAAGGGCGAGTACTTTTGGAAAATTTTCGTCTGCAAGGGAGGCCGATAATTTAAGGCATTCTGCCCTAACGCTTCCCAGCTTCGAGGTTTTATATGTTTCGAGAAGAAGCGCAGATATATTTTCGTACTGGTTGTTGTATAGTTTTCTCAGGGCCAGGGCCTGTACGTCAGGATAGGGGCAATCGAGCAGATTGAGCCAACTCTTGTTGTTATTTGCTTCCTGAACTGATAACCCTTGCACGTCAATGGAAGGATCGGCCGAAGCAAAGCGAAAAGTCGGATCTCCGATAATATGAGTTTCCAGGTAACAGGTCATTTTGTTCCATTCCCCCACCCGCATCCCAAGCGAGAGCAACCCGATCATTTCCTGAGGCCATTTGTCCTGTAAGGAATTTACCGTATTTCCCTGTGCGGCAATGGTCCTTCCCTCTCCGAAGATATAGGATCCGGCAATATATTGTTTAGCATGAAAGGAGCCATTATAACAGGCATCGAATATGGCAAAACGGACGTTTGGTTTGTAATGGTAAATTCCGAAATCCTCCACGACCAAGTCAAGATTAGCCGACCATAAGCTGTCTTCTTTTCTGACCTCGGGATCCATGGCACCCTCCGACCAGGATTGCGGGATCCCATATTTTTCCTGATATTCTTTTTTTACTTTAGTGATTTCAGCAGGAGGTTTATTTTCCGATCTTCTGATCCTTTCCCTCATATATCGTTTAATAAGATCTATTTGTTGGGGGTAATTGACTGCTTTAGGCCATCCGTTCAGATATTCCGTTTCCTCGGATCCATGGTGGTGAAGCATAGCCATATCCAAGTCAGGACGTTGCAACTCCGACATATAAGCTTCCTTGACGAAATCTTTCATGGAATGGTCCAGGAAATTTATGGAAGGGTTTCCTGCCAATTGCTGGTTCAGCACAACCTGTTCGTCAAGCCTGGCTACCATCGATTCGGAATTATATCCATTGCCTGCGAAAAGAAAAACTGGTCAAGTTTGTTTTCAGCGCGATGTTCTTCAACCACCTTTGTAAGATATTTTTTTAGTAATTCGTACTTATTTTTGACCTCCGGCATTTTAATCCTCCCGGAATAGATATCCGGTGAAATGATCTGTGGAGAATCGTAATTTAATGAATAGTAATGTTTCAGGAAGTCTGATGTGTCCTGTTTGATGTAATCAAATTGAAGTTCGAAATCATCGTAAAACCGGTCTGTAGGTACATTGGCGGTTTCAAGACCGAATCGTTTCTGGTCCATTTTGAATGCGCTGGTCATGTGTTGGGCATCGACAACCATGGCTATAGGAATATCTCCGATAAATACGGCTCCTTCAATGGGGTTTGGCGATTGATATAATGAAAGGAGGTCCGCTTTGAGGGAATCTGGGAGGATATAATCCTTTACAATCAGCACTGTATTCAGGCCTTCTTCATTTAAAACATTTGAATAGGCATCGATTTCTGTCCTGGCCTGTTCGTAGCTTTCTTTATCTACTATAATGGCAAAGCGGGTTTCTAGCGTTTTTTTACAGGAGCCTGCCAAAAGGGTAAGGATCAGAAATGATATTAAAAAAATAAATTTTGACTTCATTATGAATTTTTTTTAATTAATAAAAAGTTTTAAACTTGCAGTCGGAAGGAAAAGGGGGCGAGATTCGCAAAGATTTTTTGTTCTCATGGTATAAGAAAAATATTCTATTCGATGAAGTATGCATTGAGTTAATATGTTATCCCCAATTTAATCCCAAAATATTCCCGACTTCGCGTGAAATCCCATTCCGGGCGGCTACCGGAATTAAAACCAAATCTGAAATCACAAAAAACCTGGCTTGTCTGAATTTCTTAGCACCTGCACATCTTTCCCGATTTTAAGATGGGTGTAAAGACTATATGCATTGCCGGTCAATGTGAGGTGATCGGGCAGGGTGACATTTTCCCACCATGAAATTTCATGCGATCGGGTATACGATCGTATTTGTGTAAGTTCCTCATCGATATTATAAATGAATTTAGCCCCACCTCCAAATACGATTTGAACAGTATTGACGAAGACCGAATAGTCAAATCGTAAGGTAGGTATTATATTTGAATAGCTTTCCCTTGCTTCAAGGACATATTCGTTTGTAAGGATGTTCATTTCAACACCACCTTCAATTTCCCATTTGTTCAAAAAGGAATTATAGGATTTGGCCATCAGCCAGGTTAGCTTTGGTTGAAGCCTTGTAGTTGAATATTTACTTGCTTCTGCCAGGGTCCTGTAATAGGTGATATTATCAATTAAATAAGGTTCCTGTATAAATTCAATACCTTCACCCAACGTGAAAGGGAGGATAAAGCGAAGACTATGTGAAAGGGAATTTTCAAAATTAACTATTGTCAGGAAACGAAAAGTTTTTGAAAGATAATCACCCGCAGCACCTTTTTCAGGATTTGCAGATCCATCTTCACATTCCTCGGTATTTGTTAAAAAACCGGCTGCATGAAAAATGGTAAATCCACCCACTTGGTATTCCGCCTGAACTTGTCCTCCAATTCCCTTGCTATAGTAATTCCGGGTAAATGACCATCCATTTCTGGGGGTTGCACCCTTGCCTAGACCATAGGAGGTGAAGAACCTATAGGTTGTGGAGTTTTCGATGGTGGTATATCCGATATCTTCCCGGCCTTTTTGGAGTTGAAGGTTGGCTCCTAACCGTACGCCTTTCATCGCATAAATGATCGATGGATTTAATTCAAGGTTAAAGTAATCGTTGACGGGTCTGGGATCTTTGATTCTTGCTCCATCCGCTACCTGGTAATCAGCACCAATGGCTAAAATTATTCTTTCACTTAGCTCAAAGGCCACAGAGCCAAAAAGGTTGACATGATCAATATCATAAAGCCCATGAAGGCTATCTCCAAGCATATAGGGATTTGCAGTGGTGGGATCAAGTCTTGCTGTCCATCCGACATTCTCATGCTTTTGCCGGGAGTAATCTACTCCGCCATCAAAGATGGTTTTGTTTAACTTAATCGTTTTATGCGCTGAAAATCCGAAGTTTCTTTCTTTATCTGCCTGTTGACTCAATATCAGATCCCCCTGTTGGAAATTGGAGGAAAGGATGAATTGGCCGTCCGGGACAAATTCATTATACACGTAACTTCCTTTATTCTGGGAAAATAACCATGGGTTTTCCAGGAGCAGACGATCATAAGGCTTTAATGTTACCTCTCCCTGGGCAAACAGATGTCCCGAATAAGATATTAAAAAAATGATCAGATAGCTTGCAAATCTCTTCATGGTAAATAATTGAAGAGGCTGGCCAAAAGGGCGATTCCCTTTTAAGCCAGCCTCATAAAGATTTAATCGATCCTCGGAGCACAATCCTGATTGTTCAGAAAATCATTCGTTGAATTATTTGTATCCTGATAGACGGTGCGACCGTTTATTACTGCCTTCACCTTTCTGCGGACGCATTTCCCAGTGTATGTTCCATTGGGGTCAAAAGTGAAACCCGCATCGTTCACGGAATGTAACTTTGGCATTCCTGTTTCGGAATCATCCGCGTAAGCCTGAAAGGCGTCAATAATCATATCATTTTCAATAAGAACATACTCAGTTGTGGAGATTGATTCCGGCCTGGTGGCTTTATTGTTATTCACATAGGTTGCTATGTCTCCGTCAATTCTGAAAAGGACATATCCACATCCGAAAACCGATGTTAGCCAGTCAAAGCCCATGGATGCTGCATATCCTAATTCCAAATTCGGAACTGCCGGGGCATCAAGGTCTCTGTTGTCATCGCGAACAACATAGGTTTCAAAGTCAGCATCCCCCAGATTTACCGGAGAATTGGGATTCCCCAAAGGATCGGTTTGGTGATCGATACCATCCTGGGCAATAATGATGCTCTCCCCTGGTTCGATAGGGTGTTCAGTACCACTGCCGGGAACATACCAGAAACTGGCAATGGCTTGTTTAGTGGGATATGCTGGCAGCCAGACAGATAAGGTTGCTTTGAAGGCCCAACCATCAACAATGCCCAGGCATAAGCCATCAGCATAGATCACATCCGTTGAATTATTGTAAATTTCATAATACTGGTCGGAGAAGTAGCTTTTATCTTCTACTGTTTTTGATCCGGTATAGTAGACTTCTTTGAAGACCAGTCCGCCAAGCCGCGCACCTGCCAGAATGAGATCTTGGTCCTTGTGGGCAAGGATCGATACATTATTTTCAGCTGCGGATAAAACGACCTCCCCGGAAACACCGGTTTCTGCCTCAGCCTCTGATGCTGTTAAGGCTTTGGAGGCGGTTATGTTGTATATACCGGCTGAAAGATTCGTGACAACTGCAATACCTTCTGCGTTTGTCTGGGCTGAGTTCTATCCTTCCAGACTGGGAGTGGGCAGCATAAACCCATGCCCCTTCAGCAAAATTAGAGCTGTAACTTCCAGGATAGGAGACAGTAACAGTTAGAGTGTAAACAGGATCATCGTCTTTTTGACAGGCTATGGCAATAACGGCCAAGCAGGCAAACAATAGATAAGAGATTTTTTTCATTTTCATTTGTTTTAGGTTATTATTTAAAGAGGAATGTTAATTCGAGTCCGAAATATATAGGATTATTCAAAGTGATTATACTGTTCGACCGTTTAGATTTGTACTTTGGGTTGTGCATAGTAATATTGTTTGCAAAAAAGGAAAATCTTGCAGAGGATCCAATTTCGCTGGTAACCTGAAGGTTGATCTGGTAGTGGGGTGGTTGCACTTCAGGATCGAAAAAACTTACTTTATATTTTTCCAGGTAATAGTCGTATTTTGGATTAAGGATTTCCTCTTTTGGAATAAGAGTCTCTAATCCTGTTTTATCCATCAATGCTATGGGGGCTATTGCAAGGTAACTACCATTCAAATTTGTATAATTCCAGGGTTGTCCTTCACCAGCGAAATATTGAAGACTATTTTTCCAGATTACTTGCAGCGTAGTGGAAAATACAAGTCTTATTTTCGGGATATGGGTAACTGCGATAAGGTTGGTATTAAAGCGTTGTAGTTCCGTTCCTTCACCGGCTGGATAAACTCCTACCCATGGAAGTTGTTCTGCTCCGTTACCATAGGGTAAGGTATAGGTATCACTATTTGTAATTGCGCGTGTAAGCATGTATGCACCCAATACGTGGATATCAGTTTTTAATTCTTTTATTTCCCCGAGATCCAGTACATACTCAAGTCCCTTTTTTATAAATTCCTGATTATTCACAGGTTTGCGGTAGCTGGCGATAAAGGTATCTATTTCTGAGGGGTTATGCAGATCTATTATTGGAGGCGACCCTGCCGGGTAGTTGATGTTCGGATCAGTGCTGATCCATCGGTAAAATTCGAAAAAAGCAGGATGGCTTGAAAAATTCAATCCATTTACCTGCTTCTCAAAATAGGCATTGAATCTAAAATTAAATTCGCCCATTTCACCTTCTACTCCGGCCTCATATTTCTTGTTGGTAATAGGCCTGAGGTCGGGATTTGAAGTGTCCAGGACTCGGGTTGAAACAAGCAAGAGCCTTTCTAATGGATTTGCTGCAAAATAATTAAAGCTGTTCAGGTCGTAATAGGCAAGATCGGGATATAAATGCAGAAGTGTGGGGGTTTTGGAATGGATGCCATAACCGCCAAAAATTGCCAATTTATTAAAAAGGCGATTATTTTCTTGGTTCAAAAATTCGTACTTAAGGTTGATCCTGGGCTCGAAGCTGGTTTCAATCTCACCCTTAAACAAAGAAACAGGTTGGTAATTATTATACCTGATTCCGGCTTCGACATAAAGGGTAGTTGTGTTTATCGATTGGGTCAGGTTGTCGGATAAGAAAATTGAAAACTGGCGTAGATCGGGTATGTCGTTGTAAGGTCTTGGACGGGTAGCTGTTCCTCCTCCTAATCGCGGGGGCCGCAACTCATCGTACATTCTTCCCCTTCCGTTATTGCCGCTCGCCCGATAATCGAAGCCATATAGTAAAGTGTTTAATGTTTTGCCATTTCGTAATATTTTGGTTCCTGCTATTTTGGCAAAATAGTTAAAGGGTTTGCCATCTACGTTCAATTCTGCATGATATTCAGAAGGAGCATAAACGCCGGGAAGCAACGTGTCCTGGCGCGCATTGGAGATGGGTTGGATATACCCAAGTGAGACAATTTCATTAGCATATAATTTCTGAACATTCATACTCATGTTAAATGAGTACTCCAGATTGGTCACCAATAGTTTTTTTAAGTTCCATCTACCGTGGGCACCCAGGGACAATCCTTTATCTGATTCGGTCAATTCTTCACTTTGCCGAATGAAATCGGGGGTCGGATTTTTGGGAATCGATGGTTTGAAAATATTTAGTGGTTAGATTAAAGGAAAGTGGTGTACTTTTTTTCATATAGGTATTGGAGTACCTCACCTGTCCCGATATCCGTTCAAAACCTTTATATGCTTCAATTTTACTATTGATTGAAGAGGTATAATCGATATCAAAATTTATGGCCCCGGCATTATTTTTTAAACGTAAACCCTTTCCAAGATAGGCTTTTTTCATTCTTGGATTTAATGAAACCACTGCGTTAAGCGGGCTTGCCCCGGCCATAGTCTTTACGATTACTGCACCCGAGGTCAGGTCACCATACTGAACAGACGCTATGCCCCGAATAACCTCCACAGATTCAATATTATTGGTGCTAATTTGTCTCACATCTACTCCACCACCATCTACGCTGGTGTTACTCGTGTTTCTCGACTGCATCTCGGCATTTTTTGAAACTGGCGCACCATCAACGATTACAGTTGTCCCAAAGGAACTATTGGAATTTGACCCGATATCGCGAATTGACAATTCTGCCTTGCCTGAAAGGTCGGGATTGATCGATACCTGTCCCGGAAGCAGCTGCATGATGTCTTTCAGTGAGGCAGGCTGCAAATGTTCCATAGCTTCCTTACTAATTTTCGATGTGGTCCCGAGACCTTTCTTTTCTTCCGCAAGGACGGTTACCTCTTCCATTTCAAAGGACATTCGGTTGAGCTGGATATCCAGATTATATTCTCTCGTCTCAGGAAACTCCAGCTTCTTTACAAAAGTCTCAAGAACCGAGGGAGGAGGTCTGGATAGTATATGGCCCACCCGTGGGAATTTTGTTGATTGTATAATTTCCGTTCTGGTCGGTCATGCCCCACATATTAAGTTCCACAATGACTATGGCACAGCCCAGCTCCGGCTCAGAGGTTTCCGCATTTGTAACTTTGCCTGTGAGGGTGGCAGTTGACTTCTTGGGCATGCAGTAATACCGGGAAAACTAAAATGAGTGCCGGGAAGAACAACAATTTTAAAATCCGTAAGGATGTAAGTTTTACTATAGTTAAGGCTTCATTCATGACTCTCCGATAATTCTCTTTTTGAAGGAAATAAGGTGCTCACTATTCTTTTATCATCTTTTAGTTTTCTGACGGCGAATTTTTGTATATCCTTTTTCCCAATATTCATCAGGGAAGGAAGATATTTTGAAATATTCTTATCCAGATCCTTTCCATAGCCATATATCTCGGCCAGGGTATCCTGCCAAAAACGGTTTTTTTCCTTATTCTTTTCAAAGTCGTTCACCATGATATTTTTTACCTTTTCCAGAAGTACCCTTTCCGGACCTGCAGTCTTCAATTCCATAATTTCCTTGTTCACTTCCCTGATAAGCTCATCTGCCATATCCGGGGAGCAACCAAAGAATATTTCCAGCTTAAAATGATCCTGCTGGTATGCTCCGGGATCATAAGCTACATTAATTCCATATACCCCGCCCTTTTCCTCACGAAGCACTTCCCGGAGCCTGATTTTCAAGACTTCAGATAACATTAACCCTGTATTCTCTGCTTTCACAGATCCATTATTTTGGCCCAGGTAAACAATATCCACCAGACATTTATTTGCCTCACCACCAAATAGATTGACTTTTGTTGATCCTTGGGAGGTAAAGAAATTCTTAAAGTGGGATTTTTCTGTTCTGCTTACAAAAGGTAATCCTCCTATAAATTTCTCAATAACCGGCCTGATAGTATCCGGATCAAAATCCCCTACCAGAATAAAAGTAAACGAAGAAGGATCTTTAAATCTGTCGGTAAGGATCAGGTTTGCCTGCTCAAGGTTAAACTCTTTTAGATCGTTTTCATCAGAAAGGGAAAACCGTCTTGCATTATCTCCATACAGGATTTTAGTAATAGTATCATTGAATCTGTTTTCGGGTTGTTTTCCGGCAGCAATTATCTTGACTCGAAAATCTTGCAAGGTAGGTGGCGGCACTGGCTGAATCGGCCTTAAGCTCGGTAAAGAAAAGATAGTTGAGTTTCAAAAGCATTTCGATGCTCGAGGAGTCGGCACTGCCCCTGGTACCAGTCGCATATGCATTCATCCATGGGGCCAGGTTGATGCCATTAAGTTTTTTCAGGCTCGAAAGCTCACTGAAAGGAATATTTCCAAGATCCCCCATATAGGCGACCCGTGTTGCCAACAGTGCACTAATGTACTTATCGTCAGGATATTTATTGGTTCCGCCATTACTTATTGAGGTAAACAGCACCTTGCCATTCTCAAAAGCGGTGGGTTTGAGAATGACGGTTGCCCCATTGGATAGTTTCCATTCTTTTATCCCGTATTCTTTTAGTTCCTTTTCATGGACAATCTTCCCGGCTTTTTCAACATGTGGATCAATGGAATTTCCTGAGAGGTTGTTGGTCCATGGGCCTGGATCATTACCTGAAGTTTCTTTATGAACAGAGGCGATCATTTCTACCGTAATATTTTTTCGCTGGTCTTCTGGGATGCTTGCTACAACAATAGGTTCCCTGCCTAGCCAGTAATCAATTTCCGGATTCAAATCTTCAGGTCTAAGGCTTTTTATTATTCTGATCCCTTCCTCCAGCATTTCCTTTTTATCATATGGAGTTTCGCCATCCAGAAAATTGCCGACCAGTTGGTTAGCGATATCTTTAGATTCCTCTGTTTCTGAGATGCGAGATTCTAGTTGCCTGATAAGAATTTGTTTTTCCATAGCAAATTCGGCCGGCATAAATCCATATTTTTTTATCCTTTCTATCTCTGTGAAAAGAATTTTTATGGCATCCCTGATTCTTCCGGTTTTCGCCTCTCCTGTCAGAGTAAGTGCCTCTTTTGTCCGGACAAGCGGTCCAGTGACTGCCTGTGTATATAAAAAAGGTGATTTGATATCCTGGTTGAGTTGCTGAAAGCGTTTGGAAAACATACCCCATATTAACAGATCTGAAAGATCTTCTTTCCACTCAGCAGTAGTATTGGATTGCCGTACATCATTCAGATAAAAAACCCGAAGGAGTTCTTTGCCCGTTTCCTTGTCACTATTAATATTATATACAGGAACTTCATTAGAGGAAACGCTCATATCAGGAATGTCCTGTGTTTTAGTGCCAGCGGGTATTTGAGAGAAATGTTTCCGGACCATTGAAAGGGCCAGTTGGGCATCTATATCACCAGACACTATGACAGCCATTCTGTCGGGTGTATACCATTTTTCATAAAAAGATATTAAAACAGCGGGTTTGAAGGATTCAAGCACTTCTTTTTTTCCAATCGGCAAACGGTATTGATAAGGAGCGCCACGAAAATTGCGGGGTAATATTGTTCCCTGAGACGATTCTGTGCCCCCAGGCCTGTACGATATTCCTGTAGAATAACCCCCCTTTCCTTTTTCAACCTCCTCCTCCTCGAAGCTTACCTGATGAGCCCAATCTTCAAGAACCTGAATAGCTTTCTCGAGCAAATCCGGATCCTTGCCAGGAATACTAAGCATATATTTTGTTTCTGTAAAACTGGTAAGGGCGTTTAGATCCCCTGCCAAAACGCATGCCTGCCGATTCGAAAAAAGTAATGAGATCATTGCCCGGAAAATTTTTGGTACCATTGAAACACATGTGTTCCACGAAGTGAGCCAGGCCTTGCTCCGAATCCTCCTCGTAAAGTGAACCAGCCTTAACAACTAGTCTAAGTTCAAGAGTTCCCTCGGGTTTAGGGTTTGACTTAATAAAATAGCTCAGACCATTCTCAAATTTCCCCTGAATAATTGATGTGTCCACCGGTAAGTATCGGAGGGACTGGCCAGAAACTCCACTAACAGTGAAAAAGAAGGCCCACAACAGGGTTACATTAATATAAAAAAAATTCATGCTGTTTATCAGTTCTTTGCATTTGGTTTAAAGGCATTTAGCCTGTTTATCGTCCTATCCGCTTCATATCTGCTTTCCTCCGAAAAGTTTTCCTTCGAGGCAATCTCCTTGCATGCATTGATTATCTCGTTTTTATATTTAGAATGGGTGAACCATCCCATAGCTTCGATCAGTGCAACCCGCAAGTTGCTGTCAGAATCCGGATCAGTCATTAACTTCAGGTAATCCGGTATTGCATAGTGGTAATAATAATTCCTCAATGTCCTTATTTCGAGGAGTTGGTATTTAGTTAGAGAACTGTCACTTGCCACTACTTCAAAATTCCCTTTTATGGTCTCTTTGTTCCTTCCCGCCCTGCCAAGGAGTTCATCCCTAACCGTTGAAGAATATTCTATGTAGCTGTACTTTTTGGCGATTTCCGGTAAGGATTTTATGAGCGCATCAGGATCCATGAAGTTAAAGGAATTGGTTGCATTGGACCTAATTTTTTTCGAGTATTTGTCATCAAAAATTACACTCAGTAAGGGTTCGATCAGTTCATCATCGCCACAATCACCAATCATGGATGCAGCTGTCCTGCGGATTAGTTCGTATGGGTCGGAAATAGCTATCTTCAATACCGATTTTAAATTTTCATCATTGTATTTATATAACTGGGTAAGGATTTCCATCCTCACTACAAAGGAGGGCAACTAATAAAATACTTTCTGGCCAGCGTACTTGAAAAATCCTTATCGCGTTTATCTGAAAGATTAGCAATGGCCAGACACTGCAAGTCAGGGATGTCCGATTCAAGCAGCTTGAGCGATGTTTTTCATCCTGCCGGGCATAGCTGATCAATTTATTGTAGTCAAACCTTTTATCTGAAGAAAAGTAGAACGTGGGGTCACCAATCAGATGGGTCTCCATGGTATTGATCTGTTTCGCCCAATTTCCTACCCTTACTCCAAGCCCTAGAAGACCAATCATTTCATCCGGCCATCTGTCCTGCAAAACATTTACTGAATTTGCATGGGCAACCATCGTTGATCCTTTGCCAAAAACATACTCTCCTGCGAGATATTTTTGCTTTTGAAATGAACCATTAAAACAAGCATCAAAAAGTATGAATTTCACGTCAGGGCTTATCGCGTGCACATCCTCGGTATATATATCCATGTTGTAGTTATATACTGAATTGCTGGCAATCATCTCTTCGTCAAATGTATTTTCGAACCAGCTCTGGGGAACATCAACGTAATCCATGTAATATTTTTGCCCTTCCTCGATACTTTTCCCACTTTCAACAGCAGAGCGGAGCTTGCCCCTGAGATACCTTTTCACATTTTCGATGGAACCCGGGATGGAGGAGGTTTCAGGTGTCCCGCTAATCAATTGCATTTCCGGGGTGCCATGTTCGTGCAAAAGGGCGATATCGAGAGATGGGTCCTGAAGCCTGCTTAAAAGATAAGGTTTCATGAAGTCGTCCATTCTGAAATCGGTAAATTCCACCCGCTTGCCCGCTTGAAAAAGATCCGGGAACTGTTCTCGTAAAGCAAATTTTTCTCCTGCCCAGGAGGTTATGGCCTCGGTGTTGTATCCATGACCGGTAAAGCTCATGAGGAAATCCAGGGGTGTTGTGTTTCTAAGAGAAACCACTTTTTCGAGATATTCAGAGATCATTTGATATTTATCCTCACCCTCCATCAGGCTGGGTTTTATGCGCCCGGTGTAAATGTCGGACCTGATAAATTGTGGGGAATCTTTCGTAAGCCTGTAATAATAAAAATTCTTTGTGCTGTCCTTCTCAATAAACTCAAATTCTAGGTTAAAATCGTCGTAATATCTGTCAGATGGGATGGCTGCAATTTCCAGAGGATACCGGTTCTGGTCGCGCTTATATGCCGAAGCCAAATGCTGGGCATCCATAATATGGGGAATAGGAACATCGCCAATAAAAACGGCCCCTTCCAGAATCGGCCTGGAAGAATAATATTTTTTCAGTTCTTCACGAATAACCTCAGGGTTGCTCCAGTCATCAGAAATAATAAATACTTTTAGTCCCTCCTCTTCAAGCATCAACTTATAAGATTCAATGGCATTACCAGATTTTTCCAAGGTAACAGGATCCACTACAATTGCAAAACCGGACTTTTGCTTTTGTGAAGACTGAAAGGATTTTGTGCATCCATAATGCATGGGCAGAGAAAGCAAAAATAAAAATGCAATAATATTTCCGTATTTCTTCATGTAATTTGTTATAAAAATAAGTATCGTAAAAATAGTTTATTCTTCCTCCTAATAAGTGGGGATTTATTCCGGCAACCAAAAACAGTACTTTTGCGTTATGATAGAAAATGAAGTATTATTCTTTCAAAAAGTAAGAAGAAACCTATGAATATTAGAATAATGACAATTGATAAGGCTTAAAAGGTATAAAGTTTTCAGATTGGATTTATAAAAAACAGTAAGTTTCAGGGAAAGGAATTCAACGAATTATTCCATTTTTCATGGCAAACATAACAAGGTTGGCTGTATTTTTTACTCCGGTCTTGGATATCAGGTTCCGTCGGTGGCCATCAACGGTATGACTGCTAATAAAAAGTTTTTGACCAATTTCAAGATTTGAATATCCCTCGCAGATAAGACGAAGGACTTCAATCTCTCTTTCGCTGAAAGTGATTTCTTTTAAAGGAGGGATATTTAACCTTGGAATAAGATGGCCCATAAATTCTTTAGCGAAGTAACTTCCCCCTTTCATGACCCGTCTCATGGCTGTTTCAATTTCCGGAATATCGGTATTTTTTAATAGAAATCCATCTGCCCCCGCCTCGATCATTTCATTGAAATATTCAATTTCCCCAAACATGGTTAGGGCAATTACTTTAATTTCGGGAAATATCTTTTTAATTTTTCCTGTTAGAGAAATGCCGTCTTGTCCGGGAAGTCGGATATCCATGAAAATCAAATCAGGTACCTCGGTTTTTAATGCCGCCAGGAGAGAATCGCCCTCACCATAACTGCCAATGACCTTGAAATCCGGAATTCCATTTAGGATCATCTCAAGTCCTACCCGGAAAATCTGATGATCATCGACCAACATTATTTTGACAGGATTCATTTATTTTCGATTAATTCTTTTCTTTGTATGAATTGCTCCTGTATATTCAGATCTAAATTTGTAGTTGAAAAAGCTTTTTAAACCACATCACCTTCAAGCATTACGAAACAGTTGTAAAGGTAGGGATTTTCAGCTTTTTTGTGAATCATTTATAAGGTTTTTCTTTTCTATATCAATGAGCACATGCATTCCCTCTCCTGGCTTGCTTTCGATTTTAATATTACCTGACAGGTATTGGATCCTGTTTTGAATATTAGACAATCCCCTGCTTTCTTTATCTCTTTCGCCCCCAATTTCAAATCCTTTTCCATCATCATGGTATTCGAGAAGCAGGATTTCATCGACTAAACTCAAGTTGATATTGATGTTTTTTGCATTGGCATGTCTAAGGGTATTATTGATAAGCTCCTTAACCACTCTAAAGAGCATCAACTCAGTGTTCCGGTCAAGACCCGAGGGATAATTCATAGAAATAAAATTAACCGTGACGGGGCTAATCTCATTTACTTTAGAGCAAAAAGATTGTAGCGCCCTCTCCAATCCGAAATCACTTAAAAGATTAGGAAGGAGATTGAAAGAAATTTGTTTGGCGAGGGCAATGGCTTCAGAAATGGTGGACTCTGCGTTATCAATGATCATTTTTCTTTTGTCTTCCGGTTGTGAGGTGTTTTTTAAAGCGTCAATGTACAGCTTAATAATTGAAAGCTGGGGACCAAGGCTGTCATGCAGGTCTTCCGCCATCCGCTTCTTTTCTCTTTCCTCCGTTTCAATGGAGATGGAGAGCATTCCCCGTTCCACCTTTTTCAATTCCCTGATATTGGCTTTTAATTTCCTGCTCATTTTTAATAAAGAACCTGCAAGTCTGCCCATCTCATCCTTTTGTGCAATCTCTATACTGGCATCAAGGTTTCCTCGTGAGATATCTTCGGCGTATGATACGATCTTGTTCATCGGTGAAGTAATCGATCGGGTTATCAAAATGGAAAAGAGGATCGTAAATACCAATGAGAGACTCAAACCGATTAAGTAAACCGGAACCGATCTGCTGAAAATCCGGTAATTCTCTTTGAGTGTTTCACCGGCATATTTTATTCCATCCTGCCCCATTAGAGCGGCTTCATAAATAACCACACTGGCAATTTCGGTTCGGCGAACCGATAACTCTCTCGACCGGATAAGGTTGTTTTTAAGGTCATACAGTTCTAAAGAAAATCCTTGGGAATACCCTTTCAGTTTTTTTATTCCTTCGGTTTCAAAACTTTCTGAAGCCAGACTATCCAATAAATTCAGCAGGTTTACCATGTATTTTGATTCCTTGAAGGCTGCGCTCAATAAATCCGGGCTCTCTTTGGAAATGGCCTCATAGACATTCAACATTCTGTTG
Source organism: uncultured Bacteroidales bacterium (assembly GCA_963779845.1). Classification (GTDB taxonomy): domain Bacteria; phylum Bacteroidota; class Bacteroidia; order Bacteroidales; genus CAVZZV01. Next base: position 1,647 of record CAVZZV010000003.1, on the reverse strand, counting down.
TTTTCCTTATCCAAAATAAGGTTGATTATTCTGTTTTTCCTGTGCCGGTTGTAAAGTGATCCTCCCGGAATGTTTTCCTGATTTAATTCATTTCGTAATTTATTCTCCCCTTTATAGAGAATATTTTTGGCTTCAATGGCAAATTTTGAAGAAAGGGATTTAAAATTCTCCTTATTTTTATTCACATCTCCAAGAACTTCTAAACTTTGATCAATGATTGTCTCAAGATCGCGTGTCCAGCTTCCAATTCTTACAAGCCCTACATTAAGGGAATTAAGTCCCGCTACATTATTAATAATCATTTTGGTTTCTTCCTGGGCAGCATATAATTCTTTCAGACTGCTTTTTCCAAGATCATAATATTCTTTATTACCCAGTACGGTAAATTGCCAGAGGAACTGAAGGACCTGATTCGTAAGCCGCTCAATCTTATTGGTATTTTCTACCAGGGGTAAATAACCTTCGCTGGTGGCACGCAGCTCATTCTTAAAATTAATCAGGCTGGTGATAGTATATATACCTCCCGCGAAAAATATACAGATAAGTATAAGATAACTGTACCTTAACTTCGTTCCGATTTTAAGGTCTTTCCATTTTTTCATGAGGGCAGTGAATAATTTCAATGAAAGAAAAGATCGGGATAAAGGTATGACAATTCCTGAAAACGGATTGGATAATTAAAAACTGAGACGAGAGGAAGAATTATCATCCCATACCAGGACCGCTGAGCCTTCTTTCCCGAAGAAGTTTCCCGTTCTCAGGCCTAATTAACCCTTGTCGCTGAATAGTTTGCTGCCGTTACCATTCTACGGCAGGTCAAAGCTCAAATGCATATTTTTTTTATACCTTTATGGTCTTTTCGGGATTTGAAGAAAGGCTCCGGATAACCCCGAAAATCAGAGTCATTATTTTGTTGAAGTGCTGGAAGGGGGTAGGTAGATAAAATTTAATCCTTTGTTTCCAGGTTTTAATTAGGAAAAATACCATGAAATCTATCATTTTAATACTTTTATTCCTTTTCCCATGGATCAATCAGGATAAGCCAATCAAAATTTTAATCATTGGCGATTCCATTTCTATCGGCTATTTTCCCTATGTGAAAGAAGCGTTGAAAGATAAGGCAGAGGTGTATCATCAGGCCGGTAATGCACAATCCACCACGAATGGACTGGAAAAGTTGAATGACTGGCTGAAAAAGGACGCCTGGGATATTATCCAGTTTAATTGGGGTTTATGGGATATGGCGTATCGCGTACCGGCTTCCAGGGGCCCCGGCACTTTGGATAAACAAAAGGGAAAGCTGACCACACTCCCGGAACAATACAAAAAAAATCTAGAAGCTATTGTGGAAATATTGATGTCGACAAAGGCAAAATTAATATTTGTCAATACAAGCTTTGTCCCGCCAGATGAACCGGGAAGGATTCCTGAAGAGGTTGAAAAATATAATAAAATCGCTGAATGTATAATGAAAAATAATGGAATTGAAGTGAATGACCTGTATACACCCTCTATCCGGATTCATCAATATTTTGGGTTGGGAGAAGATAATGTTCACTATACTGATGAAGGCTATAAGGAGCTTTCAAAACATGTTATCCGCGATTTAAGAAGAATAATCGAAAATGAGTTTTAATATCTACCTAG
>CAVZZV010000002.1:0-567065 GCA_963779845.1 uncultured Bacteroidales bacterium | reverse complement strand
GAGAACCTGAAATATATTCCGGAAGATTATACCGAGACTTTTAAGCAATGGATCACGATTCGGATCTTTTGGAGGTTCTTTGTAGAAGAAAATGACGATAAAAAGATTTATTATGATAGCTGCTGAGGAAAACAAGAACATGTAACCCCAGCTTATCTCCCTCATTTCTGAAGCCACTACAGGACCAATAAGTCCGCCAATATTGATCATCATATAAAAAATCCCGAATCCCAGTGAGGCATTTTCACGGTTGGTGGTTTTGGCGATGGTAGCCGAAATAATTGGCTTGAAAAGGGCCGCCCCTACCGCTACATATAGAAAAGTAAGGAAAACGGCAGAAAAGCTTGTAACCTGTCCCATGAAATAATATCCTGAAGCAAGGATTACAAAAGCAATTATCAGGACTTCCCGGTAACCGAATTTATCGGCAATGGACCCGGTAATTACCGGAAGAAAAGTAAAGAATAGCATTGACAATGCCCATAATGAGTCCTTTTTCGACCTGGGTGAACCCCAATGCCCCGGTTTCAGGTGAGCCAATAAGGTACAGGGCAAGGAGATTAAAGAGACCGTAATATGCCCACCTTTCAAATAATTCAAGGGTGTTTGCCGCCCAAAAAGTCCGGGGATAAGATTTAACCTGAGAAAAGAAACCGGCCATATGAATGAAGGTTTTGAAATGTAATTTTACAGATCACCCGGAAAAGAAAATATTTCCCGGTGTTTTTGGCTGGCTAATATAGCCATTTTGGATAGAAACTTTTAAGGAAAATATATGTCTAATCTATTTTTCGAATTCCTAAACAAGATTATTTTGTTTAAAATTTATTTAGAAAAAAGTCAAAAAATGATTATTATATATTTGATATTGTTCATGTTATAAATATGAACTATTTATATTTTAACATTTATTTACAATAATTTAATAGTAAAGATTTGGATTTCTGTTCAACTTGATCGTATATTTGTTAAACAATATTAATTAAATATTTTTGTCATGACCGCAATAGAATTCAATACAGCTCTTATAAATATGGAGGATAGCCTGGAGAGATTTGCTCTTAGTCTAACGGCAAACCGGGATGAAGCAAAAGACCTTCTTCAGGAGACCTATCTTAAAGCATTGACCTACAAGGATAAATTTCAGGAGTTTACCAACCTGAAAGCATGGGCATATACCATAATGAAAAACACCTTTATAAACAATTACAGGAAAGCAGTTCGGGAAAATACCACTGTCGACAATACCAAAGATTTGTATTACCTGAACAATTCCAAATCTTCCTCTTTGGTTATTCCCGATTCTGAATATTCCTATAAGGAAATCAACAAGGCGATAGAGGCTTTGGATGATGATTTCAAAGTTCCTTTCCGCATGCATACAGAAGGTTTCAAGTACAAAGAAATTGCTGATTCTTTGGACCTTAAAATCGGAACCGTAAAGAGTCGGATTTTCTTTACAAGAAAAAAATTAATGGCTAGCCTTCAGGATTATCAGTAATTTTTTTAAACATATTATTTAAGATTTTTGCATCCTTATTTCTATTTTAAGGATGAACCTTATAGTAGAGATGGGATTATTGTAGAGATGGGTTTATTGTAGAGATGGGTTTATTGTAGAGATGGGTTTATTGTAGAGATGGGTTTATTGTAGAGAGAGAAGGGTTTTAAACCCTTCTCTACAATTTTTATGCAGGAACGTCAAAAATAAAAAGATCGTCACCGCGCATAGAGAAAACCAAAAATATACCATCTTTGCAGACATGAAAAAATTGCGTCGACTGATCCTTCCGGCGTGGCTGGTTGTTCTGGTCATTTTAACATCGATGCCTGGGAATCCCGGACCGGAAAAACATTCCTCGTCCCCTTTTCGTTGGGACTACCTGGAGCATTTTAGTTTATACCTTCTGATACCGGTATTCTATCTCATTTCGGGATACCGAAGTAGAAACCCGAGAAATCAAACAAATTTGTGGCTTTTAATCCTTTTGGGAGTCGTTTTTGCCTGTATTACCGAAATTTATCAGCTGTGGATACCCGGAAGGGCTTTCAATCCACTGGACCTGGCCTTGAATAATCTGGGAATATTAACTGGGATACTCATTACGACGTTAATCGCGAAAAAGTAAAGATCAATTTCGGATTTTTCGAAATCGAACATCGCTAATAAGAGTTATTACACATTAATTAATGAAATAAGACCTCTTTTATCAGCGCATAAATCAGATTTTTTTTATTTTTTTTCAAGTAGAAAAACGACCTGGATATTTATCCTTACTTGGGCGGGAGAGATCAGTGGGAGTATCAGAGTGGGAGTTTTTCAGTGTGAGTTAGAGTGTGAGTATAGAGGGAAAATTAGTTGGGCGAAAGAATCATCTCTTGCTCTCTACTCAAACTCCAAACTAATTTTGTACCCGGAGCCGGAATCGAACCGGCACGGCCATTACTGGCCACTGGATTTTAAGTCCAGCGCGTCTACCTATTCCGCCATCCGGGCCTGTGAATGTAAAGACCGGTTTAAACCCGTCTTTACAAAAACATGTGTATCTGTGGAGCGGGAAACGGGACTCGAACCCGCGACCCCGACCTTGGCAAGGTCGTGCTCTACCAACTGAGCTATTCCCGCATTATGCAATGAACCTGTTTTCCCAACTTCATTTGTTTTCGAATATTACTGAAGTCAACGGGAATGCAAATTTAAGCCATTTTTTGATTTTGCAAAAGATTTTTCATTTTTTTAAACCCTTATCATCTCTTCCCATCTTCATCGTTCCGGATAGCTTGAGAAGAGTAATATAATTATCAGACACTTTAAAATGTAATAAATGAATTGAATTAAATGAAGAGCCTCAATTCACGGGCAAATAGCAATAGATATGGGCATTCAAAATAAAGGGAGGTTGGGACCACCGGGATTTGCTTTGATCTGAGACGTTTAAAATCGAAACCTATCAAGTTATTAATCCAGGCGACAAGGTTATATGAACCAACACGGAAGGTACCCATAATGTGAATGGTACAAATGTTCAATTTCCGCACAATCCTAACTCATTTGGCAATGCCCTCGGAACTGCCTGGACATATGAATTACCAATATTGAATGGGTTCATAAAGCTTTCGTGAACTTTTCAGGTATGAATCCACATTTAGGACAAAACCTTTTTATCTCCCTGTTTGATGAGACAAAAGAAATTGAAACGGAAAGAAAAATCAAATAAATAAGTGAATCATTTATGACAGAGCTTGGTGCCCTTATTCCCGGAAACAGTTATAGCAAGGCGAATCACACCCCGGTCAATTTTTTAATCTCATATAATTTATTCAGCGCCTGTAGAGGTGTCAGGTTATTAATGTCAATATTCCTGATCTCATCCCTGATTTGCTTCAGAACCGGGTCGTCCAACTGAAATATACTCATCTGATATCCCTCCCGCTGTGCAGCAAGACCGGCAATGGGTTTAGCCAGGGTATTTTTATCGTGTGAAGTTTCCAAATCAAGCAAAATTTCCCCGGCACGTTTCACAACAGATCTCGGCATCCCTGCCATCCGCGCTACATGAATCCCAAAACTGTGTTCACTCCCTCCACGCACCAACTTTCTAAGAAAGATAACTTTATCTTCCATCTCCCGAATTGAAATATTATAATTTTTTACCCGGGGGAAGGCATTTTCCATTTCATTGATTTCATGATAATGTGTGGCGAAAAGAGTCTTGGCTTTAAATTTAGGATGCTCATGGATGAATTCCACCATTGCCCAGGCTATGGAAATACCATCGTATGTGCTGGTTCCTCTTCCGATCTCGTCCAAAAGAATCAGACTGCGGTCAGAAAGATTATTTAGTATACTGGCTGCCTCAAGCATCTCAACCATAAAGGTCGACTCGCCCAGCGAAATATTGTCTGAAGCTCCTACCCTGGTGAAAATCTTATCCACAATCCCTATACTGGCTTTAGAAGCGGGTACAAAACTACCGGTCTGGGCCATTAAAACGATCAGGGCGGTTTGTCTTAGGAGGGCTGATTTCCCGGACATATTTGGACCGGTCAGGATAATCACCTGTTGATCTTTACGGTCGAGAAACATGTCGTTGGCAACATATTCCTCATCCACTTTCAATTGCTTTTCGATTACAGGATGACGGCCATCCCTGATATCAAGAATGTCCGAATCATTTATTTCAGGCCTGGAATAGCGATTATCCTTTGCGGTTTGAGCGAAGGAACGCAGACAGTCCAGCTGTGCAAGCAGAACCGCATTTTGCTGGATTACCGTAACAAACCGGGAGATATAACTAACAAGCTCCTGAAACAATTGCATTTCCAGGGCGAGGCTCTTTTCTTCCGCTCCCAATATTTTATTTTCATACTCTTTAAGCTCATCGGTTATATATCTCTCCGCGCTCACCAGAGTCTGCTTTCGGATCCATTCCGGTGGAACTTTTTCCTTATGGGTATTTCTGACTTCGATATAATAGCCAAAAACATTATTAAACCCAATCTTTAGGGAGGAGATGCCAGTCCGTTCAGTTTCCCGATGTTGCATTTTCAATAGGTAATCCTTTCCCGAATGCATAATTTCCCGCAGTTCGTCCAGCTCAACGGAAACCCCGTTGGTAATTACACCGCCCCTTCCAATTTGACCAGCAGGATCAGCAACAATTTCTTTTCCAATTCTCTCCCTCACTTCGTCACAGGGATTCAATTGATCAGTAAGCCGCCTCAGCGCTTCCGGAACATTTTCCGGACTAATTTCTTTTAAGGGCCCTATAGCCGATAAGGCGGTTTTTAATTGGATCAGGTCCCGGGGACTGAGCCGGTTTAATGCAACCCTGGAAATTATCCTTTCCAGGTCCCCGATCATCCTTAAATGGGAGCCAATAAATTTATATTGATCTTCGCTATATACGAGAAATTCCACGACATCCAATCTTTCCCCGATGGCCTGGATATCTTTCAGAGGCATGGCGACCCAGCGTTTCATCATCCTGGCCCCCATTGGTGTAATGGTCGTATCCATTATGTCCATCAGGGTTTTCCCTTCCTCATAAATAGATCTGAATAGTTCCAGATTTCGCATGGTAAATCTATCGAGCCATACATAATTCTCCTCTTCAATCCGGGCAAGGCTGGAAATGTGGCTGGCTTCAAGGTGCTCGGTTATCTCAAGGTACTGGAGGACAGCCCCCGAAGCGATAATTCCAAGATTGAGATTTTCAATGCCAAAACCTTTTAGTGTCGATGTTCCAAAATGTTTCAGCAGACGGTCATTGGCATTCTCTCTTGTAAAAACCCAGTCGTCGAGTTTGAAGGTATAAAACTGATTTCCGAAAATTTCTTTAAAAACCTGCTGCTTTCTTTTTTCTATCAGCAATTCTTTCGGTTGAAAACTGCTCAACAATTTATCAATATATTCGAAATTTCCTTCTGCAGTGAGAAATTCTCCCGTAGAGATATCCAGGAATGCCACACCCGCTGATCTCTTTTCAAGATACACACAGGCAAGGAAATTATTTTCCTTATGATCCAGCACGCTTTCATTGAGATTGATTCCCGGAGTTACCATTTCGGTAATTCCTCTTTTGACAATGGTTTTGGTTGCCTTCGGATCTTCGAGCTGTTCGCATATCGCAACCCTTTGCCCTGCCCTTACCAGTTTCGGAAGATAGGTGTCCAGTGCGTGGTAGGGAAAACCAGCAAGCTCTACATAGCTTGCCGCACCATTCGCCCGGCGGGTAAGGGTAATCCCCAGTATCTCAGCGGCCCTGATGGCATCTTCCCCAAAGGTTTCATAGAAGTCGCCTACCCGAAACAGCAGCACGGCATCCGGATGCTTGGATTTAATGCTGTAATATTGCTTCATTAATGGGGTATCAACATACTTTTTTTCCACGAGAGTATTATTATCCTGTTTGAAAATCAAAAATAGAAAAATTATTATCTCTCCAGATAAAAATCCCGGGTCAGATTTCGGTATTCGTTGGAATAAACATGCCTTGACAGCTCGATGCACAATTCGGAGACCAAGGGTTTCGACTGAGAATTTGAAAACTCCAGTAAACATCTTTTAAAACCTTTTCCAGGAAGAGGCCGGATTTTTAGCATACGATGAAGGAAGAATCCGGCTTTTTTGGCTTTGGCCGTGGTGTTCTCCAAATCATCATAAGGAATAATGGTTGCCAAAAGACCATTTTTTACAAGTAGGGAAAATGAATAATCTAAAAGTTCCTCCCTTGTCAGGCTGTCATCGTGCCGGGCAAGGGTACGGGAGAGGGACGGAGTCTTTAACGAATTGCTGAAATAAGGCGGATTGCAGACAATTAGATCATAATTAGCCAGATTGCTGTCCCGAAACTGCTGAAAAGAAATATGATAGGGTTTGAGCCTTCCGGACCATGGGGAAGCAAGAAAGTTTTTCTGTGCCTGATAAAAGGAGCGTTCATCAATTTCAATCGCATCAATAACTGCTTCCCGGAACCGCTGAGCCAGCATAAGGGCAATAAGGCCGGTGCCGGTGCCAATGTCCAGAATTTTTATTGCCCCTTCTCCCGCTTCTTCCGCTCTTACTTCTTCCTCTCCTTCTCCAACTCTTGCTCTTGCTCCAACTCTTGCTCTTGCTCCAACTCTTGCTCTTGCTCCAACTCTTGCTAATTCCGTCCATGCTCCAAGCAGGACTCCATCTGTGCCTACCTTCATGGCTGCATCATCCTGAATAATCCTGAATTCCTTGAATTGAAAATACTCTCTTGCCATGCTTTTCCAATGCTTTCCTTCTGCGACATCCGGAATTTTATAACAGTGACTGGAAACCTAACCTCTTCTTATAATCTGATCCAGTTATCCGAATTATTGAAAGCCCAATTTAGACTTTGTTTGCAAAATTACAAATTTAAATTTTGGAGGTTGTATTCATGTAGGTGCTTTTGATCAGTTTTGCCCTCTCATTCTAACCGATTGATTATATTGATTTTACTAACATGATTAATTAGGAACAGGATGTGGAGCCATGGAAATATTAACAAAGTATCTTTTTTATTTTTCCTTCCGATCCCCAATGATCCTATTGGTATTAGGAAAAATTTGAATAATATTGCATTCGGAAATTTAAAAAAAAGAAATTAACGATGAATAAAATCCTTTTATTAATTGGAATTTTTGTGGCATTTAATTTGAATGCTCAGGATTACAGACCTGTACCCGGTAAGATGATGACCAAATGGGGAGAAGCAATCACTCCTGAAAACGCCTGGAAGGAATACCCCCGGCCTCAGCTAAAAAGGGATGCATGGCAAAATTTGAATGGTTTGTGGGATTATGTCATTGTTAATAAAGAATCAGATCAACCTAATAATTTTCAGGCCAATATTTTAGTCCCTTTTGCAGTGGAGTCAGCCTTGTCGGGAGTGGGGAAAACAAGTATTGCCGGATGATAAAGTTTGGTATCGGAAAAAATTCACTATTCCGGCTGACTGGAAAGGAAAAAATATTCTTTTGCATTTTGAATCTGTCGATTGGCAAAGCTCAGTATGGCTCAACGGAAAGTTTGTCGGGTCCCATAAGGGAGGATCGACCGCTTTTTCTTTTGACCTGACACCTCATCTGAAAAAAGGAGAGCAGGAATTAATTGTGTCAGTTTGGGATCCTACAGATACAAATACACAACCACGGGGAAAACAGGTGTTAGACCCCCGGGGGATATGGTACACACCGGTAAGTGGAATTTGGAAAACAGTATGGATTGAGCCGGTTAGTAAAACATTTATAAAATCACTCTATCCTGTTTCGGATATCGATAAAAAGCAGGTAACCCTTCATACTGAATTGGGAGGAGCTAAAGGGAACGAAGAGATAGAGGTAAGGGTAATAAAGAACGACATCCCGATACTTACCAAAAAATTCAATACAAGAGATAAACTGATTTTGGATATTCCATCCCCTATGCTCTGGACCCCAGATTCACCGGAATTGTATCAGCTTGAATTGTCAATTTCCCAAAATGGAAAGTCTCTGGATAAAGTGAAGTCCTATTTCGCGATGCGTAAAATTTCGATGGTTACAGACGAGCAAGGTTTTCAACGGATGCAACTAAATAATGAAACGATCTTTCAGTATGGTACCCTGGATCAGGGATGGTGGCCGGATGGCTTATTGACCCCTCCTTCAGCCGAAGCGATGCTTTACGATATGCAGGTTCTTAAGTCAATGGGCTTTAATATGTTGCGCAAGCACATTAAAATAGAACCCTTTCTTTATTATTATTATGCTGATTCTCTCGGTCTCCTGATCTGGCAGGACATCGTTTCCGGTTTTGAAACAGCCAAGAGGTCGGAACAACATGTCGCCTGGGATTCGTCCGTCGATTGGGCTGCCCCTGAAGAAGCCTCTTCCCAGTTTAAGTTTGAGATGAAAGAGGAGATTGACCAGTTGAGGTTCTTTCCCAGTATTGTTACCTGGGTGATTTTTAATGAAGGCTGGGGCCAACACGATACAAAACAGCTTGTTGAATGGAGTATGGAGTACGATCCGACCAGAATTATCGATGGGGTGAGTGGATGGGCTGATCGGAATATCGGGCACATGAATGATGCTCATCAATATACTGGTCCCGGAATGGAACCCGCGGAATTAAACCCCGGAAGGGTTATGGTGCTGGGCGAATTCGGAGGATTGGGACTCCCCGTTGAAAATCATTTATGGAATCCCGAAATGAGGAATTGGGGATATAGGACATATCAGTCAACTCCGGAATTGATCAAAGAATATACAAAACTTATGCATAATCTTTACCCATTGCGATATAAAGGTTTATCCGCTGCAGTATATACACAAACGACAGATGTGGAAGGCGAAGTAAATGGTTTGCTTACTTATGACCGGAAGGTGATTAAAATTGACCCGGAACTGCTACGAATTTTACATGCCCCATTATACCTGCCGACAGATAAAAAAGTTAAAAACATCATTCCCGATTCACAAATTGCAAAACAGGAAATCCGGTTTACCAAAAAATATCCTGGCGATAATTGGTTTTCCAGGACAGGAACAGAGCTATTTGAGAAAGCGAAAGGCCCTTTGAATGTCGATAAAGGTGAATCCGTTTGGTCAATTAATATATTTAATCTGGATGAAGTTCCACTACAAATTTCATTAAGAATTCGTGCTTACGGAAATGTTAAAGCCTATTTGAACGGACAATTGGTTTTGGATAAGCAAAGCATAGGAAAACGTCATTATGAAGATTTTAATCTCAGTGAATTTGCCGGTCTGCTTAAGCCAGGAAAGAACATTCTCGCTATTGAAGCCAAAGATTTTGAAGTAAGTGCTCCATTTGATTATGGCCTGTACAGTTATAAATAGATGGAATTTTAACAACAGGAACTCCGGCTAAGCTTTTATTCCCCAATGCATAGTCATAATTAATGACCGTCGCCTAAAACTTGTACCTGATCTCTCGCCGAGGTTATATTATCGTTGGAATTTCCTCCGTTTTTATAGTCACTTGGGGAAATATTCAAAATCTTTCTGAAAGTTCGGCTGAAATAATTGGGATCGTTGAAACCAACCTTATAACTTATTTCAGAAATGGTAAGTTCAGTTCCCGCATTAAGTAATTTTTGAGCTTCACGGACCCGGACTACATTAATAAATTCAGTTGTACTCAGATTAAGGATTTGTTTAAGTTTCATATGAAGCTGTGTCCTTCCTATGCCAATTTCTTGTGTGAGTTGAGGTACTCCGAAATCCGGATCGTCCAGGTGCCCGATTACGCAGGCCATTATCTTTTCAATAAAATTCAGCTCTTTATTATTTACCGGGTGTTCGGTATCAATAAGGCTAAAATGAAAGAAGTGCATTTTCAAATTATTCCGTAAAGAAAGAATATTTTGGATATGAAGTTCAAGTTCAGAAAATAAAAACGGTTTTGGTAGATAGATGTCCACACCCACCTCCAGACTTTCAATGCGGGTTTCCACGTCCGATTTGGCAGTAAGCATAATAATCGGAATATGGGAATACTCTACAGATGTTTTAAGCTTTTGGCACAGTGAGGCGCCATCCATCTCTGGCATCATAAGATCAGTAACAATCAGGTCAGGAATAGTGTTTTTAACCAAATTAAATGCTTCTATTCCATTACAGGCTTTACTTACCTTATACTGTTTCCGATAATGGTTGAAAAGAAGCTGCAATAACTCTTGATTATCTTCCACAAAAAGAATCCGAAAATCTGAATTGCTCTTTTTAGATTCAATTTCAGGTTCAGATTCGATATTTTTGAGCGAGGATTGGAATAAAAGGTTTTCAATTATTGATTTATTAACGGGAATTGTTTCAGGTTTGGATGCGACCTCTTTTACATCATATGGTAACTGGACATTAAAAGAGGTTGAGACTCCCGGTTTACTTTTTACCGAAATCTTTCCCTTGAGAAACCTTACAAGGCTTTGTGTCAATGTGAGACCGATTCCGCTTCCCTGAAATTCATTTTGTTGATCCTCAGATTTATAGAACAGATTAAAAACTTTGCCTATCTGTTCTTTAGTCAGTCCTTTCCCTGTATTTGAAACGGTGAGGGAGAGATAGGGTTGATCGTCATCATGAACAATATCAATTTCCAATTTTATTTCACCCTGCTCGCTTGTAAATTTAATAGCATTGGTTAGTAGATTCGAAACAATTTTTTCGAGCTTGTCGGAATCGAATGGAATATTTAAATGATCCTGACAAGGAATATAGAAATAATTGAGTTCTTTCTTTTGGAAAAGGGGGATAAAGGCCTCGAATAATTCCTTTAGAAAACTTACAACATCACCATACTTTAAATTGATTAAGGCATGATCTGTCTCTACTTTACTAAATTCCATGAGCTGATTTATCAGAAACTGAAGCCTGAATATATTATGCTTAACAGTATTATGAAGGTTATTGAAAACGGCAGGTATTCTATAGGAAGAATTGATAGAATCCAGTGTGGCAAGAATAATTGTCAAAGGGGTCTTGAACTCATGGGATATATAAGTGAAAAAATTGACTTTGTGTTGATGTAATTCCTGTAGCTTCTCCTTTTCTATTTTCTCAATCTTTAATGTCATCTTTTCCTGCTGCCGCGAATGGAAAAGCCGAACAAGGATTAGGATAATCCCACTGATAAGGAGCGTATAAATCAGATAAGCCCATGAGCTTTTCCAAAAAGAGGGCAGAACAGTGATCAATATATTTCTTTCCTTTTCATTTGGAGTATTGTAAATATCCGTAGCTTTTACATGAAAAGTATATTTGCCCGCCGGCAGGTTCGTATAAGATACGGTGTGTTTGTTTCCTGTAGACTGCCAGCCCGGTTCAAAACCTTCCAGGTAATGGAAGTAGTTATTGTCTCCTCCCGAATGAAAATCCAGAGCAAGAAAGTCAAAAGTGATTATATTCTGTTTATGCTTCAGGGTTATTTTAGGGGTACGGTCTATGTCCTTTTCCAGGACAGAATTTTCCCCTGGTTCCAGAGGTTCGTTGAAAAGGCTGAAAGTGGTGAAGTGGACTTCGGGTTTGGACTGAAAATTTTTTATGTTGTCAGGGCGGAAATAGGACAAGCCATTAATAGCACCAAAATACATCGTGCCATCAGGGGATTTAAAAAACGATTTGTAATTAAACTGGTTTCCGACAAGGCCTTGTTTAACATTATAGTTATTTATTTCCCCGTTTTTATAATTGAACTTAGAGATACCTTTGTTAGTGCTTATCCACAGGTTGTTGTGATGGTCTTCCAGAATACCGTAAATAACATTATTTGGGAACCCGTCATCCATATCGTAGGTTTTGAAAGCTTGCGTTTCAGGATCAAAAAAAACCAACCCGCCACCATTCGAACCAAACCATAGCTTTCCCTGAGAGTCGATGCAATGGCTTATAAATGAATTGTGATGAATCTCTTTCGTATTGTTCACGTGGAAATGCTGAATCGAATCCGTTTCCGGATTGTAACGGAAAAGTCCCCAATTATCGAAAACACAAAACCAAAAATTATTTTGCTCGTCCTGAAAAATGTCATAAATAAATTTTCCTCTAAATACTTCCGGTTTAAAGCGTGAAAATCTATTCGTTTTCGGGTCAAAAACATCCACGCCATTCATTGTCCCCACCCATAAAAGACCGGAAGGATCAAAATAAAGCGAAAAAACAAAGTTATTGATTAGGGACTGCGGTTGTCCGGGAATATGGGAGAAATTTTGAATTTTATAAGTCGAAGTGTTTATTTTATTGATTCCGCCTAAAAAGTGCCCCGACCAAAGATTTCCCTCCCGGTCAAATGCCAGGGCATGTACGTTATTCATTTTTTGTCGATTCAGGAAATGCCTGAATGTCTTTTTTTCCGGATCAAAAATGGCTATTCCTGCATCCTCTGTAGCAATCCACAATTCATTATTCCTGCCCATGATAATCTGACTGAGCGCCTTGCCCTGTAAGTCTCCCGGGTCATTTCCAGGTTTAATCTTCTCGAATCCGGTGGAACCAGGGTGGTTAAAATTAAGTCCCCCGAAATAGGTGCCAAGCCACATGATATTCTCCCGACTTCTAAAAATTTTATAAATAACATTATCATTAAGAGAAGTGGTATTTGAATCGAATGATTCTTTATAACATTCATAATCTGAATTTTCCAAATCATAAATAAACAGCCCTTTTTCGGTTCCAATCCAATACTTTCCGTCAGGCGTTTCTTCCATGTCATGAATGAAAAACATGGGATGTGCAGCTTCTGTGGGATTTTTAATAGCAATCCGGGAAAATTCTCCCTTTTCAGGATCAAAGATTAAGGGTCCGTCCCTGAAAGTGCCAATCCATAATCGGTTTTTCGCATCAACCAATATAGCGGATATAGACGAAGGGATACAATTGGACAATTTTCCCTCTTCTACATAATAGGTTTTCAATATTTCGCCTCGATGGTTAAAAGAAAATAAAGCTCCCCGGTTAAAACCCCAAATTATTCCTTCTGCATCTTCAGCCATCCCCAGTACATTATTTTCAATAAAAAGACGTTCGGTTAATTCCCCCGAATCGGATAGTAAATACATCCCGGTTTGTGAGGTAACAATGATCTTTCCTGTTTTTAATTCAAGAATATCAAAGATCCGGCCTAATGATTTTCCTTCATAATCAATCCGCAAAAAATTATCAAAGTCAGGATTAAATGAGCACAGACCATCGCGTGTGCCAATGAATAACTTTCCCGAACCGGTAACACATAAAGATCTTATCTCGTCAGAAGGCAGTGAATTGGATGTAGTATCTGAATAGTAGATTTTACAATCAGAGCCATCATAACGGTTTAAGCCCTCCCGGGTTGCAATCCATATAAAACCATCCAAGCCTTGTTCGATATCAAAAATGGTATGGTGAGAAAGACCTTCTATTTTTGTAAATTGCTGAATACCAGATTTATCAATAAGGCTTCTCCCCTCTATTGTGAAAGTCACAAGTATAAATAGGAGTATCAATAATCTTTTCATCTTTCCGAATTTATATCCTTAACGCTTGATCTGCTGGCTGTTATCTTTTATTTGTTATCGTTTATTAGCACAAATGTTCAGTTAGTATCACAAATGTTTTATTCAAACAATTATACGTATAAAAATCTATTTTAATGCTATTTTACTATAAAAATGTATCTACTTTTGAATATAAGAAATCTCAAAATATGAAAAAACGATAAGATATCACTTGCTTACCGGCCTGATGGGATTCGCTTCCTGCATTTCTGGAGGTTCAGGGAATCCCATACCGAAAGATGAACAAGCCAAATATCCTGATTATTCTGGCTGATGACCTTGGATGGGGGGATCTTGGCTACCATGGCAGTGATATCAAAACTCCGAATATCGACCATCTGGCTGAAGTGGGGCTCCAGCTATCTCGCTTTTACGTGGCGCCTGTATGCTCACCTACCCGTGCAGGACTTTTAACTGGCATGTATCCTAACCGCTTCGGGTTGAGAGAAACGGTGATTCCCCCCTGGCGTGATTTTGGTATTGATTCATCCATAATCTTTATTCCTGAGTTTCTGAGTGAGCATGGGTATAAAAACAGGGCAATCATTGGAAAATGGCACCTTGGACATGCGCGTCCCGAATATTACCCATTAAATAATGGTTTCACTCATTTCTACGGTCATCTTAACGGGGCTATTGATTATTTTACGCATGAAAGAGAAGGGGAGCTTGATTGGCATAATGATTATTCCTCAAGCTACGACAAAGGATATTCTACTGATCTCATAACGGCAGAATCAATAAAAAGCATTAAAGAATATTCGAAAGAGGGGCCTTTCTTTTTGTATGTGGCATTCAATGCACCGCATATTCCCCTTCAGGCAAAAAAGGAAGATCTAAAGCTCTATGGGTATGATGAGACCAAGCCAGGCTACTCAAATAAGAATGAAGAACAGGTACAAGGCCAGGGAAATACCAGGCGTCAAACCTATGCCGCTATGGTAACCTGCATGGACAGGGGAATTGGAAATATATTACAAACATTAAAAGATTTGCAAATTGAGGAAAATACCCTGGTGCTCTTTTTTAGTGATAACGGTGCAGACGAAGGCTCAGGAGGAGGCACAAGCGGACCTTTACGCGGGCATAAATTTCTTGAATTTGACGGTGGGGTGCGCTCTCCTGCCATTATCCGGTGGCCTGCCCGCCTAAAAGGGGAAAGGGTGATCGACCAGTTAAGCGGATTTGTAGATGTTTTCCCTACCCTATGTGAAATTGTGGCCCCCGAAAGTAAAAGTCCGGAGGGTATTGATGGCATTAGTATTTTGAAAGTTCTGGAGGGGAAACAGGAAAATATCGACCGTTCATTTTATCTGGGATGCGGCGGGTTTATTGAGAATGACTGGAAAATAATCCGTGCAGGAAAAAATCCTAAAATGGACCTTTCCCATGATGTTTTATTTAATATTGTCCAGGACCCATACGAGGAAAATGACCTGTCGGAAAGGAAAATTGATTTAAAAGACAAATTGGTGGCAAAAGCTTTGGAATTTGACACCATCAAACCAGTAAAGAAAGTCCCCCCTTTTGATAAGGGCAGAAAAGGATTTATTCCCCCAAAAGAATGGAATATTTTTAATAAAAAATAATTGAAAGATTGAAAATTTTCCTATCTCTATAAAACAACTGCAAACCATACCAATACTCATATAACTGAATGAAAAAAAATAACTTATTCCTGCAATTACGGATCCATGGACTGATCATTGGTTTGTTCCTCACTACAGGGGCATTTTCGCAGAAAGATACATTATCTTTTCTGCATGTAACAGACCTTCACGTGATTTATGACCTGGAGCTCTACCAGAAAAATTTGGCCGTGAACCGGGACAATCGGGATCAGCAAGGAGATTCATTTCATAAATTTTTACAGACCATTCCTCAACAAACAAAAGCTGATATGGTAGTTGTCACAGGAGATCTGTTGGATTCTTATGAGGCAGAGGGACAGGATGGGTCTATGCTGAATTCTTTTGTCGAAAAATTTGCATCCGGGATTCATCCATCCCCAATCCCCTTACTTTTGACGCTCGGGAATCACGATATGGTCAGTTACTCATGGAGAGATGAAGCACGCTCTTCCCGTCAATTCAATGCAGGCCGGTCCCGCGCTGCCTGGATCAGAAATGTTCCCTGTTTTAAAAATGGAACATATTATAGTCAGATTCATCAAATTGGTAACACAACATATCGACTGATATTTCTGGATAACAGCTATTTCAAATTTTCTCCGGAAGAAAATGTTTCCATTCCCTGTGTAGATAAACCTCAACTTCACTGGCTGAAAGATCAATTCCAGAAATCATCCGGAGATATCGAAATTATTTTCATGCATTTCCCCTTTTACCTGCCCGGATTTCAACCGGAAAATTCAGAATTGTATTCTTTGATTACAAAAAATCCCTCAACCAAACTTATCATAGCCGGACATCAACACAGAAACAAGCTTGTTGATATGCCTTCTGAATCGGGAAATTCAATTTCTCAGGTACAAACCGGCGCATTAATGCAAAATCGGGATAACTGGCGGTTAATCCGCCTGACGGAAAAAAATATTGAGGTTTCTTTTCCAGGCAAAACGGAAAAGGAATTAACGATACCGATCATACAATAACCATAAAATTTCTTATATTGCATTGAGAGAAGAAAATAGTTTATCCATTCTTAAAAAAAATACTAATGAAATTACATATAAAGTGGCTGGTTTTCATCATTTTATTTTTTTCGATGACCCAATGTGGTTCTTCACAAAATTCAGAAATGGAGGAGGAAAAAATAGTCAATCCTCTCTATTATGACAACCTCAAAGGGCTGGTACCGGATTGTGCCGATCCCTATATCCTGAATTATGAAGGAAATTATTATCTCTATGGAACCGGGGGCAAGAGTGGAATACGCGTTTATCAGTCGGATGATCTGTCCCACTGGTCCGGAGCCATTGGGGTCAAAAATGGTTTTGCCCTTGATTCTGCCGATGTATGGGGCAGTAATTCATTTTGGGCTCCTGAAGTATATTATCTTGATGGAAAATTTTATATGTTTTTTTCGGTCATGCAACATCTTGCCATTGCAGAAAGCCAATCGCCCCTGGGCCCATTTATACAAACAGATAAAAAACCGCTTCATCCGGATATCCGGGAAATCGATTCACACCTCTTTATCGACAGCGACGGGAAAAAATACCTCTATTTTGTCCGGTTTACAGGAGGTAACGAAATCTGGATGGCAGAAATGGAGGATGATCTGTCCGGGTTAAAAGAAAATACCCTTACAAGATGTTTCGGGGTTACAGAAGGCTGGGAAAGAACATCCAGTGAGCCCGTTGCAAGGGTAACGGAAGGACCCTTCATGCTAAAACACAACGACCTGTACTATCTTTTTTATTCTGCTAATCACTTTAAGAGTCAGGATTATGCCGTTGGATATGCTACATCAACATCCCCTTTCGGCCCCTTTAATAAATATGAAGGGAATCCGGTATTGATTGGTGATGGGAAAAATATTTTCGGCACCGGTCACCATTCATTTTTTACCTCCAATTCCGGGCAGATGTACATTGTTTACCACTCCCATAAAAGCGGGCAAGCCGTTCAGCCAAGGACTACCTGCCTCGATCGCTGCGGATTTGAGAAAGACGGTGAAGGGAAACCGGATAAATTTGTTGTTTATGGGCCTACTGTGGGGCCACAGGCAATTAAGTAGCGATATTTACTTGAGAAATCAAAAAAGAGTTCACCTTTGATATGAATACACACAGAAAAAGCTTAATGAGGGGATATTAGTTCCCATGGATGCATTTTTTCCTGTCGGCACTTATAGAATATCGAATACTATTGAATGTAGGCATGATCCTCCCCTAACCGGAAAAAGAGGTAGATGGATTCAGGATTTTATACCAAAACTATGCTGGCTTTACCAGGCAGGGAGTACGACCTTAAGGGTCCCTGCTGGATGCAGTAACACTGGAGTATGGCACCAAAAGCGACCCTTATTTGCAGAACACAAGAATGGAGGAAGACCTAAAAAAGCTTTTGGCCCCTCCACCTAACCTCTTATTCGTTTTTGCCGACCAAATGCGCGGTCAGGCGATGGGTTTTTTAGGTGAAGAAAAAGTAAAGACACCGGTTCTAGACAAATTTGCAACTGAAAGAATATATTTTACAGAGGGAGATTATTACAGGGATAACATAAAAAATTATTATGCCTGTATTAGTGGAGTGGATGAACAGTGAAAACATTAAGAAAATAAAATTTTATGAGACATTACGCATTTCGACCAATTCACATAAAACTTTCCGCATTCCATTACTGCTTGCTGTTAATTATTCCTTTTATGGTGATGTGCTCATCTGAACCTCGTTATCAAACCGGCTCGTGGGGTGACCAGGGAGATGGAACTTACAAAAACCCAATCCTCAATGCAGATTACCCCGATGTGGATGTTGAGCAGTTCGGTGATACCTACTACATGATATCATCCAAACAGCACATGAATCCGGGCATGGTTATCCTGGAATCGAAAGATATGGTTAACTGGTCAATTATCGGTCATGTTTGGGATAAACTGTCATGGGCCCCGGAATACAATTGGAATCGGATGGACGGTTACGGTTTTGGGGTATGGGCAGGCGATCTTGCTTATCACGATGGCGAGTGGTATTGTTATCAGATTGATGCAAAGCATGGCTTATATATGAGTAAGGCTTCTGATATCCGGGGTCCCTGGTCTGAGCCGGTTCACATGCTTTCCACGGAAATGGTTCTTGATGATCCAGCAGTATTCTGGGATGAGGAAACCCACCAGGCATATATGATCTGTAATAATGCCGAAAAGCTCAGAACACCCGAAAATAAGGAGCCTGGATTTGAAAACAGGATATATAAAATGAGCTGGGATGGTGCAGAGCTTATTGACGATGGAGAGTTATTCTACACATTTCCAGGAGCAGAAGCAGCAAAGATTTATAAGATTGACGGTATATGGTATATTTTTATGTCTGAATGGTACAGACCCGATCCCAGAAAACCAAATGATCCTCAGGCAGATAAAAACGACAGAAAGCAAATCGTGCTTCGGTCCACTACCAACAGTATTTATGGCCCCTATGAGAAAAAAATAGTTTTTGAACGTGGTAATGGGTTTATTCGAAGCAGTTCCCAGGGAGCTCTAATGCAGGCTCCTGATAGTTCATGGTGGTACACGCATCAATTGATTCAGAACATTCCTTCACCATTTCAGGGCAGACCTCAGTGTCTTGAACCGGTAACCTGGGCAGATGGCTGGCCGCTTATTGGTTTGGATATAGACGGTGATGGAATTGGTGAACCGGTACTCAGTTACGAAAAGCCAATAAAGGGTTACCAGGTAACTGCACCTTCAACAGATGATGAATTTTCAAATATGAAACTTGGTTTTCAATGGGAATGGAATCATAATCCAAGAGATACGCACTGGTCCCTAAGTGAAAGACCAGGCTGGCTCAGATTGAAGGCAAGCCTGCCTGTTAAGCCAGAAATGTATGATGATCAAAAAAAAGTATTGAATACGTTCTGGCGAGCCTGTAATACAATTAGTCAGAGGATTATGGGTACCAGTACCGGAACAGCTGTTGCGAAATTTGATCTGGACGCAATGAGACCAGGACAGAAAGCTGGCTTTGTCAGGTTTGGTGGCGTGTATCATTTACTGGGAGTGGAGATGGATGAAAATGGAGATCGGAATCTGTTTTTTTCAGGCACTGATGAACTGACTATAGAGGGACCAATGATTTCAGAAAATATTCTGTTTGTGCGAACAACAAACGAGGACAATAAAGCATGGTATGAATATTCGAAGGATGGTAAGAGATTCGAAAGGCTCGGTCCTGAGTTTACTATTGAATTCGGGAAATGGACGGGTGACCGATTGGGCTTATTCTGTTGGAATGAATTGGAGGAAGAGGGGCAAATAGACGTGGATTATTTTCATTATGATTATTACGGACCACAGGCTGCGTCTAAATAGTAAGTGGTTGGCATAGGATAGCTATGTCCCGCCTTAAAAGGCATATTCTGTGGATATCTGACATTTAATTAAATAAGAATTTAAACGAATAGGAAATGAAATTAAGTAACATATTTTTAGCATTCCTGCTTTCATCAGTTATTCTCGTAAGTTGTACTTCGGGTAAAAAACCATTAGGAAAATTAAATAATGGTTTTAAGGTGTATTTGGTTGAAAAAAATAAAAATGACTGGGGGTTGACAATCAACAAAAATGAAACTTCAATTTATAAGCAAGAGCAACCTTTAACTGTTGAATTTAATGACAAAGGCAAAATTGAAAAATTTTCACAATCGTATTCCAAAGTTACAAGCGAGGATGATAAAATGTCATGTTTTGCAACTATTGTTTGGAAATCAGTTACGTTACAAGTAAATGATGTGTGGGTTGTAAAAGAAGACGAACTCATATTAGATAGAAAAGTTAAAGTGAAAGGTTCTGAAGATGCCGGGTTTATGTCTTCTATATCTTTAATGGGAAGGCAGACAGTAAATCGTGACAGTATGGTGTTTTTTGCGCCAGGAATGATATATGGAGATCCGGCTAATATAACTCATAATGCAATAGGAGGTATTGAAACGAAAGCTACAATAATAATACGTGAAGATCGCCTGCCGGCTCCGTTATTTGCAACTATGTTCAGGGACGGCGAAACGATTTGTGTTCTTGATCCTGAGCCGGAAGGAAACACCACTCAGGAAGATTCAGAAGATTCAAAGGCTGAAACGCTAATTGATAGCCGGTTTAAATTTGGATCGCTGGGTGTAAGTTGGTCTGATAATCAAACTTTTCAGATCGGTTTTTGGTATCCGGGAAGTGAAGGCGAAATAACTTATGCCGGCAATACATATCCTTATGGTCAGATGAAAACCTGGCGAATGCGATATAATGAGTTGGGAGAGGGTATTGAGCAACAATATAAAGTTACTTTTCGGTTTACAAGCGGTGAAAAGAACTTCTTCAATTATTACACAGCTACATGGCGATGGGCATGGGATAAACTAAATCCTAAATTATACAGACAAAATATACCGGAGATTAAAACAATATTGTTAGACATGCTTTATGAAAGGGCAGTTGTTAAAGACGGTAGAAGTGGCTTTCCACAATCTGTAAAGGGAGCAAATTACGAAGCTTATGATTATGAGCACAAAGCAACACTTGGATTTGTTGGTAAAAATATTGAGGCCAGTTATTTTTTACTGTACGATGCCCAGGAAAGAGAAAATACAGAGATTGGCGGAAAGCATCAAAAGTTGGCAAACGATATTATAAATACATTTATAAAATTACCCGTTGCGCCTCCCGTTTCGGAAGGTTATGATCTTGATAACGGCAAGCCAAGATATTTCGGTGAAGGAGTTGGGTTTTCGTCCGTTTTTCTTCGTTCATATAGTGATGATGTAAAATCTTTACTTAAAGCAGTAAAGTTTGAACGGACTCACGGGAGAGAACATTTGGATTGGCTAAACTGGGCACAAACTTTTGGTGATTGGCTTTTAACTCAATCAACTGATGAAGGAGGCTTTCCAAGGGCCTGGAATGGGAAATCGGGTGAGGTAATAGATACTTCAACTAAAACAAGTTATAATCCGATTCCTATGTTATTGTTGTTACACGAACTCACAGGTGATAAAAAATACAAAGATGCTGCACTAAAAGCAGGTGACTTTATATGGAAGCAGGGACAAATTAATGGTCTCTTTGTTGGCGCGACTATTGATAATCCGGATGTTATTGATAAAGAAGCCGGAACACTTTCTTTAGAGGCTTATCTGGCTTTATACGAAGCCACCGGGGAAGAAAAATGGATTGAAAGGGCTTCAAAAGCGGCTGACTATGCTGAAACATGGATATATATTTGGGAAATTCCTCCACCTGAGGATAACGTGGATAATACTATTGGCCTAAAAAAAGGCATGACTACCATTGGTAATCAATTAATTTCAACCGGGCATTCGTTAACTGATAATTACATGGCCTTTGATGTGGACGAATATGTAAAACTCTATCAGCTTACAGGTGAAAAACATTATTTGGAGGTTGCTAAAATCCTCTTGCATAATACAAAATCCTGGATTCAAACTCCCGAGCATTTATATGACTTAAAAGGTTATGGCTGGCAACAAGAACATTGGAGTCTAGCTCCTCATAGAGGGCACGGAATGCATCGCAGATGGCTTCCATGGGTTACTACAAGCCATTTAAATGGAAATTTTGGATTGCAGGACATTGGAGAAGATATCAATCTTAATGAAGAATAAAAAGTGTCGAAAAGGGTTGATTAGCTTTTCAAGTTCCTTAAATTAATTTTAAAATTTGTTATCTTTAAACTTTACTCTGCATTATTGAGAAAGTCAGGCAAATTAATTCATTAATACTTTAAAGAATGAAAACACAAATATATTGGCAGGCTGACCCGGATGTTAAAGTTGCCGACAAATACAATCCAAATTTCCCATCATGGTAAAATAGTGCCATTTTCATAATTAAACGGTTTTTGATAAAAAACAACCATGAAATTAACATGTCGAACAGTAGTCTTCATCCTTCTCTCTTTTTCCTGTTTAATCCTGGAAGCAGAAAATCCATTGCCTGTTCTGCAGAGATTCGAATACCATGACGTAAGGCTCACTTCCGGAAGATTAAAACAACAATTAGATGAAACCTGTGAACTTTACCTGAACATCCCAAACAATGATTTGCTAAAAGGATTCCGGCAACGAATGAATATGCCGACTTATGGTGCCAGGGATATGGGAGGATGGTATTCCGGAGATGTATTCCATGCATTCGGTCAGTTTCTTTCCGGCCTTAGCCGTTTATATGCTGCAACCGGAAACGAACAATGCAGGATTAAGGTGAATGACCTAATTGATGGTTGGGCGGAAACCATTGAACCTGACGGCTATTTCTTTTATACCAAAAAGCCAAACGCACCGCATTATGTGTATGAAAAAATGCAGGCAGGTCTTTTGGATGCCTTCTTATTTACCGGAAACAGGAAAGCATTGGAATACATGAGCACGATCACGGACTGGGCTATAGAAAACCTCGATAAAGAACGCCACTATCCTTATGATCCAAAAAACAGAAATGTAGAATGGTACACCTTAAGTGAAAATCTATACCGCGCATATGAAGCGTCAGGAGATCAGAAATATTATGATTTTGCCAACTTCTGGGAATACCCTCAATTCTGGAATAAAATAGGGCAGGGAAAAAATATTATGGATGAGAAAATATTTTATCACGCGTATAGCCATTTGAATAGTTTATCGGGAGCGGCCATGGCTTACACTGTTAAAAATGATCCGAAGTACTTGAATACACTGATCGGGGGTTATGATTTTTTTGTAAACAACCAGTCATATATTACAGGAGGATTTGGTCCGACAGAACAATTGGTACCCTATGATGATAAACAAATCATAACCAACCTTTCTCATCATTCTTTCGAAACACAATGTGGTTCCTGGGCAGCTTTCAAATTGTCCAAATATTTACTCGAATTTACCGGTAATGGCAAATACGGGGATTGGATTGAAAAATTGCTTATTAATGGCATTGGCGCATCCATTCCAATGACAAGTACAGGGGCTGTTATGTATTATAGTGATTATAACTGCAAGCATGCAACAAAACATAACTATTTCCAGGATTGGTCCTGCTGCACCGGAACTCGTCCCCAGGCCATTGCCGATTACGTGAATCTTATTTATTTTAAAGATGAGGAAGGCATATATGTGAACTACTTCACTCCCTCCACCGTAGACTGGAATAGCGTAGTACTTGAACAGTCCGGCCGCTTTCCCGAAGAACCAGGCACCTGGATCAATGTCAGATCAGCTAAATCAAAGGACTTTAGCATAAATATAAGAAAGCCATTGTGGATCAGGGATAAGATGATAATAACCGTTAATGGGAACAAAGTAAATTTCGTAGAACGAAATGGTTGGATTAGGTTGACCCGGACATGGATGGATGGAGATGTAATTGCCGTGACTATGCCCATGTCCTTTTCCACTCAAAGGATTAATCCTGAAGATGAATATCCGGTAGCCATGGCATATGGACCTGTTGTGTTGGCAGTAACCGGTGATATAGATAATTATTACCCTCTTCCTGTGATAAATCTTCAAAACCCTGGAAAAAACTTAGTATTAAATGAAAAAATTCCTTTATTCTGGCAGGTAGAAAACCATCCGGAATGGCAGGTTCGCGCATTTTACCAATTAACAGAAAATCAACCCTACATTATGTATACCGATCCAAAAGCACAGAATATAATCGCCAAAGACAGTATCCATATAAGCAAAGAATGGAACCCGCGAAGTTTTTTCGCCAGTAACAAACCCGGAGCCATCATAAATACCCATTTTCAGGGAAAGGACTTAAGGATATATTGCTATAAAAATAAAAATGGAGGGATGTTCAGCGTTAAAATCGATGGAAAAGATATGGGAGAGATCGATCTTTATGGCAATGAAGAAAGAGCTATACATTCATTCGATTTCAAAATCGGGGACAAGGGATTTCATCAGGTTGAGTTAACCATTGTAGACAAGAAAAATGAAAAATCTTCAGGAACCAATGTCATGGTAATTGGATTCGAAAGTTTATAGTGAATGGCCCATGATACTGGAAATTAAAAAGTAAGTCATGATTTAAGAGTTCTTTAAAAAGCTAATAGAATGCTAAACCGTTTGTCGCCTTGAAGGTTGAACCTTAAAAGTGGCATTACATAAAATTATAAAAACATGATCAGAAAATATTTTTTATCAGGATTAACCGCCTTGCTCCTCTTGAACCTTGCTTCTGCGCAGAATCCCGGATCAAGGGTGGAACAAGACATCTTATCAAATTACAAACCCATATCGCAAGCCACAGAAATACCACAAGGAGCAATATATGGGGATATAACCAAGAGCCCTGAGCAGAGGGCCAAGGATTTGCTTTCCCGAATGACCTTTGAAGAAAAAGTCGCATTGACGGGTGGATGGACGGACATTAAGGTCCCGGGAAGTTTTAACATGGCCGGGGTTCCGCGATTAGGCATCCGGCCGGTAACCATGGCCGATGCCTCGCAAGGTATCCGAAGGCTGGCCTTCCCTTCCAAATTAAATGTTTCAGGAACTTCGTTTCCAAGTTTACTGGCCTTAACATCAACATGGGACCCGATGCTGGCCCATCGATACGGTGAGGCTATTGGAGAGGAGTGCAGGGGTTTAGGCATCGACATTCTACTGGGACCTGGCATGAATTTTTACCGGCTTCCTACAGGTGGCCGACATTTTGAATATCTGGGAGAAGATCCCTTTTTGGCCACTCCTATTGCCACTGAATATATCCTCGGACTTCAAAGCCAAAAGGTCGTTGCCACTCCTAAAGTGGTGCTTGCCAACGAGCAGGAGTTTGTACGACATATCGCTAATTGTCTGGTAAGCAACCGGGCTATGCGCGAAATTTATTTGCCTCCCTGGAAGTCAGCTATAGAAAAAGCCGATGCAAAAGCAATTATGATGGGGAATAACCTGGTCAATGGAATTCCCTGCGCTGCTCATAAACCCCTTATTGCAGATTTGTTCAGAAGTGAATATGGCTTTGAGGGCATTGCCATGACCGATTGGCAAAACATGAATTACTTTCCATCCATGCGGAATTTAATATTGGAATCGGGCATCTCTCTTTTAATGCCTTCTAACCAAAATTTGGTGAATTATATCAACGAGCTTAAAAAATCAGGGCAATTCAATCAGGAAGAAGTTGAAAACAAACTGGATAAAATGGTTTATGATAACCTGCTTCCTCTTTTCGAGCTTGGAATTTATGACAGAAGTCCGGTAGATGAAACATATCTGAAAACTTTTAGCAGCCATCAGGAGCTGGCGCGCATTTGTGCCGAAGAAAGCATGGTTCTCTTAAAAAATGAACAGGGAATTTTACCCTTAAAAAACGAAAGTAAAAAATTATTGTTGACCGGAGAAAATGAAACTCACTCTGCGCGCGGAAGCGGATTCGTCAAGGGGTATTCACATACCAGCTATTGGGAAGGCCTGCAAAAACTCTACGGGTCCGAAATTAATTACATCCGCTCAGCAAGTGAAGCAGAAATAAAAAGTGCTGAAACTGTTATTTTCATACTCAATAAGGAAGCCGGAGAGGGTGGAGACGTTCCTTATGAGGAACCAAAGGAACAGCTGGATTACCTTAGAGCGGTGCTGGACTGGAATCCCAATACGATCGTCCTTGTCAATGCATCCAATTCAATGCCCATGGATTGGACTAAAAAGGCAAAAGCCATCTTGTGGGGATTCTTTCAGGGACAGGAACGAGGAAATGCTTTAGCCAATATAATATCGGGGAAAGTAAATCCATCGGGGAAACTCGCATTCACCATTGAAAATGATTACCTTGACTCGGTTGATCCCGATTATAACCTCCTTTGTGGAGTTCCTTACTGGAGGGGTGATAATTCATACAAAGATTATTGGTTGAATGGCAAGGATGTCAAGATTCCTGGTTTTTCCGATTGTGTAAAACCCCGGGAATTAATCGATGTTCCTTATGGTGAGGATATTTTTATAGGATACCGCTGGTATGATAAGAAAAAAATTCCCGTTTTGTTTCCCTTCGGATACGGCCTTTCCTATACAAAATTTAAATTCAGCAGCCTTGAGTTAGAAAACCGGCTTGCGGAAGAAGGGCAGCTCAGTGTTTCGGTAAACGTGAAAAACACCGGAAAAGTAAAAGGCAAAGAGATCGTCCAGCTTTACATTTCCGATTTGGATGGCAAGTCAAACGACCGGCCGGAAAAAGAGTTGAAAGGCTTTTCCAAAGTTGAACTGAATCCCGGGGAATCAAAGAGGGTAACTTTAATACTTTCCTTTGATGATTTTGCATTCTGGGATGTGCCAACAGATCAATGGAAAATCAAACCCGGCAAATACGAAATAAAAATCGGCGCTTCAAGTCAGCAACTGAATCAAAAAGCCCTTATAACTTTTTGAGATCAGGCATCCAGAAATCATCATCATTATCTGAAAGATAATTACCTGGAAGATAATACTCTTGTTGTGTATACTTCCGACAGGGGACTTATCTGGGCGAACATGGTTTCCTGTAGATGTCTGGGAATTGTATGATCTGCAAAACGAACCCGAAGAAATGAAAAACCTATATGGAAAACCTGAATATATTAATCTTATTAATACCCTTAAAAAGGGTTGAAAGGGTTGCAGGTAAAATATAAAGATGACATAAATTTCCCTATGTGATGTTTCCCGTCTTCCAGAAGCATTACAAAAATAAATAAAATAAATGAACGATAATGCTATGCTATTGAACCAAATTGCTAAGGCTGAAAATTATTTATACATATTTTTGGTGCATCCAATTTACATTTTTATGAAGCCAACTAATTTCTCTTACACAAAAACCAAAATAAAGATTTATACCTTGTTGGTTTCGCAACCGCTAAATCTTTTGCAAAAGCGGTTCATCATCCCTGAAAAAAATTATCCTATGATGAAGTACAAAAAAACAAATCGGTTTTGTTGTTTTCTTCTGATGTTTTATTTGTTCGCTTTTCCGTTCAGTATATGGGCGCAAGAGGAAAATGCAGCAGTATCAGATACAAACCAACTGGATTTAATTTTTCGAAAAATTAATGCTGCTGAATTCAATGGTTCAACATATACCATCAGTGGCGAAGAAATCCGCAATCTGCCGGTCACCAGTTTAACAAATGTGCTGGCGGGACTTGTCCCGGGATTTTATTCCCGGCAATCGGAAGGCGGAATGGTAAACGAAAGTGCCAATTATTATATTCGTGGAAGCCGTACCTTTTCCGAAGGCGTATTGGTACTGGTTGACGGGCAGGAAAGGGAATTTGGCGTTCTATCTCCCTACGAAATTGAGAGCATCACTGTACTTAAAGACGCGGCAGCTACAGTACTATATGGTATGCGAGGAGCTAATGGCGCCATCCTGGTCACTACCCGCAAGGGTAAAAAAGGCAAACCTTCAGTGGAATTCACCGCCCAACTGATCAATCAGGAGCCCATCAAATTACTGAAACCTCTTAGCGCACTGGATTACACAGTAAATTACAATCAGGCCATAAGAAACGACAGGCTTGATGAGACGAACATGTACAGCCAGTATTACCTTTCACATTACAGGAACCGTGCAGGGGTCGATCCCGAATTGTATCCCGATATCAATTGGATGGGGGAATATTTTAAAAAATCCTCCTGGTTGAACAGATATAATCTTAATATCTCAGGTGGCTCTGACCGTACACGCTATTTTGTTAATGCAGGTTTCCTGGGTCAAACAGGAATGTTTGCTACCGATGATGAATTTACCTATAATACTAATAATAAAGTGGGCCGGTATAATTTGCGGTCAAATGTAGAATTCGATGTTACTTCTACTACCTTATTGTCCGTTGATTTGTATGGGTGGCAAGAAAATCAGAACCGTCCGGGAGGTGATTCTTACGGGGCCTATAATACCCTGGCCCTGACTGCTCCAAATTCTTTTCCGGCCTATTATGTAGATAACGGAAATTATATCGATCAAAGTGGCAACCGGGTTACAGGGATCAATGGGAAAATTGTTTCCGGAAATGGAATCAGGACAAACCCCTGGGCCTTGTTAAATCGAAATGGATACGCTTCCCAGCAACGGATATACGGTTCCTTTCGTACACAGCTTACCCAGGATTTGGCAGTGTTAGTGAAAGGTTTGAAAGCTTCTATGTCTCTTTCCATGGATTCATACGCACAGGCAACTGCTGTTCGTACAAAAGGTTTTGCCTATTATCAGATCCTTGATCCGGAAAATCCCCTGGAATTAAGAAAAACAGGGACTGATGAAAAGATGGTGAATGATGTTGGTCAAAAAAATTCAAACCGGCGTACCACTTTTGATATGCAACTTTCTTATGACCGGCAATTTGGTCTTCATGGCCTTTATGCCCTGGCTTTTTATAATCAGTATGAATTTGCGGATGAGGTCTCTATCCCAACCCGATTTCAGGGTGCAGGCGCCTGGCTGGGATATAATTACGACAAGAGATATGGCATCGACTTGATGATGAGTTATCAGGGAGCATATAAATTTGCCCCGGACAATCGTTTCGGATTTTTCCCAACAGTGGCAGCAGGCTGGACCATCTCCAATGAAGTCATTCTTTGAAGGAGTTAAAGAATTTATCCCTTACCTGAAGCTGGAAGCCTCTTACGGACTGCTTGGCAGTCATCGCGGAGTTTCGGAATTCCGCTACCTGGGACGTCTGGAACGTATAAATGGAATTTATAATTTTGGGAATACCATGGGGAATGCCCATGGATACGTTGAAGATATTCTTGCCAATCCCGGCCTGACCTGGGAGAAATCTGAACAAACTAACGTTGGAATTGAAGCAAAAGTATTCAAAAATCAATTATCCTTATCGGCTGAATATTTCCGGGATAACAGGACGGACATGTATGTTGCCAATAACCGCATCAGTTCACTCCTGGGTACAGTGGCAACAGTGGAAGAAAATATCGGAGAAATGCACACCTATGGCTATGATGTGGCTGCCTTCTGGAACTCAAAGGTTGGTGAATTCGGATATGTTTTAGGAGGTACCTTTTCCTATTCCCATAATTTAGTAACCAAATTAGGTGAAGCAGATCAACCCTATCCCTGGTTACAATCAGCCGGTTACTCAAAGAGTGGTCAAAAGAGGTTATGTTGCAGAGGGCTTTTTTGGATCTTATGAGGAGATCGCAGCCGCCCCTACCCAAACATTTTCAGAGGTGCATCCTGGAGATATCCGTTATAAAGATATTAATGGGGATGGAATAATCGACACCAACGACCGGATACCCCTCGGATATAGCGATATTCCCGATATATTTTATGGTTTTTCATTAGGAGTCTCCTATAAAGGATTTGGTATAAATGCTTTATTTCAGGGAGCGGCACATGTTTCACGAAACATGGATGGACGGGTCGCTTTCCCTTTTCTCTCCAACGGAAATATTTACAGCCACCAACTTGATTATTGGTCTCCGGAAAATCAGATGGCCTCTTTGCCAGCTATTTCAACCATCCATACCGGCGGGGTTAACAATTCACAAACCTCTTCTTTTTGGATACGCGATGCAGACTATTTGAGTCTGAATACCCTGGAAATCTACTATGATTTTTTGAGAAATTCATCTCCAACATCCTTTGTAAAAAACATACGAATTTTTGCCAATGGATATAACTTATTTACCTGGACTAAATATGACAGTCCACTTGATCCACAAGATACCGCGGACGCAACAAGTATGCCGATTGCCAGAAATCTTAGTATAGGATGTTTCATTAAATTCTAATTGATTATGAAAAATAGTTTCAAGATATTACCGATAGCTGTCCTGCTTTTTTTGCCGGGGTGCGAATACCTGGACGAAAAACCTTTTGACTGGGCACAACCGGAGGATATATTTACTGCTGAAAGCGATTATGAGAGACCTATCAATCAGGCGTATGCTTATATAAGGGGGGGGTTTAACAGGATTTCAGGTGCATTCCTGGATGCTGCTACCGATGACGGGATGACTACTATTTCGGGATCATCGATACACCGCATTTCGAGAGCCTACATCACCTCTGCCAGCCCTGTCGAAAATAGTTGGACACCCTCTTACGCGGGTATCCGGCAAGCCCTCTTTGTCCAAAAAAATCTGAGGGAACAAAATCTGGTCTTAAATAAAAAGACGGAAGCGGAAGTGGAGGCGATTAAAGCAATCTATATTGGAGAAATGTATGCCCTTCGTGCCTTGTACGAATTTGATCTGCTTCGGCATTATGGCGGATATCCCATTATCGAGAAGTATTATACCCTCGGAGACCCGGAATTCGAACAAAAAGCGCGGGATAGTTTTGAAGATTGTGTGAACCACATTGTAACCCTCTGCGATTCAGCGGCCATGCTATTGGAAGTTGATCCCATTGGAGGAAACGGAGGTTTCGGAAGAATGACCAAAGGAGCGGCTCTTGCCATAAAGGAAAAACACTCATTTTTTCAGCAAGTCCTTTATTCAATCAGCAGGGAAACAATAATCCATTGATTGGACATACCAATAACTCTGTGGATGAGGTAAATAATCGTTGGGAACTGGCAGCCGAAGCCTGCGCAGCAGTTATAAACCTGCAAAATCCTAATGGGAGTAACAAATATAGTCTTGTATAACAATTATGAAAAGTTATTCATTACCTCTCCCAATGATGAATATATAGTATTCAATGCCGCCGGTAAATCAAACGGACTTGAAAATCGCCAGTATCCTCCTACCCTTTCCAATAACTCTGGGTGGTGGAACAGTACCTACCCAGGAATTCGTGGATGCCTTTACAATGATGGATGGTTCGGAGTATACAAGAAGTGATGACTCAACTCAATATAACAACAGGGATCCCCGATTTGATATCAGCATTGGGTACAACAGTTCCACCTATGGAAAACGCGGGGAAATATACACTAAAATTGGGAATGGCGCTACCATAGATGGACTAAATGCCATCATTGATAAATCGACTAATACGGGTTATTATTTGCGCAAATTTTTGGACACCAATGTCAATTTTTCAGTGGGTAATCCTGCCACTACCTTTCATCTTTTCCCAATTATACGCCTGGCCGATATCCTGCTTTTATATGCCGAGGCGATGAATCAGGCTTATGGACCGGATGTTGATCCCAGAGGATATGGGCTTACAGCCAAAGAGGCTGTAGAAATGGTTCGTTCCCGGGCCGGATTCAACTCCTCTGACACTTATCTTGTTGGGGTGGCGGGAAAAGAAGATATGCTGCAAAAAATTAAAAAAGAACGTCGTATAGAACTTTCATTTGAAGAGCAACGATATTTCGACCTGCGGAGGTGGATGGATGGAGATAAATTAAATCACCCGGTTACCGGAATCCGGATCGAAGATAATGGAGGAGTATTGAACTACAGTTATTTTATCGTCGACGAGCAACGTAAATTTGATCCAAAAATGTACTTGCATCCAATCCCCTTGGGTGAAATAATATTATCACCGAATTTGATACAAAACCCGGGTTGGTAAATGACAGCGTTCAATATAAAAACAAATACCTATGAAAAACATAATCCTTATATGCATATTTGCCTTTGCTCCTTGCAATTGTTTGCCCAACGTACCGTTGAGGGAGTGGTGAAAGATGAAACAGGGTTAGAGGCACTAATCGGGGCCAATGTTGTGCAAAAAGGAACAACCAACGGCACAATTACCTTCATCAGATGGCAAATTCAGTATTGTTCTGGACAATGATAAAGAACAGGTACTCCAGATTTCCATGATCGGTTTCGAAACGGTGGAAATTGATGTTCAGGACCAATCTTTCAGTCAATGTGACTTTGGGAGAAATAAGTTTCGATATAGGACGAAGTGGTTGTGGTTGGGTTTGGGACCCAGGCCAAAGCCTCTGTAACCGGTTCAATATCCAATGTTGGGAATCAAGAATTAAAAGATGTACCGGTTTCCAGTGTGACGAATGCCCTTACCGGTCGTGTTCCGGGTCTGGTGACCCGTCAGGAAAGCGGGAGACCAGGGGGTGATGATGCGAAACTTTTTATACGGGGCCGTGCCACATTGAACAATTCCGATCCCCTTGTTCTGGTTGACGGAATTGAACGCAGCTTTTCGCAAATTGATCCGGACGACGTTGAAAGTGTTTCAATACTTGAAAGATGCCTCTGCTACCGCTGTTTATGGGGTACGCGGAGCCAACGGAGTTGTGCTTGTTACGACTAAAAGAGGGAAAACGGGAAAATCGAAAATTTCATTTTCTTCCGAATTCGGGATTACTCAATTTAATCGGCTGTCACATGTATTGGGATGCTGAAATGACTTCCCGGTTTCAGCGTGAAGGAACTATCAACGTGGGGCTTGATCCTTCCATCGCTTCCAATACCAGTAATTTTCCTGTGACTGAATATGACAATTACCTGTACCGCACGCAAGAAAGTCCCTTCACCCATCCTGACAATAATTTTGTGGATATATTTACCAAACCGGGTAAACAACAGAAATACAATATCAATATTTCCGGTGGAAATAAGACTGTAAAATATTATGTTTCTGTGGGTTATTTCGCACAGGACGGGATGTTCCAAACTGATGTAAATGAAATACGGAAACACCCTACACTTCAACGCTTGATCGAACTCTCGCCTGAAGTAGACAAAGCACTGGTAAACAAAGATTATAACGCCGATTATCTTTACAAACGATTGACTACCCGTTCAAATATTGATTTAACGATCACCCCGGATTTGAAATTGGGCGTAGATATGGCCTACCGTTTCAGCAACCAAAACAGACCTGCTACTTACGATGCGGGATTAAGCAACACCAACGCGGAAAATCTTCGTTTGTTTGCCATGTTTTACCGGAATGCACCACAAATGTTTCCTCTTCTCAATCCCAATGGCAGTATGGCGGCAGCGATTGGCGTCTGGAGGCAAAATCCACTGGTCACGCTGGCCTATACCGGGTTTCGAAAAAACACGGACAATCAGATGGAAACAACCTTTAATCTGGATTATAACTTGCACCACTTGCTTGAAGGACTTACGATCGATGGTAAATTTTCATATGATGTGAGTTGGGACAATTGGCGTGGAATGATATGGAGACCATACGTTTACAGTTTTAATCCCGTAGACGAGTCTTACCTTCAGGGACTTGGGGCTGTTTTACCAAATTCACAATCGAGCCGAACCGCTCCCAACTATGACAAGTACGGACAGCTTGCTCTTCGGTTTAAACGGGTTATTGCCGGAAAACACAATATTTCCGCTCTTGCATTAGTTACTTCCAGCTCGGAATCCAGCCCTGCCGGAATTGAATATTCCTACGTGCCACATGTTTATCAGGCATTGATTGGACGGGTCAATTACGACTTCGATAATCGTTATCTTTTTGAAATAAATATGGGATACAACGGGTCAAACCGTTTCGCTGAAGGACACCAATATCAACTGTTCCCCGCTGCTTCCGTGGGATGGGTAATGACAGGTGAGCCTTTCATGCCAGAAAACGAACTATTGAACTTTGCCAAATTCAGGGCTTCCGTGGGTCAGGTTGGAAATGATAAACTGGGCGGCTTTTCCTATTATTACAAATCAACTTATGTAGATGGTGCTGCCTATTCTTTCGGGAGCACACACAATTCCCGTATTGATGGTCTCCTGGAAGGACGGATGGCCAATGAAAACATTACCTGGGAAACGGCAACCAAATACAATATTGG
Source organism: uncultured Bacteroidales bacterium (assembly GCA_963779845.1). Classification (GTDB taxonomy): domain Bacteria; phylum Bacteroidota; class Bacteroidia; order Bacteroidales; genus CAVZZV01. The sequence goes on along the minus strand of CAVZZV010000002.1, from coordinate 533,149 downwards.
AATTGATACAAGGTGGTTTGGTTCCCGTCTCAGCTTTAATGCCGATGTTTTCAAGGAACATCGAACTGATATCCTAACTAACCCTCGAACGGTTTATGATTACATCGGGGATCAACGGAGTTGCCCCGGCTAATATCGGTATTGTTGATAACCAGGGCTATGAGCTTGAATTGGGATGGCAATCACAACCAAGGAAAAGCTTCTCTTATTATATGAAAGCAATTTTCGCCAATGCGAGAAACAATGTAGTGGAAATGAGCGAAGCTACTCAAACCCTATGATTATATGTATTCCACAGGAAACCCTATTGGACAATTTATAGGATACCAGTTCGATGGGTTCTTTCAATCTTATGAGGAAATCGCTGCATCGCCGCAACAATTTGGCTTAAGCAATCTCGCCCCTGGCGATATGAAGTACAAAGACCTGAACCAGGATGGGATCATTGATCAAAATGACCAGTCGCCTATCGGATTCAGCCCTGTGCCGGAACTCACCTTCTCCCTGCAATTCGGCTTCGACTATAAGGGAGTGGATTTCAGTGCCATGTTCCAGGGAGCTGCCCGAAATTCTGTTTATATGGTGGGCGATCTGGGTTGGGATAATAGTTGGGGAAATTATTATGATTCCCACATTAATCGATGGACCCCTGAAACTGCTGCCACGGCAACCTACCCTCGCTTCCTGCAAAAATCCAATGGGAATGACCAGAACTATTTTCTCTCTGATTTCTGGTTGTTAAATGGCGATTACATTCGCTTAAAAAATGTACAATTAGGGTACTCTCTACCCCGAGTCCATTATTAAAAACAGTCCGGTACAACCGATCCGATTTTATGCCAACGCTTATAATCTGTTAACCTGGGATAAAGTTAAACGGGTAGACCCGGAATCTGATCCTGACGGATAATAACGGACAATTTTATCCTCAGCAACGGATTATAAATTTCGGGGTAAACGTCACTTTCTAACTGTTAAAAAGAAGAAAAATGAAAAATATATTTAAATACGTTTTAGGAATTTTCCTCTTAACATCTTGCGAGACGGAAGGGTTGATGGATACCACCGACCTTGATGAGCTCACAACAGAAAAAATCTATTCTGATGTGGAATATACGCGCAAAGTACTTTATGACCTGTATGGGAGAATGCGGGAGGAAACAAACGCCAACAATGGGAGTTTTTCACGACTGATGAACATGAACACTGCTGTTGCCATGCTCGATAATGCTACAGATGATGGGGCCGGCAATACTACCCGTTCTGCCGGATTGGTACCGGGTATTCAGCAATATATCACAGTCTAGCATCACTGCTACTTCCAATCCGGTTACCAATACCCATCCATGGATATGGCATTATAAAGCGATCACGGAATGCAAACATTTTCCTGGCCAATATCGGAGAATCATCCATGGAAGAATCGGAAAAGATAAGTAGTGCCAACCAGGCCAGTTTTTTAAGGGCTTATTATTATCATGAACTCTTTCGTTGGTTTGGGCCCTTGGTAATTTCCGAAGAACCGATTGATCCTTTCGCCTTTGAAACAACCGAGCGGGCTAACCTCCAAGCCACAGTCCAATTTATCGTTAATGAATTTGATGCTTTGTCGAAGGAAGGGGTTTTACCCGATGAATGGGACGATGCGGATTATGGGCGGGCTACCCGCTCTGCTGCATTAGGTTATAAAGCCCGCACATTACTCTATGCTGCAAGTCCCTTGTCGGAAGGGTCTGGTGTTACCTGGGCACAGGCTGCACAAGCAGCATTGGATCTTATTAATTACTCGGAATCAACCGGATTGCATGAGTTATATTACGATCCAACGGAACCGGCAAAAAGTTATACCCGATATTTTAATGAACGGAAAAACAAGGAAAATATATGGGTTAACCTACGGGATTATACAGATGATTTATACATGTGTTTTCCCGCCTTTAACCCATGGAATCTGAATAAAGAATTGGCCACCGTTCCTACTCAATGGCTGGTTGACGCTTACGATATGGCAGATGGCACACAACCGATCATCGGGTACAATGCGGATTATAGCCCGATAATTAACCCGGCCTCAGGATATGATGAACAAAATCCATACGCGAACCGTGACCCGCGATCTGGCACAGTCTATGCTATATCATGGCCATATTTGGCCTAAGGTTAACAAAGCTCCGCAAATCGTGGATATCACGACCCCTGAAAAATGGGGAAGTGGCTATTTCCTTACCAAATACCTTGATGACCGCATTGACCATCGGGATGGAGGTGTTACCTCAATGAATTTTATCATGATGCGGTATGCCGAGGTTTTACTGAATTATGCGGAAGCAGTGAATGAATCTTCTGATTCACCGGATGCCCGTACAAAAGCTGTTGCCCGATTGAATCAAATCCGTGAACGGGCAGGGATTACCAATCCACTTATCGCTGCCGACTATTCACAATCCACCCTTCGCGAACGGATCCGCAAGGAACGTCGCGTTGAACTATGCTTTGAGGAACATCGCTTTTTTGACATACGCCGGTGGAAAATCGCCAATGAAGTAATGCAACGGCCGGCAACAGGAATTGCTATGGAAAACGGGAATTATGTCCGTACGATTTTGGACAACCGTAACTATAATGAACGTCTGAATTTATTACCACTTCCACCTGAAGAAGTAAATAACAGCCCCTTAATTTATCAAAACCCTGGCTACTAAAATTATAAATAAACGAAAACCATAAAATCATTTGTAACATGAAAAAGATTATAAGATATATACCATTGTTAATCATTGCCTTGTCCATCGCATCATGTGAGGATAATGCATTTGTTCTTGACTACACAGCCCCCCTAACCATCGATTTTACCGGTGTGGATAACACCAATATCGTCACGGTCGACAAAGGAGTTATGAGTTATAATGCAAAAATTGAAGTTAAAGCACAAGGTACCAAGATTAAATATTTTGAAATCTATACTGCCGATACCCGGACCGGCGCAAGAGGAGACCTTATCGAAAATACAGCCATAGCATTTGATGAGGGCGTTCCCTCCTATAGTACAGAATATACTATTGATAACCTCACCGGGAGAAAGCGATTAAAGTGCTGGTAACCGATGCGGAAGGAAGTGAATTTGAGAAAAACCTCGTCATTGACATTACCCCCGAAGTATTATTTTCCGAACCCTTGATAATGGAAACCGTTGAAAACTATTACGGACCCTATTACGCTACTTGGCTGAATGGTCGTGTTTATATGCGCGGAGATGGGGCGGAATATAAAAACGAGATCGATTTTTCATTGGGAGAAGTTGCCATTGTAGGAACAGATACTGTCCCGGCCCTTGTAAACCCCGCCCAAAGGAGTAGTTACAATCTCTTGGATATTGGAGGATTACAGCAAACCAAGTTTGAATTAACCACTCTCACCGCAGCCCAATATGACTCGATCACCCAGGTGGATGCCTCTCCTATTCTTTCTTTGGCCGATCCTGTTAATGATGCTGTTGAAATAGAAAAGGGCAACGTTTACCTGTTTAAAACAGCGAATGGCAAAAAAGGTCTGATCCACATATCTGCTCTGGCTACAAAAACCGGGACCATTGAAAGTCCTACAGGTGAATGGATTCCAAATACCCGGTATCATCAGGTCACTTTGACAACCAAAGTAGTGGTCCCGTAATATTGAAAATTATTGTTTTTCTAAACTATTGTTTTGATAAGAGGTACAAACCTGGTCATTTTATTTATTTTATCCTTTTTAACATCGAAGGGACAAGACCATAATCAAACAGAAGAAGGACAACATAACAACTTTTCCCCAAATATTGTACTGATCCTCACCGATCAGTTCAGGGCAGATGCCAGCGCGAGAGAAGGTTTTCCGTTGAACACCACTCCATTTTTGGACAGCCTTGCTCAAACGGGTATCTGGTTTAACAGGGCTTATTGTGCTTCTCCCGCTTGTATCCCCAGCAGAACTTCAATGCTTACCGGCCGTTTCCCTTCGGCCACCCATGTAAGGTCGAATATGAACCTGAAGGATGCATTTTATGAGACCGATATATTTCAGGTTTTAAGAGACAAGGGATACCAGACTGCCCTGATCGGAAAAAATCACAGTTATTTAGAACCTGAGATGCTGGACTATTGGAAGGAATATTCCCATTTGGGCGTATCGAATCCTCAGGATGAAAAAGAGAGAGCATTCAATGAATACCTGCAGGGCACTCACTTTTATATGGAAGAAAAACCTGCACCTTTTCCTGCCTCAATGCAATTGCCTGCCAGAATTGTGACAGATGCCGAAAATTGGTTGGAAAAAAGGCCAATCAACAGTACAGAGCCATTTTTTCTTTATATCTCTATTCCCGAGCCCCATAATCCTTACCAGGTGTCGGAACCTTATTATTCCATGTTTCCCCCTCAATCCCTCCCTCCTGTTGCTGTCGGGCCTGAAGTTTTGCCATTAAAGGGAAATAAATGGGTATTGCAAAAAGAAATGATGGAAATGGGTTATCCGGAATTTGAAAAGAATATTCCTCGGATCAGAAGCAATTATTATGGAATGATGCGATTAATTGATGATGAGGTTAAAAGCTTTGTGGATTATCTAAGGAAAAGTGGATTATATGAAAACACCATTCTCATATTCGTGGCGGATCACGGTGATTTTACCGGGGAATACGGACTTATTAAAAAGGGGGTGGAAATGCCGGAGTGCCTTATCCGAATTCCTATGCTATGGCATGGCCCTGGAATTCTTCAATCTAAAGAGGCACATGAGGCACATGTTAGTAATGTAGACATTATGCCGACGATCTGCAACATATTAGGTGTTCCAATACCGGAGGGCGTCCAGGGTAGGAGTATCTGGCCCCTGTTGCAGGGCAAAACTTATCCGAAAGAAGAATTTTCCAGCATTATTATTCAGCAGGGATTTGGAGGATTGCATTTTACAGATCTAGTAGAATATGATCCTTATACCCAGGACGGAAACCTATCCAAAGGGAAAATTGAGTTTGATGAATTGAACACATGGTCGCAAAGTGGCATGATGCGTGCCTTGAGAAAAGGCGACTGGAAACTGGTTTATGACATGCAGGGAAGTGGCCAGCTCTATAATTTATCCGAAGATCCCGCAGAAATAGAGAATTTATTTGGCGATACGGCATATATCGCCAAACAATTGGAATTAATGGAAGATATGATGTCCTGGGAATTGCGGACACAAGATCCTTTGCCCTTGCCCCATCCTACCAATAAAAGGCATTACGGATTTAAAAAGGATCCTCATAATTATTGGTCCCCCTATAAAGAGGAACCTCAAAAGAAATTAAAGGAAAACGAAAAGGCCCTGATCCCTCAAAAATGATTTTTCATTAATCATGGGTTACCTACCAAAGTTGGAGGGGAGTGAGCCTATTTTCAATGCTCCTGCATTGACTGCCACGGTCACTTCAAAAAAACGAATAATATGAGACGAACTTTTTTTTATTTAATGGCAGTTTGTTTTATGAGTGTAGGTATTGTTGGAAACGCTCAAAAACAAAGCAATGTTCTTTTTGTGTTACTCGACGATTTGGGTTATTCTGATTTAGGCTGCTATGGAGGAGAAATCCCTACGCCTAATATAGATTTACTGGCGGCGGAGGGAATTCGGTTTCAATCCTGTTATAATTCAGCCCGTTGTTGTCCTTCCCGGGCATCCTTGATGACCGGGCTCTATCCTCCACAGGCTGGCATAGCTGATTTTACTACCCGAAATCCGGCCAGGGGCCTGAGCACGGCCTATCTTGGAAGATTACGGGACGATTGCGTAACTCTGGGAGAGGTCCTTGGCGCAGCCGGATATAGTACCTACTACGTGGGGAAATGGCATTTGCATGAAGTAACCAATCCGGTGGTAAGGGGTTTTGATGAATTTTTCGGCTACTGCATGGCACATTCACTCGATCAATGGGATCCTTCTCTCTATGAGCGATTGCCTGAAGGAAGAGCAAAGGAGATTGATCCTCCTAAGGGTGAATTTTATGTAACCGATGTTTTTACCGAGTATGCTCTCGAGTTTATCAGACAGGGACAACAAAAGGACAAACCATGGTTCTTGTTCCTGGGCCATTCTTCTCCTCATTTTCCGATTCAGGCTCCCAAAGAAACAATTGATAAATATTTTGATTTATATATGCAAGGATGGGATGTGCTAAGGGAAAAGCGCTTTGATCGAATGAGGGAAATAGGATTAATAAACGATGAAAGCTGGACATTCACAGACCGCTCTATGGTCCCTGTGGATGCAGACAGTATTGCCAATGGTTATCCGGGAGAGAAAAATCCAGCCTGGAATTCCCTTAATGTGGACAGGCAGCGCGATCTTGCCCGACGAATGGCTACATTTGCAGCCATGGTGGACCATGTAGACAAAGGTATAGGCAGAATTATAGATTATCTTAAAGAAACAGGCCAGTACAAGAATACAGTAATCATGCTGACCAGTGATAATGGTGCCTGTTATGAATGGGGCCCATATGGTTTTGATGGTGTATCAAGAAAAGGTATTCAAATCCTTCATGAAGGGAATGAATTACAGGCTATGGGTGGGCCAGGCACTCACTCCTCGTATGGCAGTGCCTGGGCAAACCTGGGGAATACTCCTTTGCGACTATACAAGCATTTTACACATGAAGGAGGGGTAGCTTCTCCTTTTATTATTCACTGGCCAGCGGGAATAGACAAAAAAATGGAGGGACAATGGTCCCGCGAACAAATCCATGTTATGGATGTAATGCCCTTTTTGTGTGAGGTAACCGGAGCGGAATATCCTGCGGAGTATAATGGAAATAATATCCAGGAAATGGAGGGATTAAGTTTCATGGATGCCTGCAAAGGAAAAGAACTGCCCGAACGAAGTATATATTTTTCTCATCAGGGAGCACGCGCTGTCGTGAATGGAGACTGGAAACTAGTTTGGGGAAAGAGAATGCCTTACCCACCTTCCTGGGAACTATATAATTTAAAAGAAGATAAATGTGAGACCAATGACTTAAGCAGCAAATATCCGGAACGGGTGAATGAAATGTCTAAGGCCTGGGATGAATATGTTCGAAGAACCGGGATTAACCCTGACTTGAAATTTTAAGTCCCATTACATAACCTGGACTAAGGATTACCATCTTCTTTTGTAAAAATCAAACCTATAACTGGAAATTCTGACCCAATCAATCACTAATCGTTTCTAATAACTAAATCTGCAATGAATAAAAATATTTTATTATTCGCAATTGCCATTTCCTGCAGTCCTCTAATGAAAGCCCAAAAGCCGAATATCATAGTTATACTATCTGATGATATGGGGTATTCTGATCTTGGTTGCTTTGGAAGTGAAATTACTACTCCAAATCTTGATCATTTAGCTGAAAATGGGTTAAAATTCACGCGTTTTTATAACGGTGCCCGATGCTGTCCTACCAGAGCATCCCTTTTAACCGGTTTATATGCTCATCAATCCGGAGTTGGATACATGTCCCAGAACTGGGGTACACCTCAATATCTCGGTCACTTGCATAACAACTGTGTAACAATGGGTGAAGTAGTTCAGGGAGCCGGGTATAGGACATTTCATTCCGGCAAGTGGCATGTTGGGACGAGAAACAATGGAATGACGGCTGAAAACCGGGGTTTTGACCGTAGTTGGACAAGAGAAGCAAGAGTCGATTACTTTGATCACGCCCCTGGAAATCTTAAATTGGACGGTCAGACCTGGTCGACTGATGACCCGGAATATTACCTGACCGATTACACAGCTAAGTTTGCCTGTGAATTTATTGAAGAAGCAGTGAATTTGCATAAACCTTTTTTTGGATACGTGGCATTCAACGCGGCACACTGGCCACTTCACGCAAAAAGTGAAGATGTCGAAAAGTTTAAAGGAAAATACGCGGAAGGCTGGGATACCATACGAAGCCGGCGTCTGCAAAAACAAAAGGAAATCGGATTGATTAACCCACTCTGGGACCTGTCCTGGAGGGATGAGTCCGTCCCCCAATGGAACGAAGTAACGCGAAAAGACTGGTGGCAGGAAAAAATGGAGGCCTACGCGGCACAGGTTTATTCATTGGACGAAAATATTGGAAGAATAGTATCGAAATTAGAAGAGCTTGGGGTTGCTGAAAATACACTTATTTTCTTTTTACAGGATAATGGTGGCTGCGCGGAGGGTATTGGGTGGAACGATAAAAACACACCCGGGACTCCAGAGTCATACATAGCATACCATCTACCCTGGGCTAACGTCAGCAATACCCCTTTTCGGATGTATAAGCATTTTGTGAATGAAGGCGGTATTTCAACCCCATTGATAGCTTTCTGGCCAGCACAAATTCCCAAAGGGATAATAACAAACAAGCCTGCTCATCTCATTGATATTATGAGTACTGTAGTGGATGTCTCCGGTGCGGAATATCCCCAAAGCTATAAGGGTGAAATAATAACTCCCATGGAAGGGATATCACTTCTGCCCTTACTTAAGGAAGAAGATTGGGAGGGTCATGAATATTTATTCTGGGAACATGAAGGTAACCGTGCCTTACTTCAGAATGGCAAATGGAAGCTGGTATCCAGATACGAATTTGATTATGAATATTTCACAAATTGGAAATTCCCCAAGTTGGGAAGGACCTCTGAATGGGAACTTTATGATATGGAAAATGACCGAACGGAAATGCACGATCTGGCAGAGCAATATCGGGATAAACTTAACGAGCTAATTGCGGTTTACGATACCTGGGCTCAACGTGTAAAAATATACAATGGCAGCAAGTACTATACGCATAACGCGAGCGATAGCCTGGACTATTCAAAAATTCGCGCTTATATTCCATTTGATGGAAACACCAATAATGTATCACAATCAAAGGTGATAATTTCCCCATCCACAAGCATGGATGCCACCGGAAGGGTAACTTTTACAGATGGGGTATTTGGTCAGGCCGGTGTTTTTAATCTTTCCCCACTGGTTACCAATGGCTTGAATTTCGAGGCATCGCAGGATTTTACTATTTCCGGCTGGATTAATATGGCACAACTCCCTTCTGTGCTTGGGGAAAACCAACGATGGATTCACCAGAAAGACGGCCAGGATCCTGGCAGGATTCAGTTAGAGATTCTTAAGAACGGAGATAATATCAGTACCTATTCCGGGGGAGTTACATCCAGTCATTTGGATAAAAATGGGAATCCTTTCCCCATGACTCCTGATACATGGTATCATTTTGCAAGCGTTCAGGACACAAAATCCGGGAAAAGAAATCTTTATATCAACGGAGAATCTGTAGGAATGGTAGAGATAAGCGGTGAAGTGAATAATAACGAGTTTGTTATCGGAAGCGCTAAACATGAAGAAAGACCCACCATGATTAAATCGGACGGGAAAATGGATGATCTTCTTATTATCCAGCAAACACTAAGTAAAACAGCAATCAACAAAATATTAAATCTGGGGGTAATGAATTTGTTATCTTCTGTAGTCGAAAAGAATAAGCAGTTCTATTATAACCCTTTTTATTCCTATGGGGTGTTGTATGTGAATGATGTCAAAAATGGCGATGCCCCAAAAGTTAAGGTTTACAATACCAGAGGGATGAAAGTATTTGAATCAAAAAATAATACTACTGCCTACCCTCTTCAGCTTACACAAGGTATTTATATCGTTGAACTGTCCACCAAAAATCATTTGGAAACTCATAAATTACCATTTTATTAGGCGACAAAAGGATCCTCACAAATTTCTGAGGGAAGCCTATAGCAAGGATTCTTAAATTCACCATGGGTGAATATGCTCTCAAAAATTATTCATGCTGCTAAAACATCTTTAAAAAAGTAGATATGAAAAAAGCTGTCTGAAGATCTGCTAAAAGCTGTTATAAAATTTATCGGTGCGTTCTTTGTCAACCTTCAACTGACCTTTGATCTTATGCCACAATCGGGCCGGCATTGGTTTTCTTCTGTACCCGGAATTTTGTTTCGCGGGTTCCAAAAGACACAAGCCCACCAATCCCCCTCGTAATCCTGAAAAAAATTTCCATGACCGCCACCGGTAATTGAAGTGTACCGTTCACCATAGGGTCCTTTAATTGAATCGGCAGATGCAATAACCGGATCATAACTATATACCTCCATACTTTTATCCGGAGGACAATATGTGCCGTTAGAAAAATCAGGACTGGTATAACTCCAATGGGTTTGTGTGAGATGATACCTGCCATTTGCTTTGAAAAGAAAAGCTCCTTCAGTGTACCCTTCTTTAGGAAATTCTGTCTCCAAAGCTCTCCAGGGTTCCTCGGCTAAACCGGACAAATCATCCTTTAGCCTTGCAATTCGATTATCCTGATAGACAAAAAACATATCATTGTTATCGTCAATGAAAAAATTGGCATCTATTTGGGGCGTTAGTGGATGGTCTGGCTGAATATCGACATATGGCCCCTCGGCTTTGCCTGATATACTTTTAAGAAGGAATGTTGCTCCCCAGAATTTATGCCCAATCCAATGTTCCCTTGGTACCTGACATTATGGTTGATGCAACCTACTATGACGAAGGTATTGAGATGGGGTACATAGTGAATCTCGTTAGCCCAGCGCGGACCTCTTCGGGAGGAACTTTATCAGGATCAAAGGGAAGTTCCTCGCGGGAATATATTTTCCCTGGTTCGGTATATTTTGCAGGCCAGACATAATACTTACTGATCCAGCTGTCCATATCATCCAATCTGACAACCAACCGAGATCTTTCCAGTGCTTCAGATCAATTGAACTCCATAAGTTAATTCCTTCATTCCAGGTAACAGCATTAACACCTTCTTTCTGGCATGTTCCTGTCATATAATATATGCCATCGAGCCCTTTACAAATTTGCGTATCCCGAAGAAAGGTGTCAAAAAGAGGCCGGACCGATTGGGCATTTCAGTTGCTTTGTCATTAATATCCACTGAACCATAGGGAATTCTTTCAAGCGTTTGTCCATTTATGCTTTGTGTCCAACAATAAGCTGAAAGGCAAACAATGCGCCTATTGTCAAATTTCTAAAAACATGATAACCAATAGTAAATCGAGTTTCTTTCATCCTGTAAAGAGTTGTGATAATTAAACTTGCTTGTTGATCTAAAAAACCGATATACAAGGAAAAATTTCAGTCAATTTTCTTATAATACTCCACTTGTTCCCGGTCGGGAGCCATTTCAGTTTTCTCAAGCAAACTCTCCCTTTCTCTCTCAGTCAGACTGACGAACTCTTTTGCAAGCAAAATCTTTTCCTCAAGCATCCCTGCATTTTCAGCTCCGGAAATTAATACACTTATGGGCAGGGACCATGCAAAGAACAAAGAATCTTTTACGCTAACATAATCGGGAATAACCGGTGTCTTTGTCTCCCAATGTAATTTTCCCCGCATCTCCTTTTTACCGAAAAATCTGCCATCTGCCAGAGTTTTCATTGCCAGCTGACCCAGCTGCTGTTCTACCACTTTTGGAAGGACGCTTTTTACAAAACTATGCTCGCTCGCAAAATCAACCAGGTTTATCGGCATCTGAACAGTAGAGAACCCGGGGTATTCGGAAAGTCTTTCCAACATTCTCAGATGGGCTGACGGATTTTGATGCCCCGTAAAACCAATGTACCGGGCTTTGCCTGAGTCAAGAATCCTGAGCATGGCATCCATGACTCCATCTTCAATACGTTGATCCACATCTTCAGGGGTACGCAGGGAATGGATCTGAAACAGATCCACATAATCGCATTGAAGTCTTTTCAATGAAAGCTCAAAATTCGCCTGCAGATCAGGACCGTCGGAACCCGTTTTTGTCATAAGAAATATCTGATCCCTGTATTTGGGTATCAGAAATTTACCATAGCGCTCTTCACTTAGTCCGTCACCGTAACTTTGGGCTGTATCAAAGAATCTTATCCCTCCTGCAATGGCGGTTTCTATTACCTCCTGAGCATCTTTTTCTGTGGTCCATCCCACATGGTATCCTCCCACACCCAGCATGGTGACCTTTTCGCCCGTATTCCCCAGGGTCCGCAAAGGAAGTGTTTCTCCAAATTTATCCCGGTGAACCGCCGTACCTTTAACAATAGCATTCCAGGGAAGCATAACTCCTGTGGTAGCTATTGCCATCTTTTTAATAAAGTCCTTCCTGTTTCCCATAATTATTTCTCATTAGTTTTTATGAAATTATAACTTTTTATGATATTTTCCAAAAATTCCCAACCCAAATAGGGCAAAATCATATTTAACAGGATCAAGGCGATCCAGTCTCCGCAAAATATCATCCAATTCCTTTACCGCTTTGGCGTCATTTTGTTTTCTCTGAAGAATCCCCAGGCACCTTGCAACATTCCCGGAATGAACATCCAGCGGACAGGATAATATTGAGGGAGGGATTTCCTTCCATAATCCCAGGTCAACACCGGCACTGTCTTTTCGGATCATCCACCTGAGAAACATGTTCCTGCGGATTATTAAGGTAGCATTTAGTCAAATACTACCAATTCATCTTTAGTCAACTCAATTATTGTCCCGCCAGAAGAATATGATTCAAAACCTTCGAAATCTTTAGGCACATTTATTTTCTTCCCACTTTTTTTATAATAATAATTCAGTAAATCTATATCGTCCTGCATATCTTCTTTTGTTATTGCTCTTGAACGATAGTGCCCCATCCAATACCACTTGAATGCCTGCCAGTCAGTCATGAACATACTGCTCTCGTCAAATCCACAGTACTCAATCTTAATTAGAAAATACCCGCCTTTTGATTCAGGCTTATTGTTATGTTGTATGGTTATCCTTTTAATCAATGAATGAACAAGCCTTCTTGTATCATCAAAACCAGCATCAAATCGATATTTACCAATTGTATTTTTACTCTTTTTACTCCGCTGTGTGCATCTCGTTCTATTAGTCTATTCTCCAATATCTCTATACTCTGTTCTTTATCCTTGATTCGTTTTTTTGTTATCTGTAACTCTGTTTTGATAGTTTCATCATCTTCAAAATCTGGGTCAAGTAAAAGTTTATAGGCTTTATTCTTGACCTTGATTAGTTTTTCCAGTTCTTTTTTTTCACGCTTCAGTTTAACCTTCAAGGTATCTGTTTCTTCTTTGTTCTCGGTCAAGCCAGAAAGATATTCCTGCAAATCTTTAGATATGAAAAGGTGTTGAATAATGAAGGTCTCAGTTAGCAATACTAATTCCACGAGAATTACACGTAACATTAGGGTTCTTCTTCCCTTTACATTTGTATGCACTATCTCGACCCTTCAGTCTTTTTTTACCACGGAATTCACTGGCACAATCCGCACAGAACACCAATCCATTTAACAAATAATGATACTCTTCCCTTTTCCCGACTTTCTTTTTATTGTTTTGCAAATTGTCGTTAACTTCTTGCCAATATTCTTCACTCAATATGGCTGGAACAGGAACTGGTTCTCCATTCCAGAACCGAATACCTTTGTACATGGGATTTTTAATAATGTCATGAATCACATTCCCTCGCCACCTTACATCCTCTTTTTTGTATGTGGTTACTTGATTCGTGTAATTGTCCTTTCGTTTAATCTGACCTTTGAACTGACTAAATTTTGTCGGTATCCCTTCTTCATTAAGTATATTGGCGATTGTATATGTTCCGATTCCATCCAGTGACATTTGAAATATTCGTTCAATAACGGTCGCCTCTGTCTCTTTAATTTCAAAGTATCCACCTACACCTTTTGTGTAACCATATGCTGTTAAACCATGTGTTTTTCCTTTTTTTGCATTGGCTGAAATAGCCATTTTAACTTTTTTTCCTGTTAACGAAGCATAGAATGTATTCGTCAATGAAATTATACCTGTAAATAATTTGTTCTCTGGAATATCTAAGTCAAGAAATCTTCCCATTCGGATAATATAAACATCCTGCATTAAGCATGGTATGAGTGAATAAATTCCAGATGTCATTGTTGCGCTCAATTCTTGATTGGTCGATACAATAAACTTTTGTTACATCACCTTTCTTTATTGAGTCTAATAACATTACAAATTCTGGTCTCTTCTTTAAATCATCACCAGTCCCGCTGATTCCCTCATCAATAAATGTTTTAAATGCTAATCCCTCGGATTTAGCAAACTCAATTCCTGAGTTTAGTTGAGTTTCAATGGAAACATCCTGCCCTGTTGCTTTTTGTTTACTAATTCTACAATATATTCCAACCATAATTTACAATTATTCTACAAATATAATAATAATGGTTATTAGGGTAATTAAGGTTGCACAAATCAATTAAATTCACAGTTGAGTTAATGACCACACATGCCCCCATGTGAGGTGAGTAAATAACCCGACATAACCGTACCAGAACCCCCTACCTGTACCCCAACTCCACTCTTCTCAAAATAATTTGATGTTTGTATCCTGCTTTTATTAAACAGTATATCAGACATATACGTATATTGTGTGGGTGCGACAAGCGTTAAATCTCATGCCATATTCATTTTATTAGCCAGATGTCTGTATTTATAATTGATTGTGAGTACAAAAAGTACAGACCACATTCCCCGACTGTAGGAATATAATCATAGGGAAAAAGCAGCATATTTTTGCTACAGTTGAGGTAAGAATAACTTGATATTATTTGGTAATGGATGTTTAACAGTTTTGACAGAATTAAAATTAAATGTGATTTAAACGGAATTAAAATAAAAAGCGATGAGTTCAGAAAGGTAATGAGTCCAGATATGGAAACCATTATATCGGAAGAATTTAAAACAGTCGGTTTAAAAATTAATGGTTAATCACCACTTCAATAAATTATTTATTGATTTTTCAGCAAAACTACTTGGTGGTGATTACATCGAAAATATTAACTGTTTTACGCTCAGGGACATATATAAGTCAATTAGCAAATATATTGATATTACACCAATGCAATTTTATCGGCTTTCTCCAAATTATACAGAATCGGTTCAGGATGTTGAAATCATGAACATAACCTGATACAATTGATGCACTTTTTTCACTGGCGAAATTGCAGAACAAATTCAAAACATCACCAAAGGTTTATAAGCACCAGAACCAAGCAACATCATTAACATTAAAAAAGAATGTGTTATCACGTGCAAGTAACGAATATGTGAGTATTTATAGTAAATACAACGAATTATTTGCAGCATATAAAAATGAGAACAGGGTATATATACAGAGTCTTTCTGAAGACCAGTTACAGAGTGTTAAATCGTATTTTACTGGTAAGTTAAGGGTAGAGTATAAATGCGATTCAAAGGCACGAATACGTGTGTCTTATGGTCTTGAAAATGATTACAATTTATACCACTTGTTGAGAAGTGAAAATAATGTGGTGGAAACGATAATTAACGAAATATATGTTACCGAATTATTGCCGAGAACAAAACTATCAGGAATAACCCATTTAGACCTTGATAGATTAAATACTTTGGTGATGCACAACAACGATTTGGTAAAAATATATGAATCGTATAAATCGTTGGGTGGTAAGGGTCAGAGGTCAAAGGTTTTGAAGCCATATAAAGAACTGCTGAAGATGAAAGCGATTGAAGATGAAAGCGAAAAAATAAAACTATTAAAAGAATTAAAAGAAAAACTAAAATGGTAAGAGACGAGTTATTTTACGAATTAATAAACATAAAAAATAAACGATTAAATATCCGTGTTTCAGAATCTTATTTAGAGCGACTAAACAATTTAAAAAATCATACTGGGGTTTCCGTTTCGGAAATGGTTAGACGTGGTTTGCTTTACTACCTTGACAGGCATGAGATATAAAAATTAAAGGGTGTTCCTGACTTTCTGAACCGTTGTAGGAGACATGTTCAGTTTCGTTGCAACCCATCTTACACTTTCACCGTTGTTGAGGTAGCGAACAACCTTTTTGTGTTTGGCTAAAAATGCTTCCTCGCTTTCAGCAGAACCGTAGCGTCTTCCGATGGCATATCCGTTTTTCTTGCGTTGTTCCAGTCCGCTTTTAATTCTGTACGACATTTGCTCAGATTCCATGCGTGCAATATCCAGCATCAAAGTCACGAGGAATTGATTCTGACCTTCTTTTGCGTCTGAACCGTTTACCAGTAAATCGAGGGATTTTATATATAGTTTGATATCGTGCTTTTTAAGGTCTTCGATGATAGTAAGCACTTCAGAAGTCCGTCTGCCGATTCTGCTGATTTCATGTATTAAAATCACTTCAATAGCGTTCTCTTTGGCGTATTTAATCGCTTTTTGAAGTTCGGGGCGTTCAAAGGCACTTCTGGTGTACCCGCTTATCGATTCACTGAAGATGCGCTCAACTTCGAAGCCATTTAATTCCGATAAATCAGAGACCTGTCTTTGCGTTGATTGAGTTGTTTTTGACACCCGGGTGTAGATAATTGCTTTCATCGTGTATTAATTTAAACTTTAGTGTAACGTGTAACAGTTTTTATAAAAGTCATATACCAATTTATACGGGTTTCAGAGAAAAATGTTACATAGTTAAAACTGTTACACAAATATAACACAAAATTCATTATAACAAAAAATTCAGGATTTAATTAAACGGTATGGCTCACCAACGATATTGTATTGTCATCAAATGATAACATCTCTATAATATTTGCGGTGGATTTTAATTGTAATGACCAGTCTGGCTATCTCAATCAACGCCAACATCACAGATAGTACTATTATTGCAATCCTCTGGTTCTCAAATAAACTGCTTATCATCATTAAAAAACCGAGTGAAAAGAAAGAAAATAACAATCTCAGTGGGAATTGAATATAACTTATGATGATGCCGATTTTATTCATCCTAATCAAATAATAGCCAGATGCCACTAAAGAAGCATAGATAATTAAATCTAAAAGACGTAACCAATTTAAATTGGTAACATCACCCAACAATCGAATAATTTCAGGTATCGATTTTGCAACCGATATTAAATCCAGAACTCCGAATAGTATTAGAATGCGTTTCACTGGTATTATTATGTCTATCAATTATGGTTGTTTGATGTTTTTTATCTCTTTCTTAACCAATTTATTATAATTTCTAAGGTCTATGTTTTTTAGATTGTCGGATTCCAAAATTCTATTAATTCTTTTCAGTGCTTTATCTTTTTCAATTTCACCATATTTTACACCAAATAATAATTCCCGACTTTGATACCAAGCGTTATAGTTATCAGGATTGTTTTGTAGTGCCGACATATATTCATCTGGATTTGTCAGGTGTCTATATTTGTTACGGTAAGTCATTTCATCGGTTAATGTATATGCAGGTTCAGAGATTCTATGAATCGTATATTCAGTGGTATCATCCTTAAATTCAACGCTGTCACCCTTAACAAGTAATGATTTAAAATGTAGAGCATCATCGTTAATATATTCTATTGTCTGCACTGAATATGGTAGTTGATTATCGGTTGTATCATAAAAGAAAAATATAGTGTCCTGTTTTAACCTGTATAATCTTGGGAAACTGCAACCCATAATATTAGCGAAGTACATCTCATTTTCACGAAAAGATATTTCAAAATATTCTTTCTCCAAGACAACAGTATCTGTTATTCCAGATTCATTGACGACCTCAACCCAATCATCATAATAGAAGTTCCAGTTACCATTAATTACATCTGAAATGTTTATATTGGAATTATTTGTCGGCTCAGCGTTATTGCATGAAACCAATAAAATAAATGGTATGATTTTGATGAAAATATTTTTCATTTGTGAAATGTTGGGATTTTGGAGTTATTCTGATTACTAAGATACTAAGTATAATTGAAATTATTAAACACTCACATTTACGAAATTCATGGCAGGAGTAAAGAAGATTGGAAGACATGTCGGTGTGAGAAGACTATCTAAATTTCTCATACATCCCTAACCCGAACAGGGCAAAATCGTATTTTACAGGGTCATTATTATCCAGTTGGCGTAAACTACAATCCAGTTCCTGCACTGCTCTGGCATCATTCTGTTTTCGTTTGAGTAAACCAAGTCTTCTTGCAACATTTCCTGAATGAACATCCAATGGACATGATAGAATTGATGGTGAGATGCTTCTTCCAGATACCGAAATCAACACCACAGTTATCGTTACGAATCATCCACCTGAGATACATGTTTATTTTTTTCGCTGCTGAACCAGATAATGGGTCTGGAATGTGCTTTCGGGTTCTCTGAAGATGAGGCACAGTAAAAAATTCTTTCTTCAACTGATGAATGGCAGGTTGCAACGATTCCGTTGCTTGGTTTTCAGTAATAACTCCTTCCAATCCATTCCGATGTTTATATATATTTTTTAATGCTAATAATGAAGGTAAGTAGGTCGATGGAATTAAATGTGCGGTGAACGAAACCGTCAATTTTCTTTAGATGTTCATCTTTATGATTCATTATGAAGTCGTATGGTGAATTACCCATGAGTTCCATCATACGCTTTGCACTCTTTACAATTGATGTTCTGTTACCCCATGATATTGTGGCTGCTAAAAAACCTGAAATTTCAATATCTTCTTTTGCTGAATACATATGGGGGATTTGAATAGGGTCATGTTCAATGAAAATGGGGGTGTTGTATTGTTCCACCTTTTCATCAAGAAATTCATGTAGTTGTTCCATGTTCAATTCCATACCACTATATTTACACGGCACAAAATTACTAATAATGATACGGGATTCCTATGCTGCCTTATTTATCCGTCTAAACATGTTGATTCTTTTTGCAGCCGAACCTTGATATGGGTCGGGTAAATGCTTTTTTGTCCTTAATAAA
The DNA here is from genome assembly GCA_963779845.1 of uncultured Bacteroidales bacterium. Classification (GTDB taxonomy): domain Bacteria; phylum Bacteroidota; class Bacteroidia; order Bacteroidales; genus CAVZZV01. The sequence continues at coordinate 514,329 of CAVZZV010000002.1, read as the reverse complement.
TGGGGCACAGAAAAAAATATCTTTTTAAATTCATGAATTGCCGGTTGCAAAGAATTCCCGGTTTTGTGTTTGGAAAATATTCCTTCAAGGCCATTGTGGTCAAGATAAATGGACTTTAACGCCGATATGAAAGTTGTCAAATCCGTTGAACTAAAAGTCCGGTGGACAAAACCATCAAATTTTTTAAGATGTTTTTCATCATGGTTCAGGATAAAATCATAGGGGGAATTGTCAAGCAATCGCATCATGCGAAAAGCATTGTTTATAATTGTTTTCCGGTTTCCCCAGGAAATTATTGCTGTCAGAAACCCCGCTATTTCAATATCCTCTTTTTTGCTGAATGAATGGGGTACCTGTATAGGGTCAGACCCGATAAATTCCGGGTTATTGTATTGATCTGCTTTTTGATCGAGAAATTCCTTTAAATCCGTGAAGTTGAATCCCATGCCCACAGCTTATTTTTAAAGACAAAGATACTATCGGTTCATCGGTTTCGGTCAAGGCATGTCTATTTACCGTATGGCATTTTTGTTACCTATTCGACAAACAGAGCCTAAAATGATGCCCCTAATGCAGTTCCATCTGGGATTTGGATTTGGCTTTCCTGATCCCGGTATTCCCAGCTTTGTCCATGCTCAAATCAACCGGTTTATTTGTTTTGTAAGCGCCAGAGGTAAAATCCGGGACATCAATCGAATTGGACCTGTTTGCCACCGACCACTCGCTCAGTGGAGCGATGCTGCTCCATAGTGCGGCATCATATACATCCTGGTCCAGGGCAAGTCCATTGCGCAAGCAATCGATCAACCGCCAGTCCATGATGAAATCCATTCCCCCGTGTCCTCCGACTTCCTTTGCCATTTCCCCTACCCTTTTGACAATTTCCGGGGAATATTCCTTTTCAAGGGCCTTCATTTCATCTGCATCAATCCATTCATGACCCAATGCAATTCTGGCAGGCTCGGGCCATTTGCGGGCTATGCCTTTCGTTCCGCTCAACAAATGGATCCGTGAATAGGGCCTGGGGGAGGTGACATCGTGTTGTACCATGATGGTTTTTCCTTTTTTTGTCCTGATGAGGCTTGTATTCATATTCCCGCGGTAATGATCGGTGGCAAAGGGCTCAAAGAACGGGTCTTCCCCCGCAAGTCCGGCGGCCATCTTTGCCATTTGAAAATCGTTCGAGGACATGGAAACCAAATAATCCATCTGGTCGCCCCGGTTGATGTTCATAGCCTGACAAATGGGTCCAAGACCATGTGTCGGATAAAGGTTACCGTTCCTGTGTTGGTTTTGCTTTAACCTCCACATATCGGCATATCCGTTTTTATCAAAATTAAGTTTGCGCAGGTCATGGATATATGCCCCTTCGGCATGCACAAGATCTCCGAAGAATCCTTGCTGGGCCATGTTCAGCGTCATGAGCTCAAAAAAATCGTAACAGCAATTTTCAAGCATCATACAATGCTTTTTAGTCCTTTCGGATGTTTCCACCAACAGCCAGGCTTCTTCCAGGGTGGTAGCTGCCGGGACTTCGGAGGCAGCGTGCTTCCCGTGTTCCATGGCGAACACAGCCATAGGGGTATGAAGGCTCCAGGGTGTGCAGATATACACAAGGTCTATGTCATCGGCAGTACACATTTTTTTCCAGGCATCTTCGCTTCCGCCGTAGGCTTTTGCCTTCGGAAGGGCAGCCTTAAGAAGGATTTTTTGGGCCTTTTCCACCCTTTCGCCCAATTTATCGCAAAGCCCGCGTATTTCAACCCCCTCGATATGAGCCATGCGCTCAACAGCTCCAGCCCCTCGCATACCAAGGCCAATTATACCTAACCGGACGACATCCAATTTTGGGGCCGCATACCCGCTCATGTTGAAGGTCTGGTGTCTGCCTGATTTTAAAAGAGAACTGGAAAGCGGGGAGTGAGACGAAGCCTCTACTGGGTTTATTCCCGAGAAAACACCTGCGGTGGCGACACCGGCGAGCTTGAAGAAATTCCTGCGGTTTGATTTCACTTTTTTAAGTTCCTTAGGTTAATGTTAACAAAGTTGATGTGAAAAATAAATTATGCCTAAACGTGTCCAAGATAAAAATAAATATTGAAATCATAGGGATTAAAATGTATTTATAGAAGATTGAGGTGCAGCAGGATACCGAAGTTCTGTAAGAAGTTGTCGCCATTGGTTATGGCTGGGTAAAGAAGAGAGACTGGGGTGCCGTTGGGGTAGGTTTCGATCAAGGCATGTCTAAATAACAGGGCCAGCTTGCCTTCAGTCGACAATACCCGGATTATGAATATCCTGGAGTTCTTCTCGACCGAATAAATATCCACAAAATAAATATTTCATCTCGCTATTTTTGAAAGACTATTTCGTTTGCCTTTGGAACAACGCGGCACATTCTTAGATCTTTCTGATTTTCCTAAACATTTTTTCATGAAACTTTTTGTTTTATACTTTTTATTTCATACCTTTAGTACCATGAAAATTAATCCATTTTTAATAACAGGGTACCAGGGTCCCGAATATTTCTGCAATAGGGAAAAAGAGACCCTCCAACTGCAGGAAGCAATGGAAAGTGGAAGGAACATGACCCTTTTTTCCCCACGGCGTATGGGAAAGACAGGTCTGATCCATCATTTTTTCAACAAATTGGGAAAAGAAAGCACGATTACGATATATACCGACATTTTCGGCACAGAAGATCTTAACGGATTCATCAACCGGCTCGCCACCGCCAGCCTTCAGGCCATCGAAACAAAAAAAGAAAGCTTCCTTGGCAAGGCGTTTGAGCTTTTTAGCAGGATCCGTCCGCAAATCGGTTATGATAGCCTTACAGGGATGCCCCAGGTTTCGCTGACTTTTCAAAATGACGCAGAAAAGCAGGCCAGTTTAAAGGAAATATTCGGTCTCCTGGACCAACAGAAAAAACCATGCTTTGTCGCCATCGACGAGTTCCAGCAGATCAGCAGGTACCCTGAGAAAAATACGGAAGAGATTCTTCGCACCTACATCCAGGCTTTGAAAAACGTTCATTTCATTTTTTCGGGCAGCCAGCACCATCTCCTAACACCAATGTTCTCGGACGCCAAGCGGCCTTTTTACCAGAGCACTGGATATCTCTTTCTGGATAAACTGGAAAAAGAAGAGTATCAAGGATTTATTTCCTCACATTTTAACAAAAACAAACAGAAGATACCCGATGAGAACGTCAATTATATTCAGGAATGGTCGAAAAATTACACCTTCTATACCCAGTTTCTATGCAACAAGGTTTTTTCCAAAGGCCATGCCGACATAAGCAGGGAATTGATCAATGAATGCATCCGGGAAATTTTTGCCGAACGTGAAGCGATTTTCTACAATTACCGCAACCTATTGTCACACCATCAGTTCATGCTCCTTGCGGCAATTGCGGCAGAAGGCCATATAAACGAGCCCACCGCCCAGGATTTCATGAAAAAACATAACCTCAGCAACGCCTCCACCGTGAGAAAAAGTCTTCAGTCACTGATCGATAAGGAGATGATCTATGAAACACCGGGCAAGGACAAATCGAGGTATGAAGTGTATGATGTGTTTTTGGGAAGGTGGTTCCAGGAGGAGTATGGGAGATAGTGAATTATGAAGGTTGCCCTGCTCAACTATGAGAGGGTTGCACAGCCCTTTGGAAATTCCTTCCGTTTGCGCTGGTACAACCCTCTTATTTAAGGCTCAACCTTATTCTTTAATGAATTTTTTCGTTGTAACGATATTCTTGTCAGAGATTTTGATGAAATAAACTCCTTTTGAGAGATTTTCCACCTCAATTCCCTGATTGACATTCTGCCTTTCGACTAATAATTTTCCTCCCACGTCGAAAATTTTTAGGGTGGCGTTTTGGGACAATCCATCAATAAATAAATAAGACTTTACTGGGTTGGGATAAAAATTAATTCCATCAGCGTTCAGCCCATTTTCAATTCCACTTATGATTGAATATTCACCTGAATAAAAAAGTAAATTATCCAGATAAAATGTACCACTAAGATCCCAAAAGCCAAGTTGAGACACGGAAGCTAAATTTCCAGCTGTGGTTAGATCTAATAAGGAAATATCGATTGAATTCCACATGTTAGCTGTCAGGGGCTTATTGATCTTATGCTCTCCATTGGCAACAATTCCTATTGTAATTGCAGTTACAGAAACAGGATAGATATCAACATGTAAGTTAGTCATCATAGTCATATCCATTGGAGCTGGAAATTCATATCCAAAACAACAACTGGAAGTTACTTTTTTAACTTTATTTGAATTTGTAACACTCGAGTCTTCTGTCATAGCCGTACCAAACCAATCTTGAAAAGTAGCTGCTTCAGAAGTATAGGCATCACTAAAAATGGATTTAACATTTGCGGCAGTCAATGCTGGAGTGGGGGCATCCTCAACGGGTGATCCCTTCTGCACCACCACTACCGTTCTGGTCGTTTCATCGCTTGCAGTAACAGTTACCACTGCGGGTCGGCCCGGCAATTCATTATTGGCTGTTGCTGTTAAGGTAATGGTTGCATTTCCCGTACCGCTTGTGCTGCTCGGTGTTAACCAGGTCTGGTCAGTGGCTACCGTCCACTCCAGCTCTGTAGTAATGTCGAAGGTATTTGTACTGCCATCTTGATAACCTATACTAAGATTCAGAGGCGAAACTGAAAGAGTAATATTTTCATCGGTCCAAAAATATATATTATCAAGATATATAGTTACAGATGAATCATTTGTTGCATAAGTACGCCATTCGTTCGATGTGAACATTAACTGATTAATTGAGGTTAGAGTAGATCCGACATATTCAGCAAGCGGAATATCCAGACTATACCAACTGCCATCCGTGGTTATTGTCTTGGACAAGGCAATATTTTGATTCCCACTAATTAAAGCAATCCACAATGGACTTGCAGCAGCATCTTCTGTCCAAATATCAAGGTGTAAAAACTTCATAGCTGACACATCTTGTGTATTATCCGTAAAGTCGATACCCTGAAAAGATAGCTTTCCGTACTTTAAAACCTTATGCTCAGTACCAGGTATAGTGTAATCCCCAATAGTTGATCCATGCGAGGTTTGTCCCCAGTCTTCAAAACTTTTCACACCGATTATAGGTGTATAGGTATCACTTCCATAGATAGAAATGACATTCAGAACAGGATGGCTTGGTGCCGGAGGAGCAGCAGTTGGCTGAGCAAACGCACCAAAAGAAAAACTTAAAAATGCTGATAATAGCATTAATTTGAAAAATTTTTTCATAGCATTGATTTTTAAATTATTAATAACAAATTAGAAATAAGACTCATTTTTTCATTCTCCTAATAACAATATCAAATTGTTATTCATTTTTATATATTGGGCAACTCTCGACTCTCAACATCTTAAACCTCTTCTCCCGAATTCAGTATGATAATATTTAAAAGCGCTGATCAATAAGTAGTTTTACGGTTATTAATTTACCTCTTTATATACCCTGACGTAATCCACATAAAGAGTCTGAGGAAAAACAGTACCTACCACTGAATTTCCAACGAAATTTCCTGCTACTGCCAGGTTTAAAATGATATAAAAGGGATGGTCATAAACCCATGTTCCACCCTGGCTTTCTACTTCTGATCTGGTAATTCGCTGGTAAATTGTGTGATCCACATAGAAGTCAATAACGCCCTCCCTCCATTCTACAGCAAAAAGATGGTAATCAGTATCAAAACGGGCATTTTCCAATCCATAAGTCTGGGTAACAGCTTTACCACTAAAAAGGCCTGGCCCGTGTATGGTTCCATGAATTCTGTCAGGCTCCTGTCCTTTATATTCCACAATATCAATCTCTCCGCATTCAGGCCACGGAGCTGTATCAATATTGGCACCCAATAACCAGAATGCCGGCCACATACCTGGTCCCCACGGCATTTTGATCCTGGCTTCAAACCGGCCATAAGCCTGCTCAAAAAGCCCCTTGGTTTTGATACGGGCAGATGTAAATGTGGAGCCATCCTCTCGGGCTATAATTTTAAGGCAACCAATACCATCAACTTCGTCAATTTTTACATTAGACTTACTTTGGGTATATGTCTGCCATTCATTATTCCCCCATCCTCCCCCGCCTATATCGTAGGTCCAGTTATTGGGATCGGGTAAACTGTCTGCTGCAATGGCATTAAATTCATCCTGCCAGACAAGTTCCCAGTTATACTCTTTGATTTCCGAAGTATTCTCACAACCCCAGATTATAACCATTCCAAAAAGGAGTACATATTTCGGATTAACGATTTGAAAGATTTTCATAATATTATTTTTTTGCTTAAAAATTCCACAATCTACTTTTCATAGAAATATATATTGTCTAAATACAAATCTGTCATTTTCGGGGATTGGCTATCCGCAGCAATAATTAAAAAGGTTAATGCTGATCTTGATGGTAAGTTGAAAACTGACAATGGAATATCTATACTATACCAACTACCTGTATTCAGGTTGGCAGCATAGGTTATCCCTTTTTCTCCTCCAACCTGATCGTTTAATGAGATAGTAAGAGGTTGGTTAATAAGGGTTGGAGCTACCACATATATGTCAAAATGTAAATGAGTCATTGTGGACGCATCAATACTGCTGAAGGTAATTGGCAAGTAACTGTAACTACTAATGCTCAACAAATTATTTCCATCAATAGAAAGTACCTCCTGAATATTGGTGACATAATCCCATTTTGGTGTATCAATGGGAATATTTGAATAGGCATCACTAAATAAGGAAATCACCTTGGAAGCATTTTCAGTGGGAGTTTCTGCCATCGGGATAACATTGGTCAGGGTGATATTTCCAGAGGTACTTAAATCGGCGGAAGTAACGGTAATCGTTACCGAACCGGTACCGACAAGAGTTACTAAACCTGATTCGTTGACAGTAGCTATATCGCTGTCAGAGGATGAAAATGTTAAATACCCCGATGGAACAATCATTTCTTGATTAACCCCATTTGGCAGGTTTACGGATTCAACCACCACACTCGAAAAGCTCTGTCCAATGAAACCTGAGCCTGAAGGCCAACTGGAAATGTTGGAGATAGACAGTTGCTGATGTGCCAATGTTCCCAAATTCTCAAATTTTACTTCATCAATCCAAATCGTATAGCCTGAAGGATCATCAGTGGTTGTACCTGCCGAATAAGAAAACAGGCCCTTAGCTGCAGATAGTTTTGATGCATCAGGTATCGGAATAATAAATTGCTTCCAATTCGAATTTAGATCAGCATCTATGGCGACCTTATACTTTTCAGAAAAGTTTTCAGGACTTTCTGAAAAGCTGCCAAAACTGGCATTCATTACCGCTGATCTGGATGCTTTGGCCCAAAAGGTAAGCGCGTTGTACTCCCTGAGATCTCGCGGCATGGATGTATAGAAAACGCCACCAGCATAATTTCCGGCAGGATCACTGGCATCAGGAACCGCAATTTTCATTGATGCCGTTCCTTTATACTTGACCGTATAATCAATATCGAAAGCCGTCACTTTACCCCAGGCATCATAATTCAAACCAGAGCTAAAGGCATCAATAAATACTTCCGGATTTGTCGGATAGTTTGTGGCCAACTCTAAGTTATCGGTATCTTTCCTGCAACCGGCCAGTACTATAAGAATAAATAGTGCTGCTATTGTATTTAGTCTGATTTTTGATTTGATCTTTTTCATCGGAATCAATTTTAATTTGTTTACCTGCCTATTGTAAAATGTAAGTATGCTCTTATTTCCCATTCATTCCCATTATCATACCCCAATGCGGTGGGGTCGGGTTCCATTTCGCCTGTAGGACTCATAATATAGGTCGGTGCATACCGGGGAGAATATTGGTTTAAAGAACGCCAGACACAGCGAATTCCGGCACGGGTACCGGGAAGCATAAACCAGCTTGGCTTACCGGAACTTGTTGAAAAATCAGCGATTAACTGCAACGGGTAGGTTAGATTGAAATCCCGGTAATAATCGTAAGGCCCCCAGTCATTAACTTTAACCGTAGTCATTAACTTTACTTTTTTGTATATCATGGCCAGGTCGCCGCTATAACGCTCAATTATTCTTTCATCGCTTCCGTTTGACTGGGCATTTCCTACAAGAAACTTAGCTATAAACCCAAAATCATGGGTCAGTTTTGATACAACACGTGCGTTCACTTCCCATAAGTCGTGCGGTTCTGGAGCACCAGGAAAGGCAAATAAAGTTCGATTTGCCATAACCCCAATACCGGCATCCTGTGTTGTAGGAAGATGCCGGTAGACAAAATCAAGGCTCGCAGCCAGGGGAGCATCTTCCTGCATATCATTGTCCCATTCGAACATCCAGGTAGCTGGGGTGGGGTCGAATGAAATTAAAAGTTCACCTGCTACTGTTTCCCTGTTTACTCTTACTGCAAAGGGATCATCCAAAACATTTCGGGGTCTGCCCGGAGCCGGAACATCAGCTGAGATGGGGCCTACAATAGGCTTCTGCCATAAGAAGTTTGGAGCTAACTGAAAATTACCCATTAAAAAAGAAAAACCGGAAAGTATATTATATTGGTTTCCACTACCACTATCTTTCAATGTCCAGCCGGTAAAGGTTTTTGTATAATCTGCGCCACCATCTGCAACCAATCCCATAGCCGCACCCTGAACATACCAGCTTAATGGGCCGCTAATAAAGGTTATTTTTGCTTTTCCACCCCAATTGTCTTCGCCTGAAATCCTATCCTGATAAAGGGTATAATTTCCCGTTTCTCCCTCAACAATCTGGTAGATATCTCCATTTCTCGGCTGTCCGGACCAGATACCCCCCACTTCGAAACCCAGTGATCCGATTTTTCTTTTTATACCCAGGGTAGCCTTGCGGTTCTGAGGAACAGGAATAGCATAGGAACTTTCGGTTGATTTCCGTTGTTCGAGATCTTCCTGATAAATACCCGTAAGGTCAAATTTACCCACAGATCTGCTGTATTTTAACAGAATAGTCGGGTTAGCTCCCCACCATAATTCGGGGCCATAAGCAATCTTCAATCCTTTTAACGACTTCTTAGCCTCCACTTCAAAACCAAAAGGAGCATCCCCATTATAAATATCAATGTTTGGACCGTAATTAGCTTCCGGATACAAGCCGAAAAAATCACCTTCATAGCCCCAATGGTAGTGTCCGGTACGGTAAAAGCCTGTAAGATTAAACCACTTCCCTTTCCAATCAAAATCGGCCCTGTACAGCTTTAATCGCTCTGCAGAGGAAATATCAATAGAAGTACCCTGATCTGTGGTAATAATAGTGGAACGCCCCCTGTTTTCGTAAAATATTTCTTCAATGGGGTTTTCGGCTACATGGCCAAGCAAATTAAAAGACAGGTTTACATGGATATTATCAGCTGGATTAGCATCAACATCAAGGTAAAAAGATTCCATATGATCAAATCCCTGGAAAGAGGGATAATTCATATAATCCGAACTCTTATTTTCGGGTGTCGTGATCAAATAACCCCCAGTGTAGAAGGTTGAGATTTCACCGCGCAGACCAATCTGAGCTCTTTTCAAACGCTCACTGATAAGATCAGCTTTATCTCCTCTTGCCCGCAAAACAGCCTCTTCAATCATAATATTAGAAAAATAATTTTCAATAGTTTCGAGGGTCGTTCCCCTGGCGTAGGGATTAAATTTATGCGCTTCCTTTAATGCGTAATAAGCTGCCCGTGGATATAGCTTATAAAGTCCCCTTTCATTAGGCTCCCCTTTCGCACAGATACCAAACCATTCTTCGTTCATGTTATTTTCTCCCGGCACATAGTCGTACAAATAACCGCCGTTCTCCCATGAAGCATTCACATCATGAATGTCTAAATTTTTGGTTTGAGCATATTTCCACCAGCCATCGCTAAACTGAAAAGTAAATCCCCCAATTGAATTACCTGCTTTAGCTAATCCTGAAGCATTTTCATAGATTTCCTTCCAATTCAGGAGATCGTATTCGGCCTGGGATTTTTGGTCTTCCATCATGTCAATTTCATTATAGGCATCGGCTCCGAACTCGGTAAACATAATGGGAACATCCATGGTTTGTTTAACCTTTTCGAAAAGATCACCGAAAGATTTCCCGCGATAAGAATTAATACCCAAAACATCCATATCCCTGCATTCTCTTGCTATAATGTCAAGGAAGAGCAGATCGCCGTTACAGATAGAGACAGGATGCGAATCATCCAGCTTTTTCATTTCCACAATTGCCTCATTAAACAATTTATACAAAGCATTTGCCCGCTCAGTTGATTTTCTGTCTTCCACTGGTATATCCTCCGTTTCGGCCCCTTCCCAGAAAAGACCATAATTATTTTCATTACCCAGCAGAAACATCAACAAACCCGGTGTATCCTTATATTCCCGGACCATTTCAACTGTTTCTCTGAGAAGCAATTCACGTGTGCGAGGATCACTATATTCCGTATTCAGTACCCAGTTTCCTTCAAGTGTGAGTCCATAACGGCCGAATGAGTGGTTGATAATGGTATAAATACCATAATTCTCATAAATGTATTGAATCCACCGGGGTTGCATACCCACGTAGGCTCTGATGGTATTTATCCCCATATTTTTCAATAGAGCCATTTCCCTATCCAGTGCTGCTGTTATCACATCCGCCGGTTGTTCCCATAAACTATAGGTAAAGTTTGTGCCTATCGGAAAATAATCCCAATTCATTCCATTAATCATGAAACTATTTCCATTGACTACTAATTCAACCCCTTTTTCCCTTTTTACAACTGATACTTTCTCTGTCTGAGGAAATGCCATTATTGTAATGAATAAAAGAAAAAGGGTAAACAGACTTTTTTTCATAGTATTACTTTTTTGTTATTTGCTATAATTTTTTCATTACCTGCTTAGGGGTCCTGTCAACATTAAATAATCCCCAATGCTTTTCGGGTTCCAAAGGTTCCGGTGAACCTTTCCATGGTTCGTCAAAAGCCTCAAATACAAAAATGAGAATGCCCTCTTCCATACTCCATTTCATTAGATCCTTGGTATATATTTTCTGGTTTTCTTCACTTGCATTATTTGGATAAATACCTTTACCATCAGAACTGGTAGCCCAGCCTGCTTCGGTAATTACGACCAATTTTTCGGGATATGCCCCCGCCACCGAGGCATAGTTTTGTTTTGTATAGGCTATTGATTCATGTATGTTTTTATATTCCCAAACCGGATAGGTATGAATGGATATAAAATCAACCTCAGCTGCCAGACCTTTTAGTTTATTAATCCAGGGTTCGTAGTTTTCGCAGAAGGTCACGGGTTGTTTAGCTCCTTTTTTTATCATCCTGACATATTGAATGACCCTTGCTTCGGGAACATAATGATCTGTCCAGTCCACTAAGGCTTCATTTCCAGCCGACAGTGCAAAAATTATATCCGGGTACTTATTGGCAAAAACAATCAATTCCTTTATCCGGTTAATGTTCTTGGTTTTATTTTCTTTTAAAACTGCTTCCGGATAGGTCCCCCCCCAGGGACATCCAAAATTATTCATCTCACCAACTATGTAAGCACCAAGCATTACTTTGAAATCAAGTTTTTCTTTTTGTATGACCTCCAATACCGTTTCAGCATGTTTATCACAATCATACAAGCGCAAATACCTCCAGTGTTTTGCGAGGATCAATAGATCTTCTTTCACTTCTTCATAACCTGGAGTTGGCCCACCAGGATGCTGGCCCTCTCTAAAGCCTGAATAGCAAATGGCTTTCCCATGTTGAAAATATATTTTCTGCTTCTGTTCCATCCCAGGATTACTATTTAATATTTAAGATTATGATCTTTATTCCATATCCCCCAGTATGCCCCTACATCCCCTTCTGCGCCCACTTTCCATGATTCATCAAAGGATGAGAAGTAAAAAATCTCAATATCCTCCTCTTTCGACCATAGTTGGGTATTGATAAAATAATTTCTCGCATTCTCCGGATTGGAATGGGCGCTCTCCAGACTCTTTCCCTGACTTGGCCACCCGGTTTCTGTTATGATCACTTTTTTTCCTTTACCTGCCTTCAAAGCCTGGTAATACATATTTTTCATATATAACAGAGAGTATTCAAAACTACATCCCTCCCAAAAGGGATAGCAATTAGCCAGGATGACATCACAAAGTTCTGTGATTCCGGGCCGGTTTGTAAATTCGTAATACGCATCAACATAAGCTACCTGCACTTCGGGAATTGCTTTTTTTACCTGAGTTATGAATCCGATCAATTCATCTTCTGTTAAATCATCGCGGTACAGTACCTCATTCCCGACGGCAGCAATATCTACATAACCCTCTTTTGCCAGTTTAATCAAACCGGCTACTTCCCGTTCATTTATTTCCGGATCCTTTCCTAACCATGCTCCAACCAGGGTTTTAATTCCATACTCCTTTGCAACCATCGGAATAAGTTCGTTTCCGTCGGTACAAGAAAAAGAGCGCACCCATTTTGCATAGGGCAGAATAATTTCCATCCTTCTTCTCACCTGTTCTTCAGTAATTAAAGCGCCCGGCATCTGCCCTTCTTCATACAAGCTAAAGCACAAACCATGGATTCCTTCTGCCAGAACCTTTTTAAAAAGACTATTTAATTCTGCCTCAGTCTTATTGGCAAAACCGGCACCTGCGATTCCTGATAATGAAATAGTTTTTCCTTCTCTATATGACATATCTTTTAGACTTAAATTTTTTAATTACCATTATAACTCTCCTCTTCTGTTTACCAATTCCTCTTTAATTTCCCTTGCTCTTGCCTCTGTGAGACTATAATTCCACATGACAACTATTGCAAGGGCAGCAGTAATTGCCGGAATTGAAATATCAGCAAGACGCAACCGTGTTATGGTTTCAGCTGTTTGTGTTGTGGCGTTTTGGTCAAATCCAACTAATTTTAAGACCAAACCTCCAAGGACCAAAGCAAGACCCTGGCCCAGTTTCACCATCCACCAATATATAGCACCAAAGGTTCCTTCTTTTCTTGGCATACCATTTATTAATTCGTCCAAATCGCAAACGTCAGCAGTCATACTCATCATCAGGGTAAACAACCCTCCAATTCCAAAAACCATGAATGGAATCGGCATGAACATTAACCATGGAGTTTCAGGGTTGAAGCCCCACCATTTTAAGATATATCCTAAAATCGAGATAAATGTGGCAATGAGAAATGCTTTTCTTTTTCCTAACTTATTGGAAATCCATGTAATGATTGGAATGATTAAAATGGCTGTAGCCAGAGCACTAACAGTTGAAAATAAAGCAGGCCAGGTCCCGGCTTCCGCATAGCTTCCTTTAAACATATAGAAAACGATAATGAAATAGCTAAAGGAGCCAACCATTTGAAATCCATTAAATACTAAAAATGTAGCACCACATAATTGAACAAATGATCTGTTTTTGAATATCTGTACCATATTCTTCAACAACCCCTTTAAATTACTGGCAAGGGTCCTGATTGAAATTTCGGCTCTGTTCGTCAGGTTAGTCTGATCAATTTCTTTGCAAAAAAGGGCAGGCATTATTCCCAGAATCATACAAATTCCTCCGACAATAACAGCAAGGCGATGAACCCCTATAGCCTGAGTATCAAATAAATCCGGATCAGCAATTAAGACCCAAAACCAAGGCACTACTACCCAGGCAAATTGACCGATTGTTTGTGAGAACCCCATTAGACGTGTCCGCTCTTTATAATCGGAAGTCATTTCATAACCCAGACCAATAAGTGGTGTGGAGAATATGGTGTTTCCCAGTAAATACACCATTGAAAAAATCAGAAAATACCAAAAATTATAGCTTTGTGTATCTTCCGGGTTTAGTTGCCACAAAACCATAAACATCAAACCGCTCAGGATAGCACCGACAAAAATATAAGGTCTTCTGCGCCCAAATCTGGACTTGGTATTATCGGATATATAACCCATAATAGGATCTGTAATAGCATCAAAAAACCGGGGCAATCCACCCAGTAAACCTGCCAGGAAAGGATCCATTCCAAATGCCGTTAGTAAAAAGAAGGAAAAAACACCCAAAGCACCGGGTAAAAGATTGTTTACTAAATGGCCGGCTCCGAAGGCTGCTTTTTGTCCCAGGGGGACCTTGTCTTTTAAAGCTGTTACGTACTTTACCATATGCATTAAATATTATCCGTGTAATTGGTTAGTTATAACGATAGTTTGTAATGCTTTTGCACTGATGGAAAGGGAAGCTGATTTTCCGTCATGCCGGAGTTCAAAACTTTTTTCTGATGAGTTCTGATTAAGTACCAAAAGAACGATTGACCCATCTGGATTTTGAGCTGCAGTAACCAAAAGATCTATATCTGAATTAACAAATCCTATTCGTTTAGCTTCAGGCCGGATGTATTTGCTGAAATGGGCCATTACATAATAAAGAGGGGTAAAATAGAGCTCGTCATTATCGGGATCAACCAATACAGCAGCGCCACACCAGTTTTTGAACCAATTCGGCCCACCCTGCTTATCTAACACCATGTTCCAGTCAATCCACCCTTCCACCCAGTTATTCAGGCAACCAATTATATCCCGGGCATACCGGAAAACGGGAACATACTCCGGGTGTAAATATTTATTCTCCGGAGATGCCCAGGTCCAGCCCCAGTCTCTGGCTTCTTTCGACCAATACCATTGATCGTCCTTCCATTTTGGTACAATACCGTCAAGACAGGCTTCAGATTGGATGATGTGTTTTTGGGGTGCCTTATGGTGAAGGTATTGAAGGGATTCGGGAAAAACTTCATAGGTACTGGCATACCAATGAATTGCCGTCCCATCAAAATATTTTGAGGATTTCTTATTATGGTACATTACATCTGCCCATTTTATTAATTCATCCCCTCTGTTTTGATCATAACCAAGAATAACCACATCATGGCCATCCAATTCCAATTTTGGTCCCAGATAATTGTTAACAAAATGGGTCATTTCCTTTGCTGTAAAATGCATACTTTCCCAATTATTATCATTGCCCAGCGGTTCATTTTCGACCGTGAAACCCCAAATCTCAATCCCCCTGGCATGATAGGCCTCAGTATATTTTGAGAAAAATAATGCCCAGGTGTCATAATATTCAGGTAACAATTTTCCTCCTGTCCAACTCCTGTTATCTTTCATCCACGGTGGTGCGGTCCATGGTGAAGACAAAATTTTAAAACCGTATTTTGAAACAGCCATAGCCTCCTTAATCATGGGAATAAGATCTGCCGTATCATGGTCTATGGAGAAATGTTCTAAATTTTTATCTCCTTCTATCGGTGCATAGGAATAATGAGATAATGAAAAATCACAGGAATTCATATGTGTGCGGGTCAGAGAATACCTTGCTCCACTCTCTCCAAAATAGGCTTCTATAATCCTTTTCCGGTTTTCGGGACTTATCTTGTTTAATAAATAGGCTGAAGATTCGGTAAATGATCCGCCAAATCCTTGTATGGTTTGGAATGTCTGATCAGGAAATATTTCAATAACAGAGGGTTTACCGATGTTAGAAAACTTTGTAATAAGGCTTAATTTGTTCCCAACCGATGAAGTTTCATAAACTTTAACAGCTAAATGTTTCTGTCCTGTACAATTAATTTGCATAATAAACAGTAATAACGGGTAGATAGTGTACCGGGCATTTTTCATATTCTGTTCTTTTCACAATTCCTTTTCCTGTTTTTGGCTGAAATTGTGCTTGTTTGTATCTATTTAAACAAAGACTCACTGATGTTCGCCTCAATCTGAATGACCTCACCAGTTCTTTCAAAAATTTTTCTGCTCGTATCTTCATCAGCATCCAGAGAATGGAATTTCGTCACTCTGCTGTTATTCCACAATATTTCCAGGCTTTCATTTTCAGATAATTTATATACTACCGGCACCTGACAATAGGTAAAACCCAACGATCCTTCTTTTAGAAAAATTTGTTTTGGCTCAGCATTAACATCCATAAAATGAAAGGGTCGATCCTGTTTAAGAAACTCGTTTTTCTTGAGTAAAAAGGGATGAAAAGATAATTTACCCCCATTTACAAGAACACCCAGTTCTCCGAAACGGCTGAGTATGTCTTCTTTCACCTGCCCTGTCATCCCGGGCTGTTTTACCCCCTTTCCCTCGGGAGTATGGGAATAAGGATCAGTTGGGAAGGCACCATATTGCAAGGGATGTTTATGCACGCCAATGCCTTCGCTGATTTCGGTATAATGATGAATAAAATGGTTTATAATATCCTTGCTTTCTTTGTTTGTAATTGCTTTTAAGCAATGCTCCTGTACTGCTAATCGCAATTTGGAAACCATATGCCAATAAATGGAACCTAATCCCTCATAACCGAAAAAGGTACCGGACCTTCCGGTAAAGGCTTTATGGTTGAATATCTCCTCAAAAAATTGCAGGACCAATTCTTTCTCTTTTTCCACCAATGGAGCGTATTCCGTCTGAGAAATTTCCTCTAATTTCTTACTCAGATCACCAGCATTTCTGAAATTCCCGTTAAAGTGAAAATTTCCCATGATATCTTTTTCGACAATCTGACTGTTGCCGTTATTGATCATTTTTTTCAATAATTCCGATTTGGAAACAGATTCGCCCGGAATGTTGTTTTTTTCCAGAAATCCTGGTAGATTTTTATTCGGATAGAGTAAATAGCTATTCTGATCTTCTCTGAACAGTTTGCTCTTTCTCAGACCATTCAACAAATCCAGTGCTTCGCCGGAAGATAAATAGCCGGAACTCAAAACCGCTACCTGCCCCTCCAGCATTTCATTGAGATAAGAAACAGAAATTTCATTTTCCTGCTTAACAGTCATTAAATTGTAAGAATGATACAAATTATCGGTTCTTTTATTGGCTCTTATTGAGTGGTCTAAAAAGTCGAGGCCCATTTCCACAAAACGACTCAGCATAAGCAGGCTTATGGTTTCTTTCCTGCCGGAGAAAGAATGTTTGTAAATTCTCCATCTGTAATCGCTTCCTGCCTGTCCCAAATCGTCCAGAATTAATTTACGGTCCCTGTCGCTAATTTTGCCCTTTAGGATATATCTGTATTTGTCAAAAGCATCTGCAATACGGTTAAGGAACACGATTAATTCAGCGGAAACATTAACTTCTTTTATGTGGGAATTGGTAAATATTTTCCTGGAGAAATGGAGAAAACGTCTCAAATAATACAAGGTTACCATGGAAACTCCATTTCCCACCAAGGCATTATTTGCATCATTCCATTCCGGACGTTGTGTATTCATCCAGATACCCCCTTCCGGAATAAAATTGGATAGTTTGGCCAGAAGCGTGGCCAGCAATTTTTCGAGGAAGGTAACATGATGTATATGCCCCTTTTCATCGCAAAGCAAGGCCCCGTCAGCTCCAAGTTCTTCAATTTTTTTGCCTGCCAAGTCATCTAATTCATAGTCAAAGACAATAGTATCCTTGGAATTAACAAGAATGTCTTTATAACTCTTGATTTTATAAGGTATATTGGCATAAACAAAGATCTCTTTATTAAATAAACTTTCCAGTTTACCCGGATAATGGTTTGCAATTATTTCTAACAGTTTTAATAAATAAATAATTTGATGATCCCCCCAGTACCCAATGAATGACCATTGATTATCTGGCTCTATCTTTTCCCAATCAAATCCATCTTTTGTTATCCTGTAGGGATTATAACCATCGAAAGTTGAAGCGTTCAGAAATTTATACACCATACCTTCCGTAAACTCCGGAAAAGAATGTGCAAGTGCTTCCCAGTTTTGAAAAATATCTCTCCAGTTCCCTTCATAATCAAGAATCTTTGAGCCATCAGCTTCACTACGGGTGTTGATTGAAAATATGTTCCAGGGTCTGCTGGGATCGCCATGTCGCCGGCTGAACTTCAAAGGGAGATACTCCATGCACAAACGTTCGAAATTTTCATCGCTGCTATGGAGGGTAACTTCCTGGAGTTTGGATAGCATAAATACAGGAGGAAGAAGCTGAAGAATAAGCTTTTGTGATTTTAAAATTTTCTTATTGGCTTTGGCTAAATAGTGTATAAAATCCAGCTTTTCCATTTGATAATTATTGTCAAAAATGCCTCCCCGCATAATATTAAACATCGTATTGGAATAGTGTCTGAGATTTCTTAAATAATCTTCAGTAAGTTGTAATCCGTCAGAAGAGGCAACTAATTCTATCAGTTTCCTGGTGCCAAAGTCTACATCTTGTTTAACTGAGTGATAGAGGTTTTTATCGTTTATTATGGCAGCTGAAATATTTACAATTGAGGATTGGGTTTGGTTAACATTGGCAATAATCATCCATTCTTTTTCAGCTTTCGCTGACAACACCACCTCTGATTTAATAAAATAGGATCCTTTTACCGCTTTAACATCCACTTCATCATAAACAGGCAATCCCTGCCGGAAACTTTTCAATTGGCAGTTGGAAAGTAAATATTTGGTGTTATCCAAACCAAGCGACCATACAATATTTGCCTTTAATGCTTCAGCGGGCTCGGGTTTATCTGCAATAACGGCACTTAAAGCATATATTCCCAGACCAGATTCCTTTATCAGTTCACTTCTTTTATAAGCATCGGCCAGGTTACTGGTAGTATTTTGGACTTCACTCCCCAGTGCATAAGGCAGAATATTTTGAATGCCATCCAAAACCGAAATTTTTACTTCCGACTGTGAATCGTTGATGAGGGTCGATGTTTTGATAAAACCAAACAGGTTACTTGAACTCCACTGGTATCTAAAGGTTAATTCCAGATCGTGGTTTACTTCTTCAAAAATTATTTTATTTCCAAAATAATTTTTATAAAGATTCCTGGATATTTTATATATATCCTCATATCGTCCGGAAAAGGGTTCCCAGAGAAATGATTTACCATTTCTTTTAACTAAAAAAACAGATTTATTTCCTGTAAATTCAGCAGATTCGGTAATTTTATCATCCGTATAATAAGGGAATATGGCATAATCGGCATTTTTCCTGCCAGCGGTTAGCCCTCCATTACTTGATATAAACATCCAATGATTTGAATCACTCACGATACTCATAAAGAATGGAGGCATTTCGTTCACATTGGAAATTACATAATAACTTTCGTTCGCCAATTCGATTAATTCACCCTGAACCTCGTTATTTTTGAATGAGGGATAAGCGTTATTTCCAATAAAAACAGGTAGCCGGTTATCCATAATTTCGTTGCAAGTGTTTCTACAGTATAAATTTATACTTCGTATGATGCGAAAACAAAAAATCCACCTATACAAAAAATATACAACCTCAATTATCATCAGGGTGGTATAGTTTTTCTATTAAATGAAAGCACTGAAAGCAGGATAACTAAAGGGGTATCTTACGAATCAACACAACAGGTTCATCGGGAAAATTCTAATGGGAATTTTGATGTTGATCTCTGATGTTGAGTTAATGTTAAGGAGTATGCTAAGAAAATGACCCGCTAAAGACTTAAAACATACTCTGTAAGGTTTGTTTCATGGCCAAGATCCATTTTTTTTCGTAAGCGGAATCGTTTTATCTCGACACTCTGAGGGGAAATATTAAGCATGGGCGCCATTTCTTTGGAGGACAAATTTAATCGCAAAAACACACACAGTTTAAGATCATTTGGTGTGAGTAAAGGATGTAACTCTTTTAACTTTTTAAGAAAATCTCTGTCTGTATTATCATATGCTTCCTGAAATGACTTCCAGTCGGTATTGATTTCTAAATTTTCATCAATAATCTTAAGTGCTGCTTTCACCTTTTGGCTATCTTTTTCCTCCTGTAAATTGTTCTTTATGGCATTGAGCAATTCATTTTTCTTTATAATAGCAATCGTTGTAGAGGCTAATTCCTTATTTATTGTTTCAATTTCGCAATTTAGGTTCTCGTTTTTGAGTTTAATTCGCTCCTGTTCATTCTCCAATTTCATCATGGCCAATTCTTTCTTCTTTTCCTCCATGATTTTTTGATTCTGTCTTTTATAATTTCTTCGGTATAAATTACTGATCACAAATAATATCAGGAAGAAGATTAGTACATAGACCAGTTTCATCCAGCCAGAGAAATACCAGGGACTGGCGATTGAAAAACCAAAACTTTCTATATTTGCACTGAGTTTATGGCCGGTTCTTGCCCGAACTTTAAAGGTATATTCACCTGGGGGAAGGTTATTAAAAGATGCTTTTGCTTCCTGAGTCCAATCGCTCCAATTATCATACATTCCTTCCAATTTATACTGATATTTTGTTTGGAGAAACTTATCGTATTCAGGAACATTGTAACTAAAACTGAGATTATTTTCTTTAGCTTTCAGTTTATAATCTTCTGCAAGAAGAGGAATGTTGGTTCTATCTCCATTCAATTTACTTTTATCAATAGAATTGATATGAATAAATTTTTCTTTATAATCTATCTTATCCAAATCGAATAAAATATACCCTTCAACGGTGCCCAGCAAATAGAGCTTCTTTCCTAAGTGCAACAAATTTTCATATCCTACCATATTTTCTCTAAGCGAAACAGGCAAAGAAATCCTTGTTATTTGAGGTTTTTTATCCACCTTTCCCGGTGACAAAAATATTATACTCTCTTCCGTAAATGATAAAAGTATTTGGTCCTCTTCATTTAATAACTTTCCCGACAAATAAGAGTCTTCACTTAAAACAAGTTTGGTTAATAAAGTATCTTTCCTGAACTGACTCTTTTGTGTATTATATTCATATAAACCAGAATCACAAAAGTACAGTAGCTTACCATCATATTTTGCAATTCCTGAATTAAAACTCAAGGGGACACTCTGCTCTCTGGTATATTTTATAACCCTCATAAAGTCGGAGGTAACGTTCAACTTAAATACCCCAACGTATTCATGGCTTACAAATATTTGGTTGTCTGGCAACACTTCAAAATATCTGCTTGATATATTAAATCCTTCTATTTTGTTCCGATATCGCCATTTCCCATTCTTTTTTTCTAAAATATGTAACCCTTCGTAATTCCCCTGAAGGAGCAAATTATCCGTGTCTGAAATGGGATGAATATCCCATGTTCCCATAATACCGGAGATCAACTCTGCCTGGTTGTCCTTAATGGTATATGTGCCGGAATTATGCCCGCAAAATAAAGTTTCCCCAATTGTTTTTAATGTCCAAACCTGTCCTTTGGTGCCCTCTACGATTTTAAAATCATCCATCGATTTCAGGGGTCTGTAGAAGAGGCCCTGATTCGTTCCCAAATACAAAAAATCATGAAAAAATTCGGTTGCGTATACAGTCCCCAGATTCCCTTTTGTGTCAGCATAAACCCGAAATGGGGATGTATAATTGAGAACACTAATCCCATTATCAAGTCCAAGCCAGATATTGCTATCCGCATCCTGAAAGAGGGAAAGGAGTGTATTGTTTTGCAAACCTTTTTTCTTGTCGATGTGCATCGTGATTCTACCATCAGAAGAGAGGAAATAAATCCCTTCACCAATTGTTCCCAAAGCAAAAGTGCCATCCCCTAATTGTAAACTGCTATAGATGCTAAGGGTATTAATTTTTGAAGAAGCCTCCGTTTGCCATGGTGAAACGGTGCCATTTTTCAGAATAAAAAAACCTTTCTCCAGTGTTTGAATTAACAAATTCTCATTATTCAAAAAAATATTAACAATAATATTATTCCTTAAAACAGGAAAGTCCGAAACTAAAGAGGAATTGCCTCCATCAAGCTGAAAGAGACCTTTACCGATCATCTGAAAATAAAGCTGATTTCCTACCTCAAATACCTGTGTCAAATTTTTCTTTGAAGTAATAATCTGAAATTCATTATTTTGGCTATTATACACATATATTCTGTGAAGTGATTGGAAAAATACCCACTGCTGATAACATAATATTTTCCAAAACTGCTCATCTTCTAACAAGTCGTTTTTAATTTTTTCACTTAATGAGGTATATCTGAGATTGAAAAACTCATCCCTCTTCCAATAGCCAAACTCCATATAACAACCGGTATAAATCTTATCACCATACACTTTTACCGATCGCATGATTGTATGATTTGGGGAAGGATACAGCTTCCAATTGGCACCATTGAATTCCAAAAGACCTTTGTTATTTGCTATATAAATATTTTTTTCCCGGGATTGGCTTATGTCCCAATTTTGAGCTTCACCATGATAAATATCCGGAGCAAAGTTTTGGATAGGAAATAACTCCTGCCCTTGAATCTCAAAGGAAAAAAAAGACAAGATAGCTGGCATCAAGAACTTTAAATAACCCATAAATTCTCAGGTTAAAAGAATTTTTCATGAATAATTACTAAAGTTTCAAGTGTATTGTCGAACGGTTCAAAAAATATATATGACGAATAATGCCTGGTAATCAAATATTCGTAAATAAAGGTAATTAAAAAAATGAAAATAAACAAAATCAGAAATTCCTTTGGATATCCGGCCAGAACCGTTGAGGTGAGGTCACTGGAATTATCATCTTCCTCTTGCCATATCCTCAAACTCCATACTAATTCTCCCGTCTTTCATCGTGAGTGTCCTGTCGGACATTTCTGCCAGACCGCTATCATGGGTAACAATGACAAAGGTCTGTCCCAGTTCATCCCGTAACCGGAAAAACATTTCATGAAGCTCCAGTTTATTTTCCGTGTCAAGATTCCCCGAAGGCTCGTCGGCAAGAATAACCGCAGGACTATTGATAAGGGCCCGTGCCACGGCCACCCGCTGTTGTTCCCCTCCCGACAATTCAGAAGGTTTATGATGCTCCCGGGCGGAAATTTTTAATAATTTAAGCAGCTCCCTGGCTCGGGTTTCAATCCTGGATGCTGGCAATCCGCTAATGTAACCTGGGATACAGATATTTTCAAAAGCAGTAAATTCGGGCAGGAGATGATGAAACTGAAAAACAAAACCTATGTTTAAATTCCTGAACCGCGCCAATTGCTTTTCCCGTAGACTGCTTATGTCGGTATCATTGATAAAGACCTGCCCCTTTTCAAAAGATAGCAGTGTTCCTATTATCTGCAGGAGCGTTGTTTTACCAGCCCCGCTGGAACCTACGATCGATACAATTTCAGACTTCTCAATGGTGATGCTGATGCCCTTGAGCACGTCAAGTTCACCAAAACTTTTATGTATGTCGTGGGTCCGGATCATTTAAATACGATAAAAATATAGGCAAGATAGGAAGACAAAAGAATAATCCCATCGATCCTTCCAATTTTAGCATTTTTCCAGGGTCTCATTAAAATTAACATGAGTAAAGAAATGCCAATCATCCACAAGATATCCACATTTACAAAAGCTGAAGCGACATCTAACGGATTTATGATGGCCGTTATTCCAAGAACCGAGAGAATATTGAAAATGTTTGAACCAATAATATTCCCTATCGAGATATCGGCCTCTTTTTGGATGGCAGCCATAACAGAGGTGACCAATTCAGGAAGGCTGGTCCCAACAGCGATAACCGTTACAGAAATAGCACGCTCACTTACCCCAAGACTTGTAGCAATGATAGAAACATTATCGACCAGTAAATCGGCTCCTAAAAACAGTCCTGCACAGGACAACAGGATGAAGAGCAGCGAAATAAATATTGATTTTTGAGGTTTGGGATGAATCCCCGCATCTAAAAGTTGCATCTTTTTACGGGAAGAACGAATACTGAATGCAACGAAAATGATAAGTATAATATTGAATATAATTCCCTCAGTCCTTGACAGTTCGTTATTACGTACGAAGAAATAGAGTAAAATACTGACCCCCATCATAATGGGCCAGTCGATGCGAATGGAATTAGGGCTAACAGAAATGGGAAGGATAATTGCCGTTATGGCCAGGACAAGAGCTATGTTGGAAATATTAGAACCCACCACATTTCCTATAGCAATTTCCGGATGGCCTTTAAAGGCGGCCTGAAGGCTTACAAGAAGCTCAGGGGCTGAAGTACCGAAAGCCACTACGGTAACCCCGATAACCAGGGTGGAAATCTTAAGGTACCTCGCCAGAGAAACACTTCCTATTACCAGATACTTACCGCTGGCCACCAGAATTGCAAAACCTAAAACGGTAAGTAGATATTCCATAGTAAATAAAAGCCAGCCTTTTTAATGTTTTACAGGGTCCAGACACTAATTAAGCCTTTGGGAGAATCCAGGGTCAATCTTCAGAATCAATCTTTTTCTTCACTCCTCTTACAATTTCCCTGGTGTCTTTTTCAATATCCCTTTTCACCTCTTTGAAATCCTCAACAATGTCGGAAGTGCTATTGCTCAGCTCCCGCTTTATATCGTCCGTGGCTTTTCTGAATTCGCGCATTCCTTTTCCAAAGCCTTTGGCGACTTCCGGAATCCGTTTTGATCCAAAGAGCAGTAGTACGACTATAAAAACAATAACTACTTCCTGCCCGCTAATAAACAACAGTATGCCTGACATACAAGTTAAGTTTTCAACAAAGATAAGCAGAAACTATTTCTTTTCCGGTCTTTTGATTTTATTTTTAAAAGTATCGAAGGCAATTGGGGTTGCGATGAACAAAGAGGAGTATGTTCCCACGACAATACCTACCAATAGGGCAAAAGTAAAACCACGGATCACCTCACCACCAAAAATAAATATTACCAGTATTACAAAAAAGGTACTTATGGATGTACTAAAGGTACGGCTGAGGGTACTATTCAATGCCAGGTCCATCGTTTCCTCCGTTTCGCGTTTCCTGAAAAGGTTTCGGAATTCCCGGATTCTGTCGAACACGACCACTGTATCATTTATCGAGTAACCTACCACGGTAAGTATAGCGGCAATAAAGGCCTGATCAATCTCCAGCGAGAAGGGCATCCATCCATGGAACAGGGAGAACATACCCAAAACGATAAGAGCATCATGAGCAAGTGCCGCCACCGCCCCCAGCCCATATTGCCAGTTCCGGAATCTGATTATAATATAAATGAATATAATAAGCAGGGCAAAGAATATAGCAAGAACAGCCTGATATTTAATATCATCGGCTATGGTCGGGCCCACTTTCTGGGCACTTTTAATATAGGTGTCCGTATTAATAAACTCAGCCTCCGTAGCATTGTCATCCAGGAGCGGCTGCAGGCCGGTAAAGATCTTTGCCTTAATGATTGAATCAACATTCGGTTCATCATTGTCAATCATATATTTTGTGGTGATCCTTACCCTGTCTTTCTGCCCAAAAGTGATTACCGTGGGCATTTGCTGAAATTGAGGTTCAAGTGCGTTCCTGATGGAATTCGCATCCACTTCCTCCGGAAATTCAATGATATAATTTCTTCCTCCTGTAAAATCCACGCCTTGGTTAAAACCACGGGTAAAAATGGAGACGATGGAAATCAGCACCAAAATTCCGGAAATCAGATACATTATCTTTCTCTTCGAAATAAACTTGATATGCGTATTCTTGAAGGCCCCTTCTGTAAGTTTTGTGGCAAATGTCAAGGTCTTATTTTTCGCCATTTGACGCTCATAGACTAGCCGGGTGATAAAGATGGCTGAGAATAAGGAGGTAAGAATACCAATGAACAGGGTGGTGGCAAATCCTTTTATCGGTCCCGTCCCAAACAGGTAAAGAATCGCTGCTGTGAGCAGGGTGGTAACGTTTGCATCAATAATGGCTGAATAGGCATTTCGGTACCCATCTGCAACAGCAAGCTTTGTCCCTTTTCCGGCGGCAAGTTCTTCCCGGATCCTTTCATAAATCAGTACATTCGCATCGACCGACATACCAATGGTAAGCACAATACCGGCAATACCCGGAAGGGTGAGAACAGCCTGAAGGGATGCCAAAACACCGATCAGGAAAAACATGTTCGCTACAAGAGCAATGTCGGCAACGGTACCTGCCCGCCTGCTATAGTAGAAGATCATATACAAGAGGATGACCACGAAGGCGATCATAAAGGAATTTATACCGGAATTTATAGAATCCTGCCCGAGGGATGGCCCGATAACTTCACTGGATTCGATTCTAGCCTTGGCATCCATTTTCCCTGATTTAAGAATGTTGGCAAGGTCGGTTGCCTCTTCCTGGGAAAAGTTTCCCGAGATAGTGGATGAACCGCCTTTGATCTCGGTGTTCACCACCGGAGCTGAAACCACATACCCATCAAGAACGATGGCAATAGCTTTTCCGATATTTTCACGGGTAAGGTTGGCCCACCTCTTACCACCTTCTGAATTCATGGACATATGCACTTCAGCCTCATTGCTAAACTGGCTGTAAGCCATGTTTGCCGAAGTGACATATTTTCCTGTAAGTGAAGGGCTTCCGTCACGTGTTGATTTGATAGCGTGAAGTTGCACATAGGAATCATTGTCTGACATGCTCTTGGAATGCCAGTAAAATTTCAGGTCAGACGGAAACAGGGCTTTTAACTGGGGGCGTTGAAGAATACTATTAATTTCAGCAGTATCTTTAAGGTGGGCAACCCCGACGACAGAACCGGGAACAGGTTGCATATTGTTGTCTACATACGGGGTAAGCAGAGAAAACAAAGGATTTTGCTTCTTGGACTCGACCAAACTCAGCTCGTTTTCTGTGGAATCGGACTGCAAGAGGTTTATTTCATCAGCATTTGCACTATCCCCAAGAAGGGATATTTCACCTTCCTCCTTTGCAGGAACAGGGGATGCTCCTTCCAAAATACTACTATCCCTTGACCCTAAGAGTGATCCATTCTCTTCGGAGACAATGTCGCGGAGCAATGTGTTTGCCTGGTCGAGATAGCCTATTACTTCAGGGTTCTCATAGGTAGTCCAAAATTCAAGATTAGCACTTCCTGTCAACAGGCGGGTAACCCTTTCCGGGTTATCGACACCAGGAAGCTCTATAAGGATTCTTCCCTGTCTTTCAAGTCGCTGAATATTCGGCTGGACAACACCGAAGCGGTCAATTCTGTTACGAAGAACGTTAAATGAATTTTCTATTGCGGCTTCTGCTTCTTTTTTCAAAAAATCAATAACCTCTTCATTACTCGTATTCAGATCGATGTCACCTCGGGTTTCCGGGGTCATGAAGAACTGTGCCAGCTGACCTCCGGGGTTCACCTCCTGGAATGATTCGGCAAATAAATTGACAAAATCCGATTGGCTGTTTTTCTTCTTTTCGTGGGCAATAGCCATTGTACGGGTGAATACCGGATCGGAAAGGTAATGAGGGGCGACGTTTGATTTGATCACGTCCTCAACGGAGATTTCAAGTACTACGTTCATTCCACCCTTGAGGTCAAGTCCAAGATTGATTTCCTTCTCCTTAACTTCCAGATAAGTATACTTAAAAAGGCCAAGATTGTAAACGGTTTGGTCCGATAATGAATCCAGATATGCCCGTTCCCTTTGAGGATTTCCATTGGAGATCTTCTCAGCATCCCTCTCTACTTTAAGAGCGACGAAGGTAAAGGACAACTGATACAAACAGACCAGGGCAAGAACAATAGCGAAAAGCCGGATGGCTCCTTTATTTTGCATTATTTATCGATTTAAATAGGTACTTTTTTGATTAGCTTTCAAATTTGAGGGGCAAATATAAAACAATTTTTCCAGAAAACATACCGCTTATTATATGCCGGAGGAAGGAAACCGGAAGTTGGAAATCGGAGGCCGGAAGATGGAGGATGGAAGGAAGATGTCTGAAGGAGAAGGATTAAAACGAAACTGTCCTGTAACCGGGATTTCTGTAATTTTTATTGTGTTCGCCAATAACGATCTTTTATTTGCAAGCCTTGATCGAAGGTACAGTAAATCCGGTTACAGGACAGCCATTCATGTTGTAAACCTTAATACAAATTAATTAAAAAAGATTCATTCCGTCAAGTATTTTCATGGTCGTTTTGACGGACTGTGCAGATTCGTTGAGCAATTGCTTTTCTTTTTCGTCCAAATGAATTTCTATAATTTCTTCGACCCCATTGGCTCCCAGTTTTACCGGCACGCCAAGGTAGATGTCCTTCAATCCGTACTCTCCGTTAAGGTAAGCACATATAGGGAAAACCCTTTTCTGGTCGTCAACAATCGCCTCAACCATCTGAGCAGCAGCAGCTCCCGGGGCATACCAGGCCGAAGTTCCCATAAGGTTGACCAATTCCCCCCCTCCTTTACGGGTACGTTCAACAATTTTATTGATTTCGTCTTCGCTCAGCAGTTCTGTAACCGGGATGCCGTTTACCGAGGTATATCTTGGTAAAGGAACCATGGTGTCACCATGTCCGCCCAAAAGCAAAGCATGAATATCTTTTGGGGAAACATCCAATGCATCGGCAATAAAAGCCTTATAACGTCCTGTGTCGAGCGTTCCGGCCATCCCAAAGACCCGGTGGTGGGGTTTATTGGCGGCAAGGTTGGCCGCATAGGTCATTACATCGAGTGGATTGGACACGATAATAATAATTGCTTCAGGACTGTATTTAACGACTTTTTCCGTAACCTCCTTTACGATACTGGCGTTGGTCTTTATCAAATCGTCCCTGGACATGCCCGGCTTCCTTGGCAATCCGGAGGTAATAACGACAATACCGGATCCTTTTGTTTTTAAATAATCGTTGGTGGAACCAATAACCCTCGTGTTGAAATTATTGATAGAGGAAGACTGCCATATATCGAGGGCCTTTCCTTCTGCCATCCCCTCTTTAATATCGAGTAAAACAACTTCCTTTGAAAGATCCTTATGGGCGATGCAATTAGCACAGGTGGCACCAACATTTCCGGCACCAATAATAGTTATTTTTTTCATAGAGTGGAATTTGTTGCAAAAATGATAAAATAAATATATGAAGGTCTTTTAACAGTTGTATTATTTAATGATAGTTGTTCAAACACTAATTTAAGAAAAGGGTTGAGCCAGAACAAGTATGATGCAAACTTTCAATTATTAACAAGCTGGAAAGAAATTGGTTCAAAGGGAATCTTCACCTTAACAGCTCTTCAAAATCTTCCTTGAGGGGTTCTTCTCTGACCCAGTCGTAAAGTGTCAGGGAACGCAATTTGAAATAATAGTTCCAGTAATTTCTTAAAGCAGAAAGGTACCCCCGCGCCGCCACATCTTTTTCCGTTTGGGCAACATTCAGATCAAGCACGGATATACGGCCAATAAGGAACCGTTCTTTTGAAACGTGGAAGCGGTTCTGTCCGATGGTATCCGCTTTAGCGGCAATCAAAAGCTGCTCATCCTGTAAGTTGAATTGCATGACTTCCAGAATTACTTCCTGTTGAAAATCGACCTCGGCCTGTTGTATATTTGCCTTTACGACCTCCCTGGCGGATTCGGCCATTCTTAATTTTCCCCGTCCAAGGCCCCAGTCCATAATTGGGACTCTCATGCCCAGGCTAACAATTTCCTGTTCCTTCGGATCCATGTAGGCCCCTTTAAAATCATCACCCCGCTGGCTTAAACCGAAGCTCGCGTAAAGTGTAGCGTTCAGACCCTTCTGGGATTTCGATTGGTCCACGGATTCATCCGCTTCCAGAAGGCTGATCTTTCTGTCTATTATGTCGGGGTTATTCGTCCTGGCCTTTTCCAGTGCTTCATCAAGGGAAATTTCCATTTCGGGTATATAATCCGGGATGATAAGCTCAATTTTTTCATCCTGACGGAGGCCTAAAAAAGAATTTAACTGAAATCTTTTAATTTCAAGGTCGATTGTAGCCTTGTTAAGCTCTGTCCCTGAATTTAACCATGCAAGTTCCATTTGAAGAAGCTCATTCTCAGCAATCGTGCCAAGCTGGTACCGGCCTCCTGCAATTTGGTATAAGGTATCGGAATTTGAGTAGTTTACCTGGGCAATTTCGAGGTTCCGCTGGGCGAGGGCAAGGTCGAAAAAATAATTGACAGCCATAAGCGACACATCTTCAAGGGCCTGCACATAGCTACTCATCGCTGCATCATATTTCAGCGGGGCAATTTCCCTTTGCCATTTAAACTCATTGTACCCGTTAATAGGTTGATTGAGGTCTATCCGAATGGGATTGGAGAGATAGGATGCTTCTCCACCAGGCCCTAATACATCGATCCGCTCTAGATTGGACCTGACCCTTACACTTCCCCCTGTTTGTCCGATATTTTGGTTTAAGGAGAGCCCGCCATAAGAACTGATCTGGTTCCGCTCAATAAACTGGTCGCCTTCATAGTTCTTCACGTACGATCTGTCCAGATTTGGAATTTCAGTATTGAGTTCCAGGGTAGGAAGAAGATTCGCCCTATATGTACGGTATGCCCAATAACTTCCCCGAAAGCGGTGTCGGGCCAGTACGGCGCGGGGAGACTGCTGACGGGCGATCAATATGACCTCGTCGAAGGTGTATCGCCTCACATTCTGCGACTGAATATCGGAGGCATTGCAAAAAAATAATATGGTAAGGAAAAAATAATAGATTTTATTCATATCTCAATGATTCAATGGGATCCCTTTCTGAAGCCCTTTTGGCTGGGGAATACCCGAAAATAATACCTATAGAGGCTGAAACAATAAAAGCGACTAAGACCGAAAAAGGGGAGACTATGGTGAGGATCCCGGCCAACTTAGTGATGAGTGCGGCGGAAATAATCCCAAGGATTACACCAACGATACCCCCGGTAACACTGATCAACACTGCCTCGGACAGGAATTGTACAACAATATCCTGCTTACGGGCACCAATAGCCATACGGGTCCCTATCTCCTTTATTCTCTCCATAACAGATGCAAACATTATATTCATAATGCCAATTCCACCAACCAAAAGGGAAATGCTCGCGATAGCCCCAAGTACAATGTTAAAGACATCCTTGGTTCGTTGTTCCTGCTTGAGCAATAACTCCGGAACAGTGATCTCGAAATCATTCACCTCCTGATGCCTTCTTTTAAGCAATCTGCTAAGAAATTTGGTAGAAGAATCCAATTGTTTTGAATCCTGAACCTGTACAATGATCCTGTCGAGTTGGTGATAATTCTGAGATGAATTCATGGAAGGGTTGGTACTAAATGAAAAGGAAAATCTACTTGTCCTTTTTGAGGCTGTAGTTATGCGGGAGGAAAACAGAGCCCTGTTCTGGTATCGCAACAACATGGTTTTTACAGGAATATAAATATTGTCATTCATAACATTTACCCCACTGTTTTCGAAACGGGTAAGTTGGGTGATGGTAGGTTCCAGCACCCCGATAATCTTCAACCATACTTTGCTGAATTTTATATATTTTCCGATAGGGCTTTCGGTACTGAAAAACTTATGGGCGATGTTGGCACCCACCACACAAACAGGAACCCCGTTTTCTTCCTGGTATTCATTAAATATCATTCCATTGGAAAGTTGAAGGTTGAAAAGCTCAAAATATTCATTGGATACACCAAGTAATTTTGCAGGGGAGCGCTTTCCATGCTGTATTACGAATGAATTCAGAGAAATTTCAGGACTTATTTTATTTATGGTGGGCAGAACTTCTTTGATCGCATCGACATCCTTTAGATTTAAACCTGGTGAAAATTTGGCTGTTTGTTTTGCCCCTGATGCATCCTCATCATCCTCACTTTTTGGTTCGACGATTGGCGTAATCATGATATTATTAACACCTACCATTTTGATCTGCTCCAGGATTTCCTGCTGTGCGCCCTTTCCGATAGCGAGCATGCTTATAACAGCCCCCACACCAAAGATGATCCCGAGTGCGGTAAGAAAACTTCGCAATTTGTTCGAAAGAATAGATTCGAAGGCAATGATAATATCGTGAAGGTACCTGCTCATTTTCAGTTGGTTCTTGGTGGCCTCCTTCTCCCGTCAGTTTGGCCTTCCGCATTTATTTTACCGGCCGGCCTGTTCCCTACCCGCAGGCTGTCTTTACGCTGGAACCTTTCCTGACCTGCCCTTTTTTGTTTTTCGATTTCAGTTTTCCGATCCTTTAAAACATCGTATAGCTCCATATTGGCGAGCTTGAATTCCCCGGGATTGGTCGGGATAGAAAGAAAAATTTCTTCCCCTTCCACCAGGCCCTGCTCAATGATTATCCTATTTTCATTCTGCCCGCCAGGAACCACGATTTTCATAAGTTTTTTGGTCGTATAAACATAGGATATACTATCGTTATTATGAAGGGCTTCAAGGGGAATTGTAAGGGTGTTCCGGAAAGTCTCCGTAATGATCTGGTTACTTGTGGTCATGGCCGGCCTAAGGATAGTATCTTTTTCGTTGATCCTGATCTTAACCTCGAATACTTTTGCATCTGCGTTAGGAAGTTGTTCCCCGATGTTAGCCACTTCAGTTACCATACCCGTGAAATTTTTGTCCGGAAACGCATCAACACCAATACGAACCTGCTGTCCTTTTTTAATTTTTGAAATATCGATCTCGTTCACGTAAGTTTTGGAAACGAGGGTAGAAAGATCAGGCAAGGTGGCGACTGTCAGATCCCAGGTATTGATCTCAGAGCCAACCGTACGTTTCTGTCCATTCCACTCCTGTTGGTAAATCACCATTCCGGGGGCTGGAGCATAAATATCGAAATTCTTAAGGACAGCCTCCATCTCTTCCCGTGTACGTTTGACACGTGCCAGGTTGATCGAAACACCGGTCATGTCGGCTCTGGCTTGTTCAACTTTTAAACTATAGTTTTTGGTTGCCTGTTCCAATGCTCTTTCAGCCTTATCGAGATTAATTTTTGATTGCCTTATCGTAGCAGGCGGCTCATATTTCGATTGTTCATAGGCTATCCTCATTTCTTCCACATTAAAGCGCAGGTTTATCAGATCGTCCCTTAACTGCCTTAACTGAATAGTGGTATCCAACCTGGTCTTTGTATAGGAAGACTCCGTTTTCTCAATTTCTTCAATTACATCTTTAAGAGAATTGTCTGCTTCCGACCGGTCGAGGGTTGCGACCCAATCTCCTGAATCAACCACGGTTCCTTCAGGAATTAAATTTTGAATCTTGACGGAGCGGATACGCAAATTATGGCTACGAAGTTCCGTAGGGGCGCGAATCTCTACCGAACTCTCGGCTTGCAACTCTCCGGTTACCGCAATAATAATTTCAAAATCGCCCTGTTTCACCTCTGTGGTAAGCACAATTTCCTTGTCACTTTCGCTCTGGGCTGAATAAATAATTATTGCGATAATAACTGCAACAATTATTAATAATGGGATTAATACTGTTTTCTTCATTTGCCTGTTTTATCAACCTTATAATATGCTATTTTATTTCATTGATCTTTTCAATTATTTCAGAGGCCATTTTCGTCGCTTCAACTGTATTTTTATGTTCGGCATACAACCGGATAATGGGTTCTGTATTCGATTTTCTCAAGTGGATCCAGCCTTCTGGAAAATCAATTTTCAATCCGTCTATATCATTAATCAATTGATCCGAATAAAGAGCTTTCAATTTTGACAAAATTTTATCAATATTTATTCCCTCCCCGGGCACAATCTTATTTTTCGATATCACATAAGATGGGAATTTTTTTCGCAGCTCAGAACATTTTATTTTCTTTTCCGCCAAACTGCTTAAAAAAAGAGCGATCCCCACGAGAGCATCTCTGCCAAAATGCAATTCCGGGTATATTATTCCACCGTTCCCCTCCCCTCCGATAACACAATCCTGTTTCTTCATAGTTTCCACAACATTCACCTCTCCGACTGCAGAGGCAAAATAACGTTGTCCATACTTTTCTGTAATATCTTTTAATGCCCGGGTCGATGACAGATTGGAAGCGGTATTTCCCGGGGTCTTACTTAGAACATAATCTGCGACTGCTACCAGTGTATATTCTTCGCCAAACATGGTTCCATCTTCATTCACGATAGCCAGACGGTCTACATCCGGATCAACGACAAATCCCAAATCTGCACCCGCTTCCAAAACTTTTGCTGCAATATCGGTCAGGTTTTCCGGCAATGGCTCCGGATTATGGGGAAAAAGACCATTTGGCTCCGTATAAAGTTCAATAATCTCCCTGACCCCGAGTGATTTTAACAGCCCGGGAAGGAGTAATCCACCAACTGAGTTCACACAATCAATCGCGATCCTGAAATTCGCTTCTTTAATTTTTTCAAGGTTTACAAGGGGTAGCTTAAGGATCTGCTCTATGTGTTTGTCATTATATCCTTTTTCAGTTTTTACTTTCCCAAGTTGCTGATAAGGGGCAAACTGAACCTTGCCATTATCTGCGAGTTCAATTATTTGCTCTCCCTCCAATGCAGATAAAAATTCCCCTTTTGCATTCAGTAACTTAAGCGCGTTCCACTCCGAAGGATTATGGCTCGCGGTCAATATGATCCCTCCCAGAGCCTTTTCAATAGGGACCGCAATTTCAACTGTCGGGGTAGAGGCATACCCCAATAAGACAACATCCAGTCCCATGCCCATTAACGTACCGGTGACAATTTTTTCAACCATGGGCCCGGAGACCCTGGCATCCCTGCCGACAACTATTTTGCCCCTGCCCTGGCCTGTCTGCCTTTGAATAAATGAGGCATAGGCTGAAACAAAATTTACAATGTCTGCCGGTGAAAGACCCTCACCGCGAAATCCCCCGATGGTCCCTCTTATTCCTGAAATCGATTTGATTAAGCTCATGTTGTTAAAATTTCACGCTGAAATTAATAAAAAAAAACCGTTTACAAAGATCTGGCCTGATTCTTCGAAAAATTTTGCCTCCATGGGTAAAGCATCCGGGCTTGCAGCGTTGAGAATGCTCATTCGTTTCTCGCCAATTGCCTGTTTTGAATTCTGAAAGATTCCAATGGATTAAAGAAGGAAACGGAATCGCCAAAAGAATTAAGAAGAGTCTTATAGATTTTTCTGCTCTTTTTTGAACTATTTAGATTCTCCTTGGTTCTTTTTTAAGAAATGGGGTTTTGCTTTCCAAAGTGAATTTTCCCCTTTGGATAAAAAATGAAATAGAATTTGACTTAAGTGGTTGTCTTCAGGTTCCTGCCTTTAAGAATCATACATTTGGCTTTTAAATAAAAATAATTGATTTAATTCGAATAATATGGTGGATTATACTACTTTTGCATTCCTTTCTGCTGAGCATTAAATACCTAATATACAGCGTTAATTAAAAATGGAAAAACATAATTACAGGGACAATGAGGACCTGAACCAGAGAAACCGGAAAGACCGTGATGGCAACCGTCCGGAAAAGGGGGATTTCAAAAATTCCCCCAAGTCTGACGACAAAACCAGGACCAACCACAGGGACACCAGTTATAACAGAGACAATCGGAGCAATAGCTATAACAGAGATACCAGGGATACCAGCAATAACAGGGACACCAGGGACAACAGCTATAACAGAGACAACAGAGACAATCGGAGCAATAGCTATAACAGAGATACCCGGGATACCAGCAATAATAGGGACACCAGGGACAACGCATAACAGAGACAACAGAGACAATCGGAGCAATAGCTATAACAGAGATACCAGGGACAACAGCTATAACAGGAAAACCAGGAACTCCAGGGGAAACAACTTTAACAGGGACCCCAGGGAGACCAACTATAACCGGGATAACTTCGACAATAGAAGCAAGACCTCCCAAAGGGACAACAGGTATAACCGGGAAAATCCGGGTAACCGACAAAACAGCGAGTCACGGGATTCCCCGGGGAATAACCGAAACTGGGGAAACAGGCCTCAGCAAGACAGCAACCGAAATACCCGGCCAAACCCTGAAGGGAATCGCAGTCCCTTTGGAACCTTTAAGCCCCCTTCAAGGGATAATACCTGGAAAAACCCTTCTGAGAGCAACAGGCAATCAGGAAATAGCTCAAACCGAAGGCCATATGGCAGCGGGAATGATAATTGGGGAAATTCAGGGAACCGCTTTGTGGGCAACAGGGATAAACGACCAGGCACAGGAAGTTACGATAACCCCTATTCCGATACAAGTTCCCCTTATGGAAAGAGTTCCTTAAAAAACAGACGTGGCAAGCGACAAAGAATTCCAAGGCCTGCTACTGGTTCTGCTTCCTTTGGCCCTGATGGGACCATGAGACTCAATAAATTTATTGCACACAGTGGTATTTGTTCAAGAAGAGAGGCTGATGAACTAATTACCGCAGGCGTTATTTCCGTAAACGATGAGGTGATTACCGAACTCGGCTCACGGATTAAACGTGGTGATTCGGTAAAATACAATGGAGAAACCGTACGGTCAGAGAAGAAAGTATACATACTGCTTAACAAACCTAAGGATTTTGTTACCACAAGCGATGATCCGGAAGGAAGAAAAACAGTGATGGACCTGGTGAATAATGCCGGGAAGGAAAGGGTCTATCCGGTAGGGCGGCTTGATAGGAATACCACAGGAGTGCTTTTGCTCACCAATGATGGCGAGATGGCCGCACGGTTAACCCACCCGAAATATAACCGGAAAAAAATATATCACGTTTTCCTTGACAAACCTCTTACGGATGAAGATTTCGAAAAGGTAATCAAGGGACTGGAACTGGAGGATGGTTTTATTAAACCCGATTCTGTCGAATATGTTAAACCGGATTCAAGGGCGGAACTCGGTATTGAAATCCACTCCGGGAAAAACCGTATTGTCCGGCGTATCTTCGAATCTATCGGATACCATGTGACCAGGCTCGACAGGGTATATTTTGCCGGCCTTACAAAAAAGAACCTCAGCCGGGGAAAATGGCGTTTTCTGACAGAAAGAGAGATCAATCTGCTGAAAATGAATGCCGATTAGCATTTTATTATGGTTTTAAACGACAGGCATAAGGCCGGCTTTGTAAATATCATTGGGAGCCCGAACGTTGGGAAATCAACCCTCATGAACGCTATGGTTGGGGAGAAGATTTCGATTATCACTTCCAAAGCCCAAACGACCCGACACAGGATACATGGAATAGTAAACGGGGAGGATTTTCAGATTGTATATTCAGATACACCCGGGATTCTTGATCCGAAGTACAAATTACAGGAAAACATGCTTAAATCGGCACGTGAAGCATTGAGCGATGCCGATATTCTCATTTATGTAACTGAACCGGGAGAAATTCCCGGTAGCCGGGTGGAATTCACGGATAAGTTACTCAAGTTGAAAATCCCCGTCATTCTGGCCCTGAATAAAATCGATCTTAGCAATCAGGAGGCGGTAGGGGAGTTGCAAAAAAAATGGGAAGAAATCCTGCCTCTTGCCTTGTTTGTTCCTCTTTCTGCTACCTTAGGCTTTAATATAGAAATGATTTTTAATCTTATTATTGAAAATCTTCCCTATTCCCCACCATACTATCCAAAAGAACAACTTACCGACAAGCCTGAACGCTTCTTTGCCAGCGAGATTATAAGGGAAAAGATCCTGATGAATTATAAACAGGAAATTCCCTATTCTGTAGAGATTGAAATCGAAGAGTTTAAGGTGGGTCCGAAGATTATTAAGATCAGAGCCGTAATATACGTGGAAAGGGATAGTCAAAAAGGTATTCTTATTGGCAATAAGGGAGATTCCTTAAAAAGAACCGGTACACAGGCCCGCCTGGAGATGGAGAAATTCTTTGATCAGAAAGTATTTCTTGAATTGTTCGTGAAGGTACGCAAGGATTGGAGAAATAACGAGCGTATGTTGAAAAACTTCGGATACCGGTAATTTGTCCGTATATTTAACCCCCCAGGCATTAAACTGAAATTAACATAATGGCCAAATCAAATATTGTAGCTATTGTTGGAAGGCCAAATGTTGGTAAATCAACTTTGTTCAACCGCCTGACTGAAACCAGGGCAGCCATTGTTCATGAAACAAGCGGCGTTACCAGGGACCGGCACTATGGCAAATCAATTTGGAACGGGATTGAATTCTCCGTGATTGATACCGGAGGTTATGTTGCCAATTCAGAAGATATTTTTGAAGAAGAAATCAACCGGCAGGTATTACTGGCCATTTCTGAAGCCGATGTAATCATTTTCCTCGTTGATGTGAATTCCGGGATCACCGATCTGGATCAATCCATTGCTGAAATTCTCAGAAAATCCGACAAAAAAACAATCCTGGTGGTGAACAAGGTAGATACCGGAGAAAAAATGCCCTATACACATGTTTTTTATTCTTTCGGTCTGGGGGACCCTGTAACAATCTCTTCTGCCAATGGTAGCGGAACAGGAGACTTTTTAGATTTACTGGTCCATAACTTTCAGAAGGAAGAGGAGGAGGAAGATCAGGAAGAGATTCCGAGGTTTGCGATCATTGGCCGCCCGAATGTTGGGAAGTCCTCCCTCACCAATGCACTTATAGGACATGAAAGAAATATTGTTACCAATATTCCCGGCACTACCCGCGATTCTATAAATACCCGTTATACCAAGTATAATCATGATTTTATATTGATTGACACGGCAGGCTTACGAAAAAAATCGAAAGTATCGGAGGATTTGGAATTTTATTCTGTAATGCGTTCCATTAAAGCAATCGAAAACTCGGATGTATGTCTTCTTCTTATTGATGCTACTATCGGGATGGAAGGTCAGGACATGAATATCTTCCGGCTGGCCGAACGTAACCGAAAGGGCATTTTGATCCTGGTGAACAAATGGGATCTGGTGGAGAAAGAAACCAACAGTCTTAAAGAGTATGAAAATGCAATCCGGGAAAAAATAAGACCATTTGATGACGTACCTGTCATTTTCACTTCCGCGGTAACTAAACAACGATTGCAAAAAGTACTGGACGTGGCCATGGAGGTTTACCAAAACCGGATGAAGAAAATTCCAACTTCCAAATTAAATGAAGTTATGCTAAAAGCCATTGAGGAATACCATCCGCCGGCCGTCCGGGGAAAGCACATTAAAATAAAGTACGTCACACAGTTAAGAACACACGCCCCAACCTTTGTTTTTTTCTCTAACCTTCCACAACATATTAAAGAACCCTATAAGAGATACGTCGAAAATAAGATTAGGGACACATTCAATTTCAGCGGCGTACCTCTGAAAATCTTCTTCAGACAAAAATAGGCATTTGCATACTTTTTGTATTGATATTTTTTTTAATTTGCATGTCACATGAAAACCAAACCCTATATTATGCTGATAAAGGCCATGATCCTGGTCAGTGCCTTTTCATCCTGTGAAGAAATAAAGAATTACCCTGATGAGCCTTCCATCGATTATAAAAGCTTTCAACTTTTTACCTCCACGGATGCCTTAGGAAATCCCATCGCATTGGGAAAACTTGAATTCGATTTTACGGATGGGGATGGGGATATCGGGCTAAACCAACCTAATTCCGATATCTCTTTACTGCCCGATAGCCTTAAATACAATCTTTTTATGCAAATGTACACCATGGAAGAGGGTATTTTTATTCCTGTAGAAGACACCACAGAAAACAGTAATTATCGAATTCCCTTTATTGAGCGTACAGGGCAAAATAAAACATTAAGCGGGACAATAATTGTCGACATTGAATACCCTCAGATTCTCCACGATACCATTTACTACACATTTTATATTCTTGACAGGGAATTTCACAAAAGCAACACAGATACTACAGATATCCTTGTGTTTACAGGGATAAATCTATAGCTTGACCCCCATAAAAAGGACATCATCAACCTGTTCCAAACCCTCCTTCCAAAGGAGAAAATTGCTCTTGATATAGTTTAGTTGTTCCTCCATTGGTTTATCATAAATATCCCTCAGCAGGTTTCTAAGGCGAACCATTTTAAATTTTTTGCTCAAAGGCCCCCCAAACTGGTCAGGATAACCATCCGAGAACATATATATAATATCTCCTTTACTCAGTTGAAATTCTTCGTTTACGAAAGTTTTCTTTTCTGCTTCATCATCGAAACGTCCCCCAACGGTAGAACGGGAACCTTTCAGGTAAACCTGTTTTCCATTAATATAAAAAATGGCAGGCCGCATGGCCGATGACAAACGCACGGCATAAGTTTTCAGGTCAATTTCAGCAACAATAATATCCATACCATCATTGGATTTCTCTGAATCAAGATTTTGGTTTAATGCTTCCGTAACTTCCTGATTAAGGGTTGTCAGGATATCAGCAGGTGAACGAACTTCGTTCCGGGAACAAATATCTTTGATGAGAGTCGTCCCTATCATGGACATGAATGCCCCGGGAACGCCATGCCCTGTTGAATCGGCACATACAATAACAAATTTATTATCCCATACAGTATCGTACCAGTAAAAATCGCCGCTTACAATGTCCCGGGGAA
Organism: uncultured Bacteroidales bacterium; assembly: GCA_963779845.1. Classification (GTDB taxonomy): domain Bacteria; phylum Bacteroidota; class Bacteroidia; order Bacteroidales; genus CAVZZV01. Next base: position 474,118 of record CAVZZV010000002.1, on the reverse strand, counting down.
CGTAATACACGAAACTTCCCGTAAAATGCCTGCTCAATTTGTTCACTGGCGGAAGAATGCTTGCCTGTATCCGTTGGGCATAATTGATACTGTCGGTAATGTCCCTGTTTTTATTTTCGATCTCCTCCTTTTGTTCCATCACTTCACGCGTCCGTTCATCCAATGCCTTTTGAAGCCGCTCCTGTTCCAGTCGCTGCTTTCTCTCTCTCATTTTTATGATCAGGATGAATGAGATTAGCAAAGAACCCAGGACGGCGAGGGAAAACCACCAGGTTTTCCAAACCGGGATCCTGATATTAATCTGAAGCCGGAAGGGTTCTTCAGTACAGTTCCCACTTGCATCACAAGCTTTTAAAAAGAAGGTGTATTTACCGTCATCCAGACTATAGGTGACAAAAGATTGGGAAACCGGATCAGACCATTCATCAATATATCCCTCAAGTTTGGTCTGGTAAGTCACCCCTTCAGGATCATTTAAATCAATCCCGATAAAATCGATGCGAATTTTATAGGTTCCGTAGGGTAAATTTACGGGTTGGGAATAATCATAATCTTTATCTGATATTTTTAAGGATATGATATTCAAAACAGGGGGAATGGTATCGGGAATATCCCTGGAGGAATCGTGAACGATCAGTCCCTTAGAGGTTCCAAAAACCACGTCCCCCTCATTGTTCCTTATGAGGGAATTATAGTTACAATCGGCATAGATATTGTTTTCCGCTCCATAACCCAGCACACGATTTCTCCTTGAATCAATTTTGCTTAGTCCCTGTTTATGTCCTGCCCAGATATTTCCATTGCTATCGGTTATAAGGCTATAACAGAAATCGGATATCAGCCCATCGCGTGCAGTAAACACCTGCAAGCTGTCTTCCAGGAAGGCGAAAATGCCATTCCCATTGGTACCGGCCCATAGGTTCCCCTCAAGGTCCTCCGTAATACAGGTAAATTCAAGATCTGCCCTGGCCTCAATATTTATGGATCCCTTACCGTTAATGTTATACAGTCCGTTATTGCGGGTTGCAATCCAAACTTTTCCCTCCGAGTCGGCAAATAGGGCCCGTATCTTATTATGGGGCAGACCTTCTGTTGTCGTGTACGAAGACATTTCTCCCGAATACATGTTAAATCGCAATACCCCGCCATTGGTAGCTACCCATACATCATCACCATTTCCGGTGATATCATTGATCATATTGTCCAGACTGTTTCCTGAACGGTGAAAGGGGAAAAACCGTTTTCGTGAAATATCCGACTTATACAAGCCGTTTCTTGAAGTTCCAACCCAAATCCTGCCTGTCCTGTCCTTGAATATCGCACTGATTTTGTCGTTGGGCAAACCATCTTTGATATCCAGGATCTCTCTTGTACCTGCCAGGTCTGCCACCAAAATATTCGATTCACTTCCCATCCAGTAATCATTCCCTATTTGCTCCAGGGAGAGGATATTGTCACTGAATTTCTCATTTTCAAAGTTATAGAAGGAAAATGCCTGATCTTTAAGGGCTGAAATCCCTTCCCCATTGTACCCAAACCAAATATTCCCCTCCTGGTCCCCATAAACGGAGGCGACGAATTGCCCTGCTAAACCATTGCTGCGGTTAAAATTTACAGAACTTACAAAATCGTTTTTCTCCTCCGACCAGATAAGTTCAAATACTCCCTCTCCATTTGTGGCTATCCAAAGGTTATTTGCTTTATCGGTATAAACATCTGTAATACTACTATAGCCCAGATTGAATCCCTCTCCCAGTTTTTGAATGGAATAGGAATGAATTTTTTTATCCAGGGTCCGAATCGAATACAGGCCTTCATCTTCTGTCCCGACCAGAATAAGGCTTCCGCTTCTGTTCCGCTTTATAACCTGAATACGGGTGTAGGGAATATCTTCAAATCGACCGGTAAGCTGAAGGGATTTGCCATCATTCACGAAATTATAGAGGAAAAGACCATCAAAAGTACCCAATAAAATACCATCTTCCGCGGTTATACACAAGGAGGATATCAACTGTCCTTCAAGGGCCTCCTGATACTGGATCATTACACCGGAGGGATTTATCCCGACAAGTCCTTTGTCCTGGGTGGCCACGATAATGTTTCCCCTGGAATCCTCAGCAATGCCGTTAATCTTACCAGGGGAACCCGGGGGCAGGTCGATCCTTTTAAATACCATCCCTTCTAGTCTTACAAGTGATCCATCATCGAACCCAAACCAGATTTGCTGCCGCGAATCCTCGAAGCTTGCAGAGACCATTGAACCCGGGATAGAATCCCCTTTGAAAGTATCTATGAAAGAAAAGCCATTGTACCTGCATATTCCGCTACTGGTGCCTAACCACAAAAAACCATATTTCCCCTGAACGATGTTGTAAACATAACGGTCGCACATCCCGGTCTCCACATTGAAATTGCGGAACCTAAAATTTTGGGCGAAGGATAGGGATACTGTGAATCCAATTATAACGAGAATAAAAAACGGGGCACGGAAATATTTCAACATAATAAAATCATCGGGGATTATTCAATCTTTTTAATGCCAATACTATATTTGTATTTTGGTACCCCGCCAATGGGCGAAGTAAAAAATTCCAGGTTACGATCATATTGATTTTTGACATTGATTACCACATTATTATTTTTAACAATAGGTGGACTTTTTTTCTTGATAAATTGAATATCGAGAGAAGAATTTTTTTCTTCTTCAAAGATCTTAAATTCATCTTCAACCCATAAATCTTCTGAAGAAACCTTGCTGGTCTGTCCTTTTCTTGCTATAGATACGAGGCGAATAAACCCGTCGCTGTCCCAATCAAAATTATATAACTTTACCGTAATTGTCTGGTCGTCTATTGCAGGATATATATGAGAAACCTCATCTGCCACATTATGCATCCTGAAAGAATATTCATAGGCAAAAGCATTTCCCCCTTCAACAGGAATTCTCTCCGTGGAAGAGGTACTTAAAAAGTACCTGTACATGTTCCCGTCATCACCGGAAACACCTTCGCAAATAATTTTTAGTACATTTCCGTTCCATCGCTCTGTAAATTCCCCTTCTGAGGGGTTAAACGGCCCGAAAACATACCAGTTTTTATCCCAACGCGGACTTTCCCCAAAGGTTTTTGTGGCGAGAAGGATCCCGCTTTTATAGTTACCTACAGGGTCAATCCCCTGGGCATCTTCATCAGACCAACTTTTTTTCCCTCCATAGACTGAGTAAGTGACCCGGGTGTTCCAATCCCCGGCTATTTCATCAATTTCTCCCCCAACATCAGGGTCGTAAACCCAAATAAAAACCGGTTTATCGAAATTGGCAGGCATGAGAAAGAAAAACGTCTGGGAAAAGTCATCGTCCCCCCAGCTTGTCTCAGCCTCCTTTCCGAAAGTCATCAGGTAAGGGATGTTCTCCTCAATGTTTGGGACGGGCTGGGCTATGCATTGGCTCAGGCCGGCATCAAGCATTGAAAAAAACATTAGAAAAAAACCGGTTTTTAACATGAATACTATTTCCCCTTTGCAAAAGCTTTTCACTGAATTCTATATATTATGACATTAAAAACTAAAAATTTTCTGTCCATAATGCTCCTTTTCCGGACTTAATAAAGTCCTATTCTTTCACTACAACAGTCTTATACGCACAAAATCGCCGGGCGTTATCCGAATCTTCATTTTCTTCCATCATTCCCAGTTTTACCTGGTAAATTCCAGGAACTTCGTATTTGTGAAGGCTTGTAATTCCGACCGCCCTGTTACCATCTCCAAAATCCCAAAAATATTCACCGGGATTCATATCTCCAAAATAGGATTCCAACCCGTGCATTTGGGCTTCTTCGTTAAGTGTTAAGGTATCCGGGCAGGTTATATAGGGCTGGATCACCTTTCGAACTTCCACCAGATACTCCGCCTGGTTGAATTCCACAATTCCTGTAAGTCTGTCTACTACGTTCAATTGGACCAAATAATCGCCAGGCTCTTTATAGCAGTGTTCAGCCTGCATGGCAGTGACTTTTGTCCCATCGCCTGTATCCCATTCGTACTGATAAATAGCGGTATCCAATAAAATTGTGTTTTCCTCATAAAAAAGATAGCAATAGTTATTTTCAACCTGTTTTTTACATATTTCAAACTCAGGCAATGTTGACCGGAATTCAAATATATCCATACTTCCTCTCCTGTTCGTGGAATAAAACCCATAACTGAAATCCTCATTGGCATAATAGGTAAAGTCGTTTAGTCCAGAATTAAAGGGAGCCATGAGTTTAACTGCCGGAAACCACCGATTATTAAAAAATTCTGAATAGAAAATATCATAACCGCCAATATTATCATGTCCGTTGGAAGAAAAATACAATCGGCCAGTGGCATGTACGAAGGGATACAATTCGTTTGCAGAGGTATTGATCACGGGACCCAGATTTTTGGGTTCATTCCATTTTCCGTTTTTAAATTCAGAAACATACAGGTCGAAACCTCCATAGCCTCCCGGACGGTCTGACGAAAAATAGAGCCGGTTCCCTGAAGCGTTCAGGGCCGGGTGCAGATTCATGGACTCCCGGTCGTTAAATTCATATTCCCGGATGTTCGTCCAGTGTTCCTCTTCAAAATCAGCAAAGTAGATTCCGATATTGGGATTGATACTGCGGCTTCCCCCAAAGCCCGTTAGTTCAAAATGTCTGTTGAAGGCTATTAAATCTTCATTAAAATTAAATGAAACCGGACCATCATTCTGGTTTGTCCTTAAAACCTCAGAAAAGGCGATTGGGGTTTTCCATTCCCCCTCGTTTTCTCCCTTTGCCGCGAAAAAAATCTTGGTAAAGCTCAGGTCATCGGGCATTTTGTATTTGGCTATACTGCCTTCTTCCAGGGTTGAAATGAAGACCATTCCCTCCCGGATAAGTACCGGTGCAACTTCATCGTAATTTCTGGTGGAAACCGAATGAGGACCAAACTTATAGTAAGACTGGCCCATAGCTAAAACCGGCCATAAAATAGTCATTATAAACGTGGTCAATATCCTGTTTCCTTTTACCATATCAGAAATAAATAGGACTTTTTACGTCCACTTCAAAATTCAACTCATACCTCAACATGATCTCATGCGTTCCGTTAGAGGCTTTACTTAAATTGGTAAAAAAATAATCGTATGCATATCCAATACGTAAGGAACTTCGCAACTGAAACTCAATAATCCCTGTCAGGCTTTGAGAAGCTGTCCTGTACATGCTTCCAATCCAAATTTTATCCTGCAACATAATAAAATTAAGTCCGGCCTGCAAATCTGGTTTGGCCTGATTATAATCAATGAGCATGGAAGGCTTTATTTTAAAATCGGCGGCTAAATCCAACAGGTAACCGGCAGTAAACATATAGTGATAACTGCCTGCATCAAAGTTCAATCCTCCACCCGCTTTTGGAAAGTCGAGAAGAAAGGGAACAGAAAGCCCGCTGAAAAATTTATTATTATACAAATACAAGCCCAGGCCGAAATTCGGGGAAAAGCCTGAATTACTTACGAATGCCGGATCAGGTATTTCATGATTATAAAGATCGAGGGTGGTGTAATCTTCCTTAAAATGATACATCCCCGCTTTAAGCCCCATGGACAACCTAACTCCACCCAACCATATACGATAAGCGTAATGACCATATATCCCGGTATTGTTAAACATGGGATTGTAGTTGTTCTCCACACTAACCCCAAGGGCGATCTTTTCATTTTTCAAAGGAGTATGAATAGCGAACTTTTGACTGGATGGGTGACCATCAAAGCCGGCGAGATAGGATTTATGAACCATTGTCATACTTAATGCCTCACGGCTTCCTGCGTAGGCAGGATTAATCACCATACCATTGATAAGGTACTGGCTAAGCCGCGGGACTTCAAACTGGGCTTCCAGTTTCATTCCGAGACAAAATAATACTATAATCAGGGTAAGTCTATTCATTTTTTTACAACGACAAATCCTTTTTTGGTAAATTTCTGGTCTTTATAATCGATCAGCAATACGAAATAATATATACCTGATGGCACAAATGTCTGCTCATCAGTACCTTTGCCGTCCCAGAGCACCAGACCATTATCTGCCAATCCGGTTTTAAGTCCCAATTTTTCAATATCTTGGTTTTTAATGCTTCTTACCAACAGGCCGCTGTTCGAAAATATCTGAAACTCGAATCTGACCTCTTCATTATCAAGTCCCTCGGCAACAAGGTAATCGTTTATCCCGTCCTGGTTCCCTGGGGATATCCCTTCGTAAACATGCACCTCTTTTCTTTCCAGGGTAATTTCATCGGAAGAGACATTGCAGGGGCCATTGGAAAGAGTGCCGATGTACCGGCAAAGCTGGTCTTTCGGGATAGAAATAAAAAGGCTTGAGTCTGAGGTTATACTTGATATTTGCCCACCCCCTGTAGCAACATCCCAAACCAGGTTGCCGGCACTGGGTGCAGAGTGCTTAACCCAATAATGGTCGATAAGATAGACAATATCCGATTCTTCCCCGATCAGGAAGGGATCTGGTTGTTCATAAAAAGTAATACTCACCGAATCCACTGATGGCTTGTATCCCGAAATCGATTTGCACCCAGGAGAGGTTGCATGGAACTTCAGCCAACCCTGCCGCTTATCAAAATCAGCAGGCACCTGGGCAACTGTATTGAGCTTGTCCGGTTCCGCAATTAGAATTCCCTGATTATCAATTGTCCACCAAAAATCGTCCGCAATATCTTTATTTGCATTTATATTTAATTGATTATCACAAATTTTAGTATTTTCATCCAATAATATCACGGGCACAGCATCCGGAAACAGGGCAAGTTTCCTGTTAAAAGGAGCAATGTTCCCGACCTTAGCGCTACAACCCTTCATATCTGTAATTGAACTGATCGTAAAGTTATAGTCCAATCGGGCGGAAGGGAATGTTGAAAAATATACCGAATCGATGGGGCTTAATCCCGTGGTCTGGATGTCGGAGCCATCTATCCCGTTATTGAGTGCCACGGAGTATGCCGGTGCTCCATCTTTGATGCTTAACCTTATATGGAAGCCCTTCTCCAGGTGGCAAACTGAATCCGCTGAAAGCTCCATGGAAGTAAGTTGCGGGAGGGATAGCGTATCGGCAAAAACTGGTTCAGAAACATCACTGCATACTGAAGATTGGGCAAGCCGTCGGAAATACATCGGGGACAACAACATTTCGCTGGTATAGATGCTAAAATTATTATTTCCGGGTGCATCCGTCCAATCCGCTCCATTAGTGCTAACTTCCCAGGTATAATCCGCGATTCCAATTCCTCCGCTAATTTCTCCGGCCTGCAGAGAGACATTTTCCTCTAAACATACTTCTTTAAGCAGTGGCCCCTGAATGGTATTATTCTCAATGCGGGGAAGAACCGATATCAGAATGGAATTACTTGTATCCTTGCAGGTGGAATAGGGTCCGGAGGTAATAATCCTCCTGAACTCCGAAGAGTCGGACAGGGTGGGAGTATTGTAAATTGCTTCGGTGCCTGTTTCTGGTACATCATTATAATCCTGATTCCCAAAGTTGCGTATTTGCCAGTTATAACTGTAACTCCCCGATCCATTTCCTCCGGAAATGATTCCTCCTTCAAGGGGCTGTGGCACGATACCTTCACATACCAATTGATTGGAGGAGATATTGTTGCCCGAAATTTCCGGAAGGACATTCAGCTTAATTACTGAGCTTGTATTAGAGCAGGCATCGTCTGCTCCGGAGTAAACCACCCGTCGGAACCATTTGCTGTTGTTCAGGGATCCTGGCTGATAGGGCGTATTTGTAAATACTGCCTCTGCGGCAAGCCAGGGTCCTGATGAGGTGTTTCCTGTTTCCCAGACATACTTATAATTTCCACTTCCCTGTCCGGGCTGGGTACCAGATAATAATACAGAAGGAAGCCCGGCGCATATTGTTGAATCGTTGTTTATGAGATCGTTATTTGTAACCGTTGGCCACGAAATAATAGTTGCAATATTTGAGGTGTCGATGCATTCATTGCTTTGTCCTGAGAACACAATTCTTCTATATTCATAGCTGCCATTGGATAAAGCTGAGGGAGAAAAATCGCTGCTTGTAACCGAATTTACCCAGGCAGAACCCTCATTAAACTGCCAGAGGTAACGTTTATCCCCGGGAAGTCCACCAACCGGCGCGGAACCAGTCAAAGGATCGGGAACCTGATTGTGGCATACTTCCTGAGAGGCCCCAATCAGGTTGTTGCTTACCTGGCCAAGGACATTTATGGTGATGAGGTTACTGGTATCTGTGCAGGTACCAGAATAAACTATGCGGCGATAATAGATAGTATCGGCCAGTGAAGGTACACTATAGGAAGACTGGGAGAAAATCCCGCTGGCATCGGTCCAGGATTGGGTATCCGGACTTTCAGTCCAGCGATAGTTATAGGGCCCGGAACCTCCAGCAATAGTTCCCGCCGGAACGAGGGTTCCGGGAGAATCAAACTGGCATACCGTGTCTGAAACAATGAAATCGTTATTTTCAATTTTAGGATGTACATGTATGGTCACATAAAAGCTGGTATCTCTTAAGACACCATCGTTTACCACGCGTTTAAAACGGGTTGTCTGTGATAGTGCAGCAGGCTGATAAGTAATGCCGGTGTTTATACCGTCTGCATCCTCCCAGGTGATAAAAGTGCCTGTGCTTTTCAACCATTTATAGGTGAAAGAACCTGAACCTCCGCGGGCAGGAGAAGCCATCAGAGGATCCGGCACAATGCCTTCACATACGGTTTGAGCATCGGGCATGAAATTCAGAATAAACCCATTCACCGGAACCTTTAGATTATTTATCACAATACCGGGTGACCCGCTGGAGGCACTTCCTGTAATCTGACCCGCAACGATACCCCTGTCACCCGGGGCAATTATTTTTGATACATTTCCTGGCAGGGTTGTCATGTTATGCCAGATAACACCTCCACCGCCTCCACCGCCAGGGCCGGTGGTATCGGGAGTACTGGCGGCATTTCCCCCTTTTCCCCCTTTTACCTCGAGACTCAGGTTTCCAATATAATGATTAACATCCAATACAAGGGTTCCACCTGCCCCACCCCCGCCCGCTCCGGCAGAGGCTGTTCCCGCCACCGAGATGCCATTAGATGATAAAATATGTCCGTTTCCGACCAGGGTATCGGCTATTATGATGATAATTCCTCCCCCATTTCCCCCGGCTGTCGCAAGCCGGTTATTTCCATTATCGAGCGTTCCCGTCCCCCCGCCCCCGCCAAAAAATAAGCGGTTGTATCCAAATTCCACCGGATTATTGGAGAAAAAACTACCTTGTAAGCGGCCACCCTCACCCCCCAAATCGCCGGCATTGGGACAGGAAGAACTTTCATTGCCTCCCTTGCCACCCTGACCGGCATTTCCACCGCCGCCACCTCCTGAAAATTTCCCACTGCCGCCGCCACCTGCGTTGGCTGAAAAACCATAACCGTACTTCCAGGGGAAAAAGGGACTCGCAATACCCTCGCCCTTTAAACCCGCAGTATCAGAGGCCAAAATGTAATATTTTTGACGGAAAGCGGTATCCACTGACGAACAGGCGCCCGCGTAATCTCCCTCAGGAACTGCCCCGTGAAAACCCTTCCCATCTGCCTTTATGTCCGCATCCAGAATGAGTTTTTTCCCCGCTATGATCGGGAAAATCCCGCCCTTCCTGGTTAACGGATCCCAGCTGGGAAAATCGAAAGAGGAGGATAAACCTGCTTTATCATAAGAAATTACCTTCACCATCTGTCCCGATTCCCCCATTTGGTATTGGTAAAAATTCGGGAGGATGGTATTCAGGATCACCAGCTTGTTTACAATTTCCTGGATTTTAACAATGGAATATTTTCCGGTGTGATATAAATCCTGGACCTCTCCTGACCCACTGTCTTCCGGCCCATTCGGATTAGCCCCGATACTTTGATAAACCAACACGGTATCGCCTACAGAAAACCCTGCTGAACTGTCCACGAAGAGAGAATCCACATTGTTCTTATCCAGAGCATGAATGGAATCGATTCTGGCATATTTTACCAAAGCACCGTTCACTTCAGTTTGGGCATAGGAAATCAGGGTACCTGAAAGTAAGAGGGTAATAATAATAAACAGGCTCTTATGAAGAGTATTCCGGTTCACGTTTTTGGACTAAGTGGAAAAGCATTCCAGGATTAATAAAATAAATACGTAGAATCCTCTAAAAGGTTCGGATTTCTTATAGAAACATTCTATTTTAATAAGGGTAAAAGGACAAAAAACCTGGTGCCTTTTCCCGTTTCGGTTTGATAATAAATCCGCCCTCCGGCATTGCGGACAATATTCTGGGAGATGGCCAGTCCTAAACCCATTCCACTGCTTTTAGTGGTAAAGTTTGGCTGAAAAAGCCTCCCGCGTATGTCCTCCTCAATTCCTTTTCCATTATCCTCCACCATAATCGTAACGTGGCCGCTCTTAATCTCTGCTTGTATTGTAATTAATCCTTCCCTGTCATCTGGAATTGACTGGATCGCATTTTTTATCAGGTTAATGAATACCCTGTTAAGCTGCTCCTTGTCAGCATAAACATACATTTCTTTCTTGAGGAGGGGATCCACTTCAATGGCGGTATTCTCATATTCTGAAAACAAGCTGACGGTATCCTCAATCACCGAATGAAGATTCACTTTTTCATTATTTGCCAGAGGCATTTTGGCAAAATTGGAAAATTCGGTGGCGATAGAAGAAAGGTTTTCAATCTGTTCCAGGAAGGTTTTCATAATCCTTGCTGATTGCTCATCGCTATCTTTTCCCTGCTTTCCCCATAATCGTTGCAGATGCTGAATCCCAAGGCGCATTGGGGTCAGCGGATTTTTAATTTCATGTGCTATCTGCTTGGCCATTTCCCGCCAGGCAGACTCCCTTTCTGACCGGGCCAATAATTCCGCACTGTAAATCAGTTGTTCAACCATCTGATTATACTCACGGACCAAATTCCCAATTTCGTCATTTCCTGAATAGCTTATCCTTTCATTTTTCTCACTAAGGCTTATTCTTGCAAGATTTTCCTGAAGAAGCCTTAGGGGATGGGTTATCCTGTTCGAAAGAAATACTGCTATTGTGAAACTGAGCAGTGAAAGTATGACCACAATATTTATGATAGCGACTAATATATTGGTGACCTCACGAGTCAGTTCATCCTGACGGGAAAAATAGGGAAGGTTAAGGTAAGCGAGCAATTTATTGTCACTATTCACAAAGGGAACATATGATGATAAATAATTCAGCTTGCCTACCGATTCACTATGTATGTACTCGGAGCGGTGGTTGATAGCCATTTCCCGATAGGCCAAGGCATTCATTTTTTCCCCTATCAGCCCCTTTTCAAAAATCTCGGGTCTCGAAGTGGCCAGAAGCTGACCCTTTTCATCATAAAGGTTAATATCAGAATAAAAAACATTTGAAAATTTCTGCAACAATTCATTGAGATGGTAATAACCCTGGGCAGTCCAGGAGTGTAGATCAGTTTCAAATTCCAGTTTGTGCGTCAATTCAACGTATACAGACTGCATTTTCTCGTTAAGGATTTCAATTTGCCGGTTTTTGTACTGTTTTATGCTAAAATAGACGGTACCCGCTCCAATAAGCACAAGTGAAATAAGAAGCAGTGAGGTCATCGCGATCTGGATTTTATTCTTAAAATCCCAACGGAAACGCAAAGAAAAAGGGATAATCCTGGTTATAGCAAGCAGTACAATAAGGATAATGAAATAAAAGATGAAAGTATACGAAAACGAAATGAGAAGATCTATCCAGAAGAGTGAAGGTTTACTGACAATAATGGTATTTGAGAAATCGACATGATATATCTTGTGATCGTACCTGTCGTACTTAATGGATTCAAAACCCTCGCGGCCCTGGGTATAAGGTACGATAGACATGGCATAGGCGAAGTCCCCCATGCTCGTAATAAGCCTGTGATTATGGTATTTCGCGTAAGAATAATTCCCATACGAATCGGTCATGTTATCTTCCAGAAGCAATTCCGGATAACCCAGTCCTTCTGAAATAAGTCTGGAATCCAGTTCGATAAACAGGCTCACCTCATTTTTAGTCCCCACCTCAAACCCGATGGATGAAAAATAACTGATCCTCCCATTGAGGTTATCGAGAAAATAATAATCTGTCCCGGGTACCTGTGTCCCATCCTCCATAATATACTCATAGAAGAAATTATAGCAGTGATACCAGGTGTTTTCCGGGGGACTTACAAAAACACTGTCTTTTGGGTTACATAAAGTTAGCTGAAGATCATACTTATCCCAATAACCGCTGAAGTAGTTGCGCTGGACATAGGCATACAAGTCCTTGAAATCAAAATCAGGCTGACGGATAATGGTCTCAAGAATCGTATCCTGCTTCATTTTTTTATCGATATCCTCAAGGAGGAGCTCAGCTACCGGATCGTGTTCTGTAGAAAGGTTCACCGCGAACATTTTCATCTCTGAAAGATGCTTAAATTCAGAATATTTCACCACTTCATATACGCTAAAAACTGAAAAGAACAGGACAAAAACAACGAATGTAGAGAAGCGGTAGGGTTTTCTTCTTTCGAAACGGAAATAATAAATAAAAACCAGAAAAATTGTGTAAAAAACCGCTGTTTCAATAGTTATGTTAACTGCGCCGGGAAAGAACACCGGGAGGGCAAAAATGAGGCAAAGCAGGTAAAGAAGTCTTTTGGCCTTGGTTTTATTGCCGGTTTGGCTTATGATCCGGAAGATTTTATCCGCAAGTATGCCGAATGTGGCAAATAAAAGGATGAGTACCAGGAACCCGATAAAGGTATAGATCGTTATATCCAGAACTTTATAGGTCTCAAAAGAGATAGAGGAATCGAGTATAAGGCTGCGGAAAATAAAGGCATTGAAGAAATAGATCAGGAGCAGCGCGAGAGAGAATATAAATATTGGGCCATTCTTAACACCAGGTTGTGCTTCAGTTTTTGATGTCCGGAGCTTAAATTCCAGATAAAATATATAGGCCAGGAAGAAGGCCAATACAGATAAAATCAAAAGATCGCCCAATGAAGGTAAAATCGCTGAATAAGCGTACTTTGCAGGAGAAAATAGAGGGATATCAAAAAGGATTTCCGGCAGCCGGAACCAGATAAAGGCATAATATAACAGGGCAAAAAGAGGTATATACAGGAGAAGGATAAGGTTTTTCTTCCTTAAGGAAGCACCTTTTACAATGAGGTACATGTACATTAAAAAAAGAGAAATGCAAACCAGGTAAAGGACAAGACAAATAATTTTTCCTGACTGGTGTTGATGTTCAGCCTGCCGGGTATCGAGTGAAAAAAGATATTGTCCGGATAGATTATTAACCTCATTTTTCCGGTTTTTCATCTGCTGGACGATTTTGATATCCGATGAAGCATGAAAATCCTCCTGAAAATGATTTTTTAGGAATTTATTCTCGTAAGGGTATTCCGTTTTAATTAAAATTAAACCGTATCCTCTGATATTTTTCGTGGAAAAACCCTTTTTGGAGTAAATACCATTTCCCAATCTCACCAATTCGCCGGGTGGAACTTTTCCGACATTCGAAGGCAGACTGAGACTATTATCGCTCCAGTAAAAAAGACTGTCGGCCCTATAAAGAAAAAGGATAAGTCCTTCATTTTCCTTAAGACGGTACCAACTATATGGAAAAGAGGAAATTGCATTGATTGAGGAATCCTTAAGTATGGATTCAACCTGGGAAAACAGGAGTTCCAATTGTCTCTCCTTCTGATTAAAAACAGATTGAAAATCTTCAATATCCTCGTCAGTGAAGGCCAGTTTGGAAACATTGCGTTCGTAGGAAATGGACACAACCAAAAGAAACAGGATAAGCAAGGGTATCCAAAATTGTTTACGGAAAAAAAAGCTGGTTTTCTCCTTCATCACCCGATGGGTTTTTGTTAGGGTAAATAATGAAATCTATTCATGATGATAAGGCTCTCCCCGGATAATAGTCAAGGCCCGGTAAATCTGCTCAACAATAATCAGGCGAACCATCTGATGAGAGAAGGTCATCCTGGATAAAGAAATCTTTCCATGGGCTATTTCGTAAATTTCTTCTGAAAAACCATAAGCACCGCCCGCGACCATACAAATATCACGCCCCATGTTCATTTTCTCATTTAAAAAACCGGAAAAATCTACAGAGGAATATTCTTTTCCATTCTCATCAAAGAGAATTATATCCGTATGGGAAGGGATCATCCCTTTTATCCTTTCTCCTTCTCTGAATTTTTGCTCTTCAATTGACATATTTTTAGTATTCCTGATATCCGGGACAATAATAAGATCAACAGGCAGATAATGTTTCAGCCGGGATAAATATTCCCTGATACCCTCGTCGAGGTATTTGAATTTAGTCTTACCGGTAAAGATAATCGTAATTTTCATGGTTTTTTATGATGTAAAAAAGACTATCCGACGCGTCTCAATTCCCTTTTTTTCTGGTTTTCCGGATAAAAGGGCATCAGCGCTTACTTTTTTAAAGATTCTCCTCTGCTATTTCTTCGTGCAATCAGACCAAAATAACAATTTGGCATAAAATTAGTACCTTAGCGGCGATATTCTATAAATTTTTGACATGATAAAAAACATAAAGATATTCCTTTTCTTTTTCGCGATAAGCATTTCCGGACCTCTTTTCTCTCAAATAACCAGCGATATCAACACCGCTTTCAGCACCGGGAATGCCGATTTATTGTCAGGACACTTTAACAGCAGGATAAAGCTAAGCATTTTTGATAAAGAATACGATCCAAGCCAGACCCAGGCAAAAGAAATTATGCGCGGGTTTTTCAGGGACAATCCCCCGGTCTCCTTTGTAATGAAATTTGAAAGCGAGAAAAAGGATTCAAAATTCATTATAGGTGATCTAAAAACCAGCACGGGTAACTATCGTGTCAATATATTTTTCAAGAAATTCGATGGGAAAGATCTTATTCATTTACTAAAAATCGAAAAGGGCAATGCATCCACATTTTAAGGAATTACTGGATAAATCGATAGAAATCTGGCTTGCAGAAGATATTGGAAACGGCGATCATACAAGCTTATCGACCATCCCCGAAGAGGCTACCGGGAAAGCAAATCTCCTGGTCAAGGAAGAAGGGGTAATTGCAGGGATAGGGATTGCTTCAAAAGTCTATAAACATTTTGATAAGGATATGAAGATGCAAGTCTTTATAAAGGATGGCAGCTTAATCCATCCGGGGGATATTGCATTTTCAGTTACCGGCAGGGTAAGATCCATCCTTCAAACCGAACGCCTGATCCTCAACCTCATTCAACGCCTTAGCGGGGTTGCCACTCAAACCAAAAAATATGTGGACATAATCAAAGGCTATCCAACCAAAATCCTCGACACCCGCAAGACCACCCCTGGCTTGCGTTTCCTTGAAAAGGAGGCGGTCCGTATCGCCGGAGGAGAGAACCACCGGGCAGGACTTTTTGATATGATCCTCATCAAGGACAATCACATTGATTTTTCGGGCGGGATCGAACATGCTATCCGGAAAGCCAAAGCTTACCTACTGGAACAATCCAAAGACCTTGAAATTGAGGTTGAAGCAAGAAACCTGGAGGATGTGGAAAAAATTCTTTCCCAGGGGGGAGTACAAAGAATACTGCTTGACAATTTTAGTCCGGAATTATGTCATGAAGCGGTAAAGTTAATCGATGGAAAGGCCAGGACGGAAGCCTCTGGGGGAATTACCATGGATACTATGAAGGAATACGCTGCCAGTGGTGTAGATTATATCTCGGTGGGCGCACTCACACACCAGATAAAAAGTCTCGACCTGAGCCTTAAAGCGGAGAATTAATGGGGAGTTTGAATATGCAGGGTGGCGAGTCCGGTTTTTAGAATGGTACCTTTATAAACTTTTCCATGAAAATAAGCGAAAACAGACGGGATTACCGCCGATGCCATTTAAACGAGGATACCTTATCAGCCAATCCGGTTGAACAATTCAGGACCTGGTTTGAAGAAGCAATGGAATCGGGCATACCCGATCCTACGGCGATGATCGTTTCGACATGCTCTGGGAATAATAGACCTTCCTCGCGCACAGTGCTTCTCAAGGATTTTTCATCCGAAGGGTTTAGTTTCTACACAAATTACAGTAGCCGTAAAGCTAAAGAGCTGGAGGAAAACCCTAATCTTGCCCTGCTTTTTTTTTGGCCGGTCTTGGAAAGACAGATCCGGATTGAAGGCAAGGTAAAAAAAATGATTCCGGATGTCTCAGATGCATATTTTGCCCAACGGCCAAGGCAAAGTCAGATTGCTACCTGGGCATCAGAACAAAGCAGTATAATACCTGACAGACAGTTTCTGGAAAGCAGGTTTCGGGAGGCTGAACTTGAATTTAAGTCCCGCACTATTCCCCGTCCCGAATATTGGGGTGGTTATCTGGTGGTTCCCGATTATTTTGAGTTCTGGCAGGGAAGGGAATCAAGGTTACACGACAGAATTGTCTATGAAAAAAGGGCAGGGAACTGGCAGAATAAGAGGCTGGCACCCTGATCATAACTGGTTAAGGTTCTTTTATAGACGAAAACCTTCAGGGGATTGGCACATCGGTTCAGCCTGCTTCTTATGAGGTTTAGAATGAACTCTATTCCGACAATAAAAGAAGCCAGCATTGATTTGTATCTGCAGTTTGGGTAATCTCCTTGTCAAAAATTCCCAGATCCTGATGATGTATGACATCCCTGACATTGATACTACCATTCACTCCTATTTCCTTTAAATTTAGGCTAATATCCCTTTTTCCTTTCTCATCAAGGTTTAAAAGAAGTATGACTCTGTTACCATTTGAGAGATTTTTAAGCCATATCTGTACCCCATCGGTATTTTTTATCAATTTTCCCTGTTCGAAGGGGTCCTGATTAATCGCGATCATTTCCCGATTAAGAATCAGCTCCTTCTCGACCTGTGTCATTGATCTTGGGTCATTTCCCAGCATAAGTGGGGAAGTCATTAAGCACCATAAAGCAAAATGTGAAATCTGTTCTTCAGGAGAAAGGCCCTGTTCCCCGATGACCATCATGTCGGGATCATTCCAGAAACCATTCCCCGCAGCATCAGCTGACTGGTTATTGAACTCGGCAATGGCCATCACACTCAGAAAACCTTTATTAACCCTTTTGGGAGAGTTAAAATAAGCTCCTCCCTTGTGAATCCGGGCTTTTATATCTCCAGTACTTCTTGCCATGTTGCAGTAGGCCGGATACCAGTCCCGGTATTTATAAGCGCTTATACTAAAAAAAATATCTCTTCCACAATTATTCAATAACCGACTCCATTTGAGATAGGTATCTTTTATGGTTTGTTCGCTCCAGCCACCTTTGTTTTTTTCACAACCCAAGCATGGATCATCGGTTTGTCTGCAAAGATCAACTTTCACGAAATCCAGACCCCAATCAACAAATTGTTTTATATGAATTTCCTCCCTGTTAAATCCGCCAACAGAGTCTCCTCCGCAATCATGGGTACCGGGCACCGTATGTACGCCGAACTTAAGCCCCTTTGAGTGGGCATAATCAGCAAGCGGTTTTATCCCATTGGGGAATTTAACAGGATGAGCAAGCAATTGACCATTCGGCCCAAGTTGGGTATCTCTCCACCCTCCATCAACAATTACATAGTTATACCCGGCTTCGGCCAAACCTTCGTTCACTATAGCATCTATCACTTCCCTTACAATTTGTTCGTTTATTTCCTGCTTCCCAAACCAATCCCAGCTATTCCAACCCATTGGCGGATTAACTGCAAGGCAAACTTTTTTCTGTGCATTAATATTTATCTGTAGATTTAATAAACATAAAAAACTTAATAAGAAAATTTTTGTTTTCATTGTTTTGGATTTTAAGATTTCATGATCATGCTCTTTTTGTTGGCTCGCTTTTCCGGTGATCAATGGATAGATTGAAATCCCATCATTCGGCAACTCATTTTCAATCCCTGCCAAATCGGCAAAAGTAGGCATCATATCCCGGAAAGCAGAAATGTGATCCGTCCTGGACCCGGCAGGTATGGTTAAAATATGCGCCGCCTTTTAATCACTAAGTCAATCATTATATTCCAGAGAATCGTTTTCAAAATCCGAATCGTTAATCCATCCCGTAGCCATTTTTTCCCCTTTCATATACCTCTCATAAAATCCTTTAACCCTTGGCTGTGCATAGGGATAATGGTCAAATATTGCACCCTGTCCAAACATTCTTGGATCCTCCTGTTCCTTAAGTTCGTTTTCCATGTGCATTTTCAGGCTATCCTTTATTCCCTCGAAAGCAGGATCTGTGGCCAGATTATTCATGCAATAGGGATCTTTATCTATCTGATAAAGCTCTTCCCCTGCTTTTTTCCCAAAAGATAATTGCCAGAGACGGGTATACTCGCCTTTTCTTTTTGCTTCCAGCAATGCAGTTTTAGTAGGACTGCCATCGGTATCCATATATCCTGTTTCCGGATTTCCTGAAGGCCAGCGGTCGGGCTCATAATTCCGGCTATAGACAAAGTTGTCCGCAATGATAGCACGAACGGGGTAACCCACATCTCCCGGTCTTCCCACATCTTCCCTCTCACGGCCCAGAAGCACATGATCGCGTGATGAATCAATTTTACTTCCTGACTGTGAATTAAGTATATTCAATAATGAACTGCCCGTAATGGGCTGCATCTTGCTGTCTTTCTGATTGATCCCGGCGAGTTCCAAAAATGTCGGGGCATAATCAATAAAACTAACATAATCTGTTATTTTTCTGCCCGGGTTGACAATATAATTTTTCCACATAATTGCTAAGGG
Source organism: uncultured Bacteroidales bacterium (assembly GCA_963779845.1). Lineage (GTDB taxonomy): Bacteria > Bacteroidota > Bacteroidia > Bacteroidales > CAVZZV01. The sequence continues at coordinate 455,237 of CAVZZV010000002.1, read as the reverse complement.
CAAATGGTTATCAAATTCGTAAACATGACCTTTAATCCTGGGGAAGGGCATCCCATTGTCTGAGGTTACAAAAACAACCGTATTTTCCAATTCACCCGCTTTTTCTAAAATATCGAGCATTCGTTGGATATGTAGATCAAAATATTCTATTTCATATGCATAGTCGAGCATATCTGTGCGCACAATGTCATTATCGATCCAAAAGGGAGGTACCTGCTCAATATCTGACAATTTCTTTTCCCCTTTTTCGATTCCTGATCCATAGTCATATTTCCGGTGAGGCTCATGGGATCCATACCAAAAGAAAAATGGCTTATCCTTCGGTTTTCCCTTTAGAAATACTTCAAAGTTGGCAGCATAATCCACAGAAGACATATTTTTTGTAGGAGTCTCAGTTTTAATATCATTGTATTGAGGCCCTGTTAATAAGCGAGGATTGCCATTGATGGTTCCGGGTTCGCCGGGAGCCCAACCTTTCCCGGTATAACCAACCTCATATCCATGTTTGTCCAGTGACTCCACAACACTGGTAAATTTAGCCGGAAAATAGGGAACATGATTTGCTGCTTCTTCCAATTGCCATGAGTTTCGGCCAGTCAATATGGCCGACCGGGAAGGAGCACATTTTGCGTTGGGAGTAAAAGCCTGAGTAAATAACAATCCTTCCTGAGCAATCCGATCAAAGCCGGGAGTGTTCACCCATTTCACTTTTCCATAAGCACTCATGTGCTGCCAGGAAGCATCGTCTGCAATGCAAAACAGGATGTTCGGTGGTTTATCATTTTTATAATTATTCTGTGTGCACCCACTTATGATAGCTGTTGAAAATAAAAAAATGATAAAAATGGAACTTTTGAATTTGAAATCTTTCATATAACTTAGAATTCAAGTTTTATTGAGTGGCGTTTCTCTCTTTAAGGTTTCCTAATCCCTTTAATTCAAACGAATATTTGATTGCATTCTTCTGGGAAGCAAAAGCATTCTTAATGGGTTATTACTTAAAAAAAAGATTATCCGGTACTACCTCCTTAGTTTCTGACCCCTGCCATTCGAATTTGAGAAAATGATTCTTAGCTTCCGAGTTTTTATAGTAAAGCCTGAAAGGATGTAGACCTTCTTTTAATAGCAAGCTACCCCTACGTTCTACTCCGCTGTAACCATAATCATCATCAATTACCTTTATATCATGGATCCGAAAAACCGTACTGTTATCTGCTGAAATAAAAAAAGTATATTCCCCATCTTCAGGGATATCAATATAGCCCTGAAAATATATAATTCCTTCTTTTTTAAAGCCCGTCTCTTCAATAGAAATATTTTTGACAATCCCATGAGAAGATGTTGCTAATTTGTTTACCTGAGGAATCCAGGGATATGATCCTTCGAATCCCTGCCATTCTACCCCGGCAACAGGCTTGTCAATTTTAACAGAGGAAACAAGTTCATTATCGTATGGCCTTTTAGCCGTTGGGTTAGGCATACGGACTTGCAGAACCTTGTCTTTCATCTGCTGTTGCAATGCTTCCATTCCAGGTTTGCCTGCCAGGTTATTAACTTCCTTTGGGTCATTTACAATATTATAAATCTCGAAATTGTCGCTGTGTTCCCTTATATCGTAACGCACTCCGAGATATTCATTAAAACGAATAAGCTGCATCTGATTCCTTCTGCGGCCCCGGTGTTGAGGATCAAATTCCGCAAAGTTCGGTGTAGTTCCCTTCTGATCATATTCAATATAAATTAAACCCTTTTCCTGTTTTCCTTTTCCTGTCAATGCAGGCAATATGGATATGCCATCGGTACTGGCAGGAGCCGGATAACCAGCAGCATCACAGAAAGTTGCAAGCCAGTCATATATGGCAATGGGAGTTGTAATAGTTTGAACGCTTATTTTTCCAGGCCATGAAATGATTGCCGGAACTCTTACACCCCCTTCCCAACAATCTCTCTTTACACCATCAAACGGGCCAAAACTGTTGAAGAATTCAGGACTATATGGCACATAATTTTCCGGAAGATAAGATTCAAGGGAAGGACCATTATCAGAAGTAAATACCACAATGGTATTCGAATCAATATTAAGATCTTTTAAGAGATGTATTATGTCACCCACACCGTCATCAATTCTGCGGGTTGAGGTGGCATAACGTTTATAAGTATCCGGCCAGGGAACATCAGCTGTGGAAGGGTTGTTATCATCATCATATCTGGCAGATGCATAATCGGGGTGTACCCAGGAATCTATTTCACCCGAAGCGGTATTAATCATATTTCCTGCTTTCCCAATCCACTGTATGCCTCCATCTATACCCCCACCAGAAGGATAAGCCTGTGTGGGATATTCTAAAACTGCATGCGGTGTATCATAAGCAAGGTATACAAAGAATGGTTTATCGGCTCCTTTCTCTTTCACATGATCTAAAATGAATTTTTTTGTTGCTGCAGTCCAGAGATCGCATGTATAGCACTTATCAAGATCCCTGGAAACCTCCTGATCATTTTCATAAACTTCTTTGGCTCCCCGGTAAAGCCCCTCTTTCGGATAATGTTCGTGTCCATCTTCATGGCGCATGTATCCATAAAAATAATCGAACCCTCTTTTTGTTGGTGTGGCTGGCCATAAATCCCCATCCATATCCCAGCGCGGGTCGCCCTGCAGACCCCATTTTCCAAATGCTGCCGTGGTATATCCTGCCTTCTGAAGTACATTTCCAATGGTATGGTTATCCTCGATAGCTTTGTCGAACTGATTGTTTCGGATATTTGTATGCCCCTGTGTCAAACCGGATAGTAAAGAGGCACGGGCAGGAACGCAAACCGGCGCACTGGTATAATGACTCACCAACGTGGCTCCTACACTGGCCAGTTGATCCAGGTTCGGAGTACGAGTCCAGGGTTCGGCAGGGTCATTTATGTCTCTGCGTCTATTTTGATAAAAAACCCCCATATCCCCATATCCAAGGTCGTCGGTTAGTATAAATATAATATTGGGCTGTTTTTGGCTGGCGGCAGATGAAATTTTGTTAGCTCGTACTCCGCAGTGCATCAACAATCCTGATAAAAGAATTAATCCGGTAATATATTTCATCTTTGGTTATAACTATGTTAAATTAGCTTTATTTTTTTAAAGTCAACTCAGCGATTTGCTTTTCCAGTGAACTGATTTTACTTTCCGCATCCACCCTCTTGCTATTCTCCCGTTCTATTACCTCTGCCGGAGCTCCGGCCACAAACCGTTCATTGGATAGCTTTTTCATCACGGAACTCAAAAAGCCCCGAGTATATTCAAGTTCCGTATTTAGCTTTTTCAACTCCTCCTCAACATTTATTTTACCTTCCAGAGGAACATAATATTCAGTGGTTTTGATCATGAAAGAAACGGCACTGTCAGGCTTTTCTTCAGCTTCGGAAATGGAGTTCAGGTTCGCAAGCTTTTGTAAAACAGGATTGAAAGTATCAATATAAGCCCCATCGGCAACAATGTAATAGAGGGAAAGGGCTTCCTTGGGCGAAAGCGACTTTTCATTCCTGAGGTTCCTGACAGCAGTGATCACCTGCTTAAGCGTTTCGTATTCTTCAATTAGTCCTTTATCAAATGAATGGGCACGAGGCATCGACGAAATCATAATGCTTTCCCCCTTTTTTCGCGTGCGAAGAAGCTGCCAGATTTCTTCAGTGATGAAGGGCATGAATGGATGAAGCAGAGCGATGAGCTTTTCAAAAAATATCAGGGTTTCTTTGTAGGTTATGGTATCAATTGCCTGTCCGAAAGGAGGTTTTACCGATTCAAGGTACCAGGAAGAAAAATCGTCCCAAAACAATTTATACAGGGACATCAATGCTTCAGATAATTTATAATGTTCATAATGCACTTCAATCAGCCCGATATATTCATTTAATCTTGATTGGAACCATTTGATGGCAAGGGCTGATGAATCTGGTTGTGGAATATCTGTTTTTACTTCCCAACCTTTAACCAGCCGAAATGCGTTCCATATTTTATTTCCAAAATTCCTTCCCTGTTCGGTGAGGTTAACATCAAATAAAAGGTCGTTTCCGGCGGGACTACAAAGCAGCATTCCAACCCGGACCCCGTCAGCACTGTATTTTTTGATCAAATCTAAGGGATCGGGTGAATTACCAAGGGATTTAGACATTTTTCGCCTCAGGCTGTCCCTTACAATACCGGTGAGATAGACATTCTTAAATGGCTTTTCCCCGGAGTATTCATACCCGGCAATGATCATCCGTGCTACCCAGAAAAAAAGGATTTCAGGTGCGGTAACCAGATCGTCCGTGGGATAAAAGTACTTCATATCCTTGTTATCTGGCTCGTTGATACCATTAAAAACCGAAATAGGCCACAACCAGGAAGAAAACCAGGTATCCAGGACATCCTCGTCCTGATGCATCTCCTGAATTTTCAAAGCGTTATTTCCTGATTTTTTCCTTGCAAGGGTAAGTGCCTCCTCTTCATTCAACGCCACTACATAATCCTCCAATCCTGGATTCTCCCCATAATACCAGACAGGGATGCGATGGCCCCACCATAGTTGCCTTGAGATACACCAATCCTTAACATTGTCCATCCAGTGCCGGTAGGTGTTTTTAAATTTCGCGGGATGTAGCTTCACCGAATCGTTCATTACACTCTCCAGGGCAGGTTTCGCGAGATCCTTCATCCTTAAAAACCATTGTATGGATAATTTCGGTTCAATAACTGCATCTGTCCGTTCAGAAAAACCTACTTTATTAAAATATTCTTCAACTTTGACCAGGTTGTTGCTTTCCGCCAGGGATTTCTCAATTTTTTTCCGGACAACAAAACGATCCTCCCCTGCGAAAAGTCCTGCTCTTTCATTAAGTGTACCATCATCGTTAAAAATGTCGATACTTTCCAGCTTATGTTTGATCCCAAGCTGGTAATCGTTCTCATCATGAGCAGGGGTTATTTTCAATGCTCCTGTCCCGAATTCCATGTCTACATATTCATCAATGATTAATGGAACCGGCCGGTTAAGCAAAGGGACAAGGACCTTCTTTCCGTGGAAACGCCGGAACCTTTCGTCATTGGGATTCACACAAACCGCGGTATCGCCCAGAATAGTTTCAGGTCTCGTGGTAGCGATGGTAATAAAGTCATTTTCATTTTCAATCTGATAACGTACATAATACAACTTGGATTTTACCTCCCTGTAATTGACCTCTTCATCGGAAACCGCGGTTTTAGCCTGAGGGTCCCAATTTACCATTCGTACGCCCCGGTATATTAATCCTTTATGGTGTAAATCGGCAAAAACCTTTATCACGCTTTCGGAAAGTTCCTCATCCATGGTAAATTTGGTCCGGCGCCAATCACAAGAGGCTCCAAGTTTCTTGAGCTGTTCCAGTATGATCCCTCCATGCTTTTCTGTCCACTCCCAAGCATGTTTCAAAAATTCGTCCCTCGAGAGGTCTTTCTTTTCGATCCCTTCCTCTTTCAATTTGGCCACCACCCGGGCCTCAGTAGCAATAGAGGCATGATCGGTCCCGGGCACCCATAGGGCATTTTTCCCCAGCATCCGCGCCCTTCTTACCAGGATATCCTGTATAGTGTTGTTGAGCATGTGGCCCATATGCAGGACACCGGTTACGTTGGGGGGGGGTATTACGATACAATAGGACTCCCTTTCGTCGGGATCAGCATTGAAAAAACCGTTTTCCATCCAATATCGGTACCATTTATCTTCGGTATCGGCTGGATTATATTTTGGGGGAAGGTTTTGTATTTGCCAGTCACTACTTGGCATATTTATATGGTCGTTTTCCGGGATTTCCATTAAAATTTTGTTTAACAATCGCAAAATTAATAAAATTTTCGGCTACAATGGAGTTTTACTTTTACTGTTGGATGAAGTTCAGGTTTCAATATAAATTGAATAACTTCCATAAGCTTCAATAAAAAGCAATGGGCTCAAATAATAGAAATAAGGCACCCTGACAGGCATCCCACAAGAAATCTCTGCAAAAACCTCGTATAAATGATTTTCAATAACTAACTTGCAAACGGAGCGCGATCAAAGAATCAAAGAAACGAAGAAACTATAATACGCAAAATTAATTCGAAACAAAAATGGATCTTAAGTTAACATCTTTACTATTAGCATCGGGATGTCTCCTCAGTTCTTGCCAGGAGAGGGGTGAGCCCGTGCACGAAAGGCCGAATATCCTTTTTATCATGGCTGATGACCATGGTTATCAGGCAATTAGTGCTTATAATGATAAATTTATTGAAACACCGAACATTGACCGGATTGCAGATGAGGGAATGTTATTCACAAATGCTTCTGTAACAAATTCAATTTGTGCACCCTCCCGGGCAGTTATCCTTACCGGGAAGCATAGCCATATTAACGGGAAAATTGATAATCGCTTGCCCTTCGACACAACTAATATAACCTTTCCTCAGATAATGCGGGATGAAGGCTACCAAACAGCCCTTTTTGGAAAGCTGCACTTTGGGAACAATCCGAAAGGATTCGACCAGTTTAAAATACTTCCGGGACAGGGAAGCTATTATAATCCAAACTTCATCACGAAAAATGAGGGCAAAATACAAATTGAAGGATATACCACCGATATTATCACCGAAATGGTCCTTAACTGGCTTGATCAGGAATGGGATAAGTCGAAACCATTTATGATGATGTACCTTCAAAAGGCCCCTCACAGAGAGTGGCTCCCTCCCCCTCGTCATTTTAAGGAATTCACCAGGAAAACATTTCCTGAGCCTCCGACATTGTTCGATGATTACTCAGGAAGAGGAAACGCAGCAAAATCGGCAGAAATGAATATTCTGAAGCACATGAATTGGGCGGGCGATTCGAAAGTTTATCCTCAAATCATGGACAGCCTTGGGATCCCGGAAACTAATGGATGGGACAAGTTGGCTTTTAAAAGGGAGGTCGGCAGGATGAATGCTACACAAAGAGCAGCGTGGGATTCTGTCTATCTACCAATCATTCATGAATTTGCCGCCCGGTTCCCGCTTATGGATAGCACGGACCTGATGCGTTGGCGTTACCAGCGATACATGCAGGACTACCTCGGATCAATAGCCGCGGTTGATGATGGTGTTGGCAAAGTTTTGGATTATCTTGAAAATAATGGACTTTCTAAAAATACAATAGTCATCTATACTTCCGACCAGGGCTTTTACCTTGGGGAACATGGGTGGTTCGACAAACGTTTCATCTATGATGAGTCATTCAAAATCCCTTTACTTATTAAATGGCCCGGGGTCATAAAGCCCGGGTCCGTCTCAAATGTAATGGTACAAAACCTTGATTTTGCCCAAACCTTACTGGATGCCTCCGGAATTGATGCCCCGAATGATATGCAGGGAGAGAGTCTTTTACCCTTATTGAAAGGGAATGACAAAGAATGGAAAAGAGATGCTGTCTATTACCACTACTATGAATACCCGGCTGTACACATGGTTAAACGCCACTATGGCATCGTCACAGAGGATTACAAACTGATCCATTTTTATTTTGACATAGATGAATGGGAACTATATGACCGTAAAAATGACCCCATGGAATTGCACAATGTATATAATGACAATGAATACGCGGGGATAGTAAAAACCTTAAAGGAAAAACTTCAAGATTTGAGGAGTAAATATAAGGACTCCGAAAAGCTGGACAAGAAGTTTATAGATGCTTATAAATAGCTCAAAACCCTTTTTCAATACTCCTCCGAAAGAACCACTTTTGGTATCAGAATTGACAACTTACCGGGAAGCTCATTTTCCTTAGAAAGTAAACGGTAGAATAATCAATTGAATTAACTATCGAATTTGCCATTGAAATACAACCCACATTTCCTTTGACATCATAACGGCACAGCATCTCCAGGAAAATATCCTTTGCACAGACCCAGGGCGGAGCTTTCCTTTTAACTTAAAGCCTCTTACCCTGGGCATCCTGACATAGTAGGGGATCCGGGTGCCTGTTGCATCCTGCTGCAGATTCCATTTTACCGGAAACAAGGGTGGAATTTGATAAGTTTATGGCTTGCATGGTTTTTTCACATTGTTGCTGTTCAGATAATGTAACAAAAGTGTTCTTGGTGTTGTTGGATTTTATGGCGACGAGGTGATAGGACGGATATTTTGCGTTACTGCCTGCACTGATAAAAGAGGGGCATATGGATTGAAGTATTAATTTATAACTCAATAAGACATATTATGGTAAATAAACAGGAATGGTTTAAGAAATATGCTCGTTTCGGGATGGCAGCCAAAGGCTTGGTATATGTACTAATCGGAATACTTACCGCGGTTGCTGCTTTCAATCTCGGAGCGGGAAATGTAACCGGAAAAAAAGGCGCATTCGGGTTTATACTGAATCAGCCTTATGGTAAGGTATTACTCGGATTGACCGGCTTAATTCTATTGGGCTATGTTTTCTGGCGAGGAATCCAGGCCATAAAGGATCCTGAGGATGAAGGTGTCTGGCGCAGAATAGGATATGCATTCAGCGGTCTCTTTTACACTCTCGTGGCAGGTTCAGCGTTTACGATGGCCTTTTCGGGATCGGGAGGTGATGGCGGATCAGGTAAGCAGGAACAATTTATTGGTCAGTTGCTTGACAAAAGCTGGGGCAAATGGGCCGTTATTATTATAGCAATGATCTTTTTCGGGAAAGCCATCTGGCAATTTTACAGAGCTTATAGCGGGAAATTTGATGATAAGCTGAAGGGTGAACAACTGGATTCACGGGTTAAAAATATCATAAAGATCTTTGGCAAAACCGGATATACCTCACGAGGCATCGTTATCGCAGTGATCGGATTCCTTTTCCTCAGAGCGGCCCTTCGGTCAGATCCTTCCCAGGCAGGAGGGACTGAAGAAGCCTTCAACCTGATACAACAGGCAACGACAGGCTCAATTATCCTGGGGATTATAGCCCTGGGATTGGCAGCCTACGGAGTTTTCATGTTTATTAAGGCAAATTACAGGGTGATGCCTTCATTGTAGAAACGGGTGAATTACCGAGGGATTTGGACATTTTTCTCCTCTTTGCATCCCGTACGATTCCGGTGAGGTAAACATTTCTGAGGGGCTTTTCACCAAAATATTCATATCCCGCAATGATCATTGTTGGATGAACTTCAGGTTTCGATACAAATGGAATAATTTTCCATAAGCTTAAATTAAAAAGGGGTGGGTTCAAATATAGGAAATAAGGAACCTGACCGGCCTTCCAGGAGAAATCTTCCCAAAAACACGAAGAAATGATTTTCACTAATTGACTTGCAAACGAAGCAGGATCAAAGAAGGAAATGACCCTTCCTATAGAATCAAATCCAAAATTTCAGATTTTCTCAATAGAAAAAACTTTTTCGGGTTTAAAAAACTACTTTTGTTGGGATACTTTCGTTGAAAAATAACCGATACTATTAAAAAAGATCCATTTCAAAAAAAATTATACAATTAAAACAAAACCGCAGATGAACAAAATGACCTGTTTTTTAACGATCCTGATCCTGTCGTTCAGTGCTTGCAAGGCCCCTGCCCCGGATACCCAAAATAAAGCAGAGGGAAAGGAACAATTGTCATCCATCGAATTTGAAGAAAAGTCTCATGACTATGGCAATATAGAATATGAGAGCGATGGCACCTGTTCCTTTTCCTTCACTAATACTTCAAGAGTTCCTCTGGTTATTAACCGGGTAATCACAAGTTGTGGCTGTACGAGTCCCCAATGGCCCCGGGAACCGATTAAAAAGGGAAATAAGGGAGAAATTGGCGTAACCTACAATACCCGAATCACCGGAAATTTCAGAAAAGTGATTACCGTCTATTCAAATGCAGAAAATTCGCCCCATAAGCTGATAATTGAAGGAAATGTAGAAAAAGATAAGGAAACTGCTAAAGATTAAGCTATGCCGGAAATTTCAAAAAGAGGAAGCATAATGCCTGCCTCTCCCATTAGGAAGCTGGTGCCATTCGCCGAGGAAGCGAAAAAACGTGGGAGAAAAGTGTACCATTTAAATATTGGCCAGCCCGATATTAAAACACCAGAGGCTGCCCTAGACGCAGTTAGGAATATCGAGGATAAGGTAATTGAATATTCACATTCCGCTGGGCATGAGAGTTATCGTAAAAAATTAGCCGGCTACTATCAGTCGATCGGGATTGAAATTGACTTTTCCCAAATCCTTATCACTACAGGAGGATCTGAAGCGATCCTGTTTGCCATGCTATCCTCTCTTGATCCCGGCGATGAAATCATAGTCCCGGAACCCTTTTATGCCAATTATAATGGATTTGCCAATGCGGCAGGGGTAAAAGTTATTCCGGTCGCCTCCAGTATTGATTATAATTTTGCCCTTCCGCCTGTTTCGGATTTTGAAAAACTGATCAATGAGAGAACAAAGGGAATCTTAATTTGCAATCCGAATAATCCTACCGGATATTTATATTCCCGTGAGGAAATTATGGCTTTGGGTGAAATTGTCCGGAAACATGATCTGTACCTTTTCGCTGATGAAGTGTACCGCGAATTTTGTTATGATGGGAAAAAACATTTCAGCGTGATGAATCTCAAAGGTTTGGATGAAAACATTGCCCTGGTTGATTCAGTTTCCAAAAGATATTCAGCCTGTGGGGTGAGAATTGGCGCTCTCATTTCCCGGAATAAGCAGTTGATCAAGACAGCACTAAAATATGCCCAGGCCAGGTTAAGTCCTCCCTCTCTCGGACAAATACTTGGTGAGGCTGCGATAAGCACTCCCAAAGAGTATTTTACTGAAGTCTACGATGAATATATCAGCCGAAGAGACTTCCTGGTCGAGACTTTAAACAAGATTGATGGAGTAAAGTGCCCATCGCCCGGGGGGGCGTTTTATACTATCGCGGAATTGCCGGTGGATGATGCGGATGATTTTGCCAAATGGCTGCTCAGTGATTTTGAATACAAAAACCAGACGGTAATGCTCGCTCCGGCCTCCGGCTTCTATTCCAATCCGGAACTGGGTAAAAATCAGGTACGTATTGCATACGTGCTGAAGAAGGAAGACCTGAAAAACGCGATGGAATGCCTGGAGGAGGGACTAAAGGTTTATCCGGGAAGAGCTTAAACGCTTGGGGTAAAGAGAAGATGAAGAGTAACCGCAAGGGGTAAAAAGGGGAAGAAAACCGCAAGGGTCGCAAGAAAATGGAACAAAAACCGCAAGGGTCGCGAGGGAAAACGCAATTACTGCAATTAAGAAACACTAAACGACTTAAACGACTAAACAACAAAACCATAGCGACCTTTACGAAAACCTTGGCGCACTTTGCGGTTAAACTCTCCCTGCGACCTTTGCGAAAACCTTGGCGCACTTTGCGGTTAAACTCTCCCTGCGACCCTTGCGAAAACCTTGGCGCACTTTGCGGTTAAACTCTCCCTGCGACCTTTGCGAAAACCTTGGCGCACTTTGCGGTTAAACTCTCCCTGCGACCTTTGCGAAAACCTTGGCGCACTTTGCGGTTAAACTCTCCCTGCGACCCTTGCGAAAACCTTGGCGCACTTTGCGGTTAAACTCTCCCTGCGACCTTTGCGAAAACCTTGGCGCACTTTGCGGTTAAACTCTCCCTGCGACCTTTGCGAAAACCTTGGCGCACTTTGCGGTTAAACTCTCCCTGCGACCTTTGCGGTTAAATCTTCCAGCTTCATCTGTAAAGTAAATACTCCTCCCTGATCAACTTAAAGTCCTCCAACCCTTCCTCCCAGCTATTCCTGATTTCATCTTCACTCATATTTTCTTCAATCTGTCTTTTTAAATCCGGGGTTCCTGCTAATTGGACAAAATAATCATTGAAAAATTTCTCTTTAATGTCTTCATGAGCATAGGCCCATTTCAGCCAACCCAGGTACAACCTTGTAAAACCCTCCTCCGGTTGAAAGTTTCTCAGGTCTTTCCCCCGGCATTCTTCCCCTTTGTATTTTGGATCCTGGGCAGCACCAGGCGTAACGACCGGAGTAAAATAAAAATTACCGGCATTAAGGTCCGGATTACCAAAGGCCTGGAATGGAAAGGGGGTACCCCTGGCTACACTCACTTTTGTTCCTTCAAAAAGGCCGAGAGAGGGGTAGAGATATATTGCCTGTTGATTGGGAAGATTTGGAGAGGGGGGAACCGGAAGAATGTATTCCTTGTCATGTGAATAATTGGCACAGGGGATAACTGTAAGCCGGCACTGCATGCTATCCCTCAGCCATCGCTCGCCATTGATCATCCCTGCATATTCGCCTAAAGTCATGCCATGTATCAAAGGGACAGGGTGCATCCCCACAAATGACTGATAGTCCATATTTAAAATGGGACCGTCAATATAACTGCCATTAGGGTTTGGACGGTCGAAGATCAGCAATTCCTTTCCATTTTCAGCGCAGGCCTCCATTACGAGATGCATCGTAGAGCTATAGGTATAGAAGCGTACTCCGACATCCTGGATATCAAAAACAATAATATCAATATCTGCAAGCTCCTTGGCTTGAGGCTTTTTGTGGTTTCCATATAGCGATATTATTGGAATGCCAGTGAGACTATCCTTTCCGTCCCGGACCTGTTCGCCTGCATCTGCTTTGCCCCGGAAGCCATGTTCAGGAGAAAATACCTTTGATACTTGCAGTTCAAGTGAAAGCATTGAGTCGAGGAGATGAACGCCATCGATTTCGGAAGTTTGGTTACCAACAAGAGCTATTCTTTTATTCTTTAAAATTGGCAACCATGCCTCCGTACGATCAGCACCAGTTTTTATTCCGATGTTTTGGGAAATTCCCGGATGGCCACAACCGGTAAAGCCGAGAAACAGAAACCATAAAAAGAAATACTTTCTCATTGTTATTTTAAATCATTTTTCAAATTTAACCATTTTAGAAAGAAATATCATCCTTTGGACATTTCTTGCCTGCTACTAGTAAACTCTTTTGTATTTTTGTTCATCAAAACCATCCTCCCCTTGAAAGTAGAATACTTCATAGCTAAGAGAATTTCCACTGAAAAACACAGAGCAGGAAACTCTGCAGGTACCAATACCGGTATTGTGATCGTGGGGATAGCGATCAGTATGGCCGTGATCATCGCCGCTGTGGCCATTGTAACAGGATTCAAAAATGAAGTTAGAAATAAAGTTATCGGGTTTGGTAGTCATATCCAGATCAGTAATTATGATTCAAACCTCTCTTATGAAACAAAGCCCATTGATAAAAATGCGGAATTCCTGATGGAATTGACTACTATTGAAGGTATTGACCACATCCAGGCTTTTGCTCTAAAGGCCGGCATAATAAAAACCGAGGACGAGATACATGGCCTGGTGCTTAAGGGCATTGACAGGGCTTTTGATTGGAAATTTTTTGATAAAAGCACTGTGGAAGGTTCCCGGTTTTATTTGAATGATACGATTCTTTCAAATGAGATATTCATTTCTGCTTACGTAGCTAGAAAACTTAAACTGGAACCTGGGGATTCTTTCCAAATGTGGTTTGTTGATGAAACTCCCCGCTTTCGAAAGTTTACCATTTCGGGAATATACCAAACGAGTCTGGCCGAATTTGATGAAAGTTTTGCTTTGGTGGACATCAGGCATATACAAAAATTGAACGGTTGGGAAAATAACCAGGTTAGCGGACTCGAAATGAGTATTTCCTCCTTTAATCAACTGGACAGGATTACATGGGAAGCCCGCGATATAGCAGCTTCCCACTTTTTTGAAGACGGATCCAGGCTGAAGGTGAGCAATATCGTGGAAAAATATCCTCAAATATTTGACTGGCTCGAGTTACAGGATCTCAATGTGGTCATTATTATTTTTCTTATGCTCATCGTGGCAGGATTTAACATGATCTCAGGCCTCTTGATACTGATCCTGGACCGTACACAAATGATTGGAGTTTTGAAAGCTTTGGGTGGTAAAAACCTCATGATCAGAAAAATATTTTTGTATCAGTCGGCATATCTGATTTTACGAGGTTTGTTTTGGGGGAATCTTTTAGGGATCGGGCTGTGTACCCTTCAGAAGAAATTTGAACTCATTAGTCTGGATCCCGAAAATTATTACCTTACTACGGTTCCGGTAAATCTGGACATAATCAATATATTATTGATCAATGCAGGTACAATAACTATAATTATGCTATTCCTGATACTTCCTTCATTATTGGTATCAAGGATTTCACCAGCGAAAACCATTCGTTTTAATTGATGTTTGACATGAATAACCATAATTGCTTCATCCATCAATTAAAAGCCTCCCTTCTGTTACCCCTTCCGGGAAAAGATACCCAACTCCTCATGGCTCCCCGGGGAAGACGCCCGGAAAATCATGGAATGCCGGAAAGGCAAGCTTCCGTGCTATTGCTGTTATACCCTGAAAAAGAAAGTACAAGGATCGTTTTCATTAAGAGGAATGATTATGACGGCATCCATAGTGGGCAAGTGAGTTTTCCCGGTGGCAGAGTTGAGGAAACAGACGAAAACTTTGCCGCTACAGCCTTAAGGGAGACAAATGAGGAAATCGGGATTGCGATGAATGAAATTGAAATTATTGGAAGACTAAGTCCACTGCATATACCGGTGAGCAACTATCTTGTAAATCCATTTGTGGGCTACATGAATCAGAAACCAGAATTCCAACCCAACCCAGGTGAAGTGAAATATATTATTACCGCCGACCTCAAAATTTTCCAGGATCCCACTATTCTGGTAAATGAAGAATGGGACCTTTTTGGAGAATTGGTAAAAGTCCCATTTTATCATGTGAGCAACCATAAAGTCTGGGGAGCAACAGCGATGATCCTCTCAGAATTCCTGCAAATTATGGTAAGATCTGAGCAACATTAACATTCTGATCAATATTGAGATAATGATTATAACGATACATGATATCCCTCACGTAGCGATAAGTTTCTGTTCCACGGGCATACCCGTTTCGGACTACCGGATCTGAGAAATACTGGCTTTCAGATTTCTTTAGAAGGTAATATTCAACGTTATCTTCCCAAATCAGAGGGTTTTTTCCATATTTATCAGCAAGTTTTATGGCGTCGAGGACATGCCCCATCCCAATATTGTAGGATGCCAGTATGAATTTAATCCTCTCCTGGTCATCAGGAACATAATCCTTAAGTTGCAAATCCAACCAATGGATGAATCTAACACCTGCGCGTATCTGCGCGGCGGGGGAAGATGCTCCATCAATTCCAAACTTTGCGGCAGTGAAGGGCATCATCTGCATTATGCCAAAAGCGCCTGCCCAGGATATTGCATCGGGGTTAAATCTGGATTCCTGGTAGATCATTGAGGCCAAAAGTCGCCAATCCCATCCTATTTTTTCACTTTCTTCCTTTATAATCTGATCAAAATTGGAAATCTTACCTGTTTCGGCGTAATAGAATTCCGACTTTACGGCTTCCGCTTGTCTTACATTTCTGAAGTATTTATGCTTTAGTATGGCAAACCTTTTGGATTTAGTGAATTCGCCCATCCACTTATCAATTTTATTTTTCAGTTCCACCGATTCTTTACGCACGGCCCAGGCGTGATTCTGAGGAAAACTTACTACAGTCTCCACATCAAGGGAGGTAAAATAGGTGCCATTAACATTGGCAATATTCTCATCTGCAATAGTATAATCAATTTCCTTACGGGCAACCATACGGATAAGTTGCTCGGTTTCAATCGGTACCTCAACGATATTGATCTTTTCCCCAATTTCTTCAGAAAGGTTTCGAAGCCGGGAGGCATGAGAAGAATTTTTTTGGACATAAATCGTTTTATTGGCCAACTCGATGGGATTACGGATAATTTCATCAGATAACTCAAATTCCTTATTTTTTTTGACTTTACGTTGCACTAAGACCTGACGTGACTGACTATGTGCAGTAGTAAAACTTACTATCTTTTTACGGTCTTTAGTGACTGAAAGGTTTGATGCAATAAGATCCACTTTTCCATTTACAAGATCATCGAAATTCTTCTTAAGATCATTATTTACTTTAACCTCAATTTCTAAGCCCAGATAATCAGACAGTTCCTGTAAAAGTTCGTATTGGAAGCCCATGGGTTTGCCCCGGTATATATAATAGTTCACTGAATTAAAATCTGTGACCACAGTAATTTTTCCATCCTGACGTATCTGTTCAAGATCACGCACAACCCCGATACTTTGAGGAGCCTTAACCTTTTGGTTACTGCAGGAAAATGTAAGTGGTAAGAATAGAATAAGAGAGAAAATAGCAATTCTGAATATGGTTAATTTATTACTCATAAATTCATTTTTGGTTCAACAAAGATAGTGTATATGAGGATTTATTTAATCTTTCGAAAACATTTGTTCAGCCCAAAAAGGGGTTCATTCGTCATATAACACTATAATTAATAGCCAGTTATAAATAAAAGCTATTCAAATCAGGGTATCTTTAGCAATTATCGTACCAGTTATTAATCGTAAAATGTCCAGGAAAGGCCAAATTTAAAGGAGGGTTTAAATGATGGGTGCCTGTATGCCATAAAATAGTCATAACCGGCCATTCCGGCGAGCGCATTGGTATACTGAAAAGTTAGCCGGGTCCTTTTCAGGCTGATGTTGAGGAAAGGGTCCAGAAAAGGATAATTTCCAGACTTTCTGTCAGATTGCAGGTAAAACATCCCGGTAGCGGGCATGTAGGCATCGGGGTAATATTTCGTATAGTAATAGAAGCTAAAGCCCAGCTGAAATCCCAGGACGCCCTTAAAGATATAATTTTCATAAAAACTTGTATTTCCAAAGGCAAGAAGCGGAAGATGAACAATGTCTGAGGAAGGCTTTTGGAACAATATCTTATTGATGGAGTGAACGGGTCCTAAAAGAAATTCTTTTTTCAGGAATAATGAGGGGATAAGAATTTGATTCTTATTTTGTTGCGGGAGAGCCAGATGGTCAAAATAAACCAGTCCGGTAAGATAATTCAATAGGGCGGTAAAGGTAAAATTATTCTTCCCCGAATAATCGAAACGAAACATGATATTGTCTGTATTGTTAAAGCTGTTTGACCAGACAAAATGAGATGACCGGTAATTATTGAGGAAGAAATCGTTTTTGATGCTGGAAAGATGTCCGGAAAGGGCAATATTCCGTTTCTTTTTAGAAAAGTATCTTAAAAACCGGGCTTCAACCAGAAGATCAGAAGCGGCATAGCCACTCAAGGCAATCTCCGCATGGGTTTTATATTCCCAATTTGCAAGTTGCCCGCTGAACTGACCCCCGACAGAAACATCATTATAATATTTTTTATAATCGAGGGAAATGATGGTATCATAAACCGGGGCAGGAGTCGAACTTACCGGCTGGGGGTATAAATAACTCCAGGTACGGAAACGATGAACAAGATAGGCTCTCAACTCCTGGCTTTCATTGGCAAAGCTGAAGCTAATATCGAATCTGTTTTGCAGTTCGTGATAGAATGCTGAATCATAGGAATTGGACCCGGCATAATAGCTATTGCGATAGAAATCAAGGGTATCCCCAGAGGGAATATTGTCTTTGTAGGTTCTTATAAACCGGCTATAATTGATCGTGTGCTGAAAAGAAAGATTTTCTGCTTTGGATAGCCGGGAGCTATCATTTGATGCGAAAGACAGGGATATATTTTTGAGTTAAGAAGAAGGTATAATTTTTAAGCCTTGAGTTGGCATTATCGAGGAACATTCTGTAATTCAACTCCTCTGCCTGGTGGTCGAGGAAATTATCGATACTGACAATCCCCCCGCTCTCCTGTGCCTTGATCGAGTTTGCATGGGCACTTCCATAGAGGCTGTAGGATTGGGTGTTATAGCTTGCAAACAGGCCCAGCCGGTTAGAAGCAATGCTCTGATCGAGGTACATACCTTTTGAGGCGATCAGGTCATAATCGATACCTATGTTAATTTTGGGATTAATGTTTTGGGTATGAAGGGCGGACAAGACCTGTTCGCTGGTTTCCCGGGTTCCGGAGGAAAGATAGCGGATTTCGGTAAAGGGTTTCCGGGTATTAAAATGGGAAATCTTATAAGGATCAGACAGGTATGTTTGATAAGGATAAGCAAAAAGAAAGGGATAAACCGGCTGGCGGTCATAAAACTTATTACTTTGGTAAGCCTGGCCGGTATTTCCAAGGAATGTAGCGGAAAAACTTTCGCGGAACACAGGGTTATAATTTTCCACGGAGAGCATAAAGGTATCCAATGGTGCTTGTAAGGGTTCTTTCGTGTCCCTGTCGAGGTGTACAGCAGATATGATGAGGGTTGTATCTGGTTTTTTCTGGGAAAAGGATACAGAAGCAAAAACCAGGAACAGGATTAGCGATATGTGAAAATATTTAAGCATATCGGTTATATAAAAAAAGCCCCGATCAATAAAGTTCGGGGCTTCATAAAGAAGGGCGACGACCTACTCTCCCACAATACGCAGTACCATCGGCGCAAACGGGCTTAACTTCTCTGTTCGGAATGGTAAGAGGTGGTTCCCCGTTGCTATAGTCACCTAAAGCTTTCATCCCGCGATCTGGCGGGGGTATAAAATAATGACAGGTTGGAAGGAATCAATTTTTTAATCTGATTTGAAAAAGCATACGGGCAATTAGTACTGCTCGGCTTTGACATTACTGCCTTTACACCTACAGCCTATCGACGTCTTAGTCTAAAACGGCCCTTAAAGGAGATCTAATCTTGAGGGGAGCTTCGCGCTTAGATGCTTTCAGCGCTTATCTCTTCCAGACGTAGCTACCCTGCGATGCAGCTGGCGCCACAACAGGTACACTAGAGGTCTGTCCGCTTCGGTCCTCTCGTACTAGAAGCAGGTCCTCTCAAATCTCCAACGCCCACAACAGATAGGGACCGAACTGTCTCACGACGTTCTGAACCCAGCTCGCGTGCCACTTTAATGGGCGAACAGCCCAACCCTTGGGACCTTCTCCAGCCCCAGGATGTGACGAGCCGACATCGAGGTGCCAAACCGCTCCGTCGATATGAGCTCTTGGGAGCGATCAGCCTGTTATCCCCGGAGTACCTTTTATCCTTTGAGCGATGGCCCTTCCATACGGAACCACCGGATCACTATGCTCTACTTTCGTACCTGCTCGACTTGTAAGTCTCACAGTCAAGCGCCCTTATGCCATTACACTCTACGCACGGTTACCATTCGTGCTGAGGGCACCTTTAGAAGCCTCCGTTACTCTTTTGGAGGCGACCACCCCAGTCAAACTACCCACCAAACAATGTCTCCCGCATTAAGCGGGATTAGACTCCAGGCAAGGGAAGGGTGGTATTTCAAGGTTGACTCCACGACTCCTAGCGACGCCGCTTCAAAGTCTCCCACCTATCCTACACATCGCTTACCCAAAATCAATGTTAAGCTATAGTAAAGGTTCACGGGGTCTTTCCGTCCCGTTGCGGGTACCCGGCATCTTCACCGGGACTACAATTTCACCGAGCTCATGGTTGAGACAGTATCCAGATCGTTACACCATTCGTGCAGGTCGGAACTTACCCGACAAGGAATTTCGCTACCTTAGGACCGTTATAGTTACGGCCGCCGTTTACCGGGGCTTCGATTCAATGCTTCTCCCAACGAATCAGGATGACATCCCCTCTTAACCTTCCGGCACCGGGCAGGTGTCAGGCCCTATACATCATCTTTCGATTTAGCAGAGCCTTGTGTTTTTGATAAACAGTCGCCTGGATCATTTCTCTGCGTCCCGACTTTGCATCGGGAGACCTTTCTTCCGAAGTTACAGGTCAATTTTGCCTAGTTCCTTAACCATGAATCACTCGAGCGCCTCAGGATTCTCTCCTTGACTACCTGTGTCGGTTTGCGGTACGGGTACCATTATACATAAGTTTAGAGGTTTTTCTTGAAAGTATGATTAGGATCACTATCCGCTCATCCGAAGACTTGCGGTACTATCAGCTTCAGCACGATCGGGCTATTAACCCATTCGTATACCTACAACCTTTAACGTACTATTCCGTCAGTACGCGGATCTTTCACTCCTTTGTCACCCCATCACAATAAATGGTAGTACTGGAATATTAACCAGTTGTCCATCGACTACACCTTTCGGCTTTGCCTTAGGACCCGACTAACCCTGATCCGATTAGCGTTGATCAGGAAACCTTAGTCTATCGGCGAGCAGGTTTCTCACCTGCTTTATCGTTACTTATGCCTACATTTGCTTTTCCAGACGCTCCAGCAAACCTTACGATTCACCTTCGACGCAGACTGGAATGCTCCCCTACCCACTGACGAAACCGTCAGTGCCATAGCTTCGGTAATATGCTTGATGCCCGATTATTATCCACGCACAACCGCTCGACTAGTGAGCTGTTACGCACTCTTTAAATGAATGGCTGCTTCCAAGCCAACATCCTAGCTGTCAAAGCAGTCGCACTGCGTTAGAATCAACTTAGCATATATTTGGGGACCTTAGCTGATGGTCTGGGTTGTTTCCCTCTCGGGCACGGACCTTAGCACCCATGCCCTCACTCCTGAGTATATGTCGTAGCATTCGGAGTTTGTCAAGGGTTGATAGGCGGTGAAGCCCTCTAGCCTTATCAGTAGCTCTACCTCTACGACACTCACCTCAAGGCTGCACCTAAATGCATTTCGGGGAGTACGAGCTATTTCTCAGTTTGATTGGCCTTTCACCCCTACCCACAGTTCATCCAAAAACTTTTCAACGTTTACTGGTTCGGTCCTCCAGTCCGTGTTACCGGACCTTCAACCTGACCATGGGTAGATCACAAAGTTTCGCGTCTACCCCCACTAACTAGACGCCCTATTCAGACTCGCTTTCGCTTCGGCTGCTCCGCTGAACGGATTAACCTTGCTAGTGAGGAGTAACTCGTAGGCTCATTATGCAAAAGGCACGCCGTCACCCTTCGACAAGCTCAGGGCTCCGACCGGTTGTAGGCGTATGGTTTCAGGATCTATTTCACTCCTCTGTTCGAGGTACTTTTCACCTTTCCCTCACGGTACTAGTTCACTATCGGTCTCTCATTAGTATTTAGCCTTACCAGATGGTCCTGGCAGATTCGCGCAAGATTTCTCGTGTCCCGCGCTACTCAGGATACCACTAGAAGCATATTTTCTTATGTGTACGGGACTATCACCCGCTATGGTTTAACTTTCCAGAAAATTCCACTTCGAAAATAATTTTCATGATGTGGTCCTACAACCCCATATTTGCCGAAACAATTATGGTTTGGGCTATTCCCCGTTCGATCGCCACTACTTAGGGGAATCACTATTGTTTTCTTTTCCTCCGGGTACTTAGATGTTTCAGTTCTCCGGGTTAGCTGCCTGATAAATCGGCGTCATACCTTCAGTATGACAGGTTGCCCCATTCGGAAATCTACGGATCAAATGGTTATTTGCACCTTCCCGTAGCTTATCGCAGCTTATCACGTCCTTCATCGCCTTTGAGAGCCAAGGCATCCCCCATACGCCCTTAATTACTTTTTTCAATATTATCAAATTAAAAAATCAATCTCTTCCAACATGTCAAAGAACTCACATCCTCCGTAGCTTTAGTGAAAAAAGATAACCTCTTTCATCCAAAAGTCTACCTCGGAATTGTCCTCCTTCGCCAGCGGCTCCAGAGGACCTGGTGATATTTTGGGAATCGAACCCATGTTTTAGCAGTATGAAACCGCTAATTAAACCATTATATCAATATTTCAAAAGAACGTAGTATATTTTATTTTTTGAAGTGGAGAATAAGGGATTCGAACCCTTGACCCCCTGCGTGCAAGGCAGGTGCTCTAGCCAGCTGAGCTAATCCCCCGGGAATTTTAGGATTAATCAAGATTGGATTCGAGTATTGAGCAAGAATTAGTGTGGAGTGTGAGTAGGGAGCACGATGGCTCATTCTTCAATCTTCCCTCTTGCTAATTACTCGCAATCACTTTGGAATTTTCTTCTCTTGCTAATATTTCTTCCCATATTCCTAACTCTCTTCCTTGCTAATTACTCTCTTCCTCTTGCTAATTACTCCTCTTGCTAACTACTCTCTTCCTCTAAACTTCTTCAGTAGTCCCGCCCAGATTTGAACTGGGGACCCCTACATTATCAGTGTAGTGCTCTAACCAACTGAGCTACGGGACTATTATTGAAAGCCCTGCTCATTTGGTTTACTTCAGTTAAGCTCATATTTTACCCTGGACCATTTTACTAATCCCGGATCTAAAGGACTATACCAGAGCAAAGCTTTGGAAACCCTCACTTCGCAAATATTATTATAAAAAGGTAAAAAGAAAGAAGAGAACTTATATTAATGAATCTATCTCTAGAAAGGAGGTGTTCCAGCCGCACCTTCCGGTACGGCTACCTTGTTACGACTTAGCCCCAGTTATCTGTTTTACCCTAGGCCGCTCCTTACGGTTACGGACTTCAGGTACCCCAAACTTCCATGGCTTGACGGGCGGTGTGTACAAGGCCCGGGAACGTATTCACCGCGCCGTGGCTGATGCGCGATTACTAGCGAATCCAGCTTCATGAAGTCGAGTTGCAGACTTCAATCCGAACTGAGACCGGTTTTCGAGATTAGCATCCTGTCACCAGGTAGCTGCCCTCTGTACCGGCCATTGTAACACGTGTGTAGCCCTGGACATAAGGGCCGTGCTGACTTGACGTCATCCCCACCTTCCTCACGGTTTACACCGGCAGTTTCGTTAGAGTCCCCGGCATTATCCGCTGGCAACTAACGATAGGGGTTGCGCTCGTTATGGGACTTAACCCGACACCTCACGGCACGAGCTGACGACAGCCATGCAGCACCTTGCAAGCCGTCCGAAGAAATTCCGGTTTCCCAGAAAGTCGTCCTACATTTAAGCCCAGGTAAGGTTCCTCGCGTATCATCGAATTAAACCACATGTTCCTCCGCTTGTGCGGGCCCCCGTCAATTCCTTTGAGTTTCAATCTTGCGATCGTACTCCCCAGGTGGATCACTTAATGCTTTCGCTCAGCCGCTGACGATGTATTGCCAACAGCGAGTGATCATCGTTTACGGCGTGGACTACCAGGGTATCTAATCCTGTTCGCTCCCCACGCTTTCGTGCCTCAGCGTCAATCATAGTTTAGTGAGCTGCCTTCGCAATCGGTGTTCTGTGTAATATCTAAGCATTTCACCGCTACATTACACATTCCGCCCACCTCAACTATATTCAAGAATACCAGTATCAATAACAGTTCTACAGTTAAGCTGCAGGATTTCATCACTGACTTAATATTCCGCCTACGCACCCTTTAAACCCAATGAATCCGGATAACGCTTGCATCCTCCGTATTACCGCGGCTGCTGGCACGGAGTTAGCCGATGCTTATTCGTACAGTACTGTCAGTTCCATACACGTATGAAAGTTTCTTCCTGTAAAAAAGCAGTTTACAACGCGTAGCGCCGTCATCCTGCACGCGGCATGGCTGGGTCAGACTTGCGTCCATTGCCCAATATTCCTCACTGCTGCCTCCCGTAGGAGTCTGGTCCGTGTCTCAGTACCAGTGTGGGGGATCATCCTCTCAGACCCCCTAGTCATCGTTGCCTTGGTGAGCTGTTACCTCACCAACAAGCTAATGACACGCATGCTCATCTCTAACCGCCTGAGCTTTAATCATATCGAGATGCCTCGTCATGATGTTATGGGATATTAATCCGAATTTCTCCGGGCTATGCCCCAGTTAGAGGTAGATTGCAAACGCGTTACTCACCCGTGCGCCGGTCGTGTACTCCCGAAGGAGCCTTACCCCTCGACTTGCATGTGTTAGGCCTGCCGCTAGCGTTCATCCTGAGCCAGGATCAAACTCTTCCTTGTAATTATGAAATTTTGAATTCTGCTCAAGATTCATTAATGTACCTTCAATAAATTGATGGTGCCTCTTCTTTCTTGTTTTTTTACCTTTTCAATTCCTTCAAAGAACTTTTGTTCGTTTTATTTTTCGGATTGCATATATATCACTCTTTTGTGACACCGTGCAATCTTGATTTTCTAATGAATCAGCTTTTGTAAAAGCGGATGCAAAGATAACTAATTATTTTTTAAATAACCAAATATTTCTTTAAATATTTTTCGATTTTTTTGCATCCTAAAAAGAACCTCTTTTCTCCCTAAAAGCGGGCTGCAAATATAGCAATTTAATTTTGATTTCTACAAATCATTTTTCACTTTTTTTGCTTCCTTTTTTCAGCCTTCAGAGAACCTATTTTCCCGTGTTTGGGGCTGCAAATATAGATGGTCTTTTTTTATCCTGCAAATGATTTATGAATATTCTTTATATGTTTTTTTCAATGAACTGATTCGATGGTTTTTAGAAGATGGATTTTTTTTCCCGATCATTATATAACATACCCTTAAGCTGCTTTTTGATATAAAAATCCCAATAACCATATAGGAATTCTGTTGGCTGAACCTACTTCGATATCAGCGGCAAAATGAACTCTGTTGTTTTGGAGTGTGAGTAATTAGCAAGAGGTGAAACAAAGTGCGTCGTTCAAGGCTATTACCGCTTCCCGGTAACTTTCCCGGGATATAACAAATTGAATGTTCACCTGCATCAGGGATTGGGACATGGCCGCAATATTAATCTTCCTGTCTGCCAGCGCTTTGGCAGCCCTGGCAATGGTTCCGGGTTTGGTCACGCTGGTCCCTATAGCGCAGACCAGTGAGCAGGGCATAAGGGTCACCTGATGGTATTTAGCCCTTAGATCTTCAATCATATTATCGTTTAAATCCTTTTCCCATATAACCTGAGTAATGCTGTTGGCATTGGTCGATTTAAGAATGTAACTAACCTTATATTTTTCAAGGATATCCATGATATCCCTGTCAAAACCCACACTTCCCACCATAAGGGGATCATGCACTTCAATAGCCACTACCTTGTCAGTTCCGGTGATGATTTCCACCCGTGCATCCCTGTTGGTATAATCTTTGGTGATCAATGTACCCGGATGCTCCGGCTCAAAGGTATTCTTCACCCTGATATTGATCCCTGCCACCTCCAATGGCTTAGAGGCTTTGGGATGGATGGCTTCCATTCCCACATCAGCCAATTGATCCGCCACATTAAAATTGGTGAAACC
Source organism: uncultured Bacteroidales bacterium (assembly GCA_963779845.1). Classification (GTDB taxonomy): domain Bacteria; phylum Bacteroidota; class Bacteroidia; order Bacteroidales; genus CAVZZV01. The sequence continues at coordinate 430,110 of CAVZZV010000002.1, read as the reverse complement.
AACAGGAACCGACTTTTCAATGCCTACAATATTTGGATCGGCACTGGATAGATGGAACTCCTTATGGATTACCGCTTCATCCGCCTTCACCTCAATAGCGATTTTTGAAAAAGTTACTTCGGAGTACCCACGGTCAAACTCCCGCATAATGCCCTCAGTACCTTTTGTGTAACCGGTTGCTACTGGCAACACCTTCGAATAATCTATTCCTTTGAAAGCATTTTGGATTCGTTCATCGATGGTAATATAATCCGCATCGTTAAAACCGCATAAATCAACAAAAAGGGCATCTATATTATTGTTATTTAAAATATTCACTGAATTGAAAGCTGAATGGGCCTCCCCAATGGAAGATAGTATTTCCCGGGCGGCAAGAAGGATATTTTGCCGGTTTACATATCCTGATCCTAAAATATCAGCGAGTGAGTTCAGATAATTTGCAGCCTGGGCAATCCGATTGGAGATAAATTCGTCCGCTACAATCTGCTCAAGACCGATATATTCAAACTTATGGTTAAGCGAGATCAGCTTCTCCAGTAATTGGTTTAAAGCAGTATTAAAATCTTTGTTCTTTTCAAACCGGGAATATATCCCCTGCTCCCCTGTTTTCTTATGCTCCAAAAGCCAGTTGGTAACATTATTATAAGCAGAAACTACAAATATCCGGTTGTAATAGTCGCCCGTGGTTCGTGTACCGATAACAATATTTTTTAGGACTTCATCAAATTTGGACATGGAGGTCCCGCCGATTTTTTCAACTGTAAGCATAGCTTGTGATATTTGCGTTTTCAGGAAGCAAAAATAAGGATAATAATTGGGAATGTAAGGGGAGGGTGGAGGCTTGAAAGCTGGAAGCTTGAGGCTGGAGGCTTGAGGCTGGAAGCTGGAAGCTTGACTTAACAAAGGGTGAGGCAGCTACAACAAAACCACTCCCATCATGATCATTACATTAAAAAGAATCAACGATATACCTTTATGCGCAATAAAGGTTGAGTGGCCGTTTTGTTACCAAGAAATTCCCAATTAAAGGGCCATTATCGCATTTGGGGTTCAAAATGGGAAGCACAGGGAAATTGGCGGGCAGTTACTAACCAAACCGGTATATTTGGAGCCAGATGGCAGTGGGTCAGTGCCTTTAGTGGACTGGTCGAAAATGGGTATACGGAGCAACTATTCCGGAGGGGTAAAATACAATACAACGATAAAACAAAGGAAGAAAAAGCCTACGCGGCCTTTATGCCCGATCTGTGGTGAGTGGCAGGGATCTAATATCGGAATTGCTCCCACCGATGAAACCTCTGATGAAATAGGTGAACTCATCAACCTATAAACATCAACTCACTTCAACTTATCAACTTATTACCAATCCATCAACACCGAGGTTTTACACAAAAACAATTCATGAATTGTCTCTACATCAACACATCAACTTGTCAACTCATCTTCTAAACTCTAATGGCCTTGCCGATTTCCCCTTCAAAACCTCCCCCTTCTCATAAACAATTTCCCCATTAACGAATGTAGCTTCAACCCTGGAATGAAAAATCTCTCCTTCCATGGGTGACCAGCCACATTTATATAGCAATTGACCCCTCTCTACCCGCCACTCTGTCGCAGGATCAACAAGGACCATATCGGCATAATAGCCTTTCCGGAGATAGCCTCTTTTGCTTACACGGAAAAGATCGGCGGGAGCATGGCACATTTTTTCCACGACTTTCCCAGGCGTGATGAGTTTTTGGTGACAGAATTCTAGCATGGCCACCAGGCTGTGTTGAACCATGGGCCCACCTGATGGAGCAGAGAAATAGGAATTACTTTTTTCCTGAAGGGTATGTGGGGCGTGATCGGTCGCGATGACATCCAGCTTGCCATTCAGCAATCCGGCAAATAAAGCCTCCCTGTCGGATGGGGATTTAACAGCCGGGTTCCACTTTATCAGACTGCCCTTGGATTCGTAATAACGATCGTCGAAGAATAAATGATGCACGCATACTTCGGAAGTGATTCGTTTTTCTTCAAGTATGATATCATTGCGAAAAAGGCCCAGCTCTTTTGCGGTCGATATGTGCAAAATATGTAACCTGGATTGATACTTTTCTGCCAGTTCAACAGCCAGGGAAGATGATTTATAACAGGCCTCGGCAGTTCGTATCAGTGGATGTGCGGACATGGGGATGTTTTCCCCGTATTTTTCCCGAAAAAATGCGGCATTATTCCTGATGGTCGTCTCATCTTCGCAATGGGTAGCGATCAGAACGGGCGATTCAGCATGGATGGCTTCCAGGCTTTTTCGGCTGTCCACCAGCATATTTCCGGTAGAAGCCCCCATAAAAATTTTGACCCCACAGGTGGTTTTTGGATCTATCTTCTTTATTTCGGATATGTTGTCATTCGTGGCACCAAGGTAAAAGGAATAATTTACCAGCGATTTTTCAGCAGCCAGTTCAAATTTCTTTCTCAATGCATCAATGCTCGTGGTTTGAGGATGGGTATTGGGCATTTCCATATAGGAAGTAATGCCTCCGGCAGCCGCAGCGGCAGATTCTGAAACAATATCCGCCTTATGGGTTAAACCGGGCTCGCGAAAGTGAACCTGATCATCGATAACCCCAGGCAGAAGCCATTTCCCTGTGGCATCAATTACCCGCGTGCCTATTGGTGCTTCAATGGATTCAGTGCTTATTTTAGATATCTCATCACCCGCAACCAATAGGTTTCCCTTAAATGATTGTCCATCGGATATTATTCTGGCATTATTAATGAGGTAATTGCCCATTGTCAGCCCTTTTATAGGATTTAAAATAACTCGAGATTTTCATCTTTACGACCCCAAAGATGGCCTCGCTCACGATCCCTCCACTCATCTTTGACGACCCTTCTTTACGATCGGTGAATATAATGGGAACTTCAACTATCTTAAAACCATATTTCCAGGCAGTAAATTTCATCTCTATCTGAAAAGCATAACCCTTAAACTTGATTTTGTCCAGAGCTATGGTTTCCAGCACAATCCTCTTATAGCATTTAAACCCCGCAGTTGAATCGTGGATATTCATGCGGGTAATCCAACGGACATAAACAGAGGCAAAATAGGAGATGAGAACTCTTCCTATTGGCCAATTTACAACATTTACCCCGGAAACATACCGGGAACCAATTGCGAGGTCAGCACCCCCTTTTGAGCAGGCTTCATAAAGCTTTACCAGATCCATTGGATCATGCGAGAAATCAGCATCCATTTCAAAGATGTGGCGGTAATCCTTTTTGAGGGCCCATCGAAAACCGGCAATATAGGCTGTTCCCAGTCCCAGTTTACCTTCCCGTTCGATAAGATGAAGTTTCCCGTTATACCTCACTTGCAGCTCTTTTACGATATCAGCGGTCCCATCAGGGGAGTTATCATCGATTATCAGGATATCGAACCCGGTCTTAAGCCCGAATATCACATCAATGAGTTGGGCAATATTTTCTTTTTCCTTATAGGTAGGAATGATGACAAGGTTTTCCTTCAATTGTTTTGCTTAAAAAAGTAAATTTAAAGATTTTTAGCGAAGATACGGTTTTTACATAAATGAAGAAAAAATAAACCCGGTTAAGGTTTTAAACCTTCTACCAAAAAATGAACCGGTATAAAGAAATAGGTTTTCTTCCCTTCCCAATAAATAGTGAAATATAGATCTGTTGAAAATATTCTTGAAATATTGTATTTTTGACTAAATTAATTTTTTCAAATGATCAAAGAAATACGCTGGCGGCAAAGGTTCAACAATTATACGAGGGCTCTAAATATCCTTCTACAGGGAGTAGAAACTGCATCCGAAAGAAAACTGTCCGAATTGGAACAGCAAGGAATCATCCAGTCTTTCGAATTCACTTTTGAAGTCGCCTGGAAAACCCTTAAGGATTATTTGGAATACATGCAGGTGGAGGCTGTCTTTCCCAGGGACGTTATAAAAATGTCTTTTCAGTATTCCCTTATAGACAATGGCGATGTTTGGATGGATATGTTGGAAAAAAGGAACCTCATGTCCCATACCTATAATGAAGATGAAGCAAGAACAGCAATAAAACTTATAATGACCAGTTATACACAGCAATTGCATAAGCTCTATAATACCCTATCTAAAAAGAAAGATGAAGAATAAATACGGGATTACAGAAAAAAGTTTTTCCATAATTCTAAATACCCTGAAGGAACACGAGGAAATAGAGAGGGCAGTAATATTCGGCAGCCGTGCCATGGGCAATTACAAAAAGGGGAGTGATATTGACATTGCGATCTACGGAGCTAACATCCTACCGGAATCTTCGATGAACCTGAGTGGAAAATTAAATGAAGCAAGCCCTATCCCCTATTGTATCGATGTTGTTTCCCCTCAATTTGTGAAGGATAAAGATATTATACAACATATTGAAAAGTTCGGCAAGGTTTTTTATTTAAAAGAGATACTCCCTTGCAACTCAAACTCCAAACTTCTTAAACCGGATTGATTCACTTCAGTTTCAGTTTGAATTCCAGGGCGAAGGTGCCGAGGGTTTCATCCTAATTACTGCTCCCTCCAACTCAAACTTCCTAATACCTCCCCCCTCCACCTCGGAGGGTCCACTCTCCTCTCCCTCCGGATTTACCGCTCTTAAATAATAAAAATACAATGCTCCCTTCTGAACAGTATTATCTAAATAACTAAAATTACCGGCAGGTATATCTGCAATTTTTTGGGCCTCCTGACCTGCAACATAACGGTACACCCTGATAGAATTATTGCTATCCTCATCCGCTGGCCAGGAGAGTTCAATGCCTTTTGCAGATCTGGTAACCCTCAATCCATAAGGTGGAATTACCTTGCCCGGCTCCACCGGGATTATAATCTCATAAAGGCTACTCAGGAGACTTTCTGTTCCCGATTCGTCCACGGCTGAAACCGCGTAATTATATATGGCGCCCCGTTCAATAAGACTATCGGCGAAAGTGTTTTCGTTGAATAAGAGCATTTCCTCAGTGATGGCGGAAAATTCCGCCTCTCCCTCTTTTTTTCGATAAACCTTATAGCCCAGAAGGAACTCGTTTTCGCGGTACATATCGTCCCAAACCAGCAACACCTTCCCCTGGGCAAATCCCCCCCTTAAGTTTGAAGGTGGAAGACTGATCGTTTTTATTCCCGGCCTGGCAGTAGCAATCTCTGATAGTGCGCTGAGCAGATAACCATCACTCACCGCTTTAACGGCATACCGGTAGCTAAGATTTCCCCGCAATCCCCTGGAAGTATCGATATAGGCCACCAGCTCACCGGTTGCGGAGATTAAACCCGACAATTGTGAGAGTTCACCATTTACGCCTTCATCCCGGTAAACATAATAACCGATAACAGTGGGATCGAGATGGTTCCAGTAAACTTTTACGCCGCCATCGATCGTCAGCACAGCAAAATTTTCGGGAGGCTCCGGGGCTTTCTTATTGGACGCATGCCCGGCAACCTTTGCACTTGGATAGCTTTTATTCATAATCCCCTGTAGAACAAGATAATAATAATAGTTTTCCATGGCTCCGGGTACATGATCCAAATAAGTTGTATCAAGATGTGACAATTCCGCTACTTTTATATAGGCAGAATCATAATTGTCGCTCCTGAATACACTAACACTTCGAACAAGTCCTGGATCGCTGAGTTTCCAGGTCAACAATGTCTCATGGTCTTCGCTTCCCTGTCCTACATTAAACCGCGTTAGTACGGGCACATCATTTTGTACGAAACTGGTGATCATCGATACTTCGGAAGGTTTTCCGGAGTTTCCAAGACGGTCCAATGGCTCGATATAATATTCATAAACAGTGCGTGGCCTGACACTCCGATCATTAACAACCAGAAAAAGACTATCCCCTCTGTTATAGAATCCTCTTTCCGTTTCCAGCTTAAGAAACTCCCCGGCCATATTTTGCCTACGATACACCCTGAAAGAATAAAGCAATGGATCAGCATTAACCCACCAATCGGCGTATATGTTATTCGGCGATGGATTCGCCGCGTTGAATTTTGGCATTGGCAATTTCGGGTAAAAAGGGTATGAAACAACATTTGTGGTTTTACTCCTCTCTTTCCCCTCCCCTGCAGGGTTTTCAATCCTGTATTTATAATTAATTCCCTCAACAGCCGTCTGATCCAGAAATGCCGTTCCTGCGGCAAGGTGCATGACCGGGTAGTTTGCCGGGGGAAGGGTATCAATTACAGGATATTTTGAGATATAATCCCACATCCTCTTAATATCCGCATCCGAATAAGAGCCCAGATCGATAAAAAGGGGTTGGTATTTCAATATTCTTTCCTTAAGCTCTTCCATGCTTCGTGGAGCTTCCACCGATCCCAGAGATTGAAAATTGTCCCTTTTGTCTTCCGACCGGGATATTTTATACCCGCTGTTGACCGGAATCCGATTGTCCAGAAAAATGTAGATGCCATGTGGTGAGCCTGTGGCCAAAGGGTATTGGCTATGTGCCAGGAAAGGACAAAGAAGACAAAACAGAAGCAGAAATGATTTTCCTATTGCCCGTTTATTATTCATAATTAACATCATTTGAATATAAAGATTGGAAGTAAATGACTATTTTTATTTTATATCCTGTTTCAATTTTATCAACCTACCATCCGGCAGACATAGTGCTCGCCCCACTACAGTTCCCAAATCCAAAAGAAAGATCGGTTTTTCCTTGCGAATTCAGGAGAAGGTTTACCTTAATAGACTTGCTGATGGTCTTTCCAATGCATCCTTCGCAACCCGCTACCAGGGTTGGAAAACACTGCTCAATCCTGGCTGCTAAGGAGAAGCTGCCGCATCCTTCCACAGTGAATGTACCTAAACCAGTATTATAACTGCCCTTCGCCCCCATCTCGGCCCTTGCATCTGCTGAGAGGTTCGTACAGGTAATGGAGCTGGCAACAAAATAGGCATGGGCAAAGGCCATTGCCCCGATCCCATACTCGTTTGAACCTCCATCAAAACCCATCCATAACCGGGCATCCAATCCCGCATCCACGCCAAGTTTTGCACTCAGGATCCAAAGATCGATGCTTATATCCGGTATATCTATAATGGGTACCGATTTTCTACCTGTAATAAACATCCCGGAGATATGATTGCTGAAGGAAGAGGGAATGTGTTTATCATAGGCAAACTGCATCAGTTTTCCGGTCACATCCGGGGGCATTAAGGCGTAATCGCCGATCATGAATCCGCTTTGTATATCACCTAACCCAGGTATTTCTGCCTGTCCCCCAGCCAGAAAATACCATCCACTTCCGTCAACCAGCATATTGGCCACACCATGAAGAGTTATCCCGCCAAAGCTCTGGTTTATATCCATATCCCCGATCATACGGGCGTTTTTATAATCAAAGGTAATATTGAGCTGCCCGAAGCCGGTATCAATGTTCTTCACTTTCACATTCTGATTATTGGCTACAATATCGCCGTTAATAGTAAAAGACTTCTTCTTGTCTCCCTCCATACCTTTTACTCCATCCATTATTCCTTCAAATTTAAACAGCTGCCAGTCTTTTACCTGATTGTCAACGCGCATCTCCCCCCTGACATCAATAAGTCTTGTGGTGCCGTTACTTCCTATGGGCAATATTTGGTTGTAAGGATCAACCTCCAGCCAGGTACCTGTTAACGTACGGTGCAAAACCCCTTTGAGTTTTATCCCTTCTTCATCCCTTATTTCTCCGGGTGCCTGAAAAGTGCCATTGCTGAACTTCTGATCACCAAATAACTGACTTGAATAAAAACGGACTTTTCCCGGTCCTTCGAAGTCCATGTTCAAAGGGTACAGGTCAAATTTAATGGCCCCTCCGCTTTTCGAATATCGGATAGAACCATTCTGTTTTTCAATCCGGGGGATTCCCAGATCCATTGAGCCGTCCAAAAGGAAATATCCGTCATACGGGTAAATAGCAATAGGCTTTACCTTCAGAGTTTGGTAAAATTCAAGTTCCTCACCGGTCTGAATGAAGTCAAGGGATTGCTCCCCATTACTCAGAAATGCAAAAGTGCCGAAGGACAATTTTGTTCCGGATTTCAATCCCGGCAGCCCTGATATCGTTACCGCAGGTTGCCCGGCAAGTCCCACAGCAGCAAGTCTCCAATGCCCCTTTTGGTCTTTGCCTATTGAATTAAAATACCCGAAGGAGACATCTTCTGTCTCCAGGGTAATGGGAGCCACCCCGCTTAAGTTCATTTCCTTCAGCTTTATTTGCCATATATGGAAACTAACAGGGGTTATTTCAATATTTCCGACAGGAAGATCGACCGTTCCGGTTTTTAAACTCGCTGTTCCCAATTCAAAGCCCGCGGACTGCTGGGAGAATTTCCAGTCTTTGGATGTAACCTTCCAGTTTTCAAGATCAAAGGTAAGTTCTTGTGTACCATTTACTGGCTCGAAGCCTGAATTGGTAATCCGAAGTTGCGGTATATCGATGGTGATTTTTGAAGGGTTGATGTTTTGGATCTCTTTAGTGCTTAGGCTTAAAGATAAAATCATGGTATCCCGGCTAAGGAAACTGTTGTTCTTGTGCCCGATACCATCAAATCCTTTCAGACTTACCCCGAAATCACTTCCGTTTGATCCCGATAATCCATATTTGAAGGGTCTGAGGACAATTGGGGATGGCGGGCTAAACACGTTGATTTCATTGTTTGACTGTCCGCTGTTTAACCAGGCCCCTCCATCCTTAAATGAAAACAAGCTGGCGTTAAATCCAAAGGAATTTTTCAGTTTGACTTTCCCCCTGATTATTCCTTTTTCGCTTTTCCCTTTTTCGATTGAAATAAGCGCACCGGATGCCGGCAAATGCTCTCCAACATAAGAATTGTTAATTATGAGGTCTAATTTGTCGGCATCGAGAAGAATGGATGAGGCCTCAGGTACAAACGTCGAACCGGCGGTACTCTTGACCAGTTTTACCTTTGAAAAATTAAGTTGCACCTGTTCGGAGGACTGCAATTGAAAATTACCGCTTTTTAATTTGGACACCTCTGCCAAGGAACCGGATATAATGGCAGTATTTCCGGTTTGTTGCACGGAATCGATCACGACGGGGAAACCAAATAATTCAGCAGGCATACTGGGGACGATTTCAAGATGAAGGTTCACCGGAGCAGAACGGGGCAGGGTTATTTGTCCGGAGTTATCCCCGATAATTGTTGTTTCAGGATCATATTTTTCCGCCTTTACAATACAATTATTTATTTCGGATGGAATTTTCCTCAGGAGGTATTTTCCGTCCTTACCGGAATAGGTATGTATATCCGGGTTCCCGTCAATGTATATTTTAACGGAATCGGCAGGTTTATTTCCCTCTCCAATCGTCACTGTGCCCATTATTTTATTTCCAGGGTAGAGGCTTATGGTCTTTTTAAAAACAGTTTTAGTACCGGGAGTACTCGTAAAACCTGTCTGAAGGGAAGGATAGTCGGAATTCCCAGGAGGGATAACATCCAATGTAAACAGAGTTTCAGAGTTGGTAAACTGAAGTGTAACCATGCCATTTTCATCTGAAATACCCTCGACCTGATCCACAATATTACTCACCTTTACTTTCACTCCGGGCAAAGGGGTAGCCGGTAGCTGTAACTTACCGGGGGGTTGGGAATAACCCTGAATCTTAAATTGAACCCTGTGCATTAGTTTTTTAACCACATATTTCCCAATTTCCCCGGGTTTGGTATCCTTTACCTTAGCCACACGCATGCTGGTATCGAGGGGGACATAGCTACTCAGATCGTTGGGGATTATTTTAAGGTTTGATGTTTCCGCGGAAGGAGCTAAAAATACAAACATCTGGGAAGCGGGAGGTATATTTCCCATTCCCTGGGCATTAGCCCCCACTAAAGCGAAAGCAGTCCATAATGAAGGCGTACCCGTTTTAATTGCCGGGTATCCTTCAAGTTTCACACTCGAAGGCACTGCTTTTCCATCTTCGTCCACAACATAGCCCATAGCAATCCCATCCGGGTTTAACATCAGGTTCGCTTCGATCTGGTCGCCGTATTTTGGCGTCCCGAGATCTTTCTCAATCAATCCGAATCCCTTAGGCTTGGTAATCAGCCACCGTTTAGGGCCTGCAACTATGCCCTTATAGGTGGCAGTATCCCCTGCTTTCCATCCCGACATATCTATTTCCAGGGGCAACTTTTCAAAACTATACCTTCCGTTGGCATCGGTATAGGTGTTTTTTATCGAAAGGGTGCCGATTGCATTTTCCGTTGAAGGGACCCGTTCCAGCTTTTCATATTGACTAAACAGCAGAACTTTTACCCCTGACTTTATGGTGTCAGTCATGGTATTTTCTAAATTTACCAGGTCTTTCATCCCCGTAACAAAGGTTTGCCCATACACCCTTGGCAGTTCCGGATACATTGCTATAGTGTAATCAAATGTTTGTACCTCAAATTCAGAGTTAAAGGTGATTCCAAGGCCGTATTCCTCATAGTAAGGTATATTGATCATCATTAGGGCCCGATACAGGACTTACCAGCTCTTCACCAATGCTGTTGAAAGGAAAATTCTTTTTATCCTTCAGGTACAATGGGCTATACCTTTTTTCAACATCCTTGTAATTGATATTACCGGATGTCTCGGAAGTTTTGCATGATATATAATAGCGGTCGCTGTTGTTATCGGGGTCATGCATAACGAGGTTTGGGATGATGGCAACCCCATCCATGCTCGTATTCCTCTCGGAAACTTTCTTTTTAGTACCGGCTACTGCCGGAATCTTATTCGAAATTTCCCCTTCATTATAGGGGACTCCTGGAATGTAGCCGCTTCGCAATATCCGGGCGTTTACATCATTGAGTGGGGTCCCGCTTCCTTTTCCCTGATCATAGAAGGTAGAGGTAGTGGAATTGACATGAAGTCGAAGAGTATAGCTTTTTACATAAGAAACTATGGTTCCAAAATCGTTGCTTTGCCAGGGTTTAATATAAAAATTGACGTCGGGGCTGCAATAGTATTTGCTGTTCACGATAAGCCTTACCGTTTTAATAACCTGCCCATTGGCATCATCACTAATCTCGGCGGAGTGGGGTATTTTCAGTTCCTGAATTTTACCAAACGTGGTATCGGTATTGACAAAAATAAAACTAAAACTGCCGTCAGATGATGTCTGGGTGGTTTGAAGTACCTTACCATTATCGGGGAAATAGGTGTCGTAAATAGATTCTGAAATGAACATTCCCTTATCGATCATTTTTCCGGAAGAATTTTGGCCGTTAATATTCCCGGATTGCACGAAATACCTTACTACCAGACTAACAGAAACATTTTCCAGGGGTTTGGAGTTCTCCGGATCAATATATCCTAAGGATTCCAGAATTTGATCGGTATCCAGGGAAGAGGCTGAAGAGGAAGCTGCAAAATTGGAATAACTCTGAGAATTCTCACTTGCAGTACCTATGCCACTATAAGTAACCATGTTACCTGAGGATCCCTGAGCCTGGGTTTGAGTTTGAGTTTGAGAAGGTGTTAAGGTTGAACTTTCCTTCCCGGAATTTCCTTCCCCCTCTGAATTACTCCCGCTTCCAAGATGGGGTACTCCCATCCCGGTGGGCTTGAATTTATAGTTAATTGCCCGCTCACTGTGGTGTAAGGCAGTATATTTACATTCTGAGGAATTTCCTCCACTTTGGTTTCCGGGGCCTTAAATACCGGGGTAAGTGAAACAGCCACCGGTTCAGAGTGACCATAAAGGAAATAGCAGGGTTCGCTCTTACCCTTGTTTTTAAAACGGAATTTACCGGGATTAAAATCGAAAACATCCTGTATATCCAGGGATTCAGTACCTGCAATTACCTGAAATGCATATCTTTTTCCCTCTTCTAATAAAGGTTGGGCAGGCCCGTAAAAAAAGGAAGTCCCTAAAACAGTTTCTTCAAAAAATGCCGGGGTGGTAGCTGTAAGAAGGGCGTCACCGGGGGGTGCATCCGGATCGTTTATTTCTACTATCCTCAATGTATACGGTATACCTGGAGGAGCACCAGGGGAGGGAGTCCATGAAAATAGAAGTGGTTTCAAGGCACCTTCACCGTAACTTTCACCACATTTGGGGGATATTATCGTAGGCGGCTCGAGAAGTTGGAGGGTAAAAGGACTGCTACAGCCTGAAGGATCAGGGGCAGAGACCTCTGCACCATCTAAACTTTTGGCAACAAAACAGAGTCTATAGGTTCCCTCAGGTAAGCCTTTATTGGACAGTTCTTCATAACTGATCCCGGAAAAGGTAAGCATGTCAGGGATAAAATACTCGTAAAGATCCTGTCCTGTCAGCATGACAGGAATGCCCTGTGCGATATCTATACTGGAGGGATAAGCACCCGGAACCGTGGCTATTTCTATGCCATTGTTCCCTTTGAGACTCATATTAAGATATATTTCGGCATCTTGGGAAGAGCTGATATTCACGATTACTTTATCATAATATTCCAGGAAATCGGCGTCCCAGGGGGGTTTTACGATTGTTGAAATATTAACAGAGGGCTGTTGAATAGTGAAATTGGCACAGCCAGCCGGGAGGGGGGAAGATATGATTACATCAGGCCCTATTCCCATTGAGCTCCAAACCTGAAAACAGAGTTGGTAATTACCTGGCGGCAGGCCTCGGTTGTACAGGGAATTTACCTCAATATTGGAAAAGTTAAGATTCGCCCGCAAAAACAGATTGTTCAGATCCAGGTCGGGTGTTGGCAACACGAGAGGTACCCCGGCTTCAATATAAAATCGCAGCATTTGATTTCCGTTACTTTGAATCAAAACCCCATTGTCTCCGCTTAGCCTCATCGTAAGGTATACCCCCTCAAGGCTTGTATTGGAAAGCAGGTTTACCCTTACCTTGTCCTGAAGTTCATTAAAGGGTATGTTATAGGGTGGACTGAGAAGCATTGTATTCACAGTCACTGACACAACCCGCTGTGCATTTAGGACGGATAAGCCTGCCATGAAAGATATGGCCAAAAGGGCGATGCCCTTCTTTCTAAAATGTGTAAACATAGCCTATTTCTCCTTTTTGTTCGGTAAATGGGGTAATATTGGAAGTTTCCGCCTTACTATCTTTAATATAAAGCTTAATATTGAATCGATGGTGTTTTGAAAGTTTGACCCCGGCTCTTATGGAAATTGTATTAATCCTGGAAATCCTGTCCTCATTTCCATTATTATATACAATTTCATTTTTGAAAAAATTATCAGAGACCATCAAGGAGAGCTTTTTACCCAGAAGGGTTTTTGTCAGTGAAATCACAGGGCCTGAGATTCGGTTATCCGAAATCTGGAGACGAAAGAGGGTATAATTATAACCAATCGAACCTGTTAATCCGATATTCAAAAAAGAAAGCATATAATTTCCCATTAGCATGGAAGATGTATAGGAGTTCATGCCTGCTGTATTGTCATTCTTATCTTTAAGTTTTTGAAGGTTTGCTATTATCATAATATTCTGAGAAAGCTTTTCACTCATGAAATTCAGGTTCTGGCTAAGAGAAAGATTCTGGGTTGTCTGGGAAATCTCATATAGAGAATCGAGCGAGGAGATTCCTTTCGATTGCCCAAGGTCATAATTTGAATACACGAGATTGGCATTGTAAAAACTCACTGGAGTAGCTGTAAAACTGAAAGATCCAATGGTCCGGTGTGTGGTGGTAGGAAGATCGTTTTGAAGGTTGTCCCTCTGAAAACCGATACTTCCGGAAACATTATATTTCTGTTCGCCAAAACGAAAGGAGGGTTCAACAGTAATGTTTTGAAGGTCGTTCTGAAAGAAATAGGCCCCCATGGAACGGTATCCCGGAGCAACGCGTTTATACTTTATCATGGCAGATGCCTTTTGTCCCTGGTAGCCTAATGATGACTCCATGGCATTGCTGGTATAACTGGAAGCATTGGATGAGAAGAAGCCCGAAAAGGCATCCATTATGCCATATCCCATACTGTCAGGTTCAGGAGAGGTACTATTATTGGTATAGATGGATTTTGCAAGCTGAAGGTCGAAGACGAGGTTCTTTACCAGCTGTTGGTGGGTATAAAAGGAGAGAATGAAATTTTCAGCAGGCATCAGGGAAGCAGGGACCGAATCGAGCGATGCCGGATCGTCCCAGCCTTTAAGAAGGACAATCCCCGCGTTGTTTTTTTCCGTTCCATACCCCAATTTCACACTGGTTGCTTTTCTTGTAAAGGAGGGTGTTTGAACATAGGATTCGTTGGCTTCATAATTAAGTTCGCCCGGATCAACGGCCTTAAGAAGTCTGCCATATATAAAACCTATCTGCCACTTTCCCGGGGTAAGCTCTGCTCCGGCACCGAAAATTGTATGTCCGGCCAGGGTATAAGGAGACCAGTTGATGTTCCTGTAGCCCAGGTGGAGCTTTGCCCATTTATAATAGGGACTTACTCCGAATTTATTGAAAGGCTGCCGGAAATCCCGCTGCTGCTCGCTCACAATAAAAGTGAAAGGAAATTGAATCCCATAAACCGAAAGCGTTGGCGACCCGGTAAGCATCCATACAAAAGGCTCACGGTTCGCATCCCTTCCCTGAACATCATAAAACATTAACGTACCACCCAGGGTCCCATTTAGGGCAAAGGGTTTCTGATCCTTTATGCGGCCAATATCCTGAGGAAAAAGATCAAAGAATAAAAATAGCAGAAGGATAGCTAAAGTAGAATGAAAAAATTTATTTCTTACTGTCATTCATTAAATAGTTGGAACAAATGGCCGTTGACCATTAAAAAGTTTTTGTTGTAGCGGACTAATGGGTAAAAGTAATGGCTGAGGACCACAATACTTTTGATATAGATCAAAAAAAGGAAATTTTTTATCACAATAAAGTAAAGGAAAATGAATTTCTGAACCTTAATCAATCCCTTCTTTTCCTTCTCTTCCCCCTCCTTTTAAAATACCGGAACTATGGTGAGAATTTCCATGAGCAGGGTAAGCGTTATTCCTTAAACGACTGAGGGTTTCCTGTGACATCCCGAGGAAGGAGGCAATCTGACCCAGGGGGACACGGTTAAAGAAATCAGGAGAACTCTCCAGACATGCAGTATAACGCTCAGGAGCACTTTTCATGTGAAGGAAGAAAGTTCTTTGATCCAGTATTACATAAAACATTTCGACGAGCCGCCTGATCATATAATTCAGCTCGAGGTATTTCAGGCAAAGATTTTCTACCGTATCGCGCGGCAGAACAATCAATTCGGAATCTTCAATCAGTTCTCCGGTTTCATAGGAGGGCAGACCGGTATAATAGCTACCGGCTGAAATAAAAATCCGGTTTTCCGGACAAATATTATGGGTGATCTCTTTCCCTTCATTATAATAGAAAGTCCGACCTATTCCTTTTGCAATGAAATAAGCATTGGAAGCAATCATTCCCTCCTTGAACAGGCAGGTACCTTTTTTTCGGGATATTTCCTGAGTTTGAGTCAGAAGGGCTTTCTTCAATTGCTCAGAAAGCGGATAGAGGGAATTGAGGAGTGAGAATAGTTGCTCATGGGGGGATGAGATCATGTTTTCAAAAATTTCGGGATGGCTGATGTAGGAGGCTGCTCTCAATGACAATTTCCTTGCATGATTGAAGTAAAATTACAAAAAATTTCTTTTTTGGGGGCAGTCCTGGTAAAAAAGATGCATATTCTGGTTTTTTATGATGAACCCTCACAAAGTGTCTTAGTTACCAATCTTGAAGATTTATCATTTGGATTGGGTAATCCGCTTTTTTCAAAAAATAATAGGATTCAATATTTTTAGGCCCATCGGCTTTTCCTTCCGGACTGCCTTTTCCCGAAATGATTTCGTTTGCACCTACCCTCTTTTCCATTTAAAAATTGGATCAGTTGTTTTAATCATTATATTTGTAGTCTGCGACTTGTGTAACTTATTCACATATTGATTTTTCAGTCTTATTTAGGATGTTCCCAAAAATAAAGAAGTAAAATAGATATGATGTTCAATAAAATATTTTTTTTGTCGATTATAGTATTTTACCCTTTTGTGCTTAGCGCCCAAGAGGTAGGCTCTCATAAGGCTGTTGCTTACTGGAGTTTCGATTCGATTGTGACAGGCACAGCGAATGCTGGAAAAATGAACTCCAATGGGAATGTTTATTTTAACCTCTCTTCAATACCTGACGGAATAAAAGGGAATTGCATCAAACTAAATGGACGCGATTCCAGGATAGAAGTCAGCTTGCTTAAAAGGCCGGAAACCGGTAAACTCACAATAACGGCATGGATCGCCCTACAATCATACCCTTGGAACAATAGTCCCATCCTCAACCAGGGAAGCAGATCGTTTGCCGCAAAAATGAAAGAATATAAAGAGGATATATTTTTTGGCGTCGATGCTTATGGACGCCTGATTTTCGGCCTGAAAATCGGAGATTCATTACAGTCTTGCGCTTCCTCCCAAAAACTTGATCTATTGTTATGGAACCATGTTTCGGCTACCTTCAATATCGATCAGGGAATAAGCGTTTATATTAACGGCAGATTGGCAGGACGAAAGAAAACCATTGGCAGCATAGGCGAATTTTCCGGGACTGATCTTTGGCTTGGGATGAACCTGCATGAGCTTGGTCCCGCCGGATCCGAAAGAAAGTCCAGCGAATCGATCCTCTCTCCGATGGTTTTGGATGGACTTATGGATGAAGTGAAGGTATTCGATAAATGCCTTACGCAATTAGAAATCACGGCCGACTATTCACTTACTGACCCAGGGAGTTCGCCGCCTCTGCAATATCATAAACTTCCTGATGTCTCAAATCTCAAAAAGGATAAATTCGGGGCCTTTTACACCCGGCTAAATTACGACAGCGAATGGGAAAAGCCCTGGCGGATGGATTCCTTTCCCGATATCGTGGTTCATTTTGACCAAAGCCCTGTAAAATACATTTTCTGGAGAGGGTCTTCCTATGGCGGCATATGGGTTTCCGAAAACCAAAAATGGGTCGGCGACCAGAGCCTGGAGCGGGTGGGAAAAGGGAAGTCACCATTGGGGTGTGCCGAGCACATGTCCGATAAGCAATGCCGTTATTCGAATGTCCGCATTCTCGAGAAAAGCAACGCACGAGTCGTGGTCCACTGGAGATATGCCATATCGGATATTTTGTACAATATTTTTGGGGCTGAGGGAATTACCGAATGGGGCGATTGGGCCGATGAATACTATTATATATATCCCGATGGCATTTCAACAAGGGTTCAAACACTTTATACCGACAAGCTTAGCCACGAATGGCAGGAAACAATCGTTATACATCAACCCGGAACCGTTCCGGAAGATAATATTGAAACCCTTGCGATGACCCTTGCCAATATGAAAGGGGAATCAAGGGCATATTCCTGGGAGAAGGGCCCACCCGAAGCTTTCGCGGTCCCGGAAGATATAACCATACAAATGGTCAACCTCAAATCGACATTCAGGCCGTTTATTATTTTCGAACCTGGGGCTGGAATCAAGCCCTTCACGGGGGCTGTGAGGCCGGAATACTCCATATTTCCATGGTGGAACCACTGGCCGATCGCCCAAATCCCGAACGATGGCAGGTTGGCCTTCGCCCCGGACCGTCCCTCCCATTCATCCCTTTCCCAATCCATTGAAGGCTCGAACGTGATCCATAAAGAAGGCGAAGACAGGTACAAAGTTGCCACTTTGACAGGAATGACCAATTCACCAATTGATTCTCTGGCTCTAGTTGCCCGCTCTTGGAACACGCCTCCGCATTTACAAAATCTTTCCGCTAACATACTTTTTTTACGAATCAGCAAAGAGGAACGGGCTTACATACTAAATTACCTTGATGATTCAGTTAATACGATTACTTTTCAACTGGCGGGAAGTGAAGAATACCCGATCTTCAACCCGGTATTCGTCCTTCAAGATGTGGATAGGGAAAACCCTCAAGTCGAAATAAATGGAAAGGCGGCTACGGAAGGTCGGGATTTCCGGACGGGTATTTCGGAAAACGGCCAGGAAACTTCAACGGTAATTTGGTTTGATCTTAAATCTAACCGGGAAACATCATTCTCTATAAAATTATAGTAAATTGCTTTTTATAAAGAATAGGATATCATTTCCATAAAACAAAACGCTATGACAAAACATCAGGAAGCTCATATCCTTGTGCCCGACAGCACCTCTTTCAACATCAAACGAGCCATATTGACCCCAAAAACATATAAAATACATTCCCACAAGAACTTTGAAATGAACTATATATTGAGTGGTTGGGGCAACAGGTTCGTGGGGGACAACATGCATAGTTTTTCACGTGGGGACCTTGTCCTTCTTGGCCCCGATCTCCCCCATTGTTGGGAGGTCAAAGGCGTCTCCCAAGATACGATGCCGGAATGCATCACCATTCATTTCCATGAAAATTTTTTCGGCCAAAAGATCATCCAGTCCCCGGAATTACTACCTGTCCTCAATATGTTCAAGGAAGCCTCTTTGGGCATTCAATTTTATGGCGAAGAAGTCGTCGATGTCCATTATATCCTTCACAAGATGCTGAAAGCCAACAATCTGCGTAAATTGATCTATCTGTTCGAAATTTTTGAAATCCTTATTCGCACCGACAGTCGAAAATGCCTTTCTTCATCAGGATTTCTGAAACAAGCCGACAGTACGGACAGCAAGAAACTGAAAAAAGTCTATGAGTATATCCTTGTAAACTTTTCAAAAAAGGTAAAGCTTGAAGAGGTGGCTGAGATCTGCCATCTTTCGCAAAGTGCGTTTTGCAGGTTCTTCGAACGTTCTACGGGCAAATCCCTGTTTAATTACCTCAAGGAAGTTAGGATAGGTTATGCCTGTAAGCTCTTGCAGGATTCCGAGATGCTCATCTCCGAAATCTGTTATCAATCGGGCTACAGCAATCTCGCGCACTTTAACAATCAGTTTAAGGAAATCTGTTCGGTCACCCCTGGCCAATACAGACGGCAATTCAACAACGTCGCTTGAACCCAGGAAACTTCAGCCCCCATAAAATCAGTATAATAATGATTTTTCTAATTCTTGGGGACGACATTAGTCAAGATACTATAAATAATAGCTTCAATTGAATAAATATACCCGATAAACCTATCGTATCTTTGTTTGGAGAATTTATCATGAGTTTGACTTTGTGTAATTGAACATTCAATATCATGCACAATGAAGTTAGGTTTTGAATGCCGAAAATGAGATCTTTTAAAATTATCATATAAACTCTATATTTATGAACAAGGCAATATTCAAATTATTGTTTTTCGGATTTCTTGCACTTTTAGCATACCAGGCAAATGCGCAGAGAACCATATCCGGAACCGTTACAGCTGAAAACGGCGAAAAACTCCCAGGCGTAAATGTGATCATCAAGGGTACCACCAATGGGGTAATAACCAATATTGAAGGTTTTTACACCATAACCGCGAATAACACTGACACCCTGATGTTTTCGTTTATCGGGTATGAGCCAAAATCGATAATAGTTGCTAACAATAGTACAATCAATATAAATATGGTGTCGGAATACGAGCAACTGGATGAAGTCGTGGTCGTCGGTTTTGGCCAAATGAAAAAAGTCAATCTTACCGGATCCGTGAGCAGCGTGAAATTCGACGAGCAAATCACAAGTAGGTCGTTGGCCAACGTTTCAACGGCATTGTCAGGTCTCGTTCCGGGACTTTCGGTAAGACAAGGTTCAGGGATGCCCGGAAATAATGACACCGAGCTGTTGATACGTGGATTGGGGACAGTCAACAATGCAAAACCACTTGTTGTCGTGGATGGGATGCCTGACGTGGAAATCGACAGGATAGACATGAACGACGTGGAAAGCATTTCGGTATTGAAGGACGCATCGGCAGCTTCGGTATATGGCTCACGGGCAGCGAACGGTGTAATCCTGATAACCACAAAAACCGGCAAGAACACAAAATCCCAAATCCGATACAGCGGATCTTATGCGGTGACGCAACCCATCAAATTTTACGAAAACCTCGATAATTATCCAAGGACCATGGCTCTTCAGATCCGGGGGGCCAACGCGGGAAACAAAGAATCGGTATACAGCTGGAGCGCTATTGAAGAGTGGATGGCTAAAAGCATGATCGATCCCATCCTCTACCCCAATACCGATTGGTACAGCATCATCTTCCAAAACGGCACCTTGCAGAACCATAACATTTCCGCGAGCGGAGGAAATGAAAAAATGAACTTCTATGTTTCGGGAGGATTGATGGACCAGACCGGGACCGTGATCAACAACAATTACAAAAGGTATAATTTCCGCACCAATCTGGATTACAAAATCAATAACAACATTACCGTCGGCACGACCATCGACGGACAATGGTCGGAAATGGATTACGGGATGTCAGATGGCATCGGTGGATCGGGAATACGCAACACAAACCCTGGCGTGACGCCTATCGATCCTTTGACCGGGTTGTACGGGGGCGCTATGGCTTATGGGGAGAACAAACAGGATGCGAACCTTCTGGCCGAGTATTCCTCAAGCCATAACGAGAAAAACAAAATTGGTATGAACGGAAATGTTTTCGGCATCTGGAATCCTTTTAAAGGCTTTTCCGCCAGGGTGGATTACGGGATCATCTTTTCGAATCAGTTCCAAAGGGACTGGGAAGACCCCACGAATACCTATAATCTCCAGACCGGTCAATTGGTTTCAGTTTTGGTCGGGGATAACGCGGGAATCGACAATCGCATCGACATGGACTACAAAACCAATTTACAGGCAAGGATAAACTACACCAAAGAGATCTTTCCCGATCATAACCTCGGTGTCATGTTTGCCTATACTGAAGAATACTGGAACGAGCGGATGCTTTCTGCCGGAAGGATGGACAGGTTGTACCCGAACATCCTTGAAATAGGCGCGGCATTGCCAACGACCCTCGACAACGACGGAAGCTCAAGTTCCGAAGGGCTGCGCGCCTATATCGGGCGTTTGAACTACGATTTAAGGGACCGTTATTTATTGGAACTGACGGCGAGGTATGACGGCTCGTCCAAATTTGCCGCCGGGAACCAGTACGGTTTTTTCCCATCGGTTTCGGCAGGATGGAGGATATCCGAGGAATCTTTTTTCTCATCTTTGAAACCGGTCATAAATTATACGAAATTCAGGATTTCTTATGGCTCCCTTGGAAACAATTCCGGCGTTGGCCGCTATGAGCAAAGGGAAACCTTCGAAACGACAAATTATATCCTGGACGGAAAAATAGTGAAAGGCTTCAGTTATTCGAAAATGATCAACCCTGACTTCTCATGGGAATCGACAACCATTTTGAACGTCGGATTGGACATGGGGCTTTTCAACAATATGATTTTTGCCGAGTTTGATTATTATGACAGGCTGACAACAGGAATGATCAGGCCTTCGGACCTATCCGATTTCCTGTTCGGATACCAGGCGCCGAGGGTAAATGTCGGGAACCTTCGTAACCGGGGCATCGAAGCAACGCTTAATTACAAGAGACAGTTCGGCGACCTGTCGTTCAATACGAACTTCAACTTTTCATACAATTTCAACCGCCTCGAAAAATGGAATGAATACCTGAACAGGGGCAATGAATTTATAGATATGCCTTATCAATTTATCTATACTTATCTGGACCAGGGGATCGTACAGACCTGGAACGAAATACGCAACGGCCCCTTACAAGCCGATTATATTGCTCCGGGCGATGTGTTGCTAAGAGACATAAATGGCGATGGGGAAATCAACGGGGACGATCAGGTTGCTTTTCCGGAGAAGATGCAAAGGCGTCCGACCATAAACACAGCCCTCACTTTCAACCTTAATTGGCGCGGGTTCGATTTCGCGGCCTTTTTCACGGGCTCTGCCGGAAGATATGATTTCTGGGACGACAACCTCACCACAACAAGTCCGAGGGACAACCGCTTTAATTTTTCGCAATTCCACTGGACCGATACCTGGAACTATTATAACCGCGACGGCTCGTTGCCCCGCCTGACCATTTCCGCCGGGGACGATGGTGGAAAGAACACCAGCAGTTCGACCTTCAACCTGCAAAACCGTTCGTTTATCCGTTTGAAAAACCTTCAACTGGGTTATTCCCTTCCGAAAAAGCTGACAAGTTCCCTGCACATATCACGGTTCAGGGTATATATGACCGCCGACAACCTTTTGACTTTTACCAAATGGAAGGGCATCGATCCCGAAAAGGATAGTTCGTCAGACGATTTCTATCCATTGCTGAAGAGCTATGCGCTCGGTGTCAATATCGAATTTTAAGTTTGCCAATTAGTAATCAAAAAACAAAACGAAAATATCATGTATAAAAAATTAGCTTTTCTCGCAAGGTTAATCCCTGTATTGCTTGTTTTTCTTACAATTCAGTCATGTACTGAAGATTTGTTGGACCAGCTTCCACGGGACGAGATTTCATCCAGCCAGTTCTGGCAAAGCACGGATGATGCGGAGACTGCCACTTATGGCGTATACAATGCGGCCAGGCTGCTTTTCAGGTTCGACTACCTATACGATGGGCTTAGCCCTTATGGCCGGTACAGAAACCTTCGGGCATCATTCGAAAACATCGATGCCGAAACGGGTACCAGCGATCCTGTTGGCAGTTTTCTTGCAGGTGGCGGTGTCGGCGATAATTTTGGCATGACCTGGAAATTATGTTACAGGATCATAAACAGGGTAAACTATGTCCTTTCCTACATCAATATAATGATCGAAAATGAAGACAACCCTGTCACACTCGCCGAACTGAGAAGGATCAGGGGCGAAAATTATTTCTTCAGGGGATTGGCATATTTTCGCCTTATCACATTATGGGGCAACGTTCCATATTACGACTATGTGCTGGACGGCAATGCCGATGCATATACATTGGAACAAAAACCGATAGCGGAAGTGAAGGACAGGATAATCCAGGATTTGGATTCGGCCTGCGTCGTTTTGCCCCCGCCAAACGCGATACCCAATGGGGACCGTGGACGTGCCAGTCAAGCTGCTGCATACGGTTTCCGTGGCAAGGTAAAACTGTACTGGGCGAGCTGGAAAAAATACGGTTGGCCAGAGTTGAAAGGATTCGTTCAGGACGATACCGAGGCGCTCAGTTATTTCGAGTCCGCCGCAGCCGACTTCAAAAAAGTAATCGATGATTATGGACTGGCCCTCTATAGCGAAGGAGACCCGGGAAGTTACGGGGACAATGACAATTACAGCCCTGCGGACCTTCCCGCATACTGGCAGCTGTTTCAAGCGCCGGCGGAATATTCGCCCGAGGTCATTTTCTCCGTTCAATTTGGCGGCCCGGACCTGGGGCAGGGAAATTCCCTTCAAAGGGGTTATGGCAACCGGCATACCATAAACGGACAGGTTTTTTACTCTCCCACCCATTATCTCGTGAACCGCTACCAGCTCCTGGAGACAGGCGATTTCGCCCCCCCGGTAGTCTTAAAAAAAGACTATGAAGTGGAAAATGGTGCAGTCAACCCATTGACTTATGAAAACGATACCACGGATGTAAACGCCAGACCGCTTAGGGATTATCGCATGAAAGCCACGATAATGTGGGACGGCCAAAGAGAGAATTGGTTAGACGTGACCGGCCTTCTCCCCCCCCTCGGAATCGTCGAACTTCGATGGGGTGACAAAAGTTCCGGGTTTATCGATTACGATGATTCGGACATGGGCTATATCTATAGAAAATGGGTAAGGCAGGAACCAGGATCGGGTCGTGACGATGGCCTGCAGGATTTTTACCTCATGAGGCTCGCAGATGTGTTCCTGATGTATGCCGAAGCAAAGAACGAATATGCAGGACCCTCCCAGGAACTGGTTGATCTTGTTGACAGGATCAGGAAAAGAGGCAATCTGCCTGGATTGGCCCCCGAGAAATACAGTTCAAAGGAGGCTTTCTTCGATGCCATTGAACAGGAAAGGATCGTTGAATTGAACGCAGAGGGGCATATCGGTTTCGATATCAGGCGTTGGCGCATGCTCGAAGAGCTCTACCCTGCCCCACAAGGCCTGACATTCTATGATACCTTTGGTACCAAGGACGCCACAGTGTTTCAAAATGCAACGCCCCAGGATTACCAGAGAATGTACCTGTTCAAAATCCCGAATGATGAGATTCTCAGGAACCCAAACTTAGAACAAAATACGCCATGGTTATAAAGAATAACAAAAACAAAAAAACACAGATCATGAAATCAGTGAAATCAATCCCCGGGATCATATTATTTGCCCTGTTTATGGTCAGCAGTTGCAATGATTTTCCAATGGACGACGATGATCTTCTCATCACCAGCCAAACACGGTGCTATATTGGGTCCTTTTACCTTTATGGCCCTGACAATATCGATCACCTTGTCCAGGATTCGACGGTTATCGACACAGTAAACCTTACCGTAACAGGCATGGCGGCTTTCGGCACTAACCTGAAGAAAATGAAACCCGCTGCCAGCTTGTCGTTGGATTCGAAAGTAGTGCCGGCCATGGGTGTATGGACCGATTTTACCGTACCGCAAAAATACACCGTTTACTCGGGCAATCGGGAAATCAAAAAGGAATATACCATAACCATCCGGCTTCAAGGAGAATAAACATTGACACCTTCTAATGATAAAACCATGAAAATAATAAAATTTTTATTGATCCCCGCCCTACTCATGACCCTCGTGTCATGCTCGGAGGAGGAAGAGAAGTCCCTGAGGAACGATTTCATCATGAAAACGGTCTCACCGGCGATCACCGGCGAAACACTCGAATTTGCTTATGCCATGGGCGCCCTTGAAGGCACGCTTGCAAAAGCAACGGCCAGGGTTGATATCGCCGGGGCGACTGGTTCTGGATTCAATCCCAAATCATACCACGCCGATTCAAGGGGGAACGACATAGGCGTGACCGTGGCCGAAATAAGTGTCGACGAAAACCAATATAATGCAGATTTTATCGTCGATACGGTGGCCGCCACCCTCCGCTTTAACTATGTGGTGCCTGAAGAGGCCAAAGGCCAGGAAATTTCCATCGTTTTTTCTGCCGAATCCACTACGGGCGAATCTGTCAGCCTTACAACACCGCGTTACAAAATTTCCCAAATGGACATAAAGAGGGATATTATTTTGAGCAACGATAATTCCTGCTACTTTTCATTGGAAACGATGAGGGGCTATACGGCAGCCGAAGTTGTTTCCGAAGGGATGCAGGAGAAAATCGACTTGATTTATATCTATGACGCACTGAACCCGGAAGGTTATATTTATGGCCATTCATTGGTTTCGCCCGGGACAGATGAAAAATATCTGAACGGAAGGGTTGTGCCCGAAGGCTTTGCAAGGAATAAATCCAGGATAGAAAAACAGGTTTATATCAGGGATATGCAGCTTAGCGGCATGGTTCCGGGGCATTTTGTCGATGACCCAGACCTTCAGACACTTGATATGGAAGGGGCCGCAGACTTTATCCTCGGGATAAACACCTTCAACAGTGCTTTCGTCGAATCAGCCGATGGGCAATATAGGGCATACCTTTACTTCAACCAGGCCAGAAGCCGGAAGTTGACTTTCGGGATCAAAAGATTGAAAGTAAAGTAGGGCAATCGAGGTCCCAAAAACCATCTTAAACCGATTAAATGAAAGAAAAAAAGATAATCCCCGCCCTGATGATCTTCCTGCTTCTTTTAGGATGCCAGGGAAAAACGACGAAAGACGGCAGTTTGATCATGGATTCAGAATTTATTTTCAGTGCTGAAGAGGTGCCTTTTCCAAGCTGCCATGCATCGACCATTGTGGAAACGCCCCAGGGGCTCGTCACCGCATGGTTTGGCGGCACCCATGAGAAACACAAGGACGTGGGGATATGGCTGAGCAGGCAGAAGGATGGCGAATGGTCAAAACCAGTTGAAATCGTCAATGGTGTCATCGACGATTCTCTTCGCTTTCCTACCTGGAACCCTGTTCTCTATTACGAGGATGGAGAACTTCTTCTTTTTTATAAGGTTGGCCCGAATTGCGCGGACTGGTGGGGGGAAATGGTAAGCTCGAAAGATTTGGGAAAAACATGGTCTCAAAAATCCTCATTTCCCGACAGTATTTGGGGCCCCATCCGGAACAAGCCTGTTTTGCTCGAAGATGGAACACTTATCTGCCCATCCAGCACGGAGAACAATGGCTGGCAGGCACACATGGAATTTACCAGCGACAAAGGCAAAACCTGGGAAAGGACGGCTCCTTTGAACGACGGTGATTCACTGGCCGCCATCCAACCAACCATCCTGGTGCATCCCGGGGATGAACTTCAGATGCTTTGCAGGACCAAAAGCAACCGGATCTATACCGCCTGGTCAAAAGACCAGGGGCGGACATGGACCCCCCTCGAACCGACAACCCTCCCGAACAATAACAGCGGGATCGATGCGGTGACGCTTGAGGATGGCCGGCATCTGTTGGTCTATAATCACATTGACCGATCCACCAGCGAGGACAAAAGAAATAAACTGAATTTAGCGATATCTTCCGACGGGATAAACTGGGCTGCGGTGGCCACGATCGAAAATGACCCGGATACGGGAAATGAATATTCATATCCTGCCGTGATACAGACAAGCGACGGGAAAGTCCATATTACTTATACCTGGCACCGAAAATTGATCAAACATGTCACACTTGACACATCCAATTTGAGGGCTGAGCCAATTGTAGACGGATCGTGGCCATTATAAACAAATTAAAAGACCCAACATATACTTATTCATGAAAAATCCAAGCAATAAATTTAACCTCTCAGGGATAGTGCCCCCCCTCGTGACCCCGTTGATCAAAAGCAACGAACTGGATATCGATGGCCTTGGCAAGTTGATCGACCATGTCATCAAAGGTGGCGTCAGCGGACTTTTCATTCTCGGTACAACCGGGGAAATGTCCAGGTTGAGTTACAAGCTTAAGGAAAAGGTGATCAAAAACACCTGCAAACTGGTAGACAAGCGGGTGCCTGTCCTGGTTGGGATCACGGACACTTCGATGCACGAAACCCTAAAGCTGGAAAGCATCGCCTCTGAAAGCGGGGCAGATGCCGCGGTTTTGGCCCCACCCTATTATTATCATGTGGAACAAAACGAGTTGTTGGATTATTTTCAAGAAGTGGCCGGTTCTATTGCGCTTCCTTTATATCTTTACAACATGCCATCCAGGACACATATAACCATTGAGGTGAAAACCGTTGTCCAGGCGGCAAAAGCGCCAGGCATCATCGGCATTAAAGACAGTTCCGGCGACCTTATCTATATTCAAAATCTGATCTATGCCTTGAAAGGGAAACAAAACTTTTCCATTTTTGTAGGGCCGGAAGAAATAATGGCACAGGCCGTTTTGATGGGCGTCCACGGTGGCGTAAACGGAGGCGCCAATCTTTTCCCCGAGCTTTTTGTCAGCCTCTACGAAGCTGCTAAAATAAAAGACCATGAGAAAATAAATTCACTACAGAACATAGTGACACAGATCAGCACCACGCTCTACCGGGTAGGAAAAGATCAACCGAATTTTACCAAAATCATCAAGGAAGCCCTTTCACAGATGGGGATTTGCAAGCCTTTTATGGAAAAACCATACATTCCCTTTGACGAGAAAGAACGACTGGATATCGCTGAATTCCTCAACGTTATTAGGATCCCCGAGCAAATAAAGGCCTAAAACCCTGTATGAAAACCCTCGATATCATAGTATTTTTCGTTTACCTGATCGGCGTCGTGCTGTTTGGCAGTTCTTTTTATAAGAAAAACAAATCTTCCAAATCGTTCACGATCGGCAACAACAATATACCCACATGGGTCATATCCATGTCGATCTTCGCCACCTTTGTGAGCTCCATCAGTTACCTGGCCCTTCCCGGCCAGGCCTACCTTACCAACTGGAACGCATTTGCCTTCAGCCTGTCGATCCCCATTGCTATTTTCATGGCCGTGAAGTTCTTTGTGCCGCTGTACAGGTCGGTCGGGAGCCCTTCTGCCTACACCTACCTTCAACAAAGATTTGGCCCGTGGGCGAAATATTACGCATCGGTGATGTACCTTTTGACACAACTCATGCGCGCCGGAACGATCATGTACCTCCTTGCCCTTGTGATAAACGTGATCCTCGGGTGGAACATCACGGTCATAATAATAGTGACAGGGGTAAGCGTAATGGCATATTCCCTTCTGGGCGGGATCCAGGCGGTGGTTTGGACGGATGCGATACAGGGGATCATTCTGGTAGTAGGTGCGGTGGTCTGTGCCATAATTTTGGTATTCGACATGCCCCAGGGGGCGGGCCAGCTTTTTAGTATCGCTGCAGAAAACCATAAGTTTAGCCTTGGAAGTTTTGATCTGGGCCTCACCACTTCAACATTTTGGGTGGTCCTTATCTATGGCTTTTTTATAAACCTGCAAAATTACGGCATCGACCAGAACTATATTCAAAGGTACATGACGGCAAGCTCCGAAAGAGAAGCGAAAAAATCAGCGTTGTTCGGTGGTTTGTTGTACATACCGGTGTCTTTGCTGTTCCTCTTTATAGGAACGGCCTTGTTTTCCTATTACTCGGTGAACAGCAATACATTGCCCCCGGGGATCGAAGGCGACAGGGTTTTTCCGTATTTCATAACGAACGTGCTTCCAAAGGGAGTTACAGGTTTATTGATCGCTTCGATCTTCGCCGCAGGGATGAGCACCGTTTCCACAAGCGTGAACAGTTCGGCGACCATCATTTTAAATGACTTTTTCAACCAGACAGGAATAAAACAGAACACCGAAAGGAAATCAATGATTATCCTCTATGCTTCTTCATTTATTTTTGGGACACTGAGTATATTGACTGCTATTGCAATGATCAACGTTAAAAGCGTTCTTGAGTCCTGGTGGGTGCTGGCCTCGATTTTCAGCGGGGGCATGCTTGGTTTGTTTTTGCTCGGGTACTTTTCCAAAAAAGCTAAAAACGTTTCCGCGATCATCGGGGTGGCAACAGGGGTGATCGTTATTGCATGGATGGCGCTTTCACCGATGGTGCTCCAACAAGCTGAGTTCAAAAAATTTGTAAGCCCATATCATAATTATTTATCCATCGTTTTTGGGACACTCGCCATTTTCTTTGTAGGCTTTGGCATAGCCAATATCGTCCATTTTGTAAACAAAAAGAGGAAGTTGACAAGGGATTCTAATTAAAAATTCATTGAAAATGACAGAACAGGAAAATAAATTTGTCAGTCGCATCAACATTCTGAGGGTTTTTTTCCTGGGTGCCATTCTGTCCCCGGCATATTCCTATTCCCAGGCACCTGATAAAATCCATTTTCAGTTCACTGTCAAGGATTCGCAGGGAACTATCCTTGCCGACAGCCTCATGGGCGCCCGGATAAAAGTCATCGACCAAACCTCCCACATCTATTATCAGGAACGGCATGTGGCCAGGACCAATCCCCGGGGCCTTGTTTCGATCGTCATTGGTGAAGGCATAGAACAATCGGGAAGCCTGTCGACCGTAAAATGGGATGAAAAGGACAACTACACATACATTAAAACAGAAATCGACCCAAAAGGGGGCAAAATATACTCCCTTGTAACCTACAACAGGATCAACAAATTCCCTTATGCCCTCATGGCCAAAAATGTGGAATCGTTCAATGAGTCGGACCCTCTGTATGAGAATTCGGTCAGTGCCTCTTTCAGCATCGAAAAGTTGAATCTCCTGGATGAAATTTCCCGTCCACAAAACTATCCGGGAGACTTCATAGGGGGAGGGATCGCTTTTTATGTCGATCAAAGCGGGGAAAACGGGCTTCTGGCAAGCACCAGGGATATTGCCGCCAACGTACCATGGAGCCCCAACCCTCAGGCCCTGGTTGGTGCCATAAGCCTGTTCGATGGCAGTGAGAACACGGATGCTGTCCTGAACCAATACGGTGCGGGCCTCTATGCAGCTTACATTTGCGATACCCTGGCCCTGAATGCCAAGTCCGGCTGGTATCTTCCCTCTTCAGATGAATTGTCCAGGCTTTTTGATGCCCGCTTCATAATAAACAATACCCTTGGTGAGGATGTAGATGCGAGGACAAACGGGATATTTCCCGGGGAATACTGGTCTTCCACCGAAAGAGACGCTGAAAATGCAATGGCGTTCAAAAATGGGCTTCCTGAAACAAGTGAAAAAAACTATTTGGCGAATGTAAGGGCAATAAGAAAGTTCCATGGGCTTTTCGATGTAAAAAACGCATCCTGGACCTATCTTGGGGGCCCTGAGAAGGAAGGCGGTACCCCGGTGCGGATAGTCGAAAACACGGAGGGCGACGTCCTCGTGGATGTGAAGGGCAAGAGAGGAACGGTCTTTCGTGACCTTCCCCCTACAAAACTCCCGGTAAAAATAACGTTCAACATGAAAACCGAGTATGATCCGGGAGCCAGCGAGCCCCCATATGAATTGTTCGGAACAGGGGATTTTAGGTTGTTTTTTGGTGGCCCGAACAAAAATGATGGAAGTTTCCCCATGCTCGAATCCAATCTCGGCGATTTCGAGGGGGTACAGTTTCGCATTTTCCCCAACCTCGATCTTTCTCCCATCAGAAGGTACACGGGCGAAGAATCGCATACTTCAACCTCCATTTGGATTCGGTATATCGACCCGGATAAAATACTGGGCTCCACGAACGAGCCTCATACGGGTTTGGTTAGCGATGCATGCCAAAACAGGAACAACGACCCCCGGCATAACTGTGGCTGGTCAAGGGTCGCATTGCTCGAGAACGGGCTTGGACTTGAGAACGGCGAGGAAACACAGGTTACGGTCATCATTTCCGAAGAAGAAATCTCCTTCGAGGCGAACGGAAGGAAATTTTCGGCAGATATGTCGGAAATCGAAGGCGATGATGAATATAGCGGCGATATCCTCCGTTTTGACACGGTCACGGATTTCGCCATCGACCATACAAACATCAGCAGGGGACATGAAAGCATACAAATATCCGATTTAAGGATATTCCCCCTTAATTATTGAGAAAATATGAAATCCATACTTATCTCGCTTATCGGAATTGCAATAATGGGGATGCCAGCCTTTGTCGTTACCGAGGGACAAAGCGGCTCTGTTGCGACAGGTGGGGAAATCTCCTCCGCCGATCATACACTTAGCTTTTCCATTGGGCCGACCTTTTATACAAGCTTCGGCAACGATGGTTTTTATATTTCATCGGGGATACAGCATCCTGAAATTCGGATATTCACCAGGATCACCGAAAATGAAGATTTAAAACATGAAATCAGGGTTTTCCCAAACCCAACAAGTGATTGGATAAACATACGTATCAAGGATCCCGACTTTTTGGATTCTGATATACGGTTAATTTCCATGGAAGGAAAAGTACTTTTCAGCAAAGCAATTGAAAATGGGGAACTGAACCTT
Organism: uncultured Bacteroidales bacterium; assembly: GCA_963779845.1. Lineage (GTDB taxonomy): Bacteria > Bacteroidota > Bacteroidia > Bacteroidales > CAVZZV01. The sequence continues at coordinate 398,653 of CAVZZV010000002.1, read as the reverse complement.
CCTGTTTCCCAGCTTGAACCGGGAAACTATACCCTGCTTATCGTTAACAAAAGAGAGCTACTGCGCTCCTTCAATATAATCAAATCAAAATAAACCGTTGGATAAGAAATTGCCATGAAACCTGTATTATTTGCCATTATTTTTTCTATGCTATTGGTTTCTGTTGATTCAGCCGGCCAACAAAGTGTCATCCTTGGGTTCAGTTCCCCATCAAATCTCGACAGCATCAAAATCGAGAACCTCAACAACAAAGCTGTTCAGGTGATAACCGGAAACAGTTTCGAGATCCTGGTTGACTTTCCGGATCATGTCGGATCGGACATGTTGCCGGATGAAGCGCGATATTACCCAAATCCATTCTCCAATAAGGCCTTTTTTGAGCTATCCACAGGCATGGCGGCTGCCATAAATATTTCAGTGTTTGATATATCGGGAAGGCTTGTGGCCTCGTTAAACCGGAAGTTGGAACAAGGCAAGAATCAATTTGTCTTTATTCCCTCACGCCCGGGAATATATTTTTTAAAGGCAAGCTATGACTCGACCTCACAAATGGCAAAGATTTTATGCCTGGAAGCCGGTGCAGCCAAGCCATCCATACAATACAATGGGAACCTTGGGGGCTATTTTCCCATGCATGGCGGTTACAAAAAATCCTCTAAAAAAGACCAGGGCGCCTTTTCCGCCAAAATCGGGGATATCCTCAGGTTCACGGCATATTCAGATTCAAAACTGGACAGCGAGTATGATTTCCTTTCCAAGGATAAAAATTATGTTTTCAACTTTCAGGGCAGGTATTTTGAATTCAATAAATATTTGTTTAAGGCAAACAAACCCGGATACCTGAACATGGTTTTTTCCGTTTCGGATACTGCCAACGAAGGCATCGATTACCTGACAGAGGATAATTTTATTGTCAGTGAGGACAACATCGCGATTTCCCCATCTTCAACTTTCCAAAACCTAAGGACGAACAGGGATTCCCGCACTCTGCTAAAAACCACCCTCTTATTGGACAACAGCGGCCAAATGGCACCCTTCCTTGACCAGCTGAAAGAATCGGCCAACAAATTTGCACAGTCTATCGCTGAATACCAGTCAATGGCAGTTTACGCATACTCGGATTCCGCGGTGCTTATGAAAGATTTCAGCAATAACAAATTAATACTCGAATACTGGATCGGTAAAATAAAAACCGGCTCTGATTCGTCAAAATTGTTCAATTCCATCATCAAGCCACTAAATAATTGGGAAGATACATATAATCCATTGATTGCCTCGCAAGGATCGCTTATCGTATTTTCGGGTGGAAACGATCAGGAGGGGGAGAACGCCCTGGCGGAAGTTTTATTGACAATAGGCGAAAAAAGGGTATATGTCATCAGCCTTGACGAAAATTCCGATTCGATCGACTTGCGGAAAATTGCCAACACCGGCAAGTACTTTTCCATCGACAACATGAACAAGCTGGATGCCGTTTTCGCATCCATTCAGGCTGATATGATCAAATTCTCCAACAGCATTTACAGTTTAAGCTATATGACCAGTAAAACAGAAGGGAACCATGAGGTCGAGGTTTCCATCCGGGAAAATGCAAATACCGGTACATCTGCCTTTCTTAAAGGCAGCTTCGATGCAAGCGGTTTTTTTCCGGCATCCCCGGGGGTATACCTAAATCCCAGCGACAGTTCTGTTTATGGCCTGGATACCATCCGATGCTTTGCCAACCGCGTCAATTATGTCTTCACGAGGGACAGCCTTGGCAAAAACCCCTATGCACTGGACAGCCTAATATTGGAACCAGTGACTTATGGCGGCCCCAAAACACCTTCCTACACATGGGAAATCAGCAATAATAACGCATTGAAGATCACATCTGCCTATTTGCGGGAATATGTCCTGGTCCCAACCGGCATGGCACGCGACACGGTGAAAATAACCCTTAGTGATGCCGCAAATGGTTTTTCGAAGGATATCGTTTTCATCATGGATCCCCCGGAGTTTTTCGAAAACATGGGGATTGTCCTGGGTCAAATAAAGGACAGCAGGCTGACCGAGATATCCGGCATTGCCGCCAGCATAAAGTACCCCGGACATTTTTGGGTCCACAACGACAGTGGCGATGACGAAAACATTTTCCTGATAGATACTTTAGGAAATACCATAGCAAGGGTTTTTGTCCTTAACATCACAAGCCGCGACTGGGAAGATATAGCTGTCGGGCCAGGACCGGAAGAAGGTGAAAGTTATATTTATATCGGCGACATCGGCGACAACAACAAAGTGCACAGTTTCAGCTACGTGTACCGGTTGGAAGAACCGAACCTTGACACATCGCTTTTCAACCAAAACATTTCTATAAGCAGGAACCAGGTTTCCGCATTCACCTACAGATACGCCGATGGGCCGAGGGATGCCGAGATCCTGATGATAGACCCGGCAACAAAGGATTTGTACATAGTGACAAAAAGAGAAAACAATGTCCAGATTTATACGATGCCCTACCCTCAGATCGACAAAGACAGCCTTATACTGACAAGGTCGGATGTCACGCTTCCCTTCCGAATGACCAATGGCGGGGACATTTCGGCAGATGGTGGCGAAATATTGATTAAAAACCTGACCACTGTATTTTACTGGAAACGCGAACCAGGCGAATCCATTATCGGGGCACTGGCCCGAAAGGCCATGACCCTGCCTTACATCGAGGAGCCCCAAGGCGAAGCGATCGCATGGCTGAGGGACCGATCTGGATACATTACCGTAAGCGAAGGGAGAAATGAAAATATTTACTTGTACAAGCGAAATTGAAATACTGGTCACTGACAATGACCACTTTGCTCAATTGTTTTAAAGAAGGATAGATCATAAATCAAAGACCTTAAATATGACAAGCAAGAATACAAAACCTTGGATTTTCCTGATGATGTTGATTTCAGGATTCCTTTTCGGCCACGGCCTTATCTCGGCCCAATCCCCGGTGTACTTCAGTTATCAGGCGGTAATCACGGACAATTCGGGAAATCCCGTACAGGGAAATGTCGCCATAAGGATCAATATCCTGCAATTTTCTGAGACAGGCGAAAGCGTATATGGTGAAAGGCATGTAAGGGAGACCGACGAGCATGGCTTTGTGAGCTTGAGGATTGGCGAGGGATCGACGGTTTACAAAGGAAAACTCGACACTATAAACTGGGCCCAGGGGCCCTTTTTCCTCAAAATGGACGTAGACCCATCAGGCGGTTATTCCTACCCGCTTTCAACAATTACAGAATTGCTCAGCGTGCCTTATGCGCTGCATGCCCGCACTGCTGAAAACCTGATTTCCGGCTTTCAGGAAACAGATCCGGTGTTCATGGCTTCAGTTGCCTACGGCATCTCCCAGGAGGACACTTCGAGATGGAACAAGCTCTCCGATAATTCACAGCTTCAGATAGGTGATTTTTTCGCCGGGGGGATCATATTTTTTATAGAGCCCGGGACCAACCACGGCCTGGTAGCCCACACACGGGATATGAACGCGACCTGGGGTTTGTCGGGGACCCTTGCTGGTGCGGCCTATTCATATAATGGAAGCGAAAACACGGATAAAATTGTAGCACTGGCAGGCCAGGGGAATTATGCTGCTTACATCTGCGACACAATGACTTTTCAGGGCTACAGCGATTGGTATTTGCCCTCCATCGATGAACTCTTTTCACTTTTTAAGGAAAGCTTCATCCTGAATAAGATATTGGGAAACGATGGTGACGCAAATACCGATGTCCTGGGGCTCGGGCAATATTGGTCATCCACAGAAAAGGATGCAGGCAATGCATTTATGCTGGAACTTGGCAGGACAAATGCCGAATCAAAGGCCCAGTCTGCCACCATTCGGGCCATTCGTCGCTTCTGATTGATAGAACGACAGGATACTATAAGATATCAATAATATACATGAAACTCCAAGGTGTTAATTATTGTATTTTTACCATAAATAGTTTTTTTATCAACTTAAAATTAATTATTATGAAGAGGAAATTTTACATTCAGAAAAAATTAAAGGTAATGTTAGTTACCTTAATGGCAGCAGCAGGCTTTGTCAGTGTGGATGCTCAAGTCTACACCGATTCGACAGGGTTAAAAGCCGACCTCGAAGCCGGGATCTTTGAGGAGTATGTCCTGGCACCGGCATCAGAGGAGGACACCTTTTTTATCCCCGATCAGATCTCCCTTTCATCGAGTTTTATCTTAAAAGCAAAGGATGGCCTGGGCTTCAAACCGGTTGTTACCGGAACGGTTTCGGGAAATCCAAGCTACCTCTTCGAGGTCCAGGACGTTATAGGGGGAGCCGAAATAGAGCTGCAGGGCCTTAGGTTCACTGGGACCATTGGTGAAGACAAGAGCATCAGCAACGGGACGTTCAAGATTGTTACCGAGAACGTTGACCTGATCATAAGGGATTGTGAATTCGTAGATTTCAAGGGCTACAATGCCATAGCCAAAGTTTTCAATTCCGGCGGCGACATCACCATAGACAATGTCCTGGTATATAACTGTGGCGGAAAGATTTTCCAGGTAAATTATAAGGATGACAACAGTTCCCCTGAATATGTGCCTCACATTGGGACCCTTGATGTCAAGAATTCCACCTTTGCAAAAATATATAGCCGGATTTGGTTCGAATTGGGCGCTGGCAATGTTAAAATGCCCGATGGAAGCGGTGGATATGTTGATACCCGTTTTAATGCAGGTGCCGACAACGTGATCATTGACCATTGTACTTTTTACGATTTCGTTGGAGTAAACGTCATGCAGGGAAGGTCAAAATACGAATTCGCAGGAGATGAATCCGCTATAAAGAATGTCCTTTCGATCACGAATACCATTTTTTCCGCAATGGACAACAACCTTGCAGCAGATAGTGCCGCTACTATTGTTTTTGATTATAACTACCTCGATTTCGGCAAAGAACTATTGCCGGAAGAGCTGGAGGATTTCACGAAATACAATCCCATGAATACGATCGTCAATGAGCCGGTGTTTGCGGATACCGCTGATGGCGCCTGGGACCTTACATTGCAAAACGAATCCGAATTACTGGGTAGCGATGACAGGCCAGTTGGGGACCCAAGGTGGTGGACGAACTATTTTCCCATCGGCATCAAAGACCTGAACCTTGACAAGGCCCAAATATTCTCGATGCAAAACAGCATAATCGTGAAAACAGCCGAAGGCAGGGGAACAGCTTCAGTGTTCAACATTACCGGCCAGTTGGTCAACAGGACCCAACTGACATCCGACAGGACTGCAATAACATTGTCGAAAGGCCTTTACATAGTAAGCGTACAAACAAAATCGGGCATCACGACAAGCAAAGTCTATCTGACCGAATAGGAAACTTCAATCAATCAATAGCCTTCAACGGCTGTCCAGAAAGTGAATCAAAAGTCCGGCCCGATGGCCGGACTTTTTTTGAAATGATAATATCCTATAGGAAATCAATATTATTATATATTTATCGGCCCATTAATTACATTATTTTTACATTGAACTCAAGAATCGTCATGATGAACAAAAAAAGAGCACTTCCCAAATTCCTACCCATTATTGCGGGTATACTAATCACATCTTGCGCGGAGGCCCAGCCAAAAATCGCTGCTGAACATATCATCGTCTATAACAAGGAAGGGCGTTTCGCCGGATGGCCAGCCAATTGCGCCGCGGCGATTTTTAAGGACGATAACATCATAAGCGGGTTTATCGAAGGGCCTTATGAACTGGGCGACGGCCACAACCTAGGGGACCCATACCATGTATGGCTGGCGACCAGCAATGATGGCGGGAAAACCTGGAGCACCAGGGATCCTGAGAATTATGTGGGCGATTTTGGCGAAAAACCAGAACTTGAACAACTTACCGAAGCTATAGATTTTGAATCCCCGGGATTTATGATGCGCGTCGTGGGCATTGGATACCACGGCTCTTTTGATCCCCGTGCCCACTATTTTTATAGCAAGGACGAAGGCCAATCGTGGAAGGGTCCGTATGCCTTCGGCAATGTTTTGGACTGGCCGGAACTTAAAAAATACGGCCTGGATGAACTGACACCCAGAACGGATTATATCGTGAACAGCCAAGATGAATGCACGCTTTTCTTCTCCGCAAGGAAAAAAGACGAATTCGGCACTGACCGCCTCTTTTGCATAAAGACCAGCGATGGCGGCATGAGCTTTAATTTCATGGGTTGGGTGATAAAACCATTCGAGCAAAGCGATACCCTGAATTTTCCCAAGGTCGGTTTATATTCGAACCCCGGGAAAAACCCATATTCCACGGAATGCCGGGCCGTGATGCCTTCGACCGTGCAATTGGGGGATGGGACCATGTTATCTGCAATCCGTAGAAAATATATCGTGAAGGGGGGAACGGACAGGCACTGGATCGATCTGTATGCATCGAAGGATAAGGGAAAAACCTGGGGTTTCCGTTCCATGGTCAGCAACACCGGCCCTGAGAACGGTAATCCTTCAGCCCTGGAGCTTACCGCCGACAACCGCCTATGCATAGTGTATGGCGACAGGAAAAGCGGCACGATCAATGTCAGGTATAGCTCGGATTATGGGTCATCCTGGGAGGATCCACTGATCCTTATGGACAATTTCTGGTCTGCGGACATGGAATTCAACGACATGGGTTACCCAAAGCTGTTCAGGAGAAGCGATGGCAAGATGGTAGCGGTATTTTACTATTCAACAAAAGAAAATCCACACCACCTGCATGCCAGCATCTGGGAACCATGACCAAAATATTTATCATAGCGGACGATCTTACGGGGGCTGCCGAAATTGCAGGTATTGCTTTCGGGCACGGCTTTTCGGTATGCATAACAAGCAACAGGGAGATTAACCGCGGCATCGGCACCGATGTCATCGTGGTAAATTCAGATACCCGCAACAGTGCTCCGCTGGAAGCATCAAAAATCATCAGGGATATCTCCCTGCAATTTGAGATGTCGGAAGATGTATTGGTTTTCAAAAAAACCGATTCCATTTTACGGGGACAAATAGTAACCGAAATAAAAGCCCTGCTTGCAATTTCACCCTATCGCTCAGCACTTTTAATCCCTGTCAACCCTTCAAAAGGGCAAAGCATCATCGATGGCAGGTATTTCATCAGGGGCAAGCCGATCAATCAAACCCATCACCGCAACGATCCTGAATTTCCGCGGGAAGATGAAGATATAAGGAAGTTGATTTCCGATTGCACGGATGATGTTGAAACCGGGCATATCGACACCCCCCCGCGCCCAGGCCAGATCTTGGTTCCGGACATTTCATCTATCCCTGAAATCAGAAACTGCCTGGCACGAGTGCAAAATGAGCGAATCCTGATGGCAGGGGGAGCAGATTTTTTCAGGGAATGCCTGTTTTTTATGTTCCCCCGGGAAAACAAAGACCTGGAAAGGAATGAAAATTTGCCTTCCTTGAGGGACAAGTATTTTATAATCGGGAGCAGTTCAGGAAACAACCGGTATGATATTGAAATACTTGAGAAAGAAGGATTCAATATATTTGAAATGCCTTTTGGTTTATCCAAAAATGATGAAAATTACGAAGGATGGAAGGCACGTGTGCTTGAGTTTTCCAGGAACAGCACAAAGGCCGTGATCACAGCCCCAAGAGAAATGTCATCCGACAGCACGGCACAAGCATTTATCGCGGAAAGCCTCGGTGAAATCGGCGCAGAGATCATCGCCTCCAAAAATCATCGTACGCATATCCTCATAACCGGGGGCAGGACAGCATCCTGTTTTTGCGCAAAAATGAAATGGGACCGGTTATCCATTCAACATGTCCATGGCGAAGGGTCGATCGGCGTCAAAAACGAAAGCTCTGAACATCTTTTGACCATAAAACCGGGGAGTTATCCCTGGCCATCAAAACTCCTTCAATAACCTTATTAATAGGATCAATTATGGGAAAAACTATCGATTCACTCAATAATATTGCGAAAAAACATATTGTGGTTTTATGTTGCATTGTTTGTTTTTTGAACCCCATATCAACAATGGCACAAGAATTCATACAGTTTAACGGCGCATCCATTGTCGCAGATTCCGGGGATAAGCTTCAGTTCAATGCCGCCCTTTATCTGCAAGATGAAATCCTTGAAAGAACGGGGATAAAACTTCCCCTTACAAGCAAGATCCCAGACGGCGCCCCGGCAATTGTGCTCGGCCTGGCAAACAATACTCCCATTCCCGATAAACTTTCAATCCAGGAAAAGGCCGAATCTTTTGCGATTTGGACAGACACCTCCATTAGCCTGGCACTGCATCTTGTGGGATATGATCACCGGGGATTGCTTTTTGCCGTTGGCAGGCTGGTTCTGGAACTGAACCTTTCCAAAAATTACATATCAGCATCAAAAAATCTCGCATTAAATGCCTCCCCTGCCGACAAAATCAGGGCACAACAAATCATCAGCAACGTCCAGGGGGAGGATGGTTTCGTTCAATGGGACGATCCTCAGGATATACAAGAATTTGTAAATGACATGGTTATTTTCGGGGCGAACGGCTTCGAACCTACCCGTCCCGAGCTCATAGACGATTACCTCGAAAACCTGGGCCTTGATCTGTTCATAAAGCTTAAGTGCGAAGAGATCATCGACCTGAATGAAAAAAGCGACGATTTCATCTCATCCTATTTCCAGGACCTCAAGGGGGTGGACCACATTACAAGCTATGGTGGGGATGCAAGCGGTGCGGTCCGGCCCCAATTGTTTTTCCCTTATCTGGATCGGGTTATACCCTTGATCCTTAAAGGACAACCAGGCTCGAAATGGTGGTATTCAAATCAATGCCTGGAAGATCATACACAGAGTTTCGACGAATACATATTTGGTTTCCTGAAAAGCAATGAACCGTCCTACCTGTATGGCATGGTCTATGGGCCCTGGACGAGAAGGGGAATCAGTGAAATCAGGGATGACCTGCCGGATCAATACCTCATCCGGCATTTCCCGGATATTTGCCATCCCCGCTGGTCCCAATATCCCGTGCCCAAATGGGACAGGGCATTTGCCATGGTTTGGCCAAGGAACCAATCCATCTATGCGATGCCATCCATGATGCTTGACATATACAGGGCAACACGGCAAAATACGATTGGCAGTTTGCCATACAACCATACCGGGTCATACAACGACCTGAACAAGGTCGTGTGGGCGGCCGCCGGATGGAACCCCGAAACAAGCGTCGATTCTATACTTTTTTCTTATGCAAAAGCGTTTTTTGCCCACGATTTTGAAAAACTTCCAGGAGAGATCGCAGATCCGGGGTTCTCGAAGGAAGAGTTTTTGAGCCATGCATCCCATTATGTCGCCGAAGCCTTAAAACTCCTCGAAACGAACTGGACCGGCACATTAAAAGATAATGCCTCTATAGAAAAATCGCTCGAAATGTGGGAACGGATTGCGAATTGTATAGGCGGCCCGGATAAAAACCGGAGGGTTGAAATGTTCCTGTACAAGGCACGCATCGATGCGCAAATAAAAAGGAAATATGATTTGGACATGCGGGCGCAAAATGAAGCTTACCAAATCATCAGAGGCTTTAAAGGTGGGGACATCAAGTCGCTGACAGAAAAAACAAAACAAAAGTTTGCAAGTATCGAACAGGAATTCCAATCAAAGGATGAATTCCTTAAAGAACTCAAATCGATGGGTCTGACAGGGAAATACGGCGATCTCGAAGAAGTCGCCGGAAACATCTATACCCCTTTTAACGATAAGCTGTGGATAATCTCCCAACTCGAAAAAGCAACCGACATCAATGATATAATTGACATTGTGGATTATGAAGATCCCCGGGCCGGAGGTTATTACGATAATTTAGGAGTGGAAGGCGAACAACCACATCTCGTAAGGCAAAAAAAATGGACTGACGATCCAGGCTTTGTCTATTCCCCGATCGAATGGGTCGACAACAAGACCGGCTCAGATCTGCGACATTCACAGCTCACCCACATTCTTTGCCGCTATAATACGCCATTGATCATGAATTGGGAAAACCTTGATCCCGAAGGACAATATGAAATAATCCCGGTCTATAACGGGCCTTTCGATATAAAAATCAAATGCGAAACAGAAGATGGAATACAGATCCATGATTTCATCGAGAAATCGGGCAGTGAGTTGAAAAGCTACGCGATCCCACCTGCAGCGATAAAGAATGGGAATCTCAGGTTGAGATGGACCCAGGATCCGGCGACATTGAAACGGGGCGTTTCGTTGTCGGAGATATGGGTGAGGAAGAAGGATGAGCTGGGTATTATCGCTTTACCCGGATGCAACAATATTGGCAACAATAGTGCGGGCCCAGGGAGGGAAATAGGGTTTCAAAAAATCCCCTCGGGCAGTTTTGTCATGGGGGCCGACCTGGATCCCAGATATATCGCCGCGGGGCCTGAAGAAAAATGGAGGAGCATCTTCATCCAGAATGAATTTCCTGCACGTGAAATAGAGATTACGAGGGATTTTGAAATTTCAAGGTATGAAATCACGAACCTTCAATACGAGCTATTTGATACGGCGCACAAGAAATGGCGCGGCAATTTCATGGGCCTTTCGACAGAAGACGATGAGGCGGTTGTATATGTCAGTTGGCAGGAAGCAGTCGATTACACAAAATGGTTATCAGAGCAGGATAAAAAATTCACCTACCGCCTGCCTACCGAAGCAGAATGGGAATACGTTGCCAGGGCGGGGACTAGAACTGCTTTCAACAACGGCATTGAGGGCGATATTTATAGCCTCAATCCTATGGATTCCACTGGAAATGAAAGCCTATAATTATCAGTGGCCCTATCCTTTCACCTTTTCCAATGGCTGTAGAAGCTGGGTAGACTGGTTGCCCGAGGATTGTACCGGGGTGGAAGATGTCTATCCAAACAAATACAATATCAAGGATGCAAGCCTCAAGGTAGGGCAACATAGCCCCAACAGGTTTGGTGTTCACGATATGGAGGGAAACGTGGAGGAATGGACACAAGATTGGTATGGGCATTACAATCCTGAGGAGAAAGCCGATCCAGTTGGCCCTTCAAAAGGCGATTTTAAGGTTTCCCGTGGAGGAAGCCATAATAACCATATACAGCATTTACGCTCAGCCAACAGGATGGCCTCGGCAGTTAACGATAAGCATTATTTGCTCGGCATACGGGTTGTCAGGACCCCGAAAAAAGCTACCGTGAAAGAATCAGAATGGACAATGCCTGAGCGTCCCTGGGCAGAAAACGTTTCTTCCAAAAAATATGAATGGCGAAAACCTTCCGTCCAACCGGAATTCTCTATCCATACATTGTACGAACTGGTGCCACAAAAAGAAGATGGTTCACATTATGGTTCGCCGGCCCAAATGCGCCAGTTTGGATTTGATCCAGTGGAAAAAAAGCCATCGCTCACCGGTCCGCTATATACCCACAACCACTCACCGACAATAACCTGGAGCGAAAATGGCGACATTCTCATTTCGTGGTTTTCAGGTGAAAGCGAAATCGGGCCTGAGCTGACATTGTTGGCTTCAAGGGGAAAAAGGCAAAAAGACGGATCCCTGTCATGGACCGAGCCTGCCGAATTCTTAAAAGCTGCCGATCGGAACATGCACAGCTCAAATCTCCTTAACAATTCACTTTCGGTAGCAAGCGGCAAGGACGAAACCTTCACCCTTCACCAAATGGCAAGCATCGGTGTGGCCGGCAGATGGGACAAACTCGCCCTGGGATATAGAAAAAGCACCGACAATGGCACTACCTGGACCCCGGTAGGGATGGTGCTCGAATTGGACCATGGGTTGAACGATGGTTGCTCGATGCAGGGAAACATGTTTCAAACATCGGACGGTGAACTGGTCTTTGTAACGGACGACGAAAGCGATTCGGTTTTCAACACAGGCAGCCTGGTGGTCAGCGGGGATGGCGGCAAAACCTGGGAAAGAAGGGGGCATCCTTCCACAACTATCGGGGATAAACGCATTGCGGGACTGCATGCGGCAGTGGCCGAAATAAAAGACCAAAATAACGACGGCAAACCCGATTTGTTGGCCATCGCCAGGGACAAAGGAAAATATTTCGACGGGAGAGCGCCTGCCAGTATTTCCTATGACGGGGGGCGTTCATGGGACAGGTCCCCCACCGTGTTCCCATCCATCAGCAGCGGGAAAAGATTCGTGTTGCTAAGACTTGAGTATTCCCCGGTAAACAAGCAATATGGTACCGACAAACCGCTTTTGTTCATCGGGTTTGCGGATGGGGAGTTCAAAGGCAGGAACGGGGACGGAAATGTCGAAGCCATGAACGGACTATTCGCGGCAGTTTCCTGGGACGATGGGAAAACCTGGAAAACGGACCACAGACGGGTCCTGACAGATCAAGCCGGGGATCAAACAAGGATACTTCATACGGCGGCCTGGCAACGAATCGATACAATTACCAGGAACACCGGGCAAGACGGGGGCTATATGAGCGGGATCCAAACCCCCGATGGAATGATCTATGTCACCGATGGGAACATCGTATATAGTTTTAACCTGGCCTGGTTGATGGATTGAACATGGATGAAATAGAAGATTGGAACACGGATGACACGGGTTGGGCGGATCGGCACGGATAAGAGGATGGTTTCCCCCAAGGACGGCTAGAGATTTAAAGCAAATCCATAATTCAACCATGGATCGGCATTACTTTAAATGTTTAAATTAAACTATGAAGAAAACTTATTTTTTCTCGCGGAAGCGAAAGCAGCTTTGGTGGTATACCATTTTCTTTCTCCCTTTCCTGTTTCAAATTCATGGATTATACGCAGGAGGGGTTCAGCCAAATATTGTCCTCATATTAATCGATGATCTTGGCTGGCAGGATCTGCAATGTTACGGCAGTGATTTCTATGAGACGCCCAACATCGACCGTTTGCGGGCCGAAGGGATGATGTTTTCAAATGCTTATTCGGCCTGTCCGGTTTGCTCTCCAACCAGGGCAAGCATCCTGACCGGCAAAAACCCGGCAAAACTCCAGTTTACCGGACACATAACCAGTATCGGGCGGCACCGTTATCCCGGGGACGGCAGGATAATCCCACCGAAAGATAAGATGTATGTTGAACTCAAAGAGACCATGATACCGGAAATACTCAAACCCCTAGGATATTCTACCATAAGCATCGGAAAATGGCATGTTGGCAACGAGGAGAAATATTTTCCTGTCCATCAGGGTTTCGATGTCAACATAGCCGGTTACGAGCATGGAAGCCCCCCTACTTATTGGGCACCTTATGAGAATCCAAATTTGGAATGGAATCCTCGCATCAAAAACCTGGATGGAGGCGAAGCCGGGGAATACCTTACCGATAGATTGACTGACGAAGCCATCAGTTTTATCCGAAAAAAAAGGGACAAACCCTTTTTCGTCTACTTGTCGCATTACGCCGTTCACACTCCACTTGAGGCGCCTGATTCCCTTGTGAAAAAGTATACCCTTAAAATTCAAGGCAATACTTCTCAAACGAATGCGGTTTATGGTGCAATGGTCGATAATATGGACAGCAATGTTGGCCGGTTATTGGATGAACTGGACAAAATGGGCTTAACCGAAAACACCATCGTTATATTTTACAGCGACAATGGAGGCACCACAGAAGCAACAAACAATGCGCCCTTGCGAGAGGGTAAGGGATTTTTGTACGAAGGGGGAATCAGGGTGCCATTGATAATCAAGTGGCCAGGCCATGTCAGGGAGGGTTCCCTCTGTGACGAACCCGTGATAAGCGATGACATTTTGCCAACGATAGTCGATATGGTCGGAAAGCCAGCTAAAATGCCTGCAAACATCGATGGTGTCAGTTTAGTGGCGCTCCTGAAAGAAAAATCGTCCCTTGATCGGGAACAGTTGTGCTGGTACTATCCCCATTATAGTCCGCAAGCACAAATGCCTGGGTATGCGATCCGGAAAGGCGATTTTAAACTGGTCGGATTTTATGATCCTGAAAAAACCGAACTTTACAACCTTAGGGAGGACATTGGCGAAAAAAACAACCTGGTGGATGAAATGCCGGAAAAAGTATCGGAGTTGAGGAGTTCCTTTCAAAAGTGGTTAAAAGAGATGGATCCGGTTATGCATACTAAAAACCCGAATGCTAGTGGCAATTGAGGATTGACTCAATAATTTAGTTTTTGAGGCTCTTGCCTGTGGTCCCAAAATGTAAGTAGTTCCACTTTTTGATTATTGGTTTTATTTTATAGGTAATACAACCACTTTAAAACTTTATGTAATGAGAAAACCAATTCTGAAAATTGACCCAAATGACTCAAATACCAGCACAATCTTTCCCAGTCTTGGCCGTAAACTTTCTATTATCTGCATTTCAGCTTTCAGCACCTTTTCGCACATCCCGGTGGTGGCACAGGATCACTCTGTTCCGGCAAAGCCAAATATCCTTTTTATCATGGCCGATGATCTGGGCTATGGAGACCTGGGCTGTTACGGACAGCAAAAAATAAAAACCCCCAACATCGACAAGCTGGCTTACGGGGGGATGATGTTTACCCAGGCTTATGCCGGATCTTCGGTGTGCGCGCCCTCCAGGAGCAGTCTAATGACCGGGTTTCACAATGGCCACAACCGGATCAGGGACAACGTGCCTTCAGGGGTATTTCTGCGTCCGGACGATTTTACGCTCGCCGAACTCTTTAAGCAGACAGGTTACCAAACAGGCGGGGTAGGAAAATGGGGCCTCGGCGTACCAGGTTCATGGGGATTGCCCAATCAACAGGGATTTGATTATTGGTATGGGCATTACAACCAGGACCAGGCACATTTCTACTATCCAGATTTTCTTTGGGAGAACGACCGTCTCGTATTGCTGCAGGAAATGGAAATGGTGGACGATGTGGGCGTCATGGTTGGAAACCGGGGCGGCGAAAACAGGTTTTACACCCATGATCTGTTCACTCAAAAAGCATTGGATTTCATAAATAGAAACAAGGAGCATCCTTTTTTCCTTTATGTATCCTACACCATCCCCCATTATTCCGACTATCCCAAAAACACCCCCGAACATTTTATGGTCCCCTCGGACGAACCGTATTCGCAGGAAGACTGGCCACAAATCGCAAAAAACTATGCGGCCATGATTACCAGGATGGACGGGGATGTTGGGAAAATAATGGAATTATTGAAGAATCTCCGGTTGGAAGAAAATACGCTTGTCATTTTCACCAGCGATAATGGGCCTTACCAGGGCGTCCCAACCCCAATAGGATTTTTTAACAGCAACGGGCCCCTAAGGGGCGGTAAAAGAGACCTGTATGAAGGCGGGATCAGGATCCCATTCATCGCCTATTGGAAGAAGTATATACCGGCGGGGGCCCGGAACAACAAACCGATTGCTTTTTGGGACATGCTGCCGACCTTTGCCGACATTGTTCATTATCCGGAGCCGCTTAAAACCGATGGCATATCGATATGGCCCGATTTGAGGGGCATGCCCGGCGAAAACCATACATATTTATATTGGGATTACGGCCATGCAAGGAACACCTATAAACAAGCCCTTCGGTTTGGGGATTATAAGCTGTTGAGAACATGGGCCGACAAAACTTCAAATTTGGAATTGTACGATCTCGCCGGTGACCTACATGAGGATCGAAACATCGCGGCAGAAAATCCGGGCTTGGTGGGCAAATTGATTAAATTGATGGATGAGGCTGTTGAGGCTTCGGAGGATTACCCGGTTAGATTTTAGAATAAGGATGACATTGAAGATTGGCCTATATAGGCAACCCGAATTCAATCCTAACTCCCCTGCACATCCAAATCATTGACATAAAAAATAGCTTCATCTTTCAATGGCACGTCTTCGCCCGGCTTAACGGGATTTATCGATATGCCCCGATTGAGGCCGGAACGGAAGGTTATCCTGTCGAGCGATTTCATTTTGCCGCTGTTGAAAACGAAATCGTCCGACTGCTTTCCGTCCACGGAAACCGTGAAGGTGTTTTTTGCGATGTCTATGTCGAATTGAACGTCCATCCATTCCGACATCGGGTACTCCGATAGTTCCGTTATCCCTTTCCAATGCGATACCTGAAGCTTCCCTTCCGACGTGAGCATAAGCTTTACGGGGTCGGGGGTTTTGGTGTCCCCAATTTCAATTTCGAGCCTTCCATGAGTATTTTGCTTTGCCATTAATTTGAAACCCACGTGCAGGTTGTCGCTTGTCTCCTTGAAAACCTTGAATGCCTTGGCATAATCAAATGGATCCCTATCCGTAAATTTTAAACTTTTGTTTTCACCTGAGGGGAAAGCATCGATGGAAACCGGGGCCCATATCGGATGAAAGATGTTCCAACCCTTTAGGCTATTCCCCGCTTCACCTTCGTTAAAATCATCATTTATATATTCATCGGAAGAAGACTTAAGGGGGACGGGGATCTTGCTGATCCATATATCCTCTTTGCTCATGGAATAAACCACCCATACATCATCTCCGGGGATATCCGGGCCTCCCTCGTAAATCCCTCGTTGATAATTGCATGGGCCAATATTTTTAGAGCCGCCATCATATCTCATCGTGACCTCGCCATTAACATGCATGGGGTGGTCAAAGATGATCCCATCCCCGCTTGTTGCCCATAACATCGGGTAGCGCCCCCAGCTACCTTCTCCCATTGGCCTCCAGCTTGCAGCAAATCGGCCATCCTCGGTGCGCTGGCCCCAAACTTTGGCATATCCGTCACTAAAGGTTTTTAAATCCGTTACCTTTGTCCAGGTTTTTCCCTGATCGTATGACAGTGCTGATTTACTATCTTTCCAAAGAGCAACGATTGCCCCGTCATCTCTGGTATAGTAACTAATGGCCTTCGCGAATTTCCGGTTCCCATTTTTTATCTGGTCCACCAGGCTTTCCGGAAAGTCGAAATTTTCGGGACGGATTTGTTCCCACCAGTGAAGGGTCACCAATCTATCGTTTCTCAGGCTCTCGCAGTCTTTAATGAACGAGGGGTCGTCCGATTCGGTATAATAAGGAAAAGGGAAATCTTCCTCACCATAAAGATTGTTGTTCCGTGCGATAAAATAGATGTCGCCGAATGAACCATCGGGTTTTACCTCCCGCACGGTCACGCCAAAATATTTTTTCCCTGTATCCTCGCTCCCAGATTGCGGGGGCATTTCGGACTGGGGGAAGTAAGCCGTGGATGCGTAAAGCCTGCCCGAAGGGGCTACATAAAACCCCATCCTGTGATTGCAAAACGTTGGTTCTCCCTTGTAAATCACATGGGGAAATACGATTTCGGGTTTGTCCCAGTTCATGCCATCGTCCGACCGTATGAGCAATATTTCGGTCAGGCCGCGTTCTTCATGGACAGGACAGGCATTGCAAAGAACATAGAATCTGTCTTTCCAATATGTGAGCATCGGGTGATGGTGAAAGGTGAAGCCCAAGCCATCCCCGAGGTTTTTGTCATCACGGACAGAACGCAATACCTGAAAGTTTTGCACCCCTATCACCGGGGGCAAACCTCCATCGGGACGTTGGAAATCGACATCCATTTCGCCCACAAACCGTACAGGTTCTTCCGGGGATCCCGGCTGTGCAGTGCCGTGGGTGATCAGTAACAAGGCCAATGATCCAGACAAGAATATTTCTTTAAGCATGGTTTAAAAATTTACGGTAATTGTTTTTAATTTCTATGCACTCTTGACCGCTCAAATTGGTCAGCGGTTTCGATACAAAGGGTTTGCATAAACCTTCAACGGCCAAAATGCATTTCAAGGCCGCCAGGGATTCCCCGAGCATCTTGCCATTCTGGTACAATATAGAAAGTTTTTCTGTTTCGTGAAAAGCTTCCTCCGCTTTGGTGACATCCCCGGCAATGCAGGATTCATAAATTATTTTATATAACCGGGGTTGGATATTTCCCGAACTTGGGATGATCCCTTTCGATCCCAGTTGCAATCCTCTGATCATGAGCTTGTTCACTCCGACAAGGTGGAAAAAATCCTTTCGCATGGCCCATAATTGCAATGATTTTTCCAATCTCTTCTCGTTCATCTCCGAATCCTTTATGCCGATGATGTTTTTTTTATGGCTTAATCTTTCGACCACATCCAAGGGGATTGACATATTTACCACTTTCGGGATATTGTAGAGAATAATGTCGCCCTGGATTTGTGCAGCCAGGTCGTTGAAGAAATGAAAAATCTGATCATCGCTTAAGTCGTAATAGGCGGGAAGGGTAAGTACAACTGCATCTATACCCCAATCAAGGTATTTATTGGCTTCCAAGACCGTCTCCTTAAAAGTCAAACCATTCACACCGGCTATAAATGGTTTTTTATCGCGCCTTAGGCTCAAAAGCATCTTGACAAGAACATCCCTTTCTTTCGTGGGGATCGATGTGCATTCACCGGTTGTCCCCAAAATGAATGGGGTGGTTTCATTATCAAGCAGGAAATTTATCAACTTCCCTGCCGAGCTTTCGTCTATCAGCCCATTTTCCAAAAATGGGGTAACCATTGGCACCATCACACCATGATAACTATTGTTCATTTGTAACATCAAATCACTCAATTAATTATTTAAAAAAACATTCCTAATTCTTTTTGCCGCTCTTTGCTCTCCGGGGCAAAACAAAAACCAATTCCCTTTTTCGTTCATAGACGATTTCCCAGGCAAAGGGGGGATCTCCGAACATTGAAATTATTTGATCGCAAATTTCCGTGCGTATTCAATGGCCTGAACCATGCTTTCAGGATTAGCGGTTCCTTCGCCCGCCTTATCGAAGGCAGTGCCATGGTCCACGGATACCCTGATTATAGGAAGACCGAGGGTTATGTTAACCCCCGACATGCCCTCCCAGGTCTTGGTTTTGTCGTTATAACGAAAGCCGCCAAGTTTGGTAGGGATATGGCCCTGATCGTGATACATGCAAACAACAATATCGTATTGCCCCCCCTTCATTTTAGGAAAGATGGTATCCGGGGGATGGGGGCCATCTGCATCGATGCGCATTGCCCGCGCCTGTTCAATTGCTGGGAGAATATGATCCAATTCTTCAGAGCCAAAAAGGCCATTCTCCCCTGCATGCGGGTTCAATCCGTTCACGGCGATCCGGGGTTTAACGATGCCCATGTTCTTCAATGCTTTATCGGCCAATAGGATCGTGTCGAAAACCCGCTGTTTGGTGACCCGTTTGATGGCTTCCAACATGGAAACATGGGTGCTCACATGCACTACCCTGAAATTATGGTCTGCGAGCATCATGGCGTAATTCGAACTGCCCGTAAAATGGGCGTATATCTCGGTATGGCCAGCAAACTTGAATCCCGCCCTTTGGATGGCCTCTTTGTTGATGGGCCCGGTGACAGTGGCATCGACCTTGCCATCCATGGCCAGGCGGATCACCTTTTCCACATATTCAAAGGAGGCTTTCCCGGACTGTTGGGAAACCTTTCCATAAATAAAGCTTTCAGGATCGACATTTTTCATATCGAGAACATCGATGATGCCATGGCGATATTTTCCATCCCCGGGGTCAGAGACCGGGTTGACGCCTAACGAGGGAGCGCACAAAGCGATGGCGCGCCTGATCACTTCCAGATCACACACGACTAAAGGGCGGGCATTGATGTACACTTCCTCTTTGTCCAGTGCCTTGACCGTTATTTCAGGTCCGATCCCCGCTGGATCGCCGGCACTTATGGCAACAATCGGTTTTTTCATAATCCTACAAGTTTTCTTTGTTTCTTAGACCAGCCATAGAAGGTAAGCGAAGGATCTATTTTCTGCTTGCTGAAAAATAAACTTGCCAGATAGCCGCCTACGAATAGTATGATATGGCTATAAACACCTAACATATATTTATGCTGCTGGAAATTCAACGATCCAAGGTCAAGTATCAGTTTATCGTTTATTTTGGACGAGGTCAATACGGCGTAAGCCGTGAAAAGCACGCAAATAGCGATACCAATGTACAAACCTTCCTTGTTGGCACGCCTGGAAAAAAGTCCAAGAAGGAACATCCCCGCGATGCCCCCCGAGAATATGGCATACAAACCAAATACGATGCCCAGCACCCCTTCCCCTCCTATTTCAATATATATCGTAGCCACTAACATGGCCATTAGCCCTGAAACAACGACCATTGCTTTTCCGAAGCGCAGCTTCTGGACATCGGTCGCGTTCTTTTTCAACTTCCCGTAGAAATCCTCGGTAAGGACAGCCGACAAACAATTTAAATCCGAGTCAAGGCTTGAAATGGCGGCAGCGATCAGGGCGGAAATGATAAGGCCTGTTACGCCGATGGGTAGCTCGGTCATTATGAACAACGGGAAGACTGCATCCGGCCTTATATCGGCTGGCAGGGTGGCACCAGGCATAAGTTGATAATAAGCGAACAAGGCAGTACCGATAAACATGAACAGTCCCCAGACCGGAACGCTCAGCAATACCCCCATTAAGGAAGCCCTTATCCCGTCGCGGTTCGATTTTGCGGTGAGGTAACGTTGGATCACCGTTTGGTCCGTCCCGTATTTTTGAATCGCATAAAATATCCCGTTTATGGCCATGACCCAAAAAGTAAGTCTCGTGAAGTCCCAATCGAAAGGCCCAAAACCAACACGCCCATTTTCCCTGGCCACTTCCCATACCGTGGAAGGCCCTCCCTCTGGTGCATAGAGCAAGATGATCAGCGCAATGACACCACCGGCAATTAGCATAAATCCCTGAATGACATCCAACCAGATCACAGCTTCGATCCCTCCCAATAAGGTCAAAATTATGATCACCGAGCCCAACACCCAGATAACTGTCAAGGTATCGAGGCCCATCAGGCTTGCGATCGCCAGTCCCAATAAATAAAAGACAGTGCCCATCTTGGAGAAATGCGCAAGGATAAACCCGAGTGAGCCATAGAGCCTTGCGAAATACCCAAAACGCTTTTCAAAATATTCATAAGCGCTTATCCCGATGACATTTCTGTATAGGGGCACCAAAACCCAGATGATCAACAATAGCACCAGCGGCACCATAAGCCCTTGCACCAGAAGGATCCAATTGCTCGAAAACCCTTCCCCGGGGTAGGCGAGGAAGGTCACGCTGCTTACAAGGGTCGCCAATATGGACATTCCGATCGCCCAGGCCGGGATTTTTCCCTCGGCGGCATAGTATTTTTTCGTCGACTTCTGGCCCTTGGAGAAATAAAAACCAACGTATAGCGATACGATCATCGAAATGGCGATAATGGCATAATCGATAAAGTGCAGGCCTCCCCCCCCATGTATCAACAATAAATTGTAATTCATGATTCTTCTATTTGTTTAAAAAACAATGATGCATAAATTTCTAAAAGTACTTATCTTATTCTATATATATCGCCAATGTTAGAAAAGCCCGGAATAAATTTCCCTGATATCCGACTCGGAAAGATCCCGTGGGTTGTTCTTCAATAAACGTTGCACTTTTATCGCCGATTTTGCCAATTTTGGTATATCCTCCTCCTGGATGCCAAAATCCGAGAGCTTATCGGGAAGCCCCAATCGGTGGCACAGATCGGAGATTTTTTGGATTCCTTCCTCTGCCGCCTCATGATCGTTGCCTACCCCGCAGGCACCGATCGCCCTACCCATGCGCGCAAATTTTTCCTTGCAGCTTTGAAGGTTTGCCCTCAGTACCGGGGCAAGCAAAAGCGCGTTCGATACTCCATGTGGTATGTGGTATTCGCCCCCGAGAGGGTACGAGAGGGCATGCACGGCCGCGGTGTTGACAGGCCCGAGGCACAAGCCCCCATACAAGCTGCCGAGGGCAACGTTTTCCCTTGCTACGGCATCTTTCCCGTTTTTACAGGCGTTTTCCAGATTATTATATATCAGCCTTATCCCTTCAAGGGCAAGGAGATCGGTCACAGGATGGGCAAACTTATTGGTATAGGCCTCGATGCAATGGGTTAGGGCATCGATCCCTGTCGAAGCCGTTACGGACGGGGGGACGGTATAGGTGAAAACCGCGTCCACGAAGGTCCAATCCGGCACCAGGAAAGGGCTGACGATCCCTTTCTTAAGATTGTCGCTTTCATCGAGCAAAATGGCATTTGGGGATACTTCGCTCCCTGTCCCGGCAGTGGTGGGCAAACAGGCCAGGAAGGATCCTCGCCCGTCCAATTTCCCAATTCCTATGGCCGATTCGATAGTTTGTTCCGAATGGGCGAAAGCCGCGATCAGCTTGGCCATGTCCAGTACGCTGCCCCCTCCTATTCCCAAGACCGCATCGATCGAGTTTTCCTTCGCCAGGGCATTCCACTTTTCAAAGTCATCAATGGTAGGTTCATTCGCAATTTCATTGATGACAGTTACGATTGTTCCCGCATCGTCCAAGGCTCCGGTAAGTTTATCCAATTGCGGTTCAACATAAGGATCCACGACAATCAATACTTTTTTATGACCCAATGGAATGAAGAATTCGATGAAGTCCTCAAAACAATTGTTCCCAAAGACCAGTTTTTTGGGAAGGTTAAAGCTTATCATATTTTTACAAAAAGAAACCACTTTTTCAAAAACATATTGTTCGTTTTAGTATTGCCTCAGGTAGCTAAACCTGACCTTACAAAACTCCCTATTAAAACATTAATATAATACAAGTATATTTCAAATTTTAGATACTATTTTCATTTAATTTAACTATCAATATTATTTGATTGACATTCTAATATGTATTATATTACTGATTATGTGATTATTATTTGTTTGTCAGGCACACTCCTCCCAGGTATAGCCATAGCAATATAAGTATATTGTGCTAAAATTATAAGATACTATTTTACTATCTTAGCAGCCTATAAAAATCCAGAGAAAATGGATATAATCGAACGTACAGTATTCCTTCCGGAGAACCAATCCTTTATAATCAGGGAATTGGAATTGAAAAACAACAAAGGCGTTATCCATACCCATGAGAAATATGAATTGAATTTTATCGTCGATGCTTATGGAAGACGTTTTGTGGCCGGGAACATTTCCAATTTTGTCCCGGGGGATTTGATTTTTATGGCCCCAGGTGTGCCACACTGCTGGGAAATCGACAATAAGGATTTGATGCCCAAAGCCATAACCATTCATTTTATTAGGGACTTTTTTGAGAACTTTCTTGTAAAAATCCCTGAACTGGGTTTTTTGCAAAGTTTCATTAAGAAATCAAATAAAGGGCTTTTCATAAAGGGGGTTGATCCAAAAAACATCCTACTTCTATTGAATAAGGCCAAAAAAAAAGGGTCCTTTGAGAGCTTCATGTCAATGCTTCAGTTGCTTAGGTATATTTCCTCAATAAAAGAAACACATATACTGGCGAACAATACATTTAGCTGGGATATGGAACTCCCTCAAAATCAACGACTAAGAAAGATATACGAATATGTGTTCTTCAACTTTCAAAACAATATCGCGCTGAGCGAGATCGCTTCGCTTATCGGGTTGACTGAGGGCGCCTTCTGCTCCTTCTTCAAAAAAAACACTAAAAAGACATTTTTCACGTTTCTCAAAGAAATAAGGGTGGTTTATGCCTGTAAGCTTCTCATCCAAGACCAGGACAAGCCGGTTTCCGATATCTGCTTTGAAAGCGGATTCAACAACCATGCTAATTTCAATAGGCAGTTCAAGGAGATTACCAACATGACCCCCAAGGAATACAGGGAGAATTATCATTAAATCCATTATATTTGTGCAAACCATAGCATTTTTTAAAGATCATTAGAATTTTTGGATGATGGATAGAACACAAGAAGGACACAACAAGGAAAAAGCAAAAAACACCCACTCACGAAGATCAGTATTAAAATCCCTCGCCGGACTTCCGGTCCTCGGCCTGTTTTCCTGGGAACTGGCAAGAAAAATTGCCTACGACAAAAAAAACAGACCCAACATTCTCCGGGAGCTTGGATTGGAAGATATTCAGCCGGTAACGAAAAATCCCCTTGGGAAAGAAAAACTGATAAGAATAGGGATGATAGGATTCGGCAACAGGGCCAAGGACCTTTCCAAGGCCCTGGGCTTCATGCTCCCCGAACTGATGGATTCCTACCGGGAATCAGGGCAACTGGATGCATGGATGGAACAGGAAAATTTAAATGTGGCTATTACCGGTATCTGCGATGTTTTTGACCTCCATGCGGAAGCCGGGTTACGGACAGCCAAAAATGAAGTCGTTCCAGGCGGCGGGAAACATCCCGGACTTCCTGTTAAACGATACCGGACCTATAAAGAGATGCTTGATGACAAATCCATAGATGCCGTGGTTATCGCCACCCCGGACCATCACCATGCCCGGATTACCACCGATGCTGTCAAGGCGGGCAAGCATGTGTATTGCGAAAAGAGTATTTCAATCACGGAAGAAGGCCTTTTTGAAGTTTATGAGGCTGTCAAAAACAGCGACAGAGTTTTTCAGCTTGGACATCAAATACCTCAAAACAGGGTATTCCAGCAAGCAAAAGAATTGGTAAAACAAAATATCCTTGGAAAGATTACCTTAATTGATACCACCACGAACAGAAATTCAGCGGGGGGAGCATGGATCCGGCACCTGGACGAAAATGGTAATCCAAAACCGGGAAACACATCCACGATAGACTGGATACAATGGTTAGGGAATACTCCTTATGAACCCTTCAGTATTGACCGCTATTACAACTGGACCAAATGGTTTGCTTACGACACGGGTTTGCTTGGCCAATTGTTCTCCCACGAATTTGATGCGGTAAACCAGTTGCTGAATATTGGAATACCTGCCTCTGCAATGGCCTCCGGGGGAATTTATTACTGGCAGGACAACCGGGACATGGCGGATGTGCTGCAGGTATCCTTAGAATATCCCCAACAGGGTCTTACCCTTCTATACAGTGCAACGCTAGCCAGCAACAGATCCAGGGGAAGGGTATTCATGGGCAGGGATGCCTCAATGGAATTGGGAGATAGTATGACCATTACCGCCGACAAGGGATCCGAAAGATATAAAAATCAAATTAAGAATGGACTTATTCCCACCGATGCCCCCATGCTTACCATAAGTCCCGGTGCCAATAGTGTGGATGCCATGACAACTCCCACTGAACAGTATTATGCCTCCAGAGGATTAAGCACCACGGTAATCGGAAACAAAAGAGTGGATATTGTACATCTTCATATGAGGGAATGGCTTGATTGTATCCGGCACGGCGGGAGAACCAGCGCCAATATCGAAATGGCCTTTCAGGAGGGGATAGCAATCCTGATGGCCCAAAAATCATACCTGGAAAAGCGATTGGTAAAATGGGATCCGGTAAAACAACAAATTGTTTAAAATCCAAGCAACAGCATTTTCGAACCCGATGCCGGTTTTAAAGCAAAATGCTCTGTCTAAGGGAAGTTGAAAGAGGAATTGATAACAATAAGTTTCAATTAATAATCACTAATAACCCCGAAATAATATACCATTTTTCTCCGGGTTTTTTCAAAAAATGGTGGTAATGAAATATTCCTGCGCCGTAACTCGTCAAAGTATGACTTTACAATATGCTCGTAATTTGAATCCGTTAAATGGAAAAAAGAGCAAAAACAAAGCGGTATTTTCTTAAGCATACTGCCGCCGCATCGGCAGGCCTGATTGCAGGCGGTGTTTTACCGGGTTTTAGTGCATCAAGCTATAAACGCATTCCCGGTGTCAATATGAAAAGGGTTGGGAAATGAATTTTTGATCGCTGATTGGTTGATTCCCGGTATATACAAAACACCAATAAATGAGAAAGGCCAGAAAATATTTATCCTACCTTTTCTACAAGAAAAAATTTTGGCAGATACTATTAGCCCTGCTAATAATAGGCCTTGCCATTTTCTTTATTCTTCATGAGAATATTGAGCTGGGACGGATTAGATCAAAACTTGAGAACAGCAACCCCTTTTATATATTTTTAGGGGTGCTTCTTACCATAGTTTACCTTGTGTTTCAAGGTGAAATGTATGTCCATAGCTTTAGATCGCTAAATGCTAAATTACCGCTTCGGATTTGTATCAGAATTTTCCTGAAACGAAATTTTATAAGTGTTTTTCTGCCGGCTGGGGGATTTTCTTCCCTTACCTTTTTTGCAAACGATGCTGTAAAACATAATGTTAGCAGGTCAAAAATACATTTGGCTTCCACCATCTTCGCAATTTGCAGCATATTATCGGTCGTCGCTTTAGGAATTCCTGTTTTAAGCTTTGCCATGGCTGTTGGAAATATTTCCAATCCGGAAATAACCGGTTTTATTTTCCTCATTCTATTGACCGTCGGCCTCCTTATTTTTATTTACTCACTTTCGAAAAGGGCTAGAGCATACAAATGGATATCGAAAATGAAACCCTCGATGTTGGTAATTCTGGATGAGATGATTTCTGAAAAGATCATAAGAAAAGAATTCTGGAAAACGTTTTGGTATTCTATAGCAATTGAAATTATTGGCATCGTGCACCTTTATATAGCCATGAAGGCCCTTGGGTTCGATGCATCCTGGCAAGCCGCAATTATTGGCTACCTGGTTATGGTGGTCATCCTGATTGCTTCGCCCTTTCTGCGGGGATTGGGGGCTATCGAAGTATCTCTTACCTTTGTTTTATCGCATTATGGTTTTCCGGTAGTTGCTGCCGCGGCCATAACGCTGTTGTACCGTTTTTTCGAATTCTGGCTTCCCTTTATTGCCGGGATAGGAAGTTTTTTTGTGAAAAAAGACAATCTGGTAATGAGGGTTTTGCCCGCGTTTATAATTCTGGTTCTTGGGATAATCAACATCATATCTGCCATAACCCCTGCAATCCCTGCCCGGTTAAGTTTTATAAATAACCTCATATCTCCCGCTTTTGTTAATATCTCCAATTCACTGGTGCTGATTTTTGGCTTCTTTCTTATTATTCTCAGCGGATACCTGTTAAAAGGATCAAAAAGAGCCTGGTTTGCCGCGATTATCCTTACCCTTTTTTCCCTGATTGGCAATTTATTGAAAGGGGTTGATTATGAAGAGGGTATATTTGCATTTGTAGCTGCCGGTTCCCTTTTATTAACCCGAAAAAATTATAAATTAAAACCGCATCCCCGATTAACACGGGTAAGCTATCAGATTTTCCTATACTCGCTGATTGCCGTACTTGCATACGGAGTAATTGGTTTTTATTTTATAGACAGGAAACATTTCGGCATGGAATTCGAATTTTGGGAGTCTGTAAAAGCCATTTTTCGAATCTTTTTTCTGATCGGTGACCCGAAACTGCAACCCCTCACCAAATTTGGGGGCTATTTTCTTCAGTCAATATATTTTGCCGGTTTCATGGTACTTATATTTATCATCTATGGTATTCTCCGGCCTTATATTACCAAACCCTTTAATTCTGAGGAAGATAAAATAACAGTGGCAGAAATTGTGAAACGATTTGGAAAGTCAGCTTTGGACTATTTTAAAGTTTACCCGGATAAATACTTTTTTATTTCGGAAGACCGAAATGCTTTCATTTCATTTAAACTCTCACGCCATTTCGCAATGGTGTTGGAGGATCCCGTGTGCGAAAACCAGACGGTTATGAGGGAAATGATATTGAAATTTGATGATTTTTGCGAAGAAAATGGCTTTATTAATGCCTGGTACCGGGTTCCTGAAAGCTCCCTTTCCATTTATCTGTCGACAGGAAAAAAAGCGCTTCCCATTGGTGAAGAGGCCACGGTAAATTTACCCTTGTTTTCTATGGAGGGTAAAAAGAACCAACCCACCCGCAGCGCCATTAACCGTCTTCACTCCGAAGGATTTGAACTGAAAATATACTCCCCCCCCATCAAGGAGGGTATATTACAGAAAATAGAACAAGTATCGGAAAACTGGTTAAAGGAGTTGGGTGAAAAAGAAGTTGCTTTTACCCAGGGTGTATTTGATGCCTCGGAACTTAAAAAACATACCATAATTACTGTGGAGGACA
The DNA here is from genome assembly GCA_963779845.1 of uncultured Bacteroidales bacterium. Classification (GTDB taxonomy): domain Bacteria; phylum Bacteroidota; class Bacteroidia; order Bacteroidales; genus CAVZZV01. Next base: position 370,655 of record CAVZZV010000002.1, on the reverse strand, counting down.
AAGAGGAAAGGATCTATGCTTTTCTAAACCTGGTTCCGGACTATTCGCCAGGGGAAACTACCTATGATCTCATAAGAAAAATAAGTAACTCACCGAATGGAGTGCTCGATATGCTTATGGTCAAGACACTCGAATACCTGAAGGATGCCGGTTATGGAAGCATGAATATGGGCCTTGCCCCTCTTTCCGGCATAGAGGGAGAGAAGCTAGTTGAAAAAACAGCAAAGTATGCCTATGAACACCTAAGGTCAATGAAGCATTTCAAAGGGCTGCGTAAGTTCAAGGAAAAATTTCACCCTATGTGGGAAAAAAAATACCTGATTTATAACCACGATTATCATTTACTTCAAGTTCCCCACGCATTGAGAAAAGTTTCAAAGGGCTATTGAAAGTTTAAATACGGAAAATTTGAGAATCCCTAATTTCGAAATAAATTCTCATTTCTGATCTGCCAATTTTCAAATACCGAAAGCTAAGGTTCAATGGCAGGTCATTGATCAATGTTTTGTGTAATAAGATCAACCAATAACCCGGTATTGCCGGAAAACCGATGAGATCCCGGCAAAATGATTTTTTTAAGATTTTCAGATTCAATAATCTGTCTGGAAAAATTCTCCTCTTCATCCCTTCCAAAAATACAAATGACCGGAACAGGAGATTTTTGGATCTCTGCCAAAACCCGGTACTTTCCATTGTCAGCATTTCCCGTTCCCAGGAGATCACCGATCCGGATCATAAAATCTGTCCCAAGGGAAGGGGAAAGAAGAAAAAGCCCTTTTTGCTTCTCTGTTAAATTCTTTGGGAGCCTTTCAGGCAAAAATGCTGCAACATCGGCTCCAAAAGAATATCCGAGTACAATAAAGGAATTAACTTTCCATATCTGCAAATATTTTTCAATGACAGATTGAATAGCCATTGCAAATTGTCCGGGGCTTTTGGCTTCCCAAAAATATTTCCTTGAATCAAGGGCAACCACCGGAAACATCTTCTCGTTTAGTTCCCTCACAACGTTTTGACTGAAACTGTTCCAACCACCATCCCCGGAAATGTAAACCACAAGAGGTTTGCCCTGAACTATGGAGGGAAATTCGAGTAGGGGAATATCCATGTTTCCCGGAATTTTTTGGGAAAAAAGAAAATCGGAGCAAGCCAATGCAAATATAAAAATAAGGATGGTCCGTTTCATCTCGTGGTGGGCCCATGTACAACCAGTTCACCATTTGCCAGGATTTGCATCCGATCGATAAATACTACCCTTTTATTGCCTGTTTCTGAGGTTCTTCCATGATAAACGCAGAGCATCTCTCCAGTTTCAGGATCTGTAGTAATTGAGTTATGTCCGGTACCCGTTACCATTCCACCCTGATCAGTGTTTTTCTCCAGGACCGGATTATTTTCGGCTTTTACAAATGGCCCCAAAGGCGATGTAGCCGTGGCGTAACCCACTGCATAGTTTTTTCCTCCAAAGTAATTGGCGGAATACATCATATAATAGGTACTGTCTTTCCTGAATATGGTTGAACCTTCGGTCCATCTTCTGTTCACTTCTCCTGATGTAACCGACCGGCTTTCCCATTCAGCCTGCTTGTCGCTCATAGCAACCGGGGGTCGTAAAAGCAACACCGGTTCACCTTCAGCCCCACTAAAGTCCGGTTTGAGTTTAACACCATATACCCAACTCTCTTCGATTTCATTAAAGAGTTTTTGCTCCCTCGCCCAATCGGCTATCTCACTTTCAACAGGATGCTTATAGCAGGCCCGGGAATAATATAGATAGACCTCATCCCCTTCGAAAAGTAAATTGGCATCAATAATGGGGTAACCCGGGTCAATAATCGGACGGTCGTATAGATCCTTGTAGGGTCCCGAAGGGGAATCGGAAACAGCTACCCCTATGCGGAAGTTTTCCAGTTCGTTAGTAGGATTAATCCGCCAGTCAGCGCTAAAAAAAAGATAGAATAACCCATTCTTTTCATAGAGTTCCGGAGCCCAGAAATTAGCGATGCACCAGGAACTATCTGTGTTTCCCTGGTAAATACGGCCAAGATCTTTCCAGTCTTTCAAATCAGCCGACGAGTACATCTTAAATCCATCCTTAACCCCCCCGGTTCCGGTCATATAATACATGCCATCTGATGCACGCAGGATATAGGGATCGCCAAGTTCAACATTTAGGGGATTGGAAGGTTCAAAATTTTTGACTGGTCTTTTACAGGATACATTAAATACCAATACCATTAAAACTACAAACTTTAGATAACGCATAATATGGGATTTTAACAGACAAATCATCGAATTTTCTCCGCTGAAAAATAATAGGCAAAGTTAATCAAAAAACCTGTTAAAGAAGTCAATTGAAAAAATCGGCCTGCTATAACCCATAAGAATTTTACAATCTTAAATTAGTAAAACTCAATATAGGGTTTCATAAACATTAAAAAAGGATTAATTCCCTTGATCTCCTTTGTAAATAGGGAAATACTTGTCAGACACCTTTCTGATAGATTCCTCATGCAAGAGGATGTCGAAAAGGATGGGGAAATATTATTTCAATTTGGTTATTTATAACCAGTAATTGAATATCCTGTAAACAGAATGGCACAATTTTATCAGTGTTTCTGTTAAAAAATCCAAATTTAAAAAACATGGAATCTAAAAGTATTACGATTGCCCTAACCGATCATCACAAGGAAATCCGTAAAATGATGAAAGAAGCTACCGAAAGCAGGGAAAATTACCTTAAACTTAAAAAGCATCTTGATATTCATCATCAGCTCGAGGAAGATATCTTTTTGAACAAACTGAACCAGTTCGAAGCGATCAGGGATGAGTCCCTGGAATCGAGGGAAGAACATTTTGTATTAAATATATTACTTCTCGACCTGGCCGATTTTCCAATGGACCACGAGCGCTGGGAGGTAAAGTATAAAGTGCTCAAAGAAATTATTGATCATCACCTTACCGAAGAGGAGGAAGACCTTTTCCCCCAGGCAGCTAAAGAACTGGATGAAAAGGAACTCCGGAGAATGGGGAAAGAATTCATCGAACTAAAAGAAAAACAGTTACAAGTCCTTTAACTATCAACCGATTTAAATTTAAATGTTCGTTATGAAATCTTAAATGATGATAGCATCGATGGGTGGAGTAAAGATTATTGCACATTTTGTGGAATAAATACCCCCCTGAAAAGTTCAATGCAGGAAGGTAACATCTCCGGCCTTAACCTCAGTTTCTCCATCAATATACCGCACCCAGGCCTTGTAGACGTATACTCCCTGGGGTGCCTTCTTACCGCCTTTTAAATATCCGTCCCATCCTTTATACAGGTCATCGGACTCATATACCACTTCCCCCCAGCGGCTATAAATAAGGAGTTTGTATTCCTGTACGTTTTCAAATATGGGATGAAATATGGAATTGTCTATAGTCCCTTTTGTCCAATAACCTCCGGTAGGTCCCGAACCGTTCCAGCGGAAGGCATTGGGAAACCTCATTTTCCCTTCACCCTGGGTAATCTTTATGTATTTAACCTGCAAGCTTGTGTCCGGGCATTCATGTTCACTCCAGACTTTCAGCAAAATATCGAATTCGCCCTCTTTTCCATAAACATGCGATGGATATTCATCTTCGAGAAGTATTCCCATCTCCAAAATCCCACTTATATCTAACAGCCCCTGTGGAATTATTCAAAAATTTAAAGAGCTGGTCCATTCTCGTTCCCTCCTCTGGATAGGCATTAAATGAGGCCTCGGGATCTGGATATACGATAATATATCTGGATGAAATGCTGATTCCTCTTTTTCCTGTCGCTGTCAGGGAAATTTTATATTCTTTTGCCTGCATGAACGTATGAACAGGATTTTCCTCTGTAGAAGAGGTGCCATCATCAAAATCCCATAAAAAACTATGGGCATAAGTACTTGTATTTCTGAAGGGAATAGTTAACGGACCGCAGGCAGCACTATCCGGTGCGAACCCTGCAACAGGAGCAGGCGGAAGTATCTGAACAAGTTTTGAAAGACTGTCGGCACAATAAGCACTATAGACCTTCAGCATGATATTATAATCACCCGAAAGATCAAAGATATGCTCGCCTGGCTGCTGAACCGAAGCAGTATCCCCATCCCCAAAATCCCATAGGTAATTCCAAAGCCCATCACTGGAATAATTGTTCAAAATGACTTTAGTATCCGGGAATTCCTGAACCCGGGGAGAAACGTAAAAGTCAGCCTTGGGATTCGGGTAAACTTGAATGACCTCGCTTAGGGAATCCACACAACCGTCTTGAGTGGCCACCCTCAGCTTCAATATATAAGATGTATCCACTACCCCGAAATTATAATAGGTATGGAAAGTGAAGGAAGAATCGCCCATATTTGTTGCGCCATCGCCATAATTCCATGAGTATTTATAATTATTCCCCTTTGGCCCTGACATACCTACCCCCACAGGACTACATACCCCATCAGGATTAATCTTTATATTTTTGTTCATCTCCGGTTTCTGGTTCACTTTAATTTGAAGAAGTTCATCAATAGCCCGCTCACATGAGAAACTGCCAAAATTTTCCAGGATACTGGTTAACTTGAATCTATTCATTCCTGCCTTGGTCACCATTTCTACCAAGAATGTATCATTATTTATATTATTGATGGTTTCCGGACTACCGTTCACTTCCCAGTTTATCGTATAGTTGTTATCATAACTTCCTTGGATTTTTATCCTCGCGAAATTTTCCCTCTCAGCCGGTTCGCACCATGAAGAATCAGGGCTAATAAACACTGCATTGGGGGCTGACCGCACTTCGATATTTATCTGATTGCTTCCCTGGCATCCATTCATGTCAGGATCTGAAATAAAATTTATAAGATGTGTACCTGTATCTGCCTTTGAAGGACTAAAGGTTCCATTGGACGGATTGATTATTCCTGGCCCGGACCAGGTTCCGGATCCTGCCACAGAATGAAGATTGAAATCAGGATTATAATTGCATTGAGGGGCAATTGGGGTAATATCCGCAACAGGTAGAGGCATGACTCTTACTACCACCGTATCCCAATCACTGCATTTGTTGGCATCCATTATTTCATATCGGACAATATGATTGCCCGGACCAGCCATCGATGGGACAAAAGTTCCACCCGCCTTATCAATAATGCCAGGCCCACTCCAGCTTCCCCCCCCGTCGGCAGCGTGAAGATAAAGGGTATCGCCATCAGCACACACAGGTGGGACCGGATCTATTTTAGCATCCGGGTAGGGTACGATCAATATAATGGCTGTGGTGGTCATTGGGGCATAATCCCCATTGATGGCATCAGACGGGGGTCCGGGTATAAGTGGGTCATCATAGGGATTGCAGAAATTCCAGTACCTGAGCGTAACCTGAAAATGCTCCCCAATGAGTTTGTCGTTGGCCACATTCATCACATCACTAAAAATACCCGATCCGGTTACCGGTCCGGGAAGTGTAAGGATGCTTCCTCTATAAGGAAAAACCCTGGGGATGCCGTTTATGGTAACAGGAACGCCGGTCATGGTAATATCCGTTCCATAAATCCATTGTATCCACCTTGTCCCGACATTCGGCACATCCTTCTCCTGGGGAGGAACACAATTAAACTGGGTATTGTCCTGAAATCGGACATTATCGGAATTTCCAAAACATATGGGATAAACAGGTGGGTCAATGAGAAGTTTTCCTCCATTGGAATTATCATTGTCCCAAATGGTTACTATTTGTTCCTGGCTTGAGGAGCTGCAAATTTGGCCATTTACTATCAGCGTGGCAATAGGATGATAATTGCACTTATCATGATTGGAAGTATAGGTATGGGAAGCAGTATAGCTCCATTCCCGCACCAATGGATCGGGATCAGCGTTTACAGCATCAAAAGTCTGAACAGAACCATCATCCCAGTCAAATTGAATTTTAACCGGGGCTCCGGCATTATTGACCCCTTTAACGGATACTTCCCAGCTAACATTTACCGGTGAGCACAAACGGTCAGGGGTTATCTTGTTTGCTTTGGAAATGATACTGCAATCCTGTGCCGATAAATTTATCAGCATGAAAATAAATAGCAATATCAAAAGAAAATCCCTCTTCACAATCTCCATGTCTGGTTCGTAAATAATAAGTGGATTTACGTTCCTGTTTCTTTACAATGACCTCCTGATTACAGAAACGGAAGAATTAAAATTTGGTTTCCTTTTTTCAGTAATATTTGACGTTAGTGGAAGTTTTTTGATGTTTCGTGAACAATTTTAGTTGTTTAATGGAATTTTAAGGAATAGCTAAGATTCGAACTGAACAGGAGAACACAGTGTTACACACATTTTGCGAACCAGGGAATCATTCCCTTCCTTTCTTCACACGGGAGAGGTGTCGCTCAATCTTATCTTCTTTTGAATATAATTACTATTTTCGAAAATTATTTTATATTCGATTGTATTTTTACGAAAATCATAATGCCCTAACCATGAAAACCTGTTCCTTCTGTTGTTTACCCTCTTTCATTTGCCAATTTCCTGTTCCAGCGAAAAGCAAAGCCGGAAAGAACAAAAAAACAGATTCCACCTTTCAAGGGTAAAGACCTTTACAACTGGATCATAATTATCAACCTCTAATTTTTAATTTATATGCAAAAAATACGAATGGGAATGATTGGCGGGGGGACCGGAGCCTTCATAGGCGATGCTCACCGGAGGGCATCCAGGATATGCAACGATTATGAAATCCTTGGAGGAGTATTCGATATAGACTTTGAAAAAAGCCAACAATTCGCGGAACAGCAAGGAATCCCTTCCAGTCGTACGTACGAAAGCGTGGATGTAATGATAAAAGCGGAAAAAGCAATCCCCGCTGAAAACAGAATTGAAATGGTAACCATCGTTACCCCCAATGCCCTGCATTATTCTATGGCAAAAAAATTCCTTCAGGAAGGATTTCACGTGATCTGCGAAAAGCCAATGACCTCTGACCGTAGAAGAGGCATTGGAATTGGAAAAGACGGTGACCGAAATGAATAGGACCTTCGCCCTTACCCACACCTATACGGGCTATCCCATGGTAAGGCAGATGAGGGCAATGATTGCAAACGGCGTTTTGGGCTCCATTCAGCGCATCGATGCTCAATACTATCAGGGATGGATCAACTCGGTTATTCACGGCAGGGAAAGCAGAATTACCGGAATCTGGAGACTTGATCCGAAACATGCAGGGGTAAGTAGTTGCATGGGCGATATCGGTGTACATGCCTTCAATCTGATAGAGTATACAACAGGTATGGAGATTAAGGAAATTTTGTCTGATCTCAGCACCGTGAAAGAGGATATTCCCCTGGACCTGGATGGCACTGTACTTCTCCGGTTCAATGACAAGTTAAAGGGTGTTATCCGGTCGAGCCAGGTCTGCGGGGGACTTGAAAATGATATTATTATAGCCGTATATGGCTCCAAGGCAAGTTTGAGATGGAGCCAGGAAAACCCGAACCTCCTCTATCTTTTTAGCGAGTCGGAGCCCCTGAGGGTGTACAAGCCTGCCCATAATTATAACGATCCTTTAGCCGAAAATGCGCATACCATGCCGGCCGGCCACCCGGAAGGTATCTATGAGGCACTGGCCAATATCTATAAAGGGGCCGCCAAATCGATAAGAGGCCAGCAATACGATCCGGGAGAGTTTCCAACTGTCCATGATGGAGTAAGAGGAATGAAGTTCATTCATGCGGTCGTGAATTCGAATAAGAAAGGAAATATTTGGGTTAAGATTTAATCGCCTTTATATTTTTATTACTTTTCCTTTTTGATTCAAAAATCCTTATTTTTACTCAAACTATGCAATTCTTCTTTAATGATATACTATGGGAAAAGCTATCGTCAAATTAAATATTTCCACTTATGCCGGGGAAGAATATGTAGTGGAGGTCCCTTGCCAAAAGGATGATGTGGATGAACTTATCATTGCAAGTGCCTGGAAAAAACTGAAAGAAGAGGAAGGAGGATCCCTCCCCTATGGTTATCGCAGTGCCATTATTTTGAAAAGGATTAATTGAACAGGTCCCATCTGATGATTGCATCATTCCTAACAACACAATGATCTATGCTTATATTCTGCAGGTAATGATTAAACCTTTTCACCTGAGTTTCATCAAAGATAAAACCTGTAAATGGATGAAACTAAAGTATTGTATAAGCCTCTTTGGCACCTTTTGCTTTCTCCTCTTCTCCTCCCATCCCCTTTTAGCCCAATATACTGTAAAGGGCAAGGTAGTTGACGCCCTCGATCGAAGTCCTCTTGTAGGGGCCCACGTTTTTCTTTATCTCTCTGAAGATTCCCTGAAAAATGCCATTACCACTTCAGTGGACGGCACATTTAGTTTTTCAAATCTCCGGAAGCACCCTTATCTAATAAAGTTCAGCTTTGTTGGTTACCAAGGCATCGAAAAAAATTTCACCATTCAAAACAGCAATGTGGATATAGGCACAATGGCTATGTATATAAAAGAAAATCCAATAGGGGAAGTCACCATTACCGAGAATATAAAAACAGCCACCCTCCTGGGTGATACCCTTCAATTTAATGCCGATGCCTATAAAACAATGCCCGATGCTTCTGCTTCTGATCTGGCAGAAAAGCTGCCAGGTGTTATTATTGAAAACAATAAAATCCAGGCTCAGGGAGAAGATGTCAAACAGGTACTTGTGGATGGAAAACCGTTTTTTGGCTATGACCCGGCCACTGCGCTGAATACCCTTCCTGCTGAAATAGTTGAAAAAATACAGATCTTCGATCAGGAAAGCGACCAGGCGGAATTTACCGGTTTCAGCACGGGAGAGACAAGAAAAACCATGAATATCATCACCCGTGCCCGTATGCAAAACGGTTCATTTGGGAAAATTACCGGGGGATATGGCTATGATAATAAATACATGGCCTACGGAAATTACAATATTTTTAAAGGAGACCAACGCATCTCGCTTATTGCTCAGTTTAACAACATCAACCAACAGAATTTTGCCTTTGAAGATCTTCTGGGTGTTATGGCAGGAGGAGGTCGCAGGGCAGGGGGAGCGGGACGTAACAGAGGAAGTGGGGGAGGAAACCGGGGAGCAGGAGATGGAGGAATGACCAACGGAGCCTCCATAAACGATTTTATGGTGCCCAGCCAGGGTGGAATTACTTCTACCTATGCGGCAGGAATTAATTATTCCGACAAGCTGGGAGAGAAGATGGAGGTCTCTTCCAGTTATTTCTTCAATGCGAGCGACAATACATCAAAAGAATTGGTATTTAGGGAATACCTGTTGTCCGCGGATTCAGGGCAAATCTATAATGAACAAAATACCAGCAACAGCCGAAATATAAACCACCGTTTAAACGGCAAGATTGAATACATGATCAATGAAAATAATTCCATTCTTTACAGACCCAGGCTAACCATCCAGCAAAACAATGGTGGTGCAGCTTTTATTGGAAAATCATTGCTCGATGAGGTGCTTCTTAACGACATCGACAATTCCATACAATCAGAGCTGGAAGCACTGAGTCTTAGCAATACCCTTCTCTACCGGCATAAATTTGCAAAGCCGGGAAGAACTTTAAGCATAAACCTGGGCTATGACTTGTCACAAAATAACGGGGACAAATTCCTTTTAAATACAACACAATTTTTTGTACCTGCTACTGAGGCAGAGATCCTGGATCAAAATTCTGTACTTCAATCCAGTGGGTGGAATGCTAATTCATCCATTGCCTATACCGAACCAGCTGGCGAAAATGGCCTCATGCAGTTTAACTATCGGATTGGTTACAGGGAGGGTCAATCTGACCAGACAACCAATAATTTCGATAGGGTAACTGAAAGGTATATATTATTTGATACTCTTTTATCAAACGTTTTTGAGAATGATTATCTTACCCATCGCGCAGGTTACAGTATCCAATACCGGAAAGGGAACCTGATGGCGAATGCAGGCGTTGATTATCAGCATGCCGCTCTGCAAAACCTGCAAATATTTCCGGAAGAATTTACATTGGAGAACCACTACAACAATCTGCTTTTCAACAGCATGATACGAATAGGGAAATCTCAAATGAACAGCTTAAACATCCGGTACTCCGCTTCCACCGATAATCCTTCATTAGCCCAACTACAAGAGGTTATTGACAATTCTGACCCACTTCAGCTACGTACAGGCAATTCCCAACTGGACCAGAGTAACATCCACCGGGTTTTTATCAGATATTCCGCCGTAGAACCGGAAAAATCACGTGTTTTTTTCGCGATGGTGGGGGGTGAAGTACGCCAGAATTATATCGGGCATCAAACCATCTATGCCCGAAATGACGTTTTACTCGAAAATGGTTATTTATTGAATAAAGGGGTTCAGCTCACACGACCTGTAAATCTCGATGGATATGCCAGCCTTAATTCCTTTATAACCTATGGAGTTCCCCTTCAAAAGCTTAAAATGAATGTGAATTTCAATGCTTCAGGTAGGTATTCCCGAAATCCGGCTCTGATTGACAATAATATTAATTTCTCCAATAGTATTTCAGGGAAGTCTTGGACTCACTCTTAGCAGCAATATCAGCGAATTTCTTGACTTTACTTTATCCTCCAACGGAGGGTACAATTCCGTGTCGAACAGCATTAATCAAAATCAAAATACAAATTACTATACCCTGAATACACGCCTGCGGTTCAAATGGGTACTTTTTGAAAATCTGGTTTTAGAAACAACCGGCACTCACCGTTATTACAAAGGCTTGTCCACAGCTTTTAATCCGGGTTATTTTATCCTTAATGCCGGGATCGGCAAAAAGGTTTTCAAGAATCATTTGGGTGAAATTAAACTCTCGGTTGTTGACATGCTCAATGAAAACCAAAGTCTGCGCCGTGTAGTGAGGGAGATTTATATTGAGGATACAGAGACACTTAGCCTACAGAGATTTTTCATGCTAAATTTTACCTATAACATCCGGAATTTTAATGGTGCTTTACCCGGGCGTCCAATGAAACGGCCTGGGATGAGAGAGGGAGTAGGACCGGGGCTGAGGGAGGGAGTAGGACCCGGAATGAGAGAGGGAATGGGACCTGGTGAGAGACAAGGCAGGGACCGGTGATAAAAGATGGATTGATCCGACATTAATAATTAGATAGATCCGCTATAATAATACCGAATTTACACCGGCATAAAGAGAAATGTATTTTTAAGATTATTTTAAAAGGGATTAAACTATTTATGTTTTCGGGAGTCTATAAATGGATATTAAATAAAATTTTTAAATATAAAACTTAAAAAAATGAAAAAAATCATCATCTCAATAATGGCTGTCTGTTTGTCCATTTATGCTATTGGACAAAAACCCGGAGTTGAAGGGAAGACTAGGCCTGATGCAGAAACAAGAGCAACAGAGTTAACAAAAAGAATGAAGGATCTGATTCATTTTTCCGATCAACAGGAAGCTAAGGTTTATGACCTTAATTTGCAAAACCTTAAAAATAGAAGGGAAATGATGCAAAACCGCACCGAAGACCGGGAGGCTATGAAGCAGAAAATGAAGGCATCTGAAGATGAATATGAGGCCTCCCTTAAAAAAATTCTGGATGAAAAACAATTCAATACTTATTTGAAGGAGAAACAAAACCTAAGACAACAGCGACCCGCGCAGAATGAACAGCGCAAGCGCAAGAATGGGTGAACAACATCGTCCAGGAATGGACAGCACCTCTTTACAGACCAAAAAATGCCGTCTATTCTAAAAGAAATTCCTACGAGTTTACTGCAGCGGTCCTTATGGTAAATGGAATACTACCAGCGGCAGTTTACCTCAATCTTCTTATAACCTTTTGATCAAAAGGTTATAAGAAGTTTCTTTTGACGGTTCTGGCAAAACTTCCATTTTCCAGCCTCTAACCTCAAGCTTCCATCTTCCAGCCCATCTTCCAGCTTCCATCTTCCAGCCTCTATCTTCCAGCCTCTATCCTCTATCTTCCATTCTCCAACTGTAACTACAACATTCTCTCCCTCAATACCTCAAGCAATGCCTCCTTATTAAGCTCCACAGGATTGTTTTTATTCTCCGTCTGAGCACAAAGGATATCAATATCTTTGTCTTCCAAACCAAATCCTGACAATCCGGGAAGATTTAATTCATCTGTAAGTTCGTATAGATATTCGATAAACCCATCTATATAAAAACTGTCTGTTTTCCCTTCCTGCCCCAGGAATAGTTTTCCAAGAGCAGCATATTTTTTAAGGGAAGGATGATCCTGAGTCGACTTCCTGAGTTCCCTTACCGTTACTCTGTTAGCTGCCGCCATGAGTGTTCCGCATACAAGGCCGTGAGGGATATCGAGCTTACCCCCAATGGAGGAAGCAAAGCCATGTACCGTTCCAAGTCCGGCATTCGCCAGACATATCCCTGAACACAGAGCTGCCAGAGACATCCCTGAGCGGGCTTCGATATCACTTCCATCAAGGTAACTTTTCAAAAGTGAAGTTTGAATTGCTTTTAATCCCTGCCAGGCAAATGAATCAGTAAACACAGAAGATTTGCCCGAAAGAAATGCTTCCGTTAACTGGGTAAAGCAATCCATACCGCTTAAAGCAGTGATAGATGATGGACACTCAATGGTCAGTCCGGGATCAAGAATTGCCATATCGGGGACAAAATGATTATGGCGCAACGACTTTTTGAATCCCTCCGGGCCAACTTCCGAAATAACTGCATTTTTAGTAGCCTCGCTACCAGTTCCGGAAGTAGTGGGTATGGCAATGAACGGAATCTTTGTTCCCGGATGTTCCCTGTTCCCCACACCTTCAAGGTACTCCTTAACGGAACCGGGTACAGTAAGCATGGCAGAAAGTGCTTTGCCTGCATCTATAGCACTGCCGCCGCCAATACCGACAATGAGTTTTATTCCTTTTCCCCGGTAGGTATTCACCGCTTCATCGACTATGGAGGGAGTGGGCTCACCGGGTATAATAACCACATGGTAAATAATCTTCTTTGCCTCCAGTAAACGAAACAGCTCCTTCCCTTTTGCTGACCCGGTAAACGATTTTTTACCGGTTACAATAATCACGGGGTGACCATATTTAAGAATTACTGAAGGAAGTTCATTTATGCTTCCATACCTGAACAGAATTTCAGGCAGCCGGGCAAAATGGAAGGGCTTTACCATCGGGACCGGTTTTTAGGCTCGACAATGTCGTACCTGATCCCATTACGAGGCTCAGCCATAAAATCCTGCACAGTTTCTCTCCATTTAAGGTAGTGCGGTGTATTTTTATGAGCCGCCGCCGCTTCCTCCGATTCGTATGCTTCATAGATCATAAAGCGGTTCGGGTCTTCAGTTTCCCGAATCAGATCAAAGCGAAGGTTGCCTGGCTCTTTTACCGATTCCTGGTGGTTGGCTATAGTGGCTTCCATAAACCGGTCAGTACTCTCCGGTTTCACATGAACATATACACAAGTAACAATCATGGCATTGGATTATTAGGTAAAATTAAAATTTCTTTGCTGAAGATCAAAATTATAGCTTCTTCATAAATGCACGAAAAATGGACATTTCATCTCAAATTAACGAACATTCTTAATCAAGCATCCACTTCAGAGAATGCTTCAATAGTTAAAACAGGCAAATAAACTTTTTTTATAAAATTGGTCTATTTTGATTATAGTAACCCATCCTTATGGAAATTAATATTATTATTGTAGGCAAAATGAAGGCTATGATAATGCCAGTAACTAAGAAAAAGAAGGAATATTAATAAAAATACATAGGATGAACTATAAACTCAGATCACTCGAGGCGATTTTTCCTCTGGTTTTAATCAACTTTTTCACCGGTTGCCAAAACAAGAGTGTTTCGGAACATGAAGTTCCAAACCTGATGATCATCATGGTAGATGACATGGGTTTTTCCGATCCAGGCTGTTATGGTGGTGAGATCGAAACTCCAAATCTCGATTTCTTGGCGCAAAACGGCTTGCGGTTTACCGATTTCCACAACTGTGCCAAGTGCAGCCCCACCCGTGCGTCGCTCTTGACCGGGGTCTATCCCCACCAGGCAAACATGCCCGATATTGGATATACTCTATCTTCCAATGTGGTCACTTTGGCCGAGGTGCTGAAGCAAGGCGGTTATCAAACTGGGATAACAGGGAAATGGCATCTTTCCATAGCAAAGGGCCTGGACGATGAAGAAGAAATGCAGAAATGGGTCAGTAACCAAGTCGACTATGGGGATTTTGCCCCCTTGAATACATACCCATGTAACCGGGGCTTTGATGAACATTACGGGGTGATTTGGGGCGTTGTAAACCATTTTGATCCCTTTAGTCTGGTGCATAATGAAGAACGTATAAGGGAAATCCCCGACGATTTTTATTTGACAGATTTTATTACTGATGAATCCATTAAGTTAATCGATCAATTTGCTCAGAAGGAAAATCCGTTTTTTCTGTATGTGGCTTATACTGCTCCTCACTGGCCTTTACAAGCATGGGAAAATGACATCGAAAAGTACAAAGGCATGTATGATCAAGGCTGGGATTCGCTCCGTGTGCAGCGCTACCGCAGAATGACGGAAATGGGTTTGTTTAGTCCGGAAACTGCGCCTCTGGCACCAAACGAATCAGGGGTAAAATGGGAGGAATATGGCCACAAAAAATGGGAAGCTAAGCACATGGAAGTCCATGCCGCCATGGTTGACCGGGTAGACCAAGGGATAGGAAAAATCATTGATGAATTGAAAAAAGCAGGTAAACTGAACAATACGCTTGTCTTATTTCTTTCCGACAATGGGGCATCGCCCGAACGCCGCGGCAAAACACCCGTATTTCACAAAGCTAAATATGTGAGGAGTGGAAAAGAGATGAATTGGATCACCACTGAACAAGACACCGTTACGCCCGGTCCCGGAGACACTTGGTCCTTTTTGGGCCAACATTGGGCCGGTGCGGTTAACGCACCTTTCCGCTATTGGAAAGGGGAATCCTACGAAGGCGGGACGGCAACCCCATTGATCGTACATTGGCCTGATGGTTTAAAAACAAAGCCAGGGGATATCACCTCCAAATTCGGGCATGTGATGGATGTTATGCCCACCTTTTTAGAATTGGCAGGCCTCGAATATCCGCAAGAATTTAACGGGAATAAAATTATCTCCTATTCAGGGAAAAGTATGGTGCCTATTTTTCAAAATAAAGTGAGCACTCCACGCGATAGAGTGTTTTGGGAATATTCGAAAACAAAAGCAGTACGTGAAGGCGATTGGAAAATATCAGCGCGCAAAGGGAAAGATTGGGAACTTTTCAACATGAAAGACAATCGTACCGAAACCATAGATTTGTCAGAGAAATATCCTGAAAAAGTTGAAGAAATGTCCCAGGAATGGGAATCATGGTATGAAAAGATGAAGGAATTCAAATGAAAGGAGCCATCTAAATTTTTGGAGTCACAGAAAAATGTTTATTGATGGATTCTTCGCCAGCTGCCCTATGGTGATTCGTTTTAAAAAATGAGATTGAGTATATACTCTTTTTTTAATTAGAAGTATGGAATCGATGGACAGAAGATAAGATGACAATCATCACCTTATAATCAACCAAGAAAACAATTTGATTATAATAATTTCAATATTCTCTGGTAGAATTAAATAGTTTTTAATATTTATAACAATGAACAATTTTTTATTATTTTTTCTTCTCGTTATTATTTCGCCCATTGTTCAATGTCAAACAAAATTTGATAAACAGGCCCATCGGGGAGGGAGAGGGGCCATGCCGGAAAATACCATAGCGGCTATGAAATATGCACTCGACCTTGGGACGACGCTCGAATTGGATTTGTCGTTCAGCAAAGACAAAAAGGTTATAGTCTCGCACGATAAATATATTTCGTCTGTATTCGCATCAGATGCAGCAGGAAATCCTGTGACAAAAGAAGATGCAAAGAAACTTGCCCTGTACAACATGGATTACGACGAAATAGTTAAATATGATGTAGGAATGAGACCCCACCCTTTATTTCCGAATCAGAAAAAAATGCCGGCAACAATCCCGCTTTTTGCAAATTTGATTGACTCTGTTGAAATGTATGCAAAACAGCATAAACTCCCGGCCCCAAGATATAACATTGAAGCTAAAATGGCCGCCCCTGAGGATGAGAACATAGATGATTTCAGGGAAGAATTTATAAAATCAATTATGTCTATTGTTCAATCAAAAAATATTGGAAAACGTATAATGTTACAATCATTTGATGTAAAAATGCTCCAAATTTTACATCGTGACTATCCCCAAATTAAAACATCCTATCTGGTATCAAAAATTGATTTAAAAAACGATCTTGAAAAGTTAACCTTTATACCAACAATTTATAGCCCTAATTATACCGGGGTCACGAAAGCCATTGTGGATCAATGTCATAAAAAAGGGATGAAAGTGATTCCCTGGACACCCAATACCAAACAAGAAATAGAAAAGCTCAAAAGGGATGGCGTGGATGGAATTATCACCGATTATCCTGAATTGTTTAATAATTTAGGCGATAATTAGTCCCTAAATTCATAACTCGTCGATAAGGTCAGGAATAAATCAAAGGATAATGTAATAAATCATTTCAAACTAGATCTTATAAATTCAAATCTTTGCTGAAAACCAGAAATATTATTGCTATTTTCGCAATCTTAAATCGTTGCGAAAACTTCAATCCCAATGTTTATTTTGAGAAATTTATTCAGGAATGTATATCTTCTAATATTAATACTCTGGCTTCCTTCATCGTGCATAGGGCCAAAATTTAGAAGCAACAAAGAGAAGGCTGAATATCTCACTTCCTATGAAACACAAACTCTTTCAGACAGTCTGCTACCGGTAATGATGCCATATAACCGGTGGATCGATCCGGCAGGTGAACAAATTTATTTTGGTGACAGGAATCTGGAAAATCATGCCCTCGATTGTGCCGTCTCACCGGATGGAAAATGGCTTGCGGTGGAAGGCCGTTATTCAGTGGTTATTATATCAACGGAAACTAAAAAAATCGTTCATCGGCTTTTACTTAGCGATGTTTTCAGAAAAGGAAAATTATTAGGCACTTTTTGCGGAATTAAATGGTATGATGAAGAAGGCATTCAATCCCTTTACTGGAGTACCTCCGGTGACGATGGAAAATCTTACGTCATAAAAGCCAATTGGAACAACAAGACCCTTGAAGTGGCCAAAACCTTCGCATTTGAAGCAATTAAACCGGCGAGAGATCCCATCCCCAATGAGTTGGTAATTTCTGTAGAAAATGGAACTTCATTTTTGTATGTGGTCTTGAATGGAAACAATACACTCGAAAAAATCAATATACATACAGGTGAAACGGTTTGGTCAGTTGCCACCGGAGTTGCGCCGTTTGGGCTATCGATGGCCGCTGGAAAATTGTATGTTACCAATTGGGCCGGCAGCATTCCTAAAGAAAATGATGAAAATGTTGCAGGGGTCCCTTGGGGAAGTGCCAAAATAGACCCGGGAACCGGAGCTACCCGCGAAGGGACGGTTTCTGTCTTCAAATCGGATGACGGTGAAGCCATCAAGGAAATTGTGGTTGGGTTGCATCCCAACGATATCATTTCCAGTCCTGACGAAAAATTTGTATATGTTGCCAATGCAAACAGCGATGCAGTTTCTGTTATCCATACAAATACAGATGAAGTTATTGAAGATATTTCTGTTCGACTGGGAGAAGAGAAAAACCCATATTGGGGAGATTCACCCAACGGCCTTGGAATTTCAGACGATGGAAATACACTCTATGTGGCCAATGGTATTGCGAATGCTGTTGCAGTTGTCCGATTGGGGAATAAATCTGCAACTGCATCCATCACTGAAAAAAGCAGAACTGAAGGTTTTATTCCAACAGGTGCTTATCCCGGAGCAGTTTGTGTACTAAACAACAACTATATAGTCGTTGCCAACATTGAATCTGAAGGATCAAGAATTCCTTCAATTCCCGAAAACAATGGAATCGTTGCCTATAACAGCCATCATCAAATGGCATCAGTTTCAATAATACCCATTCCTTTTGCAGCTCAATTGGCAGAGTACACCGAAAGGGTAGAAAAAACAAATCAGCTTTTCAGACTGGCAATTTTAAAAGATTTACCTCGTGAAAACATTGCACCGGTGCCGGTTCCCGTGCGGATCGGCGAGCCTTCTGTTTTTAAGCATGTAGTTTATATTATCAAAGAAAACCGGACTTACGATCAGATTTTGGGCGATCATCCTGCAGGGGATGGTGAGCCGTCATTCTGTATTTTCGGTCAGGAAATAACGCCAAACACGCATAAAATATGTGATGACTTTTTGCTGATGGACAATTACCATGCTTCCGGAAAATCCTCTGGTGAAGGCCACCAGTGGACTGATATGGCCATTGTTACCGATTACATTGAAAAGAACCTCCGCGGATGGTTTCGCAGTTACCCTCATGTCCAGGCAGATGCACTTGTATATGCCCCAACCGGTTTTATTTGGGACAATGCCCGTAACCATGGCAAAAGTGTCCGGATTTATGGAGAAGCCTGTTCGCCTAAATTGCATAATAATGAAACCTGGGAATCAATATACAACAGGTTTAAAAAAGGCGAAAAAACTGAATTTACAAATACCTCTACAATAATTACGGTTCCTGAACTTTTGTCTCCCACCTACCCGGGATATGGCACCCACAAATTCACAGATTTAATCCGGGCACAGGCCTTTATTGAAGAACTAAATAAATACGAAAAGCTGGAGGGTGACCAGTGGCCTGAATTAATGATATTGGCTCTTCCCAATGATCATACGGCAGGCACCCGTCCAGGATTTCCGACGCCTAGTGCCATGGTAGCCGACAACGATCTGGCTTTGGGACAAATCCTTGAAGCTATATCCAAAAGCAGGTTCTGGCCAACTACCGCAGTTTTTGTTACCGAAGACGATTCGCAGGGCGGATGGGACCATGTTTCAGCCTATCGCACCGTTGGCCTTATAGCAAGTCCATATTCAAAATTTGAAAAAACAATACATACAAACTACAATCAGGTTTCAATGGTACGGACGATGGAACAAATTCTTGGATTACCCCCCATGAATGTTATGGATGCTACGGCTATGCCGATGTTCGACTGTTTTACAAAACGCCCCGACTATACCCCCTATACTTTAGTCCCCAATAATGTTCCTCTTGATGAGATGAACAAGGAATTATCCGAATTGAGAGGAAGGGATCTTTATTATGCAAAAAAAAGCATGCTCCCGATCTTCGATATAATTGATTCAGGACATGATGATTTGTTTAACCGCATTATCTGGTTTGCCATGAAGGGAAGAGAGGAATACCCGGCTAAATATAGTGGGACCGATGAGGATTAAATCCTAAATACTCTTCCTCAAGCCCCAACTCAAACTAATTCTAAAAGAAATATAGTTTCAGTTTCAATAGGGATTATTTATTTTATCCACAAATACAGTCCCGCTGCCAATGCTGCTCCAATTAATGGGCCTGTTATGGGGACAAGGGAATAATCCCATTCACTTTTCCCTTTTGACTTTATAGGCAATATTGCGTGCATGATTCGAGGCCCCAAATCCCGGGCAGGATTAATAGCATAACCTGTAGTTCCTCCAAGTGATAAGCCTATGGCCCAAATTAAAAATGCCACAGGAACAGCACCCAACGAACCTAAGCCAATAGGAGTTTTATCATTTAGTAGTTCCGCATTGGTAAAATGAAAAATTATGAAGACGAGTACAAAGGTTCCTATGGCTTCACTGAGTATATTCATCACTGGCTTTTTTATAGCAGGTTTAGTGCAAAAAGTCATTAATATATAGCTGGGGTCTTCGGTATTGCTATAGTGATCTTTATAGAATAGCCATACTAAAAAAGCACCTGACATCGCTCCGAAGAGTTGTGCCAACATGAATACGATCACTCTGTTCCAGGCAAATTGCCCGGTAATAGCCAATCCGAGTGTTACTGCCGGATTTAAGTGCGCACCGCTATAGGGTCCTGCAAAGACAACGCCCACAAACACGGCCAACGCCCATCCTGTAGTAATTACGATCCATCCACTGTTATTGCCTTTGGTCCCTTTGAGCAGAACATTGGCCACTACGCCGTCACCCAATAAAATTAAAAATGCGGTACCAATAAATTCTGCGAGAAAAGGAGTCATAATAACTGATTTTTTAATTAGTAGTTTATAGTTTAAAATTCACCCTGGTTGGATAAAATAATTAAAATTAATTCGGGGACCATTTCACACTTCGCTATCATCCGCCCATGCAATGGCCGTCTTCACAGCGCGTTTCCAACCCCTGATATTCTCACGCATTTTTTCACCACTTTGTTTCGGGTCAAAACGTTTTTCAATTTCCCATTTGTCTTTTATCTCGTTCAAATCTTTCCAAAAACCTACGGCAAGACCCGCCAGATAAGCAGCGCCCATTGCAGTGGTTTCGGTTATCCGGGGTCGAATCACTTTTGTATTCAACACATCTGCCTGGAACTGCATTAATAAATCATTGACCGTAGCGCCTCCATCCACACGCAATTCTTTAATGCCAATACCAGAATCCGCTTCCATTGCCTTCAACACTTCCATGGTTTGGTATGCGATGCTTTCCAATGCTGCCCTGGCAATGTGTGCTGCTTTGGATCCACGTGTTATCCCTACTAAAATGCCCCTGGCATGTTGATTCCAGTAGGGTGCTCCCAAACCGGTAAATGCGGGAACAAAAAAAACGCCGCCATTATCTTCCACACTGGTGGCAAGTGTTTCAACTTCCGACGATGTTCGGATAATTCCCAGTTCATCGCGGAGCCATTGAATGGCTGATCCTGCGCTAAATATGCTTCCTTCTAAAGCATATTGTATTTGCCCATTCATCTTCCAGGCAATTGTAGTAAGCAAATTATTTTTTGAGAGGATGGGTTTATCCCCAATATTCATCAACATAAAGCATCCAGTGCCATATGTATTTTTTACCATTCCCGGTGCGGTGCACATTTGCCCAAACAATGCTGAATTTTGATCTCCGGCGACCCCTCCGATTGAAATTTCTGAAGAAAACAAAGCTGCAGAGGTAGTCCCAAATATTTCACTTGACTGTTTTACTTCAGGCAACATGCTTTTAGGTATCTCAAATATTTTCAATAGATCATCGTCCCAGTTTTGGGTATTAATATTAAATAACATGGTGCGTGAAGCGTTTGTAATATCCGTTGCATGCACTTTCCCTTTCGTCAGGTGCCAGATGAGCCAGGAGTCAATTGTACCGAAAGCTAATTTTCCTTGTTCAGCTTTCTCCCTTGCGCCTTCCACATTTTTTAAAATCCAGTTAACTTTGGTCGCGGAAAAATAAGCATCAATTACAAGCCCTGTTTTTTCACGGATTGTATTTTGGTAGTTTTGTTTTTTTAACTGATCACAAAAATCCGCTGTTCTTCTATCCTGCCATACAATAGCATTATAAACCGGCCTCCCTGTTTCTTTGTCCCAAACTACCGTAGTTTCTCTTTGATTTGTAATTCCAATGGCCGCTATGTCATTACTATCTAATCCTGCCTTGGAAATTGCTTCTGCAGCTACGCCTATTTGAGAAGACCAGATTTCCAGTGGGTCGTGTTCTACCCATCCAGGGAAGGGAAATATTTGCCTGAATTCTTTTTGAGCGAGTGAAACAATGGATCCTGATTTGTCAAAAACAATAGCCCTTGAACTGGTAGTTCCCTGATCAAACGATAGAATATAATTTTTCATTCATGCAACTTTTTATGGATTAAACCAATAGATAATCAAACTAAGGTAATCTTAATCCCCATTTCCTTAATTAACTGAACCTCTTTCTGGGGAGCATCCACATCGGTAATAATATGGTGAATTTGGTCAATATTACAAATCTTTCCAAAACCCCGTTTCCTGAATTTAGATGAATCGGCTAAAACAATGACTTCCCGAGCAGAATTAATCATGTACTGATTGAGGTGCGCTTCGGCAATATTACTGGTTGTCACTCCAAAATCAAGGTCAATGCCATCTGCACCAATGAACAGTTTATTGCAATTCATTTCAGTTAATAAAGTTTCGGCGTAGGGTCCTATAATAGAAGCCGAACTTTTTCTTACGGCACCACCCAATTGTATCACTTCTATATTCGGCAGGTAGCTTAAAATAAGGGAAACTTTTACTGCGGAGGTGATGACAGTAAGAGGATCTGTAAAAGAAATTTTTTGTGCAAAACTAAGTAAGGTAGTCCCCGAAGCTATAATAATGGTGTCATTTTCCTTCAAAAGAAGATTTGCAGCCACCGCAATGCGAAGTTTTTCATCCACCTGAACTTTTTCCTTCTCATCAATGTGTCTGTCAGTGATTAAAGAGCTTAAAGGGCTGGCACTGCCTGAGTTGCGTAATAATAATTTCCTGTTCTCAAGTTCCTTTAAATCCTTACGTATGGTTACTTCCGAAACACCGAGTGAATTACTCAGATCCTTTACCGCCACATAACCTTCCATGTGCAACTCATTTAAAATGGCTTTATGTCGTTTAGCAATGTTTCTCATGTTTTAGAATTAAGTTGAATATTCTCTTGAACAATACAAATATAAATTAAAAATGCTAAAGAAAGAAAATGAATAAAAATCTCCATATTTAATTATATAAAACCCATTAAGTTTCATTTAATATATTTTTAATTTCATTTAATTTATATTATATTTCGTTTTTAAATGAAAAGAATATATATTTGGACAGTCGGCGGATCCCCTTTTTCACCTTCTTATTTAAAAATTATTTCCTATGGATAGAGAAAATTATATCGGACAATTGAAAGAACCTGGCAAAACTTTTGATTTTATTATTGTAGGAGGAGGTGCTACAGGTCTTGGTATTGCTGTTGACGCAGCCAGTCGTGGGTATAAAACGGTATTACTTGAACAATCTGATTTTGCTAAGGCCACTTCCAGTAGAAGTACAAAACTAGTGCATGGCGGTGTCCGTTACCTTCAAAAAGGAGATGCTGCCTTAGTCAGGGAAGCATTGCGGGAAAGAGGATATTTAATTAAAAATGCTCCACATATAGTAAAAAACCAACGTTTTATCATTGGAAACTACCTTTGGTGGGAAAAGCCATTTTATACGATCGGACTAACAGTATATGATTTACTCTCCGGAAGGATGAGATTTGGGCGTTCGCTGCCCATGAGTAAAAAACAGGTAATCATGCATGTGCCTCAGATTGTACAAAAGAATCTTAAAGGAGGTGTATCATATCAGGACGGACAGTTTGACGATTCGCGTTTGGCTATCAATCTAATGCAGACTGCTGTTGAAAAGGGAGCCATAGCGGTCAATTACGTAAAAGTTACCGGAATAGTGAAAGATCAGAATGGAATGG
The DNA here is from genome assembly GCA_963779845.1 of uncultured Bacteroidales bacterium. Lineage (GTDB taxonomy): Bacteria > Bacteroidota > Bacteroidia > Bacteroidales > CAVZZV01. Next base: position 347,207 of record CAVZZV010000002.1, on the reverse strand, counting down.
TTACCGGGGTTACCGTGAAGGATATCCTCAACGGAGAATCAATAAATATAAATGGGCACAGTATTATAAATGCAACCGGTATTTTTGTGGACGACATCATCACAATGGACAATCCTAATGAAAAACCTATGGTAAGGCCCAGTCAGGGAGTACATCTGGTTGTGGACAGTTCGTTTTTGGGTGGAGACGATGCCATCATGATACCTAAAACCAGCGATGGAAGGGTAATGTTTGGCGTTCCATGGCATAATCGTGTAATCCTTGGGACTACAGATGTACCCGTAAAAGATTTTGTTTTGGAACCGAAAGCATTGGACGAAGAAGTTGATTTCATATTAGAGACTGCCGGCCGCTATTTAACTAAGCAACCTCAAAGGAAAGATGTGCTGTGTGTTTTTGCCGGATTAAGACCACTGGCAGCTCCTGCCAACCATGCCGATGAGACGAAAACAAAAGAGATTTCGCGGAGTCATAAATTATTGGTTTCAAAGTCAGGCCTTATAACCATTACCGGAGGGAAGTGGACTACCTATAGAGTAATGGCAGAGGAAACAGTTAACCTTGCCATCAAAACGAAAAAACTAATATTTAAAGCTTGTCAAACTAAAAAATTAAAAATTCACGGTTATCAGAAAACAACCGACAGAAGCAATTGGCTGCATATTTATGGTAGCGATCAGAATGAAATTCTCCAGTGGCAAAAAGAAAAACCTGAATATGCAAAAAAACTGCATAATGATTATGAATATACAGTAGGTGAAGTGGTATGGGCTGTCAGAAAAGAAATGGCCAGAACAATTGATGATGTGCTTGCACGTCGCATCAGAATTTTATATCTGGATGCCAAAGCTTCAGTGACTATGGCGAAACAAGTCGCATCCATCATGGCTAAAGAACTTCAAAAAGGAAAAAGCTGGGAAGAAGAACAAGTTCGTGAATATACTGAAATGTCGAGAGCATATATTATGGCCTGATACCTAATTGCCATATAAACGATAGTTTATGAAAGAAAAAAAGTCATTGAAAGCCTATCCTTTTTTCACGGGGATCAGATTAATTGACTCCTTTTATCCATTAGTACATTATTTTTATTTTTTATGCTTCAATTTTTAGAGCCTCCAAAAGAAAAACCTCTTCTCCCGAAAGAGAGGATTGATTCCGAATACAAAAAAATGAGGACCAAAGTATTCTTAGGTGCGTTCTTTGGTTATGCAGCTTACTATCTGGTTAGAAAAAATCTGGCTCTGGCCATTCCCGGCATGATTCAGCCCATAGAAAACGGGGGTCTCGGATATAGCAAATTACAATTGGGAATTGCCCTATCTGCCATTTCCATAGCTTATGCCTTCAGTAAGTTTCTGATGGGGGCAATGTCAGACCGCTCGGATGCCCGGAAATTTCTGGTCATTGGGCTGGTTCTTTCTTCAGTTATGATGATGTCTGTTGGGATATTTTCATTCGCAACCAGTTCGGTCGCCATCATATTTGTATTTATGTTAATTATTGGATGGCTGGCAGGTATGGGCTGGCCTCCATGTGGAAGGGTGATGGTTCACTGGTTTTCACATAACGAGAGAAGCTTTAAAATGTCCATATGGAATACATCACACACCTTTGGTAGCGGATTAATGGGAAACCTTGCCGCATTGGGCGCCATTCTTATTGGAGGACTCTTTTTAGTGGATATAGGCGGTGGAGTCATGGTGGAACAAAGCTGGAGAGCTGTTTTTGTATTTCCCAGTATCGTTGCTCTTTTAATAGCCGGGTTCTGTTGGTGGGCCTTAAGAGACAGGCCTCAAGTCTGTGGATTGCCTCCGATTGATCAGCATCGCAATGATCTCTCCGTTAAGAAAGAACTGAGCTCTGATGCAAAAATTCCGCTCTCCGAATTGTTTATTAAGCACATATTCAAGAACAGGGTGCTTTGGTTAATTGCACTTGCCAATGTATTTGTTTATTTAGTCAGATATGGTATTGGCGATTGGTCCCCAACCTATTCCCAGGAAGCAGGCCTATTAAATAGCGAGCAAAGCAAAATGGCTTTTGCACTCCATAATTATGCGGGAGTGCCGGGAACAATAGTATGCGGACTGATTTCCTCAAGGCTTTTCAAAGGAAGATGTGCTCCTGCCAATGTTATTTATATGTTGCTCGTTAGTGTTTCTATAGTGGTATACTGGAAAGCTGCTCCAATTGCTGCTTATTTATCCGATACATTTACTTTAGACCTGATTTCTACCCGAATAACGATTGTTTACTCCTCTCTGATAGCCATTGGCTTTTTTATTTATGGTCCGGTTGCCCTTATCGGTGTGCAAGCCATTAATCTTGTTCCAAAAAATGCTGCCGGAACGGCTGCCGGATTTGTAGGCTTATTCGGATATCTGATTGGAGATGCACTATTGTCAAAAATATTAATTGGTGCCGTTGCCAGTAACAAAAACTTAGGCTGGAATGCGACATTCTATATATTTATTGCTGCAAGTCTGTTAGCAGCTATTCTATCAGCCACAACCTGGAAAAAAGAAAAAGAAGTTTGTTTGATACATTAAAATAATCAGAATTAACAAAATATTTATGATTGTGAGAAAATTTTCTATCCTCTGTTCCTTTGCGTTTTTATGCTTTTTATCTGCTATTAATGCGCAGAATTACCGATATATAAAAGGATGGTCGCAAGAAACAAACGACCAGATAGAAAGCTTTTTAAACTCTACGCTACCCATGACAGAAAGGAAAGTTTCTGTATTTGACTGTGATGGAACCACCTTTGGACAGGTTCCCCACTATCTGGCCGATGAAGCTCTATATCAGTATGCTGATGAAGTGCTAAAAAAAAGAAATGATAAGGATGCCAAAGAAAGGCTCGCTATTCTGGACAGAATGGTTAAGGACGGAAATAATGTTGGGAAACCTTATGTTGAAGACAGAGTTCATTTTTTGGCCGGACTTAGTCCTGAAGAAATTGAAATGATTGGTGCTGAATGCTATAGGAAAGCCTATCAGGGGAAATTTTATCGGGAAATGAAGGAACTAATTGCCAATTTGAAAGATTACGGTTTTGAGGTATGGATTTTGACTGCATCGCCCGAGGTACTGTATCAGAAATTTGTAGCTGAAGAATTTGGCATCCCAAATACCAATATTGTAGGGGCTAAATGTGTTATTGCTCATGGAAAGACTACCGGAGAGATCATACCACCTATTCCACAGGACGATGGAAAAGCATCATCCATCGAAACATTTATCAAGGCCCGTCCACTTATTGTGGGAGGAAACAGCCGTGGGGATATGGATATGCTGAATGAATCTGTTGGTTTGAAAATCGTAGTAAACCCGGACGATATCACGGTAAGAACGGCTGAAGATGGACCTATGGAGGGATTGACGGTAAAGTCATATTGGGAGAAAGAAGGGGCAATTATTGTAAAATGCGACGATGTGGCTAATCCTGCTATAAATTTTTATACTACTCAATGGAAAATCAGAAAGAACAAACCTAATCCAAAATAATTGTTGGAAAAGAATATTGAAGTAATAAAAATAAACTCTGATAGAATGATAAACAGCAAAATATTCCTTCCGGTTTTTTTACTTTTTTCTACCTGTTTAATACAGGCTCAGGAAATATCTTCTAATGCAAAAAAGGTTCAACAATTTATGCCCGATAATGCAGTAATTGCCCACAGAGGAACTATATACTGGGCTCCTGAGCTCACTGAAGCTTCGTTTCGCTGGGCCCGTAACATGGGTGCCGATTATTTAGAACTTGATGTACATCAATCAAAAGATGGCGTATTAGTCGTTATGCACGATCGCACATTCAAACGTACAACCAATGTTGCCCAAAAATTCCCGGGAAGGGAAAGCGACTATATTGAAACTTTCACTTTTGAAGAAATTATGCAATTGGATAACGGCCTTGCTTTCAACAAAAATAGCCCTGAGCAGGCACGGGAGAGTTTTATTGGCCTGAATGTCCTGACTTTTGAAGACGTTTTTCGTATTGCCGAAGGAAAAAAAATAAAAAGAAATGCGGATGGAAGCCGGGCTTATCAAAAAGATTCAGAAGGAAAATATATTTTTCAATATGAGCCGGACCCTTCCGATAACGGCAACAGACCCGGAGTTTATATAGAAACTAAATACCCGGAATTCTATAATAATGTGGAAGAACAAATTTATAAAGAACTTACTCGCTATGGATGGAACCCATTGGAAGGCGAAAAAGTATCAAATGAAACTCCATTTTATGTAAACGGTAAAGTCAATGTTGGAAACACCAATGGGAAAATTCTTTTACAAAGCTTTTCCCGAGAAGGAATGCAGAACATAAAAAGAGTATTTAAGGATCAGGTGTTAGCAAGCTTTCTGATTTCAAGCCCTAAATTGGATGATCCGGACAGAGAAGCAGCCATGGAAGACATCATCAACTTCGCACTTGAAGTTGATGCTCAATTTATCGGAACAAACCTGGGGGATGGAAACAAAGGACTTCGAGCTGATTTCACAGAAAAAATTCATAAAACAGGCTTAAAAATTAATGTTTATTCCTTCAATACCCTGGAGCAAATGGAAACATATTTTGGGACTGGTAAAGGAAAAAAGGCAAAACCAATGGCCGACGGAATGATAACAAACCGGACTGACCTGACTATTCATTTTTATAACAAACGGGCAGTGAGAAAAATGAAAACTAAGCAAAGTCCTGAAAGCATATTGACTGACTTGGGATACCCACTTTAAACGTAAGTATTTATTTGGTATAAAAAACTGAAATCAATAACTCACGAAGTAATAAATTAAAATGAAAAATAAAAAATTGTGGCTTGCTTCTCTACTTTGGTTGCCTGTATTAACACAAGCGCAACCACAAGAAAAACCTAATATAATTATCATTTTTGCCGACGATCTGGGGTACGGTGACCTTAGTTGTTATGCTCATCCAACTATATACACTCCGAATTTAGACCAAATGTCGCATGAGGGAATGAGATTTACTCAGTTTTATAATGCCGCATGTGTATGCACCCCGAGCAGAGCAGGCTTGTTAACCGGTAGATTACCTATCAGAAGTGGTATGGCCGGATCCGAAACCAGTGGGAATGTTCTTTATCCCAGGTCAAAAGGCGGACTGCCACAAAATGAGATTACCATTGCTGAAGCACTTAAAGATGCAAACTATCAAACCGCTATTATTGGTAAATGGCATTTAGGCTGTTTGCCACAATATTTACCTTTAAATCAAGGTTTCAATTACTTTTTCGGGATTCCATACTCCAATGATATGGTTCCTCCCAGCTATAAAGGCGCTCCTGACCTGCCTCTTTATGAAAACGATAAAGTGATTGAAAATGGACCTGATCAACATTTACTGACAAAGAGATATACGCAGAAAGCCATTGAGTTCATTGAGAAAAATAGCCACCAACCATTTTTCTTGTACTATGCCAACAATTTCCCTCATACCCCACTATTTGCTTCTGAGGATTTTGAAAACAAAAGTAAAAGAGGCTTATATGGAGATGTGGTGGAGGAACTTGACTGGAGTGTAGGCGAAGTCTTAAAAACAATTAAAAAATCAGGTATCGCTGAAAAAACACTGGTGATTTTTACCAGCGATAATGGTCCATGGTTGTTAAGAGGAGAACACGGTGGATCTGCGGGTCTCCTGCGCGATGGAAAAGGCTCTACTTGCGAAGGAGGTTTTCGGGTTCCAGCCATTGCCTGGTGGCCGGGTACCATAAAACCTGAACAGACCAGTGCCGCTATTGTAACAACCATGGATTTATTTCCAACCATGGTAAAATTGGCAGGGGCTCAATTGCCTGAAGATAGAATTATTGACGGAAAGGATATATACCCTGTTCTTTGTGGAGAGAAGGAAGTGGAAAATAAAGTGGTGTTTTACTATTTTAAAAATGAAATTTACGCCATTAGAAAAGGTCCCTGGAAAGCTCATTTCATTACAAAACCCTCCTATTCAAAAATAAAACCAGAGGTTCATGAGCCACCTCTGCTTTATAACATTGAACACGATCCTTCCGAAAAATATGATGTGAGCGAAAAGTACCCGGATATAATTAAAGATATTAAAGATCTGAAAGAAAAACACGAAGCGGGTATCACCAGAGTTGAATCTCAATTGGATAAAGGATATCGATGAATTAAGTTTAGTAAAATGGTTAATAATGGTCAAACGAAAAAAAGATAATAAAGCAGGCATTCAGAAGGTTATTTTTGAGCTTACCGCAAGATTTATAACTCTGTTTATCATCATAGCAGGACTAGGCAATGGATTGCAAAGTTGTGATTCAGAACCTGATCCTGAACCTGATAACGGATTAAAAATAACAGGAGTATCCATCCCTTCTGAGCTGAATGCCATGATCGGTGGGGAGATTACAATCACAGGAAAAGGCTTCGCCATGGGGGATCAGATTCAGTTAACATCAATATCGGATGCCAGCATCGTATGGGTTTGCGATGTCTTATCCTTTACTGATCAAACAGTTGCTTTCGCTTTACCCAATAATGTTCCCTCAGGTAGCTATCAGATAAAGGTTCTAAGAAATCCGGAAAGTCAGCTTTTAGGCTCATTTCTTTTAAACATAGTTGCTGAAACAAATATTCCTGATATTGAAGGCATGACAATTAAGGGTGTGGTGTATTGCAATGGTGAGGGCCTTCCTGATGTGGTTGTTTCTGATGGAATTGAAGTAACTACGACCGATGCTAATGGAGTGTATTATCTTGCTTCACAAAAAGAAAACGCTTATGTTTTTATTTCTGTACCAGGGAATTATGAAGTTTCCAACAGTAATAATCTACCACTATTTTTCAAAAGACTTTCAGGGGGAGCTACAGTTGAACAAAAAGACTTTTCTTTAACCGAAAATAATAATAATAAACACATTGTAGTGGCCATGGCCGATTGGCACCTGGCTAACAGGAATGATGACCTGTCGCAATTCACTAATGGCTTTCTTTATGACGTGAACAATACCATAGAATATTACCAGTTGCAAGGAACAAAAGTATATGGACTGACCCTGGGCGATATGAGCTGGGATTTATACTGGTATTCAAATAACTTTGCACTTCCTGAGTATCTGGTACAGATGTATAAGCTAAACTGTACCGTCTTTAATGTGATGGGGAATCACGACAACAACCCTTATGCGGTTGGAGACAAGCTTGCTGCCGGTGCTTACAAAAAAACAGTTTGTCCAAATTATTATTCTTTCAATTTGGGTTCTGTCCATTATGTGGTATTGGATAATATCCAATATATCAATACAGGAGGTTCCGAGGGGGTGGTTGGAGCCCGTAACTACGACAATTTTATTGTTTCAGAACAAATGGCCTGGCTTAAGAAAGATTTAGCCACTGTTAAAGATAAAACTGCCCCGCTAATTGTTGCGATGCATGCTCCGCTTTATGGAAATCCAACCATTGATATAAACGGTAATCAAAGTGCATCCTATGCCCTTGACAATGCTAATGCTCTAGTAAACTCGTTTGAGGGCTTCACCAATGTGCATATTTTAAGTGGCCATACACATATAAATTATTCTGTAGAAGAAGCATCTCTTATGGAGCATAATACCGCTGCAGTTTGCGCAACATGGTGGTGGACCGGTAAAAATGGTTATGCGGGAAACCAAATATGCAGGGACGGTAGTCCCGGAGGTTACGGAGTTTGGGCAATAGATGGAACAGATGTTAAGTGGTACTATAAAAGTATAGGTCATGCCATGGATTACCAATTCAGATCCTACGATTTGAACAGGGTACATATCACAGCAGAACAATTTGCGCCAAATGCAAGTGAAGCTGATATGGCTATGTATTCAGGCGAATTTGCTGATGCCAACGCCAGTAATGATGTTTTAATAAATGTATGGGGATATGAACCAGAATGGGAAATAGAAGTTAAAGAAGCAGGTGTTACTTTGGATGTAACTCCTGTTACCGGATTAGACCCTCTTCATATTATCTCTTATGAAGCCAAAAGGCTCAATGCAGGTTCAACTCCTACCTCCTCTTTCGTTACCCGACCTACTTCACATCTATTTAAAGTAACTGCTTCGGGACCGGCTACAACTCTCGAAATAAAAGTTACTGATCGCTTTGGTAATGTTTACAACGAAAATATGGCAAGGCCTAAGGAATTCACCTATCTAATGAATTAATTAAATTATTTTAATTACTATTAACTTAACACCTAAAAATTATGAAATTAAAATCAATGTTGAAATTTATCCTTTCCGTATTTTTGTTGTTTTTGGTTTCAATACCAATTATGGCACAAAGTAGGGAAGTACAAGGAACTGTACTCTCAGCAGACCAAAGCCCGGTAATCGGGGCCTCAGTTTTAGTCAAGGGCACTACAACCGGAACCATTACTGATGCTAAGGGTGTGTACCATATTAGAATTCCGGGCAATGATGCTGTGTTGGTTTTTCAGTTTATTGGACTTGAATCGCAAGAAATTCCGGTAGGCAATCAGACGGTTATCAATGTTACGATGCAGGAGAGCTCAGTAGAACTGGAGGGGGTCGTTGTGACCGCTTTGGGCTTGACCAGGGAGAAGAAGTCCCTCGGGTATGCAATAACAACAGTTGATAATGAAGAGCTGACCCAAACTGTTTCGCGAAACTGGTTAAACGGGATGTCCGGTAAAGTAGCAGGACTTACCATGTCCGGAGCAAATACCGGGCCTATTGGTTCAGTACGGGTGACCCTTCGTGGTGATCAGTCACTTAATTACGGCAAAAATGAAGCCCTCTTTATTGTCGATGGTATACCAATCAGAGCGGGAACTACAGCAACCACCTCCAGTAGTAGTTACACCAATTCCGGGGGTGATTTTCCTGTTGATTTCGGAAATGGGGCCAGCGACCTGAATCCTGAAGATATAGAATCAGTTTCCATCTTAAAAGGTCCGGCAGCTACAGCTCTTTATGGCTCACGTGCAGCAAATGGAGCTATTGTAATTACTACTAAATCCGGTCGTAAGAACAAAGGAGTCGGGGTAACCGTCAGTTCTTCCATCGTTGGTGAGAGGGCTGGATATTGGCCGGATTTTCAAACCCAATATGGATCCGGTTCGGATCTTGGTCTTGATGAATTTAACTTTTGGACACTGACATCAGAACAAACCGGCTCTGCGGATAACCCTCCACGGAATCTTTCCCGCTATGCCTGGGGAGAAAAATTTGATCCAAACAAACTCCGTTATCAATACGAAGGATTGGATTGGGAAACCGGTTTGATCCAGAAAACCCCCTTTGTTTATCAGGATGATTGGTTTACAGGAATATTCAGGGATGGTTATACCTTTAACAACTCCATATCCATTAATGGAAGTAATGGCGAAGGAACCAATGTCCGTTTTTCAGTAACCGATACTAAAAATGAGTGGATTTTGCCAAATACAGGTTATAAAAAACAATCCTACTCTTTCTCTTTTGAATCACCAATAAATAAATGGGTAAAGTTCAATTCAAAAATTAACTACTATCGCACTAACAGCGATAATATGCCAATGTCGGGCTATCACCAGACTACAGTGATGTACGATTTGATGTGGGGTTACAACTCCAACTCAATGAGTAACTGGAAAGATGAGTATTTTCAGGGCAGGTTCAACGAGATCAATCGAAATTCCAATATATCCCAGGACGGAAGAAGTTTGGTTGTTGCCGGAACCGGAGGTTATAATCCATACAGGGTTCTGTATGAAGAATTAAATGGCTTTAACAAAGACAGGGTCTTTGGTTCTGCTGGTTTCACAGTGGACTTGGCCAGAGGTCTTACTTTCGATGTAAAATCGGGTTTGGATATGGGCGTGGATTTCCGAACCCAGCAAAAACCTAAGTTGACATCGGTATGGAACAATGGCTTCTACCGGGAAGAAACACTCATTAATTATGAAATCAATACAGATATTTTACTCAAATATCAAGGTGGTTTCGTTGATGACCGATTCACTATAACGACTGCCTTTGGTGGAAACAATTTGTCATCCAGGTATATGAGGGAAAAAGTCACACTTGAAGAATTAGATATCGAGGGTGTTTATCATACCTCAAACGTTCCGACCGGGATTAACCCCGGTCCGGATAATTACAGGAGTTCGAAAGTTATCAATAGTTTATATGGATTAATTTCTCTTGGATGGGAAGATACCTACTTTTTGGATATTACCGGAAGAAATGACTGGACAAGTGCGTTATCCAAAAATTACTGGTCCTATTTTTATCCTTCAGTAGCCGGTAGCGTTTTACTGAACCAAGTTTTTGACTTTCAGACGGTGGCTCCTGCTATCACCTTTACCAAACTTCGCTTGTCATGGGCAAACGTGGGTAACGACACCAGTCCCTATTCGCTGGCCCAGTATTATTCAGCATCTTCAATTAGTGGAGGATATGGTCTGCCTGCTACTCATTCCCGATCCCAGGATAAAACCAGAGAATGTGGAAAGCTGGGAACTGGGATTGGAAGCCAGGTTCTTCCAAAACCGTTTGGGTTTTGATGTGGCATTGTATAACTCATCTACAACAGATCAAATTGTTGAAGTTGATCTGGATCCAATTGTTGGCGCATCGGCCATTAAAATCAATGCAGGGGAAATAACGAACAAGGGTATAGAAATTGCCTTAAATGCCACCCCTGTTAAAACAAGTAAATTCACATGGAACATAAATATCAATGGAGCCAGGAATATTAATAAGCTGGTTAGCTTGCAGGATAATTGGGATATTGATACACCACTTGAAACTGATATGGGAACAACCATTGGCGGAAGGTTACATGTATATTCCTATGTTGGAGAAGAAATGCATCAATTATATGGCTTTGCCCTTAGGAAAGCGCCTGAAGGATCATATTATATGAGTGATGAGGGCAAGGAAATTGATTGTTCAGGGCAGGTGCTTATTGGATCTGATGGTTTGCCATCACTGACTTCCTCTGCAGACAACTATCTTGGAAAAGTCAATCCCGACTGGAGAGGGGGTTTTAATTCTACCATGAGGTACAAAAGCCTAAGCCTGGGAATGTCTTTTGCTTACCAATGGGGAGGAAACCGATTCTCGGTAACCGATGGTATTTTATCCTATCAGGGTAAGCTTACAAATTCTTTGCCCGGTAGATATGATGGTATTGTTGCCGACGGAGTGAACGTAATTTCTGAAAATGAAGATGGCACCATGATTTGTCAGCCCAACAATACAATTACCTCCAATATTTACACCTATTATCAGGCGCGCGTCCTTGACCGATACAATGGTGAAGCCCATACTTATAGTACATCCTTTTTAAAACTTAGGGAGGTCCGACTTGAATATGACTTCCCTTCGAGTCTTTATAAAAGATTAAGTTTCTTGCAGGGAGCTAGTGTAGCCATATTTGCAACAAATGTTTTCTCATGGGACAAATGGCCACAGTTTGATCCTGAAGGAGGAATGATGAGCGGTACAGATGTGTTCAATGGCATTGAAGTCGGTTCTTTCCCAATGACCCGTACATTTGGAGCCAATGTTAAATTATCGTTTTAATTTTAATACAAAAAAAATGAAAAAACTTAAATTAATTATAATATGTGGATTTATTCTGGGAGTCTTTAGTCATTGTACCAAGGACTTTGAAGAAATCAATACAAATCCAAACCGGACCACAGTTGGCATGATTAAGGCTGAGAATATGTTTGAGCCCATTCTTTATAATTCTGCTAATCAGTGGTTGCAACGCACATGGTACTACAATAACGAACTAATGCAGTTCACAGCGCATACAGGGGGTGTTACCCGAAGAGAACACCTTTATTTTCTTGAAGAATCAAGGGATTGGGGAGGTTTTTGGAATTTTTATGCCAATTACCTGAAGAATATAATCCATATGTATGATTTAGCCAGGGAGCAGGATAATCCTACATTGGAAGCTATCGCACTCACTTTCAAGGCCTTGTTCTATTCCAATATGACCGATATGTTTGGTCCTGTTCCTTATGATGAAGCCTTTACCGGTCCTACGGTAGGTGGTACGCTAACTCCTGAATTTAATTCTCAAAAGGAAATATATGAATCCCTGTTTGCCGAACTTGAAGCAGCAAATGATATCTATGCTTCTAAACCCATATTCTTGAATCCTTCCATGGATGGTATGTACGGCGGGGATATGACTTTATGGAGAAAATTCAACAATTCTTTATACCTTAGGCTTTTGTGCCGGGTAAGTGGACGATCAGAAATGAATGTTGGGACTAAAATGACAGAAATCCTGAACAATCCTGCAAAGTATCCTATATTCACTTCGAACGACGACAATGCAACGGTTCATTTTTCGGGTAACGACCCATATCTGAGCAATTTTGGCACAACCACAGAAAGCGAGTTCACTTCCAGCGGAAGAAAACTTACCGAGCAGTTGATTGGTATGACAGTTCAGACAGATATAAATGGTAATCAGGTCTATGTTGATCCACGATTGCCCATTATCGGGAAGAAAAATACCGTTGTTTCAGTCAATCCTGATAATGTATGGAAGGGTACAATATCAGGAGGTACAGAACAAGAAAGAAGCCTTGTTGACCCAGGTACTTCATGGTTAAACTTTAGGGTTTTTTGTCGTAAAGATGCACCTGCTACTTATATGGATTATGCCGAAGTACAGTTTATTTTTGCCGAGGCAGCACTGAAAGGCTGGATTAGTGGAGGACAGGCTTTAGCTAAAAGCTATTATGAAGCGGGAGTAAAAGCTTCAATGGGAAAATGGTCTGAGCAAGGAGCCTTCTCTGAAACCCCAACTTCAATCACCTCTGCAGAGATGGATACTTATCTTTTATCACCTCTCGGTTCATGGGATCTGGCCGCTGACAAAGAAGAATTTCTTGGTAACCAGAAATATTTAGCACTCTTCTGGATAGGTATGGAAGCCTACCATGAATATCGCAGAACAGGCTATCCCGAGCTCACCATTGGAGAAGGAACGAAAACCTATAACGACGGAATTTTTCCTACCCGTTTTGGATATCCCCCCACCACCATGTCAACAAACAGTGCCAACGCAAATGCCGCACTGGAAGCCATGGGTGGGCCTAATAACATGAAAACACCAGTATGGTGGAGCAAACAAGCTATTAACCAAGAGTAAATAGTCAAAACTTAAAAAATAAAACCATGAAAATGAAAAGTTTCAATAGCTCGAAAAGCCCCTTTATAATTTTGACCATCATTTCTTTCATCGCAATGGGCCTTTTCTTCTCCTGTCAAAAAAATGACGAAAAGAGTGGAGATCCTTATTTTACAATTGAGGGTGACCCTACAGGATTGTCTACCTCTATGTCAGGCATAACCCAAAGTTACACGGTACGCTCCAACAGACCCTGGAAAATCGTTGCACAAACTGAAGGGGATTGGGTGCGTGCTTTTCCTGATGAGGGCGATGATGACGGCATCTTTAAAATTATTGTTAAGGAAAACAATACCTTCGATGCCCGGACCATGAATTTTGCCCTTGTCGTTGATGGGGAAGAACAACCTGTCCTGTTCCGGGTGGATCAGGAAGGTTCAGAACCATACTTATCAGTCGCAGATATAGAAGCCGGTATAAATATTATTCAGGCCGAGCAGGATGTAGTGATAAATGTAAAATCAAATATAGAGTATACATATAGCTCAGATGCAGACTGGTTCACATTTACAAAAGCTGAAGCTGCGGGTGCTACATTCACAGATCTGACATTCTCTGCCACGTCAAATGATAATGCCGATGCCAGGATAGCCAATGTTGCTTTTACCTCTGCACAGTTCCCCGCTTTAAATGCAATTCTGGTTATTTCCCAAAACGGTAAAAGTGAAGGGACCATCGTATTATTTGAAGACTTTAGTTGGTTGAATTACAGCACTCAAATTTTCTATAATACAACCGGTGTAATCAGATACGATTCATGGACTCCTGAGGAGTTGGCAGAAGGCTGGACAAGTACCCTAAATCCCGGATCTGGTGATCGTCCACTTTATGGACTTATCGGATGTGTCAAACTTGGGAAAACAAGTTATGGAGGAGATATTATTTCTCCTAAAATTCCGGAAATCGTTGGCACACAAGATCTTATTGTGAAATTCAAGTCTGTACCATACCAAACTAAAGGTGGAACCCAGGACGACAATTTCCTTAACATCAGCCTTATTGGACCGGGAACCCTGAGTCAAAGTCAATTTATTATTGATAACTGGCCTACCTACCCTGCAGATGATGCTACACACGAAGCTTATTGTGCTGCCTTCTGGGAAGAGCCTGAGGCTTTACGCACCTTTACCATTACTGGTGCAACTTCAGATACTCAGATATTATTCCTTGGTGGTGATTATCTGCTTTCGGGAGTTGGAAAAGGAAAAAACCGAATATTCCTGGATGATATAACCATTCTGATCCCTAATTAGTAGATAAATAGTTAATAAAGCAATATCTTTATGGATAAATTGGAAGTGACAAATTCCTGTCACTTCCAATTTAATTAAATCATAAATTTATTTTCAATCATGCATAATAGCAAACATATCTTTGCAACCACCAAATTAAAAGCCCTTGGCCTAAGCCTTCCCTGTGCAACTTTAATGATGTGCGGGCAAGTGGGTACTCAAAAAAGTCAAACGAACAAACCAAATGTTATCGTGATCATGGCCGATGATATGGGATTTTCGGATATTGGCTGTTTTGGATCAGAAATAAAAACGCCTAACATCGACCATCTGGCAGCAAATGGTTTGCGCTTTACCCAATTTTATAACACAGCACGATGCAGTCCGACTCGGGCCTCCCTGCTTACTGGTCTTTATCCTCATCAGGCTGGCATGGGAGCTCTGGCATCTTATCCTGTTGAAGCTGAAGAAGGCTATAAAAACGATCTAAGCAAAAATGCTGTCACCTTAGCTGAGCTATTCAAAAATAATGGATATGCTACCTATATGACCGGAAAATGGCATTTGTCACAAAATCTGGACCCAAATGGAGATAAGAGTAATTGGCCTCATCAAAGAGGTTTTGACCGACATTTCGGCACCATAAACGGATCAGGAAGTTTCTATGATCCCGGAACACTGGCAAGCAATAATTCATTTATTGCCCCGGGAAAGGATTTTTATTATACAGATGCCATTAGTGACACAACTGTCAAATTCATCAATGAGCACCCGGATGGAAAACCATTTTTCTTCTATGTTGCCTATACTGCAGCACATTGGCCTTTACATGCCCCGGCTAAGGAAGTGGAAAAATATAAGGGCGTTTACGATAAGGGATGGGATGAAATCCGTGTACAGCGTTTCAATAAACTGAAAGAACTTGGTATAATAGATAAACAGTGTGTTTTAACCGAAAGAGGCGTTGATATCCCGGCATGGGAAGAAGAAAAAATGAAAGAATGGCAGGTACGTCGAATGGAAGTGTATGCCGCCATGGTCGATATCATGGATCAGGGAATAGGTCGGATTATTTCAGCTCTTGAGGCCAAAGGTATATTGGAAAATACAGTCATTTTCTTTTTACAGGACAATGGCGGGTGTGCTGAACCACAAGGCACTAATAAACCAGAGGTACCCCTTACTGAGGAACAAAAAGTTCTCCATCCTTTTCATTATGATTCAATATTCTATGGAAGACGATCAGAGTACTCCCGCGATGGGCGCTATGTTCGCAGTGGCAGAGGTGTTATGGCAGGTGATGCCGACACCTGGGTAGCTTATGGGGAAGAGTGGGCCAATGTAAGTAACACACCATTCAGGCTTTATAAGCATTGGGTACATGAAGGTGGAATATCAAGTCCTTTAATTGTGCAATGGCCGGCAGGTATATCAGCAAAAAATGAAATTAGAAGCCAACCTGCTCACCTCATTGATATTATGGCTACTTGCATTGATATAGCCGATCTGGATTACCCTTCAACATATAAAGGAAATAATATTCAAGCTTATGAAGGGAAGAGCCTGGTTCCTGCCTTCACCAATTTACCCATCGACCGCGATTATATCTTTTGGGAACATGAAGGTAACAGAGCTATTCGTGCCGGAAAATGGAAATTGGTTTCCAGAACCCGGAAATTCAAGAAGTTTTCTGATGAAGATGAAGATGCATGGGAGTTATATGACATGGAGAACGATCGTTCTGAAACCATCAACCTCGCATTGAAGTACCCTGATAAAGTGAAAGAACTTTCCTCTTTGTGGGAAAAGGAGGCGATAAGGACAAAGGCTAAGCCATGGCCATGGGGGAAATAATTATCACTATTGGCATTTTCTTTCAGAATTTATTTGGATGAAAAGGGAATTGAGAAAATATTTAGACCTCATAGGTAAATCAAATTAGCGTAACCATAATCCCATTTTCCAATGATCTACTAATATTCAGCAATCTTAAGCTTCCATTTTTCCATAAGTCTGACTATCATCCTATCATCATATCCTTTTGGGTTCATATTGATATCTTTACTTAAATTGGCTACTTTATCTTTGATTCTTTTGTCATCCAGATGGAGACAATCAATAGTGTTCATGGCAAAGCATTCTAAATATTCATTTTCATCTCCAAGGATATTCAAAAGGCTCTCAATAGCCTTTTCTTTTCTCCCCAGGTGATAAAGGCTTTCAGCTGCCAGTAGAGCAATGGATCCTGATTGATCGTTCAAAGCATTTTCAAGCGCATCAATGGCCGGAGCCGCTTTTTCACCCAGGTTAAGTAATCCAATTGCACCCCAATAACTGATGATTGGATTTTTATCTTTAAGTAATTGTATATACTCAGGAATATTATCTTCATTCTCACTGATACTAAGGTATGCAGCATCAATAATTTTATTCAGATTAAAAGTGTCTTGCCGTACGATATCATAAGTATTCGCATTACCATAAAGTTCATCCCTGATAGGTTCAGGAATAAATCCGGCATCTTTTATATTTCTTAACCAATCAAGGCAGGCGGCCCTCATCTTAATAAGCTCTTCTTTATATTGAGGATCGTTTGCCAGATTATTAACTTCCCAGGGATCAGCTTCAGTCAGGTACAATTCTTCAACAGGTTTTGTTTTAAAAAAAGCACTTTGAACTTCGTTGCATTCTCCTGCGAGAAATGCTTTTTCCCAGGATTGCATCGAAGGAGCTTTCCAAAGATAATTCAAGTGCTGTCCGTATTCCCTAAATGGCATAAAGTTTACTGTATATCTATATTTGTCGCTGCGAATGGATCGGCTCAAATCATATCGTTCATCCATACGACCACGGAACATAAATGCATATTCAGGATCCTCTGTTTTTTGTTTTCCTAAAAAAGCATGCCCTTGCATATAATCAGGAACAGCTGTGCCAATAATACTCAGCAGAGTTGGGGCCAGATCCACAAAACTAATAAGGCGATCATCTTTTGGACCAGGTTTTGCGCCGTCCAGAAGATACTTATATTTTTCAGGAACCCTGATAATAAATGGAACTCTGGTACCACTCTCATAGAGGAATCTTTTGCTCCTTCCCAGTACACCACCGTGGTCACCATAATAAAAAACAATGGTGTTTTCAGCCTCACCGCTTTCATCCAGTTCTTTCAACATTTGTCCTACCCAGGCATCCATATCTTCCACATTATCGTAATACTGAGCCCCATCGTGTCGCATCTCTTTGGTATCAGGATGATAAGGAGGCAATTGAACATCTTCCGGCTTGTGTCTTAGTTCTTCATCCGGTTTCCACTTATGAATCGAGCTTTCATGGGATATCGTGGAATTAAATATGGCAAAGAAAGGTTGCCCATCGTTTCTGTTTTTATAATGTGCATCCTTACTACTTTCATCCCAGATATTCTTGATTTGCTCCGGATCAATGTTATAGTCTTCTTTCCTGTTATTGGTGCAATAATATCCCTTTTCGTGAAGGAATTCAGGGTAATAATGAATTATATCTGATTTTTCATACGTACTTCTCATATTTTCATTACCTCCCGAGCTGGCATATACGCCCGTAATTATAGTGTTTCTGGCAGGCGCACATACGGGTGCATTAGCATAAGCATGGGTATAAAGTATTCCTTCGGAAGCTAGCTTGTCAAGGTTTGGTGTTGTGGCAAAACTATCGCCATAGCAGCCTAGAAAAGGACTGTTATCTTCAGATGTTATCCATAAAATGTTAGGAAGATCTTTAGGAACTTTATTAGCGCAAGAACCTAAGAATAATAAAGAAGCCATGGATACCGGGAGAAAATATTTCATTTTGCTAAATTTAAAAGTTGATATCACAATGATCAAAAATAAAAAGTCAATATTTGAAAACAATGATTTTTCCTAAAAATATTTCAGCGTTAAAAATCTAATTTATTTTTTCATTATTCCGGTAAAAAAGTATTAAAAAAAGTTGATCTGAAGGCAGGAGAAAGCAAAACAGTTACAATGGTACTTGACCGTAGGTGTTTCTCATTTTGGGATTTAAATAAACACGGTTGGATTATAGAATCCGGAGAATTTGAAATAAAAGTGGGGGGTGCCAGCTATAACCTGCCTCTAAATGCAAAAATCATATTTGATAATGTTAAGATAAATCACTTGTAACAGCTTCTGTCCATAATGCCCGTTTTACTCAGTCCTCATCCTCATCCTCCTCCGATGCCATTATAAACGCAGCCCGTTTTGGAGCCGGAACAGGACTATTCGATTCCTTTAATTCCTTTCCAAAGCACTTCATTAAATTCATCATCCGGAACAGAATCTTCTTTCAAAAAATTAAATGTTTCACTTTTTTGGGATAATTCATTTACCTCTAGTATTGACCTCATTGAGGTCAACACTTACAGGTAAATGATTGAAAAGAGCATAATCCGGAGTGGAGGTAAAACATCGCCATAAAGGAGTAGCGGCTGCATCATATTGACTCATTGGGGGAAGCCCTAAAATTAATTCAATCGTTCTTAACATCCCTGAAGTAGAGTATGGGGTATGGTCCACATAATTTCGTTTTACGTAAGGGCCAATAACATAAGCGGGACTGCGATGAGCATCAACATGGTCGGGCCCGTTCTGGGCATCATCTTCCAAAATAAAAACCACACTTTCTTTCCATACAGGGCTTTTGCTTAAATGGTCCAGAAACATTCCTACAGCCAGATCATTATCAGCTACCATCGCATAAGGGGAAGGTTTCCCAATTCTCATCCCCTGTGTATGATCATTAGGAAAACGGATAGTGCTCAATTGTGGTAATGCATTGATAGTTACCAATGAATCAAAATCTCTTTTCCATTGGCTAAAACGAGCTGTATCTCTTATATTCATGTTCCAACCTGGGAAATATTGACAGTAATGATCCTCTAATACAGGAATATTGGGTTTTAAATTGTCTACAAATTCGCCATAACTCCGGTAGGTTACTCCATTACGCAAGCAATTATTCCAAAGAAATCCATTCTTATTATTAGCGATTTCGCGTGTTCCTTCCCCATCATAGGTTCCCCCTCTGTCACCATAATGGGTTGGCCATGTTTTCTCGATATAATCGGTCGCATAAGCTCCCATCGACCACATATGTCCATCTGCACTAACTTCGGCATTCACGTAAAAATTATCAAGCAATACAAAATCCTTGGCCACCTTATGTTGATTAGGGGTTATGTTTTTCCCAAACAATAGCAGGCTGGTATCCCCATTGCCTTCTTTCATATCACCCAGTACCTGATCATAGGTACGGTTTTCCTTTATTACATAAAACACATATTTTATAATAGATGTATCCTTATCTGAACAGGGAATAACATTCCCTTCCATTCCTTCTGAAATAGTCTCCTTTTCTTTCGTGTATGGGGTATTGTTATATACCTCCTGGGTGTAAATATTTAATTGGTCATCATCCGGAACCTTGATAATGCTCATAGTTCCAATAAATAAACCACCTATATATTGATCATATTTCCTGTTTGAAGAATCTGCCTTATGATGAACTACCTTTGTTTTTCTAAAAGTGGGATTCGGCCCGTCAGGATTGGCAAATGAAGAAAATCCCTTACCATTGGTGACAAAAATCTTATTGCCGACAGATTTCACAGAGGTCGGATACCAGCCGGTGGGAATAAATCCTTTGGAAACACTCTTTCCGGGAAGGGAAACATCAAACAGAGCGAGACAATTATTATCAGCATTGGCGATATAAAGGGTTTTTTCGTCAGGTGACAGCGCCAGGGCATTGGTTGTGGAACCCGGAGGGGCGTCAGGGTATAGTGAGCAGGTAAGTATTTCAATTACTTTTTTTGAAGATGTGTTTATTACTGAAACCGAATTATCATTTGAATTGGCAACAAAAAGGTATTTTCCATCTTTGGTTAAGCAAATATCATTAGGATTATCCCCTACCTTTATTTCCTGTTCCATTAGCCTTGTGGCTGTATTAAAAATAATCAATTTATCACATCCCCAGCAACTGATATACAATTCCTTCTTATCCGGTGAAAGCAAACAGGTATATGCCTCACCGCCTAATGGATAGATTCCAAGGATCTCTTTTGTCAGGATATCGAGGATATAAAGCGAATTATTCTCTTTGGTAACCACATACAAGAGATTTCTATTATTGTCGATATCAATTCCTGCGGGGGAAATTTTCACCGGCCATTTTTCACCCAAAACCAGGGTGTCTGCTAATAAAAGCTTTTTCTTTTTAATAGCATATTTCAGGATCCAATTATCATTCCCGCCGGAGACAAACAAAAATTTCTCATCAGCGCTGAACTTCATTCCCATCCAACTTCGGGATACGATTATATTGTCCAGAATTTTTTCTGAGCGCGAATCAATAAGTTGTAAGCTTTGTGTACTTTGGCCGTTGTTGGTTACAGCAATCAATTTCTTTGAGGGGCTGACAGCCATATTTAATGGAAGGTCGCCTAATAAATAGCCATGACCAGCAGGGGACAGGCTCCATCCGTTGGGCAGAGTAACTTTATCGGGTTGTTGTGCAGATAAGCAAAAGCTCATCAGAAGGAAGAGAACAATAGAATGGGAAAGTTTCTTCATGATATATTTGTTAAGTATGGGAAGAATCCAACTTAAGCATTAAAAGACCTATTGGATCCTACTATATCCTTCTTTAATTAAAATGAGAGATACCCTTTACATTAAGGCTCTTATCAAAAGTCAAGAATGGTTGGTCTCGTAAATTCAAATTTAAATATTATTTTTTGAATTCCTAAAAGAATCATCTACTGAATAACTCTCAAACCTTACAATCCTTTGGGAAACGAATGGAACTTAACATTATTGGATAATTTCTGGGATTTTCTAATTTTGGATACTATTATGATATTATATTTGGAAGCTACACAATTTCATAAAAATTTAAGCGTATTTCTTCAATCTTATAAATCCTAAAAGAATGTCAAAAACTGTATTTCTCTTCTTGTTAGCCTTGTATTTTTGTGGTTTCAATTCCTGCAGGGAGGGAAAATCCTTTTCCGGAGAGCAAATAGGGACACTTTCTTCAGGTCAGATTCTGAGTATTCGGAAAAACGAGGAAGGACAATGGGGATTAATTATCGGTAACAGGGATTCTATTAGCTGGTCACAACCTCATCCTGTCCGGATTGAGCATTATCTGGATTCTTCTCTGAATGATACAGAGGGGTCAGGCTACACCGACATCCAACTTAAAAAGGATGGATTTTTGGGAAAGGCAACTATTCAAATGGAAGGAATTGCTTTCCAGGTGGAAGACAACTGGGAATTATCCGGCAATACTTTAAAGTTTTCACGTAAATTAAAGGTAAAAGGGAATGCCGATGGAGGTTTTCTGTCTTCCGTAGATCTGTTTTCCTCCGGCACGCATAAAGATTACCGATGTTTTGCACCGGGCATGATTTACGGAAACCCGGAAGTTATTAGCGCCGATGCAATTGGTGGCCTCAACTCCGGAAATAATATCCGGATTCGCGAGGACCGACTTCCCGCGCCGATGTTTGGAGTTTATGCTGAAAACGGCAGCTCTCTTACAATACTGGATCCGGCTCCGCAAGGAAATACGACGAAAGAAGATTCACACGATCGCCAGATACGCACCCTGGTTGACCAACGATTTCGGTTTGGATCTTTAGGAGCCGATTTCTCTGGCGATACAGTTCGGATTGGCATCAAATGGCCCGGAACAGAAGGAGAAACCAGTTACCAGGGATATTTTTACCCTGGAGGGCAGGTTCATCGATGGCGTCAAAGGTTTAATCCCCTTACCGATGGTTTTGAACAAAATTACTCGTTCCTATTTCGTTTTGAAAATGACAAAAAATATGAAGACTATTATCCACGCGCATGGCGCTGGGCCTGGAATGTTTTGAATCCACAGGTAAACCCACAGGACATTATCCTTGCCAGGGAAAGCATAACCGGGATGCTTGCAAATCAGGTAGAAACGCATAAAGGAATCACAGGTTTATCAAATATGATTACCTTTAAGGAAGGTTTCTCGGGAAAGAGAGATGACCCGGCAGGGGGAAGGACAGTGATGGGATTTACCGGAAAAGCACTTGAAGCAGCAAATTACCTCCTGCAGGCCTCTGACCTTCCCGGAAACCCGCGAGCCGATGAATTTCGCAGGAAAGGAGAGGCAATTATTAATTCATTTCTCAAATTGAAGATAAATCCGCCGGAGGGAGAGGGCTTTTACTGGCGAACGGGTACACCCGCCCCAGCTTTACCCCGGAACCGTCCTTTGTATATCCGTTCGTTTGGCGATGGACTTAAAGCTCTGCTAAAGGCGGCCAAAAGAGAAAAATCTTTAGGAAGAGAACACCCTTCCTGGATTGCCTGGACCCGATCGTTTGCCGATTGGCTCTTAGCCCAACAACATACCAATGGTGGCTTTCCTCGTGGCTGGATTCCGGTAACAGGTGAAGTGGCCGACTCTTCCCTGCAGTCGACCTACAACACCATTCCATTCCTGATTCTCCAATCCGAACTCACCGGAGACAGCAAATACAAGGAAGCGGCTATCCGGGCTGGTGAATTCGCCTGGGAAAACGGGCAGTCCACGGGGATCTTTGTAGGCGGAACTATCGATAATCCGAATGTAGTGGATAAAGAAGCAGGGACACTTTCTCTTGAAGCCTATCTTGCACTGTACGAATCAACAAAGGATCAAAAATGGCTTGAACGGGCCAAAATGGCAGCTGCCTTCTCGGAAACATGGATCTATATCTGGAATGTCCCCATGCCCGAGGATGAACGGGATGAAGACCTTCACTGGAAAAAAGGAGTCTCCACTATCGGACTTCAGTTGATCTCTACCGGTCACTCTCTGGTCGACGCCTATATGGCTTTCGATGCCGATGAATTTGCCAAATTGTATAGCCTGACCGGAGATGAGCACTATAAAGAGGTTGCCGCCATATTGTTACACAATACCAAAGGGATGGTTGCCCTTCCCGGACGATTATATGATTTACCCGGCCCCGGCTGGCAGCAGGAACATTGGAGTCTCGCTCCCGAAAGGGGTTTGGGAAGAAAAAGAGCATGGTTGCCCTGGGTCGCTACCAGCCAGCTGAATGGCATCTTTGGGATTCAGGAATATGACCCTGAACTTTTTGATGAATTATCTGCTATTAAAAAATAAACTTAATCTTAAGGTATGAAGACCATAACGAAACTTGTTATTCCTTTGATTTTTGCTAGTATGGCATGTTCAGAGGCGCAAAAAAAACCAAATATCATTATACTTTTGGCGGATGATTTAGGGTGGGGTGATGTAGGTTTCCACGGAAGTGATATTCAAACCCCTAATATTGATCAACTTGCAAAAGAAGGGATTATTTTAAATCGCTTTTATACCGCCTCCATTTGCTCTCCTACACGGGCAGGATTGTTAACCGGCCGGTATCCCGACCGGGTGGGCATTCGCTCGACAGGCATCACACCCTGGCGCGATTATGGACTGGATACAGCGGAAGTGACCCTACCTGAGATACTGGCGCAAGCGGGATATGAGCATCGGGCGATTCTTGGTAAATGGCATTTGGGACATTCAAAACTTCAATACCATCCTCTGCACAGAGGATTTACACACTTTTATGGGCATTATAATGGAGCTCTCGATTATTTTACGCATGAACGGGAAGGGGAACTGGATTGGCACAATGATTATGAGGCCAGTTATGATCAAGGCTATACGACTGATTTAATAAGTGAACATGCCGTAAAATGCATTAAAGATTATAATGGAAAAAAACCATTTTTTCTCTATGTTGCGTTTAATGCACCCCATTCACCTTTGCAGGCAAAAGAGCAGGATCTTCTGCTGTATGGTTATGATCCAAACCAACCCAAATTTGGCAATTTTGATCCCGACGATCCCAGCCAACGTGGCAGAGGCAATACGCAAAGACAAACTTTTTCCGCTATGGTCACGGCAATGGACAGGGGCATCGGAAGAATTCTGGAAACCCTGAAAGATCTTAATATTGAAGAAAATACTTTAGTGTTGTTTCATAGCGATAACGGGGCAGGGCCCGGAGGATCAAGCGGTGAATTAAGAGGAAAAAAATATATGGAATGGGAAGGGGGTGTCAGAGCCCCGGCAATTATAAAATGGCCCGATGGTTTTAAAGGAAACCTGGTATTAAATCAGGTTACAGGCTATATTGATATTGTTCCCACTATTCGGGAGATTACCGGGATCAAAAGTAAACCCAAACTTCCCCTGGATGGTGTAAGTATATTACCGGTTTTGAAAAATCCGGAAAAAAAGTTCGACAGGAATTTATACCTCGGATACGGCGCTATCGTAAACCAAAAATGGAAACTCATAAAAGCGACAACTGACGCACCACACATGAACTTAAAGGAAAATGTCTTATTTCAAATATCCGAGGATCCCTCTGAAAAAGAGAATGTAATAGGGGCTAATCCAAAGATTTTTGATTCTTTAAATCAGATTGTCTATTCATTTGATTCTATTGAGGTTCCCAATCCCATTCCCCCCTTTTATGAAGGAAGTGAAGGTTTTGAGGCCCCCAAGGAATGGAAAATTATGAAATAAAATAAGAACTATGATACGGAATATTTTTTATGCTTTCTTTGCTTTTTTTTGTCTGCAGTCATTCGCAGGCGACCGACCCAATATTGTGCTTATCATGGTCGACGATATGGGATTCTCCGACATTGGTTGTTACGGAGGTGAGATTGCAACTCCAAACCTCGATAAACTGGCCGCCAACGGGATTCGGTTCACACAGTTTTATAATACTTCGCGCTGCTGTCCTTCAAGAGCTTCTTTGTTAACAGGGCTCGATCATCATCAGGCCGGTATGGGTTTAATGATCGAAGACAGAACCGACAAACCTGGCTATCTTGGACACCTTGCGCGCGAACGAAGTGCCACGATTGCCGAACTTTTACAGGCAGCAGGCTATGGTACCTATATGTGTGGAAAGTGGCATCTGGGATATCAAAATATGAATGAAAGGCCCCTGGCCTGGGGTTTCGATCGCTTTTACGGAGCACTGGAAGGAGCTATTTCCTATTTTGAGCCAGGGAATCCGGCTAAATATCCCCATGATAAAAGACCCAGGCCTGTCACCCTTGACAATGATACTATAACGCCGGATAAGAATTACTATTCCACCAATCGCTTTACCGAGTATGGACAGTTATTTCTGGAACAACATTTTAACGAAAGAAAAGAGGATCCTTTTTTTCTTTACATGGCCTATAATGCCCCACACTGGCCTTTACATGCCTTGCCTCAGGATATCAGGAAATACGAAGATTACTATTTAAAAGGATGGGACAATTTGCGGAGAGAGCGTTATCAAAGGCAGTTAAAATTAGGAATATTGAAGCCGGAAAATACCATTCTTTCTTCCAGAACTGACGACAGATATGAACCGGGCGGCCTTTGGCCCTTTACCCGAAACCCTTTACCTGCCTGGGATTCCCTTACTGAAGAACAACAGAAAGACCTGGCTAAAAGGATGGCTGTTTATGCAGCCATGATCGACAATATTGATCAAAATATAGGACGTCTGATCAAATTTCTTTCGTTGAACAATAAACTGGATAATACCATCATCCTCTTTCTGTCAGACAACGGAGGGGCAATTGGAGGAAACGTGATGGGCTTCAATGCTCTGGGCGAACGGGGCAATTTGGAATTGTATGGAACTACCAATTCTTTTATAAGTTATGGCCTGGGCTGGGCGAATGCTTCCAATACACCCTTTCGTATGTACAAATGTTATGTGCATGAAGGCGGGATTTCCAGTCCTCTAATTATCTATTGGCCGGAAAAAATTCAAAAGCAGCGAATAGTGGAAACTCCATCCCATATAACCGATATTATGCCAACCCTTTTGTCCGTTGCCCATGTAAACTATCCCGATCAAATAGAGGATCGCCACCTGATTGAATTACCGGGACAGAGCCTTCTGCCTCTATTTTTAAAAAATTCAGGTTCTTTCAACGAAAACCGGAGCTTGTATTGGGAACATGCAGGGAATAAAGCCATCCGCGAAGGAAAATGGAAACTGGTACAAATCCAAAATGGTTCCTGGGAACTCTACGATATGAATAAAGACCGTTGCGAAACAAACAACCTAATTGAAGAATATCCTGAACAAGCCCTTGAAATGGAAAAAAGGTATACCGAATGGGCCGACAGGGCCTTCGTCAATCCGCCTTTGAATGAATAGATTCTTTCTTACCTTGAATTCATGGTTAAGCAGGTACAGGTTTACTTTAGTTAAAAAATAGGCCCGGCCCTGAAGGGTTGCGAAAAAAAGAAGGGCATCAGATAGTCCAGAAATATTCTGAAGGGATCGAAAGAGTTATAAATAATTGTCGGATTTTCAGAAATCTTGTCTATTATCCCTAATAAATGGGTTCATGACGATTACTGCTCAGCAGCATACCGTTTTTTGTAGGATTCCCATATTTCCCGACTCTGTTTAAGGTGAACCATAGGATCTGTTTTCAGATTATAGCATTGCAAACCTATTGGACCTCTGAAACCTTTGTCGGCTAAATGTTTTACTACCTGATATACATCGAAAGTGCCTTGTCCGAGGGGCTGAACCAGTTGATCCCAGTTCATATTTTTAGTATCGCCGGTGTCGGCTCCCGAAACGGAAATAGCAAATAGCTTTGGATAAATCATGTCCAGTACCTTATTAAGATTCTCTACTGTACCGCCGGTTTTTAAGTAATGGCAAATATTAAACACCGCGCCTACGTTGTCGCGGTTGGCTTTTACAGCAAGCCGGTAGGAGTCTTCTGCCTTCTCGGCAACAAACCATGTGTGGTGGTAAATGGCAATTCTTACCCCATAGGGTTTTCCCTGGTCGGCCAGATCCTGCAGTATTGATACAATAAGGGAATCGGCTGCTTCTTCGGAAGGTTGATATTTTTCAGAATGAAGATGCACCCAGAGGATCATGTCCATCCCGTCCAGTTTTGGGATCGTTTCTTTCCAGCTAGAATCATAGGGCTGCTTTTCATCAATGTTTATCTTCATATAATTTGTATAGATTTTTAATCCACTATCGCTGAAAAGCTCGATGGCTTCAACAAATCCATCTGTCTCATCATGCCACTCCATTCCGTCATATCCAAGGTTTTTCAATATTTCAGCCTGTTTTTCTATAGGAAGTTTGGGAAGATGACTTGCATTCAGTGCATTATTAAATGTAAAAAAGGGATTTTCCAGAGAACGTCCTTTGGCCAAAAGAAGGGTGGCAAGATTTTTTGCAGTCGTCAGATTATCGATATCGGTGGGAAGGATCTTGTTATCGATATATTCATTATATAACCAGGGATCTCCCACAACCAGCACATAGCCTTTGCCGTAGAAAGCTTCTGCAATCAGCACATGTCCTTCTTCTTCCAAAACAGGTTTGGAAGGATAGCTACATTGTAGGGAGGATACTTCCTTTAAAAATATTTTTTTAACCCCTTTGAATAAAAGATGTTCTGGCAGGTCGGTGGATGACATTGAATTGAAATCACGCTGTTCGTTAACTCTTTGTTTTTCAGGATGTAAAAGATCCTTATTAAAACGGATACCAAATTTTGTGGATAAAACATTTAATCGGTCCAATTCGGCATTATTGAAATCATTGGCAAGAATGAGTAATGTTCCTCCATCTTTTACCCACTTTTCAATGGCTGAAGCGGCCTTTTTATCCATATATTTTGGCTTCGAGGTTTCTTTAGGCGTGTCGGGATCTACCAGAATATAAACATCAGCGTTTTGTAAGTTTGAGAGTGAAGGTTTTTCTTTCAGTGTCATCAGCCGGGCACCTTTCTCCTCAAACAACCCTCCCAACTGTGAAAAGCCGCTTAGGGCAGTGTCACTCCACAAATAGTGAAAAGCCTGACCGGATTTAGAATTGAATTCATTATTATAATAGTTGTCGAGCATTACTTTCTTTTGGGCGATGGCGGGAAATGTTACGAGCACCAGTAATGCCATTGATAATAATTTGCGATTGCTCTTTTTCATTTAGTTGCTGTTATTAAATTTCATTATGAAAAATTAAGTGACCCATCTCTTAATCCTATTTCGTTGGTCGACGGTATCACAGTATTCATCAGCATCCATTTAACCCCTCGGTATTGGCGATATTCCAGAGTTGTTGTTCGGGTTGTTGTTTATGGTCTTCTGACATTTTGTGGTTTTGATCTCAATTACACGTTATTATTCAGCTTTCCATTCAGGAATACCCTCACTCTCCACATTTCTACAACGGAATTTCTTCCGGGAAGCAAATACAAGGCTCTAAGGTATCCAGAATTCTCGGTTTTTGCAACGGGCGATTATCCTCACCAGATGGATAGATATCGATCTTATTATAGCTATCTTTAAATGGATTTATTAGTGGTTCGGCATATGTATGTTATTCTGCTAAAGTATTTTGCACTAGAAAAAATAAAGCCTGTAAGAACTTAACTTACAGGCGTTTAAATTAATATGTTAGTCGGGGTGAGAAGACTCGAACTTCCGGCCTCGTCGTCCCGAACGACGCGCGCTGCCAACTGCGCTACACCCCGATTAATTTCCGGGTCAAAATTACAAATAAAAACAATGCATCCTATGAAAAACCCATCCCTTTTCATCCCAAGGTCTTGTTGAATAAAACAATTCAGCACCTCGGCACAAAAATTAGATAATTTTCTTGAAGTCGATCCTCATCTATACCAGCAAACTGGCTGACAGGCTAAACACCAGTCCACATACCGCAATAATCGACTCCATTACCGTCCAGGATTGCAGGGTCTGCTTCTCGGTCATTCCGAAATATTTGTTCACAAGCCAGAATCCGCTGTCGTTCACGTGGGAAAGCAGGGTCGCACCGGAGGCAATGGAAATCACGATCAGGGCTGTTTGAGGCCCGCTAAGTTGAAAAACTTCCAAAACCGGGGCCATTATCCCGGCGGCTGTGATCATTGCCACTGTGGCCGATCCCTGGGTCACTCTCACCACAGCAGATAATATCCAGGCAAGCAAAATAGGCGGCATGGCTGAATTGCTGATGGATGTGGCCATCATCGCTCCTATACCGCTGTCCACCAGGATCTGCTTTAATACGCCACCGGCTCCCGTAACCAGGATAATGATCCCTGCCGGACCAAGAGCTTTAGCGCTTAAATCCATAAGCTCCTGCCTGGATTTTCCTCTTTTGATCCCAAGGAAATAGATGGCCAGAAGGGTCGCAATGATAAGGGCACTAAATGGATGGCCGATAAATATAAGTGTGTCGGATAAGATTGAATCCGGGATGTGGCCTTCCTTCACCATTACCGAGGTGAAAGTGTTCATCAGGATTAAAACCAACGGAATGGCGATGAGGGCGGCAATGGAGGAAAAGGAAGGCAGGCTCTGTCCCTCTTTGGGAATGGTAGCCGAAC
This sequence comes from uncultured Bacteroidales bacterium, assembly GCA_963779845.1. Taxonomy (GTDB): domain Bacteria; phylum Bacteroidota; class Bacteroidia; order Bacteroidales; genus CAVZZV01. Next base: position 317,290 of record CAVZZV010000002.1, on the reverse strand, counting down.
TTTTTAGCGATATTTCATCAGGAGGCTGAAGGTAAATTTTTTTAGAGATATAGTTGCCAAAAACCGGTCCCGCAATGATGGCTGTAGGCACCCCCAGAATAAATCCGAAAAGTATGACCCATCCCAAATCAGCATGCAGAATATCCGCCACAGCGATAGGTCCCGGGGTGGGCGGTATAAAACTGTGCGTGACCGCCAGCCCCGCAAGCAAGGGTATTCCATAATACAACAATGAACGCTTCGTATCGCGGGATAGGGCGTAGATAATCGGCACCAGTATGATCAGTCCCACATCAAGAAAAACGGGGATGGCCACGATAAATCCGGTAATCGTCATCGCCCAGGAAGCTTTATCCGTACCAAATTTCTGTACCAGAGAGTGCGCGAGGGATTCTGCACCCCCGGAACTTTCCAGAATCTGCCCGAAAATGGCCCCCAAACCCACCACGATAGCTACAAAACCCAAGGTTTTTCCCATGCCGTCCTGAACGCTATCCATAATGGTATTGATGGGCATCCCGGCAAGGATCCCGACAAAAATGGAGGTTATTAGTAGTGAAATAAAGGCACTGATCTTGAATTTAAGGATCAGCATGAGCAAAACCGCTACACCAACAATAACTACTAAGAATAAATACAGGGTTGACATGGAATTAGTGATGAGTGTGAGTAATGAGCAAGAAAGGATCGATTATTCAAGTGAATTCCCGATTCTTTCATTTAACAGTTAACACTTAAATTCTACCATTTACCTTCCTTTTTATGGCCTTCATCTCTTTATGTACGATCATGCTTATCTACGATTGAACCGGGAACTTAATGACCTGATTTTCCCTTTTAGACTGATATATCGCCGTAAATAATTCGACGGTCTTTCTTCCAAATTCCCCGGTAACCATCGGTTCACGATTTTCAAATATCGCATCACGAAAATCTTCGATCTGGCATTTCATATAATAAACCGTACTGTCGATGGAAGCAAAGAAATCAGCATCATCTTTCTCCCATTTAGCACGCAGATCTTCCTCCCCGGGCACATTCCAGATATCGTTATAGGGGGGTTGTGCGATTCCTGTCATACCGGCAATAAACATGGCACCTCCATCGGTCTGCACACCTACAGAGGCTCCATTTTCACCATGAACATGGACTTTGCCGTAAATTCCAGGTTTTTGGGAATTACTAACAATGATATTTCCAATTGCCCCGCTTTTGAACCTGACAATAGCCAAAGCCGTATCATCAACTTCAATGTAGGGATGGTTCAAATTTTCCCAAGTCCCAAAGATTGAATCAATATCACCCATATACCAAAGCAGGATATCGAATTGGTGTGGTGACTGATTGACCAGTACCCCTCCCCCTTCCAGCTTCCATGTTCCCCGCCACTCATCTGTATCATAGTAACTCTTGTCGCGCCATCCCAACATGGTTACTGTTCCTAAAGCCGGCTTTCCAATTTTACCGGCATCAATGGCTTCCTTAATGCGCATGACAGGGGAATACCACCGGCGCTGACTAACCACTCCGAGTTTGACATTATTTTCTTTACAAGCCTGAATCATGGCATCACAATCCTCAAGAGATGAGGCAAGGGGCTTTTCCATGAGCACATGAACCCCGGCTCTTGCAGCGACCAGACAAGGATCTTTATGAAATGGATGAGGAGTACAGACAATAAGAACATCAATCTGCATTTCGCTGAACATTCGGGAAATATCGTGGTAGGGTCGGATATGATAATCCCCGGCGAATTTTTCGACCGTCGCAGGAGATCTGCTCCACGCCGAAACTAGTTTGACCCCATCAATTTGAGCAAGTGCCTTTGCATGAAGGTGGGCGACCTTTCCACAACCTGCTATGGCAAAATTAAGATTATTGGTTTGCGTCATTTTAGTATTTAATAGGCATGAATTTTTTCTTAATCAAGCAAATATAAAAGTATTTATGGTTATCATAAAGTTAAGTTGGTGGAAAAAGAGAGTAGAAATCCGAAATCAGACTAATAAAAGAACTTTATCGAAAATTCTAATGAAGAGCCATAAATCTCTAGCTATGGGACCAAAATCACCTTGTTCAAACCCTGCCCCTTTTCCTTTAAACGCTTAAACCATTCTGCCCCTTCCGACAATGGAGCTACCACTGAAATCTGATCCTTTACATTCACTTTTCCTGATGCTATCAATTCCAGGACAGATTCATACTCGCCACGAATCGCACAACTTCCAAAAATTTTCAATTCGCGGGTCACCACTTTTTGAAGGGGAAATTTAATATCAGTGGAAATATTTCCTACCAGGACAGAACGGCCTCCTTTTCGAAGTAGGTCAATAGCAGAACCTACAGAACTTTCCAGGCCAACGACCTCAAAAGATACATCCACACCTCTTCCCTTAGTTGCTGAGAGGATTTCATTTTTCATTCTGCTATCCGAAGGGTCAAAAACCATATTTGCGCCAGAGACCTTTGCCTTTTCTCTTTTATCAGGATCTGTGTCAATAACTATCAGATTTGACAGGCCCGATAAGGATAAAAGCTGAACAATGAAGATCCCAACCATACCTGCGCCTACCACAACCGCAGTTTCGCCAATTACAGGGTTTGCCTGTTTAATGGCATGTAATGCCACGGCTACGGGTTCCGTCATGGCAGCCTCTTCAAAACTCAGTTTTTCCGGTATCCTGTAAAGGATATGCTGCGGGACAGCCACGAACCCGGCGAAAGCTCCATGTCGTTTGTATTCACCCGGGGAAACTCCAATCACCTCACGGTTATCGCTTAAATTATAGTTCCCCTCAAGAGTGAACCAGTCGTTTAAAGGATAAACCGTAGAATCAAAAGTAACCCTGTCTCCAATCTTCCAGTCTCCTACCAGTTTTCCCTTTCCCTCAATTACCCCCGATGCCTCATGTCCCATGATAATTGGCGGAATTCTCCTTCCGGTACTGCCATCCATACCATGTACATCAGATCCGCAAATTCCACAGGCCTTCACCCGAATTAAAACTTCCTCATCGGTAATTTGGGGCATCGGCACCTCTTTATACACCAGGTTATTATACTCTTCCAGAACGAGTGCTTTCATGTAAGTTAATTTAAGTGAAATAATTTTTTCCAGTAGGTTATCAGCTGTCAGCTTTCGGTTGTCAGTTTTTATCACCTTCCCCTGGTTTCCTATTCCTGGTTCAATTCAGGGGTTTCCTGTCTCCGGTTTCCAACCTCCCATTGTCCTCTCCCCCGATTATCTCCACCCCCTTGTTAATTCTTCTCTTCCTCCCGAATATTCCTGGCTTCCTCGAGCAACTGTCCGCAGTTCACCGGAACCACTCCCGAGCGTTCGCAAACCTGTCCGCCGGCTATATTCGACAATGAGGCGGTATCGAGGGCATTCATTTTTGCGCCCATACATAATGCGGCCAGGCTAATCACTGTATCCCCCGCGCCTGAAACATCGGCAATTTCCCTGCTTTCAGCAACTATATGATGGTACTCCCCTTCATTATTGATCATAATCCCTTTTTCAGATAGGGTAACCATAATATATTTATGTCCCTTTTTCTTCCGGAGCTCTTCCATTACTCCGGCAATCCGGTCCAGGTTTTCCTTTGACAAGTCTGCCCTCAATCCTTCGTTAAGCTCTTTAAAATTAGGTTTGAACACACTAACTCCTTCATATTCCATGAAATTTCTCTTTTTCGGGTCCACGAGGATTGGGATTTCAAGCTTCCTGGCAAGGGTGGTGACCTGAGCAATCAATGAAGGGGTTACGACCCCTTTATCATAATCCTGAAATATGATCGAATCAATATTCCGGTCCTCGGTAAAACTCTTAATAAACTCGAGCATTTTCGTTTCCGATGCCACAGAGGCATAAAGTTCCTCCTCTTCATCAATTCGAAGAAGGTGCTGGTTTCCGCTAATCACCCGGGTCTTTAAGGTGGTTACACGTTCTTTGTCCATGATGATTCCCACATCGCTAAGATTTTGTTCGCTTAGCAGATCAAGGAACTCAAAACCACGGGGATCGTTTCCGATGACTGAGCAGAGAATGGGCACGGCTCCCATGGCTTTAATATTCAGTGCTACGTTTGCGGCCCCCCCAAGTCGTTTCTCCGCGATAATATCTGAAACCACGGGTACCGGAGCTTCAGGGGATATTCGGCGGACTCTGCCCCACAGGTAAGAATCGATCATAACATCGCCGATAATCAGTATTTTTTGCTTTTCGAAATCTTTAAATAATTGATCAAGATCAATGGAGTCAAACATACAATTAATTTAAAATAAGTCAATAACATTGTGACCGGACCAGAAGCGAATTTGCGGGTTCTGCGAAGTTAATCCCGGTTTATTGGGAGCGAATCCGGGAAAAACAGCATCCCGATATCGGGAAACTCCATTTCCGGGGTCATAACGCAGAAAATGGGGATTATGAACAGTCACTATTTATGGTAAAAAACAAAGATAACTTTTTAGGACGGATCAACGTCTATATTCACCTTCACTTTTTTTAATTCTCCCGTCACCTGTAACTCCTTCATCATTTCGGTAATCAGTCCTTTGGCCTTTGAAAAAGAGGCCTCGCGCTCAATTTTCAATAGAATATGCTGAAGATAATAAAGCCTGACCCTGCTCACAAGGGGAACCTGAGGCCCCAGGACCCTCTTTCCAAAAATATTCCTTTGTTTACCGGCTAAGGTTTCTGCTGCTGATTTTGTTTCTTCGTAATCCCGGCCTTTAATGATAAATCTGATCATCCGCACAAATGGAGGATAAGCGAAAGCGTTTCGTTCAGAAATCTGGTCCCTGTAGAGCCCTGGGAAGTCATTATGAATAACATATTGCACTACCGGATGTTCCGGGTTGGTTGTCTGGATAACTACTTTCCCCCGCTTATCCTTTCTTCCTGCCCGTCCGCTTACCTGTGACATAAGCTGAAAACTGCGTTCAAAGGCCCTGAAATCGGGAAAATTCAACATTTGATCCGCACTGATAATCCCAACAAGGGAGACACGCTCAAAATCCAGTCCCTTGGAAAGCATCTGTGTGCCCACAAGGATATCAATCGTTCCAAGCGCGAAATCTTCCAGGATCTTTTCATAGGAACGTCGGGACCGGGAGGAATCCAAATCCAGTCTGGCAATCCGGATTCCCGGGAAGAGGAGTGATATTTCATCTTCGATCTTTTCCGTTCCAAAGCCCCGGGTAACCATCCTGGTACTTCCGCAAGCGGAACATGCCCGGGGAATGGCCAGGGTGTATCCGCAGTAATGACAATTGAGGTTGTTATGGAACCGGTGGTAAGTAAGGCTTACATCACATTTGTTGCAATAGGGTATCCATCCGCATTCCTCACATTCAAGATAAGAGGAATAACCACGCCTGTTTTGAAATAAAATTACCTGCTGTCCGCCCTTTAGTGCAGTTTCAATTTCTTTTAACAAGAGTGGGGTGAATACCGATTTCATTTGCTTTTTCAATCGTGCTTTCCGGACATCCGCCACCTTTATTTCAGGCAAAAGCATACCACCAAAGCGTTTATTCAGTGTAACCAGGCCATACTTTCCGTCTAGCGCATTTTTATAGCTTTCAACAGAAGGTGTCGCTGTTCCAAGCAGGACTTTTCCCTCATAAAGTGAAGCAAGCAGGATAGCAGAATCACGGGCATGATAACGGGGAGCTGGGTCATGCTGTTTATAGGTGTTTTCGTGTTCTTCATCTACAATGATGAGTCCAAGATCATCAAAGGGGAGAAAAATGGCAGATCTTACCCCCACAACCAAATTGATACCCGACTCATGGCGCGATCTGATTTTCATGTAAACTTCAACCCGTTCGGCATCGCTAAACTTACTGTGGTAAACGGCCATATTGTCCCCAAAAACCTCCTGCAAACGGGCTACTATCTGTGCGCTCAGGGCTATTTCCGGGAGGAGATAAAGGACCTGCTTTCCCTCATCCAGGTTTTTTTTTATAAGACGAATGTAAATTTCTGTCTTGCCACTTGAAGTGACCCCATGCATCAGGACAACATTCTTCTCCTGAAAGAGATGAAGGGTCTGGTCAAAGGCTGTTTGCTGTTGCTCATCAAGTTTGAATATTTCCCTCCTTATCCCCTGGTAAATACCAAAACGATCGGTCTCTGTTTCATTCCGGACAAGAAATCCTTTTTTTTCCAGGGCAGAGAGGGCAGAATGGTTCGATTTCAAGCTGGAAAAAGGGATTTTAACGGCCATGTGAAAGAGTGACTCCTTATCGTATCTGGCATTCCAATTAATGAACCCATCAGGTGCATCACCGGACAGTTTTCCCAGAAACTCCAATAAAAACTCCTTTTGACGAGGAGCATTCACCAAACTGTCAAGGGCTTGATTTAATTTTTCCTCACTGTCAAGAGAAGGATCTAGTGAAACAAAAGTCTTCTTTTTAGGTTTGTATTTATCCTTAAGGGATTCCTCAATAACGATGGCTTTTTTTTCCAGGAGTAAATTAAGATCTTTATGAATTCCCTGGTTTTTAAGGATTTTTACAAGTCCGTCCATGCTTATCCCGTTGGATTGGGAAACCAGATTAAAAATACTTTCCTGAGGGATGTTTTCGAGAGTTTCCGGATTGAAATCCTCGCGCACCATAAACCTCGATTCACTTTCCAGCTTAAGTCCGGACGGAAGAGCCGCCTTAAAAACTTCGCCAAGACTACACAGGTAGTACGCTGCTATCCATTCCCAGAATTTAATTTGTGTGGTATTAATAAGCACTTTATCATCCAAAATGCTTAATATCTCTTTGACATGATCTTCTTCAGGAGCAATATCGTGTAGGGAATAAATTAGTCCGGTATACATTTTCCGTTTTCCGAACTGCACAATAACCCTTTTCCCAATAGAGACCTCATTAAATAATCCCACCGGGACGGAATAAGTATAGGTTTGGTTAAGGGCTAGCGGAAGAATAATTTCGGCAAACACTATTTTCCGGGTTGCAGGCGAGGTGGAAGTCACCATTTTTATACAGAAAGTATCTCTGCCATTTCCAGGCTTTCGGCATCGACACTTTTATGCATTTTTATAACTTTACTGAAGGGCACATTTACAATATCGTTGTTGTGAAGTCCGACCATTACACTTTTCTGATCGTCCAGCAAAGCCTGAATGGCATAATAACCTAATTTTGAAGCAGTTACCCTATCAAATGCAGAAGGGGTTCCTCCACGTTGTATATGACCCAGTATGGAAACGCGCACATCATATTCCCTGAAGTCGTCTTTTACCTTTTCAGCTATAGTCATGGCTCCCCCCTCTTCATCTCCCTCAGCCACAATGATAATACTGCTGGATTTTTTCCTTTTAAAGCCCTTTTCGAGGTAATCTTTTAAGCCTGAAGCCTGATTTTGTAATTCCGGGACAAAAATTGCTTCAGCCCCACAGGCAATGCCACTGCGAACTGCAATAAATCCTGCATCCCTCCCCATTACTTCAATAAAGAAAAGTCGGTTATGGCTGCTGGCCGTATCCCTGATCTTATCCACCGCTTCGACCACTGTATTGAGGGCTGTATCGTATCCAATGGTATAATCGGTTCCATAGATATCATTATCTATAGTTCCAGGGATACCAATAAAGGGAATACCGTCGTATTCATTGCAGAATATCCTGGCTCCGGTAAGGGAGCCATCACCACCGATTACCACAACAGCATCTATACCCTCTTTTTTGAGGTTATCGTAAGCCATCTTCCTTCCCAATGGGGTACGAAATTCGGCGCTACGGGCTGTTTTAAGAATAGTCCCTCCTCTCTGGAGTATATCACTTACATCGTAAGCTTTGAGTTCTTTGAAGTGTCCGTGGATCATGCCATGGAGACCATGACGTATTCCAATGACCTGCATTTTATTATATATGGCTGTCCGTGTCACCGCTCTGATGGCGGCATTCATGCCAGGGGCATCCCCTCCGGAGGTCAGAACACCAACTTTTTTAATCCTTGTCATTTCCTTGTTTTTGCAAGATCGAAAAAATAAAACTCTGATTCAATCTTTTATGAACTTACAAAAGTAAGCCTAAAAACACTGATTTCAATAGATTTAGTGTGAAAATTACATTAATTTTTCAACCCTGTCAGCCACTTTCTCCAGCAGCCAGTTTGGGGTCGATGTTGCCCCACACACCCCAAGGGAATTTGCCCCAGACCACCACTCCTTTTTAAGTTCAGAAGCAGAGGATATAAAATAGGTCCGTGGATTGGCTCTTCTGCATACCTCAAACAAGACTTTTCCGTTGGAACTTTTTTTCCCGGCAACAAAAATAACCACCTCGTTATTTCCGGCAAATCTGGTCAACCCGGGTTGTCGGTGGGATACGTGAACGCATATAGAATTATTCACGCTCAGGCCTTCAGCAGTGCCATATTTTCCAATCAAAAGTTCTTGCAATTCACCGGCAAGCTCATTAAACCCGGCCACATTCATTGTGGTCTGAGAGAAAAGCTGCACCAATTTGGGAAGTTCAATTCCTGAGAGTTCTTCAACACCCTGGATGACCAGGGCATGGTCTTCGCTTTGACCCTTTAACGCGATAACTTCGGGATGATCTGCCTTGCCATAGATAATGATTAGAGGTTTTTTGCTTTTTCCGGATTCGTAGTTTTTTTTGATTTTATTTTGAAGTCTTTTTACAACCGGGCAAGTACCATCTATCAGTTCAATATTTTGCTCCCGGGCTATCCTGTAAGTAGAAGGGGCTTCGCCATGGGCTCTTATCAGGACCCTTTCATTGTATAGGGAATGAAACTGGTTGTAATCAATGAAAATAAGCCCTTTTCCTTTTAATCTCCGGGCCTCATTCTCATTATGGACAATTTGACCCAGGCAATATAATTTTTCACCTCTATCCAGAATCTGTTCTGCCATGCCGATCACATTTTTAACCCCATAACAGAAACCGGATTTTTCTTCAATACTGATCCTCACTTTATCTTCGTCTTTAAAATCTTTCTAAACCAATTCATTTGCTGGTCAAGGTTCATTTCACTATTATCCAGGATCCACGCATCCTGAGCTTTCCGCAAAGGACTGGCAGTCCTGCTTTCGTCCATCAGGTCCCGGTCGATAATGTTTTGTTCGATATCCCTGAAGGAACGACCTGTCCCCTTACCCTTTAGCTCCAGATAGCGTCTTTCCGCCCGAACATGCGTGTCGGCTGTCATAAAAATTTTAATATCCGCATCAGGAAAAACCACAGTGCCAATATCGCGGCCGTCCATAACGACCCCTTTCCCTTCGCTCATTTTACGTTGCAGGGCGACCATTTTGCGACGTATTGCCGCAATACTGCTTACGGGGCTGACCATATCTGAAACTTCCATTGACCGGATCTCCTCTTCCACATCCTGATCATTTAAAAAGAGATGGTTTCCATTCCCCACAGGACGAAAGTCGATAAAAATCTTTTCAAGGCTTTCATCGACCATAGAATGGTTTATGAGACCCTCTTTAATAATACCGTTTTTCAAAAAATACAGGGTAACGGCCCGGTACATTGCTCCACTGTCCAGGAAAAGGTACCCAAGCTCCCGGGCAATCAGTTTGGCGAAGCTGCTTTTGCCGCATGATGAGTAACCATCAATGGCAATGATAAGTTGTTTTGTTGTGCTGCTCATTCCTGTGCGAAATATTAATATACGAAAGAACAGAGGTGATGTTTCAATTTCGTTCACTCATTCCTGTCACGACCCTGGTGAACTCTTACGATAAAACTCAGACAGGTTAGTACTGATGGAAAAATGGTTGGAACCTCCCGCCAGATGGTAGCTTGCTCGTCCATAACTGAAATGAAATTTGGATATTTTCAGACCAAAGCCCCATGAAAAGCCCACCATACCTGCTTTTGGGGCAATCTTTAATTCCTGCCTCCTATGATAGTTGTATCCAAAATCGACATAAAAGTTCTTTCCCGGCATGAATTCCATTCCAAATATCGTATGTCTCAACAGATTATCCCCAAAAGCTTCCAGCTTATTCTTGCCACGGACTTCCCCACTAAGCGGATCAGAAAATTCATCTTCATCGCTTTTTCTATCGTAACTAAGGTCCCATTTCTGAAGATGTTGAAAGGTAATGGATAACCTAAAGGGTGCATGGGCCAGTTTCTGGCTAATACCTGCCTGGATTTCGAAGGGCAGTTTTTCCCGATCCCCATCCATATAATAAGTACTTAACTGCATCCCCATATTTTTAAGGACAAGTCCGGCAGAGAAAAGATTATCGGGATTGTAATAACTTATTCCCACATCGGCTGCCATCCCGAAAGAATGGTAGCTTTCAAAAAGGGTATATACCGGTTTGATGTTTACTCCTACTCTAATCAGGGAATCAATCTTACGTGAATACATAAGGTTCAGGACATATTCATTGGCGGTGAAATTACCACTCCGAATTCCGGATTCGTCCGCATAGGGAAAGGAACCGTAATCCACATAATGCATTCCGATGGCAAAATTCCCGGTATTTTTAAAGCTCCTGGCATAAGAAGCATACCCGTATTTTATATCGGCAAAATAACCCACGTAATTTAATACGAGATGGTTATCCATTCCACTGCTTAATAAAGATGGATTATGAAATGGAAGGTTCAGGTCATTATCCGGAATGGAGACGGATATTCCACCAAGAGAAGCAACTCTGGCAGAATTTGTTTGGTTCAGAAATGCATAAGTATAAGTTCCACCGAGCTGAGAAAAACTGCCGGCGGAAGCAAGGAGATAAAAAAAGGGGATTAGGACTACCTTGCACTTCTGATTAAATAATCCCCGCAAAAAGGGAATTTCCAATATGTCATAAAATAGATGGTTCTTAGGCATAGTTCAAGCAAACTTGGCGACTATCGATGTGATGGTTTTCATGAAATAAATCCAAAAGGTTCCCGGGCCGCGAAATCCCTACCATGAAAACAGCCATTGATATAGAATGTTTAAACGTATAAAATTTATGCTTAGTGTACAAGGTTTATTTTTGATCGCATATTAAATTAATGAATCTCCCTTCTGACTTTTGGCACCATTGCCTGAAATCTTCATTTATACCGGTCATTTTTAAATCATATGCAGGATTTTCACTGATAATTTTCGAGGTGGTTTCTCCAGCTTTCGCTCTGCCGGCAGGCTCTAAAATTAAATCGGGATTGAATGAGGATGAATATTGGGCCAACCCCGCCCTCGCTGCATCAAGGGCATTGCATTCCTGCTCAAAGTGGTTTTTTGAAGGGATCAGTAAGATTCTTTTTCCCAGGTAAGCTGCCTCACAAACGCTTTCGAAGCCGGCTGTAGAAACTACTAATTGGCATTTTGCCATTGATTCCAAAAAATCAAGGCTCCCCAGTTTATGGATCTTCAGATTTGCCGGAGGGGTGGGACCGGGAGGTATTGAATCGGTAAAAACCACGACATGGAACCCCGGATTATGCATGCACCACCCGATCATATCTTTAAGGAAACCCGGATTCAGCAGGTAGGCCAGGATATAACCCTCTTCCTTCGGGCGCATGTTGAACACCTCTGGCCTCAAAAGAGGCGGAACCACATCGTAACCCCTTTTTCCCGGAACATTCTCAGTAAAAGAAAGAGCCAATTTTGAATTCGCCCTTCTGGAACAAAGAAAAGAATGAAACTTTAAAAGATACTTCTGGAATTTATATCCCTTTGGATAGGAGAATCCAAGGGAAAAATAAAAATGGTGGGAGATCACGAAATATTTTTTACGGGAAAAGGAGAGCCACATTCCCAGTCCTCCAATAATATCATAAAAGCCTATCACCACATCAGCATCCGATTTTCTAATCCGCCAGGCCATTCGAAAAATTTCTGCAACGAACACCGGGATGAGGAACAAATTTACCAGCAGTGTCCTGGGCATATTTATTCCTTTCCGCTCCCGGTCGGGCGAAAAGTTCGGGCTACGAAAATAATCCAGTTTTCCCCTGAAGGTATCGATGAAAAATTCCGGCACCTCCCTCTGCGGGCTTCTTCCCAGATATACCTTTTCAACAGTATGGCGGTGCCGGGCCAAAATGGCGGAAAGGGAAATTGCCTGGGTCATATGGCCTCTTCCTTCGCCCTGGACAATGAAAAGGTATTTCATTCGCTTACTAAGATTTATTAAAGCCAGTGATGCCTGTGGTTAAAAAGTTATCATTAATTTTTCAATTAACAGACATTCTGCAATTTAAATACCCCAAAATTTAATATGGGTCAAATTTAATACGCCAATTTCAAAATTAAAAAATAAATATAGAACAAACGTTTGTTCTATATTTATTTTCATATATATTTGCACTAGTGTCCGGTTATGAATCCCATAATGATAATTGGTTTTCATCGGACAGGTTTTTGCCTGCAATAAATGAATATTACACCGCGTGCATAGGAAAATGGCATCTTGGGTTCAATTGGGCCTTGAAGGAAAATGCCCCACAAAATCCGGAGGAATCGGTTTTTAACTCATGGGGCGATACCCTACAGAATTTTATTGATTTCACTAAACCTGTTAAGGGAGGACCCATTGAAAGGGGATTTAATTACTATTTCAGAATTTCAGCTTCAAATGATATGCAACCTTATGTTTATATTGAAAACGACAGTATTTTACAAATACCTTCCGAGGACCAATTTCCTTATTATCATTATATTAACGCTAAAAAATCACCAGATTGGGACATTAAAACGGTAAACCAGGTCCTCACCCGTAAGGCAGTTCAAATAATAAACAATCATTTTACAGAGAATAGAGAACTGCCTCTTTTCCTTTATTTTCCTACCGGCGCGATCCACCGTCCATGTTTGCCAACTTTTACGAAAGGGAAAAGCCAGGCCGGACTAAGGGGAGATATGGTGGTTGAGCTTGATTTGGCATTTGCCGAAATAAAGGGAAAATGGAATTTCATCGAGGCTGCAGAGCCCGGTCATTGGGCAGAAACATTCTATCCGGAAGGCCCAAGCAATATGGAACCACAATTATATAATCTGGAAAATGATCTATCCGAACAAAATAACCTTTATGATCAAATGCCGGAAAAAGTTTCGGAGTTAAAGGACAATATTGAAATAGTGAAAAGGGTAAATAAAAGTGAGGCAGTGAAAAAATAACAAATATGATAAAATACATATCAATACTATTATTCGTTTGTCTCGGTGCATATTCATTTTGCAATGCACAAAAGACTGCTGAAAAAGTCGGATCAGCACCAACGACGGACCCTAAAAAACCCAATGTGATTATTGTATTATCGGACGATCAGGGTTATGGTGATTTTTCCTGCCATGGTAATCCGGTTTTAAAAACACCTGCCCTGGATGAGTTGTACAATGAAAGTATCCGTTTCGACAATTTTCATGTGTCTCCCCTATGCACCCCTACCCGCGGACAATTAATGACAGGCCTGGATGCTATGCATAACAAAGCGGCAACAGTATTGACAGGAAGAAACCTGCTGAGAAGAGATATTCTTACCCTGCCGGAGGTTTTCAGTAAAAATGGCTACGCCACCGGTATTTTCGGAAAGTGGCATCTGGGCGACAGTTATCCTGACAGGCCTATGGACAGGGGCTTCCAAAAGTGTATCTGGCATAAGGGCTGGGGTCTCCTTTCTGAAATTGAATATGACAATGATTATTACGAAACAAGGTATATGGACAGTCTTGAAGTGAAACAGTCCGGCGAGTACTGTACCAATTTATGGTTTACTAAAGCCAGGGAATGGATGGATGAAATGGCTGAAAAGGATCAGCCGTTCTTTACCTATCTGGCACTAAATGCCCCGCATGGGCCTTTTTATTCGCCGGCACAGGACCATAATTTTTACAGCGATAAAGTCAGTGATAGCATTACCGCCTCCTTTCTTGGAATGATACGGAACATTGACCGAAACATGTTACATCTCAATAAATGGCTGACAGAAAAAGGGTTGAAAGAAAATACAATCCTTATTTTCATGAATGACAATGGCGGTACCGGAGGTGTGGAACTCTATAATGCTGGTATGCGGGATAAAAAAGGGAGCAATTATGATGGTGGGCACCGTGCAGCATGCTTTTTCCGATGGCCGAAAGGGGAGTTCGGAGAGCCCCGCACCGTTTACTCTGCAACGGAAATCCAGGACCTTTTTCCCACTTTTATTGAACTATTAGGATTAAATATCCCTGCCGATTATGACTTTGACGGGAAAAGCATAGTTCCTTTGCTTTATGAGCCCAATCTTTCCGACGACAGAATGTTCGTGGTCCAATATGGCGGCCATGTGCATCCGGAAAAATACTTCAGCTGCGTGGTTTACAATTCCTGGAGGCTGGTCGGGAAAGACGAACTGTACGATATTTCTTCCGATCCGGGTCAGAAGAACAATTTAGCCGGGGACCATCTGGAATTACTGAAAAAGATGAGAGACTTTTATGAGAATTGGTGGAAAGGAGTAGAACCGGGTATTAACACTTTTATCCCGGTCATCATCGGTTCTGAAAAGGAAAATCCAGTAATTTTTAGTTCCAACAATTGGGAGAACGGGGCGGTAAATACCCAATGGCATGTTGCCCTGGCTGCTGGCCCGCCCCGGGGGGGCATAACACATATCCAGGTTGACAAAGCAGGGAGGTATAAAATTGAACTGGCCCGCTGGCCTTTTCATCTTAACAGACCGCTAACCGGAATCGGTCCAAAAACGGCAGTTGGAGGAACGGAAATTCGTGCCGGCAAAGAGGTACCCGTGCATTTTGGCTGCGTTTCCCTGAACAGTGGAGATCCCATCATTGCAGAAAGCAAGAGCGGGGATACCAGTATCACGATTGAAATAGAGTTGCCGGAGGGCGTATCCACTTTCCAGGCATGGTTTAAAAACAAGGATGGGCTGGACCTGTGTGGTGCCTATTTTGTGAAAGCAACGAGATTATAAATGAATGAAGGGGTTAAAAAATGATTAATGGATTGAATAATATAGTCTTTATGACTCTGGGATTGGCCTTTTCCGGAATGGGTAATTACCTTAACGCCCAGAAGAACAACCATGATCAGAATAAACCGAATATTGTTTTCATTCTGGCAGATGACCTTGGATATGCGGTCAGTTTGGAGCAGAATCCCTCTCACAGAATCCCAAGGAAGAAAGTTATTCTCGGCGAATATAAATACTCTACAGATCCTCAAAGCGATGGTTTATCGGTCAGGAATGTTGATTATTATCTGGATGGAGAAAAAATCAAAAACATGAAATTGCCCCTCTATTTTATCACCCGCAGCACTGAAATTTTTTGGATTTCAGATTTGCCTGAAGCAAAACACACTCTGGAAATGAAATGGTTAAACCCGGAGGAAGGAGCAGATATCATTTTGGAAAGTGCGATAAGCTTCGGGAATCAGCAAGAGAAAATTGGCAAGAGGGAGAGTGAGTAGCAAGAGGGAGAGTGAGTAGCGAGAGGGAAATAAGATCAACAGTTCTAAAAATTTTGAGATCAGAAGATAAAAACTATAAAAATATGGGAAAAATACTGGTAATTGGAAGTTCGAATACGGACATGATAGCAAGGGTAAAACAATTTCCCTCACCTGGGGAAACGATTACGGGATTGAATTTTCTACAGACCATGGGCGGGAAGGGAGCCAATCAAGCACTTGCAGCACACCGCCTGGGCGGGAATGTTAGTTTTATCACCTGCCTCGGGAGGGATGCCAACGGGGATAATAGTATAAGTTATTACAAAAAAGAGGGGTTGGATATTTCTGCATCTCTCATTGTGGATCACGTCTCTTCAGGAACTGCCATGATTTGGGTAGACGATAATGGAGAAAATTGTATCGTAATCACACCGGGGGCCAACCATGAGCTAACTTCAGATTACATAGTCAAAATCGAAAATGAAATCTTACATGCTGAAATGGTGGTCCTTCAGATGGAAATTCCATACAGTACAGTAAAAACGGTATGTGAACTGGCGACCAAACATCATAAAAAGGTAATGCTAAATGTCGCACCTGCTCATCGGTTGGGTCCCGATATCCTGAATCAGATTGAAATCCTGATCGTAAATGAAACGGAAGCTGAAACCATTACCGGAGAAAAAATAGAGGACATAGGGGAAGAAGCCATGGTCGACAAACTAATAGGATTGGGAGCAAAAACGGTCGTTCTGACCCTGGGCAAAAAAGGATGTTTCCTAAAAAACAAGAAGGAACGTCTTGTTTCGGCAGCATTTTCCGTAATAGCAGTTGATAGCACTGCAGCGGGTGATACTTTTTGTGGAGCTCTGGCTGCAGAATTAAGTCGTGGCCATGGTTGGAAAGAGGCCTTGAAATTTGCAACAGCTGCTTCCGCCATATGTGTGACCCGTCTGGGGGCGCAAACTTCGATCCCCACTGAAAAAGATGTTTTTGAATTTCTGACTAAAAATATTTTGCTGCTTGAGAATTGAAATTTTTACGAACTTAACCTTAATTCCAGAACAATGAGAACGCTGATCATCCTAACTATTTTCATGCTTGCCGGATGCAATAACAACCCTGCAAAAAACGCAGAAAACAAGTCAACCGGGGTAAACGAACGCTATACCATTTCTAAAGAACAACTTAAAGATAAAATCAAAGGAGCCTGGGCAGCACAAACTATAGGGGTTACTTTTGGGGTCCCGGCAGAATTTAAATATAACACAACCATGGTCCAGGATAACCAAAAGCTCCATGAAAACAATACCCTGCAGCTATTTAACCTGAAAAACGACATGGAAGAACAAAATGATCTTTCGGTGGCTGAACCGGAAAAGGCTATGGAGTTGCAAAAAATGCTTCATGATTGGAGAAGAAAAGTGAATGCAAAAATGATGGAACCAAATCCTGAATTTGTATTATCAGATACTATTAATAACCTTAAATGAAGCAACCTACCCCGGAAATTGCACAGTTGGGGGTATCGTATCCTTTCGTAATTTGACCTTTCTAACCTGCGAAAGAACGAGCCCTATCAGTACGAGGAAAATACCGGTGACCTTAAGTCCGGTCATCGTTTCATTCAGCAGGACAAATGCAGTTACAGCGGTGAATACAGGAATAAGATTAGCGAAGATATTTGCCCTTGAAGCCCCCAGTTCCCTGACTCCACGGGTGAAAAGGATAAAAGTTATGGAAGAGCCAAAAATGGCCAGGTACAACATTGCCATCAGGGAATTAAAGGTAGGGGTGATGCCGATAAGCTGTTTAAGATCGAAGATGAAAAAGAGAGGAAGGAAAAGAAAAATGCCATAAAAATTCTGCCAGATCGTAATAGTGAAGCCATTATATTTGGAGCTGAGGTTTTTTACAAGCATGGCATATCCAACCGCGGAAGCGACCGCCAGGAACATAAGCAATACCCCTTTTATGGTTGCGGTAAATTCCACATCACTGGACAAAACGACCGCCAGCACTCCCACAAATGAAATGAAAAGCCCTATTTTGTTCATAATGCTTAACCTTTCGCGGAATACCAGGAAGGCAGCCACAGGGACAAAGAGGGGGATGGTGGCAACGATGACTGAAGCCAGGGTGGATGAAATATAGGTTAGTCCATAGCCTTCACCCAGAAAATAAAGAAAGGGTTCAAAAATAGCCAGGATAAATAATCTCTTTTTATCATTTTTATCAACCTTTTGCAATTTTCTGAGCAAACGGGAGGAAAAATATAAAAAGATAACGGAGATAACTAAGCGGAAGAAAATAACAGTGACAGGCCGGAAAGATTCGTAGGCAAATTTGTAAAACACGAAAGTCAGGCCCCAGAACAACATGGCGAGAACCAGGCTCGCATACAGGCCAGCTGACTTATTCTCCTGCACTAGGCTGCCTTGAGTCGTTTCAGGTTGGCCTTTTCGAGTTTCTCTTTGGCATAGCTAAGATTGACCCTGATTTCCTTTTCACCCGAGGAAGGCAATTCGTACATGGCATCAATAATTATAGCCTCGCAAATAGATCGGAGTCCCCGGGCTCCCAGTTTAAATTCAATGGCTTTGTCCACAATATATTCGAGGACTTTAGAATCCCAGCTCAATTTGATACTATCGATTTCGAAAAGTTTTTCATACTGCCGGATAATAGAATTTTTCGGTTCAGTTAGAATCCTGCGCAGGGTTCCACGGTCAAGCGGTTCGAGATAAGTCAGAATAGGAAGCCTTCCGATAATCTCGGGGATAAGCCCGAAAGCCTTAAGGTCCATAGGAGCAATATATTGTAAAAGGTTACTGCGGTCTATCTGATCCCGGTCACTTCCTGCCTTGTAACCAACAACCTGGGTATTGAGCCTGGAAGCGATCTTTTTATCGATCCCGTCAAAAGCGCCGCCACAAATAAAGAGGATATTTTTTGTATTCACGGGGATCATTTTCTGATCGGGATGTTTTCTCCCCCCTGGGGCGGTACATTAACCACACTTCCTTCCAACAATTTGAGAAGTCCCTGCTGCACCCCTTCGCCGGAAACATCCCGGGTAATGGATGGATTATCACTTTTGCGGGCGATTTTATCAATTTCATCGATAAATACTATGCCTTTTTCTGCCGCTTCAACATTGTAATCGGCAACTTGCAGAAGACGTGTGAGAATACTTTCGATATCCTCACCCACATATCCCGCTTCAGTAAGGACGGTGGCATCCACAATAGTGAAGGGGACATGAAGCAACCGGGCAATGGACCTTGCCAAAAGAGTTTTCCCGGTCCCGGTCTCACCTACCAGAATAATATTCGATTTTTCGATTTCGACTTCGTCCTTATCCTTAATTCCCGCTTGCATGAGCCGCTTATAATGATTATAAACAGCCACTGAAATATATTTCTTGGCCACCTCCTGACCAATCACATACAGGTCGAGAAATTGCTTGATTTCAATTGGTTTGAGTAGTTTAATCTGACTAAAGTCGAATTCTCCTTTTTTCCCGACTTCCTCCAGGACTATTTCATGGGCCTGGTCAATACACTGATCGCAAATATGCCCGGATATTCCGGCAATCAGTAAGTTCGTATCTTTTTTCTCCCTACCACAAAATGAGCATCTGTCCATTTATTTTCCTTTTTTATTGCCGGTCCTCACCAAAATCTCATCGATCATGCCATATTCCTTGGCTTCCTCAGCAGTCATCCAGTAATCCCTGTCGGAGTCCTTCTCGACCTTTTCGAGACTTTTCCCTGAATGTTTGGCGAGGATAGCATAAAGTTCATTTTTCAACTTCAGAATTTCCCGGGCGGTAATTTCAATATCCGAAGCCTGGCCCTGGGCACCTCCCATAGGCTGATGGATCATGACCCTGGAGTGTTGAAGGGAGGATCTTTTGCCCTTAGTCCCGGCTGCCAGCAGCACAGCTCCCATGGAAGCAGCCATCCCGGTACAGATGGTGCTGATATCCGGGGAGATGTATTGCATGGTATCGTAAATGCCCAAACCCGCATGCACAGATCCGCCAGGGGTATTGAAATAAATCTGGATATCCTTTGAAGGATCGGTGGATTGAAGGAAAAGCAGCTGGGCCTGTATGATATTGGCCACATAGTCGTCAACAGGAGTCCCGAGGAAAATAATCCTGTCCATCATGAGCCGGGAAAAAACATCCATCGTGGCTATATTCAATTGCCTTTCCTCTATAATTGTAGGTGAAATATAGCTGCCATAGACTGAAGAATACCTGTCGAGGTTCAGAGAACTGATCCCTACATGTCTTGTGGCATATTTTCTGAATTCGTCGTTGTTCATATTGTTAAATTTTACTTGTTTCTGAAAAGAAATTCCTTCAAATTTAATCAAAAAAACAAATTACTTTTCAAAAAGTTTCCGGAATTCGTCCGGACTTATTTCCCTGGGCTCTGGTTTTACCGTCTCTTTTATATGATGAATAAGTTTGTCCTCCAGGGTATTCTGATGCATTCTGCGGGCTTCCTCCGGTTTCTTCAGGTTTTCCCGGGCAAAAGATTCAATCTGCTCCTCGGTAAGGTTGTAAAGACCATACTGATAGAATTGATTGCGGGTCATCATTTTTGCATATCCAAGGAGCTCTTCCTCTGTAATGCTAATATCATTTTCGCGGATTAGCTTGTCCTTGATCAATTGCCAGCGGAACTCCTCTTCATACTCAGAAAAATCACCATCAAGGCTTTCCATGCTAATGTTTTCATTGGTTTCGCTGAGCCAGCGTTTCAAAAAATCGACCGGAAGGGGAAGTTCAGCTTTCTTCAGATAGAAATCCTTTGCATCAATGGCAAACTTGTAGTTCGATTCCCTCTGGTAGGCATTTTCGAGTTCCTGACTAACTTTAGTACGAAATTCTTCGACAGAACTGACCACGCCCGGACCATACACCTGATCAAACAAATCCTGGTTCAGTTCGTGCTTATCAAAAGTGGTTATATCATTGATTTCTGCTTCAAAATCCTCTGAAAGAGCCTCTACTTCCGATGTCTCAATTTGAAGAAGTGATGCAAGTTCAGTCTGATTGGGGTAGGCTTTCTTAATTTTAAAATGAATTTTATCCCCGACCTTTGCTCCTGTGAACAGCTTTTTCTGTTCCTCGTCTTTCATAACCTTTAGCGACATTTTTGCACTGTCAAGAACAATTCCGCCTTCAAGAGGATTCCCCTGCTCATCGGTTTGTACCAGGCGTACATCCACTGTGTCCTCCTCCTGGGCAGATTCAATGCTGATAAGGCTGCCAAAGCGCTGACGTGTATTTTCCACCTGCTCGTCTATAATGTTATCTTCGACCTTGAGTTTATAAAAAGGGATTGAATCACCTTCAGTAATTTTAATATCTGATTCCGGGGCCAGGCCAAGGTCAAAAGAAAATTCAAATTCCTTATCGTTATCAAAATCAACCTCTTTTCCCTCTTCCGGATGAGGGAGCGGTTCACCCAGTATCTGAAGTTTTTGATCGCGGATATAGGCCATCAGTTTATCGCTAACCAGATGGTTGATCTCGTCGGCAAGAATGGGCTTGAAGTACATTTTCCGGATGAGGCCCATTGGAACATTCCCGGGCCTGAAACCATCAACACGGGCTTTTCTTTTATAATCCTTCAACACTTCCTCGACTTTAGGAAGGTAATCGGCTTCCTCCACTTTAATGCTAACGACGGCATTCAGGTTATCGGTCTGTTCTTTTGTAATGTTCATACTTGATTTCTGTTTTTTTAAAATCTATAAAAAACCACGGGCATTTCAGTTAATTTCTAAAATGCCGTGGTTTAAAAAAGTGCGGATGAAGGGACTCGAACCCCCACTCCTCGCGGAACCAGATCCTAAGTCTGGCGCGTCTACCAATTCCGCCACACCCGCTAAAAATTTTTGCAAAGTTACGATTATTTTTAGAACAGACGCTATTTTCGCTTAGGTTTCAACAATAGTATCGGTTCCTTAAGGGAAATATTTCTGCCTGCAGGTTAAATTGTCCTCAATTCAAAATTCCTTCCCAGGTATAGTTTTCTTACCTGCTCATCCTCTGCAAGTTCCCTTGCCGTTCCCGCTTTGAGTATAGATCCCTCAAAAAGAAGATAGGCCCGATCGGTGATCGAAAGGGTCTCATGGACATTATGGTCTGTGATAAGAATACCAATATTTTTTTCCTTTAACCTGGATACTATAGCCTGTATATCCTCCACGGCAATAGGATCGACCCCTGCAAAGGGTTCGTCCAGTAAGATGAAGTTGGGGCTTAAGGCCAACGCCCTGGCAATTTCTGTTCTCCTGCGCTCCCCTCCTGAAAGTTGTATCCCCAGGCTTTTCCGTATCCTTTGAAGTCCAAATTCATCCAGAAGGGATTCCACACGACTGCGCTGCTCAGCTTTAGGCATATCCGACATCTCCAGCACAGCCCGGATGTTATCTTCAACACTTAATTTGCGGAATACCGAAGCTTCCTGGGCCAGGTAACCAATTCCTTTCCGGGCACGCACATAGACTGGTTCCCGGGTAATTTCCTCATCATCAAGGAAAATCCGACCCTGATTTGGGGTGATCAACCCTACAATCATGTAAAAAGAGGTCGTTTTTCCTGCGCCATTGGGGCCAAGTAATCCCACGATCTCCCCCCTGTTCACTTCTATAGAAACATCTTTGACCACGGTCCGTGAACGGTACTTCTTGACAAGATTTTTGGTATAAAGCTTCATTCTGCGTTATTTGAATGAATAACGATAAATTTTAATGTGGGTTTATTCTGCCAATAAAAAGAATTTCCGGAAAGATTATGTTCGGTGCTTTTCCGCGATGCGGCTTTATTGACAGACTAAACAGACTACGAAAGTAAGAAAAAATTATCTTACTGTTGTTCGTTCCTCTGCTTTTCTTCTTTTTCCTGTCTCCGGATCACCCTCCTGGAGATCATGATCCCGACTTCGTACAATACAATTAATGGCAGGGAAACCAAAACCTGGCTGAAAACATCAGGGGGAGTTATGATCGCGGCCAGCAAAAGGATAGCCACCAGGGAATGCCGCCGGTATTTTTTCATGAACTGGGGGGTTATCAGCCCAATTTTCGTAAGGAAAAAAACAAGCACAGGAAGCTCAAAAATCACCCCACTTGCGAGAACGACCGATGTTATTGTAGAAACATAGGAAATAAGATTGATCTGATTAGTCACTTCGGGGCTTACGGAATAGCTTCCCAGGAAATGAACTGTTAGCGGCGTGATCACAAAATAACCAAAACTAACCCCTATAAGAAAAAGGAAAGAACTGTAGAAAACGGAACCCCGGGCGTGCTTTCTTTCCTGACTGTGCAGAGCAGGGGCAATAAAGTCCCAAAACTGATAAAAAACATAGGGAAAGGCGAGAACCAGTCCCATAACCAGTGAAACCATTATATGCATAGAAAACTGGCCCGCCATCTTAATAGATATAATTTCCAGGGGAAGGGTGTTAATGCATAGTTGAAGGAACCCGGTTCTTTTGCCGAGATTGCAAAGGAAGATATTTGTTGGAAAATCAGGCGATTTGGGCGCCAGGATAATCTTATCGAAAATGATATCCTTAAAAATAAAGGCCAGCACTGCTCCTACGAAAATACCCAGTATTGAACGCACGAGATGCCATCTTAATTCCTCAAGATGCTCGAGGAACGTCATCTCCTCTGGTTTAATTTTCACCATATGGCTTACTTTTTAAAGCGCAACTTTTTACCGGTGGCAAAAGTAAATAAAAAAATCATTTTTATCTTCAGCAATAAACCATATTAACGCCAGGTTGTTAAGAAGGATGCGAAAGGTAAACAATTGAACTAAAAAATTTTAACAGTCATAACCAGTATCTCCTCACCCAATTCTCATATTATCATTGAGCTTGAGAATAATTTTTAACAGTAAGTAAACGGAAAAAATAGCAGAAAAACTCTCCATGAATTTTTTAATAAGAGAAATTAATCTTAATTTCAAGGGTTTTTTTGCACAAGTAAGAGCAGTTTTATAATGAAGATGAATGAAGATGTAAATTTACACACCTATCTTAAGGAATATTTCGGATTTGCAAGCTTTAAAGGCAATCAGGAATCCATCATCCGGAGTGTGCTGAACCTGAAGGATACTTTCGTTTTGATGCCTACCGGGGGAGGCAAGTCATTGTGCTACCAGCTTCCGGCCCTAATGTTGGAAGGTACAGCTGTCATAATTTCTCCCCTTATCGCCTTGATGAAGAACCAGGTCGATGCCATGCGTACCTTTAGCACCACAGAGGGTATCGCTCATTTTATGAATTCCTCCCTGACTAAAACTCAAATTAACCAGGTGAAGCAGGATGTAATAAACGGGAAAACAAAAATGTTGTATGTAGCCCCTGAGTCATTGACAAAAGAAGAAAATGTCGATTTTCTGCGCCAGGTGAAAATTTCCTTCTATGCGGTAGATGAGGCGCATTGTATCTCGGAATGGGGACATGACTTCCGTCCCGAATACCGCCGGATCCGCCCAATCATCAATAAAATAGGCCCTTCAACCATCATTGCCCTTACGGCCACTGCTACACCCAAGGTACAGAGCGATATCCAGAAAAATCTTGATATGCTCAACGCCGAAGTTTTTAAGGATTCTTTCCGCCGGGTCAACCTGTACTACGAAATCAGGCCTAAAGTAAGTGCAGCTAAGGAAATTGTCAAATATATCCTCAGCAATAAAGGAAAATCAGGGATCATTTACTGCCTTAGCCGTAAAAAAGTGGAAGAACTGGCCGAATCACTAAAAGTGAACGGGATCAAAGCCCTTCCCTACCACGCAGGGATGGATGCCATAACCAGGGCAAGGACACAGGATATGTTCATCATGGAAGAAATTGATGTAATCGTAGCTACCATTGCATTTGGGATGGGAATAGACAAGCCTGATGTGCGCTTTGTTATTCATTACGATATTCCAAAATCTCTGGAAGGCTATTACCAGGAAACCGGCAGGGCAGGCAGGGATGGCGGGGAAGGAAAATGCATCACATTTTACCGC
Source organism: uncultured Bacteroidales bacterium (assembly GCA_963779845.1). Taxonomy (GTDB): domain Bacteria; phylum Bacteroidota; class Bacteroidia; order Bacteroidales; genus CAVZZV01. The sequence goes on along the minus strand of CAVZZV010000002.1, from coordinate 292,817 downwards.
TATAAGGATATACAGAAGCTCGAAAAATTCATGCAGGGTAAGCCGGTAGCCGAACAGGAAATAGGAAAACAGCTCCTGTTGGAAACAGTCTCCTATGCAGAATCCTCTGTTTGCCGTCCAAAAGTTCTTTTAAATTATTTTGGGGAACAAATGGAGGGTGTTTGCGGCAATTGCGATAACTGCCTTAATCCTAAAGAGGAATTTGAGGGTAAAAATTATATTTCCAAAGTTCTTGAAGTCATCCTTGAAGTTAAGGAACGGTTTAAGGCTGAACATATTGCCCTGATACTTGCCGGCAAAACCGATTCAGCTATCAAGGCTTATAGTCATCATAAACTGGAAATATTCGGAATTGGAAGTGACAAAGACGAACGATTCTGGAACGGAATTATCAGGCAAACACTAATTGCTCGTTTCATCACGAAAGATATCGAAAATTACGGTTTATTAAAACTGACCCCTGCAGGACTGGAATTTCTGGATCATCCCTACTCCTTTAAGGTAACCCAGGATCATGATTATGAAGAAAGCATGAACCCTGAGGTGGGCGGTGGCGGGGGCGGTAATGTTATGGATACTGAGTTGTTCAATATTCTGAAGGACTTACGAAAAAAAATTGCCAAGAAAAATAATCTCCCCCCTTTTATCATTTTTCAGGACCCATCCCTTGAAGATATGTCCATTCAATATCCGATAAATATTGAAGAGCTTCAAAACATTGCTGGTGTTGGCGCCGGAAAAGCCTCACGGTATGGGAAGGAATTTGTGGACCTGATCAAAAGCTATGTCGAAGAAAAAGAAATCGAACGGCCACAGGACATGGTGGTGAAATCAGTTGTCAATAAATCCGGACTTAAGGTATATATCATCCAGAGCATCGACCGTAAGCTTCCATTGGACGTCCTGGCCGAGGCAAAAGGCCTGGATATGGATGCCCTTTTGGATGAGATTGAAGCGATTGTCAATTCCGGTACAAGACTGAACCTTGATTACTACATTAATGAAGTAATTGATGACGATCGCCAGGATGAAGTCTTCAGTTATTTTAAGGAAGATGCAGTAACTGAATCACTTAAAGATGCGCTCAACGAGCTGGGGGAAGATGAATACTCGGAGGAGGAGATCCGCCTTATGCGTATTAAGTTCATTTCGGAAATGGGGCATTAACCATTTCTGATATCAAACGCATCCCTCAGGCCATTCCCGACCAGGGTAAATGCCAGGACCACCAACATAATCGCGAAGCCTGGGATAAAAGCCAGATAGGCCTTATCGACAATTATATATCCATAATGGTCCCTGATCATGGTTCCCCAGGAAGGGACTGGTGGCTGAACCCCAATTCCCAGAAAACTTAATCCCGCCTCGATCAGGATAGCGGAGGCAAAATTGGAAGCCGCAATAATGATAATGGGTGAAAATATATTGGGAAGGATGTGCCTGAAAATAATCCGTATATCGCTTAATCCCGAAACCTTTGCCGCATCAACAAATTCCTTTTCCTTTATTCCCATTACCTGACCCCTTACCACACGGGCTACTTCAACCCACATGGTCAGTCCAACAGCGATAAATATCTGCCAAAAACCTTTTCCAAGTACCATGGTCAGGGCAATTACCAAAAGCAGGGTTGGCACAGACCATACTACATTTATGAACCACATGATCAGGTTGTCGATAGCTCCCGGATAGTATCCTGCGATGGCTCCCAGAAAAATTCCAATGAGAAGCGAAATAATCACGGCAATAAAGCCAACCGCCATAGAGACCCGGGCTCCTAAAATGATTCTGCTGTAAAGATCCCTTCCAAAACGGTCAGTACCCAGAATAAACGTGCGCTTGATGATTTGATGCTCCACGATATATTTTCTCATCTCTTCAGGGCTGTGATATTCTGGAAAAAGAATATCGGCAAGGAGAAAAGAGCGCTCAAAATGCTCCATATCAGGATAATCGGTGTATTGATAAATAATTATGCTGTCTGCTTTAAAATAATAATCCAGAAAAGGATATTCCCGAAAGGCAGAGGTCTTTCCATGAATAAGGGTTTCAAAAATCCCTGTTTTAACTGATTCCTGATTTTTACGGACTTTCAGCATCCTCACCTGAAACCCCGGTTTTTTTCCGGCCAGTTCCAGAAACTGGGTATTTGCATTGGGACTCTTATCGGGAATGATCCAATAGCCTCCAATAGCAAGTATAGAAAGAAAGAGAATTACCATCAGGCTTATTATAGAAATGGGATTTCTCTTAAACCTCTTCCAGGCTAATCCTGACGGCGATATCGTATTATGTTCCTTCATGAAGACTTCTTTCCGGCAAAAAAAGCAAAAAAACCGCTAAAAGCGATAATTACGATATAAAAGGGATAAATAATTTGTGATGGAATAAAATATTTCAGCAGCTCTGATTGCCCTAAAAATTTTGCAATTGCCCGTAAAAATGGGTAATCTATAAGCATTTTCAACCCAACGAGGCTCCCCGCAACCCATAGAAAAAAAGGATCAGTTATTCCCAACGCAATACAGAGCACTATAATAAGATTTAACAACAGGACAAGAAGTGCCATATACATAACATTCAGGTCCCGGTACAGAAGTGCTTTTGAAGACCAGCGGGTACGCTGCCTGAAAAAAGCCCTGAGGCCATTCAATGCGGGAGTCCAGACTATCGCTGCTTTGTCCGGGAGGAAGAGCGCTTCTCCCGGGTGGTGACGGTTAAGGTAGAGCATAAGGAACATATCATCGCCGCTTGGAAAATCCAGGTGCAGATGATCCCTGGCTTCTATATATAAACTTTTTTCAAAAGACAGGTTTGCCGCACTGCACATAATTGGTTTTCCATGAAGAAAGGATGCTCCCCCTGCTCCGGTAAGACTCAGGAATTCCAGACTTTGAAATTTAGTGGAAAAAGTTTTGCCTGGAACCATCCCAACGGGTCCGGAGATCAGGCGACATTGATTATTTTTATAAAAACCGACGATAGATACAATCCATTTTGGTTCATGCCTGCAATCCGCGTCGGTGAGTATAATAAGTTCTGCGGCCGAATTTGAAATTCCATGGTCAATCGCTGCTTTTTTGCCATACTGTCCTTCCGGAAGCTGCAAAAGCATAAAGGCTGTATTGCCTTTTATCAAAGAACTTATGAGTTCTGCTGATCCGTCGGAGGAATGATCGTCCACCAGGATAATTTTCAGCCTGGCATAAGTATGGGACTGCCCGCTTAATCCTTCGATTAATGGGGAGATATTTTTATATTCATTGCGAAAAGGAACAATGACGGAAACTATCGGATCCTCATGAGAATTATTTGCATTTAAAGAGTCCCGGGTATTCCCTTTCGTTTCAGGATACTTCTCCTGCCTGATCCAAAGGTTACGATAAGTATTAACCCGGATTCTGTAGAGGATAAGAAGAACGAGGGCTGAAAAAACTACGATCATCGTATTCAATTAGGATCCAAAGTATTGAAAAATGAAATAAGAAATGCAAAGGTATTGCTATCCTAAAATAATGCCTACTATTGTAGCCGACAAAAGGGAGGCAAGTGTACCCGCCAAAAGGGCGCGCATTCCTAGTTTTGCCAGAGTAACCCGCTGTCCGGGTGCCAGGGCCCCAATCCCCCCTATCTGTATTCCCACCGAGGCAAAATTGGCAAAACCACATAACATATAGGTGGCCATAATAATTGATTTGGAATCGGCAAAAGCTCCGCTTGCTTTTAATTCGGAGAGACTGATGTATCCAACAAATTCCGTCATGATTAATTTTTCGCCCAGAAGCGTGCCTACAAGGGATATATCCTGCGAAGAAACCCCGATAAGCCACATCACTGGCGAGAGTGCGTAACCGAGAATAAACTGTAAACTCAGGGTATGGTATTGTCCGGAAGAAACCTCTGCAATCCAGCTGTTCAAATGGGTCCAACCGCCAATTTTAATAAAAATATAATTGATCATCGCAAGAAAAGCAAGAAATACCAATAACATGGCGGCAACATTCACAGAAAGCTTCAATCCTTCATAGGTACCGTTATTGATGGCATCGAGAACATTTTTCCCGATCTTGTCCTGTGTTATTTTAACTTCTCCGCTAATATTATGGATCTGGGGCACCAACATTTTTGAAATGACAACTACTCCGGGGGCAGCCATCACAGAGGCTGCCAGCAGATGCTTTGCAAATTCGAGTCTTTGCACGGGATCGTCACCTCCCAGAAAATTAATATATACAGCCAAAACCCCTCCAGCGAGCGTAGCCATTCCTCCAGACATTATAAGCATCATTTCAGAGCGGTTCATCTTTTCCAGGTACGCCTTAATCATAAGTGGGGATTCTGTCTGTCCGAGGAAAATGTTTCCTGCCACCGATAAACTTTCCGCACCGGATAATCTGAGGAACCTGCTCATCAACCATGCAAGCCCCCAAACTACCTTTTGAATGATTCCGAAGTAGAACAAGCACTGAAGTCAGTGCCGAGAAAAAAATGATGGTAGGCAGGATAGTAATAGCAAAAGTTTGCAGTGATGGCTCAATCTTTCCGGTAACCATGCTTTCAAAAAGAAATTTGGTTCCTTCGTTGGTGAAGTCGAGAATCTTGACAAAAAGCTTTCCTCCATATTCAAAAAAAATGCGTATAAACGGTACCTGAAGGATAGCTATGGCCAATACAACCTGAGTAAGCAGTCCGAGGCCAACCACTCTCCAGGAAATAGCCTTCCGGTCTGCACTGAATACCCAGGCTATAAAAAGCAGGGAAAGCATTCCCAACAATCCGCGCAGTAAATTGATCAGGTTAAAAGTAAATATTTTGCTCGTGGGGATGATATTCGATTTGGAGGTCTGGCCGGAAACCTCTTCCGCTACCCCATAGGGAGATGCCAGAAGACTGTCTGTATTGGCCGACAAGATTGAATCAGCAGTTTGAAGGTAACCTGAATCCTGATAAGTTTCTACCGTGGAAGCTGATGTCGCGTTGGGGAGGATGAAGGCGGTTAATAGGCCAATGATCAGCAATAAAAAAACTTTGCTCATTTTCTGTGCTAAATATTCTTGTTTCTCCGTTTTAGTTCGTCACGAATGAGTGAGGCAGTCTCGTAATCCTCCTTGCTCACCGCCTCGTTGAGCTTTTGTTTTAATTCCTTATCGGCTAATCCATCAAATTTTGAGGTTCTTTTCCCCGGTCTCTGAGTTGATTCCAAATCAATTTCAGGCTCCACAGGTTCATCGCCTTCAGCGGAGGAAACTGCCTCACTATCAAAATCGAGGACAATGCCGGCTTTGGCAATAATTTCTTCAGTTGTAAAGATTGGGCACTTAAATCTAAGCGCGAGGGCTATAGCATCAGATGTCCGGGCATCGAGGGTAAACTTCTCCATACCATTGTCGCACAATAACTGAGAATAAAATATCCCCTCTTCGAGCTTGTAAATAATGACTTCAGTAATAGAAATCTGGAAGACCCTTGCAAAACTAAGAAAAAGGTCATGGGTAAGCGGTCGTGGGGGTTTTAATCCCTCCAACTCAATGGCAATTGACTGGGCCTCAAAACCGCCAACAATAATCGGAATCCTCCTGTCCCCATTTTCCTCTGTCAGAATCAACGCATAGGCCCCCGATTGGGTCTGACTGTAAGAAATACCTAATACATTAAGCTTAATCATGGCCATATTTTTCACTTTGGCAAATTCCCTTTAAGGAGGAGACGACAAATATAATGAAATTGTTTTAATTGAGGGGAAGCCGTGGAATAGGGATATTTGAATATCCCAAAGTTTATATCAGGTTTTGTGATTTTTTGAGCTGGAATGAATTTTCATTACCTTGGTGGAGTGATCAATTGAACTTTAGTGTCAAAATATTTTGTTAATCTCCAAACCTTTTTTATTTTTGCACTCCTTTTATAAAAGTAAAACAAGTAAGCAATGTACGCAATAGTAGAGATAGCCGGACAGCAGTACAAAATCGAAAAAGATAAAAAAGTCTATGTTCACCGGCTCGAGGGCAAGGAAGGCGATAAAATTGATTTCGACCGGGTCCTCCTTATCGACAATGGCAACACCGTGGCTGTAGGCACCCCTTCCATAGAAGGTGCCCTGGTTTCCGCTACCATTCTTGGCCACCTGAAAGGGGACAAGGTAATCGTCTTTAAAAAGAAAAGAAGAAAAGGCTACCAGAAAAAAAATGGTCACAGGCAATATCTTACACAAATTATGGTAGAAGATATCTTTGAAAAAGATGCCAAATCTTCTAAGGTAACAAAGAAAGAGGATTCCCCAAAGGCCGAAAAAGCCGAAGTGAAAGAGCCGAAAAAAGATACTGCTGAAAAATCTCAAACGGCAAAAGCAGAATCTGCCGGCAACAAAAAACCGGCAAAAAAAGCTACTACCGGTAAGGCAAGCACGACTGCTAAAAAGGAAGAATCCAAAACTAAAAAAGCGACTCCAAAAGCAAAACCTGCTGCGACTAAAAAGTCTTCTGCCTCAGCAGCTAAACCTAAAACCGCAGCTAAGAAATCGGAAAAATAAATCGGAAAATCTTAAAGACATATAATTATGGCACACAAAAAAGGAGCCGGTAGTTCAAGAAACGGCCGCGATTCAGAAAGTAAACGACTCGGGATTAAGTTATTTGGTGGCCAGGACGCAAAGGCCGGAAACATTATTGTCCGCCAGAGAGGAACCGTCCATAACGCCGGTATCAATGTCGGAATGGGAAAAGATCATACCCTTTTTGCACTGAGCGATGGTAAAATCGAATTTAAAAGAAAAGCAGGTCATAAATCCTATGTGAATATAGTTCCCTCAGCAGAATAAATTTAATCCAAACCTATTCTGGTCTCCTTTAAACTGTTAACTTTATGCAGTTTTCAGGAGATTTTTTATTTTTTAAATTCTCATATTCCATGCTCAATATCAATCTAATACGGGAGAACAAAGGGTTAGTTCTTGACCGCCTGCGCGTCAAAAATTTTAAAAATCCGGAATTAATCGACCAAATCCTACTCTTTGATGAACAGCGACGGAAAGCCCAGTCGGGTGCTGACCAGCTTCAGGCTGATATGAACAAGCTTTCCAAAAGCATCGGATCCCTTATGAAAGAGGGGCGTAAACAGGAAGCTGAACTGGCAAAATCAAAAACTACTGAACTCAAAGAAGAGATTAAAAGTTTACTGGAGGAAATGGATGACGCCTCAAAATCGATGAACAGTCTACTTGTTCAGGTTCCCAATCTTCCTCACAGCTCAGTGCCGGAGGGCAAAACTCCCGGAGAGAATGAACTCATCCGTCAGGGAGGCACCATGCCCTTTTTAAAGGAGGGTGCTCTTCCCCATTGGGACCTGGGCATGAAATACGACATTCTTGATTTTGAATTGGGGAATAAGCTTACAGGAGCCGGCTTTCCTGTATTTAAAGGACAAGGAGCCCGCTTGCAAAGGGCACTGATCAATTTTTTTCTGGATGAAAACATTCAGGCTGGTTACCGTGAAATCCTGCCTCCTTTAATGGTTAATGAAGATTCAGGATTTGGTACCGGTCAGCTTCCCGATAAGGAGGGCCAGATGTACCATATCAAGTCCGAGAACTATTACCTCATTCCTACGGCTGAAGTGCCCGTTACCAATATATACCGGGACGTGATCCTCGAATCCGACAATCTTCCCGTAAAAAATACTGCCTACACTCCCTGCTTCCGTCGGGAGGCTGGCTCTTACGGGAAGGATGTACGTGGCCTCAACCGTGTCCATCAATTCGACAAGGTTGAAATTGTGCAGATTCAACATCCTGACCATTCCTATTCCGCTCTGGAAGAGATGGTGAACCATGTAGAAGGCATCGTGAAAAAACTTGCCCTTCCCTACAGGATTATCCGCCTGTGCGGCGGGGACATGGGTTTCACTTCCGCTTTAACCTACGATTTTGAAGTTTATGCTGCTGCACAAAAAAGATGGCTGGAGGTTTCCTCTGTTTCTAATTTTGAATCCTATCAATCTGTCCGTTTGAAGCTGCGCTACAGGGACAGGATTGATAAAAAAATCCGCTTTGCCCATACACTGAATGGATCTTCCCTCGCCTTGCCCCGGATCGTCGCTTCATTGCTGGAAAACAACCAGGATGAGGGAGGAATCAATATTCCTGAAGCTTTACAGGCCTATACCGGTTTTAGTAAAATAGGCAAGCCCTCCTAATGAAAAATCAGCGCAAGGCATATCTGTATGCTGCGTTTACCATTCTGGCCTGGTCCACCGTTGCCACTGCTTTTAAAAAGGGATTGGAAACGCAAAGCAGCTTTCAGCTCCTTTTCGGCGCAGTAGTTACCAGCTTTCTGGTTCTGTTTATTTACCTTCTAACCAATGGGAAATGGAAAGAAATCTTTATATACAAACCCCGGCAATATTTATATTCCGCTTTTCTGGGATTTCTAAATCCTTTTCTATACTATCTCCTTCTTTTTAAAGCGTATGAAAATCTGCCGGCCCAGGTGGCTCAACCCCTGAATATGGTCTGGCCGATAATCCTTGTGCTGATTTCCATCCCCCTTCTCGGACAGAAAGTGTCCTGGTTAAGCTTTCTTGCCCTGCTCATAAATTTTCTGGGAGTAATTCTCATTTCCTCCCAGGGAGGAGGCGAGGGCTTTAAAGCTGGACAGGTACCCTACATGTTTTTAGCTTTGAGCACCTCAGTGATATGGGCCTTCTTTTGGGTGTTGAACCTGAAAGATAAGCGAAATGAAGTGATGAAGCTATTTCTGAATTTTAGTTTTGGTCTTTTCTTTATACTTATTTATCTGGCAGTAAGTGAAGAAAAAGGACCGCAATCGCTCAGGGACTGGGGATATGACATTTATATCGGACTCTTTGAAATGGGCCTGACCTATATTTTCTGGCTTAAAGCCCTTCAATTTTCAAAAACAACAGATCGTGTAAGTAACCTCATTTTTATCTTCCCATTCATTTCTCTTATCTTTATCCATTATATCCTGGGCGAAAAAATATATCTGAGCACCCTGTTTGGTCTTATTTTACTGGTCACAGGCATATTTATCCAGAAATTTTATGAGCGAAAGACAAGCCGGCTTGAAACAATACGACAGTATTATACTGGGAATTGATCCTGGAACGAATATTCTGGGTTTCGGGATCCTTGGCGTGATTTCAAAAAAACCGTCCTATATCAGTATGGGGATCATGGACCTTCATAAACTTCGGGATCCTTACCTGAAATTACAGGAGATATTTAACGAAACCATTTTGCTCATCGATAAATACCAGCCCGATGAACTGGCTATCGAAGCACCCTTTTATGGCAAAAATGTGCAATCCATGCTAAAACTGGGAAGGGCACAAGGTGTGGCTATGGCAGCTGCACTTTCCCGATCGGTACCCATTTTTGAATACGCCCCGAGGAAAATTAAGCTGTCCATTACCGGACATGGAGGAGCCTCTAAAGAACAGGTGGCCGCACTTCTTTCACAAATCTTACATTTTGATACCCTGCCGAATTTGGATGCCACGGATGGCCTGGCCACCGCTCTTTGCCATTTTTATCAAATGGGAAAAGGAATCCTTAAATCAGATTACAGGGGATGGGCGGATTTTATTAAGAAAAATCCCGGGAAGGTACGGTAAAAACTGTCCTTGTATGGCACTCAAGAGGTATTCCTTTCGTTCAGGAGGCAAGGCAATGCGTCTCTCAACAGTCAGAGGTAATATATTTCATCTCTGGGTATAGTTCTTTTTGATTTTCCCTGCGATCTCCTCAAATTCCTCCTTGCTCAAATTCAACTTGGGTTTGCTGAAATCAATATCGGAGATACTATTGATCGGGATTAGGTGAATGTGGGCATGGGGTACTTCGAGCCCTAAAACGGCAATGCCCACGCGTTTGCAATCCATAGATTTATCGATTGCCAAGGCCACATTTTTGGCAAAAACCATCATGCCGGCCAGGAGATCATCCTCCAGGTCAAAAATATAATCGGTTTCCTGCTTTGGGATCACCAGGGTATGGCCTGCTGCCAGGGGATTGATATCCAGGAAGGCGTAATATTTACTGTCTTCCGCAATTTTATAGGATGGAATGTCACCCTTAGCGATTTTAGTGAACAGGGTTGCCATAGAAATTCTTTTAGCGGGATATATTGATAACTTCATACTCTACCGTGCCAGCCGGGATTTTTACACTTACCACATCGCCTATTTTCTTCCCGAGCAATCCCTTGGCAATGGGCGTGGTAACTGAAATCTTACCGGCCTTGAGGTCGGCTTCCGATTCTGAAACAAGAAGATACTCGACAATTTGGTTATTGCCCTTGTTGAGAATTTTGACACGGTTGAGTATCTGGACCGTCTCTGTATCAATCCTCGACTCATCGATGATCCTTGCGTTGGCAATCAATTCCTCCAGTTTGGCAATTCTCATTTCGAGGAGTCCCTGGGCCTCTTTTGCCGCATCGTATTCGGCATTTTCGGACAGATCGCCCTTTTCCCGGGCTTCCGCGATTTCTTTAGAAATTGCAGGCCTTTCCACAGTAGTAAGTTGTTCATGGTCACGCTTCATTTTCTGCAAGCCTTCCTCGGTAATGTAAACTGCTTTTGCCATTGTCATCCTTTTAAATTAGGAACAAATAAAAAAGAATCCAGATCGGCCTGAACTCTTTGTTAAACAAAATTAAATATTTTTTTTATACTAGAGACAAAAATGCTTTCCTATTTTAAACTAAATTCAGGAGAAAATATTAATTTAGAAATACTTATGGTTAAGAATCTCTGAATAGATTATTGCAGCCCGGCCACTAAAACTGCGCAACAGACCTTCCACAGGAGAGCTTGTAGATGCCTGTTCATTTTCCGAACCCATTTCGGTCAATTTAATCACATCATGTATCCCTTCAGAAGAATCGATCATTGAAACCCCTTCTATCTCATCGACTCTGTCGATAGATCCATAGATGGTATCGAGAGTAGAAACGGGGGAATCGAAAGTTGCCTCCTGTGGTTTTTCTCCCATATTATCCTCATAAAATTCGCTTTTGGGTTCTTCCGAATAATCGGCAAAGGGACTATCCTGATAAATACGCTCTCCCTCCTCTTTTATCCCTTCGAACTTTTCCCCTGTATCCCGGAGAATATTTCCCAGGTTTTCAGAGAAAAGCTGGCTTTCCTGTTCCATTTCAGCAATAGCGTCAGGATCAGCATTTTCATCCATTTGTTGGTTCACGGGCTTTTTTTTCTTACCCAGGGAGCCCACAATAACAAATACCAGGGTAATTATAAGATAAATTATAGTCTGGAAGTCAATTTTCATGTTCCTTTTTCGTTTTAGACAAGAGTTAAAGGTAAGGAATATTTATCTTTACCTACAAATAAAAAGATCCGTATGTTCAAAAAAGGCACATTTTTTTATCTTTTTATGGTAGGGATTTTCCTTTTTTCGACAACTTCCTGCGACAGAAAAAAGTTTAGATTCCCTTATGTTCCGGTGAATATGACCCTGGGACTCTATTCAGACCTGGCGGACCTTGGTGTCGAACAGGCTAAAATTTATCCCGGGCATGGGCTTAAGGGAATCGTTATCTTTCGAAAAGCCTTCGACGAATTTCATGCCTATGACTTAGCCTGCACCTTTGAGGAAGATTTCTCCTGTACCCTGGCGGAAGACCCGAAATTCGAAGGTTTACTGGAATGTCCCTGTTGTAAATCGCGGTTTCTCCTCACACAGGGGGGTGATCCTTTAGATGGTCCTGCATCCTGGCCCCTGGTGGAATATAATACGTACATTAATGGTGGATTTTTGGTTATCAAAAATTGATGGGGATGTTGGGGAACGGCCTCTGGAAACCCGGATCTGCGTCAACCAGGCAGACACCATCCTGCATTCCCAGATGGTGTACAATCAGCTGGGCCAGCCTTACGACCTTTTGCTTCTCGGATAAAAGTATCAATCACATCAAAAAGAGTTTTTTTCTTGTCGTCCTCTAATTGTGCAGCGTGTCTGTTACTGTGAATGTATTTTTTCATAAACCCGCACATAATCCACCTCATAGCGGAGAGGAAAACAGGTATTTGATGGATCGCCCCCATTGGCGCCAATGGCCTGGTTCAGCAGGATATAATGGGGTTGCCTGAACGGATTGAACCCGTCTGGATAGGTGGCCGCCTTCACTTCCACTTCATTTAACAGTTGTTCATCCAGGTATAGCCGGACAGAAGAACCGTCCCATTCCATTTTCCATGTATGGAATTTTTCGGACCAGTGTGGATCCTTTTCAAGAAATGCCGAAAATGGTATTTTCACGTCGTCCCAGACCGGTTTCGATTGGTCCTCTGCGCCCCAGGCAGCATTGGCGAGAATAGCAGGATGGCCGTCAATCCTGTAATATTCCATTACATCCACTTCGCCGTTGAAGGGCCACGTCCGGTCCACTCCGAGTGTCCAGATGGCAGGCCATGATCCCATGGCCGTATCGATGCGGGCCCTGACTTCCATTTGGTGTTTTGTTTTCAGGCATTTTGTTACCAGCAATGTTAATTTTCTCACCCGGGTCATGAGCTAGGTCATAGATTTCAGGTGCCGCGCCTTCCTTCCTCAGCATTTTCGTATCTCCTGACCTAAGGGCGTGCCAGTTTTGGTCAAATTTCCTCCAGTACAATTGGTCATGGGGTCGACCGGGCATTTCTCCTGACAGGTAAGGGATCAGATTGACCCCATCCAGCGGATTGCTGGTTGTCGCATCTGCCAGCGCAACAGCAGTTGCCATGATATCGAGGGAGATCACAGGATGCCCGTATACCTTTCCCGCGGGAAGCACTCCCGGCCAGCGAACGGCAAACGGAACACGGATCCCCCCTTCATACAGGCTACCCTTTCCTTCCCGGAGGGGGCCATTGTCGGAGGCATTAACTGGTTCCGGTCCGCCGTTATCGGAAAGAAAAAACACCAGTGTCTCATCTGCAATTCCCAGCTGATCCAGCTGATCCAGCAGCAATCCCACACCATCATCCATGGCACTCACCATGGCAGCGTAGGTCCGGCGTTTCTGGTTTCTGATGTGGTATAGTTCTGATACCCGTATTTGACAGGAAAATGTCTTTAGTTGGAACGTTGCATTCGATCATGACCAATGTCACAGAAAGAGGATTATGTAGTTCATTTGTTTTTTTTGTATATTTGTTTATAATCAATTTGAAGATGAGACAGGAAGTAATCAGCATAGCAAAAATAAAGGCTACAGTTAGTCAATATCTGCCTGATGCTGAAATTATGTTGTTTGGTTCCAGGGCAAGAAGCGAGGCACATCTTGAAAGTGATTATGATATCCTGGTTAAAACCAAGGATCAGATTACTCCCAGAGAAAAAATCGTCCTCAGGTCCAGCATCAGAAAAGAACTGCTAAAGCAGGATATTCGCTCCGATATATTGATCCAATCTGTTGAAGAGATTGAGAGGAAGAAAAATCTGCCAGGTCATATTATCCGAAACCTCATGAAAGATGCTATTATCTTATGAGAAAGGAAAAGATAGAATATATCAGAAACTGGATATTCCGTGCTAATGAGGATTTTTCTGTGATTAAAAGTCTGGAAAAGTCCGGTATTGAATTCTATACCAGTACGATTTGTTTTCATGCTCAGCAAGCTGTTGAAAAGTATCTTAAAGCCTTTCTGATTTTTAATGATATTGATTTCCCGAGAACACATGATGTGGATTACCTTTTGTTGGAGTGTAAAAAGATTGATGAAGAGAATTTTGACTTTGATCTGAAAAGCCTGACGGAATTTGGTGTGTCTGTAAGATATCCGGATGATCTTTATATTCCGGGAGTCATTGAAACGAAAGAATACATTGAAATAGCCAAAGCAGTAAAGGATAAAGTGGAATTATTATTAAAGGCCGTTCTGGAAAAAAAGGAGTAATTAATGTTCTTTGAACATACTTGAGCCAACATATAATAGATTTCGTTATATCGGAAGCATAAAATTTGTCCTGGTATAAATGATGGGGATGATGGAGAAAGAATGCTAACTGGTACGATTACGAGGCACGGTTCTATGATCCGGCATTAGGTCGGTGGTTTGTGCAGGATCCTTTGGCGGAATATCACTTTAACCAATCTCCATATAACTACGTACTTGACAATCCAATCCAATATATTGATCCCTTTGGCCTGGCAGAACATCTTAACTGGTTTCAAAAACTTAAAAGACGAAGAGAATCAAGAAGAGAGGCCCGAAGAAATAGAAATCGAGAAACTGATGCGGCTATAAGTTTCATTTTGCCTGAAGTAAAAATAGTTGGGCATGATGGTTCTAGGACTCACAAGTCGAGCGATCCAAACCAAGGAGGAACTGTACCAGGAGGAATTTTTCTTTACAGTGCTTGGTGCTGGTTCAGCTGGAGTTGGAACTACCGACAAAAATGTTGAAAGCCTTCATATTGATTGGTTTTTTATTTTAATTACTGCTTTTCATGAGAATTTCCCCGCTTCAAGAATTGAGATGATGAATAAAGCACTTGAAAAGGCTAAAGGTGCGGCTGATGAATTTAAGGGAACTTCGGATTCTGAAATATACAAGAAGAATACGGGTCGAACATCAAAACAGAGCAGTCCTGAAAATAAGACTATTGTAAAGACATATGAAGGAGAAGACGATGATTCAATTGAAATTACTATTACTAGGTGGCACCGTGTAGCTCCTTGGGGCAATAAAAGTGGAGAACCGATGAATAGGAAAGTTCATCGGAAAGATTCCGCAAAAGTGGTAGATCATTATAAGCCGGTTACTTTTTAAACTGGTTAGAAAACGAACATCTGTTACCGGAAGATACCAGGTACAACGACCTTTTGAACTTTATTGATTTTTGCAACCTGGAAGGAAACAGCAAAAAGCACATTAACGGCAAGCTTCGCAGCATCAGAAACTTTTATGAATACTTAAAAAAGAATAATCCGGATATCGTCAATCCTGCCCTGAACCTGCACATAAAAGGCATCCGCCACAAACTCCCCTCGGGTATTATCAGCTATCCCGCCCTTGAATCTTTATACCAGAACTACCCGAATAAAACCTTAAGAGAAAAGCGGAACAAAGTGATCTTAGGTTTACTTGTTTACCAGGGCATCACCACAGGAGAGCTTCACCGCCTGGATGTAGCAGATGTAAAATTAAAACAAGGCAGGGTCCACATACCCGGGACCCGAAAAAGTGGTAGTCGGGAACTGGAACTGAAACCTTTTCAGATCTTGGAATTGAATGAGTATTTAATCAAAGTTCGGACGAAGATCTTAAAACAACTAAATGATCCAAAGCCTGCCCGAAAACCTGACACAATCAATCAAAAACGCATAAAAGACCAGTTATTTATCAGTATCAACGGTTCGGAGAATATTAAAAACAGCCTTTTGCATATGTTTAAGGGGGTACAGAAAACCCATCCACAGATCCAAAGTCCGAAACAGGTCCGATCGAGCGTGATCGCTGGTGGCTGAAGAACTACAATCTAAGGCAGGTACAGTATATGGCCGGGCACAAGTATGTGAGTTCAACGGAGAGGTATCAGTTGAACAATCTGGATAAGCTGCAAAGCAAATTAGAGAAACATCATCCTTTGAATTACAATCTTTAAGGTCGCAATTTGCGACCTTAAAAGTTTTGGAGGTCACAATTAGGCACCTCAAGTTTAAATATTAGTTTTACAAATAAAATTTACAATAATGAATGAAAACAGCACTATCGCCGTTCCGGATGCGATAATAATGAACAAAATATACTCCATTAGAGATAAAAATGTAATGTTGGACAGCGATCTTGCCGAACTTTATGAAGTAGAAACAAAACAGTTAAAAAGAGCCGTAAGGCGTAACATAAAACGTTTTCCCGATGATTTTATGTTTGAGTTGACGAAAAATGAGTTTACAAACTTGAGGAGCCAATTTGGCACCTCAAATTGGGGAGGAGTAAGATATGCCCCTATGGCCTTTACAGAACAAGGTGTTGCAATGTTGTCAAGTGTTTTGAACAGTGAAAGGGCTATAATGGTAAACATTGCTATAATCCGGGTATTTACCAAAATGCGTGAATTACTGTCGACACACAAAGAAATACTACTAAAGCTTGAACAGCTTGCAAAGAAAGATATTGAGCAGGACGATAAAATAATGCTAATTTTTGAATACCTGAAACAGCTCGAAAAAACCAAACAGGAAGAACTGGACCAAAAGAACCGCAACCCCATTGGCTATAAGAAATAACCTGCTCCTTCAACCCTCCCCGCGCCCAGCCCTTCCGCAGCCGTTTTTTGTCATGCCTTATCTGCCGGAATTTTAATGGATGCAGGCCTTTTGCAACTGCCAATTGTGCCGCGCATGTCAAAGGGCACGCCAAACAACGCCTGCCCCAAGCTATTCAACATAACGCGGCATTATGGTGCCCGCCCCACGGGCTACTTCCTTTAACCCCCCCATGTTTGTCGAAAGGGGCGCTCCCCATAATAGCGTTATGTTAAATAGCCGCACCAGCCCCCGCACGCCCTGCACTGGACCAATCCCGGACTTTTTTTCTTTTAACTGAACCTTTTAACTGAAAATGTTTAATTCCTTTTCCTTTCAGTTTTTTTCAGTTAAAAGAAAAAAAACACTATTTTTAGGCTGACAATCAACCCAGCATGGGCTGCCTGAAAACCGCATATGGCCAAGAAAACAGACCTGTTTTGAGGTGCGCCTGGAAATCCACCGGACGCTCAAAAGAGGGCGTAAAGCGATTATGGCTTCCGATTCTACGATCCCGCCTTAGGCTGTTTCACCTGCCTTGACCCTATTGGAGATAAGTTTCCCTGGGTAAGTCCATACAACTATGCTGAGAACCGTCCAATCGATGGCATTGATCTGTGGGGTGGAAATAAGGAAATCAAACTTGAGGATGATCAAAAAGAAAAATTACTGAAAATCTCATCTAATAACGATAATGCTCCGGTTTAAAAGGCCCCTCCTTTGAAATTCCTAAATATTCAGCCTGATCATCACTTAATTCCGTGAGCTTAACCCCAAGCTGGGCCAAATGCAACCGGGCAACTTCTTCATCCAGTTTTTTGGACAGGCGATAAACATCGATCCCATAATCGTTCTGCCACAGATCGAGCTGAGCAAGCGTCTGATTGGTAAATGAATTGCTCATGACAAAGGAAGGATGGCCTGTAGCACATCCAAGGTTGACCAACCGGCCTTCAGCAAGCAGAAAAATGGCATGTCCATCTTCGAAAAGATACTTGTCTACCTGAGGCTTGATATTTATTTTCCGGGCTTCTTTATATTCATTCAGGGCATCGACCTGAATTTCATTGTCAAAATGGCCGATATTACAGACAATGGCCTGGTCCTTCATCCTTTTCAAGTGTTCAAGGGTAATCACATCTTTATTCCCCGTGGTGGTAATAAAAATATTGCCTTCCCTCAAGGCCTCCTCAATTGTGGTCACCCGATATCCTTCCATCGCAGCCTGCAAAGCACAGATAGGGTCAATTTCAGTAACTATTACCCGGGCACCATACGATCGCATGGAATGAGCGCAACCCTTCCCTACATCCCCGTAGCCCAAAACCACCACAACTTTGCCCGCTATCATTACATCCGTAGCCCTTTTGATACCATCGGCCAATGATTCCCGACAACCATAAAGGTTATCAAATTTTGATTTGGTTACCGAATCGTTCACATTGATGGCGGGGAACAACAGCTTTCCTTTTTCTTTCATCTGGTAGAGACGATGAACACCGGTTGTGGTCTCTTCTGATACCCCTTTCATCTCTCTTACCATCCGGTGCCAACGTTGATTGTCTTCGGCAAGGATTGCCTTTAGCTGATTCAGGATCACTGCTTCCTCCCTGTTACCGGCCTTTGCGTCAAGGATTGAAGCATCGTTTTCCGCTTCAAATCCCTTGTGGATGAACAGAGTGGCATCCCCTCCGTCGTCCACAATCAGGGTAGGCCCCTTGCTCTCCGGAAAGGTTAAAGCCTGGGCTGTACACCACCAATACTCCTCCAGCGTCTCCCCTTTCCAGGCAAATACAGGGATTCCGGCTTCCGCAATAGCAGCAGCTGCGTGATCCTGGGTTGAAAATATATTGCAACTGGCCCACCGCACATCGGCACCCAACTCCACGAGTGTCTCGATCAAAACGGCCGTTTGAACTGTCATATGCAGGGAACCTGTGATGCGTGCGCCCTTTAAAGGTTTGTCCTTTGCATATTTATTTCTCACTGCCATCAGACCCGGCATTTCTTTTTCTGCTATTTCAATTTCTTTTCTTCCAAAATCTGCCAGCTTAATATCTTTGACCTTATAGGGAAGGCTCTCCACCATGGTTGTTAAATCGCTCATAATCTGTTTTTAATTTTATGTCTTTATATCTGGTACTTTATTGCTTTATATCCAACGGTTAATTCTCCAACCTTATCAATTTTTTAATATCACTCATCACCCTTTCCCTCCAACACCTGTTCCGCTTTCATCCTATCTATAACAAGCTGTTGCTTTAGCTGTTCAAGGTTATCGAATTTTTTTTCATCGCGCAGGCGGTGCCTAAAATGTATGCTTAACTGTTTTTCATACAGATCCTCTCCGAAGTCAAAGATATTGACCTCTATGGTTTTTACAGGTTCCGGATGGCCGAGGGTCGGTCTGAAGCCAATGTTCAGCATTCCCCGGTGCAGGCTACCCTCCACCTCCACATGAACGGCATATACCCCGTCCCTGGGTATAAGTTTATGATTGTCAACAGGCTGGATATTCGCGGTCGGAAAACCTAATTTCCGGCCCAGCCGGTCTCCGTTGGAAACTGTTCCCTGAAGAAAATAATCATACCCAAGGTATTTGTTCGCGTTGGTGATCTTCCCATCATTTAAAAATCCACGGATAAAAGTTGAAGAAACCTTTTCCCCATCCAGTGTATAGGGGGGAAGTTGATCCATTCTAAATCCAAACCTTCGGGAACAATCCTGCAGGCTATGAAAATCCCCTTCCCGGTTTTTTCCAAATTTATGATTGTGCCCAATAAGAAGCCATTTGACCCCCATTCCATGCACGAGATACTTTTCCACAAATTCACAGGAATTCAGCGCAGCAAACTCCACTGTAAATGGCAGGATTAACAAATGGTCAATTTTTGCTCTCTCCAACAGAAAAATTTTTTCTTCAATGGTAGTCAGATACCTCAATGATTCAGAATCCTTATTGAGTACGATCCTTGGATGAGGCCATAATGTCAATACAACACTCTCTCCTTCAATAGATTCTGCCTTCTTTTTAATTCATTCAACAGAAATTGGTGCCCTGAATGAACCCCATCGAAAATTCCAATGGTCACCACAGGAGACAAGGCATTAAATGACTCTATGTCATGCCAGATTTTCATCAATGAATCATTAATTTTGGACCGATAACTGGAACCTGTCTGTATTTCATGATATCACCCTCTTTATCAATGTCAAATAGCGGGTTCAATATTTTTTCCAGTGTGCAAAAATAGCAAAAAAGATGAAAAGGATAAGACTGATAGCATTACAATACCATCAGAAGTCATAAAAATGGATTAAAACAAGAAAATCTGATGCCAAAATCAGAAAAAGAGCTAATTTTAGGGAAGTTTAATTTTTTTATGAATAAATCTACGATCGTTACTCTTGATCCCTGGCTGGAACCCTATTCATCCGTGATAAACAGTCGAAAGGAGGGCATTTATAGCAAGAAAAGGGCCCTTGGGAATTCGCTTGATTCCTTCGCTAACGGGCATGAATATTTTGGACTCCAAAGGTCTGATGAGGGTTGGATCATGCGCGAATGGGCTCCCCATGCTGAAAAAATATACCTGTTGGGAAGCTTCAATGAATGGAAAGAGGATGATCAATATGCTTTCGCTCAACTTGAGCATGGGAACTGGGAATTAAAATTAGCCCTTGAGGGTCTTTCCCATCTCGATCTATACAAACTTAAAATGGTTTGGCCCGGCGGATCCGGTGAACGTATCCCTGCATGGGCGAAAAGGGTTGTCCAGGATGAGAAGACCTATATTTTCAATGCCCAGGCATGGTTTCCTGAAAATCCTCATGTATGGAAAAATCAAACTCCGGATTTCGGGGAACAAGCTCCTCTCATTTATGAATCCCATATTGGAATGGCCACGGAGGAATACAAGGTAGGCAGCTATGCAGAATTTCGCGAGAAGGTGCTTCCTTATATTAAACAAGCAGGGTACAATACCATTCAATTAATGGCTATTCAGGAGCATCCCTATTACGGTTCATTTGGATACCATGTCTCCAACTTTTTTGCCGCTTCTTCCCGTTTTGGGACTCCCGATGAACTGAAAGAATTAATTGACGCGGCTCATGGTATGGGATTGAAGGTTATCATGGACCTGATCCACTCCCATTCCGTTAAAAATGAAGTAGAAGGACTTGGACGATATGATGGCTCCCCCTATCAGTTCTTCCATGAAGGGCCGCGTCGGAACCATCTTGCCTGGGATTCCCTTTGCTTCGATTATGGTAAGGATGAAGTGCTTCATTTCCTCCTCTCCAACCTGAAATTCTGGATCAGGGAATATCAGTTCGACGGGTTCCGTTTCGATGGTGTTACCAGCATGTTATACTACGACCACGGTCTTGGAAGTGATTTCAATTCTTACGACCGGTATTTTGATGGCGGACAGGATCCGGATGCCATCACTTACCTGGGTTTGGCCAATGAGCTGATCGCGGAGCTTGGAAATCAAAATATCAGCATTGCCGAAGAGGTAAGTGGGTATCCCGGACTTGCATCACCTGTTGCCGATGGGGGAATTGGTTTTGGTTACCGCATGGCCATGGGAATTCCGGATTACTGGATAAAACTTATTAAAGAGAAAGCAGATGAAAATTGGAATGTCGAGGAGATGTTTTATGAGCTTATACGTAAACGGCAGGATGAAAAAACCATAGGATACGCAGAATCTCACGATCAGGCTCTCGTGGGCGACAAAACGATCATCTTCAGATTAATGGACAAGGAGATGTATTTCAATATGAATAAATCCTCTCAAAGCCTGGTAATCGACAGAGGAATAGCACTTCATAAAATGATCCGCCTCATCACCCTGGCCACTTCCGGCAATGGCTATTTAAATTTCATGGGCAATGAGTTCGGGCATCCTGAATGGATCGATTTCCCCCGGGAAGGGAATAACTGGTCCTATCATTACGCCAGACGGCAGTGGAGCCTGGTGCACAACAGGGAACTGCGCTATCATTTCCTGTCCGATTTCGACCAATCAATGATCAAAATGGAAAAAAAATACAAGATACTTAGTAATCCGCTGCCGGAGATCCGGCATGTAAACAGTGCCGATCAGGTAATAGCATTTGAACGGGCAGGACTCCTTTTTGTCTTTAATTTTAATCCCGTGCAATCCTTTCCCGATTATGGCCTCGCATGCCATTCAGGGCGTTATGAGGTGATCCTGAGTAGCGACCATCCAAATTTCGGCGGACAGGGTAGGATTGACGAAAAAATACAATACGGCACCTTCCCACAAAAAAGTTTTTATACCGGATATATGCTGAAAGTCTACCTTCCTTCAAGAACAGGGATTGTGTTTAAACGGAGGTCTATAAAGAGGGTTCATTGATAGGGGTATTATCCAATCTCAATCAGTATTTAAGATAACTGAAGTCACTACCGTTCCCCGTCCCGGACATGGATTTTGCAGTGCTATTCAATATCCACAATGCTGAAGCTTTCTTCATTCCCAGAGCAAAGGTTTCATTTGGATTATTCCTATCAAGGGTGCTGCTCAATTTTTTCAAGATAATTTATAAAATCCGCCATCTTGTTTAAGGTCCCCTACTTCAGATTCAATGCTTTACCGCAACTGCTACTAAATACCTATTGTTCAATTTTACTATTATTAAATTACCTGGTTTAAATCCACCGTACGATATTCAGCTCCTGCCTGTGTGCCAAAAGACAGTTTTTCGGATAAATCCTTATCCCATAATCGAAAATTCCCGGTTCCGTGGGTGTAGTCTCGAGAAGGTACCACACTTTAGAGCCTTCGGAGCGTTCGACCTTGAATTCCTGCTTGCTGATAAGCTTATAGGGTTCATTCTCGGATTCCCTGTCCCCAATGATCAGTTCCACCCCAATTTCATCTGGCTTAAGGGTTTTAAGATCCAGCACGAGTTCGCCATGATAGGAACTGCCCATGGTTATCGAATGCTTGTTCATATCGGGATACTGGACTGAAACTACCTCAATCTGGTTCCATGCATTAAGGATTTTACGCTTCCAGGAGGCAATATGGCTTGCCAGCTCGTATTCATTTTCGCGCAACTTAACGGTACGATCATACATTTTACTGTAAAACCTTTGGATATAGTCTAAAAGCATCCTGTTCATGGTAAATTCAGGAGCAATTTGGGAAATAGATTTCTGGATCATATTTACCCAGGCCATAGGAATACCCCGTAAATCCCGTTTGTAAAAGGTAGGTGCAATTTCATTCTCAAGGAGAGAATAGATTGTTTCGGCATCCAGCTGATCCTGAAAATTCTGGTTGTCGTAGAACTTCTCTTTCTGTAAGGCCCAACCTGCACCATTTTTGTAACCCTCCTCCCACCAACCGTCGAGCACACTAAAGTGCAAGACACCGTTCATAACAGCCTTTTCCCCGCTGGTGCCCGATGCTTCCAGGGGACGGGTGGGAGTATTCAGCCAGACATCAACCCCATGAACCAGGCGTTTAGCCAGGGGGATTTCATAATTTTCCAGGAAGATGATCTTCCCCTGGAACCGTTCTTCTTTGGAACTTTCCACAATTTTCTGTATCAAATCCTGTCCTGCCTTGTCCTTGGGATGCGCTTTTCCGGCAAAGATAAACTGGACCGGCATGAAGGGATTGTTCACAATGGAAGCCAATCGGTCCGGATCCCTGAACAAAAGATGCGCGCGTTTATAGGTCGCAAACCGTCGTGCAAAACAAATAGTCAGTGCATGGGGATCCAATTTTTCCTGAACTTCAAGAATAAGCTTTGGATCTTCGTTGGAACGGGCGGAATTTTTCTTTAGTCGTTTTTTCAGATAATCAATAAGTTCCTTTCTTTCCGCACTCCTGATTTTCCAGATTTCAGCCTGATCGATATCATTGATTTTTCCCCAGATCGACCTATCTGCCTGTTTTTGGCAAAAATCAGTATCAAAATGCTGTTTGTAAAGATCCCTCCAGCGACGCGAAACCCAGGTAGGCAGATGCACCCCGTTGGTAACATGTCCAATGGGAACTTCTTCAGGAAGATATCCTTTCCACATATCGGCAAACATTTTCCGGCTCACCTCTCCGTGCAAGCGGCTAACGCCGTTAACTTCCTGGGAAAGATTTACTGCCAGGACGCTCATCGAGAACTTTTCACCACTGGTATTCGGGTGCATCTTTCCCAGGTTCATCAGATGCTCCCAGGTAATTTTTAAGCGGGGAGGGTAATGAGAGATATATGCCCTCATCATATCCTCTTCAAAATAGTCGTGGCCGGCAGGTACGGGGGTATGTGTGGTAAACAGGGTGGAAGCACGGACAATTTCAAGCGCTTCAGGGAAGGTAAGGTTCTGAATCTGGATATACTCCCTTAATCTCTCTATCCCGATAAAAGCCGCGTGTCCTTCATTGCAATGAAAAAGATCCGGTTCATGGCCCATTAGTTTCAATGCCCTTATCCCTCCAATACCAAGGAGAATTTCCTGTTTAAATCGGTTTTCATTATCGCCACCATAGAGTTGATAGCTGATGCTCCTGTCCTGCTCCATATTATCCTCGAAATCAGTGTCGAGGAGGTAAAGCTTTACCCGTCCAACATCAACCCTCCATATCCGGGCTTTGAGGTCACGTCCTGGCAGGACTATTGAAATCTCTTTCCACGTTCCATCCTCGTCGAGCAATGGGGTCACAGGCATTTTTGAAAATTGCTGGGGCTCATTTAAGGAAACCTGTTCGCCTGAAGCGGAAAGGGCCTGGGTAAAATAACCGTAGCGATAGAGAAGTCCGATGGCTGTGATATTCACGTTCGAGTCACTGGCCTCCTTCAGATAATCCCCGGCCAGAAGCCCGAGGCCTCCGGAATATATCTTTAGAGATTCATGCAATCCATACTCCATGCTAAAATAGGCTATCTCCGGGTTTTCATATTTTGCTGAGGCCATGTATGCCCTGAATTCTTCATAAACACCCTTCATTCTTTCCAGGAACTTTTCGTCCTTCTCAAGACGTAAAAACCGTTTGTATGAAAGTTTGTCAAGCACCATGATGGGATTTCCCTGTGTTTGCTCCCATAACTCCGGATCGAGATCAGAAAAAAGCTCAATGGCATTTGGGTTCCAGCTCCACCATAAGTTCCGGCTTAGTTCTTCCAGGGGCTTTAATTTGTCAGGTATATTTTGCTGGACAATAACCTTTTTCCAAACCGGGGTACGGCCGTTGTATTCCTCCATGGTGGGCAAAACCTCCACACGTTCTGTTTCGACGAAACGGGGTACCCGGCCGGAAACCTCCCGGAGTGCCACATTGAAAGCGTCGTAATACCTTTCAATAAGGTCGGACCACAAAGCTGACCGGGAGATTTGGAATGCTTTTTCCCGGGCACCATTCATGTCAGCAACACTAAGTACGGACATGTTTTTAATAACGGTTACAATGCCCTCCTTCAGTTCATTTTCATTATAATCGTCCCTGTGTAAAACAAAAAGGCCTGGTTCAGGTTGCTTGAACTGCTTAATGACCCAACGGCCAAAACCGGTAACCGAAGTGGTCAGGGAAGGAATATGAAACGCAAGACTTTCTAAAGTGGTATATCCCCAGGGTTCGTAATAGGAAGGAAACAGGGTAAGGTCAAAGCCAATGAGAAGATTGAAGTAGCTTAGGTTGAATATTCCATCCTCTCCATTTAAATAGGCAGGGACATAAATAATACGCACCTTATCCCCGGTAGTGTTGCTTAAATTGAATTTTTGGATGTGGCTTATAATCTGGTCCTGCTCAATATAGTGAAGATTATGGGTGAGGTAACTGTCCCCGGTAACGGTCCCATCAGGATTTTTCATTTTTTCCAGAACATCCTTCCGGGGGCCATAATGGCTTGCCGGAATGAGCATGAAAGCAACTATTTCCCTTTTCCCGCTGTAATCCTTTTTTAATTTTCCCAGGGATTCGATAAAAAGATCAATCCCTTTATTTTTAAATTCATACCTTCCGGAATTGGCTATTAAAAGAGCATCATCTGCTATGGGCTCTCCAAACAACGAGGCGGCGACTTTTAACAAAACTTCACGTGCATTATTCCTTTTGGCATCGAACTCTTCGGAAGAAGGGACAAAACTATCCTCAAAACCATTGGGAAGCACAACGTCTATTTCCCGTTTGAGAAAATGATTGCATTCAATGGAGGTTAAATCTGAAATTGTTGTAAATGCATCTGCATTCGTCGCACAAGCCCTTTCCATTGATTGTTTGGAGACAACATGAAACTCCGCTGCTTTGCTGTCCACGTCATATTCATCGAGCTGGCTGTAAAGAGGCTGACCATGTTCAGCTATTTCCCTGCCGACAACAGTCCCATGGGTAGTGAATACAGTCCCTACCTGAGGAATACTCATCTTTAAATAAAGGAGGCCGGCCCCGGTTGTCCAATCGTGGAACTGGGCAACAACTTTATCATGGGAAGTAAGATGGTATTTTACCACACTCTCGATTACTCTGCCTGAAGCATATCCAAATAAAGAGGGCTCTATATAGTCCCACTGGCCAGCAATGGAATCAAGCTTATACAGCTCCCAGAATTTGCTGAATATTTCGTCCTTATTGGAAAAGAAGGTGGTAAAATCCACCAGGATAACAATAGGATTTCCAAGGATTTTCCAACGGCCAACCCGAACCCGGAGGCCTTCAGAAATGGCTTTTTGCTTCCAGCCTGATAGTACAGTCGGATCCTCCCTGAATTCGGGATGTTCGGTACTGTCACGCCATACATCCGGTCCTATCAATATGTATTTATCGCCATATTTCTTTTCAAGGGTGAGTGATTTGGTGGCGATTACAGTATGAATGCCACCGGCTTTGTTACAAATTTCCCAGCTGACTTCAAATAAATAATTAGGGGTTAAACGGTTCATGTTTTTCTTAAGGAATTAGTTTTTTTATTAACATCGTAGTTTCCTGCTTGTTTATTGCAAAGCCAATAAATTCTTCCTGCACTGAGGAAAAAAGCCATCAATTCCAAGAGGTTTTTCGACGTGGTTTGTTTATTGTTTTTCTTTAGATTTTTTAAGGGGTTTTGCTGCTGGTGATTTTGTTCCTGAAGCGGTTGTCCGTTTTGGTTTAGGTGGAGGCGTAACAATGGGCTCTTTAAAGATAGACTTAGGTTTGGTGGCGGGAACAACAATCGATTTTGCCTTCGCCTTTTGGGCTGTTTTAGCACTCTCTTTAGTCGTTTTTTCTGATTTCGGACGGGTTTGGGCATTGCTATCCACCGTAGGCTTCGGTTTAGCCCTGAGTCCCTTTTTTACTTTCACCAATTCTTTCTCCCCGCTCTTTTGAATGAACGCTCCCTGTTGTACAGCAAGTAGTTGCTTTTCGAATTTATGGATTTGGTCGTCCTTCTCTGCAATAATCTTGCTCAATCTCATGACCTCCGTGTTTTCCCCATCTACAAGCGCGGCATTTAATCGTATTTCGAAATCGCTCAGGATATTCATATAATTAATGAAAGCCTCATAGGGGGTATCGAAAGGGGTAAAGTAGGAATGCACATCTCCATCAGAAAAGAATTTGGTGCACATATAATAAAAATGATCGCTCACCTGCAGGTACCGATAATCCGTTTTAAGGGTATTGTCCTCAATCCCGTGCACCTTATCAAGCAGGCTGTACAATTTATTAAACGCCTGCTCCTGCATTGGATTCCCAAGCCAGGCAGTCAAATCCCTCTCTTCATCAGCCCAGCTGATCGGATTCGGGACATTCACGGCAGCTACCGGTTGTAGTTCTTCCACAAGTTCTGAGGGTGTCGAGAAAGTGAACTTTGAATGCTTAAACACGGCAGCAGGCAGAGCACGCATAAATTCGAAAATCCCGGTTTCAGCCCATTGGTGCTCACCAAAAGTCTCGTAATCCATGAAGAGGTTTATGGTATCATCGTTCTTATCAGTATTTTTTAACCAACCTGCGAATTTCTCCGCAGTAAGAGGATAATCGGACCAGGATTTATTTGAAAACCGAAAAGCAATATCGTCGCTTAGCTTATAGTTTTTAAGAAGAACCTTTAAACGGGGATTGATAGCATTGGCGTAGAGGAAGTTTGGACTTTTCCAGCCAAGAATATGTTTTGCGCCTTCTGTCAGCATTCCTTTATACCCCAATGAGGCCACCATTGCCCCAATTTCATCTGAATAGATCAGCTCTGTATTTCTAAATACTTTCGGTTCATAATTGAAGAGAGTGACCATCTTATCCCGGTGCTCGCCCACCTGTCTCTTAAATTCATCCACGTTCTTTAAAGCCACCAAAGAATGGGCGTAAGTTTCAGAGAGGAATTCTACCTGACCGGTCTTAGACAATTCTTTGAAAGAATCGATGACTTCCGGGGCATAGAGTTCAAACTGGTCCAGAGCAATGCCGGAGATTGAATAGCTTAATTTAAACTTTCCGGGATACTTGTTAATGAGCTCAAGCATAAGCCTGTTGGCCGGCAGGTAGCATTTGTCGGCCACTTTTCGCATGATGCTTTCGTTGAGATAGTCATCATAATAGTAATGTTCGTTCCCAATATCAAAAAATCGATACCTCCTGAAACGAAATGGCTGATGGATTTGAAAATACAAACAAATTGTTCCCATAGTTTCTTAATTATGGAGCTGTTTTAATACACTTTTATACTCTTCATATACTCTCATGGCGGAATTTTCCCACTTCATACTATCGACCTCTTCTTTTCCATAAGTTTTAAACATATCAGAAAGAGCGCTGTAATTGAGCAGGCCGTATATTGCATCGGCCATGGCATCAATATCCCAGAAATCAATTTTTACGGCATAGGTTAACACCTCAGCAACACCAGACTGACGGGAAATGATCACGGGAACATTACTCTGCATCGCCTCAAGGGGAGAAATACCAAATGGTTCAGACACGGAAGGCATTACATAAACATCGCTGACAGCAAACATCCGGTCGACATCGTTTCCCTTTAAAAAACCTGTAAAATGAAATTTGTCCGCGATCCGAAGCGAAGCAACCCGCAACACCATCTTATTTAACAATTCCCCGGAACCCGCCATGACAAATCTCACATTATCCATTTTTTGCAATACTTTGTATGCCGCCTCGACAAAATATTCAGGGCCTTTTTGAAGTGTGACTCTTCCCAGAAATGTAACAATCTTATCGTCGATAGATTTTTTGATTTCCTTTCTCTCTTCATCGTTGATGGGTTCGACAGCATTGTAAATAGTTACAACCTTCTCAGGATCAATACCATACTTTTCAATTATGGTATTGCGGGTGAGGTTTGAAACGGCAATGATCTTGTCGGCAGCCCGCATTCCCTGTTGTTCAATTCTAAATACGGAGGGGTTGACATTTCCCCCGCTTCGGTCAAAATCCGTAGCATGAACATGAATTACCAAAGGTTTACCTGAAACTTTTTTGGCAGCGATTCCGGCTGGAAAGGTCAACCAGTCATGGGAATGGATAATATCGAAATCACCGCTTTCCCCCAGGATGGAAGCAACTATTGCGTAATTCGCGATCTCCTGAAAAAGATTATCACCATATTTTCCACTGAAAGGCAATTTGCCCATAAAACTGGTCTGAATATAGGTCGTGCCGTGTTCCCGCGCTTCCTTAACCTTATTCTCATACTCTTCCGGATCGGTGTAAGGAACAAGAAGGGAATTGACCTCGAGGTATTCTATTTCATTCAAAAAACCTTCGTAATTAATCAGTCTCCGGTTCACTTCAACCTCATTGGCCCCAAGAATTTCCATGCGGCTTTGATCTTCATCTCCCCAGGCTTTTGGCACCACGAAGCGGATCTTAAGATCCTTGATTTTGGACATACCTTTCGTAAGACCGTAAGATGCGGTGCCTAATCCTCCGGAAATATGAGGAGGAAATTCCCAACCAAACATTAAAACCCTCATCTTCGCATAGTATTAAACTTTAGAATTAAGTAATTCAAGTTCCCTTTTCCTTTCATAAATTTCTATCATTTCGTTGATCCTTAAAAGTGAGGCAACGCTCCAGGCCTGGGAAATAGCCCCACGTGGATAATATGGGGGATCCCCATCATAAATTTCGGATATTGAACCTATGCCATGAGACATCATCTCTTCCTCAAAACCATAATAAATCTGTTTGGCGATACTGATGCCTGAATTCTTATGCACATCCATGTAGGCTTTCACGAAATGTTCCAGCAACCATGGCCATACTGACCCCAGATGATAAGCCTTGTCTCTTTGGATATGATCGCCCTCACAATTACCTACATATTTAAGGTTTTTGGGTGAAAGTGACCTGATGCCTTTGGCTGTCAGCAATTCAC
Organism: uncultured Bacteroidales bacterium; assembly: GCA_963779845.1. Lineage (GTDB taxonomy): Bacteria > Bacteroidota > Bacteroidia > Bacteroidales > CAVZZV01. Next base: position 263,196 of record CAVZZV010000002.1, on the reverse strand, counting down.
TCTTTACCACCTCCAAAATGCTGTTCTTCATTTCTATATTAATGGGACTATATTCTACGGAAGCAGCAATAACCTGATTTGGCCTTACGGAAAAATCTTTAATGTCGGCGTTCACATAATCATACAAATAGCCTTTTTCGGCATACCAGAAGGTGGAGGCAAAAGATTCCCTGATCTTTTCAGGCAGGTTTTCCCATTCTTTTTCAAAATGTTTGTCTCCAGCCTCTCTTGCCCATTCGATACTTTTGCATACTGCATTATACCATAAGGCATTAATCTCCACTACGAGACCAGTACGGGGAGTCACGGGCCCATCAGGGGTCACGGCATCCATCCAGGTCAGTACAAGTCCCTCTTCCCCGGAGTAGATCAGCCCGTCTTCCTGCATGTGGATATTGAATTGCGTCCCCAGGCGGAAGGCATTTAAGACAGATTTGACCGCCTTACCGTAAGTTTTCCAGATATTGGCCTGGTCATCGTATTTCTCATATTGCTGAAGGCTCCAGATAAACCAAAGGGGCGCATCGACTGAATTATAGAGCAATTTGTCGCTGACTGCCTTATTTGGGAAAAGGCCATCTTTCATTTTATGAATCATCGTGTCAAACACCTCCCGGGCAAGTTTCAGGTTTCCGGTAGCCAGGGTAATACCGGGCAGTGAAATGAATGTGTCCCGACCATAAGTTCCATACCAGTGATAACCTGATATAATTTCGGTGCCCTTTTCCTTTTTCACGAGAAACTGCTGCGCAGAGGTGATCAGGCAATTTTTAAAACTATCCCGTGCAGTACGTTTTTTAATCTCGGAAACAAATTTTCTCTTTAGATCGGCCGGTTCAGCTTCTTTGACGGAAGCCGAAAAGACAACGCTTTCGCCTTTTTTCATCCGAAATTCAAAATATCCGGGAACATACAAATCTTCCTTGTAGTCATAACCCCTCTTCTGTTCTTCCATATACTCAATATTGTAATACCAGTCGGGCAGGGGAACGAAATCCACACTTTTTGAAAATTGCATATACAAAGAGGGAAATCCATCATATAATCTGGAAATGATACCGTTTTTCGTCTTTCGGAATTTCGTATTGACATACAAATTTGCTTTGCTCAGTTCATGAATCTTCCTGAAACCCAGAAATGGCTGCAAGCGGATTGTGGTGGGAGAATGGGCATCGTCAAGAGTATACTTGATTAAAACCTGTTCCTGGCGTTCTGATAGCAGTGTTTCTTTTCTGAATTGAACATCCCCTACCCGGTAACTTACAGTTTCCAGGATATCGGCCTGATAATCACGCACATATTTATGCCCCCGGGGAATATAGAGGTCCCCTTGGTATTTATGTATACCAAGATTGAACTCCTGGTCGTGTTGGACGATCGTAGGATCCAGTGAGGATAACAAAAGGTATTTCTCATTGCTGTCGTTGAGACAGGGGCAAATTAGCAGCCCATGATATTTCCTGGTATTACAACCGATTATAGTGGATGATGCATAAGAGCCAGCCCTGTTGGTCCGGATGATTTCCCTTCCAAGGGAGTATTCCAGATTGGTTAGCTGCCCTTTTTCAAACTGCAGATATCCCATTTTTTTAGATTATTTTAAACATTTACAAAGATATGCTTTATTTGAAAGATATCGTTAATAATTCTGATACCCATAGTTTTCTCCTTTACCAGATTAAACAGGGATCTATTCTTATTAAAAAAGCACCGGAGATAGATTTTTTTTGCTTCTATACGATAATGCAGGTAAAACCTTTAGTCTCATGAAGCGCTTTTTACATATTTTAAGGTTTTCCCTCAGAGAAATAATCCATGATGTAGTATATTTGAAGCGAAATCCTCAGTAAAAGCAAATGATCCTAAGCCGAAGATTGATCTTTGTATGAATTTTGCTATATCTGCGATTTAATCAACCAGGAGTTAATGAAACTTTTACCTTTCAGACTTATCTTTCTTTTTCTTGTAGTTGCGTGTCAGCCTCAAAAAGAGGAAAATTCATACCAAAGCACCTTTCCCCAGCAAACAGTTGTCATGGTCGATTTGTTTGATACGGCGCATGCTTTTTTGACTATTTCAGAATACAAATCGACGGGACTGATGGTCAAAGATTCCATGCAAACCGATAATGGCGAGGCTTGCCTGTTTAAATTTGAACAACAGTTTCCGGCTATTTTTGCCCTACAGGATGAAAGGGGGAACCGGGTCATCTTTCCTGCTTCCCCGGGGGATTCAATCTTCATTCAGAGCGTTGCCCCCGGTTTTAGATTCTTTCATCTTACAGGCTCCGGTGATTCAGAGGCGACCCAACAGCTCAATGAAGCCACACAACTTTTCCTGCATACTGCTGATTCCCTGGCTCAAATTAGCAAAAAGAGCATTAACCGTGAAGACTATACTGAAATCAAACTTAAGCTTAAGGCGGAGTACGATAAAGCTAAAGATTCCCTTCGCGCTTTTTCCCTCAAGCTTATCCGTCAGCATGAAGGTTCACTGGTTTCTTTTTTAGCATTAAAAAACAGGCTTGGGCCTGGGATAGGTGTTTTTGATCCCATGGAGGACCTGGAACTATATCGGCAAACAGATTCTCTGCTGTATGCCCGATTTCCTGATACGGAACCGATTATAAGCTTTCACGAGGAGGTCAAAAATCTCCTGTTGCGCCAAAAGAGTTCCCACAAAAATTTTTTAGAAAGAGGAAATACTACCCCCGATTTCGAGCTTCCCTCCCAAACAGGAAATACGATAAGCCTCAGTGAATTGAAGGGCCAATACGTGCTTCTCTATTTCTGGGCCTCCTGGTGCCCCCCCTGCAGGAAACAAAACCCATTTCTTTTATCTGCGTATAACAGATTTCATGATTATGGCTTTGAAATAGTTCAGGTATCTCTCGATAATTCCAAAGATAAATGGATTGCGGCCCTGGAGGAAGACCTTTCACCATGGCTACAGGGGAGCGATTTAATGGGATGGGATTCCCCTGTGGTCAATCATTTTGGAATTACCACGATCCCTTCCAATTTTCTAATTGGTCCGAAGGGGACGATTATAGGGAAAAACCTGTTCAATGATTCCTTACTTATTAAACTTGAAGAAATTTTTAACCAATGAGAAAATACGCGGTACCTTTCATCCTCTTTATCTTTTTGAACTTTTCATGTAACAGACAAAATGTAACTATTATTGAAGGTGAACTTCAAAACAGCAGCAGGGATATGGTCTATCTTGACTACCTGGATATAAATAAAGCTGAAGTGCTCGATTCCATGAAAACCAGTAAGAATGGAAGTTTCCGTTTTAAAATCAGGCCCGCCCATCCCGGAATATATATGCTCAGGAATGATCAAGGAGAGATGATCAATATGATTACCCGTCCCGGCGAAAGGATTACTTTAAAAGGCGATTATTCAGATATCCATAAGGATTATGCCCTTAATGGATCGCCGGATTCCGAGAATGTAAGAAGGCTGGTGGAGAAAGAGCAGGATACGAAGAAAAAACTTTCTGAACTGGACGAACAATATGGGGCATTATCTACCGTAAGTGAAAATCAGGCAAGCGATTATATTACCCGTAGAAAACAGATCATGAAAGAACAGCGGGATTTTTCCATTCAATTCATTATTGAAAATCTTAATTCCCTTGCCAGTATTTATGCTTTATATCAGACCATTGCTCCCGGGCAGCTCATCCTGGGCGAAAACCGGGACATACAGTATATGAAAATCGTCGCCGACTCGCTTTCTGTCAGGTATCCTGATGCCCCTTTCGTACAATCGTTTGTTGCCGATGCACGGGCAGCTGAAAATAAATATTATAACCTCTCTCTGTTAAGCCAGAAGATGGCTACAGCCAGTTCCGGCCTCCCCGATATCAATTTGCCGGATACAAATGGCGACTCCATAAACCTATCCTCCTTTAAGGGAAAAACAGTATTGCTCTATTTCTGGGCCTCATTTTCGCAAGAAAGCAGGAACCTTAATCCCTCCTTGCTTGAACTATATAAGAAAAACAAAAAGGATGGTTTTGAGGTTTATGCTGTATCGCTGGACAAGAATAAATCTGAATGGTTAAAAGCAATAAGGTTTGATGAGTTGGACTGGGTAAATGTGATTGATCTCGATGAAAGTGCATCGGAAGCAGCGCGGATATATAATGTTAAATCGTTGCCTGCCAGCTACCTTATTAACAAATCGGGTGAAGTTTTAGCCAGGGATATTTATGGGAAAGAGCTGCAAAAATGGCTGGATAATATTCTTTAAACACTAAAATGCCGGAAAAAACCCCGAAAATATATTTTGTTTCAGATGCGCATCTCGGATTGCCGCCACGGGAAAAAAGCCTTCAGCGGGAAAAGCTCCTGGTAAAATGGCTCGATGAGATAAAAACCGATGCTACCGAAATATACCTGATGGGCGATATTTTCGATTACTGGTTTGAGTATAAAAAGGTTGTGCCACGCGGATTTGTCCGATTTCTGGGTAAAGTGGCCGAGATTTGCGATTCCGGCATACCTGTCCATTTTTTTACCGGTAACCATGACGTCTGGGCTTTCGATTACCTTCCTGAAGAAATTGGAGTGACCATACATAGAAAACCTTACTGCCTTGAAGCTGCAGGGAAAAGCTTTTATCTTGCCCACGGCGATGGATTGGGACCCGACGATCAATGGTATAAATTGCTGAAATCCATTTTTACCAGCTCTCTGCTCCAATGGCTTTACGCCCGGATACATCCCAATTCCGCCACTGGTTTTGCTCATCGCTGGTCCAGACACAGCCGGTTTTCCAAAGGGAATTATGTTCCGTTTTTAGGGGAGGATAAGGAACTGCTGATCCTTCATTCAAAAGAGATTCTCGAAAACCAATACTTTGACTATTTCATATATGGCCATCGTCATGTCGCAATTAATCATTACCTTGGCAACACAAGGATTATATATCTCGGTGATTGGTTCATCAATTTCACTTATGCCGTATTTGATGGAAAGGAGGTCAGGCTGTTAGAATACCTCACCAGGAAAGAAATTAAATAATGAACCCACATGTTTGACCATCCAATCCTGATGGAATGGCAGAGAAAATCAGCTTCATGAGTTAAGTACCCGGAAACCAGGCTGAGATAAAAATACCGGGCTGATTAAAAAAGATAATGAGTGGATTACACGGCATCATTCTTGTTAAAAGAAATTTTTACCCCATCCCGATTTTTAATTTAATGTTAAAAACCATGAAAACATTCCCTTTGGTAATTGCCTTTCTCCTTTTTAACCTGAGTATTCTTTTCTCTCAGGAAGATACAGAAAAAAACATCAATTCTTCTATAGAGCATGTCACAGTTTTTCAGAATTCAGCACAAATCAGGCAAACCGCGCAAACTAATCTAAGTACAGGAAGGAGCATCCTAAACATTGGGAATATATCGCCCTATATTGATCCCCAAAGCCTTCAGGTAAAAGGCTATGGGAATTTTACGGTGCTTTCCGTCAATCATAAATCAAATTATATCACTAATCTGGAGGAAAACGAAGAAGTCCGGGAACTCCGAAAAAAAATGGAAGAATTGCAACTCAAAATCGAAGATGTAAGTACCGCCATTGGTATCCTCAAAGAAAAAGAGGCTTTCCTGATGGCCAACAGAGTGATAAGCGGGAAAGATAAAAACCTTGATGTGGAGAGCTTTAGAAACCTCTATAATTTTTATAGCACAAACCTGGAACAAGTCCGCAATTCTATTGTGGAAAAGCAGCGGAACCTCAAAAAATTACAGGAAGAGCTTGAAAAACTGCAAAAACAATTGAACCAGATTCAGGCCGGAAACAAACTCCCTTCGCATCAGATCCAGATTGTTGTCAAAAGTGCTGCTTCCCTCCCGGCACGGTTCGAAATTTCTTATCTGGTCAATGCAGCAGGATGGTATCCATCCTATGATATCAGGGTCGATAAACTCAATGCGCCTGTGGGAATGATCTATAAGGCAAACCTGTCCCAAAATACCGGCGTGGACTGGAAGAATGTCAAACTGAGTTTCTCCAATGCGACCCCAAACCGTTCGGGCAATGTTCCTGAATTATATCCCTATACCCTTGATTTTTCCGTGCCCCCTCCCCCGGTGGTAATGTACGACAGGAAGAAATCGGCCCAGGATAAAATGGAACTTCAGGAGATGCCCGCTGCTTCTCCTGCAATGGAGAGAATGGCAAGGGGCGCAGAAGTACGGGTAAACCAGAATCTCACCAGCATGCGATTCGATGTGGAGATACCCTACGACATTCCCTCCGGGGGTGAGGCCAAAACCATAGAAGTACAAAGGATCGAGCTCCCTGCTGAGTATAACTTCCAAACTGTCCCCAAACTCGATCAGAATGCATTTCTGATGGCGGGGATACACGACTGGGAACAGTATAATCTGTTGGACGGAGATGCCAATCTCTATTTCGAAAACACCTTTGTGGGTACTTCCTATATTAATCCGGGGATGGTAAAAGATACCCTGAGACTTTCGCTGGGCCGGGACCAGGGAATAGTGGTTACCCGGGAGAAGAGAAAAGATTATTCGGGTAATAAGTTCCTGGGCAACAATCGGGTAGAAACCCGCTCCTGGGAGATTTCAATCCGGAATACCAAGTCAGAGGCCGTGGATATAAAAGTACTGGATCAGGTGCCTGTTTCCCAGGACAAGGAAATAGAGGTTAAGGTAACCGAATTATCAGGGGGTAAACTGGATTCCCTGAAAGGAGAGGTAAGCTGGAACCTGAACATAAAACCAGGCGAAACACGGAAGCTGGTGCTGAGCTATGAAGTGAAGTACCCCAAAGACAGGGATCTGAGGGTTGAATAAACCTGTTACCATAGACCATATGATCGAGACAACTATTTACAACCGCAATTCAGCAGAATCGGCCTCATTGAAATCTGTGGACGAACTAAAATCCATAAAATTTCCTGATGAGGAATCGGTGCTATGGATTGATATGGACCTGATGGATCCTAATTTGATAAAGGAGGTTTCTGAGTTTTACGGGATTCATCACTTAACCCAGGAAGATATTCAAAATCTGAACCACCTTCCAAAATTTGAAGCCTTTGAAGATTATTATTTCCTGACCCTGAAACACCTCTCCTATAAAAAGAACCAGAAAATTCAAATCAGCCATATTGGCCTGATCCTCAAAGACGGCCTTGTACTCTCCTTTCATGAAAAAAGGAAAAATCCTGTATTCGAAGGGATTAAAGAACGTATTCAAAATAATACAGGAACATTGAGGAATTTTAAAGTAGACCATCTTTTTTACCGGCTCATTGATCTGACCATTGATGAATACATGAATGTGTCAAATACCTTAAGGGAAGAAATTGATGCTCTCGATAACAAGACCTATAAAAAATCGGAGATTGACATCACTCAAAAGATCATTCATATCAAACGAAATATAAATACTCTCCGTAGAATCAGCATTCCCTTTCGTGATGATCTGGGCCGGTTGCGCACGAATCCTTCAGGACTTCTTCGAAGGTCTACCCTGATTTATCTTCAGGATATTTCAGACCATGTCGGACATATTCTTTCCTCGGTGGAAAATTACCGCGAAAACCTTAAAGACCTTATGGATATTCATCTTTCGGGCTTAAGTACCCGAATGAACGAGGTGATGAAAACCCTTACGGTAGTGGCGACAATATTCATTCCCCTTACATTTTTAGCCGGAGTTTACGGAATGAATTTTAGTCATATGCCCGGATTGGACTGGAGATATAGTTTTGTTGTTTTCTGGACATTCTGTTTGGTGATTATTGGTTTAATGCTTCTTTACATGAAGTGGAAGCGTTGGTTTTGATTTGGATGGATATAAATTTTGTAGAGTATAAATCATTGGCGTGAATTTGAAAAGAAAGCAGAGGTTTACAAAATGCCCGGCTAAATATTGATATCTATTATTTGTAGAAATACCGGCACTGCCGGGCATAATAGCAAAAACCCCGGATCATAAATGAACCGGGGTTTACTATTTTGAAAAACCTGTTTTAAATTATCCCAACAAATTAACTGCAACCGTAAGTCCTGCCATTACAACAGAAACCATGGTCATCAGTTTAATAAGGATATTAAGTGAAGGTCCGGAAGTATCTTTAAATGGATCTCCGACGGTATCTCCAACAACTGCAGCCTTGTGGGCTTCGCTTCCTTTTCCGCCGTAATTACCCTTTTCAATATATTTTTTAGCGTTGTCCCAAGCCCCACCGGCATTGTTCAGCATAACAGCGAGGGTAAATCCTGCGGTCAGTCCACCGGCAAGCAATCCGGTAACCCCTGCAACACCCAGTACGAGCCCGATAAAAATAGGAACAATAATGGCGATCAGGGAAGGAACAAGCATTTCACGTTGTGCCCCTTTTGTTGAAATTGCGACGCATTTGGCATATTCAGGAACTGCGGTGCCTTCCATGATACCGGGAATATCCCTGAACTGACGACGGACTTCATCCACCATGGCGCCTGCAGCGCGACCGACAGCTTTCATAGTCATCGCACAGAACACAAAGGCCATCATGGCACCAATAAAGAGCCCGCCCAATAACATCGGATTAAAAATGGAAAGGTTGTAAGCTTCCACGAAATCCTGGATGTGCGCAGTGGAGATTGCCACTGCCCGCTGTCCCTGATCAACTGCCGGTGCAACATCGCCGGTATAGAATACCACATCTCCGATTTGCTTGAGCTGATCCACGGTTCCATTGGCCATTTTGCCAATCCATAATTTCACCTCTTCCATATAAGCGGCAAGAAGAGCCATAGCCGTCAATGCTGCAGAACCGATAGCAAAACCTTTACCTGTTGCAGCAGTTGTATTTCCAAGCATATCCAGTGCATCAGTGCGTTCACGGACCTCCTTGGGCAATTTGGCCATTTCTGCATTTCCCCCGGCATTATCGGCAATGGGACCGAATGCATCGGTAGCCAGGGTTATTCCCAGTGTAGAAAGCATCCCTACTGCAGCAAAGCCAATACCATATACACCATTGGCAAATTCAGTGAATCCTCCTGCCGACCAGAATGAAATAATTATACCCAGGGTGATGGTAACAACCGGGATCCAGGTGGAATACATCCCCACGGCGATCCCATCAATAATGGTAGTTGCCGGCCCTTGTCTTGTTTGTCCGGCAATTCCTTTCGTTGGCCCGTATTCATCGGAAGTGTAATACTCTGTGGCCTGACCAATGATCACTCCTGCGGCAAGTCCGGCAACCACCGAACCAAAAACGCCCCAGGTAATCCACTCAAGGTAAGCCATACCGGCCATGGCCAATAAAATCAGCACCGAACTTCCACCGGTTCCAATGAGCAGTGCATTTAAGAGGTTTTTCTGGGTAGCGGATTCCTTGGTACGCACCATAAAAATGCCTATGATAGAGAGTAATATCCCAATCCCGGCGACCAACATAGGGGCCACCACTGAGGTTATCTGGGCTTCTCCGGTCAATCCCGGCAACGCCGCGCCCAACGCAGCAGTAGCCAGAATAGAACCGCAATACGATTCATAAAGGTCAGCCCCCATACCGGCCACATCCCCTACATTATCCCCAACGTTATCGGCAATGGTAGCGGGATTTCTCGGATCATCTTCAGGGATACCTGCTTCAACTTTCCCCACAAGATCAGCCCCGACATCGGCCGCTTTAGTATAAATACCTCCACCCACACGGGCAAAGAGTGCCTGGGTCGATGCCCCCATTCCGAAGGTAAGCATGGTGGCGGTAATTTCGATCATTTTTTCTTTCTGTCCAATCCCGGCATGGACAAAATCAAGACCCAGAAAATGAAGTCCGGTTTGCATATGCTCCGGTGTATAAACGACCTTGGTTAAAATAAGGTACCATAATGAAATATCCAGGAGCCCAAAGCCGACTACCACAAGTCCCATAACCGCACCACTGCGGAAGGCAATCTGTAACCCCTTATTCAACGACTGCGAGGCACCCTGAGCGGTCCTTGCGGAAGCGAAGGTGGCTGTTTTCATCCCCAGATATCCGCACAATCCGGAAAAAAAACCTCCGGTAAGGAAAGCTACCGGGACGAAAGGATTCTGGACCCCAAAATAGGCCAGAGCAGTCAGGATTACAATGAGTACAATAAAGACCAGGCCCACTACCCTATACTGACGGGTTAGGTATGCCATGGCACCCTCCCTTACATATTGGGCGATCTCCTTCATTCGATCTGTCCCTTCAGAATTTTTCATCATGTTTTTGAAGAAAAACCATGCAAAAATAAGCGCGAGTACTGAAGCAACCGGAATGAGCCAAAACTCCTTCACAACTGAATTCACGTACACGGACTGAACTACGTCTGCTGTTTCCATTAAATTGTCTTTTAAGATTAGTTTTATAATTTAAACGATGTCGATTCGGAACTAGTCCTTTGAAAACGAAGCATTCATCCCGAAAATAACCATTTTTTGAATAAGGCGGTAAAGATAAGGAAAAATAGTTGGGATTATCAAACCTCGATTTGATTGAATTTTAGATATTTACTTATTAATATATGTGAATATTTTAAATTTTCAGGAAAAGGCTTTTTATTCGAAAAATTCTATGAGAAGAAAATTAGCCATTTATAATATTAAGTAACATATTATTATATATTAAGGATTTTATATTGCAATTAATAAGTATTTATTTATTTTATGTGACATTTAATAGGTTTTTTTGGCTATTTACTTAATTAATGTTATTTTTGTAGACTTAACCTTTAAATTTTGAAGATATGTGCGGATTTACTGTGTATACAGGAGGCGATCCCTTAATGAAAATCAATGTCGCAGGAAGTTCTTATAAAATTAAGCACCGCGGGCCGGACAATTCAATTTCCTCCGATTTTGGGGAGAATGGATGGATGGGTTTTCACCGTCTTAAAATTATTGATACCAGCGACCGGGGCAATCAGCCATTTTCCTATAATCACCTCCACCTGGTTTGCAATGGCGAAATATATAATTATAGCGAACTTAAAGAAAAATACACCGATACCTATAACTTTCAGTCCGATATGGACTGCGAGGTAATTATCCCTCTAATCATGGACAAGGGGATTGAGCAGGCTGCCCGCCTGCTGGATGCCGAATTTGTTTTTGTCCTTTACGATGAGAAGGAAAACAAATACCTCGCTGCACGGGACCCTATTGGTATCCGTCCTATGTTTTATGGTTATTCCAAAAATGGAGAAATCATGTTTTCCAGCGAAATGAAGGGCCTCCATGACACCTGCGATGAGGTAATGCCATTCCCTCCGGGCCATTATTATGATGGGGAGCAATTTAAATCATTTCGCGATCCCTCTGAAGCAGGCGCTTATGTTGATCATGAGATAGACGAGATATTCAGCAACATCAACCACCTTCTGACTAAAGCTGTAAAAAAAAGGCTTACTTCCGATGTGCCGGTAGGTTTTCTGTGCAGCGGAGGACTTGATTCCAGCCTGGTCTGCGCCATCGCAGCCCGAATGCTCGACAAACCCATCAGGACTTTCGCGGTGGGGATCAATGAGAATCCTATCGATACGAAATATGCAAGGATCGTGGCCGACTATCTCGGGGCGGAGCATACGGAAGTTCTTTTCACCAAACAGGACATTTTCGATTCACTGAGTAAGCTTATCTATTATATTGAAACATTCGACATTACCACCGTGAGGGCATCCCTTGGCATGTTCCTGGTTTGCAAATACGTCCGCGAAAACACCGATGTTAAGGTTCTGTTGACCGGTGAGATAAGCGATGAAATATTCGGATATAAGTATACAGACTTCGCCCCGGGCCCCGAAGCCTTTCAACAGGAAGCTCAAAAAAGGCTGAAGGAAATTTATATGTACGATGTTTTGCGGGCTGACAGAAGTATTTCAGCAAACGGGCTCGAAGCAAGAGTGCCTTTTGGAGACCTCGATTTCGTGGAATATGTCATGAGCATTCCACCGGAAAAAAAGATGAATTTCACCGGGATAGGAAAATATCTTTTGCGTAAAAGCTTCGAAGGCGACTACCTTCCACATGATATTCTATACAGGGAGAAAGCCGCATTTTCCGATGCAGTGGGCCATTCAATGGTCGATTACCTCAAGATGCATGCAGCGGAATGCTATTCTGATGAAGAGTTTCAAATGCTGAGAAAGAAATACAGGCATGCCACTCCCATCACCAAGGAATCGCTCCTGTACAGGGAAATTTTTGAACAATACTATCCCGGCAGGGCAACCACCATAAAGGATTTCTGGATGCCAAATAAATCCTGGGAAAACTGCAATGTCGATGACCCAAGTGCCAGGGCATTGCCTAACTATGGAAAAAGCGGGGAATAATTTTTCGGTCCCGGATAGGGTAAATTCATTTTAATGCATCTTATAGTTAGATGAACATTAATAATGATTTACAAACTCCAAAGGCCATGAAGACACAAAATCGAAAAATCAGGATTCTCACCGCATCCCTCCTTATTTTACCACTTTTCTTTCCCCAATTCATAAGAGCTGGCAACGATAAGGGTAAAGAGGTCGACACTACTCAGTATAATTCCTATCACGGCAGAGTTATAGATGAAAATTCCAATGCAGAACTGCCATTTGCCACTATCGGGATCGTAGGCAGCAACATTGCAACCGTTTCCAATATTGAGGGCGAATTCATTCTTAAAGTGAACAAATATTCAGACTTTAAGGAGATGAAAATTTCATACATGGGCTACATAAACAAAATTGTGCCCCTTAACGATTTTCGTGCCGACAACCTATTAACCATTCATCTTGTCCCCTCCACAGTTGAAATGCAGGCCGTGACCATTCGTCCAGGCGATGCCGCAGACCTTATTGATAAGGTCATGAATCGCACGAACCAGAATTACAGCACTCAGCCTGTGATGATGAAGGCTTTCTACCGGGAAACGATTAAAAACCGCAGGAATTATGTCGGGATTTCAGAAGCTGTAGTTGATATTTTCAAGGCTGAATATAACTCCGGCCTGCGCTCCGACCAGGTCAAAATTGATAAAGGAAGGAAAAGCGCTGATGTATCGAAAATGGATACCGTTCTCTTCAAACTACAGGGAGGCCCGGCCGTATCGCTTCTCCTGGACATCGTGAAAAATCCGTATGTTCTTCTTACAGATGAATACCGTAAAATTTACGATTTCAATATTTCGGACGTGGTCAACATTAATAACCGGTTGCACTATGTAATGAGTTTTAACCAGAAATCCGGTATTACCGATCCCTATTATTTTGGGAGGCTCTTTATCGAAATGGAAAGCCTCGCCATTACCGAAGCCGAATTTGAGATGAATCTTGAAAATAGCGACGCAGCCGAACGGTTATTCATCCAGAAAAAACCTGCCGGCATGAAAGTCACCCCGGAAAGGGCTCTATATCTCACAAAATATTCCATACAGGATGGAACATGGTATTTCAGCTATTCCCGGGCCGAAGTGAAGTACAAGATAAATTGGGACAAAAAATTGTTCAACTCCAATTACACAACCATGTCGGAAATTGCCATAACCGACCGAACATCCGCGAGCCCTGAAAAAATTCAGAACAGCCAGCGCTTCAAGCGGAATGATATCCTCGATGAGGTCGTGTACAGCTATTTTGATCCCGACTTCTGGGGCAAAGACAATGTAATCGAACCCGATCAGTCCATCGAAAGTGCCATCCGAAAATTAAACAGAAAACTGAATTTTGATTGATTTTTCCAGTTTCATTCTATATTGTAACTTTACCATTTACACATTGGGCTGAATATAGATGAACTTAAAAGATCAATACACTATTCTTCAGATCCGGAAGGGGAGCATCAAGGCTTTCGAGGAGGTGTTCCGGGAAAATTATTCGGGAATGGTTAAATATTCGGCCTCTGTTCTTAAAAATGAAGAGCAGGCAAAGGAAATCGTACAGGATATTTTTTATTCGATATGGAAAAACCGAAAAGAACTGAAAATTAAAGCACTGCATGCATACCTCTACAGATCGGCATTCAACAATTCCCTTATGGCATTGCGAAGAAACCGACGAGAAGTACGCATGGAACCTGAGATGCTACGAGAAGGGGAAAGTGAAAACCCGGATCCTCAGGATCTTTTGGATGAAAAAGAGACCTATGACAGAATACTGGATATCCTTGATAAGTTGCCGGAAAAAACGAGAAAAATTTTTATAATGAGTCGTTTTGAAGGGTTAAAATATGAGGAAATTGCCACGGCTCTTTCTATTTCAGTCAAAACTGTGGAAGCAAATATGAGCAAAGCATTGAAGGCTCTGAGGAGCTTACTGCTTAATGATGACAATACTTTCAGAATATAAAAAATGAAATTGACCCCCCAATACTGGAACCTTGCAGTAGCATGTATTACACTTGAGGCTACTGAAGAACAAAAAAAGAGCTTCACCAAAATGCTCCGCAAAAATCCTGTTGCCAGGCAGGAATTTACTAATTTGCAAAAGGAGTTTGACAAATACAGGCCCCCACATGGCAATCCGGAAACCACCGATATTCCCTGGTCTGAATTAAAAGGCCGTCTTGAAGAGGACGGACTGATCGAAACCTCCCAATCCGGAAGCCTGGGTTCGCCGCGGTCCCTTTTGAGGCTGGCAGCGGTAATCCTTCTTCTTTTGGGCATAGGACTTGGTACGGCCTACTTCCTAAATGATGATCAACTCTTTCTAAAATCGGGTTTGCGGTACCGTGCCTTAACCGGCATTACAACTATTGAACTTAGCGATGGAAGCCTTGTCACACTTAATAAAGGGGCGGAAGTTCGATTGGACAGGTCCTATCCTCAAAAGAGGAAGCTTATTCTTGAGGGGGAAGCTTTTTTCGAAGTGGCTCCCATGGCCAAAAGCCCATTCCAGATTTCAACAGGAAATTCCCGCATCCTGGTAAAAGGCACTTCGTTCAATGTAAAAAACAATCCCGGAATTCGGGAGGTGGAGGTATTTGTCGAATCGGGGACTGTTCAACTGGCAAATGAAATGAATCCGAATGGGATATTCCTGCATCCGGGAGAATTTGGAATTTCCACTGATCACAGCGTGCAGCTTTCCAATCAGGAGAACCTCAATTATCTTTCATGGAAAACAAAGGAATTCCGCTTCATAAACGAAGACCTGGAAGAAATTTTGAAAATACTCGAACAGGCTTACCATGCTAAAATAGAAACCGGCAACAATTTCCCGGGCGATTTAAAAATGACGACCGCATATTCTAATATGCCCCTCGATTCAATTCTGCAAACCATAACCGAAGCTTTTGACATCTCTTATTCCAGGAAAGGAGAAAAATATATCTTTGAGAAATAATCTTCAAAGATGACAGGGCCAGAAAATAGAGGCATTACTTCATGCAAGCAGCTTTCAGTAATTTTACTGCTTGTAGGATTTCTTATGAACTCCTTCGATGCCTCTGCCCAATGGAAAGAGATTCCCATTACCCTTCAGATGAACGATTCCCCGATTATTGAGATCCTTGATTCCATCTCTTCGATCACAAATCTCAACTTCTCCTATAACACTGAAATCATCCCCGAAAAGCGTATCCGCTCCCTTAATGTCATAAACCTCCCACTTCAAAAATGCCTTGATACCTTATTCTCGGACAAACATCTCAGATATGTAATGGTGGATAGAAATATTGTCATAATCAAGGATAGCGGGGGGGATAGAGAATCCAAAAATCTGACCGCAGCTTATATTTACCTCAGGGGAAAAGTGATTGATGAAAAGAGCAGCAAGCCATTATCCTTCGCCACCATCGTGCTAAGTGGCACACATGAGGGAACCATTGCCAATGAAGAGGGGGAGTTTCTGATGAAAATTCTTCCCGACTCTACACAACGGGAAATAATGGTTTCCTATATCGGGTATCAAAACAGAACCGTTGTTTTTAATAGTGACAGCCCTGATTTCCTGACAATTAAATTAATCCCTCTTGTCATCTCCCTGCAGGAAATTGTTATTCGCTATAGGGACCCTGCAACCATACTGGATGAGGCTATTTCCAGGATTGCCGAAAACTACCTATCGGAATATACTGCTATGAATGCCTATTACCGTGAGATTATCCGGCGCAATAGTAAGGTCACCGTTTTTTCCGAAGCAGTTCTTGAAATTGCAAAAGAGCCCTACAGTAAATCTTCCAAGATCGAGAGGGCTAAAATTATCAAAGGCCGAAAAAGCATCGATTTGAACGCAGAAGATACCATTTTCATGAAAATAAAGTCAGGAGTGAACAGTTGTCTTCAACTGGATATTGCCAAGAATTTACCTGATTTCATGGCAGAAGGCTACAGGGAACTTTATTCCTACAGGATGGCCGACATCGTTAGTTACCGCGACCGGCTGGTGTATGTAATTGCTTTCCGGCAAAAGGATTATATCGAAACTGCCCTCTATCAGGGCGAGCTCTATCTGGATATGCAAAACCTGGCCATACTTGCCGCAGACTTTCAGCTAAATCCACACTATATAAGCCAGGAAAAGGACCTGTTTATCGTGAGCAAAAAACGCACTATCCAAACCCGGCCTTTATCGGCAATCTACCATGTAGAATATCGGGATGGTCCGGACGGGTATCATCTCAACCAGGTCCGCGGAGAAGTTCGGTTCAGGATGCGCAAACGCAGGCAATGGTTATCTTCCGCATACAGTCTGAGCATCGAGATGGCCATAACCGATGTGAACCCCGGGATTAAAAAGCGGATCCGACTTAATGAACAGTTGCCATCCGGCACCATACTTTCTGAGCAAAAATTCGATGATGATCCCGCCTTCTGGGGCGGATATAATACTATTGCCCCCGAATCGAGCCTGGAGGAGGTATTAGAAAAGATGGATATCGTCAGATAGTCTGTAGTTTATGGTCATGGTTCGGCTACGCTCACCCTGACCCCTTATAATTTAGATGACTTGTATCATTCTTACACTTTGCCAAATCATGCAATAAATCAATATCATTGTTTATCAGAGCCAGCTTTTTAACCTTAGTCCATCTTTTTAATTGCTTTTCGTAGTTTATTGCCTCCATTGGCTTTTCAAACTGTTTGCAATATACCAGTTTTAGAGGCCTCCGTTTATAGGTATATGAACCCTCATGTAAACCACAGGAATGTTCAATGAATCTTCTCCCAACATTATTTGTAACTCCTACATAATAAGAATCGTCAGCACATTCCAGAATATAAACGTAGAGATTTTTCATTTTCGGATAATTTAATTTTAAAATATTCAATCCAATTATGAGCGGAGCCGGTCTGAGTGAGCGGTGCCGGTCTGAGTGAGCGGTGCCGGTCTGACGGAGCGGTCGGTCTGAGTGAACGGTGCCGGTCTGACGGAGCGGTGCGGTCTGAGTGAGCGGTCGGTCTGAGTGAACGGTGCCGGTCTGACGGAGCGGTGCCAGTCTGAGTGAACGGTGCCGGTCTGACGGAGCGGTCGGTCTGAGTGAACGGTCCCGGTCTGACGGAGCGGTCGGTCTGAGTGAACGGTCCCGGTCTGACGGAGCGGTGCCGGTCTGAGTGAGCGTAGTCGAACTCACCCGGCCCATCCCTCCCTGTCCAGATTTCTGTAGTTTATTGCTTCCGATATATGCTGAACCTGTATTTCCTCATCATTACCAAGATCGGCAATGGTCCTGGCAACTTTTAAAATCCTGTCGTATGCCCTGGCAGAGAGTCCAAGCCTCTCCATAGCAGTCTTCAATATGGCTCTCCCGGTTTCATTTAACTGGCAATGCTTTTTTATCAGCTTCCCATTCATCTGAGCGTTGGCGTACAGGGCGGGGATACCGGCAAACCTTTCGGACTGGATGTCACGGGCTTTCATCACCCGAAGCCGGATTGTTCCGGACTTTTCCGCTTCCCGGCTTTCAGCCAGCTCCCTGAACTGGACCGGAACGATTTCAATGTGAATATCGATTCGGTCCATAAGAGGTCCCGAGATGCGGTTAAGGTATTTTTTCACCATGCCGGGGTTACATGAGCAGGATTTGTCAGGATGGTTGTAATATCCACAAGGACAAGGGTTCATGCTTGCCACTAGCATAAAACTGGATGGAAATTCAACGGCAAATTTCGCTCGTGAGATACTTATCATCCGCTCTTCCAGGGGTTGACGCATAACTTCCAGTACTTCGCGTTTAAATTCCGGCAATTCATCAAGAAAAAGTACCCCATTGTGGGCTAAAGATATTTCCCCGGGTTGAGGATATTTTCCTCCCCCAACAAGTGCGATGTTTGAAATCGTATGGTGCGGATGCCTGAAAGGCCGGCTTGTCATCAGAGAATTTTCTTTTCCAAGCTTTCCCGCGACACTGTGAATTTTAGTCGTTTCCAGTGATTCCTCAAGGGTTAAAGGTGGAATGATGGTAGGGAGCCTTTTGGCAAGCATGGTTTTGCCGGCCCCAGGCGGACCAATCATAATTATATTGTGACTTCCAGCGGCAGCTATCTCCAGGGCCCTTTTCACATTTTCCTGTCCCCTGACTTCCGAGAAATCGATATCGAAATGATTTACCCTGTCAAGAAATTCCTTCCGGGTATCAATCCTCACCGGTTCTACTCCCAGATTACCATTCAAAAAGCCAACCACCTCAAGAAGGCTGTCCACCCCCACCACATCTAATCCTTCAACCACCGCAGCCTCTCTGGCATTTTCCATGGGCAGGATCAGACCTTTGAATCCATCAGTTTTAGCCCGAATGGCCATGGGGAGCACTCCCCGGATTCGTTGAAGGCCACCATCGAGGGATAATTCTCCCATGAGAACGTATTCTCCCAGTTTATCCATTGACATTTGTCCCGATGCCGCCAGCAAACCAATAGCCAGGGGGAGATCGTATGCCGCCCCCTCCTTTCGCACATCAGCCGGGGCCATGTTCACCACCACCCTCGTACCGGGCCAGTGAAAGGCATTATTGTTAAAAGCGGATTCGATCCTTTGCTGGCTTTCCTTAATGGCATTATCGGCAAGTCCCACGATAAAAAACCTGGCACCACGGCTAATATTCACTTCCACCGTGATGGTGGCTGCCTCAATCCCGTGTACCGACGAACCAAAAGCTTTAATCAGCATCTTGCAACATTTGGGATGTTTATCCCTTAATGCAAAAAGAGTGGAAATCTATGTCTGGGGAATGGAGAATTAAATGAAAAACGTTATTCACATAGCCTTTTCAATATATTCAATCAGGATATGGATCACCTTAATATGGATCTCCTGTATTCGGTCTGAATATCCAAAATGGGGAACATTGATATGGACATCGGCAAGTCCTGCGAGTTTACCCCCATCCCGGCCGGTGAGGGCGATCACCTTCATCTTTTTCAATCGGGCAGCCTCTGCCCCTTTCACCACATTCGGCGAATTCCCAGAGGTGGACAGGACCAAAACGGCATCCCCTTCCTGCCCGAGTGCTTCGATATACCTTGAGAAGATGGAATCGAAGCCATAGTCATTGGCAGTACAGGTAATATGGGCGGAATCGGAAATAGCCATGGCAGCCAGGGCGGGGCGTTCATCCCTGAAAAGGCCCGATAGTTCTTCAGCAAAATGAATAGCATCGCTCATGGATCCCCCGTTGCCAAATGAGATAATTTTATGCCCGCTTTTTAATACTGAGGATAAGAGAGATCCGGCTTCTGCTATGGATTTAATGTTCCCTTCATCCTTTATAAATGCTGAAAGCACTCTTTGTGCCTCGGCCAGGCTGTTTGTTATAATTTCCATGATTTAAGGTTCAACTTTATGCACCCCGTGGTGTTAAACAACAAATTTCCATAAATTTTTTCAATCCGGAAAATAAAATAAATTTGCAGCATGGCAAAGATAGGGTTAAAAGAAAAACTTTACAGAATAATTTTTAAATCGGATACCGGGGGAGGGAGGGCCTTCGATATTGTCCTGCTGATTGTTATACTTTTAAGTGTCATCCTTGTTATCCTCGAAAGTGTGCCCCGATACCATGATCGTTACGGAAATATTCTCAGGATCGCCGAATGGACAATTACCATCGTTTTCAGCCTGGAATATTTTCTCCGGATTAGTATTGTCGGTAAACCCTGGAGTTATATACTAAGTTTTTACGGCCTGATAGATTTCCTGTCGGTCATCCCGACCTATTTGTCTCTTATTTTTACGGGGGCTCAGGGCTTGATGGTCATCCGGGCCCTGCGTCTTTTACGGGTATTCAGGATCATGAAACTAACCCGCTACACCAATGAGGGACAAATGATCCAACAGGCTTTACGGGCCAGCAGGGTCAAAATCTCCGTTTTTCTTTTTGCGGTACTGATGATTGTGATCATTATCGGCACCCTCATGTATCTTGTGGAAGGGCCGCAAGGTGGGTTTGAAACTATTCCGGACAGCATATACTGGGCAATAGTAACCCTTACCACGGTCGGTTACGGTGACCTTACCCCTCACACCGGATTGGGAAAATTCATCTCTGCACTGGTAATGATCATGGGATATGCCATAATAGCAGTCCCTACGGGGATCGTAACGGCTGAGTTTACCCGCTCCCAAGTGGAGCGAGAGCCTCTCCCTGCCTCTCCCTGTGCAAATTGCCCTGAAACGAAGAATGCCCCCGATGCGAAATACTGCAGCAATTGTGGTTCCCCACTAGGATGATGGCTTACTGAGACCTATTGGCAAACAGAAAGGAAAGAATAAATATTATTAATACCTTTGACAAATAAAAGCGCAAACGCGATGGCAATACCAAGGTTTTTTAAATTACCGAAACATAAACGATTTGATTATCAACCTCTTTACTACGATCCGGCGAAAGAGGAAAGAGAAGAACGAAACAGGGCAATAGCCTCTGATCTGGGAATAAAAGAGGAACCCGGTAATGGCTACAGACCAGCTATCAGACGTGGTTCAATGAAATCGGTAAGGTTCAGGAATACCAAAGTAAACAGGCAATCCAATGTACGTCTGGTACTGATCATTATTTTTCTGTTTTTCGTTGCCTGGATGATCCTTTTTAGATAAACATGGTTGGAATTATTCATTTGCTTCCCGATTCAGTAGCCAATCAAATTGCGGCCGGCGAGGTAGTTCAGCGACCCGCTTCGGTCGTAAAGGAGCTCATGGAAAATGCTATCGATTCCGGGGCCGGTTCAATCACCGTTAACGTGAAGGATGCGGGGAAAACCCTTATCCAGATAATCGATAATGGATGCGGAATGTCGGGAACAGATGCACGGCTTTGCTGGGAACGGCACGCCACATCAAAAATCAAATCGGCTGCAGATTTATTTTCCATACGCACCAAAGGTTTTCGGGGAGAAGCCCTTGCCTCTATCGCCGCCATTGCCGAGGTCAACCTCAAAACCCGGAGGAGGGAGGATGAACTGGGAACAACTATTCTAATCAGCGGTTCAGAAATCACTTCAAACGAACCGGTTGCCTGCGGTGCCGGAAGCAATTTCATGGTTAAAAACCTGTTCTATAATGTTCCAGGAAGAAGGAAATTTTTAAAATCCGATTCTGTGGAACTCAGGCATTTGATTAATGAATTCAACCATCTGGCCATTGCACATCCGGAGGTGGAAATGTCCCTGTACCATAACGATACCCAAATGCTTGCCCTTCCCCAAACAAATTCAAGGCAGCGTTTACTTTCAATTTTCGGAAAAAATATCAATCAATACCTTATTCCGGTGGATACCGAAACAACCCTGCTTAAAATCAAAGGTTTTATTACAAAACCGGAATACGCCAGAAAAAAATCCGGTGAACAGTTTTTCTTCGCCAATGGACGGTACATCCGTCATCCCTATTTTCACAGGGCCGTGTTAAAGGCCTTTGAAAACATCATTCCGGCAGACAGCATACCCTCCTATTTTATCTTTTTCGATCTGAACCCTGATAAAATCGATATTAATATTCATCCAACCAAAACGGAGGTAAAATTTGAAGATGAGCAGATAATCTGGAAAATCCTGCATGCCGCCGTCCGCGAATCGATAGGGAAAAATAACCTTAGCCCGTCGATAGATTTCGATAATGAAGGGCTGATCAGTATTCCGGTACTTCGGAAAGATACTGAATTCAGGACCCCGGTTATTGAAGTGGATCACGGATTCAATCCTTTTGATAAAGAGGGGAAAAAAGATTCCGGAGTATACCACTCTAAAAATAGCACCCTTTCCCATTGGGAAAGGTTGTATAACCATGATTTAACCGGTACCAAAAACCAACAGGACGAAGCCAAAACCAGGGAGAATTTTTCCGAGTACACACGTTTTATGCAGTATAAGGGGAAATATATCCTGACCCCTGTTAAATCGGGACTCATGATAATAGATCAGAAGCGAGCCCACGAAAGGGTGCTTTACGAGCAAAACCTTCTGAACATACGGAATAAGCGCCCTGTGGCCCAGCAAACGCTCTTTCCTGAAACAATTGAACTAAATCATTCCGATTTCGTTACCTTTGTTGAACTTCTGGAAGAAATCAACAAACTTGGATTTGATATTCGTGAATTCGGAAATAACACCTTGATTGTGAACGGGATTCCAGAGTATGTGAGATTTTCCGATCTGAAATCATTTCTGGAACAAATGTTGGAGAATTTCAAAACTCTTCAGTCATCGCCAGAGACAGATGTCATTGAAAAGATAGCCGGGTCGATCGCGAAAGCTTCGGCAATTCCCTACGGGAAAACTCTGGAAATGGAAGAGATGCGCGAGATGGTTGATACGCTTTTTGCATGCTCGAATCCCCGATATTCCCCTTCAGGAAAACCGATCCTGGGAATTTTGGGCTCGGATGAAATGGACAAATTGTTAAAGTAAAATGAATACATACTTTGGGAGGACAGGAAATACCCCACCTGTAGTTAAAAACCTTATCATTATTAACGCCCTGATGCTCGTGGGCTATTATGCCATTGGGGCGACTTTCAATTTAAACCTGAACAGGATCCTGGGCTTATACTATTTTGAATCCCCCTATTTCAAGCCGTACCAGATCATTACCCATATGTTTATGCATGGCGGTATAGGCCATCTGTTCTTTAATATGTTTGCCCTGTGGATGTTCGGGAAGGTGCTTGAAACAGTTTGGGGAAGCAGGCGGTTTTTCATTTATTATATGATTACCGGTCTGGGAGCGGCCTTCCTTCATATGCTGGTAATGTATTTTCAACTGCATGGAGCAGTAGCAGATTTTAAAGCTGTCAATGGGGTCAGCGAAATTACCGCTCCAATGATTGAATCAATGCTTGCCAAAGGAAATCAGCTTGGAATAAGCCTCGGCGTTCCCACGGTTGGGGCCTCAGGGGCCGTATTTGGCGTATTGCTTGCCTTCGGCATGCTTTTCCCAAATACCCGGTTAATTCTGCTTTTTCCTCCAATCCCCATAAAGGCAAAATACTTCGTTATCGGCTACGGAGCTTTGGAGCTTTACCTGGGCCTTACCCAACCGGGGAGTAATATTGCCCATTTCGCTCATCTCGGCGGAATGCTTTTTGGTTTTATCATGATTAAAATGTGGGGAAAGAACCGCAACACCTTTTATTGATCCAGGGATGAAAATTACGGAAGAAATAAAATCCTCTTTCAAAAACGGTAATACCTTAACCAGGCTCATCTACATCAACATTGCCGTATTCCTGGTGATTCAGTTGGTTCATATCTTCCTTCTGCTGTTTAACGCGAAGG
Organism: uncultured Bacteroidales bacterium; assembly: GCA_963779845.1. GTDB lineage: Bacteria > Bacteroidota > Bacteroidia > Bacteroidales > CAVZZV01. Next base: position 239,488 of record CAVZZV010000002.1, on the reverse strand, counting down.
AATATTTATTCCCCTTCATCTCATGGCTTGGGGTCCCCTGGGAACTTCCGGAACTGATACGGAAACCATGGACCATCCTGAGCTATATGTTCGTGCATAAGGACTTCTTTCATATCCTGTTCAATATCCTTTGGCTCTACTGGTTTGGCAAGATTTTTCTTACCTTCCTTAACCAGAAACAATTACTTAGTGTCTACCTTCTTGGAGGAATCGCGGGGGCCGCACTCTATATCGTTTCCTATAACATTTTTCCGGGATTAAAGAATGAATTGTCCGCGCCCATTGCGATCGGGGCATCCGCCTCAATTATGGCCATCGTTATTGCCGCCGCTACCCTTGCGCCGGACTACAAGATATACGTAGTTTTTTTGGGGCCTGTAAAAATTATCTATGTAGCCCTGGTAGCTTTCGTGCTTTCCTCACTGGTAGATATATCCGTAAATACAGGAGGCAAAATTGCACACATCGGAGGGGCTGCTTTCGGATACCTTTTTACCCTTAGGTATAACAAGGGGAAAGACATAACCATGGGCTTTTCCAGGTTTTTGAGTAAACTTAGCTTTTCATTCCAACCCCGGCGAAAAATGAGGGTCACCTATAAAAAACCGGCCTCAGACATGGAATACAATAAAGCAAAAGTGGAAAATCAAAAGGAAATTGATGAAATTCTCGATAAAATATCAAAAAAGGGTTACGATACCCTGACTTCCAGGGAAAAAGAGATTCTCTTCCGGATGGGCAAATAAAAACAGAACCAGTGAGGAAAATCCTGCACCATATCGTCGTCTCTTTTAATATTCTCCTGGCAGTTTCCCTTCTGCTTGCATACCTGGCCCCGTTTATCTCTCCCTCGGTCTTTTGGCCAGTTGCTTTTTTCGGACTGGCCTTTCCCTACATCCTTATTTTGAACCTGATTTTTGTCGTTTACTGGTTGTTCCGCTGGAAAAGGGCCATATTTATTTCGTTAATATCCATACTTGCCGGAATTTACCATATCAACAATTATATCCCTATATTTCAAAAATCTGCAAACCTCACCGGGGAACAGACTACAGGTCAGGATTTAAAAGTTTTGTCATACAATGTCAGGGCTTTCAACCTATACGATTGGTTGAACGACCCAAACACCAATAAAGGGATTTTCAATTTTATCCGTAGTGAACATCCGGACATTATATGCCTTCAGGAGTTTTACACCGGAAGAAATTCTGAATTTTCGCCTGAACGGATTTCAAACCTATTCCGTGAAACCCCTTATCAGCATGTGCACTATTCCTATCAGACAGGAAAGAATACAGGCTATGGGATCGCTACTTTTAGCAGGTTTCCCATAAAAGAGAAGGGGAAAATCCAGTTCGAAAATTCCGGAAACCTGGCCATCTTTACCGATATTGACATTAACGGAAACCTAATCAGAGTATACAACAATCACCTGCAGTCTATAAAGCTTAAATCCAACAATTATGCCTTTATCGATAGTCTGAAATTGAAATACAACGAACAACAGATGAGGGAAATACAGGAAATTTCAGGAAAGATCAAAAAGGCATTTATCACACGGAGCAAGCAAGCCGAGAGGGTAAGCGAGCATATATCCACCTCTCCATTCCCTGTAATTGTCTGCGGTGATTTTAACGACACCCCCGTATCCTATACCTACCGTAAAATGCGTCGGGACCTCAATGACGCCTTCGTAACTGCCGGGAAGGGTTTAGGCACCACCTATCTGGGATGGCCTCCTTTCCGCATCGATTATATATTTTACAGCAAAGAATTCACGGCCATGGAATTTGAAAAGGTGGAAGCAAAGCTTTCAGACCACTATCCGATTTTGGTAAGGCTTAAACTATAAATAACCCGCAATGAATTTTTGTAATAAGCGATGGGGCAACTTACAAAAAACGTTAGAAAAGCATCACCTAAACAATACCTGAAGTAAATGATGAATCCATTTTTTGTCAAATACAGATGCTGAATTTTCTTAAAACTCCTGCTTCCACTTGCCAATAATGTTGGAATGGACCTCAAACCTCCTGGAAAGTTCTGCTGGCGACTCGCGGTCCTTGAGCGCCTCGATGGCAACCCGGGCCTTGAAGGCCGAGGTAAATTTTCTTCTTTTCTGTTTCATAACTAGTGGTTAAAATTAATGGTATTTTTACAATTTAATCAGTAGTCCTAATTTTGGGGAGAATTATAAAGAATGTTTTAGGTTTAATGAGCCTAATTCGTTTCATTTTTAATAATGTCCTGTTTTTAATGCGAAACATGTGAAAGCGATTAATTATTTAAATGAATTATTCCTACAATCACTTAACGCTTTAATATTAATTAATAAGTTCCGTTAACCAACCCAATGTTATCTTTGAGTTACGACACAAAAAAATAACATGAGTAAAAGTACAAATTTTACGGACAGCCGATTCTTAATCAACTATTATTGTTTTTAGATAAAGGAAAGATTAGAAAGATTGTCATGCAAAACCAGTCAGATCGGTATGTTAAGAAGTTTTCCACCTACAATCATGTGGTGGTCATGTTATTTTTGGCTTTTGAAGGCTATCATTCAATCAGAGAAGTGGTATTAGGATTACTGGCGAGCGCTCATAAATTATCTCATTTGGGATTATCCTATGTAGTAAGGCGCAGCACTTTTTCAGAAGCCAATCAAAGCCGAAGCAGTAAAGTATTCGGTGATATCTACATGAGTGTATATCGTAAATATGCTTCATTTAGCGGACAGCCGGTTGAGTGATGCTGACATGAAGCGTCTTTACATAATGGATTCAACTACCATAGCTTGTTTAAAGATATTTTGAAAGGTGTTGGACGTAACCCTAAAGAAGGTAAGAAGAAAGGTGGCATAAAGGCTCACACCATAATAAAAGCCGATGAAAATGTTCCTTTTCTTATCCGATACAGCGAGGCTGTCCGTCATGACCACACTTTTTTGAAAGAGGTTCATCATTTACCCAAAGGTTCTATCATTACCTTTGATAAAGCGTATGTAGATTATTTTCAATACGAGAGATTTACAGAATGTTCGATTTGGTATGTAACAAGATTGAAAGACAATGCCCTTTACGAAGCCCGAAGGGAATATGATATACCGGATGATGCCGATTCAGGTGTACTAAAAGATGAAGAAGTAATTCTTTATTATGGACAAAACAAGAAACAAGAGCATAGGGCAAGGCGTATCGCTTATTGGGATAGTGAAAACAATCGTTTATTTGAGTTTATCTCCAATAACTTTGAGCTTTCAGCAGAAAAAATCGCACTGATTTACAAGCGCCGGTGGCAGATAGAGTTATTGTTTAAGCAACTCAAGCAGAACTTTCCGCTTAAGTATTTCCTGGGAGACAATGAAAACGCTATAGAAATACAAATATGGGCAGTTATGCTTGCCAATTTATTGATAACCTTGGTAAAGAGTAAAATCAACCGTAAATGGGCGTTTTCAAACATGGTATCCATCATAAGGCAACAACTAATGAGTTATATTAATGTATACAGCTTCTTAGAAGACCCGGAAGGGAGCTGGCGAAAAATTATAGAGGAAGATAAAATTGAATATCAAAATTCATTATTTCCTGAATTGCAGGGGGCTTACTTTTGAAAAAATAAATTAGTACTACTGATTATCAGGCAAGTAAAAAAAATAATTAATTATATTCCGGTTTTACCGGACAACAATGAATATAATATTTGTATTGTGAAAATTAATTTTCCTTTCAATGATTAAGCTTATTTTTAAGAAGATTTTACTTCTAATACTATTAATTGGGGTTAAAAAACACTCAGAGAAAGATAGAATAATTAATGATTTCTCCTTTCTGTTAAACATTATTGCTTTTACAATTTTAGTTTTTAGTTCTGAAATTTTATTTGCATCTATCCCTCAAAAGATTACTTTTCGAAATTACAGAATAGAAGATGGCCTTTCTCAAAGTTCTGTATTTGCAATAACCCAGGATAATGATGGTTTTATGTGGTTCGGAACTCGTGATGGGCTGAACCGATTTGATTCAAGACGTTTTAAAATATACAGAAATATAAAAGGTGATTCTTTAAGTTTAGCAAGCAATGAAATAAATTGTCTTGTTTCTGATAATCAAAATCAACTTTGGGTTGGAACTCGACTTGGGCTTCATTTATATGATAAATTTTCAGATAAATTTATTCGGATCAGTTTAAGTCAACCTGATGAAGAATACTCGCCTCTGGAATCAATTAGAGACTTGCTATCTGATTCTAATGGAAGATTGTGGGTTTTAAGCGGTACTAGGGTTTTTGTATCTAATAGGGAAAATCCCTTATTATTTGACCTGGTTGATATAAAATCCAATAATGCAGGAAAAAGGAAAAGTGTAATGCGAAATGTCTTTGAAGATAGTTATGGAAATATCTGGATTTCGAATAATAACAATCTATATAAGGTTACGCAGAATAAAATAGGAAATTTTAATTATCAGATTATTAAGTTTCCATTCGAAGGAGAGAGTAATAATTTTAGAGTTAACACAATTGCAGAGTATCCAGAAGGTAAATTATGGATTGGTACTGAAAGCTCCGGAATCATTCTATTCGATTTAAAAACAAATTCCCATACGCAATACCTTCATCAAAGCAATAACAGCAATTCTCTAATAAATAATAAAATAAGGAGCATTGTAATAGGTGAATCGGGTATGGTTTGGATTGGAACTATTGATGGACTAAGTATTTTTGACCCCTTTGCTCAGAAATTCACAAGCATAAAAAGTAATCCGGATAATAAACTCAGTTTAAGTGCAAACTCTATTATATCTGCTTATAAAGATAATTCTGGATCGATTTGGCTGGGAACCTTTTATGGGGGCATAGATTTATACAGCCGATTTCATCTGGGTTACAATTATTATAAGACACAAAATGACGGGACAGGATTAAGTGAAAAAATTGTTAGCGAAATAGCGGAGGACAAAAACAACAATTTATGGATTGGAACTGAAGGTGGGGGATTAAATTATTTAAATAGAAAAGATGGGGGGTTTGAATATGTAACAACAAAAAGTCCAAAATACGCGATTAGTCACGATAATGTTAAATGTCTTTTGTATGATAAAGATTTTAATTTATGGATAGGAACCAGCGGGGGCGGCTTAAATATATTAGATACTAAAACCAATAAGCTAAAATACTTTCTTCATGATCCTAATAATAAAAAATCCATAGCGAGTAATTGGGTATATTCTATCCTTGAGGATGAGGATAATTCCGTATGGATTGGAACTTATGGATACGGACTTGATAGGTATGTGAAAAGCACGGGGGAATTCAAACACTACAATAAAAATGATGGTGACAGTAGTATTAGTTCCAATTCCATTCGATCAATGTTTTTGGATTCCCGGGGTAGAGTTTGGTTTGGAACCAGTCATGGGCTTTGCTGGTATAATGAAAAAAATGACAGATTCATAAATTTCTTTGCTCACGATTACGATACAATTTCTTTGTCCTCAGACGATATTTATTGCATTCAAGAGGATAAAAATAAAAGAATATGGATCGGCACTTACGGTGGAGGTCTGAATTATTTTAATGAAGAAAAAGAGCAATTCTTATCTTATACCTTGGAGGATGGATTGCCTGGAAATATAATTTATGGGATTTTAGAAGATAATTCAGGCTATTTATGGTTAAGTACCAACAATGGTTTAACCCGTTTTGATCCAAAAGAAAAAGAGTTTAGAAATTTTGACAATGAGGATGGCTTACCAGGAGATGAATATAACTATAATTCCTATTATAAAACAACTAGCGGAGAGCTTTTTTTCGGTGGGAAAAATGGACTTATTTCTTTTGACCCAAACCAGATTTCTTTAAATGAATATAAACCAAACTTGGTTTTCACTGGATTAAAGCTATTTAACCAATACGTTGAAATAGGAGATGACTCAAAGTTGCTTACTGAGAATATAAACACCATAAAAGAAATTGTATTAAAGTATTATCAGAATATAATAAGTTTTGAATTCTCATCATTAAATTTTGTAAATCCACTAAAAAATAAATATGCACACAAGTTAGAAGGTTTGGAAGAAGACTGGAATTTTACTTCAGTTCCTGAAGCAATGTATATGAATTTACCTTCAGGGAAATATACACTTCTAGTTAAAGGCTCAAACAATGATAACGTTTGGACGGATAAACCCGCTAGGCTAAATATTGTCGTTTTGCCTCCAATTTGGAAAACCTGGTGGGCTTATGTAATATATAGCTTATTAATTTGTAGTGTATTGTATCTTATATTTAGATTTCAAAAGACTAGAAGTGATTTACACCATAAACTTGAGCTTGAAAGATTGGAATTGGATCGGCAAAACGAATTACATCAGTTAAAACTTAAATATTTTACCAATATTTCACATGAAATCAGGACTCCATTGACATTAATTCTAACTCCATTAGAAAGTATACTTGCCGATCATAAATATGATCTTAATTTACATAAACGTATACTTGGAATTAAAAATAATGCATATCGTTTATTGCGACTTGTAAATCAGATTATGGATTTCAGGAAACAGGAAACCGGAAATTTGAAGCTAAGTTTTGCTGAAGGAAATATTGTAAAATTTATTAAAGAAATACATCTGGCATTTTTTGAAGAGATTAAGCAAAAAAAGCTGAATTACTATTTTGAAAGCTCAAATGATACCATCCTTGCATGGTACGATCGCAATGAGTTGGAAAAGGTAATATTCAATGTGATTTCAAATGCAGTAAAATTTACAAATGTAGGCGGAACAATCAGTATTAAAACATCAGTAATTCAGGGTAATGAAAAAACATCTTATCCCGGTGATGTAGAAATAAAAATTAGAAATACAGGAAAAGGAATACCTCATGAAAAAAAGAATCTAATCTTTGACAGGTTTTATCAGGTTGACAAACAGGGTTTAACTGAATATGGAACTGGAATTCGTCTGGCATTATCTCAAGGAATAATGGAATTGCATTCCGGAAAAATTAAAGTTAATAGTGAGGTCGGTACAGATGACACTAATGGATTTACATGTTTTACCATCCTACTTCCCTTAGGAAAGGATCACATTGCTTCAAGTCAAATAATTGAAAATTTTAAAAATAGTGAATCAATAGATTTGTACGAATTATTAAATGAGAATGATAAAAACAATGAAATATTAGATAGTAATAATGATGGGGGAAATATAATTCTTCCCAATATCTTGCTTGTGGAAGATAACTCTGAGATTAGAAAACTTATTTCTGATTCACTTAAACCTGAGTTCCAGATTGCTGAGGCGGAGAATGGCCTGGAAGGATGGCAGATAGCAATAGAAAGTATACCGATTTAATTATTAGTGACATCGTAATGCCTGAAATGGATGGTTTAGAACTATGTGGAAAATTAAAATCAGATAACCGAACCAGTCATATTCCAGTTATTTTACTTACTGCACGTACTGCATTGATAAATAAGCTAAGTGGACTTAAATCAGGTGCTGATGATTATTTAACTAAACCTTTCAATATTCGCAGGTATTAGGGTGAGGGTAAATAACCTGATTGAATCGCGGCGATTACTAAGAGAAAAATATAGTAAAATAAATAATTTAGTTCCTGAAAATATTGGAACAAACTCATCAAATGGATATCTTTTTAAAAAAAGCAGCAGAAATTATTGACCAACAGATGATGGATCCTGAATTTTCTATAAATAAACTTGCCATTGAACTTGGTATGAGCCAATCAGTATTATATAGAAAACTAAAAGCATTAACTGATTTAAGCCCAAATGATTTTGTTAAAAAAATCCGTTTGAATAAAGCTGCAGAATTACTGTTACAAGATGAACTAAATGTGGCTGAAGTTGGTTTTCGAGTTGGATTTACAGATCCAAAATATTTTTCCCGTTCTTTTAAAATACAATTTGGCCTCACTCCAACAGAATATTTACGAAGAAACAAAAAATAAAATTCTTAATTTCTAAGAATAACTATATTCTAAACTAAATACTTTCTCTTAATAAATTAGGAGGATATAATTCATTAAATAACAGGTAAATAAGTAGGTTTTTCCTATTTTTTAGTGAATAAATTACACCCCTATATTGAATGATTTACCTAACTCCAGCCTAATTAACCACCTAATAAAGATTGTTTTTTCATCCATCTGTCCCAATAAAAAGATATAAAATTGCAATAAATGTTTTGATGCATCTTTTTGACTTCTATAAGAACTTATACTTTATTAAAAATAATTTAACATAATGGACAATTAAATCCAATTAAATTATGCTAACTAAATTAATGAAAATCAGACAAAAAACTATCAGTCTTATTGGTCTAATGCTACTTTTTCCTGCGTTTGTATTTGGACAAATAATCAATGGTACCGTGACGACAGATGAGGAAGAAAGCCTAATAGGGGCTACAGTTGTTATTAAGGGAACTAATATTGGTACAATCACAGATTCAAATGGATTTTTCAGTTTAAATACTGACGGTAGAGGTGAAGTATTGGTCGTTTCCTTTATTGGCAATGTGACACAGGAAATTGCGATTAACAAAAAAAAGTCATTAATTTCATTCCTTGATAAGGATGTAAAAAATCCTGGATGAAGTAGTTGTTGTAGGATATGGAACTCGGCGGAAAAGCGATATTACCGGCGCTGTAGGTTCTGTGTCAAAAGAGCGCATCGAAAATGTTGCTGTTACCGATATCGCTCAAATGATTCAGGGTTCTGTTCCTGGATTGACCGTGATGGCGACTGCTGCCGGAGCTGATCCGGAAGGTCAGAGCGGCGTGATGTTTATTCGTGGAAGAAACTCAATTTCTGCCAGTACTGATCCGCTGCTTATCCTTGATGGAATGCCATATCATGGTTCTCTTTCCGATATTTCTCCTGAAGATGTGGCATCAATTGAAGTTTTGAAAGATGCCTCATCAGTAGCGATTTATGGATCTCGCGGATCGAACGGTGTAATACTGATTACTACGAAGAAAGGGAAGGAAGGAAAAACAGTCATTAAATATGATGGTTTTTACTCCATTCAGAATGTAGCCAACTTTCCTCACATCATGAATGGTGAAGAATATCTGAATTTCAAAAATAACTGGGCAGTTTTTGATAACCCGGATGATGCCTTACAAACCGCACTTTCAAACTCTGAACGTGCAGTATATGCTGATGGAAGTTGGAAAGACTGGACATGGCAAGGCCTGATCACTCAGATGGGTGAAAGTACGCGTCACAACCTTTCGGTTTCGGGTGGGACTAAAAATTTCAAATACAATGTCGCAACCAGTTTTTTAGTCAACAAAAGGAATTGTTATAGACGACCAATATAAACGTTTTACCAATCGTGTAAATCTGGAAACAACGATTACGAAGTGGCTTAGCCTGTCTTCAAGTAATATGTTAACATGGAAGGATAAAAGTGGGGCTAAACCCAATTTTACTGATGTGTTTAATAAGTCGCCGCTTATGCGGCCTTTTAATCCTGATGGCTCAATTAATATTCAGCCCGATGCCGACAATGAAAAACGTATTAATCCCATTGAGTGTTTGCTTTATGACGATTATAATATGGCTTATTCCTTAAATTCCAATATGTCGTTTATAGCAGATCTTACCAAAGGTTGACTTTTATTCTTAATGGCAATATTCAGTATGGTCAGGTAGACGATAATCAATATCGAGGATTAATACTGCAAATGGGGAAAGTATTAATGGCTGGGCATCGATGGAAAATTCCAGAGATAATTCTTATGCCATTGAAAATTTTTTGAATTACCGAGGTGAATTCGGTGAACATCATGTGTTCTTTACAGCTCTATATTCTTTCGAAAGCTTATTTCCCGAAAAAGCCTTCAGGAAGGACAAAACTTTCCAAATGATTTGCTTTCCTATTGGGGTATACCTTCAGCAGGATTGGTTACCAATTTTTATTCCAACTATGAGACATTACTTATTTCCCAAATGTTTAGGGCCAACTACTCGTTTGCCAGCCGATATTTGTTTACGGCCACAGTGCGACGTGACGGATATTCAGGATTTGGTGCAAATAACAAATATGGAGTATTTCCATCTCTGGCAATTGGGTGGAATATTGCCAATGAAGCTTTTTTTTAATCGCTTAAAGACCTTATGAACATATTTAAATTACGTTTTTCTTTTGGAGAAAGCGGCAATCAGGCTATTTCAGCTTTTCAGACCATTTCAAAATTGGCTAATATGGACTATTTGGTAGGCAGTAGTTTAGCTGCAGGATATTGCCCTTCAACCTTGGGAACACCAAGTCTATCGTGGGAAACAACCCGTTCAACAAATATTGGAATCGATTTTGGATTTTTAAAATCACGAATTTCTGGTAGTAGCAATGTTTACCAAAATGATACCCGCGATTTATTGCTCAAACGGAGTATATCAGCTGTAAATGGGATTACTTCCATCTACCAAAATATTGGAAAAACCCAAAATCAAGGAGTAGAATTTTCGATTGAATCGGACAATATTCGTAAAAATAAATTCGGCTGGAATAGTGGATTTAATATGTCAATTCTACGCACACAGATTATTGATCTTTATGGAGATGGAAGAGATGATATAGATAATGGATGGTTTATTGGATACCCGATAAAGGTAGTATACGATTATTATATCGATGGAGTCTGGCAAAATGATCAGGCTTTACTGGCCGCACAATATGGAGCGTTTCCCGGCTATGCCAGATATGATGATTTAAATAATAATGGGTAGTATGATTCTGGCGACCGCCAGATCATTGGTTCCACTGAACCCAACTTCACATGGAGTTTAAATAATACGTTTGACTATGGCCAATTCCAGTTGACTATTTATCTGTATGGAACAAGAGGAACCGTTAAATCAGACCCTTTCAGGGCAAAAAATTATTATGTAGTAAAGGATTTCTGGACTGAGAATAATCCTTCCGACAATATGTGGTCCACCGATGCTAATTCGAACCAGTATATTGCTGCAAAGACAATTACTCCGGATTATTACGAATCAGCGAATTTTGGAGAATCAAAGATGTTACTCTCTCCTATAAAGCTCCTAAAATCAATCTCAAAATTGGGTTTTAGTAGACTACGATTCTATGTTACTGGTAAAAATCTTATTACTTTCACTAAATACGATGGCATGGATCCTGAGCTTGGCGACCAACGTGCCATCCCACTTCAAAGGGAATTTATTTTTGGACTTAACTTTTCACTTTAGTGAAAACAAGTAATATTTAAAGAAATAAGCAAATGAAATCGACGAAAAAAATAATATTATTTTTGCTTGTACTTGTAAGTTTATTTATGCTCCCAAATTGTGATAAGGACTTGCTTGATGAGCATCCTGAGACCTTTCTTACTGCAGATCAATTATATAACTATCAATCAGGTTTTGAATCCGGACTTAATGGACTTTATGCACTTAGAGTCAGGAACGGGAAGGTCAGCGATACACGGTTCCTTTGGTGAGACCGGCTTTCGTGCACTGATGAATATGGGAGGGGCAGATGTGTTTAATTGTGGTGCTTCCGCAGGTGGCGAGTTTTCAGCCATCTATAAAGATTGGTCAAAAGCAAATGTACCAACGGATAAAAGTTTGGATATGGCATTTGAATGGCTTTATCAGACTATTCGGCCTCAAACCTTTTGATTGCGCGATCGGATAATCCGGATATAAAGTGGTCCGATGAAGCAGCAAAAGAAAGAATTGTTGCTGAAGCCCGATTTTTCGTGCATGGGCTTATCGGCATCTGACTTTTATGTGGGGAAAGGTACCGTTGGTGCTTGCAGAAGTTACAGGAGATAATTTTCGAACTGATTATGTGAGAGAAGAAGTCAATATCCGACGGCAGATTATTAACGACCTTTTATATGCCGAAGCGCGAATCGATTGGAATCCCTCTCAAATTGGCAGGGCTACGAAGGGTGTGGTACTAAATTATCTTTCGGAAATGTATTTGGCAGAAGCAGGTAAAACTGAAGGTGCATATAATCAGAAGTTGGATTCGGCATATTTTTATGCCGATAAATGTATAGAGGAAGGTCCTTATATCCTTGTTAGAGACAGAATAGGAAGTGGAGCTGGTTCTGCGTTTATGGATATGTTTAACCCTACAAGTGTAAATGTGGAATCGGGACACCCGAAGCCTTTTGGGTGATGCTATGGGAGAAAAATGTTATCGGGGGTGAGGCCAATTTAATGCGCTTTTCCCTTCGTCCCAAATACGATGGAGCAAATAAGATAGGATCTGGATTACTATTTCCTCTTACGATGAATCGCGTGGAGGAAGAGGATTTGCCAGGAGCACTTACTAAATGGTCACTATACCTATTCAATTTATCAAGCGATTATGAAAATAATATTATAGATAATCGTGGCTGGGAACTGCAATTGCGAAGTATTATATTCTGGGAAAATTCGATACCTTTTCGGGAATGAAGAGCTTAACGGAGAGCCCTGGGGTGAAGGAGATACAGTATGGATTGGCTGTCCTGTTATTGATCTTTGGGACGACCGCAGCCAGGGCACCATCAATGGCTTTGAAAATTTGGTATCAGGCAGCTCAGAAGGTGATAATAATAACTGGCCTTATACATTAAAATATAGCTTTTGTGATGTTGGATATCCAAAAAATAATGCTTCGCATTTTGACCAGGTTTATATGCGTCTGTCTGAAACTTATCTATTGCGCGCCGAAGCTGCAATGAAACTTAATAATATCCCTCAGGCAACCAGCGATATTAATGAATTGCGCACCCGCGCTCATGCCCTTACTGTAACTGATTCTGATATTTCGATGTCACTGATACTTGAGGAACGTGCTCGTGAGCTAATGGGTGAAGAGCAACGTCGTTACACTCTTTTACGAACTATGCCTGGTCCGGAGGTTATCGATTGGATTTCTTCCCGTAATGGCAGAGACAAAAATATTGCGCTTCGTGATACATTATTTCCAATTCCTCAAAAGTGATCGATGCCAACGTCCTCTTGTAATGGAACAAAACCCTGGATTTGCAGGAGATTAAGACATTTAATTCAATATAAGTGAGATACAATGAAACGAATTTCAAATAGAATTATTACTCAGATAATGATGGTATTACATTGCTGGCGTATTAGGATTATGGTGATGCGATCCGGTCTATAAATTGCCTGAAAAACCTTCTCTTGAAGCAAATAGAGACAAAACTTGTTTTTGGATTGGAGGGTGGAATCGAAAATATTAAGTTGACAGCCAGTCGTGAATGGACAGCTAAATTATTAGATAAGGAACTTAGTGATTCTGCTGAATGGTGCTCTGTATCCACTACTGCCGGGAAAGCCGGTGATTACACCATATCCATTTCTGTATTAAGCCTTGAAGGCGACTATCGTGAAGCCATGCTGCTATTAAATTGCTCAGGAGCTGGTGTGGTTATACCTATTATGCAATCGGGTATTCCGATTGTTACAGTTATGGATGCTACAAATATTAATGAAACTGGAGCAAGTTTAACAGGAAACTGGTTTTACTCAGATGATATCGATGTTACTGAAATAGGTTTTGCCCTAGCACCTGAAGCACAGGGGAATTTACAAATATGATACTGGAACTTGATTCAATTTCACAAGGTACTTTTTCTATAGGTATAAATAATTTACTAAGTGAAACGAAATTGCTTATAAATTCTACGTGAAAACTTCATCTGGCGAATATTTTTATAGTGAAAGCAAGTCGTTTACAACTGATGTAGCCCCTGTGCTACTGGCTGTAAAGGATTTGGTGGGACGTGCAAAAGAATTATCTGTTGGTGGTTCCAAAGAACAAACTGAAAGTGAATTTTTAGATGTATCTGTTTCAAATATCGTCGAGACCGATGATTTGATAAGACTTTCTTTGGTGGATATAAATTTACTTCTGACCTGAGTTCGGGAAAAAGTGTCGCTAATTATGGTATTACGGCCACTATTCCTTTTGATTCGACCATGGCCGGCATTTATAAACTTGGTGATGTTTTGAAGATACGTACAAAAGGTGGACTTTTATATAATATTGGTGGTAATCCTCTTTTTGCAATAAAGAATCCGGATAATGTTTCCATAATATCTTCCGACTATGTCCTTGAGCCGGTAACTGTCGCACATGTTGATCTTAGTGATTATTTAGCAATGTATGTAACAATTGAAAATACACAAGTTACAAAACCTTACCTGGATACTGAAACATATCCTACCTGGTCTTCAACGCAATTTACAATGGAAGTGAATGGAAGTGAAGAATCCTTTTTGATGCAGGTTCCGGTTGGTGCAGAATTTGCTGGCGATCCAGTATTAACAGGCAGTGGAAGCTTAAGAGGAAAGTTAATCCCGGCCAAATTGGATATCTCATAAATCCAAGAACTGCCTCCGATTTAGCAGGGTTGACTAATGAACGTTTTGTTTCGTTATTAACTTCGATTTCTAGATCCTGTATTCAATGGAGAACTATTTGTCGATGAAGCTTCTACGTCTTATATATCCATCCTTAAGGAAATGGAGATGGTAGGACGATTACAGCCGAGATATCAATAATAATTTCTGGGGTTGGTGCTGATAGTTTAAGTGTTGCCACTCTGATTAATCCAGTTTTGGGAACAGGAATTGGTGAATTGAGATTAAATATTTCTGGTACTTCTGTAACGGAGGGGGACGTAAGCTTTACTATTATTGGCTTTGATTCTTATATTACAAACAACATCTTGAATACAACAGTCACAAAAGTTGATATTCCTGTTATCGGAAACTTTAGGTAATCTGGGATGTTTCGACTTGAAATTATGCTACTTCATGGCATATACATCAAATACAAACTCAGCTATTACCATTACCGATCTGGTTGGAGTTAACTTTAACGGTTCACCAAACTACCAAATATAATCAGGACTTTGCCACAACTGGTTGTGATGTAAACACTGATGCTAACAGGGTTCAAAACCGGAAGTTTATCTCACAACAAGTTTAAATGTGGCGGCTGGAAAAATACTTCAATTAAATGGGCTGGATATTACTTGCTGAATTAATGGAGGAGATTCAGAAGTCAGCTTTCAATACTCATTTGATGGAATTAATTGTACTGAAATGAATTATTTCCTTATAGGTTCCATTGTACCAATGACGATTAATTTGGGTAATGTAGATGATTTAAAAATGTGGTTGAAGGTTCAACTGTGACATTCAGAATAGTTCCGGTAAACCCAATAAGTACTGCCAAATGGGGAGTTAGTGGAAAAAGTACATCACGGGGTTTGGTTATTTATGGAAGGTTATAGACAAATAATTGTTTATTAGAACAATATAATTATTTAAAAATATGATTAGAGTTATTAGATATATTGCTTTTTTATCCTGATTAGTTTTAATGTTTATGATGAAAATGAAAGAAAAGCAACTGCTTTCCTTGGTGACTGGCAAATGAAGGGTGGAAATATTTTGCTCAGATTTATCGTACACCTGAAAATGTATTTCAAATGAACCTTACTACAGATCTTACCACATCGGAGGCCCCAATAGCCATATTAAAAAGAGAAATAGAGAGAAGGATGATTCGACATTTATGGCGATGGCTGGATAGGCAAAATTGAGAATGAAAGACTGGAACTTAGAAAGGGTAATGAAAAATTGGTAATGGAACGCTTGTTCAGAAATTCACCTACTATGAATGCCCCGCCACCTGCAGATGCCATCGTCCTATTTGATGGAAGAAATTGGGATGCCTGGACCAAAGTCCTTGAAAAGGACGGCTGGTAGGAAGGACTCCTGGAGAGAATTGGAAAATTGTGGAAGGTGGATTTTTAGAAGTAGTACCGCATCTTGCTGGTTCTTATGAATCAATCATTACAAGAAAACAATTTGGTGATTTAAAACTTCACTTGAATTTCGGCTCGAACCGGTTACTAACGGAGGTGTTTACCTTATGTCACGATATGAAATTAACATAAAAGATGCATATGGAAAGCCTGGAGGCACTCTATTGGATTTGGACATTTGCTTATCGAAAAGACTTGTATCCTGATGTGACTGTGGCTTTCTATGGAGTGGCAAACTTTTGATATCGATTTCAGAGCTCCACGATTTGATGCTTCAGGAATTCAAAAAATCGAAGATGCCCGCATTACATTAGTGCATAACGGCATAACTATTTATGATGATGTTGCTATTAAATCAGTTAGAGGGTCAACTTCAAGATTGGGTGAAACAAGCCTTGGCCCCATTTACCTTCAGGAGCATGGTGTTCCATACCAGTTTCGAAATATCTGGGTGATAGATAAAACTCTAAAGGAAAAATCAAAATCTCCTAATTCATCATCTGGACAGCAAAATGAAAACTTACCCGGTGGTGGAAAAGAAATGGAAGCCATGGAGGGGGTAAATCTGCCGGAAAAAAATATTGCTCAAAAGGAAAATTCTGGCTCTGCTCTCAACGAGAAATCTGTGAATTCTGTCAGTCCGAAGAGTTCTATAAAAGATAATGTTATTGATCAGCCCGAAATAAAAAGTGGGGGCAGTGGAAAAAATGTAAAAGCAACTTACCAGGAAGAATTAAACCCAGTATGCCAGTGCTAAACTTAGAAGAAAATAAAAGTGGAGTACCATCAAGTTCATCGCGTTTTGTACATCCAGGTGTTTTAATAAACAAGGATCAGTTAAAGGAAATTAAAAAAAGGGTGAATAATGGAATTGACCCTCAATGGTCAAGCGTATGACGTATTGAAAGATAGTGAGTTTGGAAATTTGAATTATATTCCTCATCCTGTCGATAGTGTAATTTGTGGCCCCAGATCAAAACCCAATATAGGGTGTAAAGATGAACAATCAGATTGTGTGGCAGCATATACACATGCTTTGCAGTGGGTCATAACTGGAAATTCAGCTCATGCTGAGAAGGCCATTGAAATCATGAATGATGGTCTGGAAACTCTTGTTGGTGGACATAATTATGGCAATGGGCCTATACAGGCTGCATGGAGCGGGTCCGTTTGGCCTAGAGCGGCAGAAATTATCCGATATACTTATGATAAGTGGTCAGATGAAGATATCGTAAAGTTTCAAAACATGTTACGATTACAATATCTTCCCTCTTTAATGCATGGCGATTGTGAAAATGGCAACAAAGAACTGGCAATGTGTGATGCCCTTGTAAATATTGGAGTATTTCTGGATGATGAAGAAGTGTTTAACCTTGGTATTAAAATTTGGCGGGGTGAACGCCTGCTTATATTTATCTGATTTGCGATGGTCCTACTCCAATTGCACCTCCTGGTTGTGGTCCTGCAATCTGGGGAAATAAAGGGTATATGCCGGAACTTGTAAATGGAATCCTTCAGGAAACGGCCGATTCTCATCATGCATGGTATGCATATTCATCAATGATTGATGCTGCTGAAACTGCTTTTATACAAGGGGTCGATTTATATGGAGAGCAATCCGAAAGAATGATGGCTGCCATGGAATTTCAGTCGCAGTATCTACCACCTAATAATTTACCTGCTCCTGAAAATTTAACTTTCTCTTTACAACCAACATGGGAAATAGCCTTTAACCATTACCATAATCGTCTAGGATATCCTTTGCCTAAAATGGCCGCAGTTATTCCAACAAACAGACCAACTGGAGTAAATCATCATATGGCATGGGAAACATTGACTTACTAAGGGATGGGAGAAATCGGATTAACGCACTTTTTAACAAAGGAATGATAAGCGAGCTTACTAAATAATATTGAATAAATATTTGCACAGTTTAACAATAAACCGAAGATAGGATGGAACTAAAACAAAACATTATAAAATTCATTACTGGTACTACGACTCTATCTTTAATTCTTTTTTCTACCGAAAGCTGGGCTCAAAAACCGATCAACAGGAAGGGAAGTTCACATGTAAAAACAAGCCTGAACGCCTATTCTTTTAATACATTGCTGATGGAAGGAAAGAGGGATTCAAATAAGGGAATAAGCCTGTTTAGTCTTCTCGATTTTGTGCTGAAAATAATTTTGACGCAGTCGATATTACCGCTTACTATTTTCCCGGATACCCTGAAATACCTTCTGATGAATATATATACAGTATAAAGAAAAGGGCTTTTGAATTATGGCTCGATATAAGCTAACAGGAGTAAAAATGATTTTGCCATAATGGACAAGGAAAGTAGGGCTGATATGTGATACTTGTAAAGGAATTATAGATGTTGCAGCTAAACTTGAGCATATGGTTATTGGAGTTTTTGCAGGTGAAATTCTGAAGGGATATGAAAACAGGAGGGAAGTGGTCGCTGCTTATATGGCTGATTGTTTAAAAGAATGCGCTGAATATGGGAATTGCGCGGCGTATTAGTCGGAGTTCAAAACCATGGTGATTTCTTACAAACGGCTGAGCAGTGCATCGAAATGGTGAAAAGGGTTAATTCTGATTGGTTTGGTCTTATTGTCGATTGGGAAAATTTTTGACAAATGATCCTTATAGTGATATTGAAAAAGAAATACCCTATGCTGTTAACTTTCAATTGAAAGAAAGTCCCTTTGGCCCCAGAAGTGACGTAAAAACTGACTTAATGAGGTTTATGAAAATTGTGAATGATAGTGGATATAGAGGTTATATACCTATTGAAACACTTGAAATTAAAGGAGAACCAAGACCCGTACCTGATATTCCGTATGACCCATATACCCTGGTTTGGCATTTCTAATGGATGTGAGGACTGCTATTAATGCAGAATATAATAATTAGGAATTATATGAAAAGAAAAAAAATGAATCTTAAGTGGTTTGTGGATAGGCTTCCTTTTTATTAGTGGAGTATCCGCCTTTGCCCAGAATAATGCGGAAATCCGGAATACTGGAACAGCCACAGTCAAAATAAGTTTGAAATGCATATTCTTTTACCAAACCTTTGCTTAACTACGCTAAAGGTCGGAGTAATGGTTCTGTAATGACTTTGTTTGAGTTTATGGATTTTGCTGCAGATCAGGGTTTTGACGCTGTGGATTTGACAGCCTATTTTTTTCCAGGCTATCCTGAAGTTCCATCTGATAAATTTATTTATAACATAAAAAAGATATGCATTTCAGTAGGGTCTGGATATTAGTGGTACAGGGGTTCGTAACGATTTTACCAATCCTGATCCAATGAAGCGCGCAGCCGATGTAAAACATGTAAAAGAATGGATCGATGTGGCAGCTAAATGGAGCACCAGTCATCCGGGTTTTTTCAGGCCCTATTCCTGAAGGCTATGAAGATAAGTGGGAAGAGGTCGCAAAATATATGGCAGAAAGTTTAAGAGAATGCGCTGAATATGGGGAAAGCAGGGGTGTTTTAGTTGGGGTACAAAATCATGGTGATTTTTTGAGTACGGCAGATCAAACCATTAAAATTGTAGAAATGGTCGATTCTGACTGGTTCGGAGTAATCGTTGATATTGGTTATTTTCTGACTCCGAATCCATATGAAGATATCGAGAAAGTAATGCCTTATGCAGTAAACTTTCAATTAAAAGAAAGTGTGTTTGGTGCAAAAAGTACGATAAAAACGGATTTGAAGAGAATTATGGAAATAATAATCCGATCCGGCTATAGAGGCTATTTACCCATCGAAACTCTGTCAGCGGCAGGAGGGAATAAAGATAAAAAAGCTGAATTATCCTCTGATCAAAAAAGACCTGAGTATGATCCCTATAAGGCTGTACCTGCATTTTTTAAAGAAGTGAAGGCAGCCCAAAAAAATGCATTTAATTATTGAATAGCTTAAAACATAATATTATTTAAATCATAAAAATGAAACACAAAAGATATGCACTTCATTTTAGCATTATTGTTTCTCTGGCAATAAGTGTATTCCATGCTAATGCTCAACCCGTAGAAAGTTGGAAAGATTTGTTTGATGGAAAAACATTAAACGGTTGGGAACAAGTACAGGGCAACGCTAATTATGAGGTTAAAGACGGTATGATAATAGGAACAACTGCTATTGATTCGCCAAATAGTTTTCTGATAACTAAAAAGATTTATGGAGATTTTGTTCTGGAACTTGATTTTAAGGTGGACGAAGGACTAAATTCAGGGATTCAGTTTAGAAGTAATATTGATAAAGATTATAAAGATGGAATTGTTCATGGTTACCAGGTTGAAATTGATCCTGCTAAGCATGAATTATATTCGAAAGAGCCCCGGAATTATAGGAGCAATGGTGAAATAGTTCCACCCGATACTGAACCCAGAAGTTGGACAGGTGGTATATATGATGAGAAACGTCGAGGTTGGTTAAATGATTTAACTCATAATGAAGAAGCCAGACAGGCTTTTAAACCGGGGGAATGGAACCATTTTCGTATAGAAGCTACAGGTTATCGTATTTATACCTGGATTAATGGTGTTCTGGCAAGCTCGTTATTTGATGATATGACTACATCCGGATTTATCGGACTTCAGGTACATGCGACAAAGGAAAGAACACCAATGCATGTTTATTTCAAAAATATAAGAATCCAGAATCTTAAAATGAATGCAGCTGCTTTGAATAAACCAAATCAGGATCTGTCAAAAAAACTCACGAATTCATCTGTTAAAACAGCCCTGAATGCCTTTTCATTTGGGAAAATGCTTAATCATGGTAAAATGTCTCTTTTTGAACTGGTAGATTATTGTGCAGAACAAGGTTTCGATGCGGTTGATTTAACAGGGTATTATTTCCCCGGTTATCCAAATGTTCCCTCTGATGAATTTATTTTTGATCTTAAGCTACACGCTCATAAAATGGGAATTGAAATTAGTGGAACTGGTGTAAGAAATGATTTAGCCAGCCCGGATTCTGCTAAAAGAGCCGGGGATGTGAAGCATATTAAAGAATGGATTGAAGTGGCTGCTAAATTGGGAGCCCCCGTTGTACGGGTATTTGCAGGTCCAGTACCAGCAGGATATGAAGACAAGTGGGACGAAGTAGCCGCTTGGATGGTTGAAAGTTATAAGGAATGTGCTGAACATGCTGCAAAATATGGAGTGATCATCGGAATACAAAACCATGGAGATATGCTGGAAACTGCAGATCAAACGATCAAAATGATCGAAATGGTTAATTCTAAATGGTTTGGAACTATCGTGGATGTTGGGTATTTCATCAGCGATGATCCTTACATTGATATTGAAAAAGTTATGCCATATGCTGTGAATTTTCAAGTGAAGGAAAGTCCGTTCGGTGTCCTTAGCCGGGTAAGGACAGATATGCCTAGATTATTAAGAATTATAAGCAATAGTGGTTATCGCGGATATTTACCTATTGAAACCCTGGGGGATAAAGTTATGAAAACGCAACAGAAACCTGATTATCCTTTCAGACCTTATGAACCGGAAAAAATGGTTCCTGCATTTCTTCATGAACTGAATGTAGCCATTAAAAATGAATATAAATAGCAGTTATTGAGGAATTTAAATATTTATAAGTATTGCAGATTTTGATTCATGAAAATTATCTTGATATAAGTAAAATCAGAAAGCATTAAAAAATCACATTTATAACCACATTAAATGAAAAAAATAGAGATTTTAAAAATTAGTTTCATTGCAATAATAATATCAACAGGCTTTTCTAGTCAGGGAATAGCCCAAAAAGGTGAAGAAGAATTGGAACTAAAAGAGAAAGTTTGGGAAATGCAGGCTACATGTGTAGCTGAGTCCTATGGCTCTGACAACAAGGAAGTTAATAGATTAATTGCCGTTTATGTGAATATAAGGAAGGAAATAAATGAAAAAAACAGGGCATTGGACAGGAAATCAAACCCGGATGATTATAAGGAAAAATCATTATTGAATGAAAATGAAGGTAAGAAGGAAATTAAAAAAGTTATTAATAAAATTCTTAATCCTAATCAGGTCGAAGAGGTATGCTTGTTACTTGGAAGCTTCAATTCACGCTGGGATTCTTACCAAAAATTATTATTGGAAATGAATCTGGGTAAAGAAGAGCTAACCTCTTCATCTCTGGCACTAACAGAATATATGAAACTTTATCTGAAAGCAAGAAAAATAGCCAGCGAATCCGGAGAAAGGTTTTCCGGGAGAACAGCCAGTGATTTAAAGAGTAACCTTGATAAATCACTATCTGAATTTTTAAATCCTGTGCAAATGTCTCTTTGGCTGACCGAAACACAGAGGAAAGCTAAAAGAAATTAATGCCTAAATAAAGCCAGTTTAAAAAATAAAAGGGAAAATGAATGACAATTTTTTAAAAGCAGGAATAATTGGAACTGGCTTTGCAGCCCGGTTTCACTACGAAGCATTGAAGCGTGTTTTCAGTACTAAAGTTGTGGTTATTGGGGCATATTCAAAAAGCCAAGAGGAATTGTCTGAATTTACTAAACAAAGAAATATTGGATTGTTTAATACCGTTGAGGAATTAATAGATCAATGTGATGTTCTTCATGTATGCACTCCACCTTTTACCCATGAGTCAATTGCCATTTCTGTATTAAATAGGAATAAACATGTTATCATAGAAAAACCATTTACTGGATATTTTGGCGATGGTAGCACCTCTTTTAATGGAGATACATTCCCTCGTCTGAAGGGCTTACAATATGCAGTTGACAGTATTCGTAGATTACTCGAAGCCGAAAAGAAGAGCAAAGGTTCCATTATGTATGCAGAGAATTGGGTATATGCACCGGCTGTTCAGAAAGAACGTGAAGTGATTGAGAAAACCGGGGCACAAATTCTCTGGATTCAGGGCCAGCAATCTCATTCAGGTTCCCATTCATTGGATTATGGAAAATGGCGCATGGCAGGAGGTGGATCGTTAATGGGAAAAGGAGCACATCCCTTGTCAGCAGCAATTTACCTTAAACATGCCGAGGGAATAAAGCGAAATGGGAAACCTATACATCCTAAAGCCATTTCAGCACGTGTGCATGCAATTACCCGTCTGCCGGGCTTCCATAATCTCGGCCATTTAAAAGATAGTTATACTGATGTAGAGGATTATGCATTAGCACATATTGTTTTTGAGGATGGAACTATTGCTGACATTACAGCCAGTGAATTATCACATGGGGGAGTTAAAAATTATATTGAAGTCCATGCTAATAATCACCGAACCATCTGCAATATCACACCTAACAATGCCATGCAAACCTATAATCCCGTGGATGAAGCATTTGAGGACATATATGTAGTTGAAAAAACAGGCACCAAACAGGGTTGGTCGAATATTTCACCTGACGAGGCCTGGTTTAATGGTTATCAACATGAAATGGATGCTTTTTATAGGTCTGCTGCAGAGGGTAAGCCTATAGAAAGTAATAGTAGTTTGGCCGCTGATGTAATAGCAACTATTTACGCTGCGTATGTTTCGGCTGAACAAAATGGATCTGAGATTGACATTACACTTTTTTAAACGAAAAAAACTAATTGTTAAAATAAATAGTCAAGTTTTAATATCAAATTTTTATTATAAATCCTAATACTTACAGTTATGAAGAAAATTTACTTTTTACTAATTGCATTATTTATCGGAAATCTGTCATACGGGCAAACACTCGTTGTTGGACAGGATTTCGACAGTGAAACCTCTTGGGCATTTACTTTAGATCCTGCTTCTTATAGTCTGGATGGGGATAAGGATGTTTGGGCCTCAACAACAACGCTGGGAACCACTAATAATGGGCTGGATATGGCTCAAAATGGCGCGAATTTCTGGGGCATGCGGGACCTTGATAATCCATGGATTAATAATGCCACTGATGATCCTGTTGATCCAGGTCTGGGATTAACAAGTCCTTACGATCATAAAATGATTTTTGAAAATATTTCCCTTTCAGGAAAGACCGACGTAAATTTTTCATTTTATTATAATGCCTATTCTCTTAATAATGGTTATTTAAAAGTTGAATTTTTTTATGATGATGTTAGCCAGGGAGAAGAAACAGTATTTAGCGATGCTGATGGAACAGCAACTGATGGTGGCTGGGTCAAGTATACCAAAGTAATTCCTGATGGAACAAATAGTTTACGGATGACTATTCATAGTTATAATGATCAGGATTATATGGCTTTAGATAATATATTGCTTGAAGCCGGGGGTTCCGCAGCAACCTGTGACCTCATTACAGGAGCTACTACCGCTGACTGTGACGCCGTCACGGAAGGAGTTGATACCTATACAGCCACAGTTGCCTATACAGGAGGCGGATCTGAAACATTTTCTGTTTCAGCGACGAGTGGAACAGTTAGTGGTGATGATCCATCAACAGCAGCAGAAGGAACAATTATTGTGTCTGGTGTTAATGAAGGAACTGATTTAACAGTTACTATTTCAAGTACCCTATGTGATGTGGATGTACCTATTACAGCACCAACATGTGTACCTCAGGCTTCTAAGCCAGACCTGCCAATAGTCGAACACTTTGATTATACCTTAGGAACAGCCCTTACAAACAGTGAATTATGGTCAGTGGAGGGAACCGGCGATTCAATTTTTATTGCAGATGGGAATCTATCCTATCCAGGTTTAGAAGCTTCAATGGGAAATTCTGTTTCATTGGAGTCAGATGGAGCCGAGGCCGAATTGCTTTTTAATGCGGTAACTACCGGCAAGGTATACTCTTCATTTATTTTCAAAGTTACAGATATGGCTAATTGGACAACTGGAGGTTACTTTGTTTTTCTTGGTAGTTTTCAATCAAGATTAAACATCCAGCCCATTGGAAATCAATTTGGAATTGGGGTTGCAAAAGCCAATAGTCTAGATAACGTAATATGGTTGCTTGATGGATCAGATTCGGTAAAATTTGATCTAAACAGTGAAATTTTTGTGGTTATGAATTATGACGTTGAGGCTGGCACTTCAGAAGTATGGGTAAATCCTGATGCAGCAGATTTTGAAATAGAAACCGCACCTGCATCAGATCTCTTATTACCGGATGCCAATATAGCTGAAGTAGGAAAATTTGTTATCCGTCAGGATTCTGAAAGCGAAACGCCAACAATTGTGTTAGATGAAGTTCGTGTCGGACTTGACTGGGCAACTGTTACACCCAAAGCGGATAATACTTCTATTGCTAAATTTAACGCAGGGAGTTTGAAATTATATCCTAATCCTGTTAACAATGGATATTTTTCAATTCAATCAAAAACTAATTCACAAATGAATGTGAAAATCTATGATATGGTTGGAAAAGAAGTACATGAAAAAAATATTAATACAAATCAAAAAATTGATATAAGCTTCTTAAAAACAGGAATCTATATTGTTTCGGTCGAAGAAAATGGTCAAATTTCTACATCCAAGTTAATTATAAATCAGAAATAAAGGTAAAACTATAAAATTAACTAAAGTTCTGCCTGAAGTCTGATTATTCTGACTTCAGGCAGAACCATTTATCTATTTTTTAAATAACAGTTTTTCAATATTCCATCAGTTTAGTTCTAAAAGTTTACGGGTGGTTATGCCAGATTTTTATATCTTAATTTATAGAAAAAGAATAATGATTGGGTTCAATAATGCTCTTTTTTATTGTGGAAATGAAGTCATTGGGCATTAATAATAGCGCGGCAATTAAAAAAGTTGATTTGGAAGATAAAAGGACTCCAGTTATTGGAGGATTAAGTGCCACATGTATTTTAAACTGTTTTGAATTATTTGTTCTATGTGGGTAATCTGCATAGGCGTAATAAAATGAATTGAACAAATTTAATAACCAAAAATGAAGTCTGAAATACAGGAAAAAATTGTAAAAGGGATGCCAATGTTTGCTCCCTCAGATCCCGAAGTAGTTGCCAGGGAGGCAAGAGAATTAAGAGAGCTAGACAGTAAAGGCATATGGGCAAGGACCAAATGGTACTTCTCTAAATCGGGTCCAGGTTGGATGCAAAGTGCTATGACTTTGGGTGGTGGAAGTGCTATGGCATCTTTGTTTGCCGGTGCTTTTCTTCAATATAAGATAATTTGGGTACAACCTGTAGCCATGTTACTGGGAATCATAATGTTATCGGCACTTTCACATCAGACATTATCTACCCAGACACGCCCTTTCTACGCGATGAAAAAATTCGTTCACCCAGCTCTTGCATGGGCTTGGGCTATTTGTGCACTCCTTGCTACAATTATTTGGCACTTTCCTCAGTATGCTCTTGCTGCTGGAATGTCGGATGATATAATAAAGGCCCTTACGGGGATTACTATTGAATCTGAGACCCATCAAACACTATTATTACTGGGTTTGGGGGTAATATTTTTAGCTATTGGTATTACTGTAAGCTGGAATTATAGTAGCGGACGAAAGGGGATAAAAGTTTTTGAAAAGATTATTAAAATTGTTATCTGGTTTATCATATTTGCTTTCGCTACTGTGGTCATTATTAGTGCAACTACGGGAAATGGAATAGAGTGGTCGAAGGTTTTTGCCGGTTTTCTTCCTTTTACAATAGAAAATGGACATTTCATCTGGAATATTCCAACAGATACCCGCGGAATTTCAATTTTTATTGCTGCTTTCAGCGCTGCAGTTGGTATCAATATGACCTTCTTGTTTGGTTACTCATTTCTTGCTAAAGGATGGGGAAAAGAACACAGAGGTTTGGCAAGGTTTGACCTCATTACCGGTATGTTTATCCCTTACACTATTGCTACTGCACTTATGATTATTGCAGCAGGTACAACCATCTATGGATCGGGAATTTTACCTGAGGGAGCAACTAATCTTTCTCCTATACAGGCAGCATCAATGCTGGAAGCAGCAGGAATACCACCCCTCTTTTCAAGATTAATATTCGGACTTGGAATAATTGGGATGGCTATGAATGCAATTATTTTACATATGTTAGTCTCAGGGTTTGCAGTTTGTGAGATTTTTGGAATAGAACCAAAAGGTTGGAAATACAAACTTGCAACTCTCATTCCTGCACCAGGAATTCTGGGAGTAGTATTATGGAGCAAAATGGGGACTTGGATCGCAATTCCGACATCAGCTGTGAGTCTTATACTACTGCCCATAGCTTATATTGGATTCTTTCTTCTTAACAATAGTAAAAAATACCTTGGAGATGATAAACCGACCGGAAGAAAAGCATTCTGGTGGAATCTTGGGATGCTTATTGCAATAGGTATCACTCTGGCAAGTGTTGTTTACTATCTGGTAACTGTTGTACCCGGATATTTTCATAAAGTTATTTAAAAGAAGTAAAGCGATGGTCCACTTAAGTGCATTTTCTGATGAAGTGAGCAGTGATTTTAAGGAACAGGTAAATTTCCTTGTATCACAAAAAATTAAATTTATGGAAATCAGATTCGTAAACAATAAAAATATTATGGATCTGGGAAAGACTGAATTAAAGGAGGTAAAAAGTTTGTTGAAAAACAATGGGATTTCAATTAGTGCAATTGGCTCTCCGATTGGCAAGATTAGAATAGATGAAGATTTTAATATTCACCTGAATAAATTCATACATGCCATCGAACTGGCACAATTTCTGGAAGCTCCATTTATTCGGATATTTAGTTATTACCCACCGGTTGGTGAAAATATCCAAACTTACAGGGAGGAAGTATTATATCGAATGCAAAAAAAAATTGATATTTTAGGTAATACTGATTTAATCCTGGTTCATGAGAATGAATCTCATATTTATGGACATAGCGCAAAAAACTGTGTGGATCTCGTTGGTTCAATTAATTCTCCAAAACTAAAACTTGCATACGATCCTGCAAATTTTGTTTGGGGTGATCATATTACTGATAATGTAGATCAATGTTGGCCATTAATGAAACCTTTTGTGGTTCATGTGCACATTAAAGACTGGAAACTGGGAAACAATGATATTGGCTGCATGCCCGGAGAAGGAGATGGGCAGATAAAACAATTGTTATCTGAGTTAAATGAAATGAATTATAAAGGTTTTCTCACAATGGAACCACATTTAAAAACGGGGGGGCAATTTGGTGGTGATACAGGATCTGAACTTTTTGAGTTAGCAATTGATGCTACCCGGGAGCTATGCAATGAAACCGGAATTAAGTTATTTTAAGAGAGATTCACAAATGAAAAAGAGCTTTTTTATAAGTAAAAAAATGTTTTAGCATGCGAAAATTTGAATGAAAATAAAATTTATAGGGGAGTATTAAGTACTGCAAAAATAGGGGTCTTAAAAGTTATTCCAGCAATACAGACTCCAGGCTGAAGCATTTTCCCAGGCAATTATTAAAGATATGGAAGTCTCACTTAGTCTGGATGATTCGATATGAAATATGAAGGTAATAGATGCTAGTTTGGAAAGCTCAAAATCAAATAGAGGATTTTAATCTGAAAGTTAATATAGTTCGAAGACAGGCAGGTGTGAATTAGAATAAATCAATACCAGAAAAGTGAAAAATATAATTATAAGCATTACACTTTTCGTTGTTTGGAGTGTTAATGCAAAAACACAAATAATAAAGCACGTTTCACCAGGTAAGGGTACTCTTGAACAAGCTATTCAAAAGGCAACTTCGAATGATATACTGGAACTTACATCTGGAGGTAAATATACAATTTCTGATGATGCATCAGGTTTTGGCCAGATCAAATTTCCTATAACAATAAAGGTTGAGGACGGTGCTCAGGAAAAAGCTGTCTTGTGCCTGGATGATAATGCTAGCACTTCCAAGAAGTATTACTTTTTTGAGATTAATGATGGAGCAGCCTTATCATTAGAAGGCCTTGATATTCATGGACTTCTCGATAATGCAGCGGTGGCAGCAAGTATGCTGATTTTTGATGCACGTCCAAATCCAAGTATTGCAAGAATTGGGAACTTCCATTTCAATAATTGCATTTTCCATGATTTTAAGGATTACATTATTCATGGAATGAAAGAGGAGTATGCACGTGGATTAATTCAAGATACCGTGTTTATTGACGGGGTTACAGTTTATAATGCCAAACATTTTCTACAATATAAACATGTTTCTCTCCATCACCTTGAAATGACTAATTCTACAGTTTACAACTTGAATGGGATGGCGCTTAAAATTGGGAAAATAGGGTATAGGTGTGTTCTTGAAAACCCAAATAAACCCTATATTCCTATTACCGATGAAACAATTACACCAACGGGATTTATTGATCATTGTACATTGAATAATCTGGGTGATATTCATGGCCATATCCAGATCGATAATGCATTTCATACTCTTAACTTTACCAATTGTATAATATCCCACCAACAGCAGTTTGATCAGCCACCCATTTACCTGAATGAACCAATGTGTGATACGGCAGGAGTAATAAAAAACACCTGTTTCTGGGATTGTGGCCTCCAAATGACGAGGTTGGAGGAACCAGCTGGTTATCTTATGTTTTTAAAGATAACCTAAGCATTGATCCCTTCTACCATGATGCTCCTAATGGGAATTTTTCCTTGCCTTCTAATTCTGCTTTGTTAACAGCAGGAACAGAAAATGATCAAATTGGAGATAAAAGATGGGGCGTTTTTAATGCAACAGGAATACGAAAAGATAAGCTTTCAAAAGGAATTACAAAGTTAGAACAAAATTACCCCAATCCATTCCATGAATCAACTGAAATAACATTTTTTATCTCTGCTCCAAGCACTGTCTCTATTAAAATATATAACATTATGGGTGTAGAAATTGAAAATCTGACGAATAATATTTTTTCTGCAGGTAATCATTCACTTTTCTGGCGTGCTGGCACAAACCAACCCGGAATTTATTTTTGCAAAATGCGAACAGGGAATTATGTTGAAACTATTCTAATGATCTTAGAATGACTCGCTATTTATTGGATATTAAAATAGATAATTGATAGCTGCTCGGAAATATTTATTTAATACAAATACTGAAAACATAAATTTTTGCATTTTAAATATCAGAGAACCTTAATATTAGAAAAATAGAAAATAATTAAAAAAAATAAAATGAAATACTTCAGATATAGAATTCTTCCCCTTATCCTGGTTTGCACTATTGCATTATATGCTTCTGCCCAAGAAACCAAGAAAAAAGGCGTTGTTATAGGAGGCCTTCCTTTCGATGCTAGTTCTCTGAATATTGGTGATAATGCCCCTAATTTCGAACTGCTAGGTATCGATGATAAAACATATACATTGGCAGATTTTAAATCAGCAAAACTTCTTATGGTTGTATTTCTCTCAAATCACTGTCCCTATTCACATGCGGCAGAGACACGGTTAATTCCTTTGGCAAAAAAATTCAGATCACAAGGCCTTGAAGTAGTAGCAATTAATCCGAATAATCCGGAAAATATTCGTATTGATGAACTGGGTTATTCGAAATATAATGATAGTTTTGATGAAATGAAGCTTTATGCAGAGGAATCAGGATTTCCTTTTCCCTATCTTTACGATGGGGATAAACAAATTGCAGCCAAAGCATATGGCTGTCTGGCAACACCACATGTGTTTCTTTTTGATCAGGATCGAAAACTGAGATATTCTGGCCGTGTTGATGATTCACGTTTTTTGGATCCAACAACTGTCACTTCGAATGATGCGCAAAAAGCGATTGAAGAACTTTTAGCAGGAAAACCAGTAACAACAAACAAGACAACGGTTATGGGTTGTTCAACTAAATGGAATTATAAGCGTGATGAAGTTGAAAAGGCCAATTCTCAAAAGATTTCAGAACCAATAATCCTGATGGAAATTGGAGCTTCTGGCGTGGCTGAACTTGCGAAAAATACTTCAGACAGGCTTAGACTAATTAATGTTTGGGCAACTTGGTGTTCACCCTGTGTGGTTGAATTCCCTGATCTTGTAATGCTATCTCAAAGACTTGGTAATCGACCATTTGAATTTATTTCTATTTCAATGGATAATCCCAAGATGAAGGCGCAAACCACAGCATTTCTGGAGAGCCAACAGGCTGTGCCTCCCAGACCCTTGAAACGCCGTCTCATAAAAGAGGGTCGGGAAACTTTAAATTTTATTTATACAGGCGCAAGTACAGATGATATAATTAAAGCACTTGATACTGAATGGACAGGACCTTTGCCATTCTCATTATTAATTGCACCGGGAGGTGAAATTATTTATAGGCGAAACGGACCAGTTGATTCTGATGAGCTAAAAAATATTATATACGATTACCTTGGTGGATATTATGATAAATAAATTTTTAAAAACTCATAATTCAAAGTGGTTTAGTTAAGCAATAATCGTTTATTAAACCGCAAGGACTAACGTTTTCTTTGCAAAATCAACACCGTTAAGGGCCAGCAGAAAAGCATGTTCGACAGGGCTCCCACAGTTGCCCCGACAGGATCGTGAGCATTTTCCAGCCCCATGTAAGGTCAATAGCAAGGGGAAAGACAAAGGCGCAGGTAGAATTCGGCAAAGCTTGGGGTCAACCTCGATGATGGTTTTGCAAGGATAAATACCCTTAGCTGGGACGCTTACCATGATGGGGGCGACCGGATCGGGCAAGAGGAAGCGTTCAAAGAGGAAGCGTACAAAGAGGTGCAAGGGCATTGCCCGGAACTGGTACAGATGGACAAGATATACGCCACGCGCGAGAACTGCCAATGGCTCAAAGAAAGGGGGATCGGGATAACGGCCCAGCCCTTGGGCTGTAGGAAAGAAAGACAACCTGAGACCTTCTACCAGAAACGTACGCGAAGGAAAGAGGCCGTTGAGAGGAACCACATAGAGGGCAAGTTCGACAGGGGAAAAACGGCTACCGTCTGAACGAGATCCGGGCAATGCTGAAGGAAACCTCGGAAAGCTGTATAGCATGTATATTCTTCATAATGCACCTGATACATGATGAAAGGAGAAATATTTTTGGCCAAATTTTTAGGGGACTGGTCAACGTGCGAACGTGGGTATTTTTTCAAATGAGAGAGCTGTTCGAAAATTTTAGGGATTCCCTGACCGGTTTAGAAATCCCGCTTACAGATTCACAGATATACAATTTGTATCCTCTATTAATATCGTTTATTTACGTCACGTATTAATACATTAGCCATCACCCTAAAAAGACAGACCGTGCAAAAAAAATTGACGAGTGAAAGAAAAAAGAGTTATATTTGCCAAATAATGTCAAGACAAACTTATGTCAACAATCTTTGGTAATAAAATCAGGACACTTCGAGAGGAGAAACAAATTCCTCAAAGACAGTTAGCTGCTGCTTTAGAAATTGACACAGCGACATACTGCAAAATTGAAAAAGGCGACAGACGAGCAAAAAGAGAACAAGTAACAATTCTTGCGGATTTGCTCGAAGTTGACCCAAAAGAGTTAATGCGTTTATGGTCGGCAGACAAGGTTTACGACATTATTGTCGAAGAAGAAGAAGCAACTCAAATTTTAAATGTGGTTGCTGAAAGTATTGTTCAATATAAACGTAAATCAGCCAAAGTATGAAACCATTAGTAAAATACAGAGGTGGTAAATCAAAAGAAATCCCTCATTTGATTAAACATATCCCACGATATGAAGGACGATATATTGAACCATTTTTGGGTGGCGGTGCATTGTTCTTTCATTTAGAACCAAAGCGAGCAATAATAAACGACATAAATTCAAAACTCATTTCATTTTATTTAGGCGTTAAAAATGACTTTGATACTTTTAAAAAGGAGCTTACAGAGATTGAAAGAGTTTACACCATTAACCGTAGGAAATTCGAAGAGCTAAAGAGCAAAACACCTGATAAAGGAGTTGCTGACAATAACGAACCACTCTATTATCAAATCAGAGATATGTTTAATGAATTGACCGATAAAAAATACTCTGATGCTTTACTTTACTTCTTTATAAATAAAACAGCGTATTCAGGAATGATACGCTATAATGCAAAAGGAGAATTTAATGTGCCTTATGGTCGTTATGCAAACCTAAACACTTCATTGGTTACAAAATCACACAGCAAACTGCTTGCTAATACAGAAATTTATAATCTCGATTATTCCGAGATTTTCAAATTGGCAACCGAAAACGACTTTATGTTTTTAGACCCACCTTATGATTGTGTTTTTTCGGATTATGGCAATGCTGAGCACAAGGACGGATTTGATGAAAAAAACCACATTGAATTAGCCAACCAATACAAAAACCTAAAGTGTAAGGTACTTATGGTTATTGGAAGAACTCCACTCACAGAAAAATTATACGGAGACTACATTGTTGATGAATATGGAAAATCATATGCAGTAAATATCAGGAATAGATTTAAGTCAGAAGCGCGTCATATTCTCATTTCTAACTACGGCAATGAAGCATTAAAACGAGAACCCAAATTAATACTTGAAGAAGAATCTGTTTCCTATGGCTAGAATTGACAGTAAAGTAATTTTTGTCACCACTTCACCACGGACACCTGCAAAGATGATTCCTGAAATTGGGCTTTTACACACCCATTACGCTGGTCAAAAATGGAATACCGAAACTCAAAGAGCATTTATGGAGCTATTGAGAGAGGAAAACTTTTTCAATGGCGAAGGTGCTAATGACCCTGCATTCAGTGCAAGAGATAGAATAAACAGAGCACCAAAGGCACTTGGCTTTGTTATTCTTTCACCAACAATTCGAGCTTACTCCTGCTGGAGAAGAACTTGTAAATTCAAGAAGAAAAGACGAAATATTTTTAAGACAATTGCTTAAATTTCAAGTTCCTTCTCCATTTCACAAACCTTCTGAAAATTCAGCAGAATTTTGGGTAAAACCATATTTTGAACTTTTCCGACTAATAAGACATTTTGGCTCATTGAAATTTGATGAATTAAAAATGTTTGGTTTGCAATTAGTTGATTATAGAGAATTTGATGCAATAGTTGAAAAAATAAATCAATTCAGAATAGCTAAAGCACAAAATGAAGGAAACTATAAACGTTTTCATGCAGAATATTTTGATAAAGAATTAAGAGAAATTTATAGTGCCGATATTAGTTCAGGAAATACGCGAACCCGAGAAACTAATGACGCTTCAATCGCAAAGTTTTTAAACACAAAAGCAAGCAATATGAGAGATTATGCAGATGCTTGTGTTCGTTACTTGAGAGCCACAGGATTGGTTAATATTTCACATTTAGGGAAATCAATCTCAATTGTTCCTGAAAAAATTCAAGAAGTTGATTATTTCTTGCAACATACTGATAGAGAACCTTGCTTTATTGATAACGAAGGTCAATATGTTACGTATCTTGGTAATCCGCTAATTCCAACACTTCTATCAGACAACAGAGAATTATTAGAACAAAAAATTTTAGCCGAATTTCCACAACTTGAAATTCAAGAAACCGCAACTCTACAAGAACTTAAAAACATATTTGCAGACGAATTAGAAAACCGTAAAGAGCAAATAATTACAGAACAAGTTGCAGCAATTAAAGACTACCGACTGTTTGAAGAAATATCCATAACATTTGATCAAATTATTGATAATTCGCTTTATGACACGCCACTTATGCTAGAGTGGAATACTTGGCGAGCAATAACAATGTTAGACGGTGGCGAGATAAAAGCAAATTTGAAGTTTGACGACTTTGGAAATCCAATGTCAACAGCTCAGGGTAATATGGCTGACATTGTTTGCGATTATGGCGACTTTGGCTTAACAGTTGAAGTAACTATGCAAGGCGGACAAAGGCAATATGAAACAGAAGGCGAACCAGTAACAAGACACCTTGGAAAATACAAGAGAGAAGCTGAAAAACCAGCTTACTGTTTGTTCATTGCACCAAAGATAAATGATGCTTGTAAAGCCCATTTTTACGCATTACACAAAATGAACATTCAATATTATGGTGGGACTTCGACGATAGTTCCATTGCCTTTAAGTGTTTTCATTAAAATGCTTGAAGATTCATATAACGCAAATTACCTTCCTGAACCAAGACACGTTCAACGATTTTTCGAGCGTTCAAATGAATTGGCAAATTCGACAGACAACGAAGTTGACTGGTTTAACGGAATAACTCAAGAGGCACTAAATTGGCTGACTGAATGAAGGGCGAACATCGTAGATAAATACGTATTTTACTACGTTGATAAAAAAAATAAAAAAACTTACTGGGGAAGAAAGTATGGGTTTATTATTAATAGGCACATTTAGCTAATACACAATCGCACCGGCAAATTGACAAATAGCCTCCTTTTTCACCTGAAGGTAGCTCAAAGGGTGTAGAACCCCTCAAGGAACCATTACGGACTGAACCCTTTATTCAACAAAACCGCACGAAGGATTGTTAAAACACTATGATCAGGTTAATTTTATGGGGTCTCCCCCAGACATATAAACCGGATTGTTAAACCTCTCTATTCATTAAATATACAGAAACTATGGCATTCACTTTAAATATAGGATCAAAAGCCCCCTCCTTCAGCCTTCCGGCTACAGATGGAAAAATATATAAGCTGGAGGATTTTAAAAGTAAATTTCTGGTAATTTTTTTCACCTGTAACCATTGCCCTTATGTAATCGGGTCGGACGAATCGACCCGGGAAATCGCCTTGAAATATAAAGATAAAGAGGTTGCTTTCGTGGGCATAAATTCAAATAGTGCCAATACCTATGAAGAAGACAGTTTCGAAAATATGGTGAAGAGGATGGAAGAACAAGAATTCCCCTGGCTTTACCTCTATGACGAGAGCCAGGAAGTTGCCATGGCTTATGGAGCATTACGTACACCGCATTTTTTTCTCTTCGACGAAAACAGAAAACTGGTGTATACCGGCAGAGCACTTGATAACCCCAGGGAACCGGGGAAATCCACAGCCCATGACCTGGAAAAAGCTTTGGAGGAGTTGACCTCCCGGAAGCCTGTTTCGGTTCCGGTTACCAACCCGATCGGATGTAATGTTAAATGGGAAGGAAAAGACAAACACTGGATGCCCGCGGATGCATGCGATTTGGTCTGATAGGATAAAAGCTGCTTAACACAATCCTGTCCGGAAAATTCTTCAAAAAAGTCCCGGGGGCGGGGAGCGGATTACTGTCCCCTAAAGTACTTCATGAACTGTACCCGCTGGAAGGCAGCAGGATTCCCATTTTCATGCTGGCTCAAAAGGGCTTTAAAATCTTCAATTCTATTGTAGCCTTTTTTGTCCATCCATTGCCGGAGCTCCTCCAGCATTTGCTCCGCATGATCAAGTCCGTTTTTATACAGGGCCGATGCAATCTGGACGGCACTGGCGCCGGCAAGGATCATCTTCACAACCCCTTTTCCATCAAAAACTCCCGTGGATGCTGCAAGATCACATTTTACATGATCGTGCATAATGGCGATCCAGCGTAAAGGATTGTTTATATCTGATGGCGAGCTTAATACATTGGCTGAGGTAACTTCCATCGAATCAATATCAATATCCGGACTATAAAAGCGATTGAATAACACTAAACCCTGAATACCGCTTTCTGAAAATCGCTTAAGCATTTGGGCCAGATCTGAGAAATAAGAGGAAACTTTAAGGGAAATAGGAATCTTCACCTGCGCCCGGACGGCTTCGATGATCTCAAAATAAACGCGATCAGTTTCTTCCCTGCTCCTTTTTAGGTCAGCCGGCATAATGAACACGTTCAATTCCAGCGCATCGGCTCCGGCGAGTTCTATTTCCCTGGGAAAATAAGTCCATTGGTCAGCAGTGACACAATTTATGCTGGCTATTATGGGAATTCCTGTTTTCGCTTTGGCCTTTTTGACCAGATCGAGGTATTTCCTGGTCAGTTCATTGTCGCCAATATCATTATAATCATAAAATTCGAGGATTTCAGGGTACAATAAT
Organism: uncultured Bacteroidales bacterium; assembly: GCA_963779845.1. Taxonomy (GTDB): domain Bacteria; phylum Bacteroidota; class Bacteroidia; order Bacteroidales; genus CAVZZV01. The sequence continues at coordinate 202,715 of CAVZZV010000002.1, read as the reverse complement.
CCGCCGGAAGACATCTTCATAAGGTTTGCATCTTTTTCAATACGGATCTCCTCCTCGAAAAGAGATTTCAGAACCACCGCCCCAACGCCCAATTTTTCCAGATGCCGGATATTATCAACATTATCGGTAATTCCTGAAGAAGCTGCAATCAAAGGGCTTTGTAATTCAAGGCCCATGTATTTTGTGCTGATGTCTGGCATGTATGGGATATTTGGTTTTAAATGGTAAGCAATCTAACTATTTTTTGCACTATAAATAATCGAATGACTTGTCTGAGAAACAGGGGCATAAACTATCAGATACGCTATCGTTATGTACCCCCCATTACCCTCATAATTGATTATGCAAGCCCTCCTTCAAAAGAGAAACAGTGTCATGTGCATAACCTCTCCTTCTCGCTCCTCACACTCCCTACTCCTCCCTTCTTCAATCACCCTCCTTACTCCTCCCTTCTTCAATCACCCTCCCCCTGTCATGATAAAGAGTGGTTGAAATTCAAAACTCTTATAATGCGGCCGGTACCGGTCGGTGTTGTAATGTTTTCGGATATCCACGACTTTCTTGGAACTGGTCACCACGTCCAGGGGCGCATTGTCGTAACGGCCGTTCCGTAATACGATCAGTCGTCCATGGATTCCTTTGAGGATAAGATCCAGAGCCAAATTGCCATAAGCCATTGGTACGATGGAGTCGATCGCATCCGGATCCCCGCCACGGACCAGGTAGCCTAATTGCTGATTGATCACATTCAGGCCCTGGCCTTTATTATAGTTTGGAGAAAGTTCCTTAATTTTTTGAGACACCAAATCCCCGATACCACCCAGTTTTGCATGGCCAAACATATCTTTTTCCTGTGACCGGAACGACATTTCCTCCATCCCTTCGAAAGTAGCGCCCTCTGATACCAGAACGACAGAATATTTGCTTGGATTATGGCTTCTGTCTGAGACAAGAAGTTTGGTCAATTTCTCGACGTTGAACTTATACTCGGGAATGACACACCGGTTGGCCGATCCTGCCATGGTCGGCAGCATAGCAGTAAAACCTGCATAACGGCCAAACACCTCCAGTACAAGGATGCGTTCGTGTGAACCTGCAGAAGTCCGAAGTGTATTGGTCATATTTATGGTCCGGGTAATGCAGGTGCTAAATCCGATACAATAGTCGGTGCCGGGCACATCATTATCCATGGTCTTAGGGATCGCAATAACTTTCAACCCTTCCTGATATAACCTTACAGCATAGGAAAGGGTATCATCGCCACCAATAGGTATAAGATAATCGATTCCCAGAAAATCGAGGTTGTTTAAAACCTCTTCAGTAAGATCGTTATAATCTTTGTCGTATTTTTCCTGAAGATGCTTAGGTACCAGCATTTTGGGGACATGACTGGGCCTTGTTCTGGAAGTATGCAGAAAGGTCCCGCCTGTCCTGCCTGCTTTATTGACGATCTCCTCCGTGAGTATGGTATAATGGCTTGAATTATCGGCTTTGGGATCTCTTATCAGTTCGATAATTCCTGCCCATCCTCTTCGCAGACCCAAAACCTCATAACCTTCGCGCAAAGCGCGGATGGTTATAGCGCGTATTGCAGGATTTAATCCGGGTACATCCCCCCCTCCCGTAAGGATTCCGATAATCCCCTTTTTTCGTTTCGAATCTGCCATAATTTTAAAGATTGGTGACTGTTGAATCATAATTCACCATAAAAATAAAATAATTACGGCATTTTTGCAATGATCCGCAAAAATCTTATGAATTCCACTCCAAAATCTTCAGGAAATCGAATTCTTCCGGATTCTGGACATACTTTTTAGCCCCACGGTAATCAGCTTTTGTAATGTAGTGCAGGTTGTTCCGGTAGATAAGCTGGACTTTTTCCGACTCCACGTTCACCAGCCTGGGCTTAACTTTGCCATTTCCATCTTCAACATCTTTGAGGTAAAGCGGTGTAATATCACCGGTTCGACCCACGGTAACCATACAACCAGTTACACCCTCCTTGTAGAGCTTATAAACTCCTAATCCTAAACGCGTGGCATAGGCAAGGTCATAAGCTATGGGGCGGCAACAGCGCAATTCATAGCCCATTTCGTTGGGACGGCTTTTTACCTTTATCCTCAATGTCTTGAGCTTTTGCTGGGTAAGCATGTTAAAAATATGGGACTTGCTCACATTTCCCAGTTCAGGATGACCGTGATCATCGTAGGTGAAGTTAATTCCGGTGGCAATGATCTCTTCATCGCTCATAAAATGAAATACCCCTTCAGAGATTATGGCCACACCATAATCGATCCCCAGTAACCTTCTTTTCACCATCGAAGAGATAACCAGATTGGTGATTTTTTCGAAAGTGATTTTCGTTTTGTTGAACATTTCAGGGATGATGATCATGGGATAATGACAGGCAGTGCCTATTCCGAAGGCAAGATGCCCTGCTTCCCTTCCCATGGCAGAAACCACAAACCAGTTACCACTGGTGCGGGCATCTTCATATATGGTGGTAGCCAACCTTACTCCCTCTTCCTTAGCGGAATGATAACCGAAAGTGGGTGTCCCTTCGGGTAAAGGAAGATCGTTATCGATGGTCTTGGGCACATGGATATTTTTCACATCCATGCTTTGGCTGGCCAGGTATTTCGACAAGCGGTTGGCGGTCGAGGCAGTATCATCCCCACCGATGGTAACCAGGATCTTGACATTATATTTTTTGAAGAAGTCGACCTTAAATTCATCGTCTTTTGGTTTATAACGGCTCATCTTTAAGGAGGAACCCCCACGGCTGTAAATCTGGTCGGCGTAATCAAAATCCAGATAATCGAAGGATGGCTCCTCAGCGAATAAAGATTTATAACCCCCATTCAATCCGATTACCAGAAAACCGTTTTGAAGAAATATTTTAGTAACCGCACTGATTACCGTGTTGATCCCGGGAGCCGGGCCACCTGCGCATAATATTGCAACTGCGTCTTTCATTGGATCTTGCATTTTAATTTGACGTGTTAAGTATAAAATTTAGACTGCCTCTTTTAGGAGCCGTTGAGAATGAATATGCCCAACCCCGAGTCTGTCAATCACGGTAAGTGGCTGGATCAGAAACTAATTAATTCAGGATAGACACATTCATTTTAAGCCTACAAAGATGCTTATATCTTTTGGAATTCCCAGTTAGAAAAAGTCTAAATTAAAGGGATTATTTATTAAATTTGCATTGTTTGAGTACTAAAAATCCCATTTTGGTTTTTCTGATCCTGCAGGGATAACAGTTTTAAATCCTGGACAGAACAGAGAGCACGTCAGGATTAATTCAGTCCCGTCGTAATCCATGAAAGCTCACTGGTAAAGCAGCGACCTATATGAAAAGATTTGCCCGCAATCCTGTTTTTAAAAGCCTGAACTGGATCTTTAGCCGGTTCTTCATCCTTTTGGTCAGGATTTATCAATACCTTATATCCCCCATATTGCCCAATTCCTGCAGGTATACCCCCAGTTGCTCAGTCTACGCCATCGAGGCATTAAAAACACATGGCGCAATAAAGGGGTTTTATCTGGCAACCAAAAGGGTACTAAGCTGTAATCCTTGGGGGGGAGAGGGTCACGATCCTGTGCCGCCAAAAGGAGCCAAAATTTTTCATTTTAAAAAACCCCACAGTACTTCTGTAATTATTTTCTTTCTCATTCCACTCGCCTTTATTCCTTCCTGCATGAGTCCCATGGACAGGGAGAACCAGGATTTCCACAAATTTTCCATTACAGTGAGCATCCTTCCTCAAAAATATTTCGTTGAAAAAATCAGCGGCAACCACTATAACATAAACGTTTTAGTACCTGCCGGATTTGCACCGGAGAATTTCGACCCCGCCCCCCAACAATTAATCGCTCTTGCCCGTTCAAAAATTTATCTTAGGATTGGGCAAATCGGTTTTGAACAAGCCAACCTGAACATGATCCAAAAGAATAATCCCCTGTTAAAAATTTATGACCTTTCTGAAGGCATCGGTTTTATTCGTGAGGGCCATGAGCATTCTCATTCCTTTCGGGATAAATCAATAAGTCTGGAAAAAAGCAGAGATGGAGCCGATCCTCATGTCTGGATCTCGGTTCAAAACGCGCAAATTATCGCATTGAACACTTTTAACGCCTTGCTCGAAAACTTTCCGAAAGATTCACTGTTTTTCAGGAAGAACTATCTGCTCTTTAAAGAAGAGCTGGAAGCTCTGAAAAAGGAGTGGGAGGATAGCAGGGATATTCTCGAAAATAAAACATTCATTATTTATCATCCTGCACTGGCTTATCTGGCTGCTGAATATTCAATGCACCAACAGGTCATCGAATTTCAGGGAAAAGAACCGCCACCTGCACGCATTCAGGAAATCACCAAATTGGCGCACAAAATGGATATCCATTCCATAATAATCCAAAAACAGTTCAATACCGACAATGCCAGGGCACTCGCCCATACTTTAAATGCCAAATTGATACAGATAGATCCGCTTGATGAGAACTGGGCCCTACAAATGAGGACCATCCTTCATGCATTAACAGATAAAGAATGAGAAAGATATTAAGTTTACAGCATATTTTCGCGGGATATGAAGGGTCTGTGGTGCTTAACCAGGTATCGCTCGATGTTTATCAAAATGATTTTATTGGCATCATCGGACCAAACGGAGGAGGAAAAACTACCCTCATCAAGTTGATCCTTGGGCTCCTGAAACCTTTTTCCGGCACCATAGAATATCATTTCAAGGATAACAATAAGCCGGTGATCGGTTATCTTCCCCAACAAAACAACCTTGACAAAAAATTCCCTATATCGGTTAGGGAAGTGGTACTTTCCGGGTTAATGTCCACCCGGGATTTTTTTTACTCCTATAAAAAACCGGATTTTGAAAGAACCGATCAAATACTGGATCTCTTTGGAATAGGGGATTTGGCTACCCGGGCGGTGGGCGAATTATCGGGTGGCCAAATGCAACGCACCCTCCTTGCCAGGGCAGTCATTGCCTCCCCTGAATTGTTGATATTGGACGAGCCGGACAGTTTTGTTGATAACCGTTTTGAACAGGAACTTTATGAGATCCTTAAGGAACTAAACAATGATATGGCTATCCTCCTGATTTCACATGACCTTGGAACGATTTCCAGTTACATAAAAAGCATTGCCTGCGTAAATGGCGATCTCCATTACCATAATTCCAACAGGATCAGCAATGAGCAATTGAAAATTTACAATTGTCCCATCGATATTATTTCTCACGGAACAATACCCCATCGAGTGCTTCATTCACATGAAAAATAACTAAATGGATTCCTTCCTAGCACTATTTGAATATCAATATTTTATTAACGCCCTTTTGGCTGCAGCCATGACAGCGGTCGCCTGTGGAATCGCCGGGACCTATATCGTTGCCCGAAGGATGGTCTTTATTAGCGGGGGAATTACGCATGCCTCTTTTGGCGGGGTCGGAATTGCCTGGTACATCGGGATCCAACCGCTATTGGGTGCAGCAGTGTTTGCCATTCTTTCCGGATTAGGCTTTGAAGCACTTACTCAAAAAGGTAATATCAGAAATGATTCTGTCATCGCTATGCTTTGGTCACTGGGAATGGCAACCGGAGTGATCTTTATCTACCTTTCACCCGGGTATGCCCCCAACCTTATGAGCTACCTCTTTGGAAATATTCTTACAGTAAATATGACAGATCTTATCTGCCTGGCCATATTAAATGTTGTCTTAATTGCCTTTTTCATGCTTTTTTATCGAAGGATCCTCTACATTTCCTACGATCAGGAATATTCGCGTTCACAAAATATGAAAACAGCATTTTTTAACTATGCCTTAATCGCCCTGATTTCCCTGACCATAGTGCTAAGCATAAAAATTGCCGGAATCATATTGCTTCTTTCCCTACTCACCATACCCCAAAATGCAGCCAACTTGTTCACAAAAAACTTCAAAAAAATAATCTATTTATCCATTATAATCGGATTTGGAGGCTCCATTACCGGATTAATCCTTTCCTGGTACCTGAATATCCCCAGCGGGGCTACCATTATATTCAGCCTGGTCCTCATCTACCTGCTTCTTTACCTGGTCCGTCCCTTCAGGTTAATATTCAACAGATAACAGATTGATTATTAGGCCATGATCTCTTAGTGTTCATCACCAATTTTTTGGTTCCCGGCAAATTGTGAATAAATTACCTGTGAAGAAGTAAAATATTAGCGATCTGTTTCATAATTTAACACAAATTTTGAAAAGGAATGCCATTATTTAATAGCTGTCAAAGTGAGAACTTAATATTATTCCATAAAATTAAAAAAATGAAGAAATACATCCCATTTGTAATAGCTGTTGTACTTTTCGCTTCCTGCAGCAGTTCTAAACAGTCGCAACTATCTGCCAGTGAATTGAATTCCGTTCCGGTGAAAGCAGAAAATACCCCCCCGCCCCCTGCAGAAAAGGCGATAACCGAGATTGAAGAGAAGCTGGTTGAAATCGATGCGGTACCCGTACAGGATTATAGTTACTTCGTTATTATCGGGAGTTTCAGGGACAAACAAAATGCGATGAACTATCAGGCGGAGCTTGGGGAAAAGGGCTTTTCCTCTCTCTTACTGAAAAACCAGGAAGGCCTCTATCGGGTATCTGTGAAATCCACCGACGATATTTCGGAAGCCAGAAAAGAAATCCAGCGCATCCGGAATAACTATCCGGATCATAACGATACCTGGCTTCTTATCCGGAAAAAATAGCAAATCCTCCTGATTTAGATACTAAAATCACTCCCCCGGCTGGGTGTTCGGAATCTGATTGCTATCTTTAGCCGGAAATTGACAAAACATGGACAAACAACATCAGGAAATTATTGAAAAGGCTTGGGAAAACCGGGAGATGCTTCATGATCCAACCGTTCAGGAAGCTATATTTGAAGTTATTGAAAATCTGGATAAAGGGAAAATCCGGGTCGCAGATAAAACCAGTGGTGAATGGAAAGTGAACCAATGGGTAAAAAAGGCGGTGATTCTTTATTTTCCCATTCGAAAGATGGAAACAATTGAAGTGCCTCCCTTCGAATATCATGACAAAATCCCATTGAAAAAGAATTACAGGGAACTGGGCGTCAGGGTTGTACCACAAGCCATTGCCCGCTATGGTTCCTTTATTTCGAAAGGGGTAATTCTTATGCCCTCCTATGTGAACATCGGTTCTTACGTAGATGAAGGGACCATGGTCGATACATGGGCAACGGTAGGCTCCTGTGCCCAGATTGGCAAAAATGTGCATCTTAGCGGCGGGGTAGGCATTGGGGGAGTACTTGAACCCGTCCAGGCATCGCCGGTCATTATCGAGGACAATTGTTTCATCGGTTCCCGGTGCATTGTGGTGGAAGGAGCCATGATTGAAGAAGAGGCCGTGCTTGGGGCCAACGTCGTCATTACCGGTTCAACCAAAATTATTGATGTGAGCGGTGAAAAACCGGTTGAATATAAGGGGCTGGTCCCCTCCCGGTCAGTGGTGATCCCCGGTAGCTATCCTAAAAAATTCAGTGCAGGTGAATACAATGTACCCTGCGCCCTTATTATCGGAAAAAGAAAAGCCTCCACCGACCTGAAAACCTCACTTAACGATGCACTGAGGGAGTATGATGTGGCGTTTTGATTTCCGGAGAAAAGACCATAAAAACTGATCTGATGAGAATCGGCTATGACGCTAAACGTGCTTTCAAAAATTTCAGCGGACTGGGGAATTACAGCCGTACCCTTATAACTCAGATGAAAATCCATTTTCCTGAGAATGAATATTTTTTATATACCTCCAGGATTCCGGGTCCCGGTCTAAAAGACCTTACTGAAAACGCACCTCCGCGTTATCCCCAAAGCACCCTGGGAAAGAGTATTCCTTCCTTGTGGAGAAGCTATGGCATTAGTCAGGATATTCAACAGGATAAGATAGATGTCTATCATGGTTTAAGCAATGAATTGCCCCTTGGAATCGGCAAAACCGGGGCAAAATCAGTGGTCACCGTGCACGATCTTATTTTCCTGCGCTTTCCAGAGCTTTATAAGCCGGTCGATCGGTTTTTATACCGTAAAAAGCTGGAGTATTGCGTAGAAAATGCTGATCATATTATTGCCACTTCAGAACAAACCAGAAACGACCTTCTTGATTTTGTTGCGGCCGATCAGTATAAAATATCTGTGGTTTACCAGCCCTGTAATCCCATTTTTAAAAATCGCCCGGAGGAGGGGGATAAAGAAAAGATACGGCAAACCTACAATCTCCCCAGCTCTTATTTACTGTACGTAGGGACCATCGAAAAGCGTAAAAATCTTCTTTCCATTATCAGGGCATTGCATGAAGAGAATATACAAATTCCTCTTGTGGTAGTAGGGAAGGAAACAGCCTACGCCAAAAAAGTCCATCAGTACATTGAGGAAAAAGGGGTGAAAAACATTCTTTTTTTGAAGAATGTTCCGAACCAGCATTTACCTGTTCTTTATCACATGGCAAAAATATTCATCTACCCTTCCGAATTTGAAGGCTTTGGGATACCTGTCCTTGAAGCAGTCACTTCAGGTGTGCCCGTAATTGCAGGAAAGGGAAGCTGCCTGGAGGAAACCGGAGGCGTGGGCTCCCGATACATAGATCCTGAAGATATTGAGAGTATTGGGGATACGATCAGGGAATTGCTGGACAATCCGGATGTCCGTGAAAATATGATCGAAAAGGGCCTGCAACATGCTGAACATTTCAATGGCAAGACGATTGCCCAACAATTAAACTATATTTATGACTCGCTCTTATAATCCCCAAAAAAACAGGAAATTTCTTCACGAAGAAGGATTCATGCGAGAACTTCCCCCAATACTCAAAATCCTGAAATCCGGGGGAATCATCTTGTACCCGACCGATACGATATGGGGAATCGGGTGTGATGCCCGGAATGCAGAGGCGGTTCAAAAAATTTACACCCTCAAACAACGGGAAGACTCGAAATCCATGCTCATATTGCTCGACAATGAATCCAGTCTGGAAAAATTTGTGAAGGAGGTGCCTGAAATCGCCTGGGAATTAATAGCTGCCAGCGATAAGCCCCTGACAATTATCTATCCGGGAGCAAAAAATTTAGCCTCTAATCTTCCTGCCTCTGATGGAAGTATTGGTATCAGGATTAGCCTTGATCCCTTCAACCGGGAACTCATAAAGCAACTGGGCCGTCCCCTCCTATCCACCTCCGCAAACCTCTCCGGTTCTCCATCCCCACAGGTTTTTGATGACATTTCAGATGAAATAAAAAACGGGGTCGATTATATTGTCAGCTACCGTCAGGACGATTTAGCGCCCACAAAGGCATCCTCTGTTATAAAACTGAATGAAGATGGAAGTTTTATTTTAATAAGGAAATAAAAAGGAATTTTTTTGTCTTGCTCTGAGGGTGTCAAATTCACTCCTGCCAAATATTCCGGGTGTGAATTTTTTGTTAATATTGCATTCTGTTTTAACTTTAAACCAAAACCCAAAAAATGAAATTTCAAAAATTCACCCCTGGAAATACACAAATCTTTTGGCTTGTATTTCTGAGAATTACAATAGGATGGCACTTTTTATACGAAGGCATTGTGAAAGTCATGAATCCCCAATGGACCTCAGGGGGATATTTAATGGATTCCAAAGGCTTTTTGTCGGGATTATTTTATTCCCTGGCTTCAAATCCTGATATGCTCAAAATCGTAGATTTCCTAAACGAGTGGGGACTGGTCATCATCGGTTTATGCCTTATCCTTGGGGCCTTCACCAAAATAGTATCTGTTGGAGGAATGATCTTACTTGCCCTATATTATTTTTCTCATCCTCCCTTTATCGGACTCGAATATGCCTTGCCCTCGGAGGGAAGTTACCTGATCGTTAATAAAACCTTCATTGAGTTTTGTGCCCTGGGCGTTGTAGCGGTCTTCTGCACCGGCAAATATCTGGGTCTTGATCGTTTATGGGTGGAGAAAAGATCGTTTATTTAAAAAAAGGTTCATGTCTGAAGAGAAGAAAAATATTCAAGAAGAAGAGAAACAGGGATATAGGGGTGTAAATCGTCGGGATGTACTGAAAAGTCTTGCTACAATCCCTGTCCTCGGGGCTTTCGCTTATGGTGTTTACCAAAAAAAGCAATACGACCGTTCTTTGAGGGAAAATTACTCTAAATTGGTAAATATTTCCGGTGAATCCCCTTCTTTTGGCCAGCCGGTAGATCCTAATGGCCAAACGATCCGCTTAGGGCTAATCGGATATGGTATCCGCGGAAAAGCCCTTGCTCAGGCGGCGGGATTTGTTCCTCCGGAGACTCTTGACAAGTGGAAAAAGGCGGCAAAAGGGGACAATAGGAATACCCGGTATGCCGATTTCCAGTCCCAGGAAGACCTTAATGTAGTGGTAAACGGGGTCTGCGATATTTTCGACACCTATGGCGAGATGGCGCAGGCCGCTGCCGCCAATAAGAACCGGGAGGGTTCTGACAAGGCTCCCCGGGAACTGGTCAAACGTTACAGGACTTATCAGGAGCTGATGGCTGCACCGGATATTGATGCCGTTATCATAGCCGCTCCGGACCACTGGCACGGACCCATGACCATTGAAGCGGCAAAACAGAAGAAACATGTCTATTGTGAGAAACCGATGACCTGGACCGTGGAAGAAACGTATCAGGTACGCGAGGTGGTCAAAGACAGCGGGATCGTTTTTCAACTGGGCCACCAGGGCCGGCAAACAGACAGTTATCTGAAGGCACAGGAGGCTGTATCCAAAGGGGTTCTTGGCCCCATAAGCCTTATCGAGATTACCACCAACAGAAATACCGCCAACGGAGCATGGGTATACCCGATCATCCCGGGCGCCAGCCCGCAAACCATCGATTGGAAACAGTTTATTGGACAAGCCCCGTGGCATGATTTTGACCTCGAAAGATTCTTCCGATGGAGATGCTGGTGGGACTATAGTACGGGGTTGTCGGGCGACCTGCTTACCCATGAATACGACGCCATAAACCAGATCATGGATGTGGGAATACCCGATTCTGCCATGTCTACCGGTGGGATTTATTTTTGGAAAGATGGACGGACTGTTCCGGATGTGCTTACCACCGCCTTCGAATTTAAGGAGAAAGACCTGACGCTACTTTATAGTGCAACCCTGGCCAGTGAAATGACACGAGGCAAGAGAGTTATGGGACACGATGCCTATATGGATTTATCGGATACCCTTTTGATCTACGCTGATCCGAAATCCACTAAATATGAGGAGGAAATCAAGAGCGGCCAAATAAAACCAGAGCTGCCAATTTATTCATTTATTCCCGGGAAAGACAGTGTAGACGGAGTCACTACTGCCACTGAGGCCTATTTTGCCAAACGTGGACTTCTTTACACCTATCGCGATGGAAAGCGGGTGAATACCACTCATTTACATATTAAGGAATGGCTGGAAGCCATCCGGGGAATTGGAAAAACGAGTTGCGATATAGACCAGGGTTTTGAGGAGGCAATGACCGCACATATGGGGACGCTTTCCTACAAACATCAGAAGAAGGTCTTTTGGGATCCGGGCGAAGAGAAGATAATTGTTTGATGGGCTACTCATTAATCCCAAAAATCCCCTCAGGCAGATCCATAAAGATAATCTTTCTCTTCTTATCAATTTTTATAATGAACTCATCCTGCATGGGGATGTAATATTGCTTCCCCTCCATTTCCAGCAGGAAAAGAGGATTGGTATTTTCCCCTAAAAAATCGATAATAGTTCCTGAAAATGAGGATTTTCTATCTCTCAGGACCCATCCTGTAAATGAAGACCCTGCGGGCTGAGGGTAATTTTCCCTTCCGGTATCTTTTGATTCGATGAGAACCTCCTTGCCACGCAAACGGTCAAGTTCATCTCCTACAGAAGCAAATTCCATTTTAACAAAAGCCATCTCATCACCCCCACGGATGCTTTCAATAAAAAAGGGAACCATCGATCCGTCCAGACAGACAAACAGGGGTTCCCCTTCTGCTAATTCATCGAAGAAAAAACCCTAAAACCGGAGGATCATCTCTCCGTTTATCCCATGGGGTTTGGTAAATTTTCCAATTCGTGTTAAAGGGTCATGGGTCATTTACGGACCTATGCTTTTTTATCTTTATTTGGCTCTTCCGCACTACTCTCTTTTTCCTCATCAGCGGGAGTGGATTCTGCAACAGGTTTTTCTTCAGCAGCTTCCTCATTTTCCGGAGTCTTACCTTCTTCGGGGGCCTTAACTTCTTCCTCCGGGGCTTCCTCTGCTACCGGTTCTTCTTCACTTGCTGTTTCAGCTTCCGCTTTGGGCTCTTCCTTAATTGGTTCTTCTTGTTTTTCCTCTGCGGGCTCAGCCTTGGGCTCTTCTTTGATCGGTTCCTCCTGCTTTTCCTCTGCGGGCTCAGCTTTGGGCTCTTCTTTGGCCTGTGTTTCTTCAGCTACCGGCTCTTCTTCACTTGCTGCTTCAGCTTCCGCTTTAGGCTCTTCCTTAACTGGTTCTTTTTCCTTTTCCTCTGCGGGTTCAGCTTTGGTCTCTTCTTTGGACTGAGTTTCTTCGGCTTTATCTTCGGAGGATTCTTCCTTCGCAGGTTCTGCTTCCACAGTTTCAGCTTCGGCAACAGGAGCTTCCTTAACCGCCTGCTCCACTACTTCAGCAGCTTCAGCTTCAGCAACAGGAGCTTCTTCACTTTGCGCCTCCTCAGATTCAGCTTCTTTTGCCTGTTCACCGGCAGCGGCTTTTGCCATATCTGACCTTTTCTTGGCGAGCTCGGCAGCCCTGGCTTCCTTGATCTTTGTTTCACGATCCATCCGGGATTTTTCCTGATCAGCTTTTGATTGGGTCAGCCCTTCGCGTTTAGCTTGAATTTTTTCCTCTTTCTGCTTGGACCAGGAAGCATAGCGGTTTTCCGCTTCTTCCTCGGAAAAAGCATTCTTTTTCACCCCTTCAAGGAGGTGCTTCTTGTACATAATCCCTTTATAAGAAAGGATTGCACGACATGTATCTGTAGGTTGAGCGCCTTTTTGAACCCATGATAAAGTCTTATCAAAGTCCAATTCGATAGTAGCAGGATTTGTATTTGGATTATACATTCCTAACTTTTCAATATATCTACCATCCCGTGGCGCCCTGCTATCAGCTACAACGATGTGATAATATGGCTTTCTTTTCCGGCCATGTCTCGACAATCTGATTTTAACAGGCATACTCTAAAAATTTTAATGAACCTACTATTTAAAAATGAGGCTGCAAATGTAATGCTTTAAAAGTAAAGTTCAAAGGGAATGGATGAAAATTAGAAGTTCCAATCATCATTGCCTTTTTTAGAACGGATTTAAATTGCACGAGACAACAATGCTTCGAATTCCATTTTGGGCAATTGGATGGGATGGCGTTATTCGCCTATTTGGAAAATCTGAGAATTACATCCGGAAGGCTGATGGCCAGGGAGTTGTTTTCACAGAAACCGGCTTGGGAAGAAAACTGGAAATTTTAATAAAGCATGGGCCTAATCTTTTAAAGAACTTTCCTACCTTCGTAGAGCATTTTGAATGAATTTGTATTGTGTTCAAAATGAATAAATTAGCATTAAAAGAACAGACGTGGATTGGTTTTTGATTTTTGACACCGAGACAACCGGCTTGCCCTTACGTGATAATGCTCCTTTGGAAGAGCTGAATAACTGGCCGCGAATGGTCCAGCTGGCCTGGCAGCTTCACGATGCCACCGGTAAAATGGTGGCAGCCAAAAACCATATCATCTTTCCGGAAGGCTTTACAATCCCCTATAGCGCGGAAAAAGTCCATGGGATTTCCACCAAAAAAGCCACCGAGGAAGGAAAACCCATGGTGGAGGTCCTGCTTGACTTCGCAACCGACCTGGCCAAATCCCGGCTCATAATCGGGCATAACATCGATTTCGACATCAATATCGTAGCGGCCGAATACCTTCGTTCCGGGGTCAGCAATGATTTCCTGCAAAAGAAAAGACTTTGCACCAAAGTGGAAAGTACCGACTTTTGTGCCCTTCCCGGTGGTAAAGGCGGTAAATTCAAATGGCCGAACCTGCGGGAACTTTATTTGAAACTCTTTAATGACACCTTCGATCAGGCCCATAACGCCTCCGCCGATGTAGAAGCTACCGCCCGCTGTTTTTTCGAATTGCTAAGGCTTGGGGTAATCAGGGAAGCCGGGGCCGGGATGAGCAAGGATGAATACCGCGCATTCCTCGATGCCAATCCGGTTATGGTAAAACCCGCCGGGATTAAAGTCATTCCACATTCCACGCTGAATTATGAAAAATCTGAAATACCCGGTCCGGAAAATACAGCTTCCATTTCTGTCCCTTCATCCGAAAATGCGGCAGCTTCCACATCCGGGCTTACAAATGAGGAGCCTGCCTCTGAATCCGTAATCCATCATTCAGATGAAATTCCCTTCACCCACCTACATGTCCATACCCAGTATTCCATCCTTGATGGAGCCGCAGCGATTCCCGGATCTGATGAAAAAAGCAGCAGCAGACGGAATGAAAGCAATTGCCATTACCGATCATGGGAATATGTTCGGAGTCAAGGTGTTTCATAACGAAGCCAAAAAAAACCATATCAAACCCATCATCGGATGTGAGGTATATGTGGCCCGACGGAGTATGGAGAACAAGCAGGATAAAATAGATGGCAAGCGGTGATCACCTCATACTGCTTGCCAAAAACAAAACAGGGTATCATAACCTCATGAAGCTTGTTTCCCTGGGCTGGACCAAAGGTTTTTACTACAAACCAAGGATCGATTTTGAACTTCTGAAAGAAAATTCATGAAGGACTCATTGCCTCCACAGCCTGTCTCGGAGGTGTAATTTCCCAGGCCATTATGAATTCAGGAATTGAAGAAGGCGAAAGAATACTTGCTTGAATACAGGAATCATCTTCAGGGAGGACCTCTACCTTGAACTGATGCGGCATCCTTCCGGCGATCCTGAAATGGATAACAAAGTTTACAAGGATCAGGTTTATATAAATAAGGAGTTGATCGAACTGGGCAAAAAGCATAATGTCAAGCTCATTGCCACCAACGATGTCCATTTTATCAATCCTGAAGATGCCCTCGCACATGACCGGCTTATCTGCCTGAGTACCAACTCCGATCTCGACGATCCAAACCGGCTGCGCTACACAAAACAGGAATGGCTGAAAACCAGGAAAGAAATGCTGGAGCTCTTTTCGGATATTCCCGATGCTATTTCAAATACCCAGGAAATCGCCGATAAGGTTGAACTGTACGAGCTTAACCGAAAACCGGTGATGCCCGATTTTCCCCTTCCGGAAGGATTTTGAAACGGAAGATGATTACCTAAGGCACCTCACACTCCAGGGGGCCTTAAAAAAATATGGGGAACTCGTCTGAAGCAGATAACCGAACGGATCGATTTTGAATTGCAAACCATTCAAAAGATGGGTTTTCCGGGATACTTCCTTATTGTTCAGGATTTTATCAATGCGGCCCGGGAAATGGGCGTTGCTGTGGGTCCGGGACGGGGTTCTGCCGCCGGATCGGTAGTTGCGTATTGCACAGGAATCACCAACGTAGATCCCTTACAGTACAACCTTCTGTTCGAACGTTTTCTCAATCCCGATCGCGTCTCCATGCCCGATATTGATATCGACTTCGATGAAGACGGACGCGAAGAGGTGCTTCGCTGGGTCGTAAATAAATATGGGAAGGAACGGGTGGGTCATATCATTACCTTCGGCACCATGGCTGCGAAAATGTCCATACGAGATGTAGCACGTGTGCAAAGACTGCCCCTGTCCGAAGCAGACCGTCTGGCCAAACTTGTTCCTGAACGGCCGGGAATAACACTGAAAAAGGCCTATGAGGAAGTGCCTGAATTGAGAAACGAAAAGAAATCAGCTAACGAGCTGCTTGCCTCCACCCTCAATATGCGGAAACCCTGGAAGGATCGGTACGGCATACGGGACTTCATGCCTGCGGGATTATCATCGGGAGAAATGACCTCATCGAACATATTCCGGTTTGCACGTCCAAAGATTCCGACTCTTCTGGTTACCCAGTTTGACGGGAAACATGTGGAAGATGTAGGAATGCTTAAAATGGACTTCCTGGGACTCAAAACTCTGTCTATTATTAAAGATGCTGTAAAAAATATCAAGGAATCCAAAAATATCGACATTGACATCAATACCATTCCCCTCGACGATGCCGGAAACCTACGAACTTTATAGCCGCGGCGATACCACCGGCCTCTTCCAGTTCGAATCGCCCGGGAATGAAAAAGCATCTTCGAAACCTAAAGCCCAACAGGTTCGAGGACCTAATCGCGATGAATGCCCTTTACCGGCCGGGACCGATGGAATACATTCCCAATTTCATTAACCGTAAACATGGCCGGGAACAGATTAAATACGAGCTTCCGGAAATGGAGGATGAACTGAAGGAAACCTACGGGATTACCGTTTACCAGGAACAGGTCATGCGGCTGTCTATGAGACTGGCAGGCTTTAGCCGGGGGCAGGCAGATTCCCTTCGGAAGGCCATGGGGAAGAAGATCAGGAAAATGATGGACGAGCTCAAGGAAAAGTTCGTCGAAGGATGTAAAAAAAATGGCTATCCGGAAGAAACCGTTTTAAAAATCTGGACCGATTGGGAAGCATTTGCCCAGTATGCATTCAATAAATCCCATTCCACCTGCTATGCTCTTGTCTCGTATCAGACAGCCTATCTGAAAGCACATTACCCGGCAGAATTCATGGCTGCCGTACTAAGCCGGAATATCACCGACATTAAAAAGATAGGTTTTTTCATGGACGAATGCCGGAGAATGGGTATGGCTGTCCTGGGCCCCGATATGAATGAGAGTAATGTGCGCTTCACGGTGAATAAGAAGGGTAACATCCGTTTCGGACTGGGCGCCATTAAAGGCGTAGGTGAAGCAGCTGTTCAAAATATTATTGAGGAAAGAAAGAAAAACGGAATTCTTTACCGATATTTACGATTTTATCGAAAGACTCGACCTGCAGACCGTAACCAGAAAAACAATAGAAGGACTTGCCGCTGCGGGAGCATTCGATTGCTTTCCGGAAATAAAAAGCTCCCAGTACTTTATTCCCGATGGCTCCGGACAGAGTTTCATTGAAACTCTTATTAAATACAGCAACCGGATCAAGCAGGAACGCGCCTCCACCCAGCAAAGTCCTTTTCGGGGAAGATCATGCCGATATCATTATGCGGCCCTCCCCGGTTCCGGCGGAAGAATGGGCACTGCTCGACAAGATCAACAAGGAAAAGGAGCTGATTGGGATGTATCTTACTGCACATCCCCTGGATCAGTTCAAGCCGGAAATCGCTAATCTCTGCAATTGCAATTTCTATCGCCTGAACAATGAATTAAATGAATTCAAAGGGAAGGAAATTATCTTTCCGGGGATTGTCAAATCATTTCAGCAGGGAATCTCCCAAAAGAACAACCGGCCCATTCGGGAAAGCCGTTCTGGAAGATTTCTCTGACACCTATAAGCTTAACCTCTGGGGAAATGATTTCGTTAATTTTAAAAACTTCCTTGAACCCGGGTATTCAGTTACTTATTAAAGCCCTGGTGGAAGAATGGGAAACAAAAGACGGAAGAAAAGGAATTTCCCTGAGAATAAAATCCATGCACATGCTGTCCGAGGCCAGAAACGAACTGATAAAAAGCAGTCAGACTAAGCCTTAATATTGATGCATTTAATGATGAACTTATCGAAAACATTCAGGATTTTGTCAAAAACCAGATAAGAAAAACGGCGGGCAAACTTTTACGGTTTCAGATTGTTGATAATGAAACTAACCTTAAAATTGATATGTTCTCCAGGACATCAGTATGTTGAATTAAACGATGAATTTTTTCAGTTCTGTATCAAATAATTCCTGACCTGGAATATGTTTTAAATTGATTTCTTGATTATATTTAAGTCACAATTATTTGAATTTATCCCATTATAAACATTAAATAAATAAATTATGGCAATTGAACTTACAGACAGTAATTTTGAAGAAATGGTATTAAAATCCGACAAACCGGTCATCGTTGATTTCTGGGCAGAATGGTGCGGACCCTGCAGCATGGTCGGCCCTATCGTTCAGGAAATCGGGGAAGACTTTAAAGACAAAGCTGTTGTCGGAAAACTGGATGTCGACAACAATCCGAATGTTACCCGTCAATTCGGGATCAGGAACATCCCTACCATCCTGTTTTTCAAGAATGGGGAAGTTGCCGATAAACAGGTAGGAGCAGTTCCCAAATCTGTCCTGGCCAATAAACTCAACGCACTTCTCGGCTAAAACTATGCAGTGGCAAACCCTGCGCGAACAATTTGTAAGTAAATCCAGGAAGCAAAAGGTTTAGGCTATTGCTCAGCCAAAGATCATCACATATAACCGATAAGCCATCTTCCCATGAGTATTCCTCAACGTGTCTGTATTTTCTGCGCTTCGAGTCCGGCGATAGATCCCCTGTTCTTTGAAGTAGCCCACGAACTTGCCCTGGACCTTCTTAATAACCAGATAGCCATTCATTACGGGGGGGGGAAATCCGGGCTCATGGGAAAAATTGCAGATACCTATATTTCCGGGAATGGGGAAATCACTGGATATTATGCCCTATTTCATGCAAATATGAGCTGGGGCCATCCCAGGGATTAGTGAAATGGTCTTTGTTGAGGATATGCATGAAAGAAAATTCAAGTATGCGGGAAAATGTGGATGCCGTCATCGCACTTCCAGGTGGCATTGGTACGCTTGAAGAACTTCTGGAAGTGATTACACTTAAGCAACTTGGGAAATTCACAAACCCATTATTATTGTTAATACTAATGATTTTTATGCCCCTTTGCTCGAAATGCTAAAAAAAATGTCCGGACTGAAGTTCATGAGAGATATTCACCAGAACCTATGGGAGGTTATTACCGATCCACGGGAAGTTTTTCAAACCATCCTTCGTTCGCCGGAATGGGATTCGGCGGCGATTAAGATTGCGGCGGTGCGGGAATAGGAAACCACAGGAAGAGTTTACCGCAAGGGCAAGAGAGGGAAGAGATAACCGCAAAGGTCGCAAAGGTCGCTAGAAGAGTTAACCGCAATGTCCGGTGGAAGAGTTAACCGCAAAGGGCGCAAAGTACGCTATGGTTTTCCTTGCGTTCCTTGCGCTCCTTGCGGTTTCTCTTACATTTTCCTTGCGGTTTCTCTTCTCCTCTCGGTTTCTCTTCTATTATTGCAAACCTAGCGTTTAGACCATAAAGAGTTGAACCCAAAGTTCCGTGGAAGAGTTGAACCGCAAAGGTCGCAAAGTATTCCGCAAAGTACGCTATGGTTTTCCTTGCGTTCCTTGCGCCCCTTGCGGTTTCTCTTACATTTTCCTTGCGGTTTCTCTTCTCCTCTCGGTTTCTCTTCTATTATTGCAAACCTAGCGTTTAGACCATAAAGAGTTGAACCCAAAGTTCCGTGGAAGAGTTGAACCGCAAAGGTCGCAAAGTATTCCGCAAAGTACGCTATGGTTTTCCTTGCGTTCCTTGCGCCCCTTGCGGTTTCTCTTACATTTTCCTTGCGGTTTCTCTTCTCCTCTCGGTTTCTCTTCTATTATTGCAAACCTAGCGTTTAGACCATAAAGAGTTGAACCCAAAGTTCCGTGGAAGAGTTGAACCGCAAAGGTCGCAAAGTATTCCGCAAAGTACGCTATGGTTTTCCTTGCGTTCCTTGCGCCCCTTGCGGTTTCTCTTACATTTTCCTTGCGGTTTCTCTTCTCCTCTCGGTTTCTCTTCTATTATTGCAAACCTAGCGTTTAGACCATAAAGAGTTGAACCCAAAGTTCCGTGGAAGAGTTGAACCGCAAAGGTCGCAAAGTATTCCGCAAAATACGCTATGGTTTTCCTTGCGTTCCTTGCGCTCCTTGCGGTTTCTCTTACATTTTCCTTGCGGTTTCTCTTCTCCTCTCGGTTTCTCTTCTATTATTGCAAACCTAGCGTTTAGACCATAAAGAGTTGAACCCAAAGTTCCGTGGAAGAGTTGAACCGCAAAGGTCGCAAAGTATTCCGCAAAATACGCTATGGTTTTCCTTGCGTTCCTTGCGCCCCTTGCGGTTTCTCTTCTCCTCTCGAAGAGTTAAACCGCAAAGTTCGTGGAAGAGTTAACCGCAAAGTACGCAAAGCTCGCAAAGATTAACCGCAATGTCCGCTATGGTTTTCCTTGCGTTCCTTGCGCCCCTTGCGGTTTCTCTTACATTTCTTCCTTGCGCCCCTTGCGGTTTCTCTTACATTTTCCTTGCGGTTTCTCTTCTCCCCTTGCGGTTTCTCTTCTCCTCTCGGTTTCTCTTCTCCCCTTGCCGTTAAAACTTCCTCCCAATGATAAGAATATCATCAATCTGATCGATATCCCCTCTCCATGCTTCCATAGTTTTGTCAAGGATCCTCTTTTGGTCTTCTATATCTTTCACACTTATTGCGAGAAGTAATTCCTTCATGGGTTTATATTTAAATTTTTTTCCGGTAACCCCGCCAAACTGGTCGGCATAGCCATCGGTAAAAATATACACCTGATCGCCCTCCTCAATGGGAATCGTATGATTGGTGAAATTTTTGGCATGATCGATTTTGGTGGACCTACCTATGGAATAACGGTCAGCTTTATATTCAATAATTTCATTTCCCCGAACAATAACCAAAGGGTTAAATGCTCCGGAATATTGCAACTCCCGGGTAACCGGATCAAAACAGATCAGTGCTATATCCATCCCATCATATATAGTACTTTCTTCGTCGCCGGATTTTAGGTTATGGATAATCTCTTCATTCAGGGTCCGGAGGATTTCCGAGGGGCTATACATTCCCTGTTCTTTAACAATTTTGTTCAGGGAGTTCATGCCAATGATAGACATAAATGCCCCCGGGACACCATGTCCGGTACAGTCGACCGCTGCCATGAATTCCAGCCTGTCATATTTTTCAAACCAGTAGAAATCCCCGCTTACAATATCTTTAGGACGAAACAGAACGAAAGTATCATCGAAAGGAATTGTTGGGGGAAGGGTGGCGTGTTGTAAACGGCGGGCATACCGTATACTGTCCGTAATATCCTTGTTTTTTTGTGCCAGTTCCTCTTTCTGCTCTACCACTTTAATAGTCCGTTCCATCACTTTTTCCTCCAAAATGCGCTTTTCCCGGATCAAACTGCTTTCCCTGATCTTTATATAGGCGAAAACAAATACAAGTCCTGAAGAAATACACAGTAAGATAAACCAGCCAGCCTGATAAAACGGGGGTTTAATGGTAAAGGAATAACTTACCGGGCTTTCGTTCCAAAATCCGTCGCTGTTGCTGGCTCTAACCTTAAAAGTGTAATTCCTGGGAGCGAGGGAGGGATAGGTAATAGATACCTGGGAGGTTGCATTTCGCCATTCATTATCCGCCCCTTCAAGAATTAGCTGATATTGCACAGCATCAGGATTGGTCAGACAGATACTTATAAAATCAAATCGGATATCATTTTCCCGATAGCTAAGCTCCAAGTCCCTGACCATTTCCCTTTCCCTGCGGTTTACCCAAAGGCCAATGATATGGGTCAGGGGCTCTTCATTTCTGGTTTGACCAATGGAAGGGTTGAACCGCACCACCCCGTTTACCGTACCAAACCATAAATGGCCAGCAGAATCTTTGAGAAAGGCATTCGGCTTGGTTTCTATTCCTGTAAAACCACTCTTTAGCCCATAGGAGAAAATCTTTTTCTCCACCGGGTCATAAACATTCAATCCTTTATTGGTACCAATATAGATCCGGCCATCATTCCCGGATCCAATCAGATTTATGAGATTTGCCAAAAGTCCATCGGTCTCTTTCAGGCTGAAAACAACCCTTTCCTGAATAGGATCAATGACCAGTACCCCTTTTGCTTCGGTGCCTACCCATAGCATGCCATTCTGGTCAAACACCATGCAATTGGCCGTAAACTTCTCTTCAAGAAAAACTGTTTTAAATGTATCTTTTACCAATACCGAAATACCTGAACCTCTTGAACCTACCCATAATTGGTTGCCGGGCCCCAAATAGAGGGATTTGATGTCATTTCCCGCAAGGCCATGGGACTGAGTATAATAGGCCGTGCTTTCATCATCCAGATTATAGGAAACAAGGCCATCATTAGTGCCAGCCCATACAAGCCCATTTTCATCCGTCTCCAGGGAAGTTGTATTCAGCGATGATATAAATGAATTTAAGTTCGGTTCATAACTAAAAGAGCCAGTTTCCGGATTCCAGGTAAAAACTCCCTGACTCTCCGCTGCAATCCATATTCTGCCTTTAGCATCCTCTTTTATGAAGCGAATTTTATTGCCCTTGAGTTTTGGGAAAGCCTGAAATGGATCTTCTTCCTTCTCAGGCTTGTACAGGCTGATCCCATCATTGGTACCAAACCAAATGGTACCTGAACGATCCTGGATAAGAGACCAGACCTGCGGATCAGCAAGGCCATCCTCCAGGGTAAAATTCACGAAACGTTCCCCTTTAAAAACAGCCATACCATGTTCCTCGGTCCCAATAAGGATATTTCCCTCAGCATCCTCCGTGATGCACCGTATCTTTAAATCCGGCAATCCATTGGAGGTATCAAAAATTTTCACCTTATCTCCGGATATCCTGGAAATACCGCCCCCCCAGGTCCCTACCCAGATCGCTCCATGACTATCCTCTTTGATCGAGCTGATCCAGTTTGATGCCAAACCATCCCTGATATCGAAGACGTTAAAGCTGTCGGCCAGATGGTTATACTTATACAGGCCTCCATTATGCGTCCCAAACCAGAGATTCCCTCCTGAATCTTCAAGCATGGTGGTAACCTGAAAGTAATTGGGCATTCCAGGGATATTCAGACTGCTAAACTCATTGCTTGCCGGATCATACACTTTAATGAATACATCGGTGATGAAGTAAAATTTCCCATTGGAACAAGAACAGGTGCCAAAAATTACATCACTCAGTTTGTCCCCAATGTATTGCTCCCTCTCTGAAGTTTCGAGGGTCAGGCCGGCCCTTACTATTTTCAATGCCCCATTGCTTTCAGAACCTATCCATATATTCCCGGCATTATCGGAATTAATGGAGGTAATATCGCATGAAAACGCTTCTCCCGGCCTGCTAAATACCCTGAATTTCTTTCCGTCATATATACTGATTCCTCCCCCATAATGCCCCAGCCAAAGGTTTTTTAAAGAATCCATAAATATAACCCGAACGCCATTTCCGGTAAGGCCATCTTCAGAAGTGAAATTTGTAAATTTCTGTCCGTCAAACCGGCTGACGCCTGCGCGGGTTCCCAACCATACGTAATCATTATTGTCCTGGAATATATCAAAAACAGTGGATTGAGAGAGACCCTGGGCAACACTATAGCTGTCGAAAAAATAATTTTGTGCCCGCAGGTTATGGGTAATAAAGGTAAAAAACATTCCGGTTGCCAGGAACAGAACCACGGAAGCCGGACCTTTTTGCCGGGAAAAAATGGACATAGCGACTATTTTGCAATGAAGAAGAAAGTTCCGTTTTCGTCTTCAAGGCCTGATATTTTACCAAACTGAGGTTTTTGTTTGTAGCTTTTTTCCACAGCGGTTGTCACCTTCTGCACCACACTTTCAATAGGAATGCATGCATTGGGATTATTGGCCAGGACATTGGCAAAGGTTCTCGTGAACTGGCTATTGTCGACAGCAAGTTCGTAGCCGGCGGAAGAGAACACCTGCGAAGACTTCAATTTTACCGTCGCCCAATCGTTACAGCTTTTCTCACTCTGGTCAGCCCGCATTGCCTGATAGAAACTGGGGCCGGACTCACAGGCATCAGTGATAATAAGAGTATGACTTATCTGGTTTGGATAAGACTGCATGGAAGCTTTAAGGGCGTTAATGTTAAAATAGGTAAATTCATCATCACGCCTGGCATCGCTTGGAACCCAATAGCCGGTTTCATTGATAAACTTCCCGTGCCCGGCATACCATATCAATAGAGAATTCACCCGGTTACTGCGCAACAGATCACGCAATTCAATGGCAAAAAAGCGCTCCATCTCCTGCTTGCTCATGTCTTTCTTATGGATGAAATTATGGATGCTATATTTCGCCAGGGCTGTTTTCATGAGGGTAATATCTTTCGTAGGGCCTTCCAGGCTGGCAAAGGTGTTGTATTTGGAGTTTTCAATAAATACCACCCAGGTCTTCCCCATCGGATTGTCGGCATTCAGTCCGGCTGACTCACGGTTCAGGGTATATTCCTGCTCCGTCACGTTTCCAAAGATATCCTCAGCCCTTACCAGAAATTTGCTCTGGTTGTGAACATTAATCATTGCCTGAAAAAGTGGGTTTTTGTCGTCGGGGACATAACTTGCAATAATATCGTTTATACGGATCGATTTTATCCGGCTTTCGTCGGTAATGGCGCCTTCAATATAGATGGTAGGATCGTTACTGTCGAGATAAATCAAATTATTATCGGATGCATAAGGGGCAATGATCCTTATCTGAGGGGGATTGATTTCGGTTCGCAGGATCCGGTAATCAATAAGGATGGTATTGTCGTAAATATCCGTTGCCTCAACCAGAACCTCTTCCTCATCAGCAAGGTTTACAGAGGTAAGAAACTCAAAATAATCCTTTTTTCTGGTAAAAGGTACAGTGAGGTTATTCACTTTCACCGATTTAAGTCCGCTCTCCTCCACAATATGCCCGACAATCGGGACAATATTCTCGCTTCTTGGGATATTCAGGGTATTATTCTCCGCTTCCAATGGAGTTACAATCTGCAACTCCGGTTTTGTGGATTCCCGGTTAAGTTCATACAATCTTTTTTCAGCATCGGCCATTAACTCCCGGGCATGTTTATCGTTGTCTGCGAATTCGCTAAGCTTCCTGTAATCTTTAATGGCTTCATCAAATTTCAGTATTTGCTCGTTGGAATAGGCGCGGTTGAAATAGGCATCGGCATTCAGAGGATCGAGGGATATGATCTTGCTAAAATCGGAAATAGCATTTCCATGTTGTGCATAGCCCTGGTAGTATTTCCCACGAAGCATATACATTTCCTTATTTTCAGGTTCAAGAAGAAGAATAGTGGAAATATCGGTTATGGCTTCAGCATATTTAAGTTGATTGGCAAAAACAGCAGACCGGATACGCAATGCCTCAACATTATTGTCTTCCATGGCCAAAATCTCATTCACGGTTTCCATGGCCGCGGACAATTTATTACGCTTCCTCAAAAGATCTGCCAATGCGAGACGTGGTTCGATATTGGTTTTGTTCTTTTTTATAGCATCCTGAAAGGCTTGTTCAGCCTGATCCAATGCATCAAGGCGCTCATTGACAATTCCAAAATAAAAATAGTTTACATCATTTTGTTTAACCCTCAAAGCCTCTTTGGATGCGGTCAGGGCATCTTCATTCCTGTTAAGTTTTAGGAGGGTTTGTACTTTAAGAAGCAGTGCTCCTTCATGATCCTTTTTAAGATCGATCACTTTGTCCAGTCTGCCCAATGCCTGTGGATATTGTTCATTGATGAAATTCATTCTTGCTGCATGATAAAAATAATCTTCCTCTTTTTCATCAAAGATGCAGAGCTTTTCATAATCCTGTCCGGCCTTAGTATATTCATGGACCGATTCGTAAGCGAGAGCCCTGGCCTCATATGCCTTTTCATAGTCAGGATCGGCATCAATGGCCTTGCTGAACTGTTCAATGGCATCCTGGAATTTATCGTTCTTATAGAACTCTTCTCCCACCTTGAGGTATTGCTTGGGATTTTGAGCATTGATAGCCATCAAAACGGTAAATGTCAGCACTATAAAATTTAACAATCGTTTTTTCATCGTATACGTTTTTATTTTACAGGATATGCATTGGGAGCGTACAAATATAAATATTCTGATATAATAATCTAATCCAAAATGTTTTATTAATCAGCAGGTTGATATATTTTAAGCTCATTGTTCCGATAATTTATTAGTTCCAAGGGTGGAGTCGGCATTACGGGTGCCTGCACCCCGGTATGGAAATAGGTATTCCCGGTGAAGACCCGGGCTTCGTCCCATAATTTCTGACGAATAAAACTATTGAGCAAAAGGGCTCCTCCCTCAACGATAAGAGAAACAATCCCCTTTCCGGCCAGAATATGTAAGATCTCTTCCAGCTTGGTCTCCTGATTAATTGTAACATAATCGATACCGGGTATAACTCTTTTTTCAGAGCAGGTGAATAGGATGGTTTTTTGACTGCCATCCATTAGGTGGAATCCTGGGTCAATTCTTCCATTTCTGTCTATCAATACCCTCACCGGCTGATGATTTCCCGGCCAATCGCGCAGGTTTAAACGCGGATTATCAGAAAGCACTGTATTTACGCCGGCCAAAATTGCGGTCTCCTCGGATCTCCATTTGTGAACAAGCATCCGTGCTGTTTCATTGGTAATCCAGTTAGGCATTACTTCATCTCCGGGGAGCCTCGTTTTGTCCAATAAACCATCGCGGCTTTCCGCCCATTTAAGGATTATATAGGGTCGTCTTTTATTTATGTATGTAAAAAAGCGTTTATTAAGCCGGGCCGATTCCTTTTCCAGAATTCCGCTCACAAGCTCTACTCCCGAGGCCCTAAGAAATTCAATACCCTTCCCTGCCACTATTGGATTAGGATCCGGGGATCCCACAACGACCACAGGAATATTCATATTTTTGATCAACAAGGAACAAGGAGGTGTTTTCCCATAATGGGAACAAGGCTCCAGGTTCACATAAAGAGTTGAATCAGATAAAAGAGATTTATTTTCAACAGAATTAATTGCTTCCACTTCCGCATGTGCACCTCCAAACCGGCGATGGTATCCCTCTCCTATAATCCTGTTATTATTTACTATAACACTGCCCACCAGCGGATTGGTTTCTGTTCTCCCAAGGCCTTTCCGGGCAAGTTCGATACACCGGCGCATATATTTCTCATGAGTGGACAATGAAACGGTCATGATTTACTACTTTTGTATAAAAAGAGCCTTGAAAATAAAAGAAGCGTACAGTTTTACGAAAATGGAACTCAAAAGGTTACATGATGAAAGGGAAGTTTCAGGGATTGCAGGACTTATTTTTGAGGATTTTGGGTACTCTTCCCTGGAAAGGCATAAACATGCAGAGCAGGAGTTGGCCAAAATGAAGGAGGAGAGGCTGTATAAGATTATATTGAAGCTAAAGCAAAATATCCCTGTTCAATATATTCTGGGATATACATGGTTTCTGGAAACACGGATTGAAGTGAACAGCGATGTCCTTATCCCAAGGTTGGAAACGGAAGAGCTGGTGGACAGTGTTATAAGAGAAAATAAAGATACCTCACCCCGAATACTCGATATAGGTACAGGGAGTGGATGCATTGCCATTACTCTGAAAAAAAATATACCCGGATCGTTCGTTACTGCTATGGATATTTCTACCAAGGCCCTTGAAATTGCGGAAAGGAATGCAAAACTAAATCAGGTTGAAATAAACTTTATCTATGACGACATCCTTCATCCTGTTAGGGATAAATATTCTGAGTATGATGTAATTGTTAGTAATCCCCCCTATGTAACAGAATCCGACAGGTCTGAAATGCCTAAAAACGTATTGGATCATGAGCCGGCACTCGCCCTTTTTGTCAGTGATAAAAACCCACTTGCCTTTTATCAAGCCATCGAAAGATTTTCTTCCCCGCTCCTAAAACCCGGAGGCCAGGTATATTTGGAAATTAATGAAAAATATGGAAGGGAAACTGGGAAATTGTTCAATACGGATGATTATTCAAAAACAGAGCTGATAAAAGATATGCAAGGGAAGGACAGGTTTATTAAGGCGATAAAAGGGGTGACCCGGGGAGTGGGTTAAAGCTTTTCCACAAACTCCTCTTTTCATTTAGAAATAACTGTTATTTTTGTGTTCAGGCACGCTAATGTATTTTAAACATGAATGCATCCCCGACAAGTCAGGAGTCGGAAAACCTCCGCAAAAAAGCCCTTACCTCCATGCAAAACCTTTGCTCAAAAGCCGAGAAATGCAAACAGGAGATCAGGAATAAATTAATCCTGCAGAAAATGAATCCATCGGATATAGAATGGGTGATAAAGAACCTGGAAGCCGAAAAGTTTATCGATGAACACCGCTACACATCATTCTATGTAAGGGATAAATTCCGTTTTAATAAATGGGGGAAGATCAAAATACGATACAATCTCAGGGGCAAAGAAATTCCTGATGAAATAATCCGGCCGCAATGGAAACGATTGACGATGAGCAATATTTTGAAACCCTGTTGGAGGAATTGACGAAGAAAAATATTATGGTCAAAAACCGGGATGACAATTACAGAAAAGCAGCCTTGTTCCGGTTCGGAGCTCAAAAGGGTTTTGAAGGGGAGCTGGTGTATAGGGCTATTGGAAAGCTGGTTAGTTAGTAGCTTAAAAAAACAAGGTAAATTTAAATCCTTTAGTCAGGGGCTTTCATTATCTCTTTTATCGTTACTCTTATTACTTTATGAAACCGGGATCGATCGGACTAAAAGTTAAAACCCAATCCAATGAACACTGAAAAAGACAAAAGGATTGTCCTCACCCTTGATGCCGGCGGAACAAATTTCGAATTCTCTGCCATCCAGGGAAATGAAGGAATTATTGATCCAGTTAAAACTCCTTCCTTTTCTGATGACCTTGACAAATGCATTTCAAATATCATAACAGGCTTCGAAGCGGTTCAAAAAAACCTTCCCGCGAAACCATCGGCCATAAGTTTCGCCTTTCCGGGGCCGGCCGATTACCAAAAAGGAATAATTGGAAACCTGCCGAATTTCGAAGCATTTAAAGGGGGGGTATCTAGCCCCGATTTGAACATGAATATCCCTTTTTTATCAATAACGATGGGATTATTTGCCTAAGCCCCGTTATTCCCTGGCTAAATACTATTTATACACAGGGCATTGGGACCCATGCTTTTGCTGGAATGCACCCAGAGATAGAGCGAGATTGGAAGTGAGCCGTTTTTTCAGGCACAACGTCTGCGCTAAGAGGCAAGAGGTGCAACAGAAATTACAGGGGTGGCAGGTAACCTCTCTGCAATTCCCATCCTTCAAATGAGATAATTCGACGAACTTTAAAAGTCAACATAATTTACTATTTTTGTGCCTTCACCTTAAATCAATAATATGATCACCTCCGAACAACTTAAAGATCTTATAAAGCGCCAGGATGTGCTGAGGAGGCACCTTTGACATCGATAATAAGCTAAATCAGATAAAAGAAAAGGAGCTGATTACCCAACGGCCCGGCTTCTGGGATGACCCAAAGCAGGCTGAAGAAAAGCTCAGGGAAATCTCACGATTAAAAAGCTGGACAAATTCATTCGAAAAAATCAGAATTGATCTCGAAGAGCTTCAGGTAATGGTCGACTTTTTTCAGGAGGGGGAGGCCAGCGACGATGAAGTTCAGAAACATTACGATAAAACCCTGGACGGTATTGACTCCCTAGAATTCAAAAACATGCTCGGTAAGGAGGAAGATGAGCTCGGGGCCATCCTGAAAATAAATGCCGGTGCCGGGGGAACGGAAAGTCAGGATTGGGCAGAAATGCTTATGCGCATGTACCTCCGTTACGGTGAAAGAAGCAATTATAAAGTTAAGGAAATATCACTTCTTACAGGTGAAGAAGCGGGGATCAAATCAGTTACTCTCGAATTTACCGGTGATTATGCCTACGGATTTCTCAAAGCGGAAAATGGGGTGCATCGATTAGTACGGATATCCCCTTTCGATTCCAACGCAAGGAGACATACTTCTTTTGCCTCTGTTTTCGTATCCCCTGTAGTTGATGATAATATCGAAATTAATATTAATCCTTCAGACCTTGAATGGGATACTTTCCGCTCAGGCGGGGCCGGCGGCCAAAATGTGAACAAGGTCGAAACCGGTGTCAGGGTGCGCCATCTTCCAACAGGAATAACAGTCGACAACACCGAAACACGCTCCCAGCTCAAAAACCGGGAAAATGCCATGCGAATCCTTAAATCCCACCTTTATGAGCTTGAACTCAGAAAGAAAATGGAAAAGCAGGCAGAAATCGAAAGCACAAAAAAGAAAATTGAATGGGGCTCACAGATACGGAATTATGTCCTTCACCCCTATAAACTTGTGAAAGACCTGAGGACTGATATTGAAACCTCAAATGTTCAGGATGTTCTGGACGGTAATCTAAAACCGTTTATTAAAGGATTTTTGATGCAGGAGGATTAAAATTATTGTTTCCGGGCTGGCAAACAGTTCCTCTATCTTAACTCTTCTCCTTCAAGCATTGGATTATCATACCATATCTTCTCATTCAGGACAAAATCATAAAGGGTAAGGATCCTTAAATTGTAATAGGCTATCCAGTAATCTTCGAGCGAACGGATATAGTCTCTCTTGGCCGATTCCCGTTCAGCCAGGGATATATTAAGGTCGGTAATGGTGATCTCACCGTTTTGAAATTTCTTCTGGGCAATCTGATACCCGTTCTCCGCTACGTTATCAGCTTCATGGGAAGTCGCCAACTGATCTTTCAAGAGCGAAAATTGCTCCACCTGGACAACCACCTCCCGTTCAAAATCTATTTTATCTTTTTCCACATCATAGAGAACCAGTTCCTTTTTGGATTCAGCAAGCTTGACCTGTGAGGCAGAACGGCCCCAGTCGAGAATCGGAATGCGCACAGACAGCTCCATGGTTTGCGCTTTGCCAGGGTTCTCATAGATCCCATAGAAATATCTCGCGGTCTGGGACATCCCATAGCTGCCTTCAAGCGTTGCATTTAATCCGGTACTCTTTCTGGCCTGGACAAGATCCTCCTCTGCCTGAATTAACCGTCGCTCAAATTGCGGCGTCTCCGGTCGGTTGGCAATTGCCTGTTCCAAAGCAAAATTGGGATCGATGTCAAAAAATACCACGTCAAGGGGCATTTCCAGATCTATTAAGGTTTGTTGGTCCAGACTTATATAGGATTTTAATTCAAAATCGGCAATCCTCAAGTCCATCCTTGACTGATTCAAGGCTTTCCGGGCACTCAGAACGGAGAGTTTTATGCGGGAAAAATCATTCTCGGATATTTGACCCAGCCTGATCCTTGTCTCAGCAATCTTTAAATTATCTTCGGCATTGGCCAGACTGCTTTTGGCAAGATTGTAGTTGGTTTTAACCTTGAGGTAGGAAAAAAACCTTCGTGTCGCCGTGCGGGAAATGTCCTCCATGGACTCAACATATTGTTTCTGGGATTCCTCATATAACAAAGGTTGGGTTTTCCTTGCCCACTTCATCCAGTTATAGGCAAAAATCGGTTGACTAAACCCGACGGAAAAGGGACGCCCGGAATAGTTGATGGTGTCCTGAATGAAATCCTGAAGCCTGATCATCCGGGTAGAAGCATATATGTTGGTACCCAATTGCGGAATTGACTGATTAAGTGAAAGGGTAGCAGAGGTTTCAAACTCATGAATATGCTGGAATTCAATCCTTCCATCATCCTGCCGGTTAGCCACTGTTGTGTTGGTATATTGCGGCAGGTCACCATTCAGGACCAACTGAGGACGAAAGCGGGTCTGGAAATTCTTCCAGCTCCAATAATAATTCACTCCACGGTTTTGTGCATTGCGGGAAGATGAGGATTGGCTGGTTGCGAGGTTTACCACATTTTCCAGGCTAAGATTTACCGGAAGCCGGGGAAGGCTGTCGGGGTCCTGTGGAAAGACAGGAGTGTAAGACAGACCTGATAGAAGTGCAAAGCTGACCAGTAAAAAGTTACTTTTAAATATTCCTCTATTCATCATGGATTTCAACTTCTTTCATCATTTTAAAGGAAGATACATCTGAAATGATGATCTCATCCCCGGGAACTGCACCCTCTCTTATCTCAAAATAATCCTGGCCTCTAAGACCAAACTCAATCTCTTTTTTTACTGCCTTGTCTTTCTCAACCATAAAAACCTGCTGATATCGGGAATCATTGAAAGCCGGACCATTTGTTATCCTTAAAACATCATTTTTGTGCTTCCTTACCAGCTTAAGGGGAACATTCAGATTGGAAATCAGCCTGGGGGAATTACTATCCCTTAAAAACACATCAAACTGGATTTTATTGTCTTCAATCAGCGGCCTGATTGTCCCAATTTGACCGGAAATCCAGGTTTTATCCACGATGGCATATACCTCGCCTCCCGTTTTAATATTTTCAGCATGATCTCCATCAATGAACCCGGTAATCTTAAAACTGGAAAGATCCGACATCCGTACGATAAGCTTGTCCTGATTGATTTTCTCCCCCTCTTTTCCATATACATTGAGCACGATGCCGTCGGAAGGGGCCTTTACCAGCATCCTCTGCAAAAGCTTATTTTGCTCGTTAATATTTCGTGTAAGTGATTTTATCTGAAGCAAAAGACCCTCCTCTTCCACTTCAAGCTGCCGTAACCTGATGGAATTTTTCTGCAACACCATCTCCAGGTCTTTCTCTGCAAATACCAGCTCCTGTTTCGTTTTATCAATTTTGGCACTGGAAATTCCTCCCACTTCAAGTAATTGTTTTTCATCTTCCAGGTTGGACTTAATCGAAGCGATCTTAAGTTTTTTCATCTCCACGTTATAGTCGAGTTCCAGCTTCACATCCTTTGCGTTCAGACGGACCCGCGTGAGATTATTGTCTCTTATTTCAAGATCTTCCCTCAACTTATTCAGGTTGTCCTCTACCGGTTTGGGATCAAGCCTCAGTATCACCTCCCCGGCCTTAACCCGGCTGCCAGACTCATTGATAATATCATGTATAATACTTGTGGCCGGAGACAACAGCAACACTTCATTCTCAGGTTCCACGATTCCCTCAGCATCGATAAAAGTCATAACTGTACCCCTATCCACCTGGGAAGTTTGGAATTGATCCTTCTCTAAATTATAAGGCAAAAGGTATTTTATGCCCTTATACAAAAAAAACAGGAGTAAGAGGGCAACAGAAATGAAAGCGATAGATTTAACAACCTTTTTCTTTTTCATTTTTAGGTTAAAATGTTTATGCAAAATAAAAGCTTTTGCCCCGGTCTTCCAAATAATAGTAGCGGTTATCCAATTGACTAACATTAATTTTAATTCAGTTATTGGGTTAAAATATTCGAAAAGGAACATCCCTCACTGAAAAAAAGCATATTTTTAAACCCAGAAATAAAAAGTACGTATACATCTCTCAAAGAGCGTTCTCTATGGCAGCCGGTTATTTGACGAAAAAACCATGGATAATTGAATTAAATACTAAACCCACCTGTAATGAAACGATCATTAAACCAATTTGTTACCAGCCTGTTATTCCTAAGCATTTTTCTGGTCTCCTGCAAAAAGGATGACCCCTTGCACCATATCTCGATGCTGGAAAATAAAGTCCTTAGTGAAATGAATGACTACCGCACCAGCGTAGGTCTGAATGCGTTGGTTTTAAATCATATTATGTTTAAAGAGGCCCGCGATTTAAGCGATAGACTAGCCGCTAACGAGATTTCAGTCCATGACAATGTGATCCCCGTGAAGTTACAGGAATTAACTTCGAATTTTGGCGGAAACGCCAGCTCATGGCTCGTCCTTGAAAGCCAATACGAGATTGCCGATAGTATAATGACGCAATTACGTTTGGACAGCTCATCAAATGCGATTGTCATAAATCAATTTACCCAGGCAGGTGTTGGCATTTCTTCTGATGATTCAGGAATTTCACACGTATGTCTGTTATTTTTAAATATTCCCTGAACTGCTGGGGATTGATTTTGTTTACACTTCATGATAGATCATGGGGATCTAAAAGGGACCCCCATTTTAAAACGACTTACAACTTACAAGGTTGAATTTGAAACCGGACTCACAGATACTGAGAGCGATCTGGAATGGATTGTACCGGAACCATGGATAAAACTGTTGGGATTCGCTCCCTTTACTGTCATTCCTGCTCAAAATACCAACGATTTTGTAAGTAAACTCAATAAGAAACAGGCTTTTTTAGACAGCCTTATCCTTTGACATACTAATTCTAAATTGATAACATTATGGGAGTCCGGATTGAAAGCGATACAATGGGTACGGTGGAAGTACCTGCTGATAAGTATTGGGGTGCACAGACCCAGCGATCAAAAGACAATTTTAAAATTGGGGATGGGAAAATGCCCCTGGAGATTATCCGGGCTTTTGGCTGGCTGAAAAAAGCCGCCGCATTGACCAACCACGAACTGGGCGTTCTATCAGAGGAAAAGGCACAACTTATTTCCAGGGTTTGTGATGAAATCGTGAATGCAAAACTCGACGATCAGTTCCCGCTGGTGGTCTGGCAAACCGGTTCGGGCACCCAGTCAAATATGAATGTGAATGAGGTCATATCCAACAGGGCCCATGTTTTGCAAGGAAATAAACTGGGGGAAGGCAAACCCTTCATCCATCCCAACGACGATGTGAACAAATCACAATCCTCCAACGATACTTTTCCTACCGCGATGCACATCGCTGCCTATAAAATGATCGTGGAAACAACCATACCCGGGGTCGAAAAACTCCGCGACAGTCTTAAAAGAAAATCGGAGGAGTTCCAGGATATCGTGAAAATTGGCCGTACCCACTGGATGGATGCCACCCCTCTAACATTGGGGCAGGAGTTTTCAGGTTATGCCGCTCAACTTCATTATGGTATCGAAGCTCTTAAATATACCCTGCATCATCTGGCAGAAATTGCTCTTGGAGGAACCGCTGTAGGAACCGGGATAAATACACCTGCGGGCTATTCAGAAAAGGTGGCTCAAAAAATCGCCAGCCTGACCTCCCTGCCCATAAAAACAGCCCCCAATAAATTTGAGTCCCTGGCAGCCCATGATGCCATTGTCGCTTCGTCGGGGGCCTTAAAATCCCTGGCCGTCAGTCTTATGAAAATCGCCAATGACCTCCGTTTCCTTGCATCGGGTCCCCGAAGCGGTATCGGTGAGATCAATATCCCGGCCAACGAACCCGGATCCTCTATCATGCCCGGAAAAGTTAATCCCACCCAGATCGAAGCAATGACCATGGTATGCGCACAGGTAATGGGCAACGACGTGGCCATTAACATCGGGGGAAGCAACGGTCACTTTGAACTCAACGTGTTTAAGCCCATGATGATCTATAATTTCCTGATCTCAGCACGACTGCTTGGCGATGCCTGTGTCTCCTTCAATGATCATTGCGTGAAAGATATCATAGCCAACAAAGCGAATATCCGGAAAAATCTGGATAATTCTCTGATGCTTGTTACCGCTCTCAATACGCATATAGGTTATGAAAAAGCCGCTGAAATTGCCAAAAAAGCGCATAAGGAAAATACTACCCTGAAAGAAGCTGCCTTATCCCTTCATTACCTCACGGAAAAGGAATTTGATGAATGGGTTGATCCAAAGAAAATGATATGATCCCGAGAGAGAAAGTTCCTGACATTCTCAACCAACGAACTAAATATGAATTTCGAAAATCAATTTCTGGCGGGAATTTCCAGAAAAAATACTGATTATATTATCCACATTATAGGAGACAACCAGGAATATTTTGATGAAATACTTTCCCTGGCCCTGCTTAACAAGTACCCCCTTTCGCACCGGGCAGCCTGGGTTCTGGAAGGTTGTTCAGCAAATTATCCAAAGCTTGTTCAGCCTCACCTTGGGATAATTATTGAAGGTTTGCCGGCATACAATCATCCCGGAACACGCAGGAATATCCTCAAAATTCTGATGCGTTCCAGTATCCCCGAAGAATATGAAGGTTTTATTGCCGACTTGTGCTTTGAATGGGTAGGAAGTCCAATCCAACCGGTAGCAACAAAGGTTTTTTGTATGGAAATCCTGGCAAATATGCTTCGAAAATACCCTGAGCTCAAAGAGGAACTCAGGGCAGTAATTGAGAGTCAATTTGAACTCAACTCCGCAGCTTTTAAATCAAAGGGAAGGAAGGTTTTGAAAACCATCCAAAAGCTATGATATTAAGGATGTAAAAAGAATTTGAAGCCGAAAATGCCTTTATATCTGCTTCCGGAAAATTCAAATTTATTCTTAGCTTGAAAGTCTGAATTTCTAAGTATCTTTGCAAACAATTCTGCAGTAAAAGGTATTTAATAGCCTTATGTTTATTAATATTTTATTTCCCCTGACAGAAGAAGCAAAATATACCCGGCACAGTAAGCGGGTATCCAAACAAAATATCATTTAACAATCAACATGTGAAATTCTCCGAAATCCAATTACACGAACATATCCTTGAAGCCATTTCATACATGGGATTCGAAAACACCACTCCCATCCAGGAACAAGCTATTCCCTTCATCCTTGACCATCATGACCTGATCGCCTGTGCCCAGACCGGGACCGGCAAAACGGCCGCCTTCATACTTCCTGTCCTTGACCATCTTGATAAATCAGAGCGAAAAGGGATAAGCACCCTCATTATTGTTCCCACCCGTGAGCTGGCTCTTCAGATTGATAAACAAATTCAGGGCTTTGCCTATTTTTTATCCATTAATTCCCTGGCTATATATGGCGGGGGCGATGGAATGGAATGGGAACAGCAAAAGAAAGCCATTATCCAAAATACTGATATCCTTGTGGCCACTCCGGGGAAACTTATGTCACATCTTGATCTCGGGTATGTAAAATTCGACCATCTTCAACACCTCATTCTTGATGAAGCCGACCGGATGCTTGACATGGGTTTTTTCGATGATATAAAAAAGATCATGTCTTATATCCCCAATAAGCGTCAAACCCTTATGTTCAGCGCCACAATGCCCCCCAAGATCAGGGAACTTGCCGGACATATCCTTCATAATCCAAAAGAGATAAGCATTGCCATGTCAAAGCCGGCTGAAGGCGTCCTCCAGGCAGCTTACCTAAGCTATGATTACCAAAAAACTGCCCTGATAAAAAGTCTTATTCAGGATAAACCAGAATATCAAAGTATATTGATTTTTAGTTCAACCAAAAAAAAGGTTACTGAAATTATTAAAACCCTAAGGAACAAGGATTATCATGTCGAGGGCGTTTCCTCGGATTTTGAACAACGGGAGCGGGAAGAGGTACTTAGCCGTTTTGCTTCAAAAAACACCAGGGTCCTTGTTGCCACCGATGTCCTAAGCAGGGGGATCGACATAAAAGATATTGAATTGATCATCAATTATGATGTTCCCGGCGATGCGGAAGACTATGTTCACCGGGTAGGAAGAACCGCTCGAGCTGATAAAACAGGGGTTGCTCTGACCCTTGTAAATGAAGATGATATGTTTCGGTTCAAAAAGATAGAATCACTTATCGGCAGCGAAATCATGAAACTTCAGCCTCCCAAAGAATTAGGGGAGGGTCCTGCCTGGAACGACCATGCCCGTCCCAGTAAAAAAACATACGGGAAAGGCAGTTATGGAAGAAAAAATCAGGGGAGGAAAAAATAAATTTCCTAAAAGAGTATCCCCACACTGATAAAATGCATGTGGTTCCGGGAATCGAAAGGATAGGTATTTCCACCAACCTGCAGTTCATCCCCCCATTTGCTCAACCCGCCTTCAAAGCGGTAATCAAGGGTTAAAAACTTCAGGAGGTCAATACCCGCCCCAACCTGATACCCGATGGTTGCATCTTTGGAAACCGTTTTTAGATTGGGAATGATTTCGTCAATTTCAGAGCTGCTGGAAAGGATAACGGATGCTACCGGACCAAGGGCAAGTCTGGCAGGGCCAAATTTGAGGCCAACCAGGACCGGTAAATCAATCTTATTGTACTTAACTGTTTTTACCTGTTCAAAACCGGCACCACTGGATAAATTTTCAACCAGAACATTTCCGCCCGCAGTATTGAATAGGAGTTCGGGTTGAATAAAGAGATTGAATAACTTAATCCTTGTCTGGACCCCAATGTGAAAGCCCTGGAAAGCATCATCACTTTGCAGCCTGTATTCAGTCCCATTGGCAGAGATACTGGATATTTCATCAAAATTCAGGGTAGAATAATTCAACCCGCCTTTAATTCCGAATTTTATAAGCTGGGCATTGACCATAATTAGGGAGAATGCCAGCACAACCGATACTAAAATTACTTTTTTCATATGGATAAATTTAAATTAAAAGTCCAAAATAAGAGGTGATAAAACAGCACAGAAGGTTCAAAGTTAGTTTTTTTTAGAAAATTTTACCCCATCTTCCATAAATCCCGGATTACCACCGAGGCCATCACGATTCCAAATAAGGGAGGCATATAGGAAATTGTACCGACATTCGACTTTTTATTCTGTTGGCCATGAACCAATACCATCGCTTTCTTATCGACCTTCTCCGGTGAAAATACCACTTTAAACCCTTCATCCACCCCCAGACGGTGCAACTGTTTTCTTATGCTGAAAGCCAATCTGCAATTATAGGATTTGGAAATATCCTGCACTTCAACGGCAAGGGGATCCATCTTACCCCCACTGCCCATCGAGCTGATCAGGGGGTAATTTTTTTGAAGGGTTTTTAATATCAGGAATACTTTCGGGGAAAGGGTATCGATAGCATCAACTACATAATTATAGGGAGTGGCAAGCAGTTTGTCAATTCTTTCTTCCTTTAGAAATTCCGAAACCTTATTCACTCTGATATCCGGATTTATATCCTGAAGCCGGTTTTCCATGACCTGGGTTTTCAGCAAACCCTCCGTGCTTTTCAGCGCCAGGATTTGTCGGTTCCGGTTGGTGGGTTGAATGGTGTCAGCATCTGCAATGGTAATTTCCCCCAAACCCGCCCTTACCAGCATCTCAGCGGCATATCCCCCGACCCCTCCCAGGCCGGCTACCAGTACATGGGCACGGTTTAAAATCCGAATGGCCTCCGGACCGGTCAGCAGTTCAGTCCGGGACATCCATTCGGGCAAGGCAGGTATAGTATTTTCATCCATAGAGTAATAATTAAAGAAAGGGAGTTTTTGATCCGGTACTTCGGCAAATTTTAAGAGTTTTCATCAAGGCGGTAAGGGAAGCGGATGTATGTTTTTAATAATTATCTAAAGCTACTATCTAATACCAAATTAACAAAACACCTGTTTAAAATTCTGGTAAAGTTGTTCCTTCAATGCCTGAATCCCAACTCCCACGCACGAAGCAGTAATCCGGTATATTTCCTCTATCCTCATCTTCCCCTCATCGGTCTCTAAAAAAATATTATGCATAGGAATCCCCGCTAAAAGAGGTATTAACCGGTCTTCATTTCCAGCCATCCTTTCCCCAATGGAAATACCAATCCCATGGGAAATAAGTTGAAGGGCTGTTTCCCGGTTTCCGGTAAATCCATGGAATATCCATGGCTGGGTGCTGCCCGAATGTTTTCTTATGCCGAGGAGGATTTCTGTAGCCTTCACGCAATGTACAATCAGAGGTTTGGATAAAGCTTCCGAAACCTCAACATGGGCAATAAAAATTTCTTTTTGGAGGTCAAATGGCGAGCCTGCTGTTTTATCCAGGCCGCATTCGCCTACTGCCAACACAACCTCTCCGCTGCATGCTGTCATGATCTGATCCTTTAATGTTTCAATAGAAATCCCTTCCGGAATATACCAGGGATGGATCCCACAACTCCTTGGAAAGCATGGGGAAGTTATGTCATCATGAGCCAGAATATAATTGCAAATACCGAAGACTCCGCTACCAAATTTTCCGGTATGTGAATGAATATCAATATAATCAGAGGGTTCCGGATGCATCTTCATATAAGCTGGTAATTCCCTTTATGTACTTTAACAATTTATCGGATAGACTTTATAAACCAAATTTCTTCCAGCTGTGCCAAAATTCACTTAATCAGTTGAAATTCACTACAAGGATTGGCCAAAAATATTGGTTTATCCTCAATTTGAGGCTAATTTCTCCAGGGTAGTTTTAATCCTGCCCACCGTTTCTTCTTTCCCCAAAAGTGCGGCAATGTCAAACATTCCGGGTCCTTTTAAGGTCCCGACGAGGCATAATCGCCAGGCATTCATTATGTTTCCTGTATTCAGGTTATTTTCAAGAATAAAACCCTTAACTTTTGTTTCGATTTCTACAGCATCAAACACATCACAGCTTTCCAAAACCTGAGCGAGCTGATATATATGAACGGCTGTGTCTTCTTTCCATCTTTTTTTCACAACCTGCTCGTCATAATCAGCCGGTGGTCTAAAGAAGAAATCGGCATGGGTCCATATATCTTTTACAAAATCTGCCCTTTCCTTTACCAGATCAATGACCTTCATCACGAAATCTGAAGAAGCTGTGATGCCCTTTTCCGCAAGTATACTCAGAAAACTGGGGATTAGTTCAGCACTGCTTTTCGATTGCAGGTACTGATGATTAACCCACCTGGCTTTGTCAGGATCAAACTTTGCCCCTGATTTGTTTACTTTTCCCAGTTCAAAAACCCTGATAAGCTCCTTCATGCTGAAAATTTCCTCCTGAGTTCCCGGATTCCATCCAAGCAGGGCCAGAATGTTCACGCAGGCTTCCGGAAAATAACCCACCTCCCTGAAGCCCGGGGACTCCTGCCCGGTTCCTGGGTCCTTCCATTGAATCGGAAAGACGGGAAATCCACCTTTAGCCCCATCCCGCTTGCTAAGCTTACCATTGCCGTCCGGTTTAAGAATCAGAGGTAAGTGGGCGAACTGGGGCATATCATCCTCCCACCCAAAACTTCGGTATAAACAAAAATGTAGAGGAAGCGACGGAAGCCATTCTTCTCCCCGTATGACATTGGTAATCTTCATCAGATAATCGTCCACTACATTGGCAAGATGATAGGTGGGCATGCCATCCGATTTAAATAAAACCTTGTCGTCCAGGGTCGAAGTGTTGAAGGTTACCAATCCACGGATTTGATCATGGATGATAATTTCTTCCTCTTCAGAAAACTTGTAGCGGATCACATAAGGATGCCCCTCTTCCAGGAGTCTTTCTACCTCCGGTTCGGAAAGCGCGATCGAGTTGTTCAACCCGCCTCTGACCTTATTGTTATAAATAAAGCTTTCCTTACGGGACTCATAAGTTTTTCGAAGTTGCTCAAGCTCTTCAGGAGAGTCGAATGCATAATAGGCTTCTCCCAGACTTATAAGCTTTTTGGCGTATTTCTGGTAAATATCTTTTCTTTCTGATTGACGATAAGGTCCATAGGGTCCTCCTTCCATCACTCCCTCATCAGGCACAATCCCGCACCATTTGAGAGATTCAAGAATATATTCCTCTGCTCCCGCAACGAAGCGGTTCTGATCGGTGTCCTCTATCCTTACAATAAAAGTTCCCTCGTAATTCCTGGCAAATAAGTAATTGAAAAGTGCGGTCCTGAGACCCCCGATATGAAGCGGACCGGTGGGACTGGGAGCAAACCGCGTCCTGGCAAGATTTGTATTCATCATTGAATGGATTATTGCGGCAAAGATAATAAAACCGGAAGGAATAAAGCGAGGTAAAAAGGTTCCCTGTTCCCCCTCGCCGGAAGAGTGCTATTTAGACAATAAAAATCAGCACGGAGGCCGGAGGAAGGAATTTTGGAAAAAATCCAATTTCACAATATAGAAAAATTCCTCTTTCACCAATGAATATAGTAAGTTCATCAAACAAATTTTTTTTACATTTTCACATTTTGTAATTTCACACCTGCAAATCCGAATATAGATTTGAAAATATTAGATTATGACCATTACAACACTTCGAAATAAATTATTCTCCATATATCTTTCCAATAAAACGGAAGGCCGGAAAAGATATCTTTTCATACTTGAGCTTATTACCATCTTTGGGACCTATCTCATAGCCCTGGGATTGTGGCA
This sequence comes from uncultured Bacteroidales bacterium, assembly GCA_963779845.1. Lineage (GTDB taxonomy): Bacteria > Bacteroidota > Bacteroidia > Bacteroidales > CAVZZV01. Next base: position 160,750 of record CAVZZV010000002.1, on the reverse strand, counting down.
CAAATTTTTTAATCCGGCACTAAAATTAAATAACGAAGCTATTTACCTGGGATTATTGAACCTCTTATCCTGGTTACTGCTGTACCGTCTTACTATAATCGCCAAATTGCCACGTACCCAACGTTATTCACAAATATTTTTTAATTTCGTCCGGGTTGGGTTCCTTGAATTGATTTTATTGTTTTCGGCCAAATTCATTTTGGGGTATAGCAGTATCGATAACTGGTTTATAATCTTTTATGCCACTGCAAACCTGTTCATCCTATTCCACCTGAGGGTGATCACATTCCGTATTTTCAAAATTTTCCGGGCAAAGGGTTATGACCTGCACCAGGTAATTGTTATTGCCGATGCCTCTTCCGATTCTTTCATTCAAAAAATACTTGATGAAAAGGACTGGGGGTTCAAATTAAGCAAAATAATTACAAATTCCAGACTTATTAAGGAAAAATATGGAAAACATGTCCCTATTTACGCTGAAAACGAAAATCTTGAAAATATACTCCTGCAAGAGGTAGTGGATGAGGTCATTTATTGTAAGCGCACCATCGAAAATTTCGAAGTTCGTGAAATGACAGGAATTTGCAATGAGATTGGGGTAATTTTCCGTCTACAATCCGGTCTTTCCCCACTTGAGGATATGAAGCTTCAATTAAGTACACTTAATTCTGAAAGTCAGCTTACGCTGAGTGATTCACCATCCTTCAACCTTTCCATCTTTTTTAAATATGTTACCGATTTATACTTCAGCTTTTTTATGCTGTTATTTCTGATCCCTGTTTTTATGGTTATTGGGATCATCATTAAATTGGATTCCCGCGGACCGGTATTTTTTATACAGGAAAGAGTAGGACTGAGAGGAAGAAGATTCAAGCTCTACAAGTTCAGGACCATGATTACAAACGCCGAGCAGATACTGGATACTCTCCAAAATAAGAATGAGGTGGATGGGCCTGTTTTCAAAATGAAACAAGACCCCAGGATTACAAGGATCGGACGTTTCTTAAGAAAGACCGGATTGGATGAACTACCTCAGTTATATAATGTTTTCAAAGGAGAAATGTCTCTGATAGGCCCCCGCCCACCCCTTCCAAAAGAGGTTGCCCAATACCAGAGATGGCAATTAAGGCGTTTATCTGTTAAACCGGGAATTACCTGTACATGGCAAGTCATCCCTAACCGGAATGAAGTTAATTTCGAAAAGTGGATGAAACTTGACCTTCAGTATATTGACAACTGGAATTTCGGAAAAGATATGTTGCTTTTCTTTAAAACCATCCGTACCTTCTTTACAGCTGGAGGGCATTGATATTTTCAAATCACAAGATTTAAGGATTTTTAATTTAGAAAGCAACAGAGACGATTCATGAATCGTCTCTGTTGGTTTCTAAATACCACCGGTAAATCTCTTTTAATCCCTCGTCAAGGGAATATTTTTCCTTCCAGCCCAGGCTCCTTATTTTGCCGACATCCAACAATTTTTGGCTGGTACCATCTGGTTTGTCATGGTCCCATTCAATCTTTCCTTTAAATCCTACCAGAACTGAAATTTTTTCAACCAGTTCTTTTATAGAAATATCTTTTCCAGTCCCAATATTTACATGGGTATTTTTAATATTGGAAACCTCCCTGTTTAATCCGGAAGCATCAGTTACCAGATCAGAAAAATTAAGCTTCTCAAAAACGAAAATACAGGCATCAGCCAAATCACTGGAATACAAAAATTCCCTCAAAGGTTTCCCTGTACCCCAAAAACGCACATAAACGGTTTCATTTTCTTTTCGAATCCCATATTTATTCAGTTTTTGGGCTATTTCCTCCATGGTGGCCGAACCATTCACCCCCTCAACAGGATATTTATTAAAATCAGCGCTGAGTGAATCCCAATCATTCGCGTCCAGGCACTTTGAGAGGTGAAGCTTCCGTAAAACTGCAGGGAGTACATGGGATGTTTCCAGATTAAAGTTATCGTTTTTTCCATAAAGGTTTGTTGGCATAACCGGGATAAAATTGGTGCCATATTGTAGGTTGAAGGATTCGCACATTTTAATCCCGGCGATTTTTGCTATGGCGTACGGCTCATTAGTATATTCCAATTCACCGGTCAACAATGATTCCTCCTTTATGGGTTGTGGGGCATTCTTGGGATAGATGCAGGAACTACCCAGAAAAATAAGCTTTTTAACATTATGCTTGTAACTATGGTAGATAATATTGTTCTGAATTTGCAGATTTTGATAAATAAAATCTGCCCGGTAGGCATTATTTGCAATAATCCCACCCACCCTGGCGGCAGCAAGAAAGACATAAACTGGTTTCTCAGTGGAAAAAAATTTTTCCACTTTGGGACTGTCCAGCAAATCAAGTTCACTATGAGTCCTTGTTAAAAAATTGGTATAACCGGCCTTGCTTAGCCTGCTTAAAATTGCAGAGCCAGCTAAACCCCGGTGCCCGGCAACATATATTTTCTCATTCTTCGATATACTATCCATCCTCTATTCATCATAACGTTTTACATTATATCCCATATCCATGAGTGCTTTTTCTTTTTGCATATGCTTAATATCGCTCAAAACCATCTCTTCAACCAGCATATCCAAATTATATTCAGGCTCCCATCCAAGCTTTTGTCTGGCTTTGGACGGGTCCCCAATCAAAAGGTCAACCTCGGTAGGGCGGAAATAATTCGGGTCGATCTCAACTATACATTTCCCTATAGAATTCTCATCAAGTACAGCACCTTCGGGTAAAGAAGCTAAGTGTTTGATGTAGGCCTTTTCATCCTTACCGTTCCCTTTAAACTCGATTCCAACACCCGCTTTTTGAAATGCTATCCTGGCCATTTCTCTCACTTCAGTGGTTACCCCTGTGGCAATTACAAAATCTTCAGGAGCATCCTGTTGCAGCATGAGGTACATAGCCTTTATATAGTCTTTCGCATGGCCCCAGTCCCGCCTTGCTGAAAGGTTCCCCAGATACAACCTGTTGCTCAGACCCATGACAATCTGGGCAACAGCTCTGGTAATCTTACGGGTGACAAAAGTTTCGCCCCTTAGCGGGGATTCATGATTGAATAGGATTCCATTGCATGCAAACATATTGTAGGCTTCACGGTAATTCACTGTTATCCAGTATGCATATAATTTGGCAACCCCATAAGGACTGCGCGGGTAAAACGGAGTTTTCTCTGTTTGCGGAACTTCCTGCACTAATCCATATAATTCTGAAGTGGAGGCCTGATAAAATCGGGTTTTCTTTTCAAGTCCGAGCAGACGGATGGCTTCTAAAAGCCTTAAAGTACCAATAGCATCAGAATTAGCAGTATATTCAGGGGTTTCAAAACTTACCTGAACATGCGACTGCGCACCGAGATTATAAATTTCATCCGGTTGGACCTCCTGAACAATCCGGATTATGTTAGTGCTGTCCGTGAGATCCCCGTAATGAAGTACAAATTTGGGGTCTTTTTCATGTGGGTCCTGATATAGATGATCAATCCTGTCTGTATTGAATAAGGAACTCCGTCGTTTAATACCGTGGACTTTATATCCTTTGCCCAAAAGAAATTCTGCAAGGTATGCTCCATCTTGTCCGGTTATACCGGTAACCAATGCGGTTTTGCTCATTTTTAATTTTTAGCTGTCCTCACAAAGTTATTAAATAAGCCGAAAAAGACAATAATATAAACACCGGCACATAAAATTAAATCCCTGATTGACGATACTTTCCTTCACAAATATAACTAATCCATAGGGTTAATGACCTGTCAGATTTCAATAAACTATCCCATAGTATTTAATCTCCCTATTATCCAACTATTTCGCCTGGGTATATTTAATAAAATGCCGAACTGTTGTATCTTAGCCAAGGAAAAATGAAAATTCAGAACCAATTAGCCGTTGGTCGGTATAAGACCATTTTGATTTTTAACCAAAACCGTTATTATGGCAAAAAGGGAAGTGCATGCTAAGTTTTCTATTCTCGAAGTAAAGGATGAAGCCACTGCAAAGCAATTTCTTGAATTTCCTCTTCATTTATACGTTAAAGACAATAATTATATCAGGCCCCTGGATACCGATATTAATAAGGTATTTGATCCGAAGCAAAATAAGTTTTTTAGGAACGGGGATCTTGCCCGATGGATTTTGAAAGACGAGAATTCAATAGCCGTTGGGAGGATTTCGGCCTTTTATGATACGAAAACCGCCCGAAACAATGAACAGGCCACAGGAGGAATCGGTTTTTTTGAATGCACCAACAATCAGGAGGCTGCAAATATCCTCTTTGATGTATCCCGGGATTGGCTGAAATCCAAAGGTATGGAAGCCATGGATGGGCCTGTAAATTTTGGTGACCGTGACCGGTGGTGGGGGCTTTTGGTTGATGGATTTTACCCTCCGAATTATTGCCAGAACTATAATCCGGCTTATTATAAGGAACTATTTGAAAACTATGGTTTTCAGGTTTATTTCGAACAGTATACTTATTACCGTCCCATTAACAAGGAAGGAATTGATCCGGCAATCATGGAAAAAGCCAAACGGATAGCCAAAAATCCGGCCTATCATTTTAAATACTTGCGGAAAAGGGAGATGGAAACCTTCACAGAAGATTTCAGGGAAATTTATAATAAAGCCTGGACCCGACATTCAGGGGTCAAATCCATTACCAAAGCCCATGCAAAGTTACTGCTAAAAAATATGAAACCTATTCTTGATGAAAAGCTGATGTGGTTTGCATATTACAATGAGGAACCTGTCGCATTCTTTCTTATGCTCCCCGAACTCAATCAGATATTCCGCTATGTGAATGGAAAGCTTAACCTGATCGGGAAACTCAAGGTGCTTTTTTTAAAATATACCCGATCCGTAACTAAAGCCTATGGGATTATCTTTGGAATAGTTCCGGAACACCAGGGGAAAGGCGTGGACGGAGCCATTGTGATGGCTTTCGGTGATAAAGCCCTTAGACCAGGATATCAATATAAAGAATTGGAAATGAATTGGATTGGAGATTTCAACCCGGTGATGATGCGCCTGGTGGAACAAATTGGAGGGAAAATTATAAAAACCCATTATACCTATCGGTATCTGTTCGACCGTTCAAAAGAATTTAAAAGGGCGAGAAAAATTTGAATGAATAAGAAATAAAAATGCCCTTGATTATTCTGGCATCGTTTTTGATTATTAAATATTTCTAGTTCATCCATAGATATACCTGAACGATTTCAGGACAAACCGGGTAAAATTGACAGCCCGGTTTTTATTTTGTCTAAAAATGCCTGAACCCAATAATTTCCCTTACCTCCCGTAAAGTCTTTGAAGCACTGGCCCTGGCTTTTTCAGCACCTAATTTTACTATTCCGGAGAGATAATCTTTATCCTCCACGATATCATTGATCTTTTCCCGTATGGGAGCAATATATTGGTTAATGTCTTCCGCCAATTGCTTTTTCAGATCTCCATAACGGATACTCGCATTTTCATATTGGGATTTAAAATGATCATAAATGGCAGGCTCTGAAAGAAGCTTAAGTATATAAAAGAGATTTTCTACCGGCTCGGACATAGGATCCCCTGGCTTTTGAGGACCCGAATCGGTCACCGCACGCATCACTTTCTTCCTGATCTCCTTCTCGCTGTCAGTAAGAAAAATTCCGTTCCCTTCCGATTTACCCATCTTCCCGGTTCCATCCAGGCCGGGGATCTTAATCAACTCGTTCCCAAAATTAAAGGCAGCGGGCATGTTAAAATAGTCCACCCCATACATATGGTTGAAACGGCGTGCGAACTTCTTGGCCATTTCCAGGTTTTGTTCCTGATCTTTTCCAACGGGTACCTTATGGGCATTGTGAATAATAATATCGGCTGCCATTAAGACCGGATAGGTGAGGAGCCCGGCATTCACATTGTCCGGCTGAAGCCGTATTTTCTCCTTAAAGGTGGTGGTACGCTCCAATTCCCCTACATAGGCGTTCATGTTCATAAGAAGATAAAGCTCGGGGATCTCCGGCACATCGCTTTGAACATACAAAGTGGCAACTTCAGGATCAATTCCCGAAGCAAGGTATTCAGCCAGTACCTGACGGACATTGCTATGAAGATCAGCGGGCTGAGGATGAGTGGTTAACGAATGAAAATCAGCTACAAAGAAAAAACAATGGTACTCGTGTTGCATTTTCACGAAATTTCTTACCGCACCAAAGTAGTTACCTAAGTGAAGGTTTCCGGTCGACCTTATCCCGCTTAAAACTGTTTCCATCGTGAAAATAAATATTGGTTGAACCTGGATTGCAAAACTATGAAAAGTTGGGGATTATACAAATCACCTGTGCCAGCCAACCCTAAGGGTGCTGCTTTTTATTCTCCTCTATTACAGGGTACTTGTATTTTTGGGGAATCAAAAAATATTATAGATATTTGGGTACTCGTTTACTTAAATAGATTTTGGATGATCCGGGAGATAATACATATTGATGAAGAACTATGCAATGGATGTGGGGAGTGTATCCCAAATTGCCATGAGGGTGCTTTGCAGATAATTGACAATAAGGCTGTTCTGATTTCAGACTTAATGTGCGATGGCCTGGGGGCTTGCATCGGACATTGTCCCATGTCGGCACTTACCGTGGAAAAACGGGATGCCGAACCCTATAACGAAACGAAGGTGATGGCACAGATGGTGAAAAAAGGACGTAATGTTGTAATTGCGCATCTAAAGCACCTGAAAGAGCATGATGAGAAAGAATTTCTACGGGAAGGAATCAGGTACCTGTGGAAATTCGAGAAAGAGATCGGCTTTCCAGTCTCCGAAATTGTGGAGGAAGTTCATCAAATAGCCCCTTTAACCAAAGAATTTAAAGTAGCACCATCCGTTTATACAAAACCGGTACAAAGTTGTCCCGGATCCAGGGAAGCTGTTTTCAGCAGAGACGGTAATCAGGAAGAAAAAATATCAGGCCAGGAATCAGCATTAAGCCATTGGCCAGTTCAGCTCCATCTGATTAATCCGGCCGCAGCTCATTTCAGGAATGCAGACCTATTGATTGCAGCCGATTGCACGGCTTTTGCCATGGGAAATTTCCATTCTGCCTATCTCAAAAATAAAAAACTGGTGATTGCCTGCCCAAAACTGGATCACGGACAGGATTCGTACCTGATAAAGATCAAAAGCCTTTTAGATGATGCAGAGGTGAGAAGCATAACGGTGCTAAGAATGGAAGTCCCATGTTGTGGAGGGCTCTTCCAACTGGTAAAAACTGCTTTAACTAATTCACAAAGAACAATACCTGTAACAGAATTAGTAGTTTCCACACAGGGTAAACTCCTTTCATAAGAGAGATAAATGCCATCAAACATAAAAAACCTAATCCTCGACTTTGGAGGAGTGATCATCGATGTCGATTATAACCGAACGATAAATGCCTTTAAAACTCTTGGACTGAAAAATTTTGATGAACTTTTCAATCAGGCGTCCCAGTCCCGTTTGTTTGATCTCTTTGATACAGGGGAATGCAGCAGTGACGAATTCTTTGGCCGCCTGGAAAAATATTTATCACCAGCCGTTTCAAGGCAGCAGGTTGTTTCGGCATGGAATGCCATGCTCGGGGGTTTTCCGAAGGAGAACTATGAACTCCTTTTAAAACTGAAAACGCACTACCGTACTTTTCTTCTAAGCAATACCAATGAAACCCATCTTGACTATTATTTCAGCAAGTTGAAGGAATGGTACGGCATAAGCAATATGGACGGATTTTTCGAAGAAACCTACTACTCCCATCAAATACATCTCCGAAAACCTGAAACGGAAATATTTGAATATGTGATAGATGAAAATAGACTTAATCCACGGGAAACACTTTTTGTCGATGACAGCCTTCAGCATGTGAAAGGAGCCAGGAAAGCAGGACTTCATGCTATTCACCTAAAACCACCTTCCAGATTAAGGGATATTTTCGATAAATTCCCCATCTGAAAATAAAAGACTATTTTTACGCAATAAACACAAAGCCCCCCTGCTTTATAATTGGAATATCATGGAATCAACACGCCAAAAAAAAGTCTCCCGTTTATTGCAGAAAGACCTGAGTGAAATTTTACAACAAAGCGGAAAAGACCTTGGAGGAAAATTAATCACGGTAACCACGGTAAGAATGAGCCCTGACCTGAGCGTAGCTAAAATATTTCTGAGCATATTCCCTGTAAAAAAAGAGGAAGATCCGCTCAGCAAAATCCGTGAAAAAACATCTCACATCCGTCATGAACTGGGCGTAAGGGTAAAAAATCAATTACGAATCGTGCCCGAATTGATTTTTTATCTGGACGATAGCCTCGATTACATCGAAAAAATTGAAAATCTTCTAAACGATTAAATAAATGCAGTATGATCCCATTAAACGGGTCCTCGGTAATGTATTTAACCGCGGCCCGTTTTTAAGAAAGTTATTTTATACTCTTCTGGACCTTCTTTTGCTCCGAACATGGCATGTAAAGGCTGAAGTACGCAAACGCTGTAAAAATATTCCGGAAGATCCGAGGATTCTTGATGCCGGATCGGGCTTTGGCCAGTACTCCTACTACCTCGCACGGAAATTTCCCACCTCAAAAATACTGGGGGTGGATGTGAAACAGGAACAGATTGACGATTGCAACGATTTCTTTAAAACAATTAAGCTCTCCGACCGGGTACACTTTGAAAACCAGGACCTGACTATATTCTCCTCACCCCCGATTTATGATATCGCTATTTCTGTGGATGTTATGGAACATATTCAGGAGGATGTCCAGGTATTCAGGAACATACATGCTTCCCTTAAAAAGCAGGGAATCCTCATTATTTCCACTCCTTCCGATCAGGGGGGGTCCGATGTCCATGATGAAGGGGATACCTCCTTTGTTGACGAGCACGTAAGAGATGGTTACAGTATTCCGGAAATTGTGGATAAATTGAAACTCGCAGGTTTCTCCCGGGTAAATGCGCGCTATTCGTATGGTACCCCCGGACAAATTTCCTGGCGCCTTTCTATGAAGTACCCCATCCTCATGCTAAACAGCAGTCGTTTATTCTTTTTATTCCTTCCCTTCTATTATCTTATTACCTATCCCTTTGCCCTGGTCCTGAATTACCTGGATGTTAAAAAACAACTTTCTTCAGGTACAGGGCTTATCCTCACAGCAACTAAATAGGACATGCAGCTTCCTCTCTACATAGCAAAAAGGTACCTCTTTGCCCGGAAGAAGAGGAACGCCATCAATATCATCTCCTCTATTTCACTGCTCGGAGTTATGGTTGGAACAGCCGCCCTGGTCGTAGTACTTTCCGTTTTTAATGGCTTTGACGATGTGGTCAAATCACTTATAAACTCCTTCGATCCGGATCTGCGCATCACAGTTTTAAAAGGTAAGAATTTCCTTCCTGAGGATGCAGGAAAATCCAAGATACTTGTTATTCCGGGAGTTGAAGCGGTATCCGAAATTTTCGAGGAAAATTCACTGGTGAGGTACGACGACAAGCAATATATCACGACCATGAAAGGGGTCGATAGTAAATTCGTGAATGTTACCGGGATAGACAGCATGCTTAGTGAAGGGAGATTTATTCTGGAAGAAAATAATCACCCTTATGCCATTGTTGGACAGGGAGTGGCTTATAACTTAAGAATGGGATTGAATTTTATCAAGCCGCTCATATTTTATGTTCCCCGTCGCACCGGTAAGGTGAATATGACAAACCCGACGGCATCTTTTAACCGGGAGGTGGTATTTCCTTCCGGAATATTCAGTATTGAGCAGGCATTCGATTCAAGATATGTAATTTTGCCCATAGAAATTGTCCGTAGACTTATGGAATATGATAAAGAAGTCACCTCCCTGGAAGTCAAAATTAAAGAGGGTGCCGATAAAGACAAGGTCCAGTCCGAAATTGAAAGTATCACGGGGCCTTCTTTTGACGTGAAAAACCGGTTTCAGCAAAATGAAGTTTTTTACCGGATCATGCGTTCGGAAAAATGGGCTACCTTCCTGATCCTTTTTTTAATCCTGATTATAGCCTCCTTTAACATTGTCGGATCCTTGACCATGTTGATCATTGATAAAAAAGAAGATATCACTACCCTCCGCAATCTTGGAGCTTCCAATACGCTTATCCGCAAGATTTTTCTCACCGAAGGCTGGCTTATTTCAATCCTGGGTTCCGCAGCCGGTGTGTTCCTTGGAACAATTATAAGCCTTCTCCAGGAAAATTACGGCCTGATAAAAATAGGGGGTAGCGGAACTTTCGTCATTGACGCCTATCCTGTAAATTTTCAGTATTCAGACCTCCTCCTCGTTTGGTTTACCGTTGTCCTTATCGGATTTCTTGCTGCCTTACTTCCCGCAAGGAAAATAGCCCCTGACAGCCTTGCCTTCCGGGAAAGGGAACTATAAGATTGATAAACAGGCCAGTTCGTAGTTTCAGAAAGGACTCCAAAAAGCCAATGGAGAATAGTAGCTTCATATACATTTCCGGACAGTTTCATTCATAAATCATTTGCCTGATTTGTAACTTATTCCGTGGGGAATCGTAAACAATCACTGCCTCACAGGGTTTGAAAACAATTACCGGAATAAATGAAGAAATTTCTATTTTACGTTATAGGCCTGTTTATTAGCATTTTAAATATAAATGCCCAGGTACAGATTCTGGAAACAACAAAAACGAATGTTAGTTGCTTTTCTGGAAATAATGGAACGGTAACTGTTTCCGTTACAGGAGGGGAAAAACCATATTTTTACTCTCTTCAAAAATCGGGGACCATCGTCAGTTCCTATATTACAACCGATACGATCCATACATTTACCAATGTCTCCGCCAATGCTTATTTGGTGATTGTTGAAGACAATCTGGCGAGTGGTGACATAGTCAATATTACTGTTAATCAGCCTTCTCCTGTTTCCATCACTTCAACAGATATTGTGCCCATTTCCTGTATGGGTTTTATGGACGGGGAGATAGAAGTAACGGCAAACGGAGAATCAGGCTCTTTTATTTACACCCTTAACCCTCTGGGTATCAGCAATGCCACGGGAAGTTTTCCCGGACTTCCACCCGGAAACTATACGGTAACGGTTACTGACGCGGGAGGTTGCCCTTCCTCAGCGACCACCTCTCCATTGTTAATAAGTGACCCAATGCCCCTTTCGGTCTCTGTCATATCCTCCACAAGCCTGACCTGTAAAGATGCGGGCAATGGAGCAATTACCGCTGTTGCCACCGGTGGAACAGGGGCATATACTTTCAATCTGAATCCCGGCTCCGGGCCCTCAAATTCCGATGGGATATTTACCGGACTGGATGCAGGAATTTATTCTGTGGAAGTTACAGACCTTAATGGCTGCCCGAATGCAGCTTCCCCTCCAGTGCTTATTTCTGAACCGGATGAACTGATAATCACGTCGGAAAATTTGAGTGATAACACCTGTTATGGGAGCAATGACGGCACCATTACCATTTCAGCGATGGGTGGGACAGGCCCCTATACCTATACCCTTCAACCTGACGGGTCAGAGAATTCACTGGGATTTTTCGATAATCTGGCTCCTGGCACATACACGATAGAGCTAAACGATGCCCTATCCTGTGGCCCCGTATTAAGCAATCCACTGACCATCACAGAACCGGAAGAAATAACCGTTCAATCTCTCCTCTTATGAGAATCTGACATGTCATAATACAAATGATGGATCAATCTCTGTCATTGCTACAGGAGGGACAAGTCCTCTTACCTACAGTCTTAACCCGGGGAGTGCCTTTAACAATACCGGGGATTTCGGAAGTCTGAGCCCGGGGGTTTATTCCGTGGATATCAGTGACCTGAATGGCTGCGGGCCTGTTATGAGCGCTCCGGTCACCATAGATAATCCGGATCCCATAACTATTATTTCCGAAAATGTTGCCCATATCACCTGCAATGGATTAAATGACGGATCCATTGTAATAGAAGCTACCGGTGGGTCTGGGATTTTAAATTATACTCTCACTCCGGGATCTCTTGTCAATACCAATGGTATTTTTAATAATCTGTCCTCCGGAACCTATCTGGTGAGCGTTAGTGACGAGAATGGATGCCTCCCGGCAATCAGCAATTCCCTGGATATAACCGAACCGGATCCAATTGTCATCAATTCAGGGACAGCCTCAGATATTTCCTGTTTCGGATTTACCGATGGTCAAATAAATCTCAGTGCCAGTGGCGGGACGATGCCTCTTCAATATACTCTCATGCCTGGATCAACTTCCGATCCTTCAGGGACTTTCAGCAATCTTAGTGCCGGGACTTATACTATCTCTGTTACCGATGCCAGCGGCTGTGCCGGGGTCATCAGCAATCCTTTTACCATTGATGAACCTTTGCCTATAAACCTGCTCTCCGGTACTTCAGTGAATATAAGCTGCAATGGGGCAGATGATGGAAAGATTATTGTAATCGGGGCCGGTGGAACTTCCCCCTTAAATTATACCCTTAATCCGAATGGGATCAATAATATATCCGGAACCTTCAATAACCTTTCAGAGGGCTCATACACCGTCATAATTTCTGATGCAAATTCCTGTCCCCCCCTCACCAGTACGCCGATTCTTGTAACCGATCCCCCAGTAATTTCCATCGGGACTCTGATCCAAACCGATATTTCATGTAATGGTGCTTCTGACGGGGAAATCAGGATTACCGCAGCAGGCGGGACAGGAACGTTGATCTATACCCTTTCCCCGGGGACCATAAGCAATTCCAACGGCATCTTTACGGGCCTGGCCGCAGGCACCTATACCATCAGTGTCACCGATATTAATTTATGTAATCCGGCCGTTACCGCTCCAGTCACAATTTCTGAACCTGCCGGAATAACAGCAACCATAAATCCTTCCTCCAAATTAAGCCTGAATTGCTTTGGGGATAATAATGGCAGCATCAACATTACATTAAGCGGCGGGACCCCACCCTTTATATACAATTGGAGCGGTCCCAATGGTTTTTCTTCCGGGCTGAAGGATATCAGCGGGCTTACTACAGGCACCTATAACCTGAACCTCACTGATGCCAGAAATTGTACAGCCAATTTCCCCGCTTTTGCAGTAGTGACTCAACCTTCAGAGGTACAAATGAGTTTAGGCAAAACAGATGTAACGTGCAACGGGGATGCTAACGGCTCAATAATCGTAACAGCTTCGGGCGGAACCCCTCCCTATACCTATTCCAAAAACGGGATCAATTATTTTCCATCCAATGTTTTCTCCAATCTCGTGCAAAATACCTACAGAATTTATGTGAAGGATTCAAAAAATTGTACGAAGTCCGATACGATAAGTATTTTTGAACCTGAAGAATTTACCGTTGCCAGTGAAATTCGGATTGACAACAACCAGTGCTTTGGAGACAGCCTGGGAGAAATCCGGATCCTTACCGTTACCGGAGGCACCTTACCCTATGAATATTCTATAAACGGAGGACTATCCTTTCAATCGGGTCCTTCCTTCTCCTTTCTTCCAGCGGGCAACTATCAGACGGTGGTGCGCGACAATGCTGGTTGTGAGGCCATGGGGAATAACAACCTTATCAATCAACCTCCAAAAATTAAAATTACGGCATATGCGCAAGTAGATGTGACAGATTGCTTTGGGAACATGAACGGCCAAATAGCAATAGAAGCGACAGGGGGTACAGGTATCAAGAGATATTCCCTCGATGGCGGAACAAGTTTTCCTACCGGGATATTCAACTCGGTAAGTGGCGGAAATCATACAATAAATATAAGCGACTTTAATTCCTGTACCTTTGATACACTGGTTACCCTGAATGAACCGGACGAGATCATTTTTGATAATCTCAGCATTACTGATGTCACCGGTTGCACGGGCAACTCAAATGGAGAAATTTCGGTATCGGTAAGCGGAGGGACAGGGCTTTTTCAATTTAGTATTGACAGTCAACCCTTCCAGGGATCCATGTCATTCACAAACCTTCCGGCAGGCAATCATACTATCTCTGTAATGGATGAAAATTCATGTCAGAAAGACACTCTCGTCGTGGTGAACGAGCCCGCACCTGTAAGCATTGTGACAGAAACTATCCTGAATGCCAGTTGTGCCGGTACCAGCGATGGAGAAATCTCCATAACCGTGAGCGGCGGAACCCTCCCCTACACCTTTATCCTTAGTCCTGGTGGGGAAACCAACAATACCGGCACCTTTACCGGCCTGCTCCCCGGGATATATTCTGTGGAAGTAAACGACAATGTGGGTTGTGGCCCGGTAGTAAGCAATAATCTCGAAGTAAAAGAGCCTGAGGCAATGATTATTGATTCCCTGAATATTTCCCCGATAATTTGCTCAGGCGATGGCAATGCAGAAATTCATGTCTATGCATCTGGCGGGACAGTCCCTTATGATTTCAGCATCGACGATGAAGTTACCTGGTACCGATTTAGCGATTTTACGGGATTGCCGGCGGGTTCCTATTACCTGAGTATGAAAGACAGCAATAATTGCAGGATGCCCATTGATACAATTACATTTACAGATCCTGACCCGCTCTCAGTAGCCAGTGAAAATATTGGCCACGTTACCAGTTGTTTCAATGATCCGGGCGGTTCAATCCTCTATCAGTTACAAGGGGGAGTAGGAAATATTGAATACTCACTGGATGGAGGATCCACCTTTCAACCAACCGCGTTATTTGAGGATCTGATGGCCGGCAGTTACACCATTATTGCACGCGATGAACGTTCCTGTACCAAAACATCCCCGGAATATAGTATTAATCAGCCCAGTGAAATAAGTGCCACTATAAGCAGCACACCCGAAAGAGACAATGGAGATAAAGGGACGATTACCATAAGCAATGCCACGGGTGGTACTGGAATTCTGATGTTTTCAGTGGATGGACCGGCCGGCATTTTTGGTCCGGATACCCTTTTTACTGGACTGGATGCGGGATTTTATGAAGTAGTGGTCAGGGATGAAAATGGTTGCACTTTTACAAAAGGAGTAGAGGTGACAAAAATTTTACCTTTGGAAGTAACCCGTTCTGTAGAAAACAGCAGTTGTTTCGGACTCGATAACGGAAGTATTACCCTAACGGCTCTTAACCCCATTGGGAATGCGGAATATTCCATTGATGGAGGAAGTACATGGGATGGGACAGGGTTTTTTGATATGCTTTCTCCCGGCGATTATTTTGTAGCCGCCAGGGATGAAGATGGACGGGTTTACAATGACACCATTACATTAACTGAACCTGAAGAAATTATCCTTTTTTCGATTATAACCCCTGCAACCTGCAGCTCTTTCAGCGATGATGGCTCCATCGATATAACAGCCAGCGGAGCTCAGGGGACTGTGAACTATTCATGGTCCAACGGAAGTACAACAGAAGATATCAGCGGATTGGCCACAGGAGAGTATACCGTGTCCATCAACGATGAAAATGATTGTTCTGTTAGCAATACATATGAGATCAGTGCATTGACCACCATCGAAGCGAATGCTGGGGCCGACACCTCCATTTGTGCAGGTACTACCTTCAGGTTAAATGGTTCAGGAGGGACCGATTTGCGTTGGGAGCCTGAAGAGGGATTAAGCAATCCATTGATATACAATCCTGAAGTAAATATTAGCAGCGATGCCGAATACATTCTCCGGGCGGAAGGGGAAGGAAATTGTTATGACCTGGATACCATACAGATCACTTTGTTCCCAAACATGGGCTTATCAGCAGGGAATGACACCTCCGTTTTCGAAAACCAGCAGGTCGCCATATTCACCAATGGTGGACCCTATGTCAGCTATTCATGGCTTCCCACTAACGGGGTCGATGATCCTTCTTCCGCGAATGTGGTGATCACCCCAACCAGAACCACCATCTATATTGTGAGTGCAACTGATGAAAATGGCTGTATAAATACAGATTCCATAACAATATCATTGTTGGAAAACATGGTAATATACAATGCCTTCTCACCGAATGATGATGGGGTCAACGATTATTGGGATATTGACAATGCCGGTCTATACCCTGATATTACCGTCGAAGTCTTCACCCGGTGGGGGGAAAGAGTGTTCAGCTCTGTCGGTTATAGCGACGATAAACGTTGGGATGGCCGGTATAAAGGCAAAAATGTTCCTATTGGGACCTATTATTTTGTAGTAATCCCCCATAATGGAGGCAACGCAATTTCCGGACCTTTAACAATAGTTAGGTAAATGAAAAAGTTTATATACATCTCCCTCTTCCTGCTTGCGTTTTGGATTTCAGCAAAGGCACAACAGTCGTCGCATTTTACCCAATATATGCTGAATGAGTTTATCGTGAACCCTGCTGTAGCCGGAACAAATGACTATTATCAGATCCGTTCGAACCACCGCTTTCAATGGGTGGGCCTGACAGATCCGCCACTCACTAATACCTTAAGTGTGTATGGGCCAAGTGTCAAATATTCCATGGGATTTGGTGGCCAAATCTACAATGATGTTACAGGACCAACAAGCCGGACCGGTTTCTCCGGAGCCTATGCCTACAACCTGGCAATAAATGAAGAGATCCGAATGTCTATGGGAATGTCCATTGGCCTGCTCCAGTTTAAGATCGACGGGACCCAGCTTTCTCCCAGGGACGCCAGCGATCTTGCCATACAACCCATAGTTTACAGTGCTTATGTACCCGATGCTTCTGTTGGCTTTTATGCCTATGCCGAAGAGTGGTACGCCGGGCTTTCTGTTTCTCAGGTATTTAATAATAAACTCAAAATTTTTGATGAAAAGTCCGGATTGAATCGCCTAAAATCCCATGTTTACCTCACCGGCGGGTACCGTTATGAAATCGACCGGGATTTCACCCTGGAGCCATCCATCATCATAAAAGGGACAGCTCCGAAGATATTCCAGTTCGACATATCCAGCCGGGTAATCTGGCAGGATATGGTCTGGGGGGGACTCTCCTACAGGCTAAAGGATGCCGTTTCCGTTCTACTGGGTTATGCCTACGATAAGAAATTCTATTTCGGCTATGCCTATGATATCGGACTGTCCGGATTGAGAAAATACAACTCCGGCAGTCACGAGATTATGATTGGATACAGGTTTAATGACGTAAAATAGAATCGGGGCGACCTAGGGGCAGTTAATTTTTTCTTTTCTGGCTGCAGCTTTCTCTTCGAAAACGCCAAGGGCAGCATTTGAATAGGCTGCACAGGCTAGATCGTATTCCGCATTCCCACTATAGGCTTCGCCGAGTTCAAAATTTATAGCGGCAATTTCCATTTCAGCGGTGGCCGTTTCAAGTGCTTTTTTTGCATATTTAATAGCTTTATCATATTCAACCTGACGATTGGCGATTAGAGCCATTTTATAATTTGCCATTGAGTTTTTGGGATTGTATTTAAGAGCGGTTTCGTAAGCATCCATAGCGATGGAGAAATCTTCAGCAACCGGATCCACATTTTCAAATTCCCCGTTTCCAACGCTGACATAAAATCTGCCAAGTGTTTCCTGCGCAAGTTCGACCGACTTCTGATCATCATATTTTTTTCCATACTCAATAGCCTTACCCAGGGATTCAAGCATTTCATTCTCCCTGTTTTCATCGTAAAATATAAGCCCTTTTCCGAGGAATGCCTTTGGGTATTCCGGCATATAGTTAAGAGCCTTATCGAAATCTTCCAGGGCCGCTTTAGTTTCTTCATCTTTATACTTCTGAGAACCCAAAACGGTCAACAATTGATACAGGAATTTTACGGATTTGGTTTTAACATCCTCACTGTTATTGTATTCATTGGCAAGGTTCACTGTTTTTTCCAGATAGGGAACCGCATTATCGTAATCTTTTTGCTTAATGTATCCAATAGCCATCTGGTAATTGAGGGTGGGAAGTTGTTCTTTGGCTTTTGCAGCAAGTTCTTCGGCTTCGGGGCCAACGGTATTGGCCATGGAGATAACTTCTTCAAAATCACTAATTGCCAGGGCATATTCCCCTTTATTAACATTATCGGCACCTTCGTTGAACTTTGTTATAACTTCCTTCTGGGTTTGAGCCATTAGGACTGCCGACAAGAACAATCCTGCCATAGCCATTTTGATCTTCAAGTGTTTCATACTCATTTTTTTTGAATTTATTTTAAAAATTTACAGGCCAAATATATAAAAAAAAGCATTTTAAAAGAGCCTAATCATGAGAGCGTATGAATGTTTACAAATATTGTGCCGGAGAAAAACAAAAATTTCCTATCTTTGTCCTGATATTTTCGGGTGGAAAAATTTGTCTGATTGCAACCACGGTAAAAAATGCTAAAGCAGTCTCTGCTTTCCGTT
The DNA here is from genome assembly GCA_963779845.1 of uncultured Bacteroidales bacterium. Classification (GTDB taxonomy): domain Bacteria; phylum Bacteroidota; class Bacteroidia; order Bacteroidales; genus CAVZZV01. The sequence continues at coordinate 142,411 of CAVZZV010000002.1, read as the reverse complement.
TTGAATTTTCCCGTGACCTTCATCTTTTTCTCTCCCGTGAACAACTTAAATTTATAAAACTTAAGCAATATGTCCTATTTATTTACTTCTGAATCAGTATCAGAAGGCCATCCCGATAAGGTAGCCGATCAGATTTCGGATGCACTCCTTGATCATTTTCTGGCTTTTGACCCTCAGTCGAAGGTTGCCTGTGAAACGCTTGTAACCACCGGCCAGGTGATCCTGGCGGGTGAAGTAAAAACCCAAACCTATGTTGATGTACAACGTGTCGCACGCGATGTGATCAACAGAATCGGCTATACCCGAAACGAATACATGTTTGATGGGGATTCCTGCGGTATCCTCACCGCTATTCATGAACAATCGGACGACATTAACCGTGGCGTCGAACGTACCGATCCCATGTCACAAGGTGCGGGCGATCAGGGAATGATGTTCGGTTATGCCTGTCGTGAGACAGATAATTATATGCCCCTCGCCCTGGAAATCTCCAATCTTTTGTTAAAAGAGATGGCCTCCATCCGCCGTGAAGGAAAACAGATGCGCTATCTCCGCCCCGATTCAAAGTCTCAGGTTACGATTGAATATAACGACGATAATTCCATAAAAAGAGTTCATACTATTGTAGTTTCTACGCAACATGATGAATTTGATGAAGATTCAAAAATGATCGCTAAGATTGAAGCGGATGTAAAAAGTATTTTATTGCCCAGGGTGAAGGTTAAACTTCCTAAACGCGTGCAAAACCTCTTCGATGACAAAATTAAATATCATGTGAACCCCACCGGTAAATTCGTTATTGGAGGGCCTCATGGAGATACCGGGCTGACCGGCAGAAAGATCATTGTGGATACCTATGGCGGAAAAGGAGCCCACGGGGGAGGGGCCTTCTCCGGAAAAGACCCTTCAAAGGTCGACCGTTCTGCAGCCTATGCCGCAAGACACATAGCCAAAAATCTGGTCGCCGCAGGGATCGCCGATGAAGTGCTTATCCAGCTCTCTTATGCCATTGGGGTTGCAGAGCCTTTGGGGATCTATGTAAATTCTTTCGGAACTTCAAAGCTGACGATTTCTGATGGCGAAATAGCGGAAAAAATTGCTTCCATCTTCGATCTTCGTCCTGCAGCTATCGAACAAAGGCTAAAACTTCGCAAACCGATCTATTTCGAAACCGCTGCCTACGGCCATATGGGACGGCAACCCCAGGTCATAACCAAAAGATTCGAATCACCTTACCAGGGCAAAGTCGAACTGGAGGTCGAATTGTTCACCTGGGAGAAACTGGATTATGTAGACATAATTAAAAGAGAGATCAAGTGAGTTTGGAAGGTAAGATCTGGTATGCCATATATACAAAAGCACGAAACGAGAAAAAAGTTTCCATGCTATTTTCCCAGGCAGGGATCGAACATTTCCTTCCTTTAATAAAACGTGAGAAAATATGGAGCGACCGGAAGAAAGTAGTTGAAGAACCCCTGTTTGCCTCCTATATTTTCGTACATCTTATGGAAAATGAGCAACTTAAAGTGATGCATATCCCGGGTGTGGTCCGTTTTATTAGTTTCGAAGGAATGAAAGTACCCGTAAGGGATCAAACCATTGAAGCGATAAGATTTTTCGTAGAGACTGGAGAAGACTTCTTCCTGAAGGAAGAGGATTACATGCCAGGAAAGAAGGTCAGGGTGGTCACCGGAAGCTTGAAAGGGCTGGAGGGAAGACTCATCCAGCATCTTGGAAAACAGCGGGTAAAGATAGAAGTAGATGCGATAAGACATTCGATATTTTTACGGCTTCCAATGGCAGCCCTGGAAATAATCAAATAATCAGCTTATTTTAGATTATGGTTTTCTATTCTTAACTTTGCTTATTCAATAATCCCACTAAAGAATGAACGAACGAAAGATTATCCTCGTAACATGGGATTTCACCAAAGTTTCAGAGAATGCCTTTCTTCATGCATTGAAGATTGCCAGAAATATTAACAATGACCTTCGGCTGCTTCATGTCTTAAAGGATAAAAAACCCGGAGAAATCGATTCTGCAAAAAACCGCTTGGGAGAAATTACCCGCAAGTTCGAAGCAGAGTTTAAGATAAAGGTCGGATATGAAGTGTTGACCGGAAATATTTTCGAAGTGATTTCTAAATATACCACCGATAACAAGGATATATCAATGGTGGTAATGGGCACCCATGGCCTGGATGGAGCTCAAAAGTTTTTTGGCTCTTATGCCCTAAGGGTTATCATCGGTTCTCCTGTTCCATACCTGGTTGTCCAGGACGAACCGGTAAACATGGATCGCTTCAGCAATATTGTTTTCCCTATCGATTTTAAATCTGAAAATAAAGAGAAATTGCAATGGGCTATTTTCCTCGGGAAATATTTTAATTCAAAAGTCCATCTTTTCAAATCCCCTATTCTGGACAAATCACTGGCGAAAAAGATCAACACGAATCTCAATTTTGCCATCCGGTTCCTTATCCAAAATAACCTGGACTATGAAATTCACACTGCCCTGAAATCCTCCTCATTTTCCAAAGAAATGCTCAGCTTTTCCCAAGAGATCAAAGCGGATCTCCTTTTGATAACCACCACGAAACATATAACTTTCCTGGATTATCTTTTTGGGGCACCTGAACAGTATATTATTGCCAATAGCTTTAAAATCCCGGTAATGGTTGTAAACCCAAAGGCGAGTTTTGCCAAAATGGGACAATTTATGTATGGCAATTCCTAAGACTCCGGGCTTTTTGCTATTTTTGAACCCATAAAATGAATAATCCACAACAATGGAAAACTTAAAGAGATCAACGATAAAAGAATTACTGGCGTCGGACAAGATTGGTTCAGTTATTCTGGTCAAGGGGTGGGTCCGTACGAAACGTGGAAGCAAAGCGGTAAATTTTGTCGCTCTCAACGATGGTTCTGTAATACATAATCTTCAGATAGTAATTGACATCGCCAGTTTTGATGAAGAGCTGGTAAAAAACATCACGACCGGTGCCTGTATCGGGGTAAAGGGAAAACTGGTTGCTTCTGCCGGATCAGGCCAGAATGTTGAGGTTCAGGCCGAAAGTATTGAGCTGTATGGTAAAGCCGATCCCGAAAAATATCCTCTTCAGAAAAAAGGCCATTCTATGGAATTTCTGAGGGAAATTGCACATCTGCGTTTTCGCACCAACACCTTCGGAGCTGTTTTTCGAATCCGCCATACCCTTGCCTTTGCGATTCACAAATATTTTAACGACCTGGGTTATTATTATCTCCACTCGCCGATCATTACCTCCTCAGATGCAGAAGGGGCGGGAGAAATGTTCCGCGTAACCACCCTTGATCCTGTCAGTCCGCCGATAGGTGAGGATGGAAAATCGATTGATTATTCCGCCGATTTTTTCGGAAGGCCCACAAACCTTACCGTATCTGGGCAACTTGAAGGGGAGCTGGCAGCACTCGCCATGGGAGGAGTCTATACTTTCGGTCCCACTTTCCGGGCGGAGAATTCGAATACCCCAAGGCATCTTGCCGAATTCTGGATGATCGAACCCGAGGTGGCATTTAACGACATCCATGACAATATGGACTTAGCGGAGGATTTTCTTAAGTACCTGATAAATTATGTCCTCGAAAATTGCGCCGACGATCTGCAGTTCCTGAACAACATGATCGACAAGCAACTTATTGACCGCTTGAAATTCGTGGTCGATAATGATTTTGTCCGGCTTGTTTATACCGAGGCAATCGATATTTTGAAAAAATCGGGACAAAAATTTGAATTCCCGGTCGACTGGGGCAGTGATTTGCAGGCCGAACATGAACGATACCTGGTCGAAAATCATTTTAAAAAACCAGTCATCCTTACCGATTACCCGAAAGTGATCAAGGCTTTTTACATGAAACTCAACGACGACGGGAAAACCGTCCGGGCGATGGACGTTTTGTTCCCCCGCATAGGAGAAATTATCGGCGGCTCCCAACGAGAAGAAGATTATGATAAATTGGTAGGACGGATCCGGGAAATGGGATTGCCTGAAGATGATTTGTGGTGGTACCTCGATACCCGCCGATATGGTACGGTGACCCATTCAGGATTTGGTCTCGGCTTTGAAAGACTGGTTCTTTTCGTAACAGGGATGACCAATATCCGCGATGTCATTCCTTTCCCCCGGACACCGAAAAATGCAGAATTTTAAACCAATTTATTTTTATATTGATAACCATCAGTGAATCTATTATTTAACACATAATCTATACTTTAATTGAGTCGGTTTAGATGCTTAATAATACGGTAAGGCATTGAAAATTTAATTAAAAGTCCTTATATTTAGCAGAACCCGTCAAATTCATTTTCACTCACGGTGATTGTTATGTTAAAGCAGAGACTTCAACAAAAATTATTGCAGAAGCTTTCCCCGCAACAGATCCAAATGATCAAATTGCTGGAGATCCCCACCATTCAACTCGAACAAAGAATTAAAAAAGAGCTGGAAGAAAATCCCGTTCTCGAAGAAGGCGAAGAGGATGAATTTGACAATACCCAGGAAGAAAATCAGGAAGATAAAGAGGAAAAGGAAGAGAAGGATGAGGATCTTAATGAAGAAAACCGGGAACAGGATGAATTTTCCCTTGAAGATTATATCCAGGATGATGAAATTCCCACCTACAAACTCAATGTCAACAACTACTCCCCCGATGACAAATATGAAGACATCCCTTTTTCAATAGGTTCATCCTTCCACGAAAACCTGGAGATGCAGCTTGGGCTTCGCAAACTTACCGAACGCCAGGTAATGCTTGCCAGATACCTTATCGGGAACATCGACGAAGATGGATACCTACGTCGAAAACTGGAAGCGATTGTCGACGATCTTGCTTTTTCGATGGGAATAAGCACCACTGAACAAGAGTTGCGCGAAGTGCTGGACATCATCCATGATTTCGATCCCGCCGGCGTAGGTGCCAGAGATTTGCAGGAATGCCTTCTCCTTCAAATGAAAAGAAAGGATCTGAACCATGCTTCTCTCAAAAATGCATTTCAGATATTAAAATATCACTTTGATGAATTCTCGAAAAGGCATTACGACAAAGTGATCACCAGGCTAAATATCAGTGATGAGGATATGCGCGAAGCCATTGATGAAATTGTCAAACTGAACCCCAGGCCGGGAGGTGCTTATAACGATCCAATGAGCCGGGTGAATGAACATGTCGTACCGGATTTCATCCTCGATTTTAATGACGGTGAATTCCAGTTAAGCCTGAATGCCAGAAATGTACCTGAATTACGGGTAAGCCGGACCTACAGTAACATGATTGAATCCTACGCAGCCAATAAAGACGGACAATCAAAAAGCAATAAAGAGGCCCTTAGCTTCGTGAAACAAAAGTTGGATTCCGCCAAATGGTTTATCGATGCGATACGGCAACGCCAGAACACCCTCATGCTTACGATGAATGCGATTCTTAACTACCAGAACAGATATTTCGTGGAAGGAAATGAGAAAGAGCTACGACCAATGATCCTGAAGGATATAGCTGATATCACAGGTCTTGACATCTCCACAATTTCCCGGGTGGCCAACAGCAAATATATTCAAACACATTTTGGTATTTTTCCCCTGAAATATTTTTTCTCCGAGGGAATGCAAACCGATACCGGTGAGGAGGTTTCGACCCGGGAAATCAAAAAAATCCTACAGGAATGCATCGCCGGCGAGAAGAAACGAAAACCACTCACCGACGAAAAACTGGCCGAAATTCTTAAGGAAAAAGGATATCTTATCGCGAGAAGGACGGTCGCAAAATACAGGGAACAACTCGATATCCCGGTCGCCAGATTGAGAAAAGAACTCTAATATGATCAAAAATTTCGCCCTTTTCTTTACATGGCTTTTTCATCCTCTCCTAATGACCACTGCCGGCATGCTGTTTATTCTCTTTTCCGGAACCTATCTTTCCTATATTCCCTTCGAAGCAAAAAAAATGATAATTATGCTGGTGGCCATGGGAACCTTCCTGTTACCTCTGGTAATGGTGCCATTATTCAAAATGAAAGGGATCATCACCGATATTCATATTGGAAAACAAAACGAGAGGATCATGCCAATGGGAATTACAATGGCTTTTTTCATCCTTACCTATATCCTTTTTATACGGATCCCGATATTCCGGTTTGTCCACGCATATATCCTGGGGAGTGCCGTTTCAGTCATTACAGGCTTTCTACTTAATTTCCGGTGGAAGGTAAGTGCCCATACGATAGGAATGGGCGGGTTAACTGCCCTGGTTGTGGGCTTTTCACACCATGTTAAAACAGCTTTTCCATTGGTCTTTACGGGAATAATCCTTCTCTCTGGAATTGTTGCCAGTTCAAGGCTTTACCTCAAAGCCCACAGTCAGGGTGAAATTTATCTTGGCTGGATTACTGGTTTTCTGGTTATGCTGAGTTGTTTGCTTTTTTATTAGCGTTGTTTTACCAACCTAGCTCCATCAAACTTAGTTCCGTTGTGTCTTCTCTTGAATATACATGGTTGCTAATTCCTGCATATATAGGAAATGGCGGTGAATCTGTTGGTGCTGGATATGTCTGGACAATATGAAAATGTTTTAAATATCTGTGGAATTTAAGTCGAATAAAGACTACTCATTAAATCAAATTAAATGATTAACTTTATGCTCAAATATCAATAACCATGAAGCATTCATTAATAATTTCCCTATCCGCAATTTTTTTGTTTACCGTAATCTTTCCGGCGATGTTGAGTGCACAGGACTTAATTCTCCCCTTACCCACAAGAACCGGTGGCAAACCATTGATGGATGCTCTTAATCAGAGAAGGTCCGCGAGAGACTTTTCCGATCAGGAATTATCGATGCAACAGCTTTCAGATTTGCTCTGGGCTGCATGGGGCATTAATCGTGAGTCGGATGCTAAAAGAACTGCCCCGTCTTCTCAAAACCGTCAGGAAATGGATCTCTATGTCACTCTTAAAGGTGGTCTTTTTCTATACGATGCCAAAGAGAATGTCTTAAAACAAGTCCATAGCCGGGACATTAGAGCATTCACAGGTTCTCAGGATTTTCCTGCCACCGCACCCCTAAACCTTATCTATGTTGCAGATCTGACAAAAAGAGGACATCCCCAAGATAAGCCAATTGTTGATTCAGACCTTCTTTCCTCCTGGGCTAATACTGGCTTCATGGCACAGAACGTTTATTTATACTGCTCTTCGGAGGGACTGGCGTGTGTGATCAGGGGTTCAATATCTCGGGATAAGCTGGCATCTGAGATGGAACTGAGACCACTGCAAGTTATCATTCTTGCTCAGACGGTTGGTTTTCCGGATTAATAATCTTTATGTCTAATGACCAGGCACTCTTATTGTATTGCCCCATCGCCGCTCACAAAAATATAGAAGGTTTCATATCTTTGTCACATGTCCATACTTGTCAGCAATATCAGTAAATCTTATGGCAGCCAGAAGGCCCTGGATGATGTCAGCTTTGAAATCCGCAAAGGGGAGATCGCCGGTTTCATTGGCCCAAATGGTGCGGGTAAATCCACCATGATGAAAATTATTACCGGATTTATTCCTCCCGATGAAGGAAAAGTGCTGATTTCAGGGATGGATATCATGGAGCACCCTCTGAAAATACGGGAAAAATTTGGCTATCTTCCGGAACACAATCCTCTGTATGGCGATATGTATATCAAGGAATATCTTGCCCATATAGCCGGATTTTACCAACTCAAGACAACTCCCAATAAAAAGGTGGAAGAAGTTATCGAGATATGTGGACTGGGCCCGGAACAGCATAAAAAAATAAAGTCCCTCAGTAAGGGTTATCGCCAAAGGGTAGGCCTTGCCCAGGCTATTGTTCACGATCCGGAGGTACTAATCCTGGATGAACCCACAACCGGTCTGGATCCCTAACCAGATCATCGAAATCCGCAAACTGATCTCCAGTCTGGGGAAAGAAAAAACCCTGATGCTGTCTACTCATATTATGCAGGAAGTTGAGGCAATATGTCAGCGAGCCATCATTATCGATAAGGGGAAAATCGTAAAAGATCACCAAACCGGAAGCGCCAGTTCAGAGAACGGAAAAGATTCCCGCTTCATTATTATCGAATTTGATAAAAAGCCGGAAGAGGGGTCGATAGCATTACTGGATGGGATAGTTTCCGTTATTCCCCTTTCCCCGCATACCTTTAACATTGAAACCGAGGCAGGCAATGATCTGCGTCCCATGTTATTCAATTTTGCGGTTGAAAACGGCCTTGCCATTTTATCCATGCAAATGAAAGAGAAAAACATGGAAGAAATTTTCAGGGACGCCACCGGTAAAAAATAAATTCTGCCATCGTTAAACCCGTGTTTTTTAAAGCTTTCACCATCTTTTAGGTAACCTCCGCCGAACTTACAATCCTATAATTTGAAAGATCATGGACTAGATTCCATTGAGATTTCCATTAAGGGTTGACCAAATTTCTTTCACGGTGAATTGGACAGAAATATAGATGCCCGATGACAGATATTGATTCACTTTTCAGTACCGAAGGGTTAGAATATTTTTTTTATCGGAAAACAGTTCAAATAAAAAGATCTAATCCCGGTTAATCCGGGATCCATTGCAAACAATATGGCCGAGCATAACGATACCGGAACAAAAGCAGAAGAACAGGCCAGGAAATATCTTCTCGATCAGGGGCATGCGTTACTTCACCTGAACTGGCACTATGGCCATAGGGAAATTGATATTGTCTCAGAACACATGGACAAACTGGTAATAACTGAAGTAAAGGGGAGGGTTGCCCATTATTTTGATGGGCCAACAGAATTGCTTCCGGTAAAAAAAATGAAAAACCTGGTTTACGCGGCTGAGGCTTACGTGAACAAGTTCAATATAGACAAGGAAATCCGATTCGACCTGATCGTGGTATTATTTGAAAATGAGAATATGGTGTTAGAGCATTATCAATCTGTTTTTATAGCAGGGGTAAATTGGTAGGAGGAATGAGGGATGAGGGATGGATGATGAATTGTCCATGCCAAAATAATATTACCCATTTTTTTGGGCAATCTTATTAAGGCATATACAAATGATATGATCGGAATGAATTATTTATGGAAAACCTTCATGGCATTAGGGGGTTGACAAATTGCAACTCTGCTGTGTCTTCCCTGATATCCAATATTACCTTTCTTCCAAAAATCATGGCCCGGTTTATCAATTGATGTCCAGCAGGAAAATTAAAACATAAGGGAATATTGTATTTAGTGACGGTCTCGGCGATTATTTCTTCACTACTCTTTCCATAAGGGATTTCATTATCGCGCATACCGGTAAATGCCCCGACAACAACGGCCCTGGCCCGGTTAAAGCTCCCGCTCATGGATAGGTTCATAACCATCCGGTCGATATGATAAAGATACTCATCCACATCCTCTATGAACAATACCTTACCTCGGAGTTCTGGAAAAACAACGGTTCCGTTCAGACTGCAAATGACGCTTAAATTTCCCCCGATTAACTCCGCCTCGCATTTTCCCGGGATATTTAAAGGATGGCCTTCAAACCGGTATGACAGGGTTTCGCCGAACAAAGCCTTCCGCAAGCTCTCAAGGCTTTCCTGATCGGATTCTTCCTTAAAGTTTAGCGGCATCATGGAATGTATGGTCTCGATACCGAGAAACTTGTTCACGTAAGCATGAAATACAGTAATATCTGAAAAACCCGCGATCCATTTTGGCCTTCTTTCCAGGGGAGAGAAGTCACTAATCTGAAGTGTGCGGAAGGAGCCGTATCCGCCGCGGGCAAAAATAATCGCCTTCACCTCAGGATCAGCGATCATCTCCTGAAGGTCTGAGGCACGTTCTTCATCAGTCCCTGAGAATTGATGAAATTCCCCAAATAAATGTTTTCCTGTTTTGCATCTCAATCCCCATTCTTCCATTTGCTTAATGAAAAAGGCTATCTCCTGGGAAGTGATTTTTCTGGCCGGAGCAATAATTCCGATAAGGTCGCCGGATTGTAACCGTGGAGGTGTGATCATTTCAGAAAAAAATAAATTCTCTTCAAATATACGGTTAGTTGACCAAACTAATCCAAAAATAAGCTCATAATCTTTATCTTTGTCATCTTATTCCATATTATTATCCATGAACAAATTTAAGCGCACCCTTATTACTGCCGCTCTTCCCTATGCCAACGGACCACTTCACCTGGGTCATCTGGCCGGGGTTTATGTGCCAGCCGATATTTATGTCCGTTACCTCCGATCAAAAAAGGAAGATGTTGTATTTGTTTGTGGCTCAGATGAACATGGAGTGCCTATTACCATCAAAGCCAGGCAGGAAGGTGTTAGCCCTCAGGATATTGTGAATAAATACCATGCCTTAAATATGCTTTCATTTGAAAGGTTCGGGATTTCATTCGATATATATTCCCGAACTACAACAGCGGTGCATTATGAAACAGCGGCCGGTTTTTTTAAAACCCTTTACGATAAGGGAGAATTTATCGAGAAAAGTACGGAACAGTATTTCGACCCGGAGGCAGGGCAATTTCTGGCCGACCGCTATATCACCGGTACATGTCCCCATTGTGGCAATGAAAATGCATATGGCGACCAGTGCGAAAATTGCGGAACTTCCCTCAACCCCACCGACCTGATCCACCCCAAATCCACCATTTCGGGTGCAGAACCTGTTTTAAAAGAAACAAAACACTGGTACCTTCCACTTCAAAAATATGAGCCTTTTCTTAAAGAATGGATTCTTGAAGAAAATAAACACTGGAAACCAAATGTTTACGGACAGTGCAAATCCTGGCTGGACAATGGTCTTCAACCAAGGGCGGTAAGCCGGGACCTCGATTGGGGAATTCCCCTTCCTATTGATAACGCGGAAGGTAAAGTTCTTTACGTCTGGTTTGATGCCCCGATTGGATACATTTCGGCGACAAAGGAACTTAGGCCCGATTGGGAAAAATACTGGAAGGATAAAGAAACCCGGCTCATCCATTTCATCGGAAAAGACAATATCGTTTTTCATTGCATTATTTTTCCTGCTATGCTGAAGGCCGAGGGCAGTTATATCCTTCCTGAAAATGTACCTGCCAACGAATTTTTGAACCTGGAGGGAGAAAAATTGTCCACCTCCCGCAACTGGGCTGTTTGGTTGCACGAATACCTCGAAGACTTTAAAGGACAAGAGGATGTGCTCCGGTATGTTTTATGTGCGAACATGCCTGAAGCAAAGGACAATGATTTCACCTGGAAAGATTTCCAGGCAAGGAATAATAATGAACTGGTAGCTATCCTGGGCAATTTTGTAAACCGGACCATTGTGCTCACGCATAAGTATTTCAACGGGATCGTACCTACCCCCCGGCCATTTGATACCTATGATCTCGAAGTGATAGATTCTCTTAAAACTGCCCGAAAGAATACCGAGGCATCCCTCGATGCTTTCCGGTTCCGTGAAGCACTTAAAGAGGCCATGAATCTTGCCCGTACCGGGAATAAATACCTGGCCGACACAGAGCCCTGGAAGCTAATAAAAACCGACGAGGAGAGGGTTAAAACAATACTTTATGTGTCGCTTCAACTCTGCGCTAATTTAGCCGTAATTCTATACCCCTTTTTGCCAGACAGTACCTCCAGGCTCCACGAATTTCTTAACCTCGGCATTAGCCAATGGTCCGATGGGGGAAGGGATGATCTTTTAAAACCGGGCCATACAATCAATCAGGCAGGACTGCTCTTCGACAAAATCGAAGATGAAAAGATTGAATTTCAGCTGAACAAGCTGATTCAAAATAAAAAAGAGAACGAACAAAACGGGGCAGTTGTAACTCCCCAAAAAAGCGATATCAATTTTGAAGATTTTTCGCGGGTTGATATACGGGTAGCTCAAATCGTCGATGCGGTAAAAGTGCCCAAAACTAAAAAACTGATTAAGTTAACGGTAGATACCGGATTGGATGTAAGAACCGTTGTTTCGGGAATTGCTGAATACTACGAACCGGAATCCCTTCCCGGAAAAAAAGTCTGCATCTTGTTAAACCTTGAACCCCGCGAAATTAAAGGAATAGAATCCAGAGGAATGCTGTTGCTTTCGGAAAATGCCAAAGGAGAATTATATTTCGTGGAACCCGCTGCGGAGGCAGCATTAGGTTCGGAAGTACGATAATGGGAGCGAAATGAATTGTTAGCTTAGTTCAAACCCAACAGCCATGCGGATCCCATACCCTTCCGGTTTCTGAATTTATATAACTCATCAAGTGCTTTTTGCAGGTCATTAAAACCTTCAGCACTAACCCTGTAAAAACTATCCCCACGTTCGAGAATCAGACTGGGATATCCATCCCTGGCCAATTTCTGCTGAAGTTGCGCAGCATTCCTGTTGCTTTTAAAACTCCCTGCAATAACATGATATTCAGCATATTTACCGGTCGACTTTTCGTTCACCTCTTCGGAAGCAGAATAGATGGTCGCATTTCCAGTGTTTGTTACTGAATCGATATCGTTTTCAACCTTTTCGATCAGGGACTCAAAATCCTTGTCCGATTCCTCCAGTGCCGTGAAATCATAATCCAGGTTAAAACTATCAGCTTTGTAAAGGAAGGGAAGGTTGAACCCATGGTCTAGCAGGTTGGTCTTTAAAGGAAGGAGGATAAAAGCCAGCAATAATACCACAGCTGAGCCCACCAGAATCCAACCTGTCCGTCTGTTCTTTTTCGTTTGTTCTCTTTTTTTGGTCATCTCTTCGGACGTTGTGGTGGAAGGATTTATGGGTTTATTTAGGGTGTTTGAATCAACATGCCAGGGATATTCATCATTTTGATCCGGTGAGGATGGTTCCGGGTTTACGGTTATTGTGTCACTATCATCAACAATATCCTGAAGTACGAACTTTTCAACTTTTGTTTCATCGTTCTCTTTTTTCTCATCATCCACCGATTCACTGATTGTTTTACTGCCGGCTTCATCCTCTCTTATCTCCTTGTCCATTGGGGCATTCAATTCTTCTGTCTCATCCCCTGCGTCTGCATTTTGTATGTTTTCATTCAATGGATCCTCAACATCTTCTTCATTCTCAGGTATTTCTAAAAGCTCAAAGGTCTCCAGGCCAAAAGAGGCAAAATCGATGTTCAGGTCAGGGTCAGCATCGAAATGATATCCGCCATCAGGGTCCTTGTACAATACGCCCATCGTTTTGATGTTGAAATTACTGCCCTGGTCCAGGGAAAGAAGAATTTCATCCACGTAATCCTGTATTGCCTGACCCGCTGCTTCAGTGGTAATCTCCTCCCCCTCCGAGACTTTGAGGATCAGGATCCCGTTATCCAAATTTTGATCAGGATCGAAAACGACCCGGCTTTGGGGTGGGCTGATCCTATTCCCCTCTATGCGTGCAGGCTCCTCTTTCAGACTGAAACAGCCGAGTCCGGGAACTATTGCCATGCCGTCAAACAGAAGAATGTCTTTGATGTAATTAAATATTCCCAATTTAGAGGTATTTAGTTTTTTCCAAATTTAGTTGCTAAAATAATCGCTTCCAAACAAATTTACTAACCGTTTTTAATATATATCCTAATCCTATGTCTTAGACTTTGGTTATCTTCGTAGCCTAATACCAATTCAAATGACCAGGAAGCAGATAAAAATGGTCGATCTTCATGGGCAATACCTGAAAATTAAGAAGGAAACAGACCGTGCACTGAAAGAAGTAATCGCCTCATCCTCCTTTATCAAAGGCCCACAGGTAAAAGATTTTGAAGAAAACCTGGCCGCTTATCTTCAGGTTCCGGGGGTAATAAGCTGCGCAAACGGCACCGATGCCCTACAGATCGCCCTAATGGCTCTCGACTTGAACCCGGGGGATGAAATTATCACCACCCCATTTACATTCATCTCTACCCTCGAGGTAATCCGGTTGTTGGGCCTGAAAGCCATTCTCGCAGATATTCTTCCCGATACCTTTAACATTGATCCCGAATCGGTACGGAATAAAATAACAAAAAAAACCCGTGCTATCCTGCCTGTCCATCTATTCGGGCAATGTTGCGATATGGACGCTCTCATGAATATCGCCCTGGACAATGGACTCGTAATTATAGAGGATGCAGCCCAGGCTTTGGGTGCGGAATATACATTTCGGGATCTTCAGACCAAAAAAGCAGGAACCATGGGGAGAATTGGGTGTACCTCTTTTTTTCCTTCCAAAAACCTGGGGGCATGGGGGGACGGGGGAGCCATTTTTACCCGGGATAAAGAGCTTGGAAAGAAAATCAAAGCGATCACCAATCATGGAATGGGTACCCGTTATTACTATGATTATGTTGGGGTAAACTCCAGACTGGATACCCTTCAGGCAGCCCTCCTGAATGTGAAGCTTAATTACCTGGACCAATATAACCGGGCTCGTCAGAAAGCTGCCGCCTTTTATGATTTGGCCTTTGCGAATAGAAAAGATCTCATCGCACCGGTAAAAAGCGATAATACCAGTCATATCTATCACCAGTATACGGTGAAATTACCAGCGGGAAACCGGGATGCCCTCCAAAAACACCTTGCAGCCAGAAATATCCCCTCTATGATATACTATCCCATGGGACTTCATCTTCAGAAAGCCTATATGGATCTGGGTTACCAGGTAGGCGATTTTCCGGTCACCGAGAAAATATCCAAAGAGGTTCTTTCTCTACCCATGCATACCGAACTGGATACTGAACAACTTACCTATATTACGGAATCTGTTTTGGAATTTTTAAACTGAGATATTATGCCTGGAACTGATTTTTTCGCCCATGAAACAGCTGTGATCGATGAAGGTTCCAGGATCGGGAAAGGCACCAGGATTTGGCATTTTTCGCATATCATGGCCGATTGTGAAATTGGGGAAAATTGTAACATTGGACAGAATGTAGTCGTATCTCCCGGAGTAAGGCTTGGGAACAATGTCAAAGTGCAGAACAATGTCTCTATTTACACAGGAGTAAATTGTGAAGATGATGTCTTTCTGGGCCCTTCCATGGTATTTACCAATATATTAAATCCCCGGAGTGCCATAATCCGTAAAGACCGGTATATTGAGACCCGTGTAGGAAAAGGGGCCAGTATAGGGGCCAATGCCACGATTGTCTGCGGGAATAATTTAGGTAAATTCTGCCTTGTGGGAGCCGGAGCAGTGGTAACCAAAGATGTGGACGATTATTCCCTTGTCTTCGGCAATCCTGCCAGTCACCGGGGTTGGGTGAGTGAATACGGGCACAAACTGGAATTTGACGAAACGGATACCGGGGAATGTCCTGAAAGCCACGAAAAATACAAGTTAAAGGACCGCAAAGTATATAAGTTATCCTCATAAAATGAATACCCAGAAAAATAACAAAAATTTTGCCCTGATCGGAATTGCCGGATATATTGCCATCAGGCACCTTAGAGCGATAAAAGATACGGGGAATACCCTTATCGCTGCACTCGACCGGTTCGACAGCGTCGGTTTT
This sequence comes from uncultured Bacteroidales bacterium, assembly GCA_963779845.1. GTDB lineage: Bacteria > Bacteroidota > Bacteroidia > Bacteroidales > CAVZZV01. Next base: position 126,899 of record CAVZZV010000002.1, on the reverse strand, counting down.
ATTGACAGCTTTTTTCCAGAGGCCGACTTTTTTGTGGAATTTGAACGCTTCGACCGGCATATCGATAAACTGAAAAGAGATTGTGTACCGGTGGACTTTGTATCGATTTGTTCCCCTAACTACCTCCATGATTCTCATATCCGTTTCGCTCTCCGAAGTGGTTCAGATGCCATTTGTGAAAAACCTGTTGTTCTGAATCCCTGGAATATAGATGCATTACTGGAATTTGAGCAGCAAACGGGAAGAAAGACCTATAATATTCTTCAGCTCAGGCACCACCCTTCTATCCTTGCCTTGAAGGAGAAAGTTTTGAATGGCCCAAAAGATAAAATCTATGATATCGATCTTTCCTATATAACCAGCCGGGGAAACTGGTATCATTACTCCTGGAAAGGAGACGTCCATAAATCCGGCGGGGTGGTAACAAACATCGGCGTCCACTTCTTTGATATGCTAACCTGGATTTTTGGCAATGTCAGGGAAAATATAGTTCACATACGGGAAGATAATAAGGTGGCAGGTTACCTTATTCTGGATAACGCAAGGGTAAGATGGTTCCTCAGTATAGATTACCAGGACGTTCCTCCTAAAATTAAAGAAAAAGGACAGCGTACTTTCCGTTCCATTACTGTCGATGGTGAGGAGCTGGAATTTAGTGATGGCTTTACGGATCTTCATACCATTACCTACCAGGAAATATTAAAAGGTAAGGGATATGGATTGGAAGATGCCCGATCTTCAATTGAAACGGTATTTATCATTAGAAATTCCAATCCTATGGGGTTGAAAGGGGAATATCACCCATTTGCCGGGAAATGAGCTAAATCAAAAAATACTCAATAATGTACCAAAGTATTATCGAAAAAAAATCTAAAATCGCCATTATCGGTCTGGGTTATGTGGGTCTTCCCATCGCGCTTGAATTTGCCAGGAAGTTTTCGGTTATTGGCTTTGATATTAAACCCGAAAGGGTCGAATTAATGAAGAAGCATATTGACCCAAGCAATGAACTTCCCCCGGAAGCCTTTAGCCATTGCGATATTACCTTCACCTCCAACCCTGATGACCTGAATGGGGTCGGACTGTACATTGTTGCTGTCCCCACCCCTATAGATGAGTACAAAAAGCCAGACCTAAAACCACTTCTATCCGCTACAACCATTGTGGGAAAAGCGCTAAAGCAGGGGGACTACGTGGTATATGAATCGACTGTTTACCCGGGCTGCACCGAAGAAGATTGTATTCCCCTGCTTGAAAAATATTCCGGTCTCAAATTCATTGAGCAATTCAAGGTCGGATTTTCCCCTGAGCGGATTAATCCGGGGGATAAGGAGCATACCCTTACCCGGATCACTAAAGTCACTTCAGGGTGTGACCCGGAATCGGCTGAGGAAATAGCCAAAATTTACGAGCTCATTATCGAAGCGGGAATCTTTAGGGCAAGCTCCATAAAGGTGGCCGAAGCCGCAAAAATCATTGAAAACACACAAAGGGATATTAATATCGCTTTCATGAATGAACTATCCATGATCTTCAACAGGATGGAAATCAATACTTATGATGTACTTGAAGCTGCCGGCACCAAATGGAATTTTCTGAAATTTTTTCCCGGTTTGGTTGGCGGGCATTGTATTGGAGTGGATCCTTATTATCTCACCTACAAGTCGGCCCGATATGGCCATCATGCGCAGATTATCAATTCCGGGAGGGCGATCAATGATTCCATGGGGGCCTACGTGGCTCAGCAATTGGTTCAGAAACTAATCTCCCAGGACAGGAATCCGAAAGAATCAAAGGTTCTGGTATTGGGGATCACATTTAAGGAAAATGTAAGCGATATCCGTAATTCACGGGTAGTGGATGTCATAAGGGAACTGGAGCGGTTTTCAATAAATGTGGATGTTGTTGACCCTCATGCTTCCTCTTTTGAAATAGAGGAAGAATATGGTTTTAAGCTGTCGCCGACAATAAATCCGCCCTATGATGCGGTGATTGCTGCCGTCAGCCATACAGAATATACAGGTCTTAATGAAAAATATTTCAGGGAGATTTGTCGCGAAAAAGCAATCATCGCCGACTTGAAAGGGATGTACCGTGATAAGATTAAAAAACTAACCTATTGGAGTCTTTAATAATATGAAGGAATTAATATTAGTAACAGGCGGAACCGGATTCATCGGTTCCCATACAAGCGTCGAATTATTAAATGAAGGATATGAAGTCCTTATTGCAGATAATCTATCCAATTCCAGGATTGAAGTCCTCGATGGAATAGAACAGATTTGTGGTAAGAGGCCTGCTTTTGAGAAAGTTGATCTTTCAGAAAGAGATGTTGTGAAGGATCTGTTCGAAAAATATCCTGCAATTTCCTCTATCATCCATTTTGCTGCATCGAAAGCTGTGGGTGAATCAGTCGAAATGCCCCTGCTTTATTACCGGAACAATCTGAACAGTCTGATTAACCTCCTGGAGAATATGATCAGCAAGGAGGTCAAAAATATCGTCTTCAGCTCCTCATGCACGGTTTACGGTGAACCGGATGAGCTTCCTGTTACAGAAAAGGCCCCTATTAAAAAAGCCACCTCCCCGTATGGGAACACTAAACAAATTGCCGAGGAGATTCTTCAGGATACCCAGGTTGTGAATGAATCGCTAAAAATTATCTCCCTCAGGTACTTCAATCCGGTGGGGGCCCATCCTTCCGCTTTGATCGGGGAGCTTCCTATTGGCGTTCCTGCAAACCTGGTTCCTTTTATTACCCAAACGGCCTATGGACTGCGCAAGGAATTAAAAGTTTTCGGCGATGATTACAATACCTCTGACGGCTCCGCCGTGCGGGATTATATAAATGTTGTGGACCTGGCCAAAGCGCATGTGGTGGCTATTCAAAGGCTTCTGGAAAAGAAAAATAAAAAGGGCTTTGAAGTCTTTAACCTTGGAACAGGAAAAGGAAATTCTGTCCTTGAAGTCATAAGGACTTTTGAAAAAGCTACTGGCATGAAACTCAATTATAAGATTACCGGGAGACGGGCAGGGGATGTTGAACAGGTTTACGCCGACACCACTTTTGCAAACGAAGAACTCGGGTGGAAAGCAAGGGAAGAATTGGGCGACACATTATTGTCAGCCTGGAAATGGGAAAAATATTACCGGGATGTGCTTGAAAAAAGCTAAATGTTCGGAATCCCTAAAAATAACGGAGGATGATCGGAGGATTAACCCATATTTTTCTAATCCGTTTAAAAGTTTTCAAAGAAAGTCTGATAACTTTAGTAATTAAGTTATGATTAAGAAAAAAGTACTGATCACCGGTGGTGCCGGATTTATTGGTTCACATGTAGTAAGGCGTTTCGTGAACAAATACCCTCAATATCAAATTTATAATCTCGATATTTTGAGCTATGCAGGGAATCTGGAAAATATAAAGGATGTCGATAAGAAACCCAATTATCATTTCATAAAGGGGGATATCGTAAACAAGGAATTTATAGATGATATTTTTAGCAGACACAAATTTGATGCAGTGATCCATCTTGCAGCCGAATCACATGTTGACCGATCCATATCAAGTCCGATGATGTTCATCCATACCAATATAATTGGCACGGCAAACCTATTGAATGCAGCAAGGTTTTTATGGGGCGATCAGGGGGAGGGCAAGCTTTTTTACCATATCTCCACCGATGAGGTGTACGGTAGCCTCGGAAAGCTCGGGCTCTTCACCGAAAATTCACCTTACGATCCACGCAGCCCCTACTCTGCATCCAAGGCAAGCTCAGATCATCTGGTAAGGGCCTGGTTTCATACCTACAAACTGCCGGTGGTCATCTCCAATTGCAGCAATAATTACGGTCCCAATCAGTTTCCCGAAAAACTTATTCCTCTGGCCATCAACAACATAAAAAACAGGAAAGAAATCCCCGTATACGGGAAAGGGGAAAATATAAGGGATTGGCTTTTTGTTGAAGACCATGCAAAGGCAATAGACCTTATTTTTCATAAAGCAAAATACGGGGAGACTTACAATATCGGGGGAAATAACGAGTGGACCAATATTGCCCTTATCCGCCTGCTATGCAAAATAATGGATGAAAAACTGAACCGGGAAGCAGGGAGCGCTGAAAAACTGATCACCTTCGTTAAAGACCGTGCAGGTCATGATCTTCGCTATGCCATTGATTCCTCAAAGCTTGAAAAGGACCTTGGCTGGAAACCTTCCCTGCCCTTTGAAGAGGGGCTTTCCAGAACGGTGGACTGGTATCTTGGGAACATGGGATGGATGGAAAGGATCCTGTCGGGAGAATATGACCGGTATTATGAGGAGCAGTATCTAAAAAGATAAAAAAATCACTGAAAATGCCGTCGGGGCATAAAATGAGAAAGCAAATAAACTTTGCTATAAAAATTGGGTTTTACTCCACGGTGACTGACTTTGCCAGATTTCTTGGCTGGTCAACATTACAACCTCTCAGTACCGCGATATGATAGGCGATTAATTGCAACGGGATAACTGCCAGCAGGGATATGAGCTTCTCATCGGTATCCGGAATTTCTAAGGTATGATCGGCAAGACCGGAAATGACTTTATCCCCTTCACTCACAATGGCGATTACAATTCCATGTCTGGCTTTGACCTCCTGTATGTTGCTGAGGATCTTTTCATAGGAATTGTCCCTTGTTGCGATCACCACCACAGGCATATTTTCATCGATCAGAGCAATAGGCCCATGCTTCATTTCGGCAGCAGGATAGCCTTCGGCATGAATGTAGGAAATTTCTTTCAGTTTCAGGGCCCCTTCCAAAGCCACCGGAAAAGAAACACCTCTCCCCATGTAAAGGAAGTTGGTTGCGTGCTGATACTTTTTCGCAATCGCTTTAAACTGATGATTCAGTTTAAGGATACTTTCAATTTTTGAGGGAACTTCTGAAAGATTCCTGATCAGCTTTTGATATCGTTTAGAATCAAGAAAACCTTTCTCGTGGCCAATGATCAGGGCCATCATGGTGAGGACGGTAACCTGGGCTGTAAATGCCTTGGTGGAGGCCACGCCGATTTCAGGGCCGGCATGGGTGTAAACTCCCGCATCGGTTTCCCTGGAGATGCTCGAACCGACTACATTGCAAATACCCAGTACCAGAGCACCCGATTCTTTTGCAAGCTGAACAGCGGCAAGGGTATCGGCAGTTTCCCCGCTCTGGCTGATGACAATGACCACATCATCCGGGAAAATAAGTGGGTTCCTGTATCGGAATTCGGAAGCATATTCCACCTCCACCGGAACGCGGGCAATATCTTCAAAAAGGTACTCGCCAACCATACCGGCATGCCAGGATGTCCCGCAACCAATAATAATGATGCGTTTTGCCTGTATTAATTTATCTTCAACATGGAAGAGTCCTCCGAGCTTAATAGAACTAAAATCACTGGAAATCCTTCCCCTGAAAGTGTCCTGTATGGATCGGGGCTGCTCGAAAATTTCTTTTAGCATGAAATGGGCGTACCCATTCTTTTCAATCTCATTAATATCAAGATTCAGCCGCTCAATTTTAGGTTCCAGTTTATCGTTCTGAATAGTTTTTAATATCAGTTCATCCCGTTTGATGATGGCCACATCATCGTTGTTCAGGTAAATTACCCTGTCGGTGAATTCAACAATGGGGGTAGCGTCTGAGGCTATAAAATATTCCCCTTCACCTATGCCAAGGACCAGGGGGCTGCTCTTCCGGGCGGCAATAATTGTGTCCGGTTCATCTGCGCAGAGAACAACCAGTCCATAAGCCCCCACCACTTTTGTCAAGGCCAGCCTGACAGCAATTTCAGCCGTGATATTTCCGGTAGTGTAAATAAATTCGATCAGATTGGCCAGGACTTCGGTATCGGTCTCCGATTCGAAAGTATACCCCCGGTCTACCAGTTTTGACTTGAGGGTGGAATAATTTTCGATAATCCCATTATGGATAATCGTAAAAAGTTTGTTCATGGAAGTATGGGGATGGGCATTCACGTCACTGGGCTCTCCATGGGTAGCCCAACGGGTATGTCCGATACCAATGCTTCCATGAGTATCCTTACCTTCAAGGTAGGCCTCGAGGTCGGAAACCTTACCCTTCTTTTTATAGGTATTAATCCCATGATTGACAAGGGCGATCCCGGCAGAATCATACCCCCGGTATTCCAGCCTTTTCAGGCCGTTGATTAAAATGTCACACACACTCCTCTCTCCAATATAACCTATAATCCCACACATGCTATGTTAATAAAGTTCCGTATAAACAATAATGAGTTTCATAGGATTTGAAGAGGATCCCTGCTTTTTTAAAATCGTCCTGAAAGCTGATTGAGAATTAAGGGTAGGCCGGAGAATAAATTCCAGGTCGTCAATACTCCCGTCAAGATACGCCTGGAGGTGACGGCTGATATTGAAGATGTACCGGTCCTTTTCAATGTATTCATATATCCCGTTAAAAACTGTCTTATTTTGTGTGGCATCAATACTATAATCATATAAATAATCATAATTCCCCCCCTGGTCAACAATCCATAATAAAAGCCTCGGAGGAAAGGCTTTTTCAGAAACCGACAGGGACTTCTCCACCGGCAGAATGAGTTCAGCCTTATTGATTACTATCTTACCCGGGTCAGCTTTTAAGCGTTCGAGGTTTGTAATCACCAGGCGGGTATCCATCATTCCCATAGAAGCAATAAACGCCAGAGTATCTGTAGACTCGGGATCATTTATACCCATACCTGCCCTGAAGCCGGAATAATTATTTGTAAACATATTTATTTTGGCAGCCGTGTAATTAAACCCCATAGGGTATACAAGGCTGGTGGAAATATTATTGTCCCGGATGCTATCATTTTTATAATAAAGGTAAACCCTCGAACTGTTCAGCAGCGAATCAACAAAAAGGAGGGAACCTTTCTCGTTTACCGCTTCGGTCGTGACATATAAGCCTTTAAACACTTTCCTGAAGGCGGAATCAGTTTTATATGTTTCAGCAGAAGCATTACGTATTTTGGCGTTGAATTGAAGTTCGTTTATGGCAATCTTTATCGTATCTGAGTATCCAGTAATTGTTTTTTCCCCAATTTCAGTTGGTCTGTAATGCCCTTCTGGGTTATAATCAGATAAATAAGCGGAATCGAGAGCCAGGGAATCTGTAAACTCATATATTTTAATAGTATGCGTCGTAGCACTATCGCCGAAATGCCTGTCTATGATCAATTCGAAAATAATGGAATCGATCGTTAGGTTTTCACCAGGATCTTTCGGGCTTGCAGCAAATAAAGGCAGTATAAAATCTGCTTTGGAAAACCCGAACACACTGTCTACTATACTGCCAAGCAACAGCTGATTATTGTAGCCGGTAAGTACAGGTTTGCTGTCAATCGTCCAGGCATGAATCTGGGTGATTGTATCGGAGTAGGTATGTATGTTGTCTCCTTCGGGAAGCAAATCCTTGCCTAAAAATCCGGGATCTTCGTCACAGGATGATAGGAAAATCAAAAAGAACAGACCTGATAAAACCCATGATAAGGTAGCTGCAACGCGGCCTCCACTGAAAAATATTCTCATTCTTTGCTTACTTCTTTAAAATTTTATCATAAAAAACGGAATAGGCCTCAATATATTCTTCAGGAGACTGATGATTTAATACAGGGATTTCCAATTGGTCTATTTTTTTTTCGATTTGAGGCTCTAAATTCCCGCTTCCTTTAATCACCCCGTCGGAATAGGTAAATGCCAAACCAGCAATATTTTCAAAGCTGGAATCCTTCACCATGGCCATATCCTCTTCATCTACCCCCTGAAACTTCATTTTCCGGGGAAAATCTTCCCTTTGATGTTCATTCAGTTTGTCATTATAGGCAGAGAAAATAACCTTTGATTTTGAAAACAGCGGTTCTTCATTGTAGGATTTTTTTATATACAAAGGGATGAGACTGGTAAACCATCCGTGACAATGGATAATATCAGGCGACCATCGAAGTTTTTTGACTGTTTCGATCACACCCCTGGCAAAAAATATCATTCTCTCGTCGTTGTCGGAATAAAAGCGGCCCTTGGCATCCTTCACCGTGTATTTCCGGTGAAAGTAATCCTCATTGTCAATGAAATAAACCTGCATACGGGCAGACTGGATGGAGGCGACCTTAATGATCAACGGGTGGTCGGAATCATCGATAATAAGGTTCATTCCGGAAAGACGAATCACTTCGTGCAATTGGTTTCTTCTCTCGTTGATGTTGCCAAAACGAGGCATGAAGGTCCTTATCTCCATACCTTTTTCCTGAATGCCCTGAGGAAGGTGCCTCGCAATAAGGGACATTTCGGTCTCTGGCAAATACGGAGAAATTTCCTGGGAAATGAAGAGAATCTTGGTGTTTTCCATTTGAACACGATTGTTTCAACTAGCATGCAAAGATATGAAAATTATTTGAATAAGGGTTTAAAATTATACCCCTGTTATGGCCTTGCTAACCTGTCCTTAATTCATGCGGCATAATACCGGCTGCAAATTGAAAAGAAATAAAACTTAATCCCTACTTTTGCAGGACAATTTATTCCCAATGTTGGTCATAGAAAAAACAGCTGCCCTTGAGGAATTCCGGTTCAACGAAGGCCTTAAGGATAAAACCGTGGGAATGGTTCCCACTATGGGAGCCCTTCACGAGGGGCATCTCTCTCTTGTCGATATTGCCGCTTCGCTAGTTGATATCGTGATCGTGAGCATTTTTGTTAATCCTACCCAGTTCAACAATCCAAACGATTTAAAAAATTATCCCCGCGACACCAGAAAAGATCTGGAAATGTTAAGCAAAAAAAGGATCGATGTGGTTTTTCTTCCCTCCGTCACTGAAATTTATCCGGTACTGGACAGGCGGGTTTTCGATTTTGGAAGGCTCGAAAAAGTGATGGAGGGGGAGCATCGTCCCGGCCATTTTAATGGTGTGGCTCAGGTAGTAAGCCGCCTGTTCGAAATTTCCTCTCCTGACTACGCTTTTTTTGGCCAGAAGGATTACCAGCAATTGCTTATCATCAAATCCCTTGTAAAAAAACTGGGTTTATCCACGAAAATTATCCCCTGTCCAATCGTTCGGGAAAAAAGCGGGCTTGCCATGAGTTCCAGAAATGAGTTGCTTTCGCAGCAGGAACTTGAACACGCCGCAAATATCTCCAAAATCCTGTTAAGGGCAAAAAGTCGATATCCGTACTATCCGGTAAAGGACCTCAAGGAGTGGGTCGTGGAAGAAGTGAACAAGGATCCCCTTTTGAATGTTGAGTATTTTGAGATAGCAGACACTGAAAACCTTGAGATCATAACCCATCGAAAAGATTCGGCCACTGTGGCTGGCTTTATCGCGGTATATATTGGCAAGGTCAGACTGATAGATAATATATTTTTTGATTAACTTTGCAGCGTGGATGTCATGGTAAACGGCAGAATACGGTTTTTTTGGACAGACACCAGTAATTAATTTTTATTTCAGTGAAAATAGAAGTAGTAAAATCGAAGATTCACAGGGTCAGGGTCACTGAAGCCAACCTTCAGTATGTGGGAAGTGTTACGATCGACGAGGAACTCATGGATGCTGCCAACCTGATCGAGGGGGAAAAGGTACAGATCGTAAACATAAACAATGGAGAACGGTTGGAAACATACGTTATCACCGGTGCCAGGGGAAGCGGGGAAGTTTGCCTTAACGGCCCTGCAGCCAGAAGGGTAGCTGTCGGTGACATCGTGATCATCATGTCCTATGGCTCCATGGATTTTGAAGAAGCCAGGAAATTCAAACCCAGTATAATATTTCCCGATACCGAAACCAATAAACTAGTATAGTTCAGGAAACCTTGAAAGCACCCATCATAAAAATACTTAAATTTCTGGGGTTTCTTGTCCTGGGAATACTATTACTTTATTTTGCCTTCAAAGGAATTAGTTTTGAAAGCCTCGCGGCAGATCTTAAACGAGCACAATACAGCTGGGTCTTTCTCTCCCTCTTTTTCGCCATGTTGGCCTATTTTTCAAGAGCAGCGAGGTGGAAACTGATCATTGAGCCACTGAATTATAAACCTTCATTTGCCAATACCTTTTATTCCATGATGGTGGGTTATCTGGCGAACTTTGCCTTCCCCAGAATTGGGGAGATCACCCGCTGTGCAACCCTCGCCAGAAAGGAAAAAATTCCGGTGGAGAGGTTAATAGGTACCGTAATTGTTGAAAGGGCGGTGGATCTGATCACCCTTTTTATCATATTGATCCTGTTAATCATTTTCCGCTTTCAGACTTTTGGAAATTTCTTCCGGGAGAGTGTATTTATCCCCTTGGGGGATAAAATTTCCAACAGCCTTAGCTTTTCCTGGTTTATCTGGACCATAGTGGCAGTTATCTCCGGAATTTTCGTTGGCTCGTATTTCATTTTCCGCCAGCGGCTTTCCGAAATGAAATTGGTAAGTAAGACAAAGGAACTATTACGCGGGATCGTGGAAGGTTTGAAAACGGTTTATAAGATGAAGCGGCGCGGGTTATTTATCTTCCACTCGGTTTTTATCTGGCTGAATTATTGGATGATGACCTGGGTGGTAGTCTTTGCCATTCCTGCTACCTCAGATCTTGGGATGATTGATGGCCTGTTTATACTTGCTATTGGCGGATTAGGGATGTCTGCTCCGGTACAAAGCGGAATTGGGGCTTTTCACTGGATCGTTTCCCGCGGACTGGCCACGGTGTATCCAGGAATCAATGTGGAAGAGGGACTTGTTTTTGCCACTATTTCTCATGAATCGCAGGCCCTGCTTGCCATTAGCCTGGGGATCCTTTCTTTCTTCCTGTTATTCCGAAAAAAAAAGGGGAAAGCGGATGGGAGTAAGCTACATTTTGACCGAAAAGCTGTTCCGGAGATCACGACATGACGGCCATTTCCGACATACGGTCCCGGTTAATTCCCATTGAAGAGGTACCTGAACTTAAACAGTCCTGCAGAAACCGGGGTAAATCCATTGTCTTCACGAACGGTTGCTTCGATATCCTTCATAAAGGACATATTTCCTATCTGGCTGAGGCCTCAGAACTGGGCGATTTTTTCGTGGTCGGACTCAATACCGATCGTTCTGTCCAATTGCTCAAAGGTGAGGGCCGACCCCTTCAGGACGAAGATTCGCGGGCTATGGTCCTTGCATCGCTTCAGTTTGTGGATGCCGTGGTGCTGTTTGACGAGGAAACTCCCTATGAGCTTATAAAATCCCTGGTCCCCGATGTTCTGGTAAAAGGTTCAGACTATCCTGTGAAAGATATTGTGGGGTACGATATTGTAACCGGAAATGGAGGAAAAGTAGTCACCGTCGAATTCCTTCCAGGCTATTCCACCTCTGCGATCGTCCGGAAAATAAAAAAATATTAGCGGGCATTACCTTTTGAAAAACAAGGAGGGTTCCCTAGCTTAGACTTTTCATTGGAAGTGTCCTAAACGAAAATCATGGCAAAGAAAAAAACCGTATATGTTTGTCAGAATTGTGGCGCCGATTCTGCAAAGTGGATTGGCCGGTGCCCCTCCTGCAACCAATGGAATACCTATGTGGAGGAAATTATTTCCACCGGGAAAGAAAGTATTTTTAGCACGGAGAGTGGGGAAAAGTCCAAGCCCGCTTTGCTTCGGGATATCGATCTTCAGCATTTTACCAGGATTGATACCCTCAACCATGAATTCAACCGGGTTCTTGGTGGCGGCATCGTACCGGGTTCGCTGGTACTGATTGGAGGGGAACCCGGAATCGGAAAATCCACCCTGGTTCTGCAGATCGCCCTTAAGCTCAATCAATTAAAAACGCTCTATATTTCAGGTGAGGAGAGTGCACAACAAATACGTCTAAGGGCGGAAAGGACCGGCTCTCTTAAAGAGAGTGAGTGCCTCATCCATACCGAGACCAACCTTGAAAACATTCTTAGCATATCCAATGCAGAAAAACCAGGGCTCCTGATTATTGATTCTGTGCAAACGATTCATTCCCAATATGTAGAATCTTCTCCGGGAAGTGTTTCCCAGGTACGGGAATGTGCTGCACAATTGCTGAAATTTTCAAAACAGACCCATACTCCGGTAATTATTATAGGACATATCACCAAAGACGGTTCCCTGGCGGGACCTAAGGTCCTTGAGCACATTGTGGATACAGTTCTTCAATTTGAAGGGGACCAACATCATCTTTACCGGATTTTACGGGCAGTGAAAAACCGTTTTGGCTCGACCAGCGAAATCGGAGTTTATGAAATGCAGGGTACGGGACTGCGGGAAATAGCCAACCCTTCAGAAATATTAATAAGTCAGAATCCCGACAATCTGAGCGGGGTCGCAGTATCCGCCACCCTGGAAGGCATACGGCCCATCCTGGTCGAAATTCAGGCACTGGTTAGCAGTTCGGCATACCCTACGCCTCAGCGATCCGCCACCGGATTCGATATGAGGAGACTCAACATGCTCCTGGCGGTCCTTGAAAAACGAGCCAATTTTAAACTGATCGCGAAAGATGTTTTTCTGAACATCGCGGGCGGGATCAGGATTGACGATCCGGCCACGGATCTGGCCGTTATCGCCTCCCTCCTTTCCTCGACAGTAGATATTGCTATAGCCAATAAAACCTGCCTGGCCGGGGAGGTCGGCCTTTCCGGCGAAATTCGTCCTGTAAACCGGCTGGATCAGCGAATTTCCGAAGCCATGAAACTGGGATTTGATCGCATGATTGTCCCTAAATACAGTCAGAAAGGACTCGACTTTTCCAGATTCAACATGGATATTGTCTTTGTTTCAAAGGTACAGGAGATACCGAAGGTGTTGTTTGGGTAAGAATTTGGTGTTTATAACTCATTTGTGAAGAGCTTATAATCGCATTATATAAAAGCGGCCCTGATAGTATATCCGTCTCGTATGCTTATGATAACCTGTCACGACTGGATTCCCTTACCGAAACAATCGGGCAGGAAAGCTTCGTCGAATCGTTTGAATATGACCAGTACGGGCGGCTAAGCGGGTTAACGTTCCCCTCTCAGCTCTCCATGGAGTATATTTACAATAATAATGGTTATCTTGGTGAAATAAAACGTGAATCCGACCAATTGTCCATTTGGGGCGCCAATACAATGAATGCAAGAGGCCAGATAGAACAATATACCTATGGTAACGGGCTGGTGAACCACCGGGGCTTTTCTCATGGTTATGTTACGGGAATGCAGACCGAAGATGTGCAGGCCATCTTTTATATACATACCGATCACCTGGGCTCCATCGATGTGATCACGGACGAGGACGGGGAGGTATATGAAGAAATGAGCTTTGATGCCTGGGGCAGAAGGCGTAACCCGGAGGATTGGACCTACAGCGATATACCGGAGAAACTAAAATTTGACAGGGGCTATACAGGCCATGAACACCTCGATTACTTTGGCCTGATAAAAATAATGGCAGCATATTCGATCCCCTGGTGGCCCGCTTCCTCAGTGCCGACATAGTGATCGCGGATCCGGCGAACACGCAGAGCTATAACCGTTATTCATACTGTTTGAACAACCCGCTTTTGTATACGAATTCCTCCGGATATGTATTTGGGACGCATGACAGGTTTGGAAAAAGATACTATGTAGATTTCACCGATTGGGTAAGAGCTGCAACAATATATTATTTCTCAAAATGACCACGCTGACGGTAGGGGCGGGACTGGCAGCGGGGCCGGTTATGCCTATTCTGAAAGTTCATCGACCGGATACCGGGATGGTTATGGCATACGAAGTTTCCTGCATCTATGCAGTTGCAATGCCAAATCAATATTATTACGTAAATCCTGAACATGGATTCGTAAATACTTGGTCAAACGAACAAATAACATGTAATTACCTGAGGCGTAATTGACATAAGCTTGAGCCTAAGGACTGGAAAAACCACTAATGCATGATAAATGGCAAAGGGACTATCGTCATATTAGGGAGTCTAATAATTCTTATTCAAGAAAAATATCGAGTTTTTTTGGGGATAGTTTTTCTAGGTTTCTATGCCGCAAATAGCGGGGGAGGTGATTGGCGTCCACCTATGGCACTAAATGAGGTCGGAAGTGCGGCAAACTATGTATCCGGAGCAATTGGTTTAACTCAAATTGGTAATTGGAATATCGAATGTTTGGCCGAATAGTGCAATAAGATAGGAAACATACGGCACAGTTCAGCTCAACTTATAGTAGGTCTTTATGTTGCTTTTAAAACTTTGGTGGTAGGACTTGGAACCTGCATTGGACTCCTTTATGCATAGGGTTATTTTATGATCAATGCCTATCGTAAGTGGCGAAATTAGCAATTGGACGATGTGGCTATCGAATTAGGAGTCACTTCTTGCTGTCTATTGGCACAGGTGCAGCTATTGGAGGTCCTTATGGAGCAGTTGCAGGAGCTGCCGTTGGAGAATTTCGGCAGGCTTAGAATATATGTACGATAATTTGTTGTTTCCTTTAGGAAATGATTTCATATCAGATTTAACTTTGAAAATGCTATAAGAAATAGGTGGTATCAGGCAGATAGAATGTTATCAGATTAATCATTAGAAATTTTTTGACCTTTACATTTACCTAGTTCATTCTTATGAATGGTAGGTGATTAATGTCTTGTATTTTCTTAGTTTTGATAAATAATTGTTCAAGTGTTTTTGGAATAGTTTTGCTATTAGATGCTTCCAGCTTCACTATATCTACATTTAACATATTTAGCTAAAAATAAAGGCGAAGAATACGAGGTTCGAAATACTGAATTAAACAGGCGTAAAGGTGGAGAAGAAACGATTTACAAGAATGATGAAATTGAAAAGGTAATCATTTATTTGTCGCCTGCACTTTATAAAAACAGCAATTTTCATTATGTTGGCTATAGAGGGTTTTTACTATGCAGTAGTAAAACTCAAAACAGGCGAAGAATTAATATTAACCTGTTTGCTTGCGCCAAGAATAGATAAGTCTTTAAAGCAAATGCGAGGAGTTTTGTTTGAGAAAAGGAAACGATTATTTTGTATGATATAAAGGAAAAGCCCGGTTCATCATCCGGGCTTTTTTATTCAATCATTTTCAAGAGTTCCTGAAGTTCTTTATCGGAAATATTGTCTTTTTCGGACTTATCAAAAACGGTCAGCAAATAAACATGTTCACGAACAGCAATTACATGGGTAATTGCTCTTGCACCGCCAGACTTGCCTTTACCTTTGGATTTTATGGCAACACGGATTTTATAACAGTCATTGCCTAAGTGCAGTGCCTTGCGTTGGGTCAACCTCTAAGGAATCGAACAGTTCTGAAAGTTCCGTTTTAAAAGACTTGAATTTACGGGTAAGCCGTTTGGCTTGCCTGTCAAAATATGGGATAGTTTTAACTCTATAACTCATTTAACAAGTCTTTAGCGTCACGGGCTTTTAATTTGCCTTGTTTTACAAGGTTCATTTCTTCAACAGCCTGTTGTAAGCCTTGCAAAATCTCTTCTTTCGATTGTTCGCCGAGTTCCACTTCTTCTAAGCCTTTGAATTTAGATTTAAGTCCTTCCCATTCTTGTATCGGAATAAACACACCAGTTGTTTTCCCCCTGTTGTCTGAAATATACTGTAAGTTCATAATTAAGCCAGTTTTTGTTGTATTAAATTAATCTGTGCATCTCTTAATAAAGAATCCATAACTAAAAGAATCCTGTCCCTTTCCGGTTGTGCTATTTTTTGTAAAAGCTCCAAGCGGTAAAGCATTTTTTTATCCTGTATCACAAAATTGGTGCTACCAGTCAGATAGTCCAAAGAAACTTCCAATGCATCAGCCATTTTTCTTGCAATTTCAACCGATGGAGTAATCTCGTCTCTTTCATATCTTCCAATTACTGCACCAGAAGTTCCCACGATTTTACCGAGTTCATCTCGGTTCAATCCTTTTTGCTTGCGCAAGCTACTTATTTTATCTCCTATTTTCATAACTGATAAGTTATTAAAATGCTATAAAAATCAATGTTTTTACAAAAATACTTCATTTAAAGATGAAAAACAAAACCTAAAAATTTGCATTTTATTTTATTTATTCGTTAAATTTGTCACTTATAGATTAAGGTTGAAATTTTCAAAAAAATTAAACAATGGAAATCCAAGAAATAAAGCAGCGTTTAAGCATTGAAACAGTACTAAACCACTACGGACTACAAGCCAACCGAAACCACATGCTCAAATGCCCTTTCCATGAAGAAAAAGAGCCGAGCCTAAAAATATACCCGAAACAAACACCTTTAACTGCTTTGGTTGCAAAGCCAATGGCGACACCATAGAGTTTATTCAGTTAAAAGAAAAATGTAATAAACACGAAGCATTGACCAAAGCCACAGCAATGCAACTGCTACCTTTATCTGGACATTAAGTTAAGCTAAAAAACTTAATTTTACTGTTATGAAAAAAAGAAGAAAATTTGATCGAGAGTTTAAACAGATGGTACTGGAACTGAGTAATAATCGTGAGGACTACACAGCACTAGCAGCTGAACTGGATATCCGAGCTGATCTGATCTACCGTTGGAGACGGGAAGCAAACAAACATCTGGAAGCAAGTTTTCCTGGTCAGGGAAATAAGATCCAGACAGAAGATCAAAAAGAGATAGCCAGATTGAAGAAGGAGCTTTACGATGCACAGATAGAACGTGACATCTTAAAAAAAGCTGTAAGCATTTTCTCCAAGAGCGATGGCAAATATTCCAATTCATAAGGGCAAACGACTCCATATTTCCCATTGAGAAGATGTGTAAAGTTTTAAAGGTAAGCAGGAGTTCATATTACGGTTGGCTGGTGCATAAACCGGGTAAGCGGGATAAATTGAACGATGAGTTATCATATCGCATAAAAAAGATATACGAGCTCAGCAAGAAGACCTATGGCAGTCCCAGGGTTACCTTAGCACTTTTAGAAGAAGGAATACACGTATCACGACCGAAAGTAGCTCGATTAATGAAAAAGCAAAATATGCAGAGCGTAATACGAAAAAAGTGGATTATTACAACAGATTCCAAGCATAAGTATCCGGTGGTTGAGAATAGGCTCAACAGAGACTTTAATGTGAGCAGATCAGGGCAAGTATGGGTCTCTGATATCACTTATATTAAAACCTACCAAGGGTGGCTTTATTTGACTGTTATAATAGATCTTTATGATAGAAAAGTTATTGGATGGGCTTTTAGCAAATCTTTAAAGGCGATTTTTACAACCATTCCTGCATGGAAGATGGCCATCAGGAACCGACCCATTACCCAAGTGCTTATTTTTCATTCTGATCGAGGTGTCCAATATGCCTGCAATGAGTTTAAAAACCTGCTGTCATCATATAAGCTTGTACAAAGAAGCATGAGTCGTAAAGGAGATTGTTGGGATAATGCAGTTGCTGAAAGCTTCTTTAAAACATTGAAAGTTGAACACGTTTATCAAAATAATTACAAGACTTTTAAAGAAGCACAATTATCTGTTTTTGAGTACATTGAAGCGTGGTACAATGTAAACAGGATTCATACGACAATAAAAACATCAATTAAAAACAAAAAAGAGAATTTAATAAATCAATTAGTTGCTTAATAAAATGTCCGGAAAACTATTGCAAGTTCAAACAAACAAAAGATTGGATAAATTGGTTCGAGAATGGTGGTTATAATTCGTTCTACAGTGATAAAAATTTAAAAGAAAATATTACACCAATTGATAGTTCATTATAAAAGGTATCAACCTTAAACGGATATACTTTTAATTGGAAAGATACACTTTTAAATGCTGAGAAGAAAGATATCGGTGTTATAGCACAGGAGGTTGAAAAAGTCTACCCAGAGCTTGTTACAACTGATAGTGCCGGATTTAAGATGGTTTATTATTATAAACTTATTCCAATTTTGATAGAAGCACTAAAAGACCAACAAACTTTGATTAATAAGCAGAACGACATACTAAAAGAATATCAAATGAATACAGAGTATAATGAAAAAATACTTAACAGCGTTTTGATTAGATTAGATGAATTAGAAATAAAAAATAAGGAATAAATAGATGGAACAGCGTGTAACTGTAAAAAAGCATGTTAAACATTTATTTCCATATATAATCTTTTGGTTTATCATGTTCATAACTTGGCTGTATATTAAGGCTAATCCTATTGAAAATAATATTGCTGAGTATGTAGTTTACGCCGCATTTTTTATTATTAGTATTATGCATATTTATCTTCACTTAGATTATTATTTTATCAATAGAAAGGTTAAAGTGCTTTATGACGAAGGAAAAGAAACTATTATTTCACCTTCTAACCTAGAAAAAATAGAAATACACCAAAGCCGCTTTTATAAAAAGAAAGGCGGCTTTCTTACAACTGATAACTACCGTTTCTATAAATTTATATTAGAAGGAAACAGGTATATTGTTATAACAAGCTTGTTGTATCCAAATTTTGAATATTCTATTGAAGGAAAGACGGAAATTAAAGAAAGAACAATAGCCTCAATATTAATCAGCTAATCATTTAAATTGTTTGTATAATAACAGATTAGAACCAATGATAATTATAGGAACCACCAGTAAGTAAGGCGCCCAGTTACTTACCAAAAACATTTCTACCTGAATAACAATCGTCAATAACACATAGAGAAAAAGCCCCCATTTTCTCATAAACCATATTCCGCCAATAGCGATAAACCCAACTAATTGAATAATCAAAGAAAACCATAAATCCAAAGGGTCGCGTTTTAAAGCTCAATGCCAGCCAGATATTACCGCTACAGGAATACATGAGCGGGATCCGCCCAAAGCTCCTGAAACTGAAAGGCAAGAAATCTGAAAAGCTATTTATTACCATCGGGACCAGCGGGCACATTAAAGATGCCATGCGGGAACTGCTCCGGGAACTAAAACAAGAACATGAATACTTAAACAGTTTTACACAAATACGGGTAAGTGTCATCAGCCAGTGGGTAAAAGAAAAGAATATCCGTGAAGTGCAGTACATGGCCGGTCATGCCAGTATTTACTCCACGCAGCGGTATATCCGGGCAAACCTGGATGATTTAAAAGAGGAGCTGGGTATGTTCCATCCGTTGAAATGAAAATGGTGTCGCAAATTGCGAACCTCAATTTATAATATCTATTTTTGATAACTTTAAAACAAACATGATGCGTAAAGAAAATGCATTAATATTCACCGGTTGAAACACATACATCACCAAAATATACTCTGATAAGGGGCAATAAAGGTGATGCATTGACAGAGACCTTGCCGAATTATACGATGTATGAAACAAGGGTATTAAATGAGGCCGGTAAGGACGCAATGATAAAACGCTTTCCGGAAGATTTTATGATTCCAGATGACCAAAGAAGAAATGGAAAATTGGAAATCACAAATTGTGATATCCAATAGTGAAAAGATGGGATTAAGGAAAGCCCCGTTGGTTTTTACAGAACAGGGAGTTGCCATGTTGTCAAGTGTTTTGAACAGCGACCGGGCAATTATGGTGAATATCCAGATCATCAGGGTTTTTACGAAAATGCGTGAACTGGTGGAAACGCACAGAGAAATATTGCAAAAGCTCGAACACCTTGAAAAGAAAGATATTGAGCAGGACGATAAAATAATGCTGATTTTTGAATACCTGAAGCAACTTGAAAAAGCCAAACAGGAAGAATTTGACCAGAAAAACCGGAAAAAGATAGGCTACAAACCTCACGACGATAAGGAATAATCCATAGTCAAACTCATCCCCAGGGCAAAAAATCCAGCCACTTTACAAAATGAATTGTTTATTTAAGTGGTATTTTGTAAAGTTCCCCCTGTCTTTTTTGCCCCTCCGCTCGCCCGCCGCTTCGAACCAGGCCCTTTCCTGAAACCGGGGAAAACCACTTCGAACCGGGCTCAATCCCCCGATAAACCTAGGTCAAAGCTCTGAAGGCTCATTTTAACCGCTTAGCGCAAAGGTAAAGCCACCGTCCATGCCCGCGCAAGGTAAAGCCTAAAGGTTTTGAAGAAAAAATTTTATGTGGTATGAACCGATAATTATCCAGGATCTGAAACTATCCACAGAAACGAAATCCGTAAAAATTTTTTCTCCAAAAACCTTGCCTGCCCCCGCTGGCTTTGGGGGTTGCCTAAGCGGTTAAAAATGCCGTAGTGTGTTAAAACAGCCATAACTTTTTCTTTTAACTGAATAATTTTTAACTGAAAGCCCAAATATTTTTTCAATTAAAAGAAAAAATGATAATTTTAAAATGGAAGTGAAGTTCTTTGAACTGGCCGGTCTGTATAAAGTCTGGTGTTGATGAAAGGCTTGGTTTTATTGAAGTAGTTGCAGATGTTGCCGCAAACGGAGGGGGTGATGATTTCAATACTGCATGGAATATCATGGTTGGTGGGGCTTCAACATTAGCTGATGTAACTAGCATTGGGTTACATAATAGTATCTATTGGGTGCAGCTTATCCAGTTCTTTATCGGAAATATTTCCCTTATCTCCTTTATCAAAGATGGACAGTAAGAAAACCGATTCAGCAATAATTTTAACACAGGAGATTACACGGCTTCCACCGCTTTTGCCTTTACCTTTTGAGGAAATAGCCATGCGGATTTTATAACAATCCTTGCCAAGTGCCTGTCCTTGTTTGGGTTCTTCTTTTAAGGAATTAACAAGGGCTTTGTAATCGTTCTTTACAGACGGATATCTTTTGGAAAGCTTTTTCAGTTCCTTGTCAAAAAAGTCGGTGGTGTAAATGTTAAAGCTCATTGTACAACTGGTCTGCGGTTTTTAACTTAATTTCTCCTTTCAAATGTTGCTCCACTTGTTCGAGAGAATTTTTAGTCCCTTCCACAAACTCCTTCTCTTTTTTTGTCAACTTAGCTTCGTCAGGCACTTTAACAAAACCGAGGCTTTTTACCAGTTCCATAAAGAACGGGTATTTGTTGTCCGGTACGTTTAAAACTACTTGTTTCATAATCCTTTTATTTTGTGGCAAACGCCTGTTTTGTTTTAAAATTTTGTATGTAGGTGTCAATTACATTAAACAACACCGATTTAGTATTGGTATCCATTTTCTGGATACTTTTTATCCTGTCAATGGTATCTTGGTCGTAAGAAGAATACTCGCCTTCACCTAAAAGAAAATCAACTGTTACGCCAAATGCTTTAGCCATTTTTAAAGCCATTTCAAGAGAAGGTGAATTTTCGTTACGCTCGTATTTTCCAATTATCTCCCTTGATGCGCTAATTTGTTCTGCAAGGTCGCTTTGCGACCATCCTTTCTCTTTCCTGAGTAAAGATATTTTGCTTCCGATGTTTAACATGTTGCTCAAATAAGTAAGTATTTACAATGATTTTACAAAAATACGTAATTAAAATGCATAAAAAAAGTTGCTCAATTGGGAACATTTGGAAGGTTTAGTTCTACATAGGGCAGTCTTGGAAAGTATGCGTTCGCAAAAACATAAGCAAGAGGAAAGCGACCGGAAATTTTTACAATATTCTTAAAAAAGGGCAATTGCTATTATCAAATACCTTACCCGGGGTCCTGCCTAAGAGGGTAGAAAGGCGGGTTCTGGCTAATTGATGAAGCTCGTAGGAGCTGTTGCAAATCTAAATTTGAGATTAAGGTTGAAGGTAATGTTTATGCATAAAGCAGCAGGTGTAAAAAACGATCAGACGGGTAAGCTTGAAACATATTATCCAAAAATTAAATATTGATTGTAATGGTAAGATTATATTTTTTTAGTTTTGACCTATATAAAATACTTTATATCGTTATTTATGCCTCCATTTCTTCTCGAAATCCAAAATTTATCCGTCTCTGTCAAAGAATCCGATTCCTCCATTCTTTCAGGAATAGACTTTTCGGTCCCCAGAGGTCGCGTTTGCGGCATAGTTGGAGAATCGGGCTCAGGAAAATCCATGACGGCACTTTCAATCATGGGTTTATTGCCCCCCGGACTCAATTCCACAGGGGGTAAAATCCTCTTTCACGAAGGAGAAAAGACCGTTGATCTTCTCAGTCTCAACAAAAAAGAGATGAATAACTACCGGGGCAAGAGGATCGCCATGATTTTCCAGGAGCCGATGAGTTCCCTGAATCCTTCCATGAAATGCGGGGAACAAATTGATGAACTGTTGAAGAGGCATAAAGATACCCATCGTGATAATCGTAAAACTCATATTCTTGAGCTCTTTACCCGGGTGAAAATGCCAGATCCTTTGAGAATCTATAATTCCTATCCTCATCAGCTGAGCGGGGGCCAGAGGCAAAGAGTGATGATCGCCATGGCACTTTCCACCGGGCCCGAACTGCTGATTGCTGACGAGCCCACCACCGCCCTGGATGTTACCGTTCAAAAAAGAATTATAAAACTTTTAAAAGATCTCCAGTCGGAATATAATATTTCGGTATTGTTTATCTCCCATGATCTCCGTTTGATTGGAGAGATTGCGGATGAAGTGGTCGTTATGAGAAACGGCAGGGTGGTTGAACATAATCCTGTGCAACAAATTTTCACCCATCCACAAACGGAATATACCCGCGGATTGCTTGCCTGTCAACCCCCACTGAACGAAAAGCCTCCAAGACTTCCTACCATTGAGGATTTTGAACAGGGAACACCGCCCCCGGGAACAATAAAAGAAACAAAAACTGCCGGGAAGGCAGAGAGGGCAAAAGCAGAAGAGAAAAACCCGGGAGTTCTTCTCGAAATTAAGCATCTCTCCGTTAGCTATCTCCGTTCAGTTTCTTTATTCAATCTGAAAAAGGAAACCACCAGGGCAGTGAATAATGTCAGCCTTATCCTGCACAGAGGAGAAACCCTTGGACTGGTAGGGGAATCCGGCTGTGGGAAAACCACCCTGGGAAAGACCATTCTGAAACTTCTGAAAAACCATTCAGGGGATATCCTTTTCAAAGGAGAAAATATTGCAAAGCTAAAAGGAAGAGCATTGAAAAACTTTCGCAAAAATGTGCAGGTGGTGTTCCAGGATCCCTACTCCTCCCTGAATCCGTCGATCAGCATCGGAAATATGATGAAGGAGGTGATCCATACACATTTTCCCGGGTTGTCGAAAAGAGAAATCGAGGACCGGGCCGTTGAGCTTATTCAAAAGGTGGAATTAAACAGAAAAGACCTTGAGAAATATCCCCATCAGTTTTCAGGCGGACAGCGGCAAAGGATTGGTATTGCCAGGGCACTGTGCCCTGAACCCGAATTCCTGATCCTGGACGAATCCGTATCTGCCCTTGATGTTTCTGTTCAGGCCCAGATCCTAAACCTGTTGAACGATTTAAAGCGGGATTTCGGGTTAAGCTACATTTTTATCTCCCATGATCTGGCAGTGGTAAAGTACATGTCGGACCGCATGATCATTATGAAGGATGGGAAAATTGAAGAGGAGGGAATTCCCGAAACAATTTACAGCCATCCCGGAAGCCCCTATACGAGAGAGTTGATTTCCGCCCTTCCCGGAAGGCTGGCTTAAAACTCATCGGTCTCTTCATAATGCAAATTGGAACGGACCACTCCGGCGTTCTTCTCCACATCCGGACAATCAAGGACCATATTGAATCCCTCCGGTTTCTCAAAATGGTCTTCCTGGCTTATGTTCAGCGTGGAATCGGCGTATACCTTCTGCATAAAATATCCATAGATAGGAAGGGCCATATAGGAGCCTGAACCCTTTCCCAGGTAATCAAAATGTACGGAACGATCCTCTGCCCCAACCCATACTCCGGCAGTAAGTTTAGGGGTAATTCCCATATACCAGCCATCAGACTGATTCTGGGTAGTACCTGTTTTCCCTCCCATTTCTGCTGTAAGATTGAAAACCCACCTTAATCTTCCCGCTGTACCCCGGTTTACCACATTTCCCAATAATTGGGTCATCAAATAAGCTGTTTTTTCACTGATTGACTCTGTTTTCACTGGTTGAAAAGAGCCAATTTCAGTTCCCATCCTGTCCTCAATACGGGTAATATATATAGGTTCCACAAAGATGCCCTTTCCGGGGAAAGTGTTGAATGCCCCGACCATTTCTGAGAGCCTGATATCAGAAGTACCATAGATAACCGAAGGAACGGGATCAACCTTACTCTTAACCCCCATCTTTTTTATCATGTCCACAACAGCCTGAGCATTCAGTCTCTTAACCAGCCATGCAGAGATGTAGTTCACCGAATGGGCCAGGCCCCATTCCAGGGTAACCATTTTTCCCTCCATGTCGAAATTCCCTGAATTTTTGGGTGTCCAGGTGGTGTCATTTACGGCAAAGGTCACCGGGATATTTGCCACCTGATAACAGGGGGAATACCCTTCCTGCATGGCGAGGGTATATAGAAAAGGTTTAATGGTCGATCCAACCTGCCTTTTACCCTGGGTAACATGATCGTATTGAAAATAACGACTGTTATGCCCCCCTACATATGCCTTTACATGTCCGGTACCGGGTTCCATCGCCATCATTCCCACCTGAAGAAAATATTTATAATACCGGACGGAGTCCATGGGACTCATAATAGTATCTCTTTCCCCATTCCAGGTGAAAACTTTCATCTTCCTTTTGGTATTAAAGACAAGCTTTATCGAATCCGGACTCATTCCTGATGCCTTAAGTATGTCGTAACGGTCTGTCCTGCGCATGGACCTAACCATAATGTCTTCTATCTCCTTAGATGTGAGATCGTTGGAGAATGGTGCGTTTTTTCGGCCCTTCTTTTCTGCAAAGAATTCTTTTTGCAATAACCTGCCCAGATGTTCCGACACCGCCTCTTCAGCATATTGTTGCATCTTGTAGTTGATGGTTGTATATATTTTTAATCCATCCGTGAAGATATTATAGGGAGTGCCATCGGGTTTCGGGTTTTTATTGACCCAGCCATAGGTAGGATCACGCTCCCAGCGAAGAGAATCCTCCTGATAACTGTCATACGAGTAATAGTTTGCGCGAACGGGTTTTACGGCAGTCAGTGTCTTCCTTAAATAGGTGCGGAAATGGGTTCCCAGACCGGAAGTATGGCTCTGGGCATTAAAATTAATTTCAATGGGAAGCCGGGCTATAGAATCACGCCTTGCTTCGTCAATAAAGTCATATTTTTCCATTTGTGATAAAACAAGGTTTCTTCTACGAATAGAATTTTCCGGATTCCGGATCGGACTGTAATAGGTAGGAGCTTTAAGCACCCCTACCAGCGTAGCTGCTTGCTGAAGGTTCAATGAATCCGGCGTGGAACTGAAAAAAATATCGGAAGCCGATTTAATACCAAAAGCTTCGTGACCAAATGAAACGGTGTTAAGGTACATCACCAGGATCTCTTTTTTAGTATAATACCGCTCCAACCGGACAGCAGTATTCCACTCTTTAAGTTTAATTATTACCAGATCAATACTCCTGCGTAATTTACTCATGTGCTGGTTTTCCCGGGTATTAAAAAGATTTTTGGCCAATTGCTGGCTAAGTGTGCTTCCTCCCCCGGTATTTTGTCCTCCGATAATCGTCCTTACGATAACGCGCATCAGTCCACGGGCATCCACGCCGGAATGTTTCTCGAACCGGATATCCTCTGTGGCAATTAAGGCATTGACCAGATAAGGGGAAAGGTCTTCATAATTGGCGAAAGTCCTGTTCTCGACAAAAAATTTCCCAAGCAGCCTTTTGTCCTCGGTATAAATTTCAGAAGCCAGATTGTTCTCGGGATTTTCAAGACTTTCAAAAGTGGGAAGGGTTCCCAGCTTCCCCATGGAAATCAGGAGGAAGATCAGGAAAATAAATACCGGAGGAATAAGGATAACCAACCAGAAAATACGGATATAATAATTGCTCTTTTTTTTATCTGAACTCATTTTTTCGGTGCTTTGAGGCAAAAATAACAATAATTTTTAATCAAAATTTGAACTATGTGTTTGTTTTATTTTACTTTGCAGCTTTTAAAATCTTACCATAAGGAGGGAACGTCGCTATGAATGAAGGAAATTTGGTCATCGTTGAATCGCCGGCTAAGGCGAAAACAATTGAAAAGTTTCTTGGTAAAGATTTTTTGGTTAAATCCAGTTTTGGTCATATTCGCGATTTATCCAAGAAGAATTTTGGTATAGACCTTAATAACAATTACCAACCAGAATATATTGTTCCTGCCGACAAGAAAAAAGTGGTAGATGAACTTAAAAAACTGGCCAAAAATGCGAAACTTGTATGGCTTGCTTCTGATGAGGATCGCGAAGGGGAAGCGATATCCTGGCATCTGTTTCAGGAATTAAAGCTTAAACCTGAGAATACCCATAGGATAGTTTTTCATGAGATTACCAAGGATGCCATATTAAATGCCATTAAAACCCCCAGGACCATCGATACCAATCTTGTAAATGCCCAGCAGGCCAGAAGGATCCTGGACCGGTTGGTGGGCTTTGAAATTTCACCTATTTTATGGAAAAAAATCAAGCCTTCCCTTTCTGCAGGTCGGGTACAGTCGGTCGCTGTTAAGCTTATCGTAGAGCGCGAAAGGGAAATTATTGCTCATGAAAGCAGCTCTTCTTTCAGGGTAATTGCGCTTTTCGATACCGTTAATAAGGAGGGGAAACAGGTTTCTATGTCAGCAGAGCTTGATAAGAGGCTAAAAGATCAGGAAACCACAAAGAATTTACTGGAAAAATTAAAATCGGCAAACTTCCATGTTCAGGAAGTGAGCAAAAAACCGGGGAAGAAATCGCCGGCACCCCCATTTACAACCTCTACCCTGCAACAGGAAGCCTCCCGGAAACTTGGCTTTTCCGTTTCTCAGACCATGGTCGTAGCACAGAAACTTTATGAAAACGGGAAAATAACCTATATGAGGACGGATAGCATGAACCTGTCGTCTGCGGCCATTTCCTCTGCTGCCAAAGTGATTGAGTCCGCGTTTGGTAAAGAATACCTTCATACCCGTAAATATTCAACCAAATCGAAAGGAGCGCAGGAAGCACACGAAGCCATCCGCCCTGCTTATATGGACCAGAATGACGTTTCAGGTACAGCGCAGGAAAAAAAGTTGTATGAACTGATATGGAAAAGGACCCTGGCTTCGCAAATGAGTGACGCCCTCCTGGAAAAAACGACCATCAAAATAGGAAACAACAAAATCGATGATCTTTTTATTGCCACGGGAGAGGTATTAAAATTCGACGGGTTCCTGAAACTTTATATTGAGTCGAGTGATGATGAGCAGGAAGAAGAAGTTAAAGGCCTGTTGCCCCCCTTCAAGGAAAATGATCCTCTGGCCCTTGATAAAATCACGGCCACCGAGAGGTACAGCAATCATCCGCCCCGTTATACAGAAGCCAGTCTGGTAAAAAAACTGGAAGAATTGGGGATTGGCCGACCCTCCACTTATGCCCCGACCATCTCCACCATCCAGCAGCGAAATTATGCGGTGAAGGAAGATCGACCGGGTAGCACCCGAAAATACAAAGAGCTGGTCCTGAAAAAAAACCAGATTGAATCTGCTGAAAAAACTGAAAATTTTGGATTGGAAAAGTCCAAGCTTTTTCCTACTGATATTGGAATGGTGGTCACCGATTTTCTTGAGCAGTATTTTACAAATATCATGGACTATCAGTTCACAGCAACCGTGGAAGAGGAATTCGACCTTATTGCCGACGGGAAAAAAGAGTGGACTAAAATGATCGACCACTTTTATAAACCCTTTCATAAAATTGTGGAGAAAACCACCGAACATGGGGACAGGGCCAGAGGGGAAACAGAATTGGGTATTGATCCTGCCAGCGGCAAAAAAGTCATTGCAAAAATAGGCAGATTTGGCCCGGTAGTCCAGATAGGGGAAGCCACTGATGACGAAAAACCACGTTTTGCCAGTCTTTTGCAAGGCCAGAGACTGGAAACTATTAGCCTTGAAGAAGCCCTTGAGCTTTTCAGGCTTCCCAGGTCTCTGGGGAATTATGAAGAGGCGGAGGTGGTTATCGGAATTGGCCGCTTCGGACCCTATGCCAGGCATAATTCGAAGTTTTACAGCCTGAAAAAAGATATTGACAATCCTTTAACAATTTCCCTTGACAGGGCTATCGAACTTATTGAAGAAAAGCGAAAGCAGGAAAAAAACAAATTAATCCAAAAGTTTGACGAAATGCCTGGTCTCGAAATCCTCAATGGCCGTTACGGGCCTTATATCAGCTTTGAGAAAAAGAATTATAAAATTCCCCGCGGAATGACGCCCGGGGAGCTAAGCCTCGAAGATTGCAAATCAATTATCGAAAAAGCAGCAAAAAAGAAGAAATAGGAAAACCATGAATATCGTCGATTATTTTGATCCGGTAAGCCTCGAAAAGCCATCCATTAACCTGATTCGGGGAGAGGATGGCTTTGGAAGATCCATTAAAATACATACTCCCGATACCCCTTTAAAAAACATTTCGGATTTTGACATTGCCATCCTGGGGGCAGGGGAAGACCGCGGTGCTTTCATTAAAGGAGCCGAAAACGCTCCGGACAAAATAAGGGAAAAACTATATCTGCTCACCTCTGTCCATAAAAAAATAAAAATTGCCGATCTGGGAAATCTGAAAAAAACAGAGAATATTAATGATAGTTATTTTGGATTAAGGGATGTTTTGCTGGAATTGGCTGAAAAAAATGTAGTGGCTATTGTCCTTGGTGGAAGCCAGGACCTGAGTTATTCCCTGACCCTTGGGATGGAAAAATTCGCAGGTCATTGCAACCTGACCTCCCTTGATTCCAGGTTGGATTTTGGATGGGACAAAGCTGAATTTAGCTCAAGGAATTACCTGGAAAGTATTTTCAAATTAAAAAATGCCTCCAGGCTGAACTACATCAACATTGGGCATCAGCTGTATTTTACCCCGGCAAAGCTTATCGACAAAATGGATGATCTTGGGCATGAATGCTATCCGTCTGGGTGAAGCAAGGGCCAATCTCCAGAGCCTTGAGCCGGTATTACGTGACACTGACTTGTTGAGTATCGACATGAGCTGCATTAGGCAATCGGAAGCTCCCGGGGTTAGCCTGCCAAGTCCTAACGGGTTCTTTGGGCATGAGCTTTGCCAAATGTCGAGATACGCCGGTGCTTCCGATAAAATTAAGTCCATCGGATTTTTTGAAGTCCATCCAAACAAGGACATCAACGACCAAACTTCCCATTTGGCCGCCCAGTCGATCTGGTATTTTATTGATGGATTTTCCATTAGAACCCACGAAGATCCACAAACAGGGAACAGTAAAAAATATATTGTAAAAGCGAATCACCCTTCTGAAAACATGACTTTTTACAAAAGTAGCCTTACTGACCGCTGGTGGATTGAACTCCCGATAGTAGATTCTTTATCAGGACGTAACCATATTCTTGCCTGTTCGTATGAGGACTACACAAGGGCATGCAATAGTGAAATCCCCGACCGCTGGTGGAGAAGAATGCGCAGATATAGTTGATTTCAAGGCACTCCTTTATTAACAAATATCTGTTGATAAAATTTGTTCCATACTTAGTTTTTTACTTATTTTACAAAGCTGAAAAACCTGCAAACGCAGGTTTAATGCTCAAATAGGGAAGAATGTTAAAAAGATTAATCATATTGTCCGTCATTCTTTTGGGTTTTACCAAAATTTACTCCCAGCAGGATCCCGAATTCAGTCAGACCCGTTCTGTTTTGAACTTTTTTAATCCTGGTTCAGCGGGTAGTAATGAGAAAATTTGTCTTAACGCTGTACACCGGGAACAGTGGTCCGGTTTTAAGGGAGCTCCCTCGACCTCATTTTTCAGTGCCGATGCTCCATTTACATTTCTCGGGGCCAATCATGGCGCCGCTATTTCAATACTAAATGATGCTTACGGATTTTATTCCGACCTTGGGTTTATGCTCTCTTATTCCTATAAAATAGATTTAGGCAAAGGGAAATTAGGTCTTGGTGCAAATTTTGGAATGCTAAATAAATCCATCGATCCGGAATGGATCATTTCCGATGAAACCGGTACTGGCGGTGATGTTCAGGGGGATCCGGTAATCCCTCAAACCAAAGAAGCACGAGCAGGTTTTGACATGGGTTTGGGCCTTTTTTACAAAACAGACCATCTTTTTTTAGGAATTTCCACAACCCATTTGAATCAATCCCGTATAAGGTATGAAAATGCAGTCACGAACCTCGTCAGACATTATTATATAACAGGAGGTTATACACTGCAAATGGCAAACCCTCTTTTTGAGTTAATGCCTTCGTTCATTCTAAAATCTGATGGAAAAGCGAACCAGCTTTATTTGAATGCCCATCTCAAATACAATAAAAAGATTTGGGGTGGCGTTTCTTACAGAGCCGGTGATGCAATCGTAGGACTATTCGGCATTGAGTTATTCAATGGCGTAAGGGTTGGGTATTCCTACGATTTTGTTGTCTCTAAGATGTTCAACTACAGTGGCGGAAGCCATGAACTCTCTTTGGGATACTGCTTTGACTTCGGTCTGGATAAATCGCCCCAGAAATATAAGAGCGTAAGATTCCTGTAACAAGGAAAAAGAGGTTACTTGAAGTTTTAAATTTTTATAAATAGACAAATTGTATCTGCAATTAATATGAAGATAACTATGAACCGAGCATGTTTTTACAAAAACAGATCCCTGCATGAAGAAAAGAATGCAGGTTTCTCTGCCCCTGAAGCTATGAGAAGGTGGTCTGTCAGGACAACGAAGATGAGTACTTCGGGAATGAAAAATTTTCTTACCCTTCTGAGCATGCTGGCCATCCTTGGCAGTTGCGCTAATTATAACAGTGGTGAATTGGTCGGTGTAGAAGGTCGAAAAGGCTATGTTGAACCCAATCCTTACGGAATGCTTTTTATTCCTGCCGGAAGTTTTGTTATGGGACCCAGCGATCAGGATGTCAGTTTCGCCCAAAATTCCATGTCCAAAACGGTCACTATCGACGCCTTCTGGATGGACGAAACCGAAATTACCAATAACGAATACCGTCAGTTTGTTTACTGGGTGAGAGATTCCATCCTTCGTCAGGCGTTGGTGGACGATCAGATTGACGACTATATCCTTAAGGATAGAGAAGGTAATCCTATTATGGCCAATAAAAACGGACAGGAATCTGCATTGATTGACTGGAGTACCAAAATAGAATATGATGATAAAAACGGCGATGTTCAGAATACGATCGACCGGATTGGTCTGTACTATTCCGGGGATGCCCAGTTTTTTGGACGTAAGGAGCTTGCCGTTGAAAAGTTAATTTACAACTATTACTGGATCGATATGCAGCAGGCAGCCAAACGAGCCAATCGCTACAATTATCAGACAGAGCAATATGAAGGAACTGTGACTAATCTGGATGGCACCACTTCTCCGGTTGAAGGCCGCCAATCCTTTATTTTCAAAGATAAAGTCGGGGTTTATCCTGATACCCTTGCATGGATCGCCGATTTCTCCTATTCGTTCAACGAACCTTATGCTAACCTATATTTCTGGCATCCTTCCTATGATAATTATCCCCTGGTCGGTGTAAGCTGGAAGCAGGCAAGCGCATTTTGTATATGGAGGACCCAGTTCCTGAATTCGGCCCTGGCCGGTGAAGACCAACCTTTCGTACAGGATTACCGCCTTCCGGTTGAAGCGGAATGGGAATATGCGGCAAGAGGCAACCTCGATCTCAGCATGTATCCGTGGGGTGGCCCCTATACCCGTAACCAACTGGGTTGTTTCGTGGCCAATTTTAAACCGCTAAGGGGAAATTATATCGACGACGGGGCTCTGATTACCCAACGGGTAGGCTCCTATTCCCCTAATGAATACGGATTGTATGATATGGCCGGAAACGTTGCTGAGTGGACTGCGAACGCATACGATGAATCTGCCTATGTATTTTCACATAATATGAATCCTGATTATAAATACAACGCCAAACCCGATGATCCTCCGGTAATGAAACGTAAGGTGGTAAGGGGCGGCTCATGGAAAGATGTGGCCCATTTCCTTCAGGTCAGTGTCAGGGATTATGAATACCAGGATACCGCGAAATCCTATATAGGATTCAGATGTGTCCGTTCATACTTAGGTGCAAAATAATTTAAAAAAAGTTTTATTATGAACGTTACTGAAATTGTTCAGAGTTCGGGATGGAAGAATTTCATGGCCAAACTCTACGGTATAGGAGCATCCGTTGTTATTATTGGAGCTATGTTCAAGATCATGCACTGGCCCTTTGCAAGTGTAATGATTGTAGCAGGCCTCACCACAGAATCAATTATTTTCTTCTTCTCTGCTTTCGAACCTTTACACGAGGAACTCGACTGGACATTGGTATATCCTGAACTTGCCGGCATGACCGATCCCGATGAGATGGACAATTTCAGGGAGGAAAGTCTCTCCGGCAGAGGGATTGGATTGCAAAAATTTGACGAGTTGTTTAAAGACGCCAATATTCAGCCTGAGACACTAAAAAGCCTTAGTACCGGACTTAACAGCTTAAGCCAGACCTCAGCAAATCTCTCAGATATTACTGCTGCATCGGTTGCTACCAAAGAATACCTCAATAACATGAGAGCAGCCTCTGAAGCTATACACACGGTCTCAGACTCCTACGCCCAAAATACAGGAAATCTGAATGATTCGGTGAACAGCCTCGCTTCTTCCTATCAGAAAACAGCCGAAATGGTTAATAAATCGGGAGAAGAGGTAGCCCAGAAATTTGCACAACAAGCATCTGAACTGACTGCCTCCTATAACCAGATTACCCAATCGGTGAAAAGTGATTATAGCAACATTTCATCCGGACAAAAGCAGTTTGGAGAACAATTGAGCAGTCTGAACAAAAACCTGGCAGAATTAAACAGCGCCTATGCAAGTCAGTTAAACGGCAGTTTGCAGCGAGCCAAAGAAACAGACAAAGTTTTCTCAGGAATGGAAGATATGATGCAGAACTTAAGGTCATCTGTGGACGAAACCCAAAAATACCGTACAGAGATCAGTAAATTGAGTCAAAATCTCTCTGAGTTAAATAACATATACGGTAACATGCTCTCCGCGATGAGCGTCATTACTAAAAAATAAGATCTAACAGCATGGCCCACGGTAAGGAAACCCCGCGTCAGAAAATGATTGGTATGATGTACCTGGTGCTTACCGCACTATTGGCACTCAATGTATCCAAAGATGTTCTTGACGCATTTGTATTGGTTGACAGAGGTTTGACTGAAACCACTGAAAATTTTTCAAAGAAAAACAACAGCCTTTATTCCGACTTTCAGGCAGCCAATGAACTTAACCCTACCAAGGTGGGCGATTGGAAAGCTCGTGCAGACCGTGTTCAGGCTATGTCCGATTCATTGTACCACTTTATCCAGGAAGCAAAAAAGGAAATTATTGTCACTTCTGAAGGACCGGAAACCCCGGCTATTCAGGATGATGAAATTGATCTTGCCCTGGTAACCGCTAAAGACAATGCCGACGTGCCCGCTGAGATAATGATCCAAAAAAAACGGGGTGAAGAACTCAAAAAGCAGATCGATTATTACCGGGAGAGCCTTCTTTCGATGATTGAAAACAAGGAAGACTATGCACCGGTTGTCTCATCGGTTGAAAGTACCCTTGATACCAATCCACCGGAAAAAAGTTCCCATTCCAAGGGGGAAAAACTTTCCTGGGAATCAGAACACTTTGAACATCTTCCTCTTGCCTCGGTAATTACCATATTATCCAAAATGCAATCGGATGTAAGGAATACCGAAGCGGAAATGCTGGGTTATCTTTTAAGCCAGATTGATGCCGGTTCCTTCAAATTTAACAAAATTGAAGCTGTTGTACTTGAGTCATCAGATTACGTTTTCAAGGGACAGGAGTATAAGGCACAGGTGTTCCTGGCCGCATACGACTCCACGAAACTCCCCACGGTGACCCTTAACGACGGGTCCAAACTGGATGTAAAGGATGGAAAAGGGATCTTTACCTCCACCACCTCTGCAACCGGATTGAAAAAATGGGGTGGAACCATTGTTATTGAAGGGGATGACGGAAACACCATTGTCAGGAAATTTTCAGAAGAATACCAGGTGGCCGAGGCCAGTGCTGTAGTTTCCCCAACTAAAATGAACGTATTTTACAGGGGCGTGGCAAATCCGGTGGCCATCTCTGTTTCGGGGGTGCCCAAGGAAAATATACAGGCCGATATTACCAAAGGAAAAATCAGCAGAACCTCCAATGGCGAATGGCAGGTTTCTCCGGCTGCAGGTCCGGAAGATGAAGTGATCAGCGTCAGAGTTTATGCTACGGTTGACAACAACCGCCGCTTTATGGGCAGCATGGACTTCCGGGTAAAAGATGTCCCTCCCCCCGTGGCAAAAATTGCCGGCCGCTCCCAGGGGGCCATTACCATGCCCCAGCTTACTTCGGCCAGAGGAGTGGATGCTGTTCTTGAGAACTTCCTATTTGACCTGGACTTTACGGTAACCGAATTTATGGTGTCCGCCGTTTTGTCCGGAGGTTTTTCCAAATCCGAAAAATCCGATAACGCTAAATTCACCAGACCTCAGATCGAAATAATTAGTCAGCTAAGCGCAGGGAAGACCCTGACTGTAACTGATATTAAAGCCATTGGTCCCGATGGTAAAGTAAGGGCACTTAATTCTATTGTTTTAAAAATTATTTAATACTACATAGTGATGAACCGAGCATGTATTTACAAAAACACAACTTCGCATGACCAGAATGTACATGCGAGCTCCATCCGGCCATTGAAAAGAAATTTCGTACGGATGAATAAAATTGCTGTAACGTGTATAGCTGTTTTAGCCGGATTTACATTGATGGTTAACGGCCAGACAGGAGTTACACAGACAACCCAGCCTGCGCAGGGAAACCCGCAAATGAACGCCGGGGTACCGGACATCTACAATGTCTATGAGAATATCCATATTCCACAGAAAAAGGCCATCCCCTACGCTCCCATCAGGGAAGCAGATGTAATGTGGTCTAAAGATATCTGGAGGATTATTGACCTTCGCGAGAAGATGAACCAACCATTGTACTATCCGTTAAATCCGATTAATCAGCGAATGAGCCTTATCAGCCTTATTTTTCATGGGATAAACGAAGAGAACCTTCATGCCTATAAGGATGATAAATACCAGTTATTTCAGACCGAAACCCTTATCGGGATGAACGAGATCATAACCAAACTGGGAGCCGACACCCTGTTTAAAGGTACACCGGATGAACAGGTCAGGATCAATACCCCGGATGTGAAGCAATTGCTGGTAAAAGAGAAATGGTTCTTCGATAAACAGGCTTCTACGATGAAAGTCAGGATCATGGGAATCGCCCCGATAAAGGTATTTAACCGCCAGCTGGTGGATGTGAATGGAAATATCACCACCTCCCCTGAAGTAACACGCGAAGTGCTTTTCTGGATATATTTTCCGGAATACAGGGATCTGTTTGCAAAATACGAAGTTTTCAATCCACACAACGATTCGCAAAATATCTCTTTTGACGATCTGATCATGCAGAGAAGGTTTGCCTCCTTCATATATGCAGAATCAAACCAGTTCGATAACCGCTTTATCCCGGATTACCTGACTGGCGATGATATACTCTATGAGGCCGAAAGAATTAAAGGTGAAATCTTCAATTTCGAACACGATTTGTGGGAATACTAGAATACTAAATGTAAACCTCTCCCTTCCCAATTTTTACATCGTTCACGAAATTCTTGATACGCTGTTCTTCACTTGTTTTGCAGATCAGCAATACATCCGGACTGTCCACAATTATACAGTTATCAATACCCTGTATAACTACCAGCTTTTCCCTTGGGGCATTCACTAATGTATTCTCCACATCATAGAGGAATACATTTTTCCCCATTACCGCATTCTTATCCCCGTCCTTTTCAACCTGGTCGTACAATGAACCCCAGGTTCCAAGGTCAGACCAGCCAAAATCGGCGGTGAGGACAAACACATTCTCGGCCTTTTCCATGATCCCATAATCGATGGAAATATTTTTGCATGCAGAATATGTTTTCTCCACAAAGCTTTTTTCGCTTTTGGTCCCATAATGATCCATACCTTCAGCGAAAACACGGGACACTTCCGGTAAATGAATGCTAAATGCTTCATTAATTGCTTTTACAGACCAAAAAAAGATCCCTGCATTCCAGAAAAATTCTCCACTTTCAACAAAAACCTCTGCCAGTTTTCGATCAGGCTTTTCTGTGAATGTTTTCACTTTTCGCATGATGGACTTACCGGACTTAATTTGTTCCGAATTCACCTGGATGTATCCATAGCCCGTCTCCGGCCTCGAAGGTTTTATACCAATGGTAAGCAAGGCATTATTATTGCCCACGAAATTCAAACCTTCCATAACCACATCCTGAAATATTTTCTCCTTCGTGATCAGATGGTCGGAAGGTGCCACAACCATGCGGGCCTGCGGATCCCTTTTTAAAATCCTGTAGGCCGCGTAGGCAATGCATGGGGCGGTATTCCTTCTCAAAGGCTCCAGGAGGATATTGTCGGGATTCAACTCCGGCAATTGTTCCATTATCACCTCTGCGTATTCCGCATTGCTGACAATATAAATATTGTCCATGGGGATAATAGATTCAAATCTCTCAAAAGTTTGCTGAAGAAGGCTCTTCCCCATTCCCAGGATGTCGAGAAATTGTTTTGGTTTTGAGGAACGGCTCAAAGGCCAGAAACGGCTGCCAATCCCTCCGGCCATAATAACACAATAATCATGGTTATTCATAAATTCAAAATTAAGATGAAGTTATACTTCTGTCCACATTATAAAATATATATTGCTGCAGCGATTGGGCTGCATCTAAAACATCTGAATCTTCAATATTTTTCAAAAGTATTGTTTTTTCCCTAAAAAGGAACATTTAATAAAAGCAATTGTTTGATGCAGAAAATGGACTTCAGGAAGATAATTGTTATTTTTACGAAAAATTATACTATATGAAGTTTTTTGAGCAGGCCGGGAAATATTTTTTATTGCTGGTAAAAGTTTTTGCCCGGCCCGAAAAGAAAGGAATATATTATCGCCAGACGATTCGGGAAATTGAAAAAATTGGTATCGATTCCTTTAGTATAGTGGTAGTGATTTCCATTTTCGTGGGGGCTGTGATCACCATTCAGACAAATTATAACCTTGGAGAACCCCCTCCTTCCCTCCTATCTCGTGGGGGTAACGGTTAGAGATTCACTTCTTCTTGAATTTTCCTCCACCATGGTTGCCCTGATCCTCGCCGGTAAAGTCGGCTCAAGCATTGCCTCCGAAATCGGGACCATGCGGATCTCGGAACAAATAGATGCCCTTGAAATTATGGGCGTCAACTCCGCCAGTTACCTCGTGCTTCCAAAAATCATTGCGGCATTGTTTTTCTTCCCTATACTTTCTCTGTTAAGCATGTTTGTAGGTATCCTGGGTGGTTATCTTACCTGCCTTTTCACTGAAATTATGTCCCCGGCCGATTATGTTACCGGAATTCAATTTGCTTTTTATCCTCACTACATTAGTTATGCTATCACAAAAGTATTTTTCTACGCCTTTATCATCGTCACGGTCTCTGCCTTCCAGGGATATTACGCGGAAGGGGGGGCTCTGGAAGTAGGCCGGTCTAGTACCAAGGCCGTCGTTTATAGCAGTATCCTGGTTTTACTTTCGAATCTTATCCTTACTAAACTCATATTATCATGATTGAGGTAAAACACCTTACCAAACGGTTTGACGAGAATATAGTATTGGATGATGTCTCGGTCGTGTTCGAAAAAGGCCAGACGAACCTCATCATCGGTCAGAGTGGTTCAGGTAAGACCGTTTTGCTAAAATCTATCGTGGGACTCCTCGATATTGATGAGGGCGAAATATTGTTCGACGGAAGGCTGTATAACGATCTTTCCTTTAAAGCAAAAAAAGAGGTGAGAAAAGAAATCGGCATGCTGTTCCAGGGCTCGGCATTGTTTGATTCTCTGACTGTTGAAAAAAATGTCATGTTTCCCCTGAATATGTTCACCGAGCTTAATTACAAGGAGAAAATGGACCGGGTAAATTTTTGCCTGGACAGAGTGAACATCCTTGAAGCAAACAATCTGTTTCCTTCCGAACTAAGTGGAGGAATGCAAAAAAGGGTCGCTATTGCAAGGGCTATTGCCCTTAATCCCAAATACCTTTTCTGCGACGAACCAAATTCCGGACTTGACCCAAAAACAGCTATACTCATTGATAACCTCATTAAAGAAATTACAGAAGAATTTCAGATAACCACTATCGTCAATACCCACGACATGAATTCTGTAATGGAAATCGGGGCCAAGGTGATCTTCATCTTTGAAGGAAAAAAATTGTGGGAAGGCTCTAATGAAGAGATCATGCAGACAGATTGCGAAGAGCTAAATAATTTTGTTTTTGCCACCAACCTCGCGAAAAAATTAAAAGAGCTAAAATCCTGATTTCCCTTACCTATGCCGAAACAAACCATTTTCATCATTTCCGGCCCCCGAAGTAGCGGTAAAACCATGTTCCTAAGCGATATATACAGCTTTCTTTCCCTTTTTGAGAATGATATCAGGGGATTTATCAGTTACGGGACTTTCAATGATGATGGCCAGAAAGACTTTATCCTCAAAGCACTGGGAACTAATGCGGAAATCCATCTGGCCTCCCGCAAGCCTGCTCCTGACTATATCCGGGCAGGCGATTTTTACTTTAATCCGGAGGCGATTAAAGAGGGAAATGATATTATCCTATCTGCGATTGCGGACAAGGCACCTATATTGATGATCGACGAAATCGGCCCTCTTGAGTTAATGGAACAGATCTGGCATGAATCATTTCAACAGGTATTAAAACAATTTAACGGAATCCTGATTTTTACCTGCAGGCGAAAAATGATTGAAAACGTTGTGGAGAAATTTAAGATTACCGAAGCTTTCGTGGAGGAGGTACAGAAAACCTCTCCCAGAAAATCCGGGGAAGCAATCATGAGTATTTTAAACCTGCGCAGGAAAATCTGAAAGTTTTAATCAATTTCTTCAAAATCAATATATTCCCCTTCCTTATCACTTACTTTTTTGTTTCCGGCAGATTTGTCTTCAACGATCACATCTCCCTCCTTATCTCTTTGATCCTCAAAAAAGTGATTGCTTCTCCCTGCAGCCGGAAAAATCATCCTGCCAATAATTTTGAAAACAAAATATATAAGGAGAAATATTAATAAAATCCTAAAAAGCGCCATCGAGTAAAACAATTAGAATGCAAAATTAATGAATTTTATCCTGGCTGGCAACTAACAGACTTTTCTTCCATTGAAAAAAAATGATATCTTGCATACCGAATGGTTTACATTGATCCTTTTTAACCTGGTCAGTTTATATGCTCTATTCATCCAAAAAATTCACTGATGCTCTTGATGCCGGCCGCCACCCTCTTGCCATGGCTTTAATCATCAAAACCTCCGGCTCAACTCCGCAGAAGGAAGGAAGCTTGATGCTTGTGGCAAAAGAAGGGATTATTACCGGGACCATTGGGGGAGGGATTCTGGAAGAAAGCATAAAACAGCTTTCCCAGGAGCTGATGAATTCCGGGAATTCCGGAATCTACCATTTTAATTTCGACCATGATACTATACGGGATGAAGATGCTATATGCGGGGGTCAGGCAAGTGTATTAATAGATGCTGAACCGCTGAAAAATATTTCCGTATATAAACAATTAAAAAATTCCCTCGACAACAGGATTCCCGGTGTACTTATTACCACGATAGAATACAGGGAGGAAGTAAAAGCAGAGATAAAAAAATTCTGGTCAAGCGGTAAGGAGGCATTTAATATACCCGACCCCCGGGCCGGGGAAGCAGATTTGATCATCAAAAAACTTCTCTCCAAAGGCAGATCAGGCAGTACGGCTGTTATGGAATTCTATCTCCCTGAAAAGGATAAAGAGATAATTATATTTTTCGAGGTTATATTTCCTCTGCCTAAACTGGTAATTGCCGGAGCCGGTCATATTGGAAAAGCACTTGCCCCGATAGCCGCAACCCTCGATTTTGAAGTTACGGTGGTGGATGACCGCCCTGAATTTGCAAATCCCGACAACATTCCTGAAGCCGACCATTTTCTGGTGGCTGATGTTGGTGAGGCTATGAAGGGTTTGATAAAAACACCCGATACCTATGTGGTTATTGTTACCCGTGGGCACAAGGATGACGAAAAAGCCCTTCGGCCATGCATAGGAAACAACCTGGCTTACGTTGGCATGATAGGCAGCCGGAATAAAGTCATGCTGATGCACCGGAATTTCATTCAGAACAACTGGGCCAGCGAGGAACAATGGCAATCCATCTATGCGCCCGTCGGACTGGCCATAAAATCCCAAACCGTTGGGGAAATCGCTGTCAGCATTGCCGCCCAACTGATCCAGGTAAGAAACTCCAAAAAATCAAATTTATCCTTATGACAAATATTTGGGCCTTGGTATTAGCCGCCGGAGAGTCGGTCAGAATGAAAAGACCGAAAATGCTTTTGCCTTTTAATGGAAAAACTATTATAGAGTGTGCCCTTGAAAATATCAGTCATTCAGGTATAGAACATATTTCAGTAGTTCTTGGTGCCGCGAGCGAGGAGATAATTTCCCTTATTGAAACATGGCCGGTGCAATATTGTTATAATGAAAAATACAAGCAGGGAATGCTCTCGTCGGTCATTTGCGGCATCCGGTCAATCCCCCCTGAAGCCGAGGCAATAATGATATTTCCGGGTGATCAGCCCATGATTCCACCCGAGGCAATCCGGGCCGTGGCCGGGGCCTTCAGGAAATCAGACAAAGGATTGGTTATCCCCATTTTTAAGGGCAGGCGTGGTCATCCTCTATTAATTCACCCCGGATACCGGGGGGAGATCGGGAAGCTTGCCCCGGAGGAGGGCCTCCGGGCTCTTGCCGGGAAATTCCCTTCCGATGTTCTTGAGGTTGACCTGCCTTTCGAAGGGGTGCTCAAAGATATGGATACCCCGGAGGATTATCAGAGAATATACTCTGAAAAAGAGATTGGAAAAACTGGAAACTAAAAAATAAATCACTTATGGAACAAATGATAAGGTTCACTCTGAACGGAAAAAAAGCAGAAGTTCAAACAGACCCCAATGGAATACTCCTTTGGGTGCTCAGGGATCATTTTGGACTTACCGGAACCAAGTATGGCTGCGGAATAGGGTTCTGCGGTGCCTGTACAGTTTTAATCGACGGCGAGGCTGTATATTCCTGCAGCACACCGGTTTCTGAGGCTGAAGGACGTAAAGTGACCACCATTGAAGGACTCGAAAAAAACGGAACCCTTCACCCTGTTCAACAGGCCTTCATTGAGAACGATGCCATGCAATGTGGCTTCTGCACCCCTGGGATGATCATGACAGCGGTTTCCCTGCTGAACCAAAACCCCGATCCTTCGGAGAAAATAATCATTAAGGGTATGGGGGATAATTTATGCCGGTGCGGAGCTCATCCCCGAATCGTGCGGGCCGTTTCGACAGCCGCTAAAGAAATAAAAGGAGGACTCTAAAAATGGGAAAATCAAAAGTGAAAATCAACGCAAAGGAAAAATTCAGGATGAACCGAAAAGAATTCTTCAGGCTTTTAGGGGGAGGAATCTTTATTTTTGTTCATCCTTGGAACTCATCCGGCCGGGATACCCCTACCCACCCTGCCCCTGCCCCGAAGGTCCCTACCGACTTTAACGCATTCCTGCACATAAATGAAAACGGGAAAGTAACGGGCTTTACCGGCAAGATCGATATGGGACAGGGAAACCGCGTGCCCATTATGCAGCTTCTGGCCGATGAACTATGTGTTGAATTTGAGAATGTGGACCTGGTTATGGGCGATACCGCTTTATGCCCGTGGGATAGCGGAACCAGCGGATCAACAAGCATCCGCAAGTTTGGTTTGGCTATGCGTAAGGCTGCGGCAGAGGCACGGGAGGTTCTGGTTCAACTGGCCTCGGAAGAAATGGGTATTCCCCCGGAAAAGCTTGAAACGGTAAAGGGCACGGTTAGGGAAATAAAAAATCCTCGAAAATTGATCCGCTATGAAGAGATTTCAAAGGGGAAACAGATTGAGCGGCATATCACCGACGAACCGGTCCTACTGGATCATAAGAAATTCAATACTATCGGAATTTCTCTTCCACGACTTGGATTAGTCAACAAGGTGACGGGTAAAGCATTGTTTACAGGAGATCTTAAAATCCCGGGAATGGTTCATGCCCGGATTCTCAGGCCTCCCTCTCATAACGCGAAATTGGTCCATGCTGATACCTCGGCTGCCGAAGAAATTTCCGGAGTGCAAATAATACAGGAAGGGGATTTGGTTGCAATTCTTCATGAAAACAGGGATACGGCCGATGTGGCGATTACCAAAGTAAAGGCAGAGTATTCCTTTAGTGAAGAAGAGGTGAACGAGCAAACAATTTTCGATTGGATGCACCATGCAAAGGCGGAAAGAATACCCCTCAGCTCTAAGGGAACACTTGCTGAGGGAATGCGAAAATCAAAGGAAACCTTCCAACACGAATATCATAATAGTTATGTAGCCCATGCCCCCATAGAAACTCATACAGCCCTGGCGAATCCTGAAGGGGACAAAATGACTGTTTGGGCCTCGACTCAGTCGCCCTTTTACCTTCAGGCCGACATTGCAAAGGTGGTTGATTATCCAATTGAAAATATCAGGGTAATTGTCCCTTTTGTGGGCGGAGCCTTTGGAGGAAAGAATTATAATCAACAAGCCCTTGAAGCAGCGTTGCTTGCCAAATTATCAGGAAAACCGGTCATGCTTGCCTGGACCCGGGAAGAGGAATTTTTTCTTGATAAGTTTCGTCCGGCCGGGCTGGTCACCATTAATTCCGGAATAGATGATCAGGGGAAAATTACCTTTTGGGACTTCAATACCTATTTTAATTATCCGCGGGGGACCGAAGTTTTATACGATGTTCCCGATTTCGAAGTGAGCTATTACAATGTGGAAAAGGGTCAGTCGCCGAAACAGCCTCTTGCCGTTGGCTCCTGGAGGGCGCCCGGCTGTAATACCCACACGCACGCCATTGAATCGCAAATCGATATTATGGCCTCGAAAGCGGGTATGGATCCCCTGGAGTTCCGGTTAAAAAACATGAAGGATCAAAAGATGATAAACGTGCTCACGGCAGTTGCAGAGAAATTCGGATATGAACCTGCCAGGACCCCGGGCGGGAGAGGAATAGGAATGGCCTGTGCAATCGATGTTAACACCTGGGCGGCAGTCATGGTTCAGCTTTCCGTGGATGAACAATCAGGAGAAATAAATGTGGAACGCGTGGTATGTGCGATGGATGCAGGATTGGTTGTTAATCCCCTTGGAACGGTTCTTCAAATCGAAAGCTGTGCCATCATGGGCATTAGCTATGCGCTCTTCGAAGAAATTTCCTTCGAAGGGGGCAAGATATTCACCCAAAATTTTGACTCCTATAAGATTACACCCTTTTCTTCAATTCCTAAAATTGAATCGGTATTATTGGATAAGAAGGGATCAGCCTTCAGGGGGTGCTGGTGAGCCTCCCGTTATTTGTATGGGTGCAGCCATAGCCAATGCTGTCTTTGACGCAACAGGGGTGAGAACCTTTCAATTGCCGATCACCCCGGCCCGGTTTCTCGAAGGGCTGGCAAGGAAAGAGGGATTGGCGGAAATCCATCGCAGGTCATCATGATTCTGACAAGGGTGAAATCTACTCTGATGAGGGGCTTTATATATCTCTAATTCTTTATATAAGAGATACTTACAATTCATTAACTTGGGGAAAATGAAAACATTCATTATTTCTGGTCCCGCAACAGCGGTAAGACAACAAAATCCGGTAATAACACATATTAGCTATGCCTCCTGTTGATCCCAAAATCCATCCGAGCTGGAAAGAAATACTAAAAGATGAATTCAGCCGGGAAT
Source organism: uncultured Bacteroidales bacterium (assembly GCA_963779845.1). GTDB lineage: Bacteria > Bacteroidota > Bacteroidia > Bacteroidales > CAVZZV01. Next base: position 82,889 of record CAVZZV010000002.1, on the reverse strand, counting down.
ATTTTGGACGTTTAAAATTATTCCTGCTTGAAGAGAAAGCCACAGCTCCGGTATATCCTCCCGGAGATCTTATTTTCAATGCCTTTAACCTTACTCCATTTGACCGGGTAAAGGTCGTCATCATTGGTCAGGATCCATATCACGGAGCAGGTCAGGCCCACGGTCTGTGCTTTTCAGTTCCTGAAGGGGTTAAGCCGCCCCCTTCACTGGTGAATATTTTTAAGGAAATTTCAGCCGATATGAATTGCCCTCCACCAGTAAACGGAAACCTGGAACATTGGGCGGTGCAAGGAGTTTTACTTCTGAATGCCACCCTGACAGTACGGGCTAATCAGGCAGGTTCACACCAGGGCCGGGGATGGGAAACCTTTACCGATGAGGTTATCAGAAACCTCTCTCTTCAAAAAGAGGGGCTGATTTTTCTCCTATGGGGCAGGTTCGCCCAAAATAAATCGGCCCTGATTGATAAAAATAAACATCATATCCTGCTGGCACCCCACCCATCCCCTTTATCGGCCTATAATGGCTTTTTTGGCTGCCGTCATTTCACAAAAACCAACCGTCTTCTCGAAGAAATGGGAAAAGACAGCATAAACTGGTAAATTTGTCAATGAGGTGATTCAGCTCACTGAGAGCACTATCCTGTATTGGCTTTGTTAATAAAAAAACCTGTTCCTTTCCTGTTTATTCCTGATATTTGTAGCTGCATAGGTTGCTTCCATGGCAGCCAATAATTGACTTACACGAATTAGTGAAGTATGGATTTATTTAAGAGAGTTTTGACTATCCTTATCCCCGCCATCCTGATCGTGGGACTGGTATACGGATACTTATGGCTCCGGGCTGGAAGTTTAAAAAACCTGGAGCCCTATGAAGCCGTACCCGGTTCAGCCATCCTTTTTCTGGAAACAGAAAACTATTCACAACTGGCAGGCAACCTTCATAATCATAATGAGATATGGAAAGAATTCCGGTCTTACAAAATAATAACCCAAATCGACAGGCAAATAGCTCAAATTGATAGTATATCCCGTCACTCTCCGCAGTTTAGGTCCATTCTCCGCTCCCCAATGATTATTTCTGTAAATCCCGTTTCGGATGGTTACGGAATCCTCTTCATTTTAAATCCCGGGAAAGAGAAAGTTACTCAGGAAATGCTGAAAATACTAAGCAATGAGGCTGGGATCAACAAAAGAAAATTTAAAGGACAAACCGTATACGACCTTCATTTTAAACCGGGAAATATTCTCAACGAACTTTCGTTCTTTGAGTTTTCCGGATTATTCATCCTTGCTTCCAGCACTGAATTGATTGAAACTGAAATAAGTGCATTGAAAAACCAAAAAGGCAAAGGGGAAAATAAAAAATTTGAACGGCTGCGGTCTACCAGAGGGAACGATGCAATCGCAAATATCTACCTTAATTATCAGGAGCTGGCGCCAATGCTGAATGAAATATTGTTGCCGGAGAAAAAAACACGCCTGAGGGAGTTCGCGGAATTTTCAGTGCTTGACCTGCATTTGAATCCTGACAATATTACCCTGAACGGATTTACAGGAACAAGCGATTCCTCCATGCAATTCATGTCAGTACTACAGGGCCAGGAACCCGTTGAATTTTCCATCGATAAAATTATCCCTTCGAATATTGCTTTTTTCAGGTTAACAGGCTTTAACGATGCCAGGAAGCTTTTCAACAGGATGAAGGATTTGGAAGGAAGCCATCCCCCGGATATAATACTTCCTGAGAATCTGTCATTATTATTCTCCCGGGAAGCCGGAGAGGTGGTCCTTAGCGAGGCGAAGGGTTTCTCAAAGTACTTTATTGCCTCGGTATCTGCAAGGAGTATTGCAGAAATGGCCCTTTCCAGCTGGGTACAATCGACCGTGGAGGGAAAAGGGGAAAAATATGAACAATACAGGGAGGCGGTAGTGGCCGATAATCAAACAAATACTTACATATACAAGTCTCCTCTTTCCGGATTGCCTTCCCTGATTTTTCCGGCTTTGTATCCTGAAACCGATTACGAATATTTCAGCTTCGTTGACAATTTTATTGTTTTCGGCAATTCACCTTCATCCTTAAAATCTTTCATCTACCAAAATAAACTGGGGAAAACCCTCGATAATGACAAATATTACATCGCCCTAAAAAACAATTTTGACAGTAAATCCAACCTGTTTATCTATTTTAACCCTTCCCGGTATATGCTCCCCATCCTTGAGGTTTTAAAGGATGGACCTAAAATGTCCCTGAATAAAGCCCTGAAAAGCTGGAAAAAATTCGATGCGGTGAGCCTTCAAAGCACAAGTGAAGAGGATATACATTATTTCCATATTTTCCTGCATTATTCTGGCAGTATCCGTGAGTATGTGAATACAGTATGGGAACGAAAACTCGAAACCAATGCTGTTTTTAAGCCTGCCATTGTGTTAAATCATAATACCATGGAAAAGGAAATTTTTTTACAGGATGGGTACAACAATATTTATCTGTTGGATAATGCAGGGATTGTTTTATGGAAGCAGCAGATTGACGGCCCGATCATGGATGAAGTGCATCAGGTTGATTTTTTCAATAACGGGAAACTTCAGTTACTTTTCAATACTGCTTCCAAAATCTATCTCATCGATCGAAATGGGAACCCGGTCGGTCGATTTCCGGTTAATCTCCGTGAAAAAGCTACTGCAGGTTTATCCCTCTTTGATTACGAGAATGATCACAGCTTTCGCATTTGTCTGCCTTCAGAGAATAATGATATTTATATGTACGATGGTGAAGGGAAAGTGCTTCCCGGCTGGAAATTTAAAAAATCGGATTTTCCCGTCCTTCACCCTGTAAACCATTACCGGATAGGAAACAGGGATTTCATTGTTGCCTATGATAAAACCCAGGTATATCTCCTTGACCGGAGAGGGGATAAACGGGTAACTCCCACCAAACAAATTGAGCATTCAGCGAATAACCCCTTGTTCCCTTTCAATTTGCAATCTCAGCATGCCTACCTCGCAGGCTCGGACACTTCCGGAACAATATATTATTTCTATTTTGATGGAAGTGTAAAGAAAGTGCTGGAAATGTCGTTGAGTAGTCACCATTTCTTCATCCTAACCGATCTTGACGGAAATGGACAGCCGGAATATCTCTTCGTTGACGGAAAAAGATTGATGGCCTATTCCGAAGATGGCCGTCTGCTCTTCGAGGAGGCCCTTCCTGATAAGATAACCATACCTCCGGTTATATTTGAATTCTCCCCTACAGACAAAAAAATAGGGATTGTCGCGAACATTTCAGACAGAATTTATCTTTTTAACAAGGATGGTTCTCTTTATGAAGGATTCCCCCTTTTAGGCTCATCGGCCTTCAGTATTAGCAGTTTTCCCGGTTTAATCGGGCGCTTCAATCTGATTGTAGCCAATAATGATAACTTTTTATACAATTATTCCGTAAAATAGGGATGAATGTTAATATCTCCTCTTCCTTTTAGGGAGGGTGAAGTATTTGGTTATAAGCACGAAAATTTTAGTTTTATGATATATCACAAAACCTTTCACAGAGCATTTCGCGGGATTCTTTTTTTCCTGTTCATCCTTGGTCTTAATTCCTGCTTTGATGACCATTGGGATCTTGACCGAATTTCGGATGAAATAGAGATAAATCCCGGGATAGCAGCCCCACTGGCATACGGAATCCTGTCCATTGACGATCTCATTAATAAATTTGACACTGCCGGGCGGGTTAAAAAATTTGAAGACAGCCTGCTTTATCTTGTATACAAGAAAGAGTTGATGTCGTATAAGGCCAGTGAGATTTTAAATATTCCCGATCAGGATTTCCCGGAAATTTACATCAGCTCCGATATTAATATCCCCGAATGGCTGGTGAGCGGGTTGGGAGATGAGATAACCTTTGTAAAAGAAAAGAAAGAAGAATTTGTTTTTGAGAACAATGAACGGCTGGACAGCATCAGAATAAAACAAACAACTCTTCATATCCATGTTGAATCGGAGTTTCATCACTCTGGGTCAATAACCGTTACTTCCGAAAATATTCTTATCAACGGGGAAAAGTTCAGCCGGGAGGTTCAAATTAGTGATGCCAGCGGCAACTTCTCTTACGATGCGGATATTCCGGTCGATGGGGCTATCGTGACTCTCGACAATACCGATCCGACCCTAACCACTATTCCATTTACCTATGAGCTAAAACTGGTGAATTCGGGAGCCGCCATTAATTCGGATGAAAGTTGCAGCATTGCTATTTCCATAAGAAATATTGAGTTCTCATCGGTATTTGGTTATTTAGGGGACCATGAAGTTTTATTGAATTCCGGAGAGGTTGACATTGACCTATTTGACGACGCCCTCCAGAAAGGAAATATTTTCTTTGCTGATCCAAAAATCCAGATCTCAGTGGAGAATTCATATGGAGTACCGGTAAGCCTGGAGCTTTCCAATATGGTGGCCAGGTCAAAAAAGAATAACTCCACTTCGACGCTGGTTTTTACAGGCATAAACCCCTTTCAGGTCACGGCACCAGCTATTGACCGGATCGGTCAGGCTGATACCACCCTGATCGAGATCAATAAGGATAACTCCAATATTGATGAAGCGATGAATATACAACCGGAATCGTTCACTTATAGTGTGAATGCTATTACTAATCCCGGAAATCCAACCTCTGCCAATAATTTTGCAACCGATTCGAGCGACATGAAGATTGACCTGGAGGTATTACTCCCGCTCTGGGTCAGGGCCGATGGCTTTATACTGGAAGATACCCTCGATTGGGATTATGAAAATGAGTTTGGGGAGGATACTGACTTCGTAGAGTATCTTCGCCTGGGCATGGAGGCGCAAAACAGAATCCCGGCACAAGTTAAATTACAGCTATATTTCAAAGATGAAAATTATGTTACACTGGATTCCCTGTTCCATGATAATGATTTTTTACTGCATGGGGCCGGCCTGGATAATAATGAAAAAGCAGGGCCTGCTGTAACAGAGGAAAAAACGGTGGAAATAACCGCTTCGCGGATTGAAAAAGTAAAACCAACAAAGCATCTGTTGGTGCGTGCCACACTCAATTCTACCGGAGCTGACCAAAACAAATTTGTTAAATACTATTCCTATTATACCATAGATTTTAAGTTAAAACTTAAAGCCAGGTTGAATCTGAATACACGCGATCTTTAATCAAAAAATTAAGGTAAAAATCAGACTATGCGAAATAAATTTATCCTTTCCGTGATCATGCTAATTTTCAGTCTGTTCCTGGTGGTTCCCCGATCGATGGCCCAGCAATCGAATACCATGTTTTTCATGCATGGAGTTCCCCAGCGATATCAGATAAATCCGGCCTTTCATTCCGAATGCAATTCGTTTATCGGTTTGCCAATAATGGCTCCTCTGCAGGTACAGGCGAAAAATTCAGCATTTGGTTTGACCGATGTGCTGGAGTACAATCCCCAAATCGATTCGCTGGTCAGTTTTCTGCATCCCCTTGCCATAAAAAACAGTCAGGAGTCCTTTCTCGCCCTGCTCAGGAACAAGAACAGTTTTGAGTCGGAAGTAACCCTGGGAATTGCTTCTTTTGGATTTAAATCAAAAAATTGGGATACCTGGTTTAGCTTTGATATCAATCAGCGGATTCAAGCCCGGGTGGGTTATCCGGCCGACCTGGCCCGGCTCCCGTTAATCGGCCCTGATTCGGCACTTTTTTTCGATCTAAACGGCCTGGGAGTAGATCTCACCTCATTTACCGAGTTAGCCATGGGAATTTCCCAGCAGATAGGAGAAAAACTGACGGTGGGGATCCGTGGTAAATTGCTGTTCGGACAGGCAAACCTGCAAACAAAACGCTTCGATATGAAGCTGGAAACTTCAGAAGAGTTATGGAAGGTCCATTCGGACTTACTGGTAAACGCCTCCCTGCCTTTTTTGGATTTTGCCTATGATTCTGAGGGAATGGTCGATCTGGAAAATTCAGATTTGAAGGAGGATGGGGAGCTCAAAAATGATCTTTTCCGGTTAATCTTAAACCCGGAAAATTTCGGACTCGGCCTTGATATCGGGGCCGATTTCAAGGCTACAAATTGGCTTCAGGTATCAGCAAGCCTGGTCGATCTGGGATCCATAAAATGGAAGGACAATGCAATAAACATCAGCAGTAATGCAGACTATGATTTCAGGGGCATTGAGGTGAACCTTGATGACGAAGATTTTGTGGAGACATTTCTTGATTCCCTGGACCAAACCTATATTCAATCCGATACAAAAGAGGCATCCTATAATACATGGCTTCCCACAAAACTGTATGCAGGGGCAGCGTTTTTCGTACACCCTAAAATTAGTTTCGGCTTGTTGTCGAAAACAGTTTTCTATCCGCGTGACATCCGCGAGCAACTAACCCTCTCTGCCAATTTCCATCCTTTCAAAGCCCTGAACGCCAGCCTTAGTTACACGGTAATGAACCAGAAATACAATAATCTGGGGATCGGTTTGTCCTTAACCCCGGGGCCCTTCAATTTATACATCATAACGGATACGGGCCCCTCTGTTGCCCTCTGGCCCTATGATACGAGGGATATCAACGTGCGTATCGGAATGAACCTGGTATTTGGCTGCATGAAAAAGAACAAAACATTTGATTGCCCATTGGTCAATTGATTAACTTGATGGTTTTTCAGAAATTAGTATTGAAAGAGCGGTAAGAACACTGATCGGGCAACTTAGGAGCAGTTTGCGAAGATTGAGATTGATGGAGAAAAATGTACTGGTAGCGGAGAAAAGCTTTGAAATAAGCCATCAACGATATTCCAATGGTGAAATAGATAGTCAGGCCATCGCCCTCGAACGCGAAAGACTTAATAATGCCTATATTTCACGCCTGGAATCCTTTATAAGCTATAAACTTCTCCTTTCAGACCTGATGAGAAAGACCTTTTATGACTTTGAGAATGACCATCCAATAGTGGATTCCCCAATATAGAAGGGGCCTGCAAAATAGCATTTACCCGAAATTATCCAGATGTATAATTCTTCTCAAAACAAAGGAAGATAAATTCAATTTATTATTGGTAAATTGCATACAATTCCTTAATATTGCAATCCCTAAAAACAGGAAACTGTTTTCAGGGATCATTCCCGCCAGCTATCGGTCAGCTGGTTCCAAGGTTCTTTATTTAATAATAAATTGTCCAGCCTATTGCTTCCTAAGCAATTAAAGTATTTAGGGCCCATAGCTCAGCTGGTTAGAGCATCTGACTCATAATCAGAGGGTCGCTGGTTCGAGCCCAGCTGGGCCCACTTAAAAATCAACCACTTACAATTTATTTTGTAGGTGGTTTTTTCATTGTTGCCAGTTTGGCGCCAGGATTTGAGTGAAAACAGGGAAGATTATTCATGGTTATGAGAGATTCTAACTCTGTGCTTGAAGATTAAAGGTCAGTGTAATTGGCTGGAAAAGACGGAAGTGTTGACCATCCTTCGCCGGAATTTGATTCTTCAATCCGTCAACCAAAGATTGAATTATTTGCAACAAGTAAAAGAGTTGTGAAATTGGATTCAACAGCATTGATAATAGCTATGGCTACTGATCCCAATAGTGAGTCTTCTGATATAATGAATAATGTATGTTATATACAGTCAGATAATACAATGCTATCCCCGACTATTGATTCAATAACTGCAACAAAATCTGTATTAAATGAGGGTGAGACTTCTGTTATAGTACATGCCTCCGATCCACATAGTGAAAATTTAGAATATCAACGTATTGGAACGCGATTGCGTCAATCGGATGCTGAAAATACTTTTACAATAACAGCAGACCAAAAATCAATTGGTATTCATGTTTTCAGATTTTTAGTTGTGAATGAAAGCAATGCCATTTCTGAGATTGCTGAATTTGAGATAACTATTGAAGATTGACAAATAAAGTCTTGAAATTCACATAGAATTTCTCAAACCCGTATCCGTCCTACCAACCCATCTTTCAATTTAACCGTTGAGTGTGTGTGTAGATGCTACATTCCATTACTGGGTAGAGAAATACCGTGAGGAAAATTCGAAAGACGAAGCAACAGCAATCACACCTGGTTTTATACCAATCGAGGTTCGTCCGGATCCGGAGGCGGATCTCCTGAGTTCCGCACTGGGACACCCAACTTAGAATTCAAATAGATCAGCCAGTCGTATTTGTTCGTCATTTAGGAATAGCGTTTCTTTGGAGACCTTACCAGTACTAGGGTCTTTTATTTCGATGGCATAAATAGTCTTTGCGATATCTATCGCTTGCTTACAGCTAAATTCGGCCATTTTCTCCCTTAATTGTCTTTCTAGCTCTTTATATATTTTGTATGCTACAAAGTTTATGGTAATATGCGCTTGGATCCTTTGCTGTAATCGATGATAAATTGGCCTGATTGGAAAAACCGGTCAAATTGACCACCGAAAACCGGTTTAAACTGACCACCCCTACCGGTCCAAAGTGACCACCCGATTCCGGAGTAAAGTGACCACCATTACCGGAGTAAAGTGACCACCATTACCGGAGCAAACTGACCACCTAAAAAAAGCATCCCTTTTTCATGTTGTTGAAGCCGTATTTTCGTGCATTTAATTTTTAATAAATGTATGTTAGTAATACGCAGACTCTTTCCCCGAAGTTAAAGACCGTTTATGCCTTTTTCCATATATGGAACGGGAGCTTAAAAAGACCGGCACAACCAAGCAATCGATGTGGGAGGAGTATTATAAGCAGCAACCTGACGGTTTAATGAGTTCTCAGTTCTGCGAGCACTATCTGCGCTGGAGCAAGAAAGTCAACCCAGTGATGCATATGAACCATAAAGCCGGAGACAAGATGTTTATTGATTATGCAGGAAAAACACTGGAGCTGGTTGATAAAGATACAGGGGAGATTAAAGAAGTACAGTTCTATGTTTCTATTCTAGGGGCAAGTCAATATACCTATGCAGAAGCATCTAGAGAGCCAAAAGAAAGAAGATTTTATTGTCTCAACAGAAAACGCCATGCATTAGTATGAAGGAGTTCCTGCTGCCATTGTCCCAGATAACTTAAAGTCCGCTGTCTCAAAAAGTAACCGATATGAGCCGACTATAAATGAGACCTTTCTGGATTTTGCAGAGTATTATGGGACTACCATACTACCAGCCAGAGCTTATAAACCCAGGGATAAATCTTTAGCAGAGGGAGCTGTCAAAATACTTTATCAAAGGATATACCCAGTACTAAGAAAACAGGTCTTTCATAACCTAAAGGATCTGAATGAAGCTATTTGGAAAGAGTTGGAAATACATAACAACTAGAAACTTACCGGGCGACCACACTCACGAAAAGATTTGTTTAATGAAATAGAAAAGGAAAAGCTATCGCCACTGCCAGTGGAACGCTATGAAATAAAGCAACTTGCTTTGCGACAGTAATGCAAAACGGACATGTTTTGCTGGGTGTGGATAAACATTATTACAGTGTGCCTTTCCAGCATATCCGTAAAAAGGTAAAGATAATGTACACCAGTGAAAAGGTAGAAGTTTATTATAAATACAATCGCATTGCTATCCACAAAAGAGATTTGCGGCTCTATAATTATACAACGGTTACGGAACATTTAGCAACAACTCATCAGTTTATTACAGAATGGACTCCACAACGATTTATCAACTGGGCAGCCTCAATAGATGAAGATGTAAAGCTCTTCATTACTAATCTGCTGGAAATAAAACAACATCCTGAACAAGCCTATAAGAGCTGTATGGGAGTGCTGTCGTTATGCAAAAAAAGTTGGTAATGAAAGGCTTATCAAAGCTTGTAAGAGAGCATTAGACTTCAAGGTATATAACTACAAGGTTATACAAAACATCCTTGAAAAACAGACTGGATATGCTTATAGAGGAAGAAGAAACAGATCAGGAACTTCCTGAACATAATAACATTAGAGGTGAAAAACTATTATAAATAATAAAATCAAAAAAATAAATGAAATTACACTAACGAAAATGAAACAGATGAAGCTATATGGGATGCATGGAGAATTTAAGATAGCTGTTGAAACAGGAAAAACAGATGACTATACTTTAGATCAGTTTGTGTCAATGATAACCGATGCTAAGATCGAAAGACAAAACCTAATTATCCTTGACGACTTTGGGCTTCAACCTCTTGATAATCAAAACAGGATCGCACTTTTAGAGATCATCGAAGACAGACATAATAGCGGATCTATAATAGTAACTTCCCAAATCCCTGTTAAAGGATGGTATGAAATCATAGGAGAAAAAACCATTGCAGACGCTATCCTGGATAGATTAATACATCAATCTCATCGTATTGAACTAGAAGGTGAATCTATGAGGAGAAAAAGAAAAAAAATTAACGAAGAAAATATGTAAATTTGTTTAACAACTGACAACGTGAAAAGAGTTCTTTTTTGATGAAAAAATGTGGGTGGTCAATTTGCTCCGGTAATGGTGGTCACTTTAAATCGTAGAAGGGTGGTCAGTATGGCCGGTTTTTCCAATTAAAGCATACAATGGGATCCTGAAAAATTTTATGGAAGTCGAAGAGAATGGAAATATGACTATAACATCGGTTTGTCGGGTTGCCGGATTGGGACCGGAAGATAAGGCTCGCAGAGATGGTTCCTTTGAATATTACATTAGCGAACCGGTTGGTTCAAATGATGGCAAGGCTACCGGACCCTTTATACTGGCCAGTCTTATGGTTGAAAGCAACTCAGAATGGCTGGAAATGATTGAAGAAGATTTGAGCTTATAAAATATTACTTGAAAAAGTAAATTAAAAATTAGAAAAAGTGATGTTAATTACTTATTTTCAAGTAGTTACAAAATAAAGTTTCAACGAGAAATAACCGCCAACTTGGCAGTTGAAAAATACAAAGAAAAACTAAAAGGCCAGTCACAGGTTGTAAGATATTCGTTTACAGGAAGTAATATCATGAAGTATTCAGGACTTAATACAGTAGCAAAATACATGAAAAAGCAAGGCATCATAAAATCAGTCAGCACTCTATTCCCAACCGAGTGGCATAGTGCTACAAAGTTCGGGGTTAACCAGATTTTGTTTTCAATTATCATGTCTTCGTTTTGTGAAATAAACCGTATTTGCAAAATTGCCTCATTTACAGGAGACGGGTTAGTGAGGGTTTTGCTAAAACTGAATAAAGCAATAAATAAAAATGCTATATCCACAACACTAAAGTTATTTATGATTTTGATATTCCAAATAAATGTTGAAGCCCAGGAATTTCAAATCAATCGTAAGGATCAGATTACTTTCATATCATCTGACGATTTTAATTTCTCACTTCGTATGCGTAAGCCTGAGTGTATTCCACAGTTATCAGATCCAGTTAACTGGAAAATAAAGGACGAAACCACCAGTCCTAAAACATTATTTGGGTATAACGGACAATTAAATTCTATTACTTATTCAAATAATATTGGGTTGTTGACCTGTCAGACATGGATTTCTGAAAAAAAAGATCTTATTGCTTTTCGTCAGATTTTTACAAATACATCTGAAAAGCCTATTAGACTTAAAAATCTATATCCTCTTTTTATTGATGGGAAAGATTCTTTTAAATTTGGAAAAATCTCTGATTGGAGAGTTCTAACACAATATCGTTACAAAAACGGTAAACCAAAATGCGAAGTACCAGCAGCCGAAGAAACTTTTACCTGTGATCCATTCTTCATAATAAACAATAATAATGGTGTCGGCGAAAATTTATTTATCGGGTATCAGACATTTAATAATCATTTGGCTGAGATCTCTGTTTCATTTGATAACAATATGCAATTAGACAATATTTTATCAAATTGTAATTTTGAAGGAGTAGAGCTACCAAAGAACGGAAATAGGTCAAGTCAATGGGTTATACTTTCGAAAGGGAATAATGCGCACTCCCTCATAACAGATTATACCAAGCGTGTCAGATCATTTCACAATATAAATCTACCAGCAAAAAATGCTCCAGCTGTATATTGTACATGGTATTACCATGCAAGAAATTATAATGAAAACATTTTTAAAAATGATATTCTACAATTTAAAAAGGAACATCTGCCATTTGATGTATTTCTTATAGATGCATGTTGGGGAATAAATCGCTGGGGAGATTTCGAAGCCAACAATCAATTTCCCGCGGGAATGAAATGGGCTGCACAACAGATTAAATCGGTCGGTTATACACCTGGTATCTGGACAGCTCCCTTTCTAGTTGATGGTGAAACTAATCTGGCTAAAAATCATCCTGAATGGTTGTTAAAGAATAGTAAAGGTCAGGAGATTATTTTTCATATGTTAGACCGTGATCACTTTATTCTTGATCCGACATATCCAGGCGCATGTGAATATCTCGAAAAGCAATACAGAAAAGTATCTCGCAACTGGGGCTACAAATATTTAAAGTTCGATTTTATGAGAGCTGTATTCAATGATAATGACCAGCAATTTTATGATAAAACTGCAACATCTCTTGAAGCATATCGCAGAGGGCTGGAGGCAATTCATCGCGGTGCTGGGAATGACACTTATATTTGGATTTGTGGTGGTCATTATGGTGCATCATTGGGGATTGCCAATTCACAAGCCTCTGGAAGTGACGCGCGCGCTAATTGGGATGAATAATTACCTATATACCAGCAGAATATTCGTTGAACATGGATGGCTGATTTGTGGCATGTAAATTCTGATGCAATGTTGGTTCGAAGAGAGAAAAAAAACACAGTTATAGATAAATTCACACAAGGTAAATTTACAGATGAAGAAGCGTTTACCAATACGATTAATCAGTTCATTTGTGGAAACTTAATCAACTTCACCGAAGACTTTTCTGTATTAGACAAAGATCGTAAGATGCTATATAAGTATGTTGTTCCATCAGTTAATTCAACATCAAAACCTGTTGACATTTTTAATACAAACGTACCCGATTGATGGTAACACACATTACTCCTAAATGCAATAAATTAGGAGATTGGAATATGCTTACCATAGCAAACTGGTCAGATAAAAGTAAGGATTATCAAGTTATACTCGATCAAAATATAATAGGTAATTTAGTGGGAGGAAAGTTCCTAATATATGATTTTCAAAGCCAGAAGATTCTGGGCTATTTATCAAAGGGTGAAACACTTGACCTTAAAAATATTGAGGGACATAAAAGCAAGCTGATGAAAATCGTTGCTTGGGATGGAAAATCAGCGATGTTCATCGGTACCGATCTTAACTTCGCATGCGGTGGGTTGGAAATTTCAGATATAAAATATGAGGAAGGGAGAGTCAGAGGAGTTCTTGATACCGACTGGTCTGTTCCTGTAATATTGACATTTGTTGTTCCAGTAATTGATGGATACGGCCTTAGAAAAATAGAAATGGGTGAAGGACAAAAGCGATTCGCCCTTGATTTCTGATTTTCTTAAAAAAAGTAAACTATTGTAAGGCAGTAATCAAAGAAATAGTAAATAAACAAGAAGAAAACTATTTATAATTTTTTAATGAAAAAAGGTATGAAGAAGAAAAAATCGTCACCACAATAGCTGTTGCGTTGGCTATCGTAGGAGCAAGTGTGTTCACAATTTACGCAAAGCAAAGTAAGAATGCTAATAATTGGGCATCTAGTAAGCAGATTGTAGTCAATCCAAAAAAGTGCGTCATCGTTGTAGGAGAAGAGCCTAATGAACAAGTATCTTTAGCTGCCCGGGAGTTGACAGACCATTTAAAATTAATCACTGGTGAAACTATAAAGATAACCTCCACCCCGCTAGAAGGTAATTACACGTTCTACGTTGGTATCGCTCCTGATTATGACAATGAAGCACTCAAGCCGGAAGAGGCGAAACAGGTTCGAGGGAGTAAGGCCACCTATTTGTATGGCGATGATTCGATTGGCGATAAAAAACCACGATATGGCTCCGCTTTCGCAGTGTATATGTTTTTAGAAGATTTGGGTGTGCGTTGGGTTCAGCCTGGTAGAGATGGAACACTCTATCCACATAGTAAGAACATCGTTTTTGATAGCGGAAATTATTCCTGGGAACAGGAATTAGTGAAGCGTCACATAAGAATGTGCTTTCGTAACGATCAGGTGGATGTGAAACATGACTTTTACACACTTGAGGAATTTAAGAAGCATAATGAAAAGGAACTTGATTGGCGTAGACGCATGCGATTGGGCAGTCATATTAATTTTGGCTATGGTCATTCTTTCACTAAATGGTGGGAAAAGTATGGTAAAACCAATCCTGAATTTTTCGCTTTGTCCGATAAAGGCACTCGTGCTCCAGTTGGTGGAGAAAAGCGCGCCAATCGCATTAAGATGTGCTGTAGCAGTACAGCACTGGTGGATAAAATTATTGAAGAATGGCAAGAAAAAGGTATGCCGCAGTATCTTAATGTAATTGAAAATGACTCGCGTAACTTTTGCGTTTGTGAAGAATGTTTGGCGCTCGATGTTGTATTGCCAGGCGAAGAGGAATTGAACATTAATGATCGTCATATGACTGATCGTTATGTCTATTTTACCAATGCGGTTCAGCGCAAAGCTCGTGAACTTAGGCCAGATGTGCATACTCTCTTTTATGCTTACAGCCGTTACCATTTTCCACCACGTCGTGAGAAATTGGAAGATAATATCATCGTCTTCTCTTCTGCCAAATTTAATGGTCACTCACGAGGAATCCCATGACTATTACCAGAAATGGAAAAAAGCCAATGCGCAGATAGTCTATTTGCGTCCCAACGATTTGAATCAAGATACCGGACTTCCTATGGGTTTTGAAAAGTTCATGTTTGAAAAGTACAAAATCGCTAATCAATACTTTACTTTACGTGGAACTGATTACGATACTAAATATGGTTTTTGGCCGACTACCGGTATAACAAACTATGTCATGTCCAAGGCTTTTAATGACCCTAATGCAACATTTTCAGAATTAGAAGATGAGTATTGCAGTGCCTATGGCGCAGCTGCAGACGATATTAAATCATACTACGCTTACTGGCGTGAAAATATGTGGGAAGGGCGCGCGATGAAGAATAAGGATTTAATCTTTAGCATTACCCCCGGACAGAAGCTTTTCCGTAGTAAGCAGCTTTTGTGTGTTGATCTGCTATACAATGATGCTGACTTCGATAAGACAGATGCCATTTTGGCGCAGGCGGCTGCCAAGGCACTTCAGGGAGGTAGAGATTACAACAATCTCAATCCGAAAGAAAGGAGCAAGTATATCACCCCTGAACAGTTGCGTTTGATCAAACAATTGCAGCTCTCCAATCAGCACTCCCGACTTGCCTTTCATGCTATCAATCTCAATCGTTTGGGTTCAGAGGCACCGCTTAAAGAGCGTTTAGAGGCTACTCAAAGGCTGGTCGATTTTCGCACGACCCACAAGGACGATTTGGATATATGTTGGTTCAAACTACCAGTGATAGAGGAAGGTGCGGATGATGCCTCCGGTACCAAACTTTTGCGTAGTAATGACCAACAGGGAGATTACGAACAGAAGATTGCACGTGGCATTAAACTGGTTGAAGCTCGCAGGAAATATGCTTCAGTTATCAATGGCGAGAAGACATTGGAATCGAACGAAATGGATGACGGCGTCGATGATTTCTGATAATTATGTTTTATACTTAAAAAAGCAAATTGAAAATTTGAAAAAGTAATACTCAAACAAAAATAATAGAAAATGAATAGGAGAATATGTCTTTTGCTACTGTTGGTTATGTTTTTTGACCCTTCTCAGGCTCAAGATAAAACTACCCCGCCATTTGAAATAGAGGTCAACCAGCCTACCTTTCCGGAAAAATATTTTTCCGTCATGGATTTTGGAGCCCGGGAAGGAGGAAAGGAAAAATGTACAAAAGCATTCGCTGATGCCATTGAAAAAGCAACAAACTCAGGAGGAGGTTACGTTACAGTGCCCAAAGGGAAATGGCTGGTAGGCCCAATTGTTTTGAAAGATAATGTATGCGTGAAATTTGAAGAGGGAACTGAAATTCTGTTCAGTACCGACACCGATGATTATCTTCCGGCTGTGCTTTCCCGGCATCAGGGAATAGATTGCTACAAACATTCAGCCTTTATTTATGCAAACGGCGCATCTAATATTGGAGTAATTGGTAAAGCAGTTTTATTTGGGCAGGGTAAAACCTGGTGGGATTATCGAAATGCAATTCCAGAAAGCGAAGACCCCTTTGTAAGCTTAATGGAAATGGCAGAAAATGATGTCCCGCTTAGTGAACGTATATTTGATGACATAAATAAAACTTTACTTGCACCTTGTTTTATAATGCCTATTTATTGTAAGAATATTCTAATAGAAGATATTACAGTAAAATATGGCGCTTACTGGACGGTTAATCCGGTTTATTCAGAGAATATTACCATCAGAAATGTATCCGTAGAAACGATCGGAGAATATGGAAAAACCGGGAATGGTGATGGTATTAACCTTTCATCCTGTAAAAATGTATTGATAGAAGGTTGCACGTTAAACACAGGAGACGATTGCATTACACTAAAATCCGGTAGGGGAATTGATGGATATAAAAAAGGAATTCCAACCGAGAATATTGAAGTTAAAGATTGTGTGAGTTTAAAAGGCCATGGTGGCGTAGTTATCGGAAGCGAAACATCGGGCGGGATTCGAAACATTTATATTCACGATTGTGAGTTTAATGGAACAGATCGAGGATTAAGGATTAAAACAGCACGTGGAAGAGGCGAAGCCATTGAAAATGTTTGGTTTGAAGATATAAAGATGGGGTCAATGGTTAACGAAGCCATAAAAATACATATGCCCCGCTATACCGAACGATATCCGGCTCATCCACTAACCAGAATGACTCCCCGAATCCGAAATATGAATTTCCGAAATATTCAATGCGAACATGCAGGAGAATATGCTATTCGAATACAGGGATTGCCAGAAATGCCCATCGAAGCGATTACCATGGAAAATATAAATGTAAAGTCGGAACAAGGAATTTTAATGATCGATGCGAATGCAATTCTAATTAAAAACATAAATGTTGAGCCTAAGGATGATGTAGTTCTAACATTTGATAACAGTTCAAATATCATAATTGAAAATATGGGTAAATCAAGTAAAAAAATACTTGTGAAAGGCAATGGATCAAGGTATATTAGGATAATAAACAGCAAGTTAAGCAAAGACAAGATAATGTATGAAGATTGTAATAATAAGGTGTCATTCTTACATAGCGATCGTTAGCTTTAATTTGATTTTCCAGTGAAGATACTTAAATAATAGTTAACACAATTGTATCACTTGGCGACCAAATTTTACATACATCCCACTTTTGTGGATTCATAAAGAGTAAAAAAATAAAAATGGGAAGTGTAAAGAATTTTGTGTAATCCCAGGGAGAACTTGATGATTTTTTCCATGACCTCTACAAACAAGCTGTTGAAGGCATATTAAAAGCGGAGATGGATGAGCATCTTGGCTACGAAAAGAATCAATCCAGGGAAAACGGTAGCGATAACAGTCGCAACGGTTACAGTAATAAAACCTTAAAAATCAACATTAAGTACTTGGTATGTGGATCTCAGAGACCGAAAGCGCCTCTTTCTGGATGAATGTACAAACAGTTTTAAAGGATCGAGGAGTAGAGGACATCTTGATAGCATGTACTGATAATCTGGCAGGTATCCGCCAGGCGATCAATGCTGTTTACCTGGCAGTAAATAACATCCAACAGAAATGGACCATGCCAATTAGATCCCGGGGAATTATTATTAATCAATTTATTATTAAATTTGGCGATAGATGCAGAATATGAGTAGCTACCCGTTTACACAAATTTTTTCAAAGGCTCTTTATTGGTGGCCACCCGGAATGGGGAAATGGACAAAATATGATTGGCAGCAATGGCAAAGACCAGATTATATTCGAAATTATCAACGAAAAAATTGTTGGGAAAATAGGAACGCCGGAATCAATACCAAACCCTGAAGGCGACATTAGTTTATAACAGTCAAAATAGTATAACCTCAAAAAATGAAATCACCAATATTATTCGTAGTCCTATTTTTTCTTTTTGAAATATCTGCTTTATCTCAACCTATTTCTGAATCATTTGAATTGAGATACCTTTCCAATAGTCCGAAAGCAAACGGGGAAACTGACTTCAAAGGTGAAACCGCTGTTTTCAACACAGAAGATAGAGTGGAATACTTAAAACATTATGCTAAAGCAGCTAAAGAATTTTTTAATGATCCTAACCTGGATACCAAAGTTGTATCAGATGACCAACTTACGCAGGCAATGAGTAAATTAAAACCACAACCGGAGCCTGAGGTAAGGAAAAGAATTCCACTTAAATCCTGGAAATGGATGGGGTATAAATCCGGCATGGAAAAAAGCGAGATTGCTGAAATGCAGGTTTGGAAAGACAATAAGGCCGTTGAAACAGAAAATGAGCAGTTAAGGTTTATCAGGGATGATGAAATCATTATTCCCATTGACAAACAGAAATGGCGTTTTTTTATTGAATGGAAGTTAAGTGGAAACATAAGTAAATCCAGATTCAGCCTGGCCAGTGATGAAACGCCTGTGGCTTCCCTGGAAATAAAAGGTGATGAATTGCTTATTCATTCCAAAGGGGAAGAAGTTAGTTACGTCATAAAACAGAATACAGCTTTTGATTCGAGAACTTTAAAATTGGAGGTTGATCTTGAAAACTGTCGCTATAATGTATACCTAAATGAGAAGCTGGTAGCCGATTTTATTCCCCTTTTAACCTGCCAATCTGTAAATCAACTGGTAATTCGCGGGGAACAGGGGCTTGTGCTGGATGATGTCTATGGTGTCAGCTACGAAAAAGCCGAATTTACTGAAGATTCTCATACAAGGGATGTACCTTTTAGTATAAATACTTTTATCGACCAGGATTTTGCCCTAAAACCAAATATGGAAAACTGGCAAAGTCTGGATTATGATGATAATCACTGGCCTGCAACAACACTTCCCCATCCTCACGGAGGAGAACGTTATGCCGGAGAGGATCTCTATATGCGTACGACTTTCACACCCGGAGAATTTGAAAAAGCGTGTTTAAATTACGAAACGCTGGATCCGGGTGGAGAAATCTGGATCAACGGACAAGTTGTGTTGGTGCAACATCATCGATATCCAGGAACACTTGATATTTCCGAATATCTTATTAGCGATAAAGAAAATATTATTGCTGTCAAAGTATTTCCCAATAAGGTACAACATACAAACAGGCATACAGCCTCTGATTTATTTACTGGATGGTTCGCAGGTAGAATGCATATTGATTTAACGGATAAAAGTCATATTCAGGATCTATTTACTTTCACAAAATCAATTAATGATCATTTTGCGGAACAGGAGCTAAGAATCAATCTTATTAATGAAGATTGGGAATTTGAAGAACGTGAAATGAAAAAAACAAGAGAATTCTCAGGACATCTTAAAATTGAATTTCTTCCTTGGTATCCTGTGGAATCATCAAAACCTATTGTTACAAAAGAAATCCCGGTTTCTTTGCGTTTGATGAAAAATGTGGAATTCATTACTGATGTAACGATTCCCAGACCGGAGTTATGGACACCGGAACAGCCCTTCCTTTATAAAGTTGTAACTACTTTATTTAATGAAGATGGAGAATCCATTGATGATTTTGTATTTACTACAGGCATACGCACAGTAAGCCAGGAAGGTGGAACTTTTCGGATCAATGGAAAGCCTTCCATGATGAATGGTGCTTTATTGTTTGGTTATAAATCCCCACTAGATAAAATTACTGAATGGCTCAGGGCCGGACCGGAAGAATGGCTGGTCAAAGAAATATTGATGATCAAAAACATGAACGCCAACACCATTCGAATGAGTATTCATCATGGAATGAAAGGTGGCGTCAATGATCCACGGATGGCCGAATTAGGAGATCAGCTTGGTGTAATGTTTCAATGGACTACCGGTACCTGGGTACGAACAGGGAGTCCCTGGCTACTTGATTTCGAGGGATTACCGAAATATGTGAAACAGGTTCGGAATCATCCCTCCATTGTAATGTGGCAACCGGGAAATCATCCGAAATTTATCGACTTTAATTCGGAGGTGGTTCCATGGTATGAGAAAGTATATGACCACATATATCCTCATGATCCCAGCCGCCTGATAAGTCCTGTTGCCAATAATTCCAGGTTATTTCCCAGAAATGATGAGGGAACTCTCGATCAGAAGGGAAATCCCGTAGATCCGGCTCCCATCTGGACGGCCTCCAATATTACCAGGGGTGATATGGATCATGCTACCGGTTATGGTACAGATTGGTCCACGCTGCGAATGTATCCCTATCCAAAAGATTGGAGTGGAGAGCAGGGCTGGAGAGTGGCAGGATACAGGACCGATTATCTGAACAGTAAAGAGAGAGCATATTTTGACTTCGAAAGCGAAGAATCTGCTGCACAGCCCAATTGGAACTTGCGCAAAGGCAAACCTTCTTATCAGATTAAATCCTATGAACTGGAATATGATGAAGGCTCGATTGGAAGGCAACTGACAGTGAATGAATGGGAGACAAGTCAAGCCTGGCAAGCCTTCAGCGGATTTGAAGCATACAAGAAAAAACGCTGGTTGGATTATGATGGTTTAGCCTGGTGTACATTACACGGCGGAGGCAATACCGCAACCTATGAAAAACCCCTGATTGATTATTATGGATATGCTAAACTTGGCTTTTATGCCGTTAAAATGGCATTCCAGCACACACTTGCGGGAAGTCATAATGTGGATATTGTTTATGGTCCGGAGGATGAAATCGAACCTGTGATCATGCATCTTGGCAATGCGGAAAAGGTAAATCTGATCGTCACCATAAAAGATTTAGATGGAAAAATAAAGGAGCAAAAGGAATACCAGAATATTTTATTGGATGAAGGAAGGACTTCTAAAGTCCTGGACAGTTTCCATCCTAAGGTTCAGGAAGGTTATTTTGTTATCTATTATCAGATATTCAGGAACGAATAGAATGTTGATGCACAGGAAATTAATAAGTAGATGAGATTTCTTTTTGGTAAAAGGAATATTTCGTTCAGGAATAAAGGTTACTATTATTTTTGTACAGACTTATTTCAAAAAGATTTGATTCCCGTAATTTACTGTTAAACTTTTTAAAAATTTAACACCAACACAGGTAATTTTTATACTCACTATTATTTCGACGAATTATTTTCTAATTGGATTTTTACTTCCTTTCCTTTAGCTGTTAAACGGTATTTCTGGGTTGGACTTTTGGGAGAATCGGGTTGTGTCATTTAAATAAATCCCATATCCATTTTATTACTGATAGTCAATTATTAACCAAGAATAGGAAAATATAGGAAAGACATAAATTTGACTGGCAGTCAAGAGGTCATCGGTTCGATTCCAATATGCTCCACATAGAAAAAATATCCATTTTAGACTGGCTCATTTTTTCGGGGGGATTTCACATAGATTAAAATTTAATTTAGTATTTTAGTCGATTGTTGAAAAGATGCGACAGAACCCAATTAATTAAAAATACACTCATGATGACTAAAAAAAGTGTATCACGTAGAAATTTCATTGGTAAAACAGCAGCTGGTTTAGCAGGCATCTCTGTTACATCCGGTGCGTTGCCTATGAGCGCAGTTTCCTATAAACGAATTATTGGTTCCAATGATCGGATTAATATTGGATTTTTGGGCTGTGGTTCCCGGAGCACTGGGCATCAGAGTATGGTGAACACATCAGCGAAAGACAAAAACCTCGGTGTAGTTGCCGTATGTGATATTTGGAAAAACAATAAAGAAAAGGCTGCCGCCAATTGCAAAAAATTATTTGGGGCAGATGTGAAACAGTTTAAATATTCAGAAGAAATGCTAAACATGCCATCACTTGATGCTGTCATGATCGGTACAGGTGATTTTCAGCATGCAAAGCTATTGGCAGAGGTAGTAAAAGCAGGCAAAGATTGTTATTGTGAAAAACCCATGGCTATCGATGTGAAAGATGCAAAATTGGCTCGAAGTGCTGTTCTCGCTTCTAATCAGGTGGTACAATTGGGTTCGCAATGGGTAAGCGATCCTATTCAATTGAAAGTACGTGAAATTGTTCGCTCAGGAAAACTTGGACAAATAACAAAGATCGAACAAGTCTGGAATGACAATGATCACCGCTGGCATGTTCCGAAGATCCGGATGTTGCCGCTATAAGAGAAGAAGATACCGACTGGAACCGCTGGCTTCTTGGTAAGCCCTATGTTCCGTTCGATCCATGGAAATATTTTGAATTCAGGATATTTCGTGATTATTCTGGCGGGATTACCTCACAATGGATGAGTCATGCCAGCGGATTAGTTCATTTTTATACAGATACAGCTATTCCTGATTCGATGGTAGCAAATGGTGGAATATTTGGCTGGCCGGATATTCGTCAAAACCCTGACACCTTCCAGGCACTGGCAATCTATGACGATGCAAAGTTTCTTACATTCCTACACCTCAAATTATGCAAATAAATTTGGCGATTACACCTGTATCCGGGGAAAAGAGGGAACCTTGTTCGCACATGGAGGAGAAGGTAGTTCCCGCTGGTTTTTTATTCCCGAGCATCAGCATCTTGCCAGGTGGCTTTGATTTTTATGAAGGTATGAAAGAGGCTGTTAAAGGTGGAAAAGCAGAAATCATAACCACCGAAGAATATGAGATGAAAATGGGCCCTGTTAACGTTAGTGATAACAGCAGATATCACCTAGATAATTGGATTGATTGCATGAGGGAAAGAAGTAAAGTACCCAATGGGAACATTCATACCGGTTTCTGGCATTCTGTAGCCAGCATTATGGCCACACAAGCTTATCGGGAAGGAAAAAAACTTTACTGGGACAGGACAACAGAAGAGATTGTGGATCATCCAGTAATTGTTTAATAGATTTTCAGGTGGTGTATAATTAAAGTGAGTCCAAAGTGCATACAATTTTGATTTCATCTTGGAACAGAATCCCCACCTTTTAGTCCAGGCAATTAAAAGACAAGTATTTAAATAAAACTCTATGAAAGAATTAGAATTAAGAAAGCTGATATTGATTCCCATAATTGGACTCATTTTTATCTTCCCAGCTTTCTCACAGGTTGAAAGCAATTCGGCAAATTTGTTGCTGAATTCAAACTTTGATTTTCATGCCTTTATCAATCACCGCGAAGGGCAACCTGGGAATTTTTCGTCTCATAATACAGCGTTCTGGAATACTGAATCGTGGGGAGACATAGAAACTATAAGGGAATCACATGTTTCAGATATGATCCGCCCAGATTTTTCTACTCATAATATTGTTGCAATTCAGCCAGGTAAAAAGATCTGGCAGTTTTTTACCCTACCCGAAGCAGGTCTTTCTCACAATGATCAGCTGAGGCTTTCAGTACATGGCTATCAAAAGGAGGGAAATCAAATCAAGGCCAGGATAATGCTCATGAAGTTGGACAGCGAAGATGGGGAGTGGATTCCAGAAGATTTTGGAATGGACCGCTCGGATACATTCCCAAGACATTCAAGAGGTGAGCTGGTAGTGGCCAAGGAATATATTGCCTCCAATGAAAATGCTGGCAAAACCTCAATTTTAATAGAAGATGCAGTTATTGAAGGAAAAGTTTCCGTGGGAAACATATCCAGTTCCTCAGATATTAATACCATTGGGATTAGGGTAGAGTTTGAGAATATTGACAATGAAGATACTGTTTACATATACTCACCAAAGCTTTCATTAACGGGACCCCGAAGCGTTGAAACACCCGGGCCCAGAGAAATGACCAGTTACTATAAACACCTACCCAGGACCATCCAGAAATTATGGAAAGGGGAGCCAATTCATATTATCGTAATGGGCTCAAGTATAGATATTGGTAGTGCCAACCCACCCATGTATCTTTATGATGAAGATCCATCATCAGAGACTTTCAAACAACCCCTAGCAGAAGGTCTTTTCAATGCGACAATGGTAAATCGTCCTGATCTTGAAGGTTATTTCGGACAATGGCGACATTATTTTACCTATGCGGGAAGGTTAAAACTTGAATTGATGCGAAAGTTTAATCTTACCGCCGATCAAATATGTATTAATTTTATGGCATGTGGCGGTTCTTCAGTAGGAGAGGCTCAATCCGGTTTAAAGAAATATTGCTCACTTTCGATCCCTCCCGATCCAAACGCTAATGGCCACAAGGAAGGCAGTTCATGGGAAGATCTATACCCGGACTTGTTTGCCCGCCAAGAGGGTCCCAGACCTGATTTGGTAATTTTCGGAAGTGGTGCAAACGAAAAAACGGATACCCCCGATGAAGTAGCTGTTTTTGAGGGTTCTATCAGATGGATTCAAAGCCATTATCCGAATACAGAATTTCTTTTTTGCCAATTTCAAAATTTCGGATCTTATACGCCGAATACGGGGGACTTACAAGCCTTGTCTTTAAGGTATCAAATCCCATATATCGACTTCAGTAAAACATTCGATGACCTTGTACGATGGTGCAACAGATATGCATTGGTTCCGGCAGATGGTCATCCACAAGCTGCTGGCCATTATCTCTGGTTTAAACAAATTGAAAAAGCCTTCGAGTGTTGGGATCCTATTGAAACAGGACAGGCTCAGCTTCAATTACCTGAACGAGTTCATGAAAATACTTATGGCTGGGAGGGAGAAATGGTAACCTTTGATTCCACCAGCTCAAGAATAAGAAAAAACAGGTTT
This sequence comes from uncultured Bacteroidales bacterium, assembly GCA_963779845.1. Classification (GTDB taxonomy): domain Bacteria; phylum Bacteroidota; class Bacteroidia; order Bacteroidales; genus CAVZZV01. The sequence continues at coordinate 58,077 of CAVZZV010000002.1, read as the reverse complement.
ATTTTTGAAGATAACGCCATTAATTGCTGGGGCAGAGTAGATAATGAACCTCCTGAACCCTACGTTGACGGAATCCAATTGCAATCTCGTCGATCCTTACCCAATAGAGACCTCCGGAATTCAATGTTTAGACATGGCCACTGTAGACTTGGAGACAGACATATTCTTGAAATCAAAGGTACAAACGCTACATTGACCTATGTTGATTCCAAAATAAATCCCAATAGACGGTTTTTCCCAATGGATAATCTCAATTGGAAAATCAAAGGAGTAAAAGTTTTAGATTTTTCCTCAGAATGGGGTGCTCCTTACGGATCGAAAATGATCACACTGATGCCCGGAAAATCTATTGAAATAGATGTATTAGGAACTGATCTATCTGTGGCTTATGTAGATAATCCTGAGGGAGGGTTACTTGAAGTCTATGTCGACGATGAGCTAAGCTTGTCTCAGACTACCAATATTGGATTTGTGGATACCGATAATAATCTCAACTTTTTAGAGAACCGGAAGGGTATACTGAACCTGGGTTTCGGATTACATAAGGTCCGTATAAGAAGCCAAACAGAAACCAATTCATGTACTGGGCATATTTAGTTATGACTCACGCTCGAATAATGATTCTGAACGTAGAATAACCGGACTGGCTGCAGGAGGAGAAGTGGTAGAATTTAGCTTACCATTCAAGACCAGACCCTTGGTTATTTGCAGTGGCGGATTGTCCGTGGAAACTGAGAATATATCAAAAAACAGCGTCAGGTTTTCTGGTGATTCTGGCTACTTTGAAATCATTGGTGAGTAAAGTTGTCAGGCTCTATTCCATAATAGCCGGAGCACCAGCTTTTTCCAGTTTCTTCAGCAGTTCAGGTATTTGTTTTTCTTCAATATCCTTGATTTGAAGTTTAATAACTCCTAACTCCTCCTTTGCAATCTCAAAAATCTTCCTTAAATTTCTTTTCTTTATATTTGTATTAGAAAATTTAAACTTAAATGGCTAAATATGAACATCATTCCGATTATGAATTGGTCGAAAAGCTTCAAAAGGGAGACATAGAAGCATTTGACCAGATCTTTAGAAAGTACGGAGACCGATTGTTCGGATTCGCCTTAAAATATCTTAAGTCGAAGGAATATACAGAAGAGCTTGTTCAGGATGTTTTTCTCAAAATATGGGAAAACCGTGCTAACCTAAAAAAAGAATTTTCCCTTAAATCTTATCTTTTTACTATCACTTACCATAATCTGTGTGGGCTTTTCAGGAAAAAGCAAATCCAGGTAAAGTTTCAAAATGAAATTGGGTTTAAAGAAAACCTTTCCGTTAATTTGGAAGACCAGTTGGAATATAAATCAACCCTTGAACAAATTGAAAAGTTGATTGATAAACTTCCTGAAAAGCAAAAAGTGATATTTATAAAAAGCCGGAAAGAGGGAAAAAGTACACGGGAAATTGCAGATGAAATGAACCTGGCTCCGGGAACGGTCGATAATCAAATATCAGCTACTATTAAATTCTTACGAAAAAACTTATCCGAAAAGAATTTCGCCCTTTTACTATTCTTCGCTATTTTTATTCAATAAAAACACCCATTTTAAAAGACTGTATATGCGCTACTTGTGGTGGGTTTCATTGGAAATGAAAAAAAAGTTCATTTTTTACGTGAGATTTCATTAGTGAGAGCATATTAGTTATAAGGTAGAAGACTATACATTTTTTTCATAGTGATAGTTTAGTTAGTTAAGTAAAAAATCCTCCTGTATTTCAAGGAGGATTTTTAAAATAAAAGTGAATGTTTAATCAAAAAGATATAGATAAACTGGATCGGTTCAGTAACGGACTTTCCGATACAGAGGAGGAAAAATACATTTTGACCCTCTTTACGGATAATGAAGATAATAGCGAATTCAGACAACAGATACAGAAGAAATTTGATGAATATCTGAAGAATCATCCTGAAGAAAATCATAACCTTGCGTATTTGCTTGACCGCATTCACCATACCATTAATAAAAATGGAAATCAGAAAAAACAAACCATTGTAAAAAAGATTTATCGTTGGTACTCGGTGGCAGCAGCTGTGTTGCTTATTCCCATACTTATAGCCGGTGCTATCGGGTTTATGGAACAAAAACAGGAAGAACCAATTTTAGCTGAAAGTCCGGTAAAATCTACCTTGTTTGCACCACTGGGTTCACGGTTCAGTTTTTCTTTGCCCGATGGCACCACAGGATGGCTAAACAGTGGCTCTTCTCTCGATTATAGTCTTCCGTTTAGTAATAATAGGCAAATTGTTTTGAATGGAGAAGCCTGGTTCGATGTGGCACATGATACAGAACATCCATTTGAAATAGCAGCTGGAGATTCAAAAGTGAAGGTGTTGGGAACAAAGTTTAACCTCAATTCTTATTCCGAAGAAGAATACCTGGAGGTTGTACTTGAAGAAGGGAAGGTTGAATTTTCTACTTCAGGTCTAACAACAGCCATTGAAATGAAACCTGATGAACGATTGATTTTTAATGATGGAATTATTAATATTGAAGCAACCGACGCTTCAAAATTTTCTGCATGGAAAGAGGGTAAACTTGTATTCCGGGGTGACCCAATGGCAGAAGTTACGCGACGAATTGAACGATGGTATAATGTGGATTTGGAGCTGGTTGGTAAGGAGTTAGAAAAGTACGTTTTCAGCGGAACTTTTCAGGATGATTCTCTGGAAGAGGTCCTTCGCTATTTGAGTATGACTTCACCCATAGGATATCGGATTACAGATCGAAAACTACTGGATGATGGAACAATACAGAAAACGAAAGTGATATTGTACAAGAAAAAAGGCTATTAATCTAAACAAAATTTAAGTAAAATGAAATTAAGAGATGATCCATAACTAAACAAAAAAAGGAAATCGCGCCAACGATTTCCTTCAAAAAACTTTTTCAAATTTTTTAACTTTTAATATTGCAAATTTATGAAAAAACTAAGACTTTTTTATGAATGTGATTTCCATTATTTAATGAAAACATTCAGAATTATGCGAATTACTCTATTCTTGCTACTCGTTTCTGTCCTTCAAGCTTTTGCAAATGATACCTATTCTCAAAAGGCCAGGCTTTCACTTAATTTTTCTAATACCAGATTAGTGGAAGCGATGGACGAAATTGAAGAACTCTCAGAGTTTTTCTTTCTCTACAACGAAAAACTAGTTGACATAGATCGCGAAGTTTCTTTCTCTGCTAATAACGAGAAGATTAATATAGTACTTGATAAGCTTTTTAGAGGAACCGATGTGGTTTACACCATTATTGACCGGAAAATTATCCTGGCTCCCTCTTTCCTTTCTCAAAATCAACAACAACAAAAGTCCGTTTCCGGCAAAGTTACCGACACTAGCGGCCAACCGCTTCCTGGTGTAACTGTTCAAGTGAAAGGATCTTCCAGCGGCACCATTACTAATGCTGATGGGAACTATTTGCTTGCCAACGTGCCCGGCGATGCCACGCTGGTTTTTTCATTCATCGGGATGCAGACACAAGAAATATCGGTAAATAACCTGTCAAAAATTGATGTGCAACTCAACACGGATTTCAAGGCAATTGATGAAGTGGTAGTGGTTGGTTATGGAAGCCAAAGGAGAGCCGATGTTATTGGTTCGGTTTCTCAAATAAATGCCGAAAATATCAATGAAAGGGCAACTCCTCAGTTGCGACAAGCACTAACTGGGCAGCTTTCAGGAGTAACCGTCATACAGCGTTCCGGACAACCAGGGGCACCGGGAGGGAGCATCCTGATTCGCGGTGTAGGTTCTTTTGGAGCCGGAACTGAACCTTTAGTCTTGGTCGACGGAATTCCCGTCAATTCAATGGACAACATCGATCCAAACGATGTGGAAAAAATATCGGTTTTAAAAGATGCGTCATCTGCAGCTATTTATGGGTCACGTGCAGCCAATGGTGTGATCCTGATCACTACCAAATCCGGGAAAAGCGAAAAAATTAAAATCTCTTACAATGCACATTTTGGGGTTCAAAGACCTTCCAAATTTCCAAAGTATGTGGATTCGTGGGAATATGCAGAATTGTTAAATGAAGCAACCGGAGGTGGAGCGGGAGGCTATACCGATGAAGAAATCCAAAAATTTAAAGATGGTTCCGACCCGGATCATTACCCAAACGTGGATTATATTGATGAGATATTTAAAGACAATTCCGTTCAGACGGCACACAACCTCACCATTTCACAAAAAGTGGGTGAAACGCAATATTTGTTGTCTATGGGATATTTGTACCAAAATGGTATTATTGACAAGAACGATTACAACCGATATAACATACGCCTTAACCTTACTTCTAAGTTGGCAAAAAACCTGACATTGACAACCAGGTTGTCCGGTATTCAGGCACTCGATAACCAGCCAAATACTCCCGGGTCTGTTCCTGGCAATGCACAAGGGACTTTAGGCATTATCGGTTGGGTGCTCAGGTATCCGGCAATTTATCCTGCGATATTGAGCAATGGGGATTATGGATTAGGATTAGCCGGGGTAGGAACACCAGTTTCGTTATTGGCCAGTGATGGTTTTTATAAAAACAAAACAACAGATTTGAACAGTAATGCCCGCTTGGATTGGGATGTTTTTAAAAATTTAAAAGTTTCGTTGATTGGCGGGATATACCCAGTTGAACGGGAGGAACGATGCATTTGAGGCAACCCAACGGCTCAATGACAATGTTTTTCTTACGCCATCAAGTTTGACGGTAAATAATATTTTTAATAGTTATAAAACATTACAACAATTGGTGGAATATAAGAAAGATCTTGGCAAGCATCGTTTTGATGTGTTGGCCGCCCATTCCTTTGAAGCCAATTATCATGAAAATGTAGGCTCTAATCGACTGGACTTTCCAAGCAATAACATTACTGTTTTAAATGCGGGTTCCGCCGATGGGCAGACTAACAGTGGAGCAGCAAACGAATTTGCTTTAGATTCTTATTTTGGGAGGGTAAAATACAATTATGACAATCGCTATTTGCTTGAAGGCGTATTACGCTACGATGGGTCTTCCCGTTTTCCCGCCAACAGTAAATACGCTTTTTTTCCTTCAGGAGCAGTGGGTTGGAGAATATCGGAAGAAAAATTCATGAAGGACCGCTTCCATTTTCTGGACGATCTAAAATTAAAGGCTTCCTACGGCATACTGGGAAACCAGGATATTGGGAATTACCCATATCAGGAAGTCCTGAATACCGGATATAATTATGGATTTGGAAATAGTGTTAATACCGGTGTTGCCAGTACAACATTGGTTGATCAGAATATCCACTGGGAATCTACCCGCAGCTACGATGTGGGTTTCGATGCCCGTTTATGGAGCGGAAAAATGAATTTGAGTGCCACCTACTACAACCGATATACCTATGACATCCTGGTGTCGCCCAGTGCAAGTGTGTCAAACGTTTTGGGGTTCAGTATCGGGGAAACCAATTCCGGTTCGCTGGAAAACAGGGGATGGGAATTTACAATCGATCACCGCAACAACATAGGTGACTTTCAATACTCCTTTGCTGCAAATTTCTCGATTTTACATAACGAAGTATTGGATCTCGGGGTGGCCAACGTGACACAACCAAACGGAATGATTGGGAATGGCTCCAGTTTGTTCATCGGATATCCCATGTGGAATTACTACGGGTATGTTTCAGATGGTTTATACGTGGATGAAGAGGACGTGGCCAGTTATACCGCAATCAGCAATCAGTCAGCTATCAATCCTCTGCCACAACCTGGAGACATTAAATATAAGGATATTAGTGGACCAGAAGGAGTTCCTGATGGAAAGGTAGATGCTGCTTACGATCGAAAAATCCTGGGAAGTACCCTTCCAAACTACTCTTTTGGATTAAACATCGGAGCAAATTACAAAGGTTTTAGCCTGAACATGTTAATTCAGGGTGTGGCAGGGGTACAAGGGCGGCTTAACAACAACGCAGGGTATGCTTTCTTTTTTTCGGATGGGAATGTACAGCGCTGGCAAGCTGATGAACGATGGACACAAGAAAGCCCTAACCCGAATGCGAAATATCCACGCTTAGAGTTGATACCTAATACTGGTACCCCAAATACTGTTTTGTCAGATTACTGGGTACTGAATGCGTCATATATAAAATTAAGAAACATACAATTGGGTTACACCCTGCCTTTATCGGTAGTGAGGACTTTGGGCTTAAGTAGTTTGCAGTTGAATGTAAGTGCTGAAAATCTGCTGACCTTCAGCGGTTACAGAGAAGGATGGGATCCGGAAATTAATGCAGGGCTAAAAGATTATTATCCCATTTTAAAGAATTTCACTTTTGGCATAGTTGCTAACTTTTAAATTAATAAATCATGAACGTTAAAAATATATTAAACCTTTATTTCAGTAGATTAACAGCCTTGTTGATCTTACTGGCAGTTTTATCGGTCTCGTGTGAGGAGGAATTAAATAAAGTTCCTTTGTCTAATTTTTCGAATGTCGGCTTTTGGAGTTCGGAACAAAATGCTTTGTTGGCACTAACGGGAATGTACAGGGGTGACCAACGTTATAATGGGGGAGATGTGAACCCCACAGGTTGGTGGTCCTATTCCGGTTTGCTATTTGACGAGATGGCTACCGACAATGCTTACGATAGAAGAGGGGCAAGTTCTCCGATAAACCAGTTGACAGACGGTAAATTGGTAAACACCAATCCGCTCTTGCGTCATTACTGGAACCATAGCTATTTGAGGATTGCCAGGTGTAATTACTTTATGGAAAATGTGACACAAACCCCGATGGCTGAAGAAAAAATTAATCGGATGATTGCCGAAGGTCGCTTTTTACGCGCTTGCGAATATTTTTATCTTTCGCAACATTATGGTGCTGTCCCTCTGATTACGAAAGTATTGACAGCGGAAGAAGCTAACACCGTGACCAAAACAGCCAAACAGCAAATCGTTGATTTTGTTATCACGGAACTCACTGCTGCCACCATTGATTTACCACGCCATAAAGATATACCCGCGAGGGAATTTGGAAGGGCTTCAAAACAGGCTGCCCTGGCCTTTCTGGGAAGGATACAACTGGCTTCGGGTAAATTTGCCGACGCCGCTGAAACCTACAAAACGATCATTGATTTTAACGACAACATCATTGATCCGGATTATGAAAGCCTTTTTAATGGAAGCAATGAAGCCAGCAATGAACTTATTTTAAGCAGTATTTTCGTACAGGATTTATTGGGCAATGCTATGTTTCAAAAAACCTATATTGCGGTAAAAGGAGGCTGGGTATTTTATAACCCACTGGCCAGTTTGGTTGAATCGTATGAATTCACCGACGGAACCCCTTTTTCGTATGAGGACCCAAGATTTGATGTAGAGGATGTCCGGAAAAACAGGGATCCCAGATTGGGGTATACCATCTTTGTAAACGGGGCAAATTTTGATGGGGTTCAATATATCAGCCATCCTGATTCGATCAGTTCACCTGACCGCTTGTCCACTACCCTCCCAGTTACGAAAACAGGGTATTCCTTGAGGAAGTATATGATTGAAGGGTATTCAGGTAATCCGGCAAGTACAGGCGTTGATATTCCTATAATACGTTATGCAGAAATACTGTTAAGCTATTTAGAAGCAAAATTAGAAGCTGGCCAACTAATTGATCAAGCATTGTTGGATGCCACGATTAATAAAGTTCGTGCAAGAGCATCGGTAAACATGCCTCCGATAACGGAAACTAATCCCGATGCCCTGCGGACGATCCTGCGGAACGAGCGACGGGTAGAATTGGCTTGTGAAGGTCTTCGTTTGTGGGACTTACTCCGGTGGAATATTGCAGGGGAAGTATTGCAGGGCAGGTTCTTTGGTGCATCTTTCCCAACAGCTACTATACTTCGGAAAGATGGCAGCTACAATGATCCTTACAAGCGATGGTTTGTTACCAAAAAGGCATTCAGGGTTGGCCAGGATGAAACGTGGCCTATACCTTTAAGCGAGGTAAATATTAACCCAGGATTGGAATAATCTCCTTTATGAGGTTTCTATTTTATGTTTGTTTTGAATTACAGGCTTTAAAGTAATGGAGTTTCTTGCCCTGTGGGCTGAAAAAAATGTGGGGGAGACAAAAACCCTTTTTTGTTTAAGCTGCCAGGAGGGCTTTAAAAGGTTTTATCTGTCAATACATTAGTTTTTTGGCTCACCAGGCAGAGACTTAACTTTTTTTAGTTACTTTAAGGTCGGAAAAAAAAGTAATTGGCGAAGGGGAAAATATCTGATAAAAACAGGGTTGGACAGGCATGTGGGTTTTCATAATTTTTTTGATGAAGTCATCTGATTGTTTACAGCTTTGTTGATTATTTCAACTATTAATCTCATAATTAATGGATAAATTGGGGTTGCGGAAGAAGATAAAAACAATAAGTTATCTCTCACTGTTGAGTTTAGGGTATACTTTTTGCGTTACCGCTCAAACTTCTATGCAGGAGAAACCGAATATCATCTTTATCATGTCAGATGATCATGCTTATCAGGCTATTAGTGCATATAGTAAAGCGCTGATCGAAACTCCCAACATAGATCAGATTGCCAATGAAGGTGCCTTACTGTATAGGGCTTTTGTTAACAATTCCATCTGTGGCCCAAGCAGGGCGGCCATTTTAACAGGAAAATATTCACATATAAATGGTTTCAAAGACAACCATGATCGTTTTGATGGAGATCAACAAACCTTGCCTAAAATATTAAGGTCCCATGGTTATCATACGGCAATTGTTGGTAAATGGCATTTAAAAAGCACACCACAAGGTTTTGATTACTGGAATATCCTTCCGGGGCAGGGGGAGTATTATAATCCTGGTTTTATTAAAATGGGAAAAGATACCATATATAGTGGTTATGTGACGGATATCACGACAGATATAGCCCTGAACTGGTTAGATTCGGGCAAAAATAAGCCCTTTTTTTTAATGATCCATCATAAAGCTCCGCACCGAAACCAAATGCCCCCCCTTAAATACCTTAATTTATTTAATGACAGAAAGTTCGAATATCCGGCTACCTTTTTTGACGACTATGAAGGCAGACTTGCTTTACAACGGAATGGAATAAGAATGGCAGATAATTTAGATCTTGATCAAGACAGCAAAATCTCTTGTGATACATGCCAAGAATCGAAAACCAATAAATGGAACCCCAAAGCATATCAAAGGGAACTGGGAAGGCTCACTCCGGATCAAAGAAAAGTTTGGGATAATGCATACCAGAAAGAATATGATGAATATGTATCGATAAAAACAAAAGAGGAACTGATGCAATGGCAATTCCAGCGGTACATGGAAGACTATCTGCGATGCATTAAATCGGTGGATGACAATGTTGGTCGCGTATTGCAATATCTTAAAAATTCCGGTCTGGATAAAAACACAATAGTGATTTACACCTCAGACCAGGGTTTCTACTTAGGTGAACATGGATTGTATGATAAACGATTTATGTATGAAGAGTCTTTCCGGACACCCATGTTGATCCGTTACCCAGAGGGCATTAAAGCTGGTGAAAAAATATACGACTTTGTAATGAATTTGGACATTGCCCCCACGCTTCTTGATTATGCGGGTATTTCAATCCCAACAGATATGCAAGGTGCCTCCATGAAAAGTTTATTGGCAGGTAAAAATGTGTCCGATTGGCGAGATAAAGTTTATTACCATTATTATGAGCAATCTTATGGAATGACAGCTCATTACGGAATACTTACCAAACGATACAAACTGATACATTTTTACGATCCCATCGATGCATGGGAACTCTATGACTTGAAAAATGATCCGAACGAGATGCATAATATTTATAAAAATCCGGAGAATTCAGATTTAATAGATTCGTTAAAATCCCAACTTAAAGTGTTGCAGATTAAATACCAGGATGAGCAAAATTTTTAAACTCAAATGGTACATAAATATCGAAACCGCTTGTTTTTAATGCTTTAAATGCAGATCAATATAACGCTGCATCAGTTCAATTCGCTCTCGGGTAAAGGAATTGCCAAATTTTGGCATCATTGTAGACAGGATTGGGGATGAATTAACATTCCGATGAATCAAAGCTAATTCCCAATTTTTCAAAGCATACGGTTTGAACCTTGCATAAAGCAGAAATAAATGAATTATTGATCTTTTTTGTCATAAACTAAACTCGTAATAATCATTATCCCAAAATACTATTATGATGTTATTAAGATTAAAGCATTCGAACCAACATATAACGCGTATAATTTGTGTATGTATGTTAATGGGACAACCAATTTTTTCTGGTGCCCAAACTGCAAAGGAGAAGATGAATATACTCTTCTTCCTTGTGGATGATCTTGGCTGGACTGATTTAGGTTATTCGGGCAGCAGTTTTTATGAAACCCCAAATATTGATGCCTTGTCAAAAGAGGGAATGATATTTACCCGGGCATATGCAGCTGCCCCTAACTGTAGTCCTACGCGTGCATCAATAATGACAGGAAAATATCCCTTACGAACTGGAATAACAAACTATATAGGTGCACCGCAACCCGAAGATTGGAAAAGAAACACCCGTCTGCTCCCTTCCCCATATGCCGAGAAACTAAGCCTTGAGGAGATAACAATTGGTGAGGCATTGAAAAAAGGTGGCTACGATACTTACTTTGCCGGTAAATGGCATCTGGGGACCGAAGGTTACTGGCCAGAGAATCAGGGTTTTGATATAAATATAGCAGGTACAGACATGGGGAATCCGAATGCAAACGGCTATCATTCACCTTATAAAAACGCCAGGCTAAGCGATGGACCTGAAGGTGAATACCTTCCTGAACGGCTGGTTGCAGAAACGATCTCATACCTGAAAGCCAGAAAAAGGAAGGCTAAACCTTTTTTTGTGTTCCATTCTTTTTACCTGGTTCATTCCCCTTTTATCGCAAAAAAGGAATTATTAGTGAAGTATCAAGAAAAAAAGCAAAAATTTCAGCTGAAAGACAAATATTCAACCGATAGCGATGTGGGTAAATATAGAACTAATCAAAGTTATCCTGAATATGCTGCAATGGTAGAAGCTTTAGACCTAGCCATTGGGGCAATGGTAGAAACTCTTAAAAAGGAAGGTCTTTACGATAAAACATTGATTATATTTTTTTCTGACAATGGGGGCCTGTGCTCAGGAAAGAGCCCGACCAGTAACTTACCCTTAAAAGGGGGAAAAGGATGGGGATATGAGGGAGGTATTCGTGAGCCATTGATAGTACGTTGGCCCGGTGTCACAAAAGCTGGAGCTGAAAATTCCACCCCAGTAAGTTCTATTGACTTTTACCCTACCCTGCTTGATATTGCCGGTGTGAGCTTAGACGCTCATCAACATATTGATGGTCAAAGTATTGTGCCAATACTGAAGGGGAGAAACATGAAGGAACGGAATTTATTCTGGCACTTCCCCCATTATGCAAATAGCGGAAGCAAACCATTCAGCATTGTGATGAATGGCGATTATAAATTAATTCGCAATTATGAAGATAACAGTTACGAACTTTATAACCTGGAGAAAGATATTGGCGAAACTAATAACCTTGTTAATACTGAAGCAAACAGGGTGACAAACATGCAAAAAATACTTACAGCTTTCCTTAAAGAAACTGAGGCAATAATACCTGCAGAGAATAGTAATTACAAACCCCAATGAAATTTTTTAACTAATAATATTCCTGGAGATGCACTATTTATAAGAATCAGGAGAATTTTGGTTTTAATGATTCTTTAAAAATCCAACTTAAAGATTTGAAAAAATACAATGATGAACAAAATATTTAAATTTAGAACTAAGCGGAATTACTTTTTAATCTGTTTTTTTCTTTTAATAAATACCATAACCTCCTTCCCGATGGATGCAGGAAGACCTAATATTTTATGGATTGTTAGCGAGGATAATACCACTATGCTGGGTTGTTATGGAGATCAATTTGCTACTACTCCACATATTGACAAGTTAGCGAGCGAAGGGGTATTATACACAAATGCATATTCTCAACCTGCATGTGCCTTATCGAGGTCAACTTTGATCACAGGAATGTTGGCTACTAGTCTTGGCACGGAACAAATGAGGAGCAATTATCCCATCCCGGATTTTATTCAATTTTTTCCTGAATATTTGCGTCAGGCGGGCTACTATGCGACAAATAACGCCAAAGAAGATTATAATACTGTTAAGCGGCGGAATGTATGGAATGAATCCAGTGAAAAGGCCAGTTATATAAACAGAAATCCAGGCCAACCCTTTTTTGCTGTCTTTAATCTTGGGACTACCCATGAAAGCAGCATTGGCGTTCATAAATCTCAGGGAAAACTGATCCATGATCCTGATAAGGTTATAGTTCCGCCTTATTTACCAGCTACTCCCGAAATGAAGAATGATTTCGCGCTCTATTATGACAAAATTGAGGAGATGGACAAGCAGGTGGCAGATTTGTTGAAAGAGCTGGACGATGCTGGTTTAAAAGACAACACCATTGTTTTTTATTATAGTGACAATGGCGGCGTCTTGGGTAGAAGCAAGCGCTTTATGTATGATTCTGGTTTGCATATTCCTCTTATTATTCGTTTTCCAGAAAAATATGCATCTCTTGCTCCGGCTCCCATTGGTTCACAGACGGACAGGATAGTATCATTTGAAGATTTTGCGCCCACAATTTTAAGTTTGGCAGGAGTGGAAATACCCTCTTACATGCAGGGGAAACCTTTTCTGGGAAAACAACAGGTTCCCGAAAAGGAATACGCCTATGGTTTTAGGGGGAGGATAGATGAGAGCCTGGAAATGATACGAACCATCAGGAGTAAAAAATATAGGTATATCCGAAACTTTATGCCGCATAAAATTTATGGTCAGTACAACGAGTATTTATGGCAGGCAAAATCAATGGCATCATGGGAAAACAGCTATAAAGCAGGTTCTCTGAATGCAATGCAATCTACATTTTGGCATCAGAAACCATCGGAGGAATTATACGATACAGAATCTGATCCTTACAATGTGAATAACCTGGCAGGAAACAAAAATTACAAAGTAGTCCTGGAGAAAATGCGGAAGGATTGCAAAAGCATTATCATTAAAAGTAAAGATACCGGGTTTATTCCAGAGTCTATGAGAGTAACTATCTCAAAAAACAATACCGTCTATGATTATGCCCATAGTGACAACTATCCATTAGAAAGGATATTGGAAACTGCAGATATGGGGACTACACGCGACATTAAATATCTGGCTGAACTAATCACAAGACTTTCCGATAAAAATCCCGATAGTGAGATATTGGGCAGCGACTGGCTGCACTGTTTTGGGCAAGCAGGCCGGTAAAGCACGATCAAAACTTACGGTTTTATTGCAGGATGATGTTCCGGCCGTACGCATTGCAGCTGCTGAAGCACTTTACGGGCTGGACAAGAAGGCTACCGTAATACCTACTTTGACAGATATATTGCTTTCAGACAACCAAATTGAGAGGTTGGAGGCATTGACAGTTTTAGAAAAAATGAATAAGGATGCAAAAGCTGCCTTACCGGCAATAAAAGAGATGGTTGACTTGAGGGATGATAAGAAAAACCCGAATCAGCCGTTATGGAAGAACCCCCACGATATAAAAATTGCAAAACGGATTATAACTAATATAAATACAAATTAGTTGAGCAATTACCTTCACGTAAGAATAGGAACCTAAGAAAACATTTTTCCACCTTTCCTGGAAACTTAAAAAGAATAAAAATAAAAACACATGAAAAAGCTTTCTTTAATTTTTCTTTTTTGCCTGCTTCAATTATCTGATATCCTGGTAGCACAATCACCACGTATCATTATTAATTTAAATGGGATATGGGAGTTTGAACAGACAATACACTCTATCCAACCGTCCCAATTTACCCGTAAAATTCCAATTCCCGGCCTGGTACATCTGGCACTTCCAAAAATCGACGAATATGACAAGTTTTTCAAACGTCCAGACAAAGCGGTTGACGGGGGTTGGGAAAGGGCTATACTGACGACCGACTATACACCCAGGTATAGCTGGTACCGAAAAGAAATAACGATCGGTAAAGAGTTGAAGGATCTGGAAGCAGTTCTGACCATTAAAAAAAGCAAATACGTGACTCAAGTGTTCGTCAACGGAATTGACTTTGGAAATTACATGGAATGTTATACGCCTATTGATGTCGCTATTACACATGCCTTAAAGTTCGGACAAAAAAATGAAATCATAATAAAGGTTGGCGATAGGTATTGGCTGCCCAGTCAAGCTGCCGGGGGCATAGATAAAGAAAAGGAACATTATATTCCCGGGATATGGGATGATGTATCCCTTACATTTACCAACAAAATGCGAGTGAGCCGCTTGTTGGTTTTGCCATCCTTAAAAGAAAAAAAGGTGACAGTGAAGGCCCGACTGTGGAACCTTAACAGTTTCTCGACTCCAGGCGATCCCAAGTCCGACAGGGTAAACTATCAAATTAAAATTTATGAGAAAAAGGGAAGAACCCAGGTAGCCGAAGGAGAAGGCGTTGTTTCCTTATTGCGAGACCAGATTGGTGAAATTAATGTGGATTTAACCATACCCAATCCTCATGCCTGGAGTCCGGATGACCCCTTTTTATATGTTGCTGAAGTAACCCTTCGCGACAAAAATTTAGAATCTGACCAGTTTGAAGATGCATTCGGCATGAGAGATTTCGAACGCATAGGAAAATCTTTTTACCTTAATGGGGAGAAAATTTACCTGCGGGGTTCAAACATTACTTTACATCGGTTTTTTGAGGATCCTGATTGTGCAAACTTATCCTGGGACAAGGAATGGGTTAAGAAAATGTTCATAGATGTTTCCAAAGAACTTCATTGGAACAGCATGCGGATATGCGTCGGAATCGTTCCGGATTTCTGGTACGATCTTGCGGATGAATATGGCCTTTTGCTTCAAAATGAATGGCTTTACTGGCAGATGCATGGATGGGACGACCAGATTAGAAAAGAATATACGGATTGGGTTTGGACCGATGGCTCCCACCCAAGCATTGCAATTTGGGATGCCATTAATGAGAACCAAAATCAGTTTATAGGCACTGTGTTAATACCTGAACTAAAAATTCTCGACCCAACCCGAATTTGGGATGCCGGGTATATGACGGCATCGCAAATGGCAAATGACGAAATGGATGAACCCCATACCTATCAGGGGCGGAAAAAAGATGGTATTATGAAAAACCCATATCCCTTAGGCAGCCTGACGTTCAGGCCTGAAATTGTAAAGGGAATAGAGGAGTCGAGCTCAGCGCAATTAGTCAATGAATATGGTTGGGTGTGGCTCTGGAGGGATGGAACGCCAAGCAACCTGACCACAACCATATATGACTATTATATGGGTCCTAACACAACTGTTGCTGAACGCCGTAACTTTCAGGCTTATTGGCTTCAATGTGAAACTGAGTGGATGCGAAGCAACCGGTCTATTGCTGGCGTATTGGCTTTTTGTTTATTGACTAACAATTATGGTTATACGGGAGATTGGTTTATTGACAATATTAAAGATTTAACCCCTGGTCCTACATTATATTGGTTTAAACATTGCTTTGCGCCGACGAATGTGTTCATTAACTTAACTGATGAACGCTTCGCGAAAGAACAGCCAATTCACAAACTGGGCGAACCCTTGATTTTTTCATTAATGGGTGTAAATGACGCTATCCAGAACAAAAAGGGATCTGTAACCATTAAATTGCTCAACTCACAGGGAAAATCCGTTTATTCAGATACCCTTTCAATAAACCTTCCTGCCTCAGACCGAATTGATATCCCATATACATTTGTCTTGCCAACTATACCTGGTGGATATTTATTGACAACTGAATTTATAGAAGACGGTGCGCTTGACAAGCTTCTAAGCAGGCGATATATTAAAGTTGGCACTCAGGATCAGTATAAATTCTATGAAATGCCTGTTGAAAACATTTTTGAAAAAAATATTCAATAACAAATTTAAAATTAAAAGTGAAAAAAGTGTCTACACAAAAAAAAGAAACTGTACCCGTTCATCCGGCCGCCACTTTCAGTAATGGACAGTTAAGTGGTCCTGCTGTAATCCATAATATAAAAATACTATCGGGGTTAAAAGGAATATTCAAGGATACCCACGCTTTTGAGGCAATGGATGGGAAACAGGTAGTGTATGAAGTGGAAGCGTACATGCCGGTTGCAGAAGGGACTCCCGGGGGGCTATTCTTTGGAGTTTCGACCATTTTCCCGGGAAAAGTTGGCAACGAGTATTTCATGACCAGAGGGCATTTTCATTCCATATCAGACCGTGCCGAATTTTACTGGGGTCTGCAAGGAAAGGGGATGTTGATCTTGATGGATCGCGACCGCAATACCTGGACTGAGGAAATTTGCCCAGGGAGCCTACATTATATCAGCGCCCATATTGCCCACCGACTGGCGAATACCGGCGATGAAAAACTTGTTGTTGGCGCTTGCTGGCCATCGGATGCCGGACACGATTACGAAGAAATTAGGGTGAATGGTTTTTCTGCCCGTTTAGTTGAAGTTGACAGGGAACCGGTGTTGATATAAATACGAAGAAAGGTAAAGGAATGTCGGTAGCTATTATTTCACTTTGGATGGCTTGTACGGTAGTGACCATAGTTTTTCCAATCATGCTTGAAAAATTGAGCGGAGGAATCACTTTCCTGATATTTGCATTGATTTGTCTGGCTAACCTGGCATTTGTCCTTAAGTTCGTTCCTGAAACCAAAGGAAAAACACTGGAAGGACCGGAAAAGGAGTTTGCCGGAAAAGGATAATGTTTTTAATATATCTGGATAAAATCACCAAATACCAGAACTTGAATTTATAATTTTGGATACAAGGTATACCATAGCAATCGATTTGGGAGGGACAATTATCAAGATTGGTTTGATGCGGGAAGGATTTTTAATTCAACGAAGGGAATTTAAAGCGCAATCAGCACGGGACTGAAGGCTCTACTTCCTGATATGAAAACAGTTATTGATCGATTACTTCTTTCCCATAAACTTCTAAGCACCGATATTTTAGGAATTGGTTTTTCTTTTGCCGGAATAGTTGATTCATCGGCAAACAGGATTCTTTCAACCAACGAGAAATTCGACGATGGGCCGGAAACGGATCTGGTTGGCTGGGCTCTAAATACATGGAACTGGCCTCTTTTTGCGATGAATGATGCACGAATGGCACTTTTGGGCGAATGGCAGTATGGGGCAGGAAAAAATTGCTCTGACCTGGTTTCTGTTACCCTGGGTACCGGAATCGGAACAGCGGTTTTAATGGAGGGTCAGTTGCTGAACGGAAAACATTTCCAGGCTGGTAATCTTGGAGGGCACTTTGTGGTAAACCATAGAGGGACGCCCTGCACCTGTGGAAATATAGGCTGTGTGGAGGCAGAGGCAGCCTCCTGGCGATTACCATCCTTACTAAAAGAGCATCCTGAATATCCAAAAAGCTCGCTCAAAAATGAAAGAGTTCTGGATTTCAAAGCAGTTTTTCATCATGCTGAGAATAATGATCAGGTAGCCAAAGATGTGCTCAATCATTGCATTTCTGCATGGGCTGCAGGAATCATTAACATGATTCATGCTTTCGATCCTGAAATGGTCATTTTAAGTGGAGGAATAATGAAAAGCTCGACGGCTTTTCTGCCAATCCTTCAGGAATTAACAGACCAACGGGCCTGGACTCCATGGGGGAAAGTAAAATTAGTAAAAGCACAATACCCTGATTCATCTGCTTTATACGGTGCAGATTATCTTGTACGGTCAAATATGGAAATCTAAATTTTTAATAATGAGCAAAGTTCTCGTTTTTATCACATTTTTTTCTGTCTTTTTGCCTGCAGGCAGGTAGGGCCTGGGAATGAAACTGTTGGATTTCAGGTGACAATCCCCGGTAAAAAAAGTAACAGCTGCCACGAAGTTGAAATTTATTATAAAGGTGAGGTCATCAAAAGTATTCATGAATTAATTGTTTGAAGATGAGAAAAAGGTACCTGAAGGGAAAATCAAAATTTCGCAATCTACCGGTCGTTGAAGTTAAAAATACAGCCTTCAAGGTTGAAAAGGGATGGACTAATATTTGTAGCCGGCTGAATGTGGAAATTTCGGCTCTTGAAGGAAAGAAAAAATTAGTGGTTATTGAAACATATCAGGGTGTCTTGCATGAAGAACTGATTTCGAATTTGTCGCAAGGATTGAAATACACTCGTTTTATTCATGCTGAAAGATACATGTTTTCGGAGGATAAAATCAAAAACATGATTTTTCCTGATGTAACCAACGATCGTATTTTTGGCTTTCTGACACGACTTACAATGGATGAATTTTTTGATCCGGAGAAAGTGGAAGGAATTCAGGCTGAAATTAGTTTGGCAGAAGAAGGGGTAATTATAGTCTACGGAACTGGAGCTGCTTTGCTTTGCCCGGAACCTGATCTACTCATATATGCCGATATGGCACGTTGGGAGATTCAGTTGCGAATGCGTAAGAATCTTGTTGACAACCTTGGAGTTAATAACAGAAATACCATCGACTGGATGCTTCTATACAAGCAGGGATTCTTTGTGGATTGGCGGGTGTGCGACCGGTTGAAAAAAACCTTGTTCGATCGCTGGGATTTTCTTCTTGATTCCAATAAAGCCGATGAACCTAAACTTATAGAAGGTAATGCAGTTATGGAAGGTCTGAAACAGGCAGTTCAAAAGCCTTTTAGTGTGGTCCCGTTTTTCGATTCAGGGCCCTGGGGCGGGCAATGGATGAAGGAAGTGTGCAACCTGGATGAGTCAGTTTCAAATTATGCATGGTGTTTTAACTGTGTTCCTGAAGAAAACAGTCTTCTGCTGAAATTTCATGACGATGTAATTGAAATCCCATCAATAAATCTGGTCTATAGGCAACCGCGTGAGCTATTGGGCGATCCGGTGCACGGACGTTTTGGCGATGAATTTCCAATCCGTTTCGACTTCCTGGATACAATGGACGGTGGTAGTCTGAGCCTGCAGGTTCATCCACTGACAGAATACATCCAGCAAAAATTTGGTATGAATTATACCCAAGACGAAAGTTATTATATAATGGATACAGAAAAGGATGCAATTGTATTTCTGGGTCTTCGAGAAGGGGTTAAGCCTTTGGAAATGATTGCAGATTTGGAAGAAGCTCAGAAAGGACTTCGGCCTTTTCCTGCTGAAAAGCATGTCCAGACCTGGCCGCTGAAAAAACACGATCATATATTGATTCCAGCAGGAACAGTTCATTGTTCAGGCAAAAACAACATGGTTCTTGAAATCAGCGCTACCCCTTACATTTTTACTTTTAAGCTTTGGGATTGGGGTCGACTTGGGCTTGATGGGCTGCCACGTCCAATCAATATTGAACACGGAAAAAAAGTGATTCAATGGGATCGCACAACAGAATGGACCCGACAAAATCTGGTGAACAGTGTGAAAGTAGTTGCTGAAGGTGATGGCTGGATAGAAGAACGTACTGGTTTGCACGAACGAGAATTTATTGAAACCCGCCGCCATTGGTTTTCGAAGAAAACCGAACACAACACTAATGGTGGAGTTCATGTTATTTGTCTTGTGGAGGGTAGTGAGGTCATTGTTGAAAGTCCAACAGATTCTTTCGAACCTTTTGCGGTTAATTATGCCGAAGTATTTATTGTTCCTGCCAAAGTCGGTGAATATACGATTCGTCCATATAGATCTGGGGAAGGCCAATTATGTAGCACATTGAAAGCTTATGTAAGATTTTAAAGCAGTTATACTATGAAATTTAATCCAGGCTTTGATATTATTCCAACAACGCATCCAATGGGATTCAAATACGGACCAAATGTATTCGGACCGTCAGTTGAAAACCGCACACTTGATTCTATTCGAAAAAGCTTACTAGAACCCTCATGTGTTGGGCCCGATCCGGTATATTCAATTGCAATGGATGTTGGTAAATTGAAACATCTTAAAATATTGCAAGAACTTCACTTATTGTACGGTGCGGTAACCTATGCTGCCGGGCGTTTGGGTAATGAACCTGTTCGCAGTCAGGGGCATATCCACAAGGTTTCGCCACTTTCAGGTTGGTCAACTCCGGAAGTGTATGAAATTTGGTCTGGTAAAGCAATTATTTATATGCAGGAAACTGCTGAAGATAAACCGGGACGCTGCTATGCTGTTTTTGCGAATCCTGGCGATGTGGTAATTGTCCCGCCAAATTGGCCTCATGCTACAATTAGCGCCGACTCTCAGCAACCGCTCACTTTTGGTGCATGGTGTGATCGCGATTATGGTTTTGAGTATGATAAAGTTCGTGCACATAAAGGACTGGCCTGGTTTCCCTTGATATCACCATCCGGTAAAATTGAATGGCAGAAAAATCCTAATTACAAGGAGTGCGAATTGATTGTTAAAATACCTGAAATGTATACACAATTTGGAATCGAATCAGGAAAATCAATTTATGTTCAGTTTGAGGAAAACAAGGATAAGTTTAAATTTGTACCAATGCCGCAAATTTTTGAAGAGTTATGGCGAGTATTTATCCCGTAGATTGAAAATTACCCTTATTCTGGATTGATCCTGAAGGTTTTATCATTGATTTTTATTGGTTCTGAAATACAATCCTAAAACCATATCAAATATTAAGAGATAGAAATTAATGGTATGTACTACGTTATATAGCAGAGTTAGTAATTATGAAGCTATTTTTTAAAGCCAATAAAAGATTTATCATATCAGTTGCTGTATGCCAGCTTCTTACTTTCTGTTCCCCACAACTTTATCCATTAAACTCGTTCCCCAATATCAAAAGCCAGGCTGAACAAAACAGGCTTCAGGATTTCATGGCCTCAGGTATTGAAAGAATGCCAGAGACCCACAATGCGAACCCTGATGAGATCATTAAAACCGCTCGAAAATACCTTGGAGTACCCCATTGTATGGGTGGAACAACGATGAAATGCATGGACTGCTCCGGATTGTTGTTCACCGTTTTTGCCGCTCACAATATTCAATTACCCCATAGTTCGGAAGAACAGGCCCGGTATGGAACCATAATAGCCAAAATGGAGGACCTTAGAAAAGGGGATCTGGTCTTTTTTATCAGGTCATACAAGACAAATAGTTTTATTACCCATTCAGGGATTTATATCGGTCATAACAGTTTTATTCATACCTCTTCTTCCAGGGGAGTCACCGTCACTCCCATGAACGATCCCTGGTGGGAAGAAAAGTTCATTTTCGGGACGAGGATTTTTAATTAATCCCTTAAAAGAGCTTACAAAATCTCGAATTCCTTCAAGGAATTTATTTGCCACTTTTCCCTTTTTTTATAAATTTGTTCCCATCAAAACAGGGAAAACAACCACGTCTGGCTGGATTTTCTGCCCTATCGGAGCAGCAAAACCTATATCCGCTTCTTCCACCCAAGCTGAACATAACCCATCCCCTTTCTACCATACCCTAAATTTGAGGATCAAATACATGCACATAATTGACATTCTTATATTCGTTGTGTACCTCCTGGCCATGCTTGGGGTAGGCATCTATTTCCTGAAGAAAAATAAGACCACCGACGATTATTTTGTGGGGGGACGTCAGATGTCCAGCCTGCACATCGGATTATCCGTGGTTGCCACCGATGTGGGCGGCGGATTTTCCATTGGTCTGGGCGGACTCGGTTTCGTTATGGGTTTATCCGGAAGCTGGCTTCTTTTCACCGGACTGGTTGGGGCATGGCTGGCCGCGGTTTTCCTGATTCCCCGGGTTTTCAGCATTGCCCGTAACAAAGGGTTCCTTACCTTCCCGCAATTCCTGGCTTCTGTTTTTAATCCCCGGGTGGCCATGGTGGCCGGAATCATATCGGCAGTCAGTTACCTCGGTTTTACAAGTTCCCAGATTCTTGCCGGTGCTAAACTGGCTTCCGCCACCTTCGATGGATTGGCATTTAATCATGCCTTGCTTATAATGGGAGTGATCGCAGTGCTTTATACCGCGCTTGGAGGACTGAAGGCGGTCATTTACACCGATACCATCCAATGGATCATCCTGCTTTCGGGCCTCATATTCGTTGCATTGCCTTTTACCCTTCATAATATAGGCGGCTGGGGGGCAGCCAGGGAACACCTTGGGGCGGAGTACTTTTCCCTTACCAATGTATCCTGGCAGCAATTGGTAAACTGGGCCTTCACCATCATCCCTATTTGGTTCGTGGGGATGACCCTCTACCAGAGAATCTACGCTGCCCGCGATGAAAAGACCGCCAAGCGGGGCTGGTATATCGCCGGATTGCTTGAATATCCGGTGATGGCCTTTATTGGCGTTGTCCTTGGGCTCTTGTCCAGGGTGGCCATGGAGGAGGGTACCATTCAAGAGTACTCGGCAGCCACGATAGACCCTGAATTGGGACTGCCCATTCTCCTAAAAACCATACTCCCGGTAGGATTTCTGGGTGTGGTTTTTGCTTCCTATTTCTCTGCCATCATGTCCACTGCCGATTCCTGCCTGATGGCCTCCTCAGCAAACATCCTTACCGATATCTTTGGCAAACATGAGAAAAAAAGAAGCCTGCTTTATTCCCAACTGCTCACCCTTGGACTGGGCATTTTAGCTCTGCTACTGGCCCTGAAAATGGAGAATGTCCTCAAGCTCATGCTGCTCTCCTATGCGTTCATGGTCTCTGGTCTTATCGTCCCGGTTCTTGCCGGATTGTTTACAAGGAATCCCAATGGAAAGGCCGCCCTGGCTTCCATGATTTCAGGGGGATCAACCACGATCATCCTGATCATCCTCAATACACCGCTCCCCCTGGGCCTGGATGTAAATATTTACGGGATCGGAGTATCCCTTATTACTTATCTTATTATCGGCAAGCCATGGAAATGAATGGCTTAGTCATCCTTTACCCAACCCCCCGGCAAATTTGCCGATGCTAGAAACGCAAGCAGTACGGCTAATATGATCCGGGATTTCCTCGATTGTGTAAAATCACGCAGATCGCCCCTGTGCACGCTCGAAGAGGGATACCGGTCCACAAGTTTTGCTCATCCGGCAAATATTTCCCTGGCAACCCGGCAAGGGCTTGAATGGGATTCAGTAAAGGAGGAATTCATAAATAATGAAGAGGCTAATAAATTATAGAGCGGTTCTGAATTCCCTCCCCTCCCTATGAACCATTAACTCAATAAGCTGGCGACCCGAACCAGCCGCCATTATCGTTCCTGAAAAAGGTACCGTCCATTGGCCCACCATCGATAATCCCTCCAGACCGGGAAGACTCCGTAAGGGAGAGGCCGAAGTCATGTTGGAAGGATTAATATACCAACCGTCGGGGGATCCTTTCCAATTCCCCGTATAGCGGACATAGGTTGCCGGGGTGGGTACATCAATCACTTCAAGCTGCTCCGCAAAGCCAGGCCAGTGCTTATCCAGTTCATCTACAACCCGCTCTGCAATGGCTTTCTTCTCAGCTTCATATTTTTCCCGGTTGGAAGCCAGCCTTTCCCAATATTCATAATCGGTGTCGAACCAAACCTCAACAACCGATTTTCCCTCCCCTGCTCTGGAGGGATCATAGCAATGGTGCATGACGGTCATCCATTCAAAATCCTTTTCCGCGATCCTGAATGATCGGCCGGGTTTGATGACCATGCGGTGCGGTTCTCCGGAAAAATCGCGGTTCACTCCCATCATGACATGCACCACCGGTTTTACCGGGGTCCATTCATCATACATCTTTCTTATCCTCCCGTCAATGTATTTCTCTTTAAGAATGTCAAAAATCAGACTGTGACCATCCCCCGCCCAAACAATATGATCGGCTTTATATTCCGAGCCATCTTCCAACCGGATTCCGGCAGCACGATCGCCCTCGAGAATCAGCTCCTTCACCCTGGATTTATAGCTGATCTCTCCGCCCATTTTTTTAACCTGACCGGCAATATGCCGCATCACCTTAAAGGAACCGCCAAGGGGAGTGCCGGCGGCGGTCACGCTTCCTTCCACGAACCCGCTCAGGGCAACCATAGGAAATCCGGGCATCGGCCAACCGGGAGCGTCCAATAAAAACCGTACGGCCTCCCGGAGGAAGGGGCTTTTGAATTTTGCCGCGAAGTCCTGCAGGGTCATTTTTTTGTATTTTAAAAAAACCGGGATTAATGGGAATATGGCCGGAATTAATTTGATTTTATCCCCTATACCCGATAATTCAGAAGGTTTCAGGGAGGCAGCCCGGGTCAGATCCGGACCAAAGATCAACCGGATGAATTGCCGGATCAGTTTAGCATCTTCGGGACTAATGGCAAGCATCGAATTTTCCACTTCTTCCTTATCGGTGGAAAACAACATCCTATGACCCAGACCTTCGACCAGTGAAATAACATCATGATAATGGAAATCGAAATTTTTTGAAACTCCCAACTCCTCCCATATCTGATGAAAAGGTCCGGAGAGGGAACCGGTTACCATATGCATGCTGATGTCGAAGGTATAGCCCTTCTTTTTCCAGGCCGCGCACAATCCTCCCGGGACATTATGCATTTCGAAGATTCTGGTGTGATACCCGTTCAACTGGGCATAGAAGGCGGCCGACAGCCCGGAGATCCCGGCACCGACGATGATCATTGTTTTTTCCATGGTTTAGTTGCAGTTAATTCCAACAAATATACGCCAGCCCGGTGATATACCTATATAAAGAAGCATTTTTTCCATTAGCAAAACTTTTTCCGCATCAGTATAAGACATACATTTACATCCATCCAATCCGAAGAAAAGTTGATCCAACATAGGATGAACATGTTCACTCAGGTGTAATGATTTTTCCATTTCTATTGACTAAATCTTTAAGCTGATTCATTTCAAGATTTCAAATAAGCAACACCCAATGCATGATTAAAATTTTATCTTTACCTAAAAATTGCCCCAATGGAACAGGAAAATAAAAATATCCGATGGCAACAACGTTTCGGAAATCTCACCAAAGCATACAGCCAACTGGAAACATTCATAAACCATGGTCCATTAAACCAGATGGAAGAACAAGGGCTAATCAAAGCATTCGAATATACCTATGAACTTAGCTGGAAAACATTACAGGATTTACTGAAAGAGAAAGGATATATTGAGATTAATGGTCCTAAACCGGTAATTCAGCAAAGCTTTAAGGACGGATATATACAGGATGGTGAGGGATGGATGAGAATGCACCATAGCCGCAATCTTGCAAGCCATAGTTACGATGAAGAAACAGCCGCGGAGATCATAAGGAATATCCGTGAAGAATATTTCATGCAATTTCGCCAGTTAAAAGAAAAGCTCGAATCCGAAATGGACAAGCTTAAATAATTTGAAAATGGCTGAGGGAAGAAAATATGGTTTGCTGGCATCGGATCTGCACAACATACAAGCTGTTTTTCAGTCCAATGCAAGAGTCCAGGAGGCAATTCTGTTCGGCTCACGGGCGAAAGGGAATTTTTCACCAGGTTCGGATATCGATATTGCGGTGAAAGGAAACGGGCTTAATCTCGACGATCAGCTTCTGATAATAAACCAAATTGATAAATTATCCCTTCCCTATATGTTTGACATTGTGCTGTATGACAGGATCAAAGAACCAGCCCTTCTGGATCATATCAATCAGGTGGGAATTCCGGTATACAAAAGATCCTGAAGAAAAAACAGGGGGAAATATATAACCGTCTGCTTTCAGGTAGGGCCCGTTCTGCAAACATTTAACCTCTCTGTGGTCTTCAATAAACGACTTTATTCCTGAGGGGCTATAGAAAACCAGCACATCATAATTCACATTTACAAGATCCGATAGATCCGGGGAAGCTGGCAGGGCCTAATGTTAAAATATTGGGTTGAACGTGACCCCCCCGCGCTAATATTTAATGGGATGATTTAATCAAATCCACCAATGCCTCCACAGCCCCTTCCTCGGGGATATTCTTCCGTACCACCTGCTTTCCTTTATAAAGACTCACCCTTCCCCTGCCTGCACCCACATATCCAAAATCGGCATCGGCCATCTCACCCGGACCGTTCACAATACAACCCATGACGGCGATTTTTAACCCTTTCATTCCTGAAGTGGCCTTCCTGATCTTTCTTAAGGTATCCTGTATGTTAAAAAGGGTACGGCCACAGGAGGGACAGGCAATATACTCCGTTTTGGATATCCTGGCACCACTTGCCTGCAGAATGTGAAAAGCCGTTTCGCGGAGCGGAGAAAGATTTTTGCTGCCATGGTTATCCAGAATCCATATCCCGTCTCCCAGTCCGTCGATAAACAGGGGCCCAAGTTCTCCGGCGGCCCGGATCATGATCTCTTCAGGGCCGGCTTGGCCATAATTTTTACACAAAATGACAGGATTTTTAAAACCTTTCTGATCAAGCTTTTTGAAAAAGTCCCTCACCCCGGACAGAGGGTGGGATGAGGAGATATAAAGGATCAGTGGAGAATCCCGGTTATTTTGAATGACTTTTTCCAGGGTCTCGGCTGACAGGTCGGGAGACAGTCCAATAAAGGCACCTCTACCCTCCGCCCCCGCAAGGAACCGGCAGTCAACCGTTTCCGGAAAGATACCTTCCGGTACTATTTTAGTTTGTTTCGCAGGAATCAAAAATTTAAGGACCTCCCCCAGACGGTCCGGAAGGGTATCAGAAATACTTTGTACTACAAGATAGTCAGCTGCCACCTCCGAGATTTTCAGGATTTTTCCCTCCTTCAGATCATATCCTGCGAGCGGTAGAAGCTCCGGTCAGCCTTCAACTCAGGATAACCGCTCAGTACCACCGGAGGCTGACCGCCGCCGATGTCGAAAAAGGGATTACTCCGGTGTCTCCTACCGGATGCCGGCAAAAGCATGGAAGCCAAAAACTCCCTCCCGGGATCCTCCCCTCTCCGGCTGCCAAAATATTCAATCATCCTCCGGCCCACAGGAATCTCAAGTTCGGGATCTTCCGTAAGGGAGACCCGAATGGTATCGCCTATTCCTTCAGATAGAAGGGTGCATATCCCCACGGCCGATTTGATCCTCCCATCCTCTTCCGATCCGGCTTCAGTAACTCCCAAATGAAGGGGATAAACACTTCTCTCCTCTACCATCCTGCTGTATAGCAGCCGGTTGGCCTGAATCATCACTTTTGTATTGGAAGCTTTCAGCGAAACAACCAGGTTATGAAAGCCCTCCCCCTCAAATACCTTTATAAATTCCATGGCCGATTCGACCATGCCCACCGGAGTATCGCCGTACCATGATAAGATTCTGCGCGACAAACTGCCATGGTTCACTCCCACCCGGATAGCAGTACCCTGTTCGCGACATATATTTATCAGCGGAAGCAGCCTTTCCCGGATGATCCCAAGTTGACGTGATTGCTCCTTTTCCTGATAGGCGGCCGGGCCATCATAATGACCTTCTGCATAATTACCCGGATTGATCCTTACCTTGTCTGCCACAGCGGCAGCCGCTACGGCTACCTTTGGAAGAAAGTGGACATCGGCCACCAGAGGGCCGGAATATCCGCTGGCATGAAGTTTCTTCTTAATGAGCGCCAGACTCTCCACCTCTTTCATTCCCTGAGTAGTAAGACGCACGAGGTCGGCACCGGCATCGAAGATGCGCATGCATTGCGCCACCGATGCTTCAATATCGTTGGTATCAGTGCTGGTCATCGATTGGAGGACAACCCGATGTCCGGCCCCTATTACCAGGTCTTTGATCCGTACCGTGTGCAGAACCGGAGGGGACAAAGGGGTACCCTTTTGCCTATGACCGTCTCCACTCGTAACCATCTTTGCTGTCTTTTATAATGATGCCAAGAGATCCCAGCGCATCGCGAATATGGTCGGAGGTCACGAAATCTTTCCGCTTTTTAGCATCCTGCCGGATTTGCAGAATGGATTCCACCAACTCGTGCTCAAAAGCCCGGTCCGTTTGGGCATCCTCCCCCGCTAATCCAAGGATATCATGAAGAAAAAGATCAAAAAAGCCCTGAAGTTTTTCCAGTTCAACCCTCCCGGCCTGGAGCTTTCCGTCAGCAATAAGATTTATCCATCGCACCCCTTCAAAGAGGGCAGCGATCAGGAGGGGGGAATTAAGATCATCATTCATAGCCTGATTCGCCTGCTGCACCAGGGCATCCACATCGATGGGCTCCGCACTATCGCGCTCCGGCAGGGATCCTGCTTCTCTGGTTTCTAAGGCAAGATGCCGGAGTTTTTTGTAGGCTTCCATTAACCTCTCCAGCCCTTTTCCAGCGGCAACAAGGGCATCGTTCGAGAAATCGAGGGTGCTGCGATAGTGTGCCTGCAAAATGAAAAACCGGATGGTCTGGGGAGTGAAGGGCTGTTCCAGCAGCCTGTTTTGACCGGAAAAAATATCTTCCAGAGAGATGAAATTCCCGAGGGAACGCCCCATCTTCTGTCCGTTAATGGTGATCATATTGTTGTGCATCCAGTAGCGCACGGCCTCTTTTCCGTTTGCGGCCACCGACTGGGCTATTTCACATTCATGGTGCGGAAAAAGGAGATCAAGTCCCCCTCCATGTATATCGAAGGTTTCGCCCAGGTATTTGGCACTCATCGCAGAACATTCGAGATGCCAGCCCGGGAAACCTTCTCCCCATTCCGAGGGCCATTTCATGATATGCCTCTCATCGGCCCTCTTCCAGATGGCGAAATCCAGATGGCTTGCGCTTCTCCTCCTGTCCTTCGAGCTTACGGGTGTTCGTCAGCAAGTCATCGGTTTTCCGGCCGGAAAGCTTGCCGTATTGGTATTGTGAATTATACTTCTCCACATCAAAATAGACCGACCCGTTGGCGGTATAGGCAAAGCCATGGTCAAGGATTTTCCTTATCATAAGCTGTTGTTCGATGATATGCCCGGAGGCCATGGGTTCGATGGCCGGGGGCAACACATTCAGCTTACGCATCAAATCGTGATACTGATTAATATAGAACTGCACAATTTCCATAGGCTCCAATTGCTCCAGCCGCGCCTTTTTGGCAATCTTATCTTCCCCGGCATCCGCATCATTTTCCAAATGACCGACATCGGTGATATTTCGGACATACCTGACTTTATACCCCAGGTGTTTAAGATACCGGTAGAGGAGGTCGAAGGTCACGGCCGGCCGGGCATGACCCAGGTGTGCATCTCCATAAACAGTGGGTCCGCAAACATACAGCCCGACATGGGGGGGAGCAAGAGGAATAAACTTTTCCTTCTTCCGGGAGAGCGTGTTGTAAATATAAAAATCAGACATCGAATAGATTTGTCAGACAAAGATAATAAAGAGAAGAGTAACCGCAAGGGGAAGGGAAGAGTAACCGCAAGGGGAGAAGATTGAACCGCAAGGGGAGAAGAAGAGAAGAGATAACCGCAAGGGGAGAAGATTTAACCGCAAGGGGCGCAAGGAACGCAAGGGAAACCATAGCGGACATAACGGTTAACCTTTGCGACTTTGCGACCTTTGCGGTTAAATCTTCTAGCCGACCTTTGCGACCTTTGCGGTTAAACTCTTCCACCCACATAACTCCGTGCGCCTGTTTTTGTAAATTCTAGAGATTATTTACAACCCTTTTAAACCCATTCTTTATTAACGGCACATTAAAATTTATCAGCAATCCCAGCTTGCATCCGGAAAGTTTAAGATAAGTCAGAATCTGAGCCAGATGAACATCATTCAGGTCATTTACAGCCTTCACCTCGATGATGACCTTGTTCTCCACCAGGAGATCAACCCGGTAACCGATTTCAAGTTTCGTTTCTTCATAAATCAAAGGTAAAGCCTTCTGTTTTATGGTCATCAGGCCTTGCTTATTTAATTCATAAAAAAGGCATTCTTCATAAGCACTTTCCAATAAACCCGGACCTAATGCACGATGCACTATAAGCGCCTTTAGAAAGATAATCTTTGAAATTACGTCTTCAGTCATGATAATTTTTTCTTATTTATGGGAAAGGAAGGGAAATCTAGTCCAAGAGAGGAAACGAGAAGAGAAGATTTAACCGCAAGGGGCGCAAGGAACGCAAGGAAAACCATAGCGGACATTGCGGTTAACCTTTGCGAGCTTTGCGGTTAACTCTTCCACGAACTTTGCGGTTTAACTCTTCGAGAGGAGAAGAGAAACCGCAAGGGGCGCAAGGAACGCAAGGGAAACCATAGCGGACCATTGCGGTTAACTTTGCGATACTTTGCGACCTTTGCGGTTAAAATCTTCCACAGGTCTTTGCGGTTTAACTCTTCGAGAGGAGAAGATAAACCGCAAGGGGCGCAAGGAACGCAAGGGAAACCATAGCGGACATTGCGGTTAACCTTTGCGAGCTTTGCGTACTTTGCGGTTAACTCTTCCTCCGGACCTTGCGGTTTAAATCTTCTAGCGACCTTTGCGACCTTTGCGGTTAAACTCTTCCAACGGACCTTGCGGTTAAATCTTCTAGCGACCTTTGCGCCCCTTGCGGTTAAATCTTTAGCGAGCTTTGCGCCCCTTGCGGTTAAACTCTTCCTCCGGACCTTGCGGTTAAATCTTCTAGCGACCTTTGCGCCCCTTGCGGTTAACTCTTTGCGAGCTTTGCGCCCCTTGCGGTTAAACTCTTTCCTCCGGACCTTGCGGTTTAACTCTTCCTCCGGACCTTGCGGTTAAATCTTCCACCAGCCATTGCGTTTAACTCTTCCACCGACTCTGTGGTTAACCCTCTTCTTTCCACTTATATTTATCTTTGCTTACCATGTAATTCTTCATTAATATTGGTATCTTTACGATCCTTAATATATCAAATGGCCAGAAAAGGTAAGAACAAGAGAAAAAACCGCACCTTCAGCAAGGAAGCGCTCAGCGCGCAAATGATTGGTGTCCTGTCCGACAACCCACGTCAGGCATTTAATTACAAACAGGTAGCAAAGCACCTCGAAATAAAAGAACAGGGGCAAAAGGAATTTGTAAACAAACTTTTGAACGAGCTCACAGCATCGGGCACTCTGGAAGAAGTGGAGACAGGAAAGTTCAAAATAAAGTCACGTGCGGGATATGTTCTTGGAAAGATCGACCTCACCCAACACGGTTATGGCTTCCTGATAACCGAAGAGATGGAAGAGGATGTTTTTATTCCCCGAAACCTACTGCACACCGCCCTGGATGGTGATACGGTGAAAGTATATGTTTACCCCGCCCGGAAACGCCGGGGAAATTGTGAAGGCGAAGTGGTGGAAATCCTTAAAAGAGCCAGGGAAACTTTTGTGGGGATTGTCGAAATTTCACAACAGTATGCCTTTTTGATTACCGACAACCGGAAAATGCCCTATGATCTGTTTATTCCCCTGGGAAAACTAAAGGGAGCAAAGAACGGTCAGAAAGCCATTGCCAGAATTACCGAATGGCCCGAAAAAGTGAAAAATCCTTTTGGCGAAATTGTTGAAGTGTTGGGCGATCCCGGACAGAATGATGTGGAGATGCACTCCATCCTGGCTGAATTTGACCTTCCCTGGAAATTCCCGGCAGAGGTAGAAAAAGCTGCCGAAGGAATCAGTGATGTTGTCCCTGCGGAAGAGATTAAAAAACGCCGGGATTTCAGGAAGGTTACAACTTTCACCATAGATCCGCATGATGCGAAGGATTTTGACGATGCCCTTTCCTTTGAGAAACTGAAGGATAATATTTACCGCATAGGAGTGCATATTGCCGATGTTACCCATTATGTCACCCCTCAGGATATTATAGACGAGGAAGGGTTCGACCGGGCCACTTCAGTCTATCTTGTCGACCGGGTAGTACCTATGCTCCCGGAACGCTTGTCAAACTATATCTGCTCCTTAAGGCCCGATGAAGACAAGCTTTGTTTTTCCGCGGTGATCGATCTAAACGAGAAAGCGGAGATCGTGTCGGAGTGGATCGGACGTACCGTCATTCGTTCCCAACGCCGGTTTAGTTATGAAGATGCACAAAGTGTGATCGAAACGGGGCAAGGAGACCTGAAAGAGGAGCTTCTGACGCTTCACGATCTTGCCCAAAAACTCCGGAAAGACCGGTTTTCCAAAGGTTCCATCGCATTCGACCGGGTGGAGGTAAAGTTCAACCTCGACGAGAAAGGGAAACCTCTCGGGGTCTTTTTTAAAGAACAGAAGGAGTCAAATCAGCTTATTGAAGAGTTCATGCTCCTGGCCAACAAGAGGGTATCTGAATTTGTTAACAGAGGCTGCCGCTTCATTCAGGATGCACCCGGGAAAACTTTGAAATCAGGCGATAAGGCTAAAACTTTTGTTTATCGGATACACGATAATCCCGATCCGGAAAAGCTGGAATCCTTCTCTCATTTTATTCAGAAATTTGGATATTCCGTCGATCTGACCCCGGGAAGAAAGATGTCGGTATCCATCAATAAGCTTCTGGACCAGATTGAAGGGAAAAAAGAACAGAATGTTATTGAGAACCTTGCACTCAGGGCCATGGCCAAGGCACGGTACTCCACCAATAATATTGGTCACTACGGACTCGCATTCCGGTTTTACACCCATTTTACTTCGCCCATCCGGCGATATCCCGATATGATGGTTCACCGTCTGCTGGCCCATTACCTCGACGGAGGCGATTCCAAAAGCCGCACGAAATACGAGATGCGCTGCGTCCATTCCTCCGACATGGAGAAAAAAGCCATGGACGCGGAACGTGCATCGGTAAAATACAAACAGGTGGAATTCATGCTCGATAAGGTAGGCCAAACTTTTGATGCCATCATTTCAGGGATCAAAGACTGGGGAATATACGCGGAGATTATAGAAAACAAATGCGAGGGAATGATCCCTATTCAAAGTTTGAGCGACGATTTTTATGAATTTGATGAGGAAAATTATATTTTAGCAGGGAAAAAAACAGGGAGAAAAATTCAGTTAGGGGATGAGATCAAGGTGGTGGTAAAGAATGTGAATCTGGCAAAGAGACAATTGGATTTTGAACTGCTGCTGGAAGAGGACTAATAAATCGCAGAGACCGGCTACAGCGACCCCGTCCCCCACACCGGCCGCAAATCCCACACCCCTGAATAAGGGTTGAAAATATTGACAGAAGAAAAGGGCAATGATGGATAGAAATTTCATTGATTTGACCATCTGATGGTTTCGGAATTACGAACTTTTACCCTGCACAATTAAAAATAAAAACAAATCATGAATAAAATTTTTAAATTCCTTATAATCATGAGCCTCGCAGGTATTAGTGGATGTGCAAACGAACAGGATCCCTCGGAATGGAGCCAGGAGAAACTTGATAACTGGTACGATAAGGGAGAGTGGCTGAACGGCTGGTCGGTAACCCCGGATGTGAGTATCGATAAAAGAACACTGGCGGTGGCCTACTATAAAAACCCTGAGCGGTGGAACAAAGCCTTTGCATTTCTGAAAATGCACAACCTCTCTTCTATCCGGCCAAAAAGATATGATCTGCAAAACGACAGCCTTTTTGTCCTGGTAAATGAATACACCACCCATCCTGCTGAAGAATCCAATTATGAGGCACATAAAAAGTACATTGATATTCAGTATGTTGTGCAAGGGGAGGAATTGATTGGGATAGCCCCTATAAACGCCATTACCGATACCGTGCAGGAATATGACGCGGACGAAGATATAGGCTTTTACAAGGTAAGCTCTGACATGAAGCATGTTGCCAACTCTGAAAGTTTCTTCATCTTCTTTCCCGCCGATGCGCATAAACCGAATTTAAACCCGGGCGACAGCGCTTCGGAAATTAGAAAGGTGATCGTTAAGGTGATGGAGGGGGAATGAGGGGGATAGTACCCGTTGACTTCAACCAAAACTATTCATAATAAATTTTATTCCATGGAAACCCAAATTAAATGTGGCGCCTGCCCCATGAGGGCAAAATATGATGAACGTCCCAAATCATTCGGTGGCCGGTTTTGGAGATGGCACATAAATTTTTGTCCGGGATGGAAAATGTACATGCAGTCTCTCCAGGAAGAGGAACGGCAGGAAGTAGCAATGACCTACCGGCTAAAGAAATATTTGGCAGGGGTGAATTAAAAATTTCGTGTCCAATCCGGGTGGGTAGGTGATACGCTGATTAAAGGGGTGTAAACCCTTGGATCAATAAAAGAGGACGATGCTAATCCCTGAACATATTTCTCCAGCCCAATACCCTGTATTGGGTACGCTCCTGATTTTTCTCCCCTCCATAAATGAGACGGAATTTTAGGGGCAGATCTGTTGCGATCTCTTCGAAATACTTAAATGTCCGGAAGAAATCCGGACGTATGGTGCTGCCCGATTTGATCTCGGTAATATGCAAAAAACCTCCCTCCTCCTGGATACAATCTATTTCATTCCCCACATTGTCTCTCCAGTAAAACAGGTTGTCCGGCTGAAATTTATTTGTCCGCTCTTTAATAAGTTCAGCAATGACAAAATTCTCAAATAGCGGTCCTTTAAGAAAGTGACCTTTAATTTGTTCTTTATGGTTTATCCCAAGCAGGGAGCACACCAATCCGGTGTCCATAAAATATAATTTAGGGGATTTTATTACCCTTTTGCTGAAATTTTTATAAAAAGGAGGCAGAAGCTTAATGATGTGACTGCTTTCCAGAATTGATAACCATGACTTTATAGTGGGGTGGCTCACCCCCACATCGGCGGCCAGACTACTGTAATTAACAATCTGGCCAATCCTTGAAGCGCAAATTTTAAGAAATCCCTGAAAATCGTGGATGTTTTCAATATTTTTAATGTTCCGGACATCCCTTTCAATATAAGTGTTGATATAGCTTGGGTACCAATAAACCGGGTCAAGGTCCTGATCGTATAGCCCGGGATAAAAACCTTTGAACAAAAATTCTTCCAGCGAAAGGGAGATAAACCCCGTACCTTTCAGCTCTTCATAACTTAGGGGATGAAGGCTGAGAAAGGCAGTCCTTCCGGCAAGACTTTGCGAAATATGCTGCGACATCAGAAAATTCTGAGATCCGGTCAGGATAAATTTTCCTTTTACCTTGCTTTCATCAACATTTTCCTGAATATAACTAAAGAGTTGAGGCGCGTACTGAGCTTCATCAATAATCACTTTTTCCGGATATTCTTTCAAAAACCCCTGAGGGTCCTCCACGGCAAATTGCCGGTTTTGAATATTCTCAAGATTGATGTACGCATAATCGCCGAATACCTTCCTGACAACAGTGGTTTTCCCCGATTGCCTGGGGCCAACCATACTAATAACAGGAAAATATCCCGCCATCGTTCTTAATACGTTTTCAATATTCCTATGTATCATTTTTACATTTTGAAAGCGACATTTTCAATATGTAAAGGTAACAAGGAGATTTTTAAAAAACAATACCCCGGTTTCGGAGGTAATTTTTCATCTTATCAGGAGAATACTTCCTAAATGCAGTCTACTTAAATCCGGACCGGGACCACAGCAATTTTTTCCCAAACCCCAGCCGGTTATCGGTCATCTTGATAAAATCAGGTTCCAGCAGCCACAGTTTTGTCTTCATCAGTGCCGCGAAGGGAAATCGTTTCAAATAAGCTGCAGACGCATCTTTCGTGTTATCCGTGGTCACCTCGGTTAAGGTACCGGTGAACTGAATGCCCTGGATTTTCCCTACGACGGAGGTTTCCAGTACCACGGAGCCCGCCACCCGGTTCCCCTCTTCCAGGTCGCGGATGTGTTTGGTCTCTGAATCGGAGGTGAATACAAAGGCATTTTCCTCCTCCATATAAGCATAAAAACAGTTGGCACACCAGGGAAGTCCACCGCTGACCGTTGCCAGAGTGAGGACATGGTGTTTTTTTATGAAGTCGGTGATTCTTTTTTCAGGAATTGAAGTAGCTGTTTTCATCATGGAGCGATTACCGTTTTTCGAATATTTCCAAACCTCCTTCATTATGCCCTCTCTATTAACCTCTGGTATTTTAATGATACCCTCTCTCTTTTCCCCTGGTATTTTTATACACTCTCTCTTTTTACCCCTGCAACTTTTATAACCTCTCTCTTTTCCCCTGGGTTTTTTATACCCTCTCTCTTTTTACCCCTGGTTCTTTTGTACCCTCTCTCTTTTCCCCATCTGCATCCTCAGGAATGAATCCGCCATATTCCGGACAACCTCCTCTATCGGCTGAAACTCAAAATCGAACTGTTCCTTTATTTTCCTGTTTGAAAACCGTGCCTCTTTTCTTCCTGCCAGGATGGTTTCCCGGGTAATCACGCGCGGATAACCAAAATTCGACCGGAAGGCATCCATCCGCCATGCAAGTCCGCTCAGGTATTTTCCGGGTTCGATGGAGGGGGGTTTGACTTTCAGTGCATGGGCAATCATCGTAAATATTTCCCTGTAAGAAAGGTTTTCTGATACGAGGATAAACCTCTCCGATTCCACATCACTTTCCATAAGCAATTTCATGCATTTTACCACATCTTCCACCCCAACGAATCCGGTTACCCCGTTCAGGTAAAATTTCAAACCCTTTTGGATATTGCTGAACATGGATGAAGAGCCCTTGTTCCAAAACCCGGTCCCGAAAATAATCCCCGGGTTTACGATCACCGCCCGGAGGCCCTCTTCAATCCCCCGCCAGACTTCCATTTCCGAATGGAATTTTGAGATTGAATAGCCGGTATTCTGTTTGGAGGGGGTCCAGATCATGGATTCGTTTACCGCTTCCCCATTGGTTGCTTCACCCAGTGCCGAGGTTGAGCTGACATGGCACAGTTTTTTGACCCCATGCCGAAGGGAGGCATCCACGATGTTGGCTGTCCCCTCCCGGTTGTTCCGGATAAGCCGGGAACGGAAATGCGGATCAAAAGAGATAGAGGCGGCGGCATGGTACACATAATCTGTTCCCTCAACAGCTGCATCGACCTCTTCGGGCACGAGCATATCGGCGTTGACCCAGTCTATTTTATCAAACATAGCCTGGTAATCAGCACTATAGGCTGAAAATACCTGCCGGACTTCTGAGAGGTCCGATCCCTCCCGCTTTGTGGCCTTTACCTGTTGGCCATCCCTTAAAAGTGAATATAAAAGATGCGATCCCAGCAGTCCTGTTCCTCCTGTAACGAGTATCATCCGAAAGATTTTTAATTCAGTTCAAAAATAGATAAAAAGATGGTATTCCTTCATCCTTTTAGCATTTTCATTGTATCTTTGCAGGCTGTTAAATAGTGAAAAAAGTTTTTGAAGAATGACGAAGATATTCCCTGAATATAAGAACTTTAATCTTTCCCTGATCAATAAGGAAATCCTCAGCGCCTGGAAAAAAGAATCCACCTTTGAACTGAGCCTTTCCACCCGCGCCGGAGACCCCCCGTTCATTTTTTATGAAGGCCCCCCTTCGGCCAATGGCAAACCGGGCATTCATCATGTAATGGCCCGGACCATCAAAGATGTGATCTGCCGGTTCAAAACTCTCGAAGGGTTCCTGGTTGACCGAAAAGCAGGGTGGGACACCCATGGCCTGCCGGTGGAACTTAGCGTGGAGGCGATGCTGGGCATCACCAAGGAAGATATCGGCACCAAAATTTCCGTGGCTGAATACAACGAGGCCTGCCGCACAGAGGTGATGAAATACACCAAAGAGTGGGAGGAACTCACCGATAAGATGGGCTATTGGATCAACATGGAAGATCCTTACATCACCTACGATAACCGATACATTGAGACTTTATGGTGGCTGCTTGGACAATTATATAAAAAAGGATTATTGTATAAGGGCTATACCATTCAGCCCTATTCCCCTGCTGCCGGCACAGGTCTTAGTACCCACGAGCTGAATCAGCCCGGTTGTTACCGCGATGTAAAAGATACCACCGCAACAGCTCAGTTCAAAGTGATCCGGAACGACCACTCTGCCTTTCTCTTCAACGGTGAACAGGATATTTACTTCATCGCATGGACTACAACCCCCTGGACTTTGCCCTCGAACACAGCTCTGGCTATCGGGCCGTCGATTCCCTATGTGAAAGTCCGTACTTTTAATCCCTACACCTTCAGGGAAGTTTACCTTATCCTTGCCAAACCCCTCCTGTCAGCCTGGTTTCCTGAAAAAAACAGGGAGCTGAAATTTGAGGATTATAAGGAGGGCGACAAGAATATCCCCTTCAGCATCGAAGGGGAATATACCGGAAATTCCTTAAGTGGTGTTGAATATGAGCAGCTTATTGACTGGGTCGATCCTGGCCTGGGCGCTTTCAGGGTGATTACGGGCGACTTTGTTACGACCGAGGAAGGGACCGGGATTGTTCATATCTCCCCGACCTTTGGTGCGGACGATTACCGGGTAGCGAAGGAAAATGGGGTACCCGCCATCACAATTACCGACAAATCGGGTCTAACCGCTCCGCTGGTCGATAAAAAGGGACGTTTCTTCAGGATGGAGGATATTGAACCGGAATACCTGGAAAAGCATGTCAACATTGAAAGCTATAAAGAATTTGCAGGCCGGTATGTAAAAAATGCCTACGACGAAAGCCTCGCGGCCGATGCACCCACCACGGATATTGATCTGTCGGTTATGCTCAAGCTGCAGGGAAAGGCCTTCAGGATAGAAAAGCTCGTACACACCTATCCCCATTGCTGGCGAACCGATAAGCCGGTATTATACTATCCGTTAGACTCCTGGTTTGTAAAGACAACAGCCATGAAGGAGCGCATGATGGAGCTGAACGACACCATCAACTGGAAACCCGAATCGACCGGTACCGGCCGGTTCGGAAAATGGCTGGAGAATCTGGTCGACTGGAACCTTTCGCGATCACGGTATTGGGGAACACCCCTTCCGATATGGGTGTCGGAAGACAAGCAGGAACAGAAATGCATCAGTTCCGTGGCAGAACTCAAAGAGGAGCTTGAAAAGTCGGTAACTGCAGGGTTCCTGGAAAAGAATCCCCTGAAGAATTTTACCGAAGGGGATTTCTCAAATGAAAATTATAAACTTTTGGACCTTCACCGGCCCTATGTCGACGAATTGGTCCTGGTTTCGGAAAGCGGGCAGAGGATGTTCCGTGAGCCGGACCTCATCGATGTCTGGTTCGACTCAGGATCGATGCCTTATGCCCAGCTTCACTATCCGTTTGAAAACAGGGAAAAGTTCACAAATCAATTTCCGGCCGATTTTATTGCCGAGGGAGTCGATCAGACACGCGGGTGGTTCTTCACCCTGCACGCCCTGGCCACCATGCTTTTCGATTCGGTATCCTTTAAGAATATCATATCCAACGGACTGGTCCTCGATAAGAACGGGAATAAAATGTCTAAGCGTCTCGGAAATGCCGTTGATCCTTTCAAAACCATTGAAGATCACGGATCCGATCCTTTACGCTGGTATATGGTAACCAACGCGCAGCCCTGGGACAACCTCAAGTTTGATGAGTCCGGGATCGATGAGGTGAAACGTAAATTTTTCGGAACCCTCTATAACACCTATTCATTTTTCGCTCTCTATGCCAACGTGGACAATTTCAGCTATCGCGAAGCAGATATTCCGGTTGACGAAAGGCCGGAAATTGACCGCTGGATCCTTTCGTTGTTGCATTCACTGATTAAAGAGGTTACCGAAAATTACCGAAATTACGAGATTACCCGTGCCGGAAGGCTCATTCAGGATTTTGTTACCGAGAACCTCAGCAACTGGTATGTAAGGCTCAACCGGAAAAGGTATTGGGGAGGTGCCTACAACGCGGATAAAATCAGTGCTTTCCAGACCCTCTACCAGTGCCTCGAAACCGTCGCCATCCTCTCCTCCCCAATCGCCCCCTTTTATTCCGACCGGCTTTTCAGGGACCTGAATACCATTACCCAAAGGCATAGGGTCAGCTCTGTTCACCTGGGTAAACTTCCGGAATTCAATCCGGAACTTATCGATACGGAGCTGGAGGAAAGAATGGAGATTGCCCAGGCGGTATCCTCCATGGTTCTTGGACTCAGAAGGAAAGTGAATATTAAAGTCCGCCAGCCGTTGAATAAACTGATGATCCCGGTTACCGACAAGGAATTCGGGGAAAAGCTGGAACATGTGAAATCCCTGATCCTCTCCGAGGTGAATGTGAAGGAGATGGAATATATCGACGATTCTGCCTCGATCCTGGTCAAAAAGATGAAACCGGATTTCAAGGTGCTCGGGCCCAAATACGGGAAACAGATGAAGGCCATTTCCAATGCCCTGGCGGTGATGGGACAAAAAGAAATCAACCGCTTTGAGAAGGAGGGAAGTCTCGCCCTTCCCCTGAACGAGGGGACTATTATCCTCGAATCAGAGGATGTGGAGATTATCCCGGAAGATATCCCCGGACTTCTCGTGGCCAACGAAGGGAGGATTACCGTGGCACTCGATATAACAATTGACGAGAATCTGCGTTATGAGGGTATTGCCCGCGAATTGGTCAACCGGGTGCAGAACCTTCGGAAGGAAAGCGGGTTTGATGTGACAGATAAAATTAAGATTGAAATCCAGAAACACGATTTGATTAACGAGGCCATCGTTCTGTACACTGAATATATCGGTTCGCAAACACTGGCCAGAAATATTGACCTTGTGGATTCCCTGAACGGGGATGGAAAAGAGATAGTTATTGATGAAAACATCAGTACCAGGATGAAAATTGAGAAGGTAAATTAAAAAAGCAAGGTTATAACGAAATTTATGTTATTTTTAGGAAACTTTTAATTGTAAAAACATGGCGGAAAAGACGAGGTATAATGATGAGGAACTGGTTGAATTCAAACAACTTATCCTCTTCAAACTAGACAAGGCCAAGGAAGATTTTGAACTACTGAAAAGTGCGATCACCCAGAGCGATAACAATGATACCCAGGACACTTCACCCACTTTTAAGGTTCTGGAAGAGGGAGCTGCTACCCTTTCAAAAGAGGAGGCCGGTAAACTGGCCCAGAGGCAGCTCAAATTTATCCAGCATTTGCAGGGAGCACTCATCAGGGTTGAAAACAAAACTTACGGGATATGCCGGGAGACCGGGAAACTGATCCCAAAGGAGCGTTTGAGGGCGGTTCCTCATGCCACCTTGTCCATCGATGCGAAAGAAAAAAGCGGTAAATAAGCTAACTTTTCATGAGCATCGCTAAAAAATCGATTATTCTGATCATTCTGATCCTGATCTTAGACCAGGTCCTCAAAATTATCATTAAGACCCATATGCTCCTGTACGAGGACTATTACGTACTGGGGCATTGGTTTATCATCAAGTTTATTGAAAACAGAGGCATGGCATTTGGCCTGGACCTTCCCGGGGATTATGGCAAAATACTCCTGAGTATTTTCAGATTGATCGCTGTGGTGGTGATCATCTTTTACATGAGGCACCTGATAAAAACCAGGCACCCCAACGGCCTGGTGATTTCTATGGCACTGATCCTGGCCGGGGCCTTCGGGAACATTCTCGATTCGGCCTTTTACGGGATGATCTTTTCGGAAAGCACCCAGTTCTCGAAAGCGGTTCTGTTCCCTGAAGGGGGCGGATATGCGGGCTTCCTTCACGGAAGTGTGGTGGACATGTTTTACTTTCCCGTGCTCCGGGGCATTTATCCTCTCTGGTTCCCGTTCAAAGGGGGGGAGCCCTACGAATTTTTCCGTCCGGTATTTAATATTGCCGATTCGTCGATTACCATTGGGGTTTCATTGGTCCTGATTTTCCAGAAGAGATTCTTCAATACGGCCCTGAAAGAAGAAGGGCAAGGAGTGGAGGATAAAACGAATAGTGATGTTTAGGATTTACATTCCCTCCTAATCAATCCATAGAAAAGGAATTTTATCAGGCTGTCGAGGCGGTCTTCAATCTTCCCATGTTCCTTTTTGATGAAGAGAGGAATTTCAAGACCTTTCATGGCAGTAACTATAGCCACCGCAGCCAGTTCGGGATCATCAATCATGAACTCCCCGTTGTTTATGCCCGTCCTCAGGATTTTACCCACCAGGGCAATTTCGCTGTTATCGTATTCCATGCGGATCTTCTGAATAAAATCGAGATGGTTAAAATACTCCTCGTTCAGAGCCGCATAAAAGTTGCTAAGGGTTTTAAGCTTGTGTGTCCGGAACAGGATGAATGTCCGCAGTTGTTCAATAGGATCGCTTACTTTAAGGATGGTTTTGTTAAGATCTTTTTTAAGTTCGGCGGCTTCATTTTCCACCACAGCCCTGAATATATCTTCCTTTCCCGGAAAATAATAGTAGATGGAGCTCTTGCCTTTGCCGAGCGCCCGGGCAATATCCTCCATCGTGGTTTTGCGAAAGCCGAAGCGGGTAAAAATTTTCCCGGCGACAGCGACAATTTCAGAGCGGACAGCATCCTTTTGGACAACCATGGGAGTGGAGATGAAGGCGTACAGTAAAAAATGAATATTCAAAAATAAACCACCTCATGGAAGAATCCAAGTTTGTAGTGAAAAAAGATACGGCGGAGGATATTATTATGCTTTTTCGATCGTAAAAAAGAAGGAGCTTCCTTTGTTTAATTTGCTCCGGACATTGATGGTCTGGTCATGTGCCTCAATGATGTGTTTTACGATGGAAAGTCCCAGCCCCGTCCCCCCTGATCGCGGGAACGTGATTTGTCGGTGCGGTAGAAGCGTTCGAAAATCCGGGAGATATCTTTCTCATCAATTCCAATGCCGGTATCGGTAAAATCGACCAGTACATTATCGCCCATATCCATGAAACTCACCTTCGTCTTCCCGTTTTTCACCCCGTAATTGATGGAATTATACACCAGGTTGTTCACCACATCGAGCATCCGTTTCCGGTCTGCACGGACCATTACCGGCTTGGGCTTTTCTATATCGAAACCCAGCTTGATCCCTCTCTCCCCCGCCCGCATTTCGTGCATTTCAAAAACATCCTCCACCAGCCTGACCATATCAAATTTTGTGATATTCAGCTTCATTTCACCCGATTCCAGACGGGAGATGGATTCCAGATCCTCTACAATGGAGATCATCCTGTTGATACTTTTTTCCGTACGCTCGAGGTAAAGCCGGTTCACCTTTTTGTCCTCCAGCCCGCCATCCAGCAGGGTAAGCACATATCCCTGAATATTAAAGATGGGGGTTTTCAGCTCGTGCGAGACATTCCCCAGGAAATCCTTACGGTATTTTTCAAGCTGTTTTAGTTTTTTAATTTCCCGGGTCTTTTTATCTGCCCAGTCCTCCACCTCCTTATTGATGCGGGCAAGGAACTCGCCCTGGTCTACCCGCCGTTTTAATTCACGCTGGGTGGTGGAAAAATCATGGATCGTCTTGTAAATGGGTTGGATTTTCTCGTAAAGAAAGCGCGAGAGCGTGCGATAGACCAGGAGAAAGCTGATTCCGAAAAACAGGATCAGCATGCCGCCCCCCGGAAGCCAGAAGGGCTCCCATTCAAAATGATGTAAAATGAACAGGGCCCCCGCAAAAACAGCAGATACGATGAAAGCCAGAAAAAGTGCGAGTCCTAAAGGGGAGGATGATTTCATGGGTTGGCGGATTTAGGATGACAAAGGTACGAGGCAAATTTAGGAAAAAAATGCCGTGCGAAAACATCAGCGCTCATTGCCCTACTATCTTCTTGCGGTTAAATCTTAAAATAAATACCTTTGTGCTTCATTCAAACAAGAAATTATGTTTTCAGGAATTGTAGAAGAAGCCGCCAAAGTGGTAAAGATTGAAAAAGATAAGGATAATGTCCATTTTACCCTGGAATGTTCCTTTGTAAACGAGTTGAAAATTGACCAGAGTATATCCCACAATGGGGTCTGTCTTACGGTAGTAAAAAAAGAGGAACAACGATATACCGTCACGGCCATTCGGGAGACACTTCTAAAATCCAATCTGGGCATGCTTGCAGTGGGCGACAGGGTAAACCTGGAAAGGAGTATGCTGATGAACGGAAGACTCGACGGACATATCGTGCAGGGACATGTGGATCAGACCGCCGTCTGCACGGAAGTACGGGAAGCCGACGGGAGCTGGTATTTTAAATTTGAGTACGAACCCCTGCAGGATGATTATATAACGGTGGAAAAGGGATCGGTTACGGTGAACGGAGTAAGCCTTACGGTGGTCAATTCCAAAGAAAATTCCTTCGAGGTGGCTATCATTCCCTTTACCTATGAAATGACCAATTTCCATCAGATCAAACCCGGAACCAAAGTGAACCTGGAGTTTGATATTATCGGAAAATACATCGCAAAATTAGCCAGAGCAGGAAGACTATAACCCTCTTCCTTCCCTCCCCCCCTCCTCCCTCCTCCCCCTTCCTCTTGCTCCTCACTCACACTCTTGCTAATTCTCTCCTCACTCTTGCTAATTCTTGCTCCTCACTCACACTCTTGCTAATTCTTGCTTCTCACTCA
This sequence comes from uncultured Bacteroidales bacterium, assembly GCA_963779845.1. Lineage (GTDB taxonomy): Bacteria > Bacteroidota > Bacteroidia > Bacteroidales > CAVZZV01. The sequence goes on along the minus strand of CAVZZV010000002.1, from coordinate 13,637 downwards.
ACTCTTGCTAATTTCGTGATTCTTTCGTGATAAATTTCCCTTACCTTGCATAAAAATTGACCTTATGAAGCGTGTATTAGTTATTGAGGACGACCATGACATAGTGGATCTGTTAACCATACATCTCAAGGATATGAATTGTGAGGTAGAGGTGGCTTATGATGGGGCCGACGGGCAGCAACTGGCGCTCGAATCCCGCTTCGATCTTATCATCATGGATATTATGCTTCCCTATATCGATGGGAATTCCATTACCCGGAAGGTCAGAGCTTTTGATGTATACACCCCTATATTGATGCTCACGGCCAAGACGGAAGAGATCGATAAGGTTCTGGGGCTTGAATCCGGAGCAGATGACTATCTTACGAAACCCTTTGGTATCAGGGAGTTCATTGCCCGTGTCCACGCTATTTTCCGGCGCAGTGAGCTGGAAGAGAACAAAAAAAACAATGAAAAAGCTTTGAATATAAAGATCGGAGAGCTGAAAATTAATATAGACAAGCGAAAAGTGACCCTCCGGGAGGAGAGAATAGATCTCACCCCCAAAGAATTCGATCTGCTGGTACTTCTGTCAGGAAATCCGGGGAAAAGTTATTCCCGCGATCAACTGCTCCGGGAGGTCTGGGGTTACGAATTTTCCGGATATGAACATACGGTCAATTCGCACATTAACCGCTTACGATCAAAAATTGAACCCGACATATCCAGTCCCTCCTACATCCTGACAACATGGGGGGTGGGCTATAGATTTAACGACGAATTATAATCTGCCATGAAAATACACACACCCGGGAAAAGCCTTTACTGGCGAATAACATTTTCTTTTCTGGCTATCCTGATCATTTTGGGACTGGCCTACGTCATGATCACCGTAATTGCAACGAACCGTTATTATAATGAAACAACCCAACGGCTGAACTCGCATGTTGCTGAAAGTATGCTTGCGGAAGTTTCTCCGTTTACCGGGGGAAAAGTCAATGAAGAGTCTGTAAGCAAGATCATGCATTCGATGATGGCGGTAAATCCTACCCTGGAGGTCTACCTTCTTGATCAGGACGGGACGATTCTGACCTTTGTCGTCTTCGACAAGAAAGTAAAGCTCAGTAAAATTGATCTCGATCCTGTTCATCAGTTCATCACCAACGGGGGGAAGAAATACATTCTCGGCGATGATCCCCGGAATCCGGGGCACAAAACCATCTTTTCAGCCGCTGAAGTGAAAGAAAATGATCAGCTTCAGGGCTATGTCTACCTCGTTCTGGCCAGTGAGCAATATGAAAATATTACCTCCGCACTCCTGGGCAGTTACTGGCTGAGGATGGGTACCAACGCTTTTATCCTCACCCTTCTGGCAGCCTTCACCATTGGCCTGGTGCTGATCTGGTTCCTGACCCGTAATTTCCGCATTATCATCCGTACCTTCAAACGTTTCGAAGAGGGGGATCTTAACGCAAGGATTCCGGAGGAGCGGATGAAAGGAGAATTGTCGACCCTGTCACATACCTTCAATTCCATGGCCGACACGATTCTCAGAAACATCGACAGCCTGAAAGAGGTCGATACCCTGAGAAGGGAACTTATCGCCAACGTATCCCATGATCTGCGTAACCCGCTTGCCATTATTCATGGATATATTGAGACGTTAATTATTAAGGAGAAAGATCTCAGCAGTACAGAACGGGCCAAATATTTGCAGATCATTCTGAACGGTAGCGAGAAACTCAAGCGCCTCGTGGCCGATCTCTTCGAGCTCTCCAAACTTGAAACCCAGCAGGTCAGGGTTGATAAGGAACCTTTCTTTATAAATGAACTGGTTCAGGATGCGGTTACCAACCTGAAACTCCTTGCCGAAAGAAAGAACATTATAATTGAATCCGAAATTTCCACCTCCCTCCCCCTGGTCGTTGCCGATATTTCGATGATGGAAAGAGTCATCCAGAATCTGATGGATAATGCCCTGCATTATACCCCCGAAAAAGGGATCATCACCCTGAAGGTAAGTAAAGTGGAGGATTCCGTTGAGCTGGATATCAGAAATACCGGCGAGGGAATACCCGAAAAAGACCTTCCCTTTATCTTTAACCGGTATTATAAGGTCAATAAGGAAAAATCCGGTATCGAAGGGAGTGGCCTTGGACTTGCGATAGTCAGGAAGATCCTCGATATTCAGAAAATCCCCATCAGGGTAAACAGCCAGCCCGGGAAGTTTACCTCCTTCTCCCTGTTGATCCCGGTCTATTCTTAGAACCCGGCAATACCTTCAGGCCGCAACCATTCTATCCCCGCGGGTCTACCGGTTATCCTTCTCTTTCAGGAAGGGGGACAATTTATGCGCTTCCTCCCGGGCTGATTTATCCCCGGACCTCAAATGTTACCATCACTTTAGAGATCCGTGACCTTTCTGTGATAAGAGCTGGGTACCTTTATGCCATAAACCAATAAAAACCATTCATTATGAAAAAGAAATTATTTTTTTACCTGATGTTACCCATCCTTTTTTTCACTTCGTGTGAAATTATGGATGAGACGAAGATGAAGATGCCCCTTGATCCCGACACAGCCGAAAAAGCTGTAATCGACCGGTTTGGCGATTTCGGTACCCTGTTTGTCAGAACCGCGGATAATGGCATGCCGGAAGCCGGGGATCCCATCGACATGGATCAAGCTCCTTTTATTACCCAGGGATTGAGTCCTGACGGAGTACCGGTCCGGTACTACAATTTTGATGTGCTTCCGCTAAAAGCGGCACCCATTTACGTTTTTTTCAAAACCGGGGAAAGCAGCCCTGTACCCGACCAGCTAAATGTGATTGGGGTAATCCCCGGAGATGCCGGGTATAACGATTTCTGGAATGTTTACAAGGTGACCGTCCCCAAGAATTTTGTGGCAAACACCGTTACCAGTGTCCAGGATATAGTAGACGAGGGATATATGATCGAACAGACCCCTATGATCGTAAATTGCCCGGTGGTACCGGAAGGCTCCACAGCCAGATTTGCGCTATAAACCTACTGAGGATAAAGGATTAACCAGAGGATGGTACAAGGATAAGGTCGTATTCTATTTTAACTTTTTTGAAAAAGCACTCTCCCTCGATCTCTCCTCCGGAAGCAATCCTGATCTGCCCCTTTCTGATATCCTGGTCACCTTCAATATTAATCCCGACCAGCCCGATGGCGGACCCTCTTCGGGTTTTGTGACCGAAATGGATGGCGTTCAGACTCATAATGTCACGGAAACCATTCCGGAAGATGCTGATTATTCTCCCCTGTGGGATGTGGATGTTTATGACAATGCCGATTTCGATATGGTTCATGACTGGATGAGTGCGACAAGCGCCAATATTTTAGGAACCGGAGTTGCCATTGTGAACTGTCCGATTGTCTGGATAGAAAGCAAATGACACTAAAATCCTACATTCAACCCAAGGGTAAAGGTTCCTGTTTTTCCACGCTGGAATTCAGGGGTATACCTTTCGAGGGTAAGGGTTTCACCTTCAACATTCCTCCGGGAATATCCCAGTCGCGCATATACATCATGGAGTATCTGCCAGGAAGCAAGGAATGCCAATTCCTTTGATTCCCAGACAATAGGGCTGAAGGATTCAACAGTGGTCCGGGGAGTACCCAGCAGGGTATGATCCGGACCCTTTTGTGCGTGGGTGTAGGAGAGGTTAAGGTCCATGTTCCGGAGCGGCCGGAAACCGAGACAAAGGAAGAGCTCTTTGGCATTGTCGGTAAGATAATGGCCCAGGTTATAACGGTTCGACTCGAAGGTGAGGGTGCTTACATAATGCCGGAAGACAAGGGCATTGCTAAGGGTGTACTCAATCCCGGCATAGGCATTGGGAATAAGATTGCTGATCCTCAAACCGCCCTTGAAGCTGTAGAAATTATGCTCGTCGGGATCGAATATCCTGTCCACCGCCATCTCATCGATAAAGAGGGTGGTATAAAGATGGGTATAGGGTATATTACGGCTTGAGAGATCGAAAAATAGTTGAGAGTTCATGTTGTCGATCCCCGAGCTCAGTCCGTGATCGACCGCCTTGTAGAACATAACCGGAATAAAGTAGGCGGGATGGGCATGGTCGTAATCGTAGATGATGCTGTTCCCAAAGCTGATATTGAATTTTTGAAAAGGAAGAAAGGAGAAGATGTTCGCTGCGAGAAACTTGCCGTGGAACCGCTCGCGGTAGTTGCTCCCGTACGGAATTGTTCACATAAAAGGAACGGGCACTGTCGATAACCTCCGAAACCAGCCATCCGTGCACATAATGAAATTCAAACCATTTTACGGGTTTTATATTGAAGGCAATATGAGCGGAGGAAGGGGCTCTTCCGGAGAAAATATTGGATCCATGGTAATTGTTGCCCCATTCGAAATGATCTTTATATAGGCCGATATTCCCGACTCCGAAATCGTAACTCACACCCCCCCTGTACTCCCAGTAATCGACCTTCCCATCGCTCATGGGTTTGAAGTTGGCTCCCCCCGGATTTTGGTTCAGAAAGTCCGGCTGACTCAGGGGTTCACTTTCGTGGTTGTCACGAAGACTTCCATAAAAGCCCCACTTGCCCAGGGTACCCCAGGCCTCAGCTCCATTCCACCAGTGGTATGCAGAACCATTTTCATTGGACCAAAAGTCGCCCCCCAAGATCGGGTTTACCGTAATGGAAAAGAGGCTGTCGCGGTAATAGAGCAGATCGAGTCGACGATCGAAGTTTTTGTTCGGATAGGCTTCTTTGTTATAATCTTTCAGGTAAAAATTTAGCTCCTTTTGTTGGCGGGAATTTAGCCGGGAGAGCTCTGTTTCTTTTAAGAGAACAGAAATTTCTTTTCTTGAAAGGGGTTTATGAAGGGAGTTGAAGTCGATAAGGTGACTATTGTCCAGCTCCTTCAGGAAATCATAGACGGAGGAAGAGGGGTGAACGGGAATATACTGGGAATTAGCAAGAGTGTGAGTGAGAAGCAAGAAGAGGGGAATTAGCAAGAGTGTGAGTGAGAAGCAAGAAGGGAGAGGGAAGAGGGGAATTAACCGCAAGGGGCGCGGGGATAGGTTTTTAACCGCAATGGATGCGGGGGATATTTTTTTAACCGCCAGGGGCGCGGAGGTTACCGGGGTGGAGGATTTAACCGCAAAGGGCGCAAGGGGCGCAAAGGGTACGCAAGAAGAGAGAGGGGGAGGGAGGAGGGGAATTAGCAAGAGTTTGAGTGAGAAGCAAGAAGGGGGAGGGAAGAGGGGAATTAACCGCAGGGGGCGCAGGGATAGGTTTTTAACCGCAAAGGATGCGGGGGATATTTTTTTAACCGCCAGGGGCGCGGAGGTTACCGGGGTGGAGGATTTAACCGCAAAGGGCGCAAGGGGCGCAAGGGGTACCGGAGGGGAGTATTTAAACGCAAGGGGCGCAAGGGGTACGCAAGGATCGCAAGGGGAGAAATTCCTTTGCATTTCTGTTTCCTTTGCGCTCTTTGCGCCCTTTGCGGTTAAATCTTCTCTCTCCATTGTTATTGATATAATCATCAGTTATCCTTTATCTGCCTTGGATTTTCTCTTCCACACCTTGCGTTACTTTGCGCCCTTTGCGGTTAAATCTTCTCTCTCCATTGTTATTGATATAATCATCAGTTATCCTTTGTCTGCCTTGGATTTTCTCTTCCACACCTTGCGTTACTTTGCGCCCTTTGCGGTTAAATCTTCTCTCTCCATTGTTATTGATATAATCATCAGTTATCCTTTACCTGCCTTGGATTTTCTCTTCCACACCTTGCGTTACTTTGCGCCCTTTGCGGTTAAATCTTCTCTCTCCATTGTTATTGATATAATCATCAGTTATCCTTTACCTGCCTTGGATTTTCTCTTCCACACCTTGTGTTACTTTGCGCCCTTTGCGGTTAAATCTTCTCTCTCCATTGTTATTGATATAATCATCAGTTATCCTTTACCTGCCTTGGATTTTCTCTTCCACACCTTGCGTTACTTTGCGCCCTTTGCGGTTAAATCTTCTCTCTCCATTGTTATTGATATAATCATCAGTTATCCTTTACCTGCCTTGGATTTTCTCTTCCACACCTTGCGTTACTTTGCGCCCTTTGCGGTTAAATCTTCTCTCTCCATTGTTATTGATATAATCATCAGTTATCCTTTGTCTGCCTTGGATTTTCTCTTCCACACCTTGCGTTACTTTGCGCCCTTTGCGGTTAAATCTTCTCTCTCCATTGTTATTGATATAATCATCAGTTATCCTTTACCTGCCTTGGATTTTCTCTTCCACACCTTGCGTTACTTTGCGCCCTTTGCGGTTAAATCTTCTCTCTCCATTGTTATTGATATAATCATCAGTTATCCTTTACCTGCCTTGGATTTTCTCTTCCACACCTTGCGTTACTTTGCGCCCTTTGCGGTTAAATCTTCTCTCTCCATTGTTATTGATATAATCATCAGTTATCCTTTACCTGCCTTGGATTTTCTCTTCCACACCTTGCGTTACTTTGCGCCCTTTGCGGTTAAATCTTCTCTCTCCATTGTTATTGATATAATCATCAGTTATCCTTTACCTGCCTTGGATTTTCTCTTCCACACCTTGCGTTACTTTGCGCCCTTTGCGGTTAAATCTTCTCTCTCCATTGTTATTGATATAATCATCAGTTATCCTTTGTCTGCCTTGGATTTTCTCTTCCACACCTTGCGTTACTTTGCGCCCTTTGCGGTTAAATCTTCTCTCTCCATTGTTATTGATATAATCATCAGTTATCCTTTGTCTGCCTTGGATTTTCTCTTCCACACCTTGCGTTACTTTGCGCCCTTTGCGGTTAAATCTTCTCTCTCCATTGTTATTGATATAATCATCAGTTATCCTTTATCTGCCTTGGATTTTCAGAAAATGGCCAATCAAAAGTAATCAATCTTGTGCTTTTTCAAAAGAGGGAATTTCATGGTGTACTGAGAACAAAACTGGGTTACCACTAGAAAGATACAGATATTCAATAATTTAGAAAGAAATGGCTGCTTTAGATAGTATAAAAAACCGTTTGATTGATCGAATTTTAGTGACTCAAAATATAGCTAAAGGAAATTTGATATCTGAAGCTGACTAAAAAATCTTAATTCAACTCCTCTTAAGCATTACCTCTCTTCCACACCTTGCGTTACTTTGCGCCCTTTGCGGTTAAATCTTCTTAGTTGTGCCCCATGCGGAATGCCAGCTCAAATTAACAAAAAAATACTTGTTTGATATACATTTATGATATACCTTTGTGATATTAAAATAAGAATATTATGAAAACAGTATCATTAAAAATTGACGACGTCATCTTTGGAGAAACTGAAAAAATTCTTTCAAGGGTTAAGAAACCTCGTAATAGGTACATTAACGAGGCGATTGATTACTATAACAAATTTCAAAAAAGAGCAATCATTGAGAAAAGGCTTAAAAAGGAATCAGAAATAGTAAAGAAAGATTCAATGGCCGTACTTAAAGATTTCGAGGAGGTAGATTATGTCGATTAATCAATTTGAAATTTGGATTGCTGATTTGAACCCTCAGATTGGCACAGAACCAGGGAAAACCAGGCCTGTTTTAGTGGTTCAGACGAATTTACTTAATAAAATACCCCATCCTTCAACAATTATCTGTCCGATAACTACAAATATTAAGAAAGAATCTGAAATATTAAGAATTCATTTAAAGAAGAGGATGGCAAATGTTAATCAAGATTGTGATATTATGATTGACCAAATACGAGCTATAGATAATAATAGATTGTTGAAAAAGATAGGGGATTTACCTAAAGACCTCATAAATCTCGTCAAAGAAAACATAATGATAATCATTGATCTAGAATAAAGCACGACGGCACAACAAACGGTATAGCCTATGCCGGCTAAATAGCTAAAACGAAAAATTTTTGGTAAGGACATCGGTTTAATCCAAATTATTTCACCTTACCGCATTCCTGTAACCCTACCACCCTTTGCTACCCTTTCGTCCCTTGCGGTTAAATTATCCACCCCATGCCCTGCGCTCCTTACGGTTACACAAATCCCTGCGTACCTTATGGTTAAAGTCCCCTGCCACCCTTGCGCTCCTTGCGGTTAAACTATCCTTGCGTACCTTATGGTTAAAGTCCCCTGCCACCCTTGCGAGCTTTGCGGTTAAACTATCCTTGCGTGCTTTGCGGTTAAATCTTCTTCCTTTACCTGCCTTGGATTTTCTCTTCCACACCTTGCCTTCCTCTTGCGCCTTTGCGGTAAAAAATCATTAGATCAGACTGTGCTCTCCTCTTGCTTCTCACTCACACTCCAAACTAATTCTACTCAAACTCCAAACTAATTCGACCGTGCTTTCCTGAAAACGATATTCCCGAAGGCCCTCCAGAAATAGACCCAGTCGGTTCGGAAAGGTTGGCGGGCGTAGGCAATCAGGTACTTCATCTCCGATTCCTGGATCTCCTCCAGGGTCACCGGAAGATCGGCATAGAAAGGAGGGACAAGTCCCGGCTTGTATTTTATCCGCAGGGCTTTCAGCTCCTCCGAATAGAGGTCGAAATATTGCCGGGAGAGGGGTCGGACACCGACAATTTTAAGCTGACCCTTAAAAAGATTGAATATCATAGGCAATTCATCCAGCCATAGTGCCCGCATGATTTTCCCAAAGCCGGAGATGCGGAAATCGTTCCTGAATTTGCCGCCATCCTGCAGATTCTGCAGTTCATAGACATACTCCTGGAGGTACTCCGCATAGGGGTGCATGGTTCTTAACTTGTATACCTTGATGAGTGCTCCCTCCCTCCCGATCCGTTGAAGCTTGACAAAGGGGCCGTAGGTGGGGTTCATATCGTATGCCGGCTCGCAGGTCTTACTCACCACGAAGTAAAACATATTATCGATATTCTTTTCTTCCACCACTTTAAATCCGCATGAATAAAGTCGGCCGAGGATCTCCGCCCTGGAAACGACCCTGTTTTGTCCCCGGGTAAGCAGAAAGTAGATTTTTTTGGTAAGGGCAAACTTGGGAAAGACCCTTTTCACCACGAAATCGAAAAAATAAATGATCCGGTTCAGGACCGGGGAATATTTCCGGTATATCCGTTTCTTTCGCTGCTCCTTGGTTTCGCCTGTCCCGATAAAAACACCGCCCACCGGCAGCTTCCGGTTCACGGTCTCGAAGAACTTATTGATATACTGGATATCGTTTACCCGCTTCAGGTTTATTACCTGCCGGAAATAATTATTGGGTTGGAACTGTACATTAAAAAGGGTGGTGGTTGAGATAACCAGCACCCTCGGATCGTCGAAATTGGTATAGGATTTAAGGAATTTCGCGGCATTGGGCCCGCATTCATTGGTTACCGCCTCAAGGACCATCTCACCCGAGGCCACCATCTCATGAAAGGCTACCGGCTGGGCGGAGGGATCAAAAACTTCCTCCGGAGGAATGGGGTTAAAGAGATCGGTAGCCTCATCGCGGGTATGGATAAGGTAGAAATAGAGGTAAGCCGAAAGCACCTCCATAAGGGTGGCAAAGCCTACGGTTCCGAAGAGGATAGTCCGGGAATAACCGGTTATGGTAAAGAAGACCATAAAAACGGCTATGGAGGAGAGCGCGGCAAGATTGGAAAGTAAAAGCCTCCTCAGGATCCTTCCGAGGGTATACTTTTGTTTAAGGGTGTATTTCTTAAAATAGAGGGAGAAGAGAATCCAGGAGACCAGCAAAATCCCGAGTCCCAGGATATAACGGAGAGAAAGGTAATTCGGAGTGGCAGGTTTCCAGACTGCCATGATCAGGAAGGAGATAATCAGGATGACCAGATCGACAATAAAAACGATGGTCCTGTGCCGCACTGCCATTTGAAATTTTTTCAAAGGTAGGAAAAAATGTGGTCAGGATCTCACGAAAACCCATTTCTTTATCAGGTTTTTCGCGGATTGGAGGAGAAACTGTGGGGGGGAATTGTAAGAGAATGGGAGACTGGGAGACTGAAGGACTAAGTGACTAAGGGATATTGGAAGGAGAACAGTGAGTCATTGACCGGGGGTGGGACGATGGACCAATGATCAGGGAGTATGGAGGCGCCTTCGGATGAATTTAATGAGACAGATGTAAAAAAACTGACAGCTACTTCAATAATTCATCCTTCAGGGATTCAAAGAAAAGGTCGTGGACTTTTAGATGTTCGGTTAGTTTAAGATCGATGCCGGCCTGTTTTAGAATTTTGTCCAGCAGGGTATTTAATATTTCATTTCTGATTTCAATTCTGAAAGGCTTGTAGGGTAGTTTATTTAGAAGTTCAAGAACCTTTTTCGGAACAGACTCATACATGGTATGGACATCCGGCAAGGGGACAAGATTCTCCATTTCGAGCACCTTATTCTTTTCCTTATCTATTATCAGAAGGGTAAAGGGGAAAAAACCAATATCCCGTTCATCTTTTGTGGGTGCCGGAAGGAGGTTCAGATCCAGTTGCAACACGACCGGCTTTTTTTGTTTGGCGATGAGTTTTTCCAATGATTCCTTCTGATAGCTTATCTTAAACTTTTGAATGTCTGTTTTACTCAGCTCAGCAGTGTCCTCCCATTCGCCGGATTTTTCTGACTGCTTGCGGACCAGGTATAATTCTTCATTATTTTTATCCGGCCAAAAGAGGTCCTTATCCTGCGTGGCTCGTTGAAGAACGTTTAAGGACTGTTCAAGCAGAACGGGCAGATCTGCAAGGCTTTCGTCCTGGGGAAATTCCGGGACCCGTCCGGGGATCACCTCATGAATAACCGGGTATTCATGCATATCCTCGAATGAAATGCCCGATTTTTTCATCAGCGATTTTTGTTCATCAGGAAATATATCCGATTCATCAAACGTGATCATATAATGAGGAATATTCAGAATGGACTCCGGCTGAAAGCCTTCGGTATTTTGTATGAACCAGAAAGAAGCCAGGGCATTGTTGCCTTTATAGAAGGATATGCCTCTCATTTGATTAGCTCCACCGATAACAGAAACATAATACACCTGCTCTTTTTCCGGCAAGCGGATACCAAAAATATCGGTTTCGGAAAGCTCTTCCCAGGGTTGAAGAGTATAAAGGTCTCTGATTTGTCTGTAAATATCTTTCAGAAGATCTGCTTTCATAATTGCACTGAATGTACGGGTTTCCTCTGCAAAATTAAGCAATGGATTGATAAAAGCAAGGTGAAACTGGAGGACTGAGTGGCTAAGGGATAAAGTGAAATGGAGGATTCAGCTTACAGGCTAAAATCAACTGTTTTATGCAAAATATTAGCAAGTATTAAAAAAGAGGAGAACGATCAAATTGAATTAAAAGACTTGTTTTCATTATTTTCCCAGAAGTACATTCCATGTCCCAACCAGTCGTAGTCTTGTTGACTCTTCTTGAAAAAGGATGGATCAGAAGTTAATCTTTTTTGATCTTCGAGGTCACAACCATATTTAATTTGATCCTCACTCATTTCTTTAGAATTGTTTTTTCAAAGTTATAAATTTTAGTTGAGATTAGCATGACAAAGTTTCAAGCAAATCGAAATTTTCGAACCGAATAATTTCTTTGTTTCTTTTCTTTTCTTGAAGAAAGAAAGGAAATCGTAATATCAGGATGGCACGAAATTTTTGCCTGTCGCCGAGAGTCTATTTAAACTGACATTTATATTTTATGTATTGCATTACATTATTATACTCATATTTTTAAGGTATACATTACATTTATTTTATTATTTTTGTGGTTTATCATACATAATCCATCATGTTACAACAGTTGTTTGAAATTAATGAGGGGATAGCAGGGGCCCGGCAGGCTCCAAAGCGGAGGTATCTTTACACAGAAATAGACTGGCAGGACAGGCTGATAGAGATTACCGGAGCCCGTGGGTTTGGGAAAACCACTCTTATGCTCCAGAAGGTTTCTGAGCTGAACAGAGCCGTCAGGGGTTCTGCGCTCTACGCCAGCCTGGAACATCCTCATTTCTTTTCCGCTTCCCTCCAGGAGCTGGCGGGAGAATTTTACAGAATGGGCGGAAAATATCTTTTCCTGGATGAGGTACACAAATATCCGCCGAAGCAAAAAAACTATGACTGGTCGGCGGAACTAAAGGCTGTTTATGATGAATTTCCCGGTTTACACATCATTTATTCCGGTTCTTCAATTATCAGGGACTATAAAGGTCAGGGTGATTTAAGCCGTTGGAGGAGTTCCTATACCATGAAAGGATTCTCCTTCCGGGAGTATTTATATTTTGAAGATAGTATTGATACCGGTCCCTATCCCTTATCAAAGATACTTTCTGATCACAGTGATATTTCCAGGGAAATAAGTACCCGGATAAAAGTGTTCCCCTTCTTTAAAGAATATCTTGAGCGGGGATTTTATCCCTTTTACAAGGAATCAAAAAAGAAATTTCAAAGCAGGTTAATTGATATTTTGAATGAAGTATTGGAAACGGATATTCCCTCTTCCCTGGAGATTTCCTATGAAAGCATATTCAAAATCAAGAAATTGCTGGCCTCGGTAGCCGGCTCCGTTCCCGATACTCCGAATTTATCAAATCTTCGTTCGGTTTTAAATATAAGTGATTCGCGTACCTTACTCAATTATCTCAACCTACTGGAAAAATCAGAAATAATATCCAATCTGTCAAAAAGCGGCACCCGGGGCAGGATAGTGAATAAACCTGATAAAATCTATCTCAACAATACGAATCTTCTGAAAATCCTTTCCCCGGAAAACCTGAGCATGGGAACTGTGCGGGAAACATTCTTTTTCAACCAGATCCGCTCCCGGCACAACATCAGCTATACCGAAAAAGGGGATTTTTTGGCTGACAGCCGGTTTCTCTTTGAAATCGGGGGAAGGGATAAGGAGCCGTCAGAGCTTGAAAACATGGCAGATGCTTACCTGGCCCTGGATGACATCGAAGTGGGGTTAGGGAAGAGGATACCGCTGTGGCTGTTTGGGTTTTTGTATTGATGGGGGATGGGTTGAGGGACGGAGGGACTTAGAGACTGGGAGACTGGGAGACTGGTTAAGAATTGAGCTTCCGGGACAATTGCAACAGCTTTTTATTCCTCTTCACCACATTCTTCATATTCTGTACCACAAGCTCTCTCATCCACGGAACGGCTCGGTCCGTCCAGCGCTGGGGATGGAGGGTGATCATGATCTCCTGAGGCAGTTCCCCCCTGACCGCTGCCCTGATGATATCGAAAGTGGAATGGAAGTGGTAACGAGAACGGACACTCTCCCCCGCCACTTTGTCCCTCACACTGCTTTTTTCCGCGTCCCACCGGCGGCCGGTATCGGTAAGATAAAGAACTTTGGAGAAATCGATATCCAGGTAGGGTTCACCGATAATCCCAAAGTCGCGGTAGTGATAATGCTTCCATAGATCCTTACTATCCCAGGGACTTGCGGGACTGCCGTGCATACAGGCAGTTGAGACGGGATAATGAGCCCGTAAAGTCTGAAGATTTTTGGCGAACAGATCGATCGCTTTATCCATATTCCCCCGTGCAAGAGTAAGATCCTCATAATGGTATCCAATTTCATGGCCGAGAGAGGCAATCTGTTGAATAATTTTCTCATCGTAACTTTCCGGAACGATGCGGAAATAATAGCTGCCGGTTATT
>CAVZZV010000001.1:0-1008395 GCA_963779845.1 uncultured Bacteroidales bacterium | reverse complement strand
GCTTATGATCTCTGCATTATTAGGGATTCTGTTCACTTTCGCCGCTATTTCAACAAGTGGGATAACTTCAGTCATTTTCGTGGCTTTGTTTGGCTTTTCAAATGCCATTATCTGGCCGGCTATCTGGCCTCTTGCCCTTCATAGTCTTGGTAAGTTCATTAACAAAGGTTCTGCCCTGCTCATTATGGCTATTTCAGGAGGTGCCATTCTTCCTTTGGTTTGGGGAAAGTTTGCCGATATTTTTTCCTCCCAACAGGCATATTGGATTATGATACCCTGTTATTTAATCATATTTATTTATGCAGTTTGGGGATATAAGCTCAGCTATTGGAAAAGAAAGGAATTGTTATTGAATTCCTGATAAGAATTCCACATGAATTTTTCACCTAAGATTTATTATTTGATATGGCTATAGATCCGGCAATTCCCGCAGCAAAATTTCTGATGGAAAACGAAATCGAATCTATAAAAGAATTTGGCGATGGGAATATTCATAAAAGTTTTTATGTGAAAACAAAAGGGAGGAAAACTTCCGATTACCTGCTTCAACTTAAAAACAAAAACGTTTTCAGGGATGTGCCCTCAATGATGGATAATATTTCGGCGGTATCCGAACATTTGAAGAAAAAGGTCGAAGAAAAGGACCTGGATCCCTTGCGTTATACTTTAAATATCGTTCCGACAAAGGCCGGCAAATTGTATTTCCAGGATGAAGAGGGCGAGTACTGGGCTGCCTCTGTTTTTATCAAAGACTCACGGACATATTCCATACCACAAAATAAATCTCAGGTTATCGCCGGGGGGATGGCAACCGGGGACTTTCATAACATGATGGCCGACTTTAATGAACCCCTCGTGGATATCCTCCCGGGATTTCATAATTTGCGCTATAGGTTCAAACAATGGGACAAGGTAATCGATAAGTTATCTGGCTCGAAAAAGTCTGAATATCAAAGGGAAATCGATTGGATTGAAGGACGAAGGGAAAGTATAATGAATTTTCGGGAAAAAATCGAAAATGGGACCTTACCCTTGCGGGTTGCCCACAACGATGCCAAGCTTTTGAATGTGTTGTTTGACCAGTATGACAATGTGCTTTGCCTGATTGATCTTGATACGGTACTGTATGGAAGTGTGCTTTATGATTTTGGGGATGCCATTCGTTCATATACCAATACCGGTGCTGAAGATGATTTAAATCCGGAAAAGGTGAAGATAGACATGGCTTATTTTGAAGCTTTCGCAGAAGGCTACCTTAAAGAAGCCAAATCATTCCTAAACCCAGCTGAACTGGAAGGTTTGGCATTTTCTGCAAGGTATATCACTTTCGAACAGACGCTTCGCTTTTTGATGGATTATCTTGAGGGAAGCCCTTATTACAAAATATCCTATCCTGATCATAATCTGGTCCGGGCCCGGGCACAATACGCCCTTTTAAGGGATATGGAAAATAATTATGAACAAATGCAGAATATTGTAGAAAAGCATGGACAAGCATCACTTTCATGACAAATTTGCAAAATTCCATAGCATTATTCCACCTGTCTGCCTGTTCTTGCATGGCAGGTAACATTTACTGGAAGCCATTTTAAAAAAAACATCATATGATAAACAATATAACTTCTCCCGTCGAAAAAGCATTCCTCCTGGAATCCGGCTACATGGAAATGACCACGAAAATTCCCTACATTACTGTTGATAATTTTCCAAAACTGGGACTCTTCACCTCCCTGCGATTCCTTGAATGGGCAGCCTTAAATCCTGAAGGGGTAATTAGCCTTCCAACAGGAAAAACCCCGGAATATTTTATCAAATATACCCAATCCCTTCTTGCCGAATGGGATAAAAAAAGTGGCCAGGCTTTTCGTGAAAAGTACGGTCTTTCCGATAGTAAGAAACCGGATTTGAGGGGATTGCAATTTGTGCAGATCGATGAATTTTATCCCATTGACCCTTCTCAACACAATAGTTTTTATAATTATGTTATCAACTATTATATTAATGGCTTTGGCCTGGATAAGTCAAGAGCATTGCTTATCAATGCGGAAGAAATCCCCCTTTCGGGTAATAAATCCTATAGGGAGATATTTCCTGATTCCCGTATCGACCTGTCTCTGCGTTTCCGTGACCCCAAAAGCCCCGTGGAAAGAATACAGCAGGAATCGCTATTCCTCATCGACAATTGGTGTTCTGACTATGAAAATAAAGTAAGGGACAAGGGAGGAATTGGGTTTTTCCTCGGGGGAATTGGTCCGGACGGGCATATTGCCTTCAATACGAGGGGGTCCGATTTATACAGTACCACCCGGTTGACGGGTACAAATTTCGAAACTCAGGCCGTTGCTGCAGGTGACCTTGGGGGAATTGAAGTATCGGCAGGAAGGCTTGTCATCACCATCGGACTTCAGACCATAACATACAATTCTGAAGCGGTCGCGATAATCTTTGCTGCCGGTGAAGCCAAAGCCGAAATTGTCAAAAATGCCCTTCAAAGCGAAATGAATACCCTTTACCCGGCCACTGTGCTGCAACGGCTTTCGCAAAGCAGGTTTTACCTTACTATAGGGGCCGCCTCAAAGCTCGATGACAGTCTTTTGAGATTTTATGCCAATGGCGAATGGACAGAGCAAAAAACAGAACTGGCAGTTATCGATCTCTGTCAAAAACTTGATAAATACGGTCATCACCTCACTATGGAAGACCTGATGTCGGACAAGTATTGCTCCATGATCCCTGATCTTAACGAGAATACTGTTCCTGAGGTTATCGATGCCATTAAGCGAAAGATGTCCAAGGGTATGAAAAAGGATGAAAACATGAGGATCTATCATACGGGCCCGCATCATGACGATATTATGCTTGGAATTATGCCCTATACCAACCGGCAAGTCCGGTCTGCTTCAAACGACATTCATTTTGCGGTAGCCACATCAGGATTCACAGCAGTCACCAATCATTATGTTTTGGAGGTCTTAAGACAGACCCTGGATTTTATAGAAGCGGGCAGAATCCAAATGTTGAAGTATCCCGACTTTTTCGAAAAGGGATATCAATTGAAATTCGATAAAGATGTATATCATTACCTGGATAATGTGGCCGAGAGGAACTACGAGGAAAAATTACGGGGCTTATGCCATCGTCTCGTACGGGGCGTAGTAGGGATTTATAAAATTCAAAGCAAAAAAGGACTTATTGAACAGATCAATGAAATTATCTCAGAGCTTGATCAAAGTTACGATGGGGCCAAGAATTCCCCCGAGGTCCAGAAATTAAAAGGAATGCTCAGAGAATTTGAAGAAGAACTCGTATGGGCACATTTCGGGGTATCGGTCAAAAACGTCCACCACCTCAGGCTTGGTTTTTATAAAGGGGATATCTTTACCGAAAATCCGGAAAAAGAAAGGGATATGTTGCCCATCCTGGAAGAATTCCGAAAATTCCATCCCACCATCATCAGCCTGGCCCTGGATCCTGAGGGAAGTGGTCCAGATACCCACTATAAAGTATTGCAGGCTATCGCGGGAGCTGTTCAGGAATGGCAAAAAGAAGCAGACCTGTCAAAACTTCGCATACTGGGATACAGGAATGTTTGGTATAAATTTCATCCCTCAGAAGTGGAATTGATTGTCCCTGTATCCCTGAACGCGCTCGATATCCTGGAAACCTCCTTCACGGAATGTTACCTTAGCCAGGTCAATGCCTCTTTCCCCAGTTATGAGTACGATGGAAAGTTTAGCGAACTTACCCGAAAAATCTGGGTGAGTCAATTAAAGCAGATTCAGCTCCTTCTCGGGAAGAATTTCTTTTATGAAAATGATCATCCCCTCCTAAGGGCTACCCACGGACTGGTTTTTATCAAAGAGTTGAATGTTGACCAGTTTATCGCGATGGCCAGGGAGTTGGAGAAAATTACGGAAGTATTTAAGAGTTGAATAAGAATTATGCTTACTTTTCTATATGATAGTTCCTATTCAGAGTTTCAGTATGAGACTGCTTGTGCTATTTTCTAGACGAGCCCAGGTAGAATACTTAAATGAGTTAGACATAATATTAGGTGCCTCGATAGAAATATTTGGTGCAAATTGATGATGAAAGGAATTTAATGTATTGCGACGATTCGTTTCTTGCTCTTTTGACTCCTTGAGATGTTCATCCAACTCGCCTTCCATAGCGGCTTCAAGTATCTCCATTGAAAATAAAATTAAACAGACGTTTATGCAAAAGTGGGTAATTTGATTTTTTTTCTTAAATTGTGATTGAATTTAAAATGGAAAGAATATAAATTAAAGGTATAAATTTCATGTCGTATGGCTTTAAAAAACGGAAATAATTATTTTTGTTGTCTCTCTCAGGGAGATTTTTAATCTGAATACAAATTAGATGGCTAAAAAAAGTGTTGCCAATATACGTGAACTGGCCGATTTCATCGGTCTTTCGATTACTACAGTATCCAGGGTTCTCAACGGTAAAGCGGAAACCTACAGAATAAGCAGCAAAACGAAAGAAAGAGTTCTTAAGGCAGCGAAGGAACATAATTATATACCCAATAAAATTGCCCGCGGATTAAAAACCGATAAAACTGAAACCCTTGGCCTGATCATCCCGGATATTGCCAATCCTTTCTTCGCAGACATAGCCAAAAGTATTGAAATGGAAGCAAGATCCAAGAATTTTTCGATCCTGCTTTTTGACAGTAATGAGGATATTAATGTGGAAAGAGAACTATTCAACCTCCTACAGGGACATAAAGTTGAAGGTATAATCATTGCTCCGGTAGGAACTGAATTTGAACATTTGGTTGAAGTTTATGAAACTGGTTTACCGATGGTTATTATAGACAGGTATTTCCCAGACGTGGATCTTCCATATATTACCTCCGACAATTACCAGGGGGCATTCGATGCGGTAAATCATCTGATTTCAATGGGTCATAAAAATATTGCCTGCATTCAGGGAATTAAAGATAGTCAACCCAATAAAGAGAGGGTTTTAGGTTACATTCAGGCATTAAAAAAACACCATATTCCGCTTGATAAATCATTTATTATCGGAGAGAATTTCAGTACTGAGAATGGCTATAAACAGACAAGAATACTTTTTAGTCAGGTCGACCGCCACGGCCATTTTTGCCCTGAGCAACCTTATTAGTCTTGGAGTAATAAAAGCATTAACCGAAATAGGATTGAAAATACCTGAAGATGTTTCACTGATATCTTATGATGAACAACCCTATTCGGCCTTTATGGAAACACCGCTCACCACCATAGAACAGAAAAAAAGTGAGATGGGACAACTGGCAGTGAACGTAATTATAAATAAAATTGAAAATAAAATTTACAGCAAGAAATCCCTCAATATTAAGCTGAAAACCAACCTTATAATCAGAAGCTCTGTAAAAAATTTAAGAAAATCTTCTTAAAATTGCTCTTTTTTTATTTACTTGCACAAACGTTGTCGCTTATATTGATATATTTTATTCTTAATAATTTTTTTCATGAAACCAAGAATAGTTGTTGTAGGAAGTTCCAATACAGATATGATCATAAAGGTTGATCATTTGCCTCTTCCGGGTGAAACCATTCTCGGAAAAGGTTTCCATATTGTACATGGAGGGAAAGGTGCCAACCAGGCCGTGGCAGCTGCAAGAGCAGGTGGACAGGTTACTTTCATATGCTGTATCGGTGATGATTCATTTGGAAAAAAATCTCTGGAATTTTACAGGAAGGAAGGAATTGATATTAACCGGATAAAAATTGTCCGGGATGTTCCCTCTGTGTAGCAATGATTAATGTGGCCGATTCGGGAGAAAACAGCATATCTGTTGCTCCGGGAGCCAGACAGCCATTTACTTCCCGAAGATATCGAAGAAAACAGAGAAGCCATCCTCTCAGCCGATGTGGTGCTTATGCAGCTGGAAATCCCGGTGAAAACTGTTTATAAAACTCTTGAAATAGCCAGAGAAAAGAATATACCCGTGATTCTAAACCCTGCCCCTGCCCCTTTGGAGCAACTCAATCCCCGGATATTTAAAACTGGTGAAACTGATAACCCCGAATGAAAATGAAGCAGCAAAAATTGCTGCAGTACCTGAAACAATAGGAAGTCCTGAGCTGATAAAGGAACTGCAAAATCTGGGTATTAACAGTATCATTATTACACTCGGAAAATCAGGTGTTCTATTTTCTGAAAACGGACAAAAAACACCAGGAAGGTCAAAAGGTGGAGGCTGTCGATACTACGGCAGCAGGAGATACTTTTAACGGGTACCTGGCGGTATCAGTGGCCAGAGGTGAATCCCTCGACAAAGCGGTTCAGCTGGCTAACAAAGCAGCTGCCTTGTCGGTAACACGCCTGGGTGCTTCAAGCTCCATTCCTTTCATAGGAGAAATTTCATGAATACAGTAGACGGAAGAAAAATGAAGTTTATAAAAAAATAGTTGAGAAATATAAAATATAAGTGCAATGAAAAATTCAGTATTAATATTGTCGGCACTGATTATCGGATTCACTTCCTGTTTCGGGGAAGGAAACCACCGATAGTCAAAAGAAAACTGTTACCATAAGTAATGCGGTATTGAAAAATAAAATAAAGGGAGCCTGGACAGCCCAGGCAATCGGAGTAACTTTTGGCGTCCCGGTGGAATTCAAATATAATTCTTCCATGATCCATGATTACAGACCCCTTGAATGGAACGATTCCTCCTTTTCGGTTGAGTTCCGGTAATGGCTGGGAACCTATGACGATATCTATATGGATCTGTCATTTATGAATGTCATCGAACAGGAAGGTATAGATGCACCGGCAGAAAGCTTCGCAAAATCTTTTGCCACGGCCGACTATAAACTGTGGTTTGCCAACCAGTCGGCACGGTATAATATTCAAAACGGACTGAAGCCACCTGCCTCGGGTCACTGGCTCAATAATCCCTGTGCCGATGATATTGATTTTCAGATAGAATCAGATTTTATAGGTCTGATGTCACCGGGAATGGTAAATTCAGCAGTGGAGATATGTGATAAGGTCGGTCATATAATGAATTATGGGGACGGATATTACGGGGGCGTATATGTAGCTGCTTTGTATTCGGAAGCGCTCCTTAGTTACGATGTCAGCGATGTTGAAAATATCGTGAAAAAAGCCCTGTCTGTCATTCCTCCGGAGAGCAAATTCGCCGGATGCATAAGTGATGTTGTAAAATGGCATGAAGAGAATCCCGACGACTGGAAATCAACCTGGTTCAAAACCAGTCAGAAATGGGGAGAAGACATAGGTTCTCCCCTGGGGGTATTCGAACCTTTTAATATTGATGCCAAAATTAATGCCGCATGGGTAACCATTGGTTTGTTATACGGAGACGGGGATTTTACACGTACCTACGAAATTTCCACACGCTGTGGTGATGATGCCGACTGCAATCCCGGTACTGCCGGGGGAGTTCTTGCCTCTATTACCGGATACGATGCCATTCCGGAATTCTGGTTACAGGGTCTGGATGAAGTGAAGGATACACCTTTCATGGGAACCAGTATTTCCCTGAACGATGCCATTGAAATGTCTTACAAGCATGCAAAGGAAATGATCAGAAGAAACGGAGGCGAAGTGAAGGAGGATAAACTTGTAATAAAATTACAGGAGCCGGAAACCATTCCGCTGGAAGTATCTTTTAAGGACCATTATCCCGTGTACAGGGTTATTCCCCGGCAGACTAATGACAGAATCAGCTTTGAGTTTGAGGGAATCGGGTTTGCACTGGCAGCACCGCCAAATATTAAAGACAGGAATTACACCTACGAAACACGCATGTATATAGACGGTAAACTGGCAGAAGAAGTATCGCTTCCCACTCAGGCTGACAAGAGAAGATTTACCCCTTTCTGGAAGTACCAGCTTGAACCTGGTAAACATAAGGTGGTAATTGAAATACTGAACCCTCTTGAAAACGCGCGACCTGAAATTAAATATGCAGTAATTTATGATAATAAACCGAAAGAAAAACGTTTTTAGAAATGCATTCATTTAGAAAATGTCTCTTCCTGATTTTGATTTTCTGTCTGCCCCTGAAGATTTATTCACAGGGATTTGATGCAGATTCTGTCTTTGAGAATGATCCCGCAGCCCAGCAGTATTTCAATAATTTTGATACTCAAAGTCTCGATAATGTAAATTCCTGGGATAACATCATAACCTATAAGGATCTTGGCTGGAAACAACTGAGTATGAGAATCATCAACAGCAAAACCGGAACCGGTTTGAGGCCCTGCCTTGTATTTATCCACGGAGGATCCTGGCAGACAAGGGCGCTGAATCAGCATTTACAATATGCATGGTATTTTTCCACACTTGGTTTTACAGGTATTGCAGTGGAATACCGGGTATTTAATGATGGTTCGGTTGTTACTCCACAGGATGAAGTGGAAGATGTAAAATCGGCTATCCGCTATATCAGGAAAAACTATGAAAATCTGAATGTTGATACTACCAAAATTGTGGCTGTGGGTATGAGTGCAGGTGGTCATCTCGCAGCAAGTACGGTTTATATTGAAGGATTTGATGCGGAAGGAGAGAATATAAATATTTCTGAAGTTCCGAATGCCTTAATACTCCAGAATCCGGTAATAGATCTTTCTTCAGATGGCTGGGTCGAGGGGCATAATCTTTTGGGAGATGACTGGCTGAGACTTTCTCCTCTTCAGCATATTGATTCGGAATGTCATTCCGTCCCATCCCTTCTGATGAGCGGTTCTTCCGACAACCTGGTCCCCATAGGCGGCATGAAAGAATGGGATCTGAGATATGAATCCCGCGGTTGTGAAAACCAACTTTACATATTTGACGGAAGAGGCCACGGCTTCGGAAATTATGCTGAAAGCAAAAGCGGCTCAGGCCATCGTGATTTTATTTACTGCTGCTACTTTATGAAAAATTTTCTTGATGAAAAAGGCTTTTTAATAGGCAATAATCCTGCCTCTTTAGCAGAAAGGAAAATAACCGGCACCAGGATTTATCCCAATCCTGCCGGTGAAAATCTTGTAGTTTTTTCCGACCGGATAATTGAATCAGTAGTTATTTTTTCTCCTGAAGGGAAAGCACAACGTTCATTCAGCCTTAATTCCGGATATAGTAATCTGGACATACATTCTCTGGGTAGTGGGTTAATGTTTGTAAAAATCCTATACAGGAATGGTTCGACAGAGGTAAAATACTTTATAAAACAATAAGCCTTTTTACCGTTTTTTTCGCCCCGCTTCAATGAGATAGCGTCCTGCATCCAGGCTTACTTCTCCAGCAGCATTTTTGATTTTAAATTCCTTTTCCTTTTCCTGATTATAAATTCTCACAAGCACCGGAAAATCATCCGGTAGGATTAATTTGGCACTGCTTTTTTCCGGGATTTCCAGCCTCAGCCTGAAAGTATCATTCACGATCTCCCAATCGGTAGAAATAAGTCCTCCCGGTGCTTGGAAGCTGCATTTTACCCATTTCATATTTCCTACCGGTTTGGGAGCAATAATAATATTTCTGTAGGCAGGGGAGGAAGGATCCTGATAAATCCCCCCGGGGCCGCTATAGAACCATTCCATCAGATGACCCAGCATCATGTGATTATTGGAGGATGTGGGAAGGGCTTTCCAGCTTTCTGTCAGTGCTGTGGCTCCCTTAACCAGCTGGTATCCATATCCGGGACGATCAACCCGGTTATTCATCCGGTATAAAACATCGGAACGGCCATATTGACTCAATACCCTCACCAGAAAATGATAACCGATATCTCCGGAGGTAAGTGCATAATCATTTGCCTGAATGGAATCTACGAGATTTTCCAGAACCTTCAGCCTGTCCTCCAGGGGAATCAGGCCCGTATATAAGGCCATGGCGTAGGAAGTCTGGCTTCCGGTAGCACATGCACCTGTGGTTGGATCATAAAATTTTTCGAGAAATGCTTTTTTTACTTTTCCCGAAAGTTCCGTATAATTCTTTAGCTCTTCCTTAAATCCGAGCTTTTCAGCTACCCGGGCAATAATGGCCAAATCATAGTAAAATATGGAACTTGCTGTTAATGCAACCGGGGTCAGCTGGGAGATTCCGGGGGGTTCCGGTCCCAGGTCATACCAGTCCCCAAGCCCGTAATTCAGCAAATAATTTTCTGATTTCATACCCAGATAATCAACATATTTTTTCATCATCGGCCAGGCATGTTGTAATACTTCCTCATCCCCATACCATATGTACAACTGCCATGGAATGATAAGGCTTGCACTTCCCCATTCGGGTGAATCGCGAAAACCATCCTTAAAATGTACGTATTCCGGGGCAATATCCGGAACCAGTCCGTTTTCGAGTTGGGAATCCATCATGTCATCCACTATTTTCCGGTATAAACTGTGAATGTCATAATTATAATGCATGGAAGGTCCAATAAGGTATGTTTGTTCCAGCCATCCAAGCTTTTCACGGTGTGGACAGTCGGTGGCTACACTGGCCATATTGCTTTTTATCCCCCAGTTTATAAGATCAAATATCCGGTTTAGCAATGTGTCGGAACATTCAAAAGAACCTACAACAGGAGCGGAATTCCGGGTGTGAAGCATATCCACCTTTAAAATATCGGTTTTTTGTTGAAGGGTATCAGCTTCCTTAAGCTCAATATCCGCATACCGGAAACCATAGTAGCTGAAGGAAGGCTGCCATTCTTCCATGCCGTTTCCGGAAAGTATATAATGAAGTTCGTAAGGCCCGCCACTGCTACGCTGAGTAATGTTTCCTTTTTCATCCAGAAGTTCAGCAGGACGGATGATTACTTCAGATCCCCGGTTACCTTTTACACGGATTCTAATTATTCCTGAAGCATTTTGCCCGAAATCATAAATTGTTCTGCCGGTTTCTGAACTCTGGATCTTCTCTGTTTCAAATTCCTGCATAACTTTGACCGGGAAATCTTCTTCTTCCTCCAGTTTATTAATTGAGTCCTTAACTATCACCGGAATATACCATTTGCTGTCATCAAATCCCGGTGCATTCCAGCCACTTTGTTCCAATCTTGCATCATAGTCCTCACCGCCGTAAATACTGCTAAAGGTAATAGGAGAAGGCGATATTCTGCAATTCCGGTCTGAAACAATATGCCTGCTACTGCCATCCTTATAACTAATGGCAAGATCAAAAATCAACTGCGGATAGCCATAAGCAATGACAAGTTTACGGTAGCGTTCCCTGCTGATATAGTAGAAGCCCGTACCTGCCATGGCGCCGATTACATTTTCACCCCTGTGCAATTGGGCAGTAACATCATATGAATTATAAAAATATTTTTTCTGGTAAAGGCTCCATCCGGGACTGAGAAAACGATCCCCGATTTTCTTTCCGTTAATAAACAGCAGGTAATGACCAAGTCCGCAGATATTAATCTTTGCCGAGGCAATCTCTTCGTCGGAGGTGAATTCTTTCCTGATCAAAGGAATTATGGCAGGTTTGATACCCTTTTCTCCAAGATGATTTCCCCTGCCATGCACTCCTGGAATGATCTTCATACTGTCGGGAAGAATTTCAAAGGCTATCCATTCTGCCTCTGGCCGGAATGCCATATTTTCATCGTCAGTTTTAAAACTGCAGGAAGAACATAAAAACAAAACAAAAATTAGATAACTTAATTTCATATAATTTTTTTGGGCATTGAATAAGGATTATTTCGGGTCATTTCAGGATTCGTAATAAGCATTCGATGGCGGAAAGTTAAGTACCGCATATAAAACAAACTTATAATCACTCCACAACAGCAATAATATCAAAGATGCCCGTCTATAAAACCCTCAAATTTATGAAAATATGCAAAATTTCCGAAGCAGTTAGCGGAAATTTGATTTTTTTTTATTTACTTGCACAAACGTTAGAGCATTTTAACCTATAAACTTATAATCATGTTTACAGTAGATTCATATCCCTGGGCTGTTGTTCTCTGTATCATAACAATGCTATGCTGGGGATCCTGGGCAAATACCCAGAAATTAGCCTCAAAACAATGGTCGTTCCAATTATTTTACTGGGATTACGCCATTGGCGTGCTTATTCTTTCTCTGATTCTCGCTTTTACCATGGGCAGTAACGGCAGTGAAGGAAGAAGTTTTATACCTGATCTGATGCAGGGTTCCGGCTCAAGTTTCGGAAACGCACTCATTGGGGGTGTCATTTTCAATATTGCTAACATCCTGCTGGTAGTGGCCATAGACATGGCAGGAATGGCGGTTGCTTTTCCCATAGGGATTGGTCTGGCACTGGTCCTGGGTGTCATCTCAAATTACATGGCAGAACCCCTTGGTAATCCAGTGATATTATTTGCCGGAGTAGGCTTGGTCACCGTTGCAATTATTCTCGATGCTTTAGCTTACAGAAAAAAATCTTCAAGCGAAGGAAAAACTACTTTTAAAGGAATTGGTATTTCGATTCTTGCCGGTATTCTTATGGGATTCTTCTACCGCTTTGTAGCCGATTCCATGATCAGGGACTTCAGCATGCCTGAAGCAGGTAAATTCACTCCCTACACGGCCTCAGTGGTTTTTTCAGTCGGACTTCTTATCTCGAATTTCGTTTGGAATTCAATCCTGATGTACTGGCCACCTACAGGCGAAAAGGTTACTTACCGGGACTATTTCACCAGGGGAAATTTCAGACTTCACATGGTAGGCATGCTGGGAGGCGTTATCTGGAGTCTTGGTATGACCCTCAATATCATTGCATCGGGCCAGGCTGGCTTTGCTATTTCCTATGGACTCGGACAGGGAGCTACTCTGATTGCTGCATTATGGGGAGTATTTATCTGGAAGGAATTCAAAGGTGTGAAAAATGTTTCAGCTTTTCTGTTTGCCATGTTCCTGTTTTACCTTCTGGGATTATCATTAATCATTATTTCAAAAATATACTGATAATCAGATGGATATAAAATCGCGTATAGATATCTCACATGTTAAAATCGTGAAGGACCAACCTTAGTAATGGTGAACTCAGGCATTTTTCAA
Organism: uncultured Bacteroidales bacterium; assembly: GCA_963779845.1. GTDB lineage: Bacteria > Bacteroidota > Bacteroidia > Bacteroidales > CAVZZV01. The sequence goes on along the minus strand of CAVZZV010000001.1, from coordinate 995,384 downwards.
GGGAAATGAAGTAGTGGACAAAGATACCACTGCCGCTGGCGACACCTTCAATGGATATCTGGCTGTGGCAATGGCCGGGGGGAGTCCTCTTTCAGAAGCCGTTAAGATTGCCAATGATGCGGCTTCCATTTCAGTTACTCGTCTTGGAGCCTCTCCTTCGATCCCATTCATGGAGGAAGTAAAAAAGATGTATTCAAAAATTAAATGACATGATGAACAGAAATTTAATAAATCTCAGCCTTGGAATCGGATTAACTTCCCTTTCACCCTCCTGTCAGCAGGCAGGAAACCAGGACGGGGAACAAAAACCCAACATTGTTTTCATACTGATAGACGATTTGGGCTACAGTGATGTGGGAAGCTACGGAAGTGAATTATATGAAACCCCGAACATTGATAAACTGGCCTCCGAATCGGTAAAATTTACCCAGGCCTATGCCGCATGTTCCGTATGTTCACCCACAAGAGCCAGTATTATCACGGGAAAATATCCTGCCAGGGTGCATATGACCGACTGGTTGCCGGGAAGAAAAGACTTCCCTTTTCAAAAACTTAAAAATCCGGAAATTAATCAGCACCTTCCCTATGATATAACCACCCTACCGGAAATCCTTAAAGAAAATGGCTACAGTACAGCCATTTTTGGAAAATGGCATCTGGGAGAAGATTCCGCATCCACTGCAAGGCAGGGTTTCGACATGCACCTTCCACATTGGAATAAAGGCTGGCCGGCACAAGGCTATTTCTCCCCCTATCATATGGACGGGCTGGAAGGTGGTCCCGACGGAGAATATCTGACAGACAGGCTTACCGAAGAAGCAATGCAGTATATTGAACAAAACAAGGATAAGCCTTTCTTCCTCTATCTGGCTCATTTTGCAGTTCATGATCCTATAATGGGAAGGCCCGACCTGGTGGATAAATACGAAAATATCCTGGCGGAGCGTCCTGAAAAAGAGGGTCCTGATTTTATTCTCGAGGGAAACCCCGATATGGACGATCCTCTTTCCCGGGAAACTCTGAATGAAATGATCGAAAAGGAAGCATACAAACCTTTCCGCTTATTACCTCACAGAACAGTGAAGGTTAAACAGAAACAGGATAATTCAGAATTTGCCGGTATGGTAGAAGCGGTCGATGAGAGTGTGGGACGTATCAGGGAAAAGCTCCGGGAACTGGGAATTGAGGATAATACCATTATTATTTTCTTCTCCGATAACGGAGGTATGTCGGCAGCGAATTTCGGGAATCCCACAAGGAAAATTAAGGATACCAAAAAAGCCCTGAATAAAGCTTTCTCTACTTCAAACCTTCCTCTTCGCGGCGCAAAAGGCTGGTTTTATGAAGGAGGCATCAGAGAACCGCTTATCATCAACTGGCCCGGAAAAGGAGAATCGGGCACAGTTTGTGACGTACCTGTTATCAGCGTGGACTTTTATCCGACTATTCTTGAGATGACAGGGATACCCTATAATTCCGGGGAACTTGTTCTGGACGGAAAAAGTCTTGTCCCATTGGTTATGGGAGGAAATACACTTGAAGACAGGGCACTTTTCTGGCACTTTCCCCACTACAGTAACCACGGACAGCAAAGTCCCTGCGGAGTGGTACGTTATGGTGATTATAAGCTGATTGAGTATTATGAAAATTTCCATGTTCAGCTGTTCAACCTGAAAGAAGATCCCTCGGAACAAAATAATATTGCGGAAGAAAATCCGGAGAAAGTTAATGAACTGAAGGAGATGCTGCATAGCTGGAGAACCAGCGTGGATGCACAGATGATGCCGGAAAATCCGGATTATGATCCTGCCGTCTCCTGGTTGGATTATGCTTTATCAAATGAGGATTAATATGTCAGGAAAGACCTGGAGGAAAATATATGTGAATATGGCTGCAGTAGTTATTCTGACTGCTGCAGCTTCATTTTCTGTATCGGCTCAAAAGGATGAATTTGCGCTGATTCCGGAACCCCGTGAAATGAAAATTATGAAAGGACATTTTATCCTCAATGGAACACGTCCTTTACCGGTATATTTCAGGCAGGCTGATCTGAAGCAGGACGCTGAGCTTTTTTCCACTGAAATTGCTGATTTAACCGGAATAAAAACTATAATTACCTCTCGGAAACCTGATGAAAAATATCTCAGTCTCGAAATAACAAAAGAAGAAAAATTCCCTGACGAAGCCTACCATCTGGTTATTAATGCATCCGGAATACGAATTCAGGCTTCGGAGAGCAGCGGCATATTCTACGGACTTCAGACATTGAAGCAAATTATCCTTCTGAACTATAACGACAATACAGGTATTCCTTGTCTGGAAATCCATGATCAGCCGCGATTTTCCTGGAGAGGAATGCATCTGGATGTTTCAAGGCATTTTTTTCCTGTTGATTCAGTGAAAAGATACATTGATTTTCTCGCTTTATATAAGTTTAATAAATTTCACTGGCATTTAACCGACGATCAGGGATGGAGAATAGAAATCAGGAGGTATCCGGAACTAACCAGTATCGGAGCCTGGCGTAAGCCCAGGCCTACAGGCGATCCGGAACAAGATAGCATAAATGAAAAATCCCCTCTGTATGGAGGATTCTATACCCAGAATGAAATCAGGGAGGTGGTGGAATATGCCAGGCAAAGATATATTACGGTCATTCCCGAGATTGAAATGCCCGGCCATGCCCAGGCCTCCATTGCAGCCTATCCGGCGTTGGGTGTTACCGGGGACAGGCCTGAAGTGAAAAGAAACTGGGGAATATCTCCAATTATCTACAATCCTTTTGATGAAACCTTCGTCTTCCTGGAAAATGTGCTGGATGAGGTTCTGGAGCTTTTTCCTTCAGAATATATTCATATCGGAGGCGACGAAGCCATAAAGACACAGTGGGAAGAAAGTCCGGAAGTTCAGGCATTTATCAGGGAAAAAGGCTTAAAAGATGAAGAAGAACTGCAGAGCTGGTTTCTGAAAAAAATAGGTGTTTATCTTGAGGGAAAAGGAAGGAAGATGATAGGATGGGATGAAATTCTGCAGGGCGGACTTGTCCCCGGAGCAACCGTAATGTCATGGAGGGGAGTAAAAGGGGGAATTGAAGCAGCAAGGGCCGGACATGATGTTATTATGACCCCGAATACTCATTGTTATCTTAATTTTAGTCAGACCGAAAACGAAACCACACCCTGGGCAAAAAGACATGTTACCAGCCTTGCGAAAGTCTACTCCTACAATCCGGTACCGGAAGAACTAAACACCTCACAAAAGAAGTATATAATCGGAGGTCAGGGATGTGTGTGGACAGAGCACATTCAGACATTCAAGCGTGTGGAACATATGATTTTCCCGCGCATAACAGCCCTTTCCGAGGTTCTCTGGTCGGAAAGAGAAAATATGGATTTTCAGGATTATCGTGAACGCTTAAAAGAACATGTGAAAATTTTTGAATTACTGGATATTAATTATTATCCGGAGGATATTTAAAAATATCGGATGAAACATTTAAAAAATATAGCATTGGTGGCATGTTTACCTGCTTTCACGGCCAGCGTTCAGGCACAGTCTGTCAGTGATGAATCCTATAATGTGCTTTTCATCGGTATTGATGATTTGAATGACTGGGTAGGCTTTCTGGACGGCAATTCCCAAAGTCTTACTCCTAATATGAACAGGCTGGCAAGGGAGGGGATGGTTTTCGAGAGGGCGTATTGTGCATCATCCTTATGCAATCCATCCCGGACAGCTATTATGTCGGGCTTCCGTCCTTCCACAACAGGAATTTACCGAAATTACGATGATTTACGTTCATCTCCCCTGCTGGAAAATGCATGGATGCTCCCACAGTGGCTTTCCCGGTATGGTTATTACAGCCTTTCGAGAGGAAAAATATATCACACACCCGAAACCTGCAATGATACCTGGGATGAATGGGTGGCAGTAAACGGCGATTACGGAAAACCTTCCGGAAACCCTCCTGCAGGTACAGGTTATAACGGTATTCCGGGAACGGATTTGTTCGACTGGGGACCTACCTCCATGAAACCGGAAGATACCCCGGATTACAGAAATGCATTATGGGCCGCCGATGTTTTGACAAAAAGAAATTTCGATAAACCATTTTTCCTGGCATGTGGAATTTTCAGGCCACACCTCCGGTGGTTCGTACCCTCGGAATATTTCAACAAATTTTTACCCGATACCCTGAAACTTCCGGAAGTTGATGAAAACGACCTGGACGACATTCCCGGTATGTCTCCCACAATCGATTATCAGAATGTGATCAGGTATGACAAGCAAAAGGAGGCAGTACAGGCTTATCTTGCGAGTATCAATTATGCTGATGATTGTGTAGGTGTAATCCTGGATGCCCTCAACAATAGTCCTTATAAAGACAACACCATAGTAATTCTGTGGGGAGATCATGGCTGGCATCTCGGGGAAAAACTGCGATACAGAAAATTTACCCTGTGGGAGGAAGCCTGCAGGACACCACTGATTATTAAAGTGCCGGGCATGACAAAAGCAGGATCACGAAGCCCGGAATTGGTGAACCTTATAGATCTTTATCCTACCATTACTGAACTGTGTAATATACCTCCCAATACAAATAATGAAGGAAACAGCCTGGTCCCCATACTGAAAGATGAAGCTGAAAATGAAAATTTCGTTTCATGGACAGTGACCATGGAAGACGAGTATACCATTCGTTCAAACGATTATCGGTTCATTCAGAGAAAAGGAGTTCCGGAGGAATTTTATCATGAAAGCACTGATCCCCTGGAACATGAAAATCTGATTGAAAATTCGGCTTACAGTCAATATGTCGATAATTACAAATATACTCTCGACTCCATTCTCTTCCGGACAGGACAGATAAGTACTCCTGTAAGAGCAAATCTGATCCCAGGGGGAATACAGGCTGAGAAATTTGATCGCGGAGGTGAAGGCAATGCTTACAAAGACTTAAGTCCGGGAAATGCAGGATTCACAGGAAATTCCATCTATTATCGTGATCAGGAGGATGTGGATATTTATCCCTGTAATGATGAAGGAGGCGGAATGATGGTCTCCGATATTGAAGCCGGAGAGTGGCTGAACTATACCCTCGATTCTGTGAAGGAAGGACGATACCGGATTAGCTGCAGGGTTTCAGGAGAAAGAGGCCAGGCCGTTAAGATGAAATTTATGCTGAATGATCGTTTGTTGTTCCTGTTCTCTTCATCTGTTCAGGTCAATGACGGTGAATGGACTGATTTGGAATTTGAAGGTTTTATTCCCGAAACTTCAGGCAGCGGAGCTTTGAAAATAATATTTGAAACGGGATCCTTCAACCTGAATTATATAAAATTTACTGGAAGTGAGGAAGTACTTAGCAGCAACTTACCTGTTAAACAGGAAAGTATTCAGATATATCCCTCTCCTTATAACCACAGCATTTATGTGAATGTGGCGGAGATCGATGACGATGTTTCCGTGAGTCTGTTCGATCTGCAGGGAAAGGAATATTACAGACAAAATCGGGTGAGTGAATCCGTAAACATCCCTGTGAAATCCTGCTGGCCGGCAGGTGTATATCTCGTGCGTCTGTCGGGAACATACAACAATCTTACCCGAAAAGTTATTATTTATTAAAAAGAAGTTATGAGAAAAAACAGCGCTTTCATATTGTATCTTTTCCTGATATCGTTAATTATTTCTGCCTGCAGCGACAGCGGGGCATTCAGGGGAAACAGGAATGCGGAATCCGGAAATTTTGAGTTTCCGGAAAAGATAAGCCTGTCGAAGGAGAAATTAATGGATAAAATAATGGGAGGATGGGCAGGACAAGCCATCGGAGTAACTTATGGCGGACCTACCGAGTTCAAATTCAACGGGCTCATGATTCCCGATAGCTTTAATATTCCATGGCCCGAATCGGGTTATGCAAAGGATTGGTTTGACAATCGTTCATGGCTCTATGATGATATTTACATGGACTTGACTTTTGTGGAGGTATTTGAGGAATATGGACTGGATGCCTCTGTGGATAAGTTTGCCAATGCATTTGCACATGCAGAATACCCACTCTGGCATGCCAATCAGGCTGCCCGATATAACATCCTGCACGGAATAATGCCTCCGGAATCGGGTTTCTGGAAAAACAATCCGCATGCCGATGATATAGATTTTCAGATTGAATCGGATTTTGCCGGACTTATGTCCCCTGCAATGCCGGTTACCGCTTCGGAAATCTGTGATAAAATAGGTCACATCATGAATTACGGCGACGGCTGGTACGGAGGTGTTTATGTATCGGCTATGTATAGTCTTGCTTTCATAACCGACGATATAGATGTCATTGTCAGGGAGGCCCTGAAAATGATACCTGAACAAAGTGATTTTTATGCCCTGATTTCGGATATGATTGCCTGGTCTGAAGAAAATGAAAACTGGAAAGATACCTGGAGAATGCTTCAGGAAAAATGGAGCAATGAAGAGACCTGTCCGAAAGGATACTCCATTCCCTTTACCATAGAAGCGAAGATGAACAGTGCATATATACTGATGGGACTTTTATATGGTGAGGGAGATATGGGAAAAACCATAGAAATTTCAACCCGTTGCGGAGCAGATTCCGACTGCAATCCTTCCAATGCCGCAGGCATTCTGGGAACAGCCCTTGGATACAAGAACATTCCCGGCCACTGGCTCAATAATATTAAGGAAGTGGAAGATCAAAATTTTCCCTTCACGGATTTGTCTCTCAGGCAGACCTACCGTCTCAGTTTTGAACATGCCCTCGAATTAATCAAAAAGAACGGAGGAAATACCGGTGAAGAAGAAATTACCATTGCGGTGCAGAAACCGGAAGCTGTTAAGTTTGAACAAAGCTTTCCCGGACTTATACCGGTGAAAAAGGAAATTTTGGACAAACAGCTCAGCAGGGAGAAATTCAGCTATAGCTTTCATGGAAGCGGCATTCTTATTTCAGCAGAATATCCCGGAAAAAGAGGTTCAACAGGCGACTACACGGGTACGGCTGAAATTTATTCAGATGGTAATCTTGTAAAAACTGTCGAATTACCGGCAGATTTTAAACGAAGAAAGCTTGATTTGTACTGGAATTTCGATCTTCCCACAGGAGATCATACTCTGGAGGTGAAGCTTCTGAATCCGGATGAAAAACATCCTCTTATCATCAATTATCTTATTGTGTATGACGAAAAAGAGGATATAAATCCATAATTCAGGTTAAAATATCATTCATCCATATTCTTTTAACAATTTTTTAATTAAAAAAGGAATTTCCGGCCAGGAAAAATGAAAAAAAGGATAATTATTTGATTCTTTAATAATAATTTTATTATCTTGCACAAACGTTTGTTCCATTCTGCTGAGACCGAAATTTTACAACATTGTATAAAAGCAGGGGAATCGCAGAAACATAAAAGGAATGAAAACAGAACGGGATATCAAGCTTAGTATCTAAATACACATTCAAAATGAAAAGAAAACTAAAATTACTAATGCTGCTGATGATGTTGAGCGCTTATCCGGCCTTCGCGCAGACACGCGAAATACGCGGAGTTGTCACGGATAATACGAATGAGCCTCTCATCGGAGTGACAGTCATTATAGAAGGTACCACCACCGGAACTGTCACGGATGCTGAAGGTGAATATTCTATCAGGGCAAATACCGGTGATCAGTTGCGATTTTCGTTTGTGGGAATGGAACCTCAGTTAGTTACGGTCACTAACGAAACAGCAAATGTAAATATTAAACTAAAACCGGAAACCACATCACTTGAGGAAGTGGTATTTGTAGGATACGGATCCCAGAAGAAAGAAAGTGTGGTTGGGGCCATTACCCAGACTACGGGTGAGGAAATCAAAAGAAACTTCCAGGGGAGTAACCTCACAGACAATCTCAACGGCCTCATGCCTGGTGTGGTAACCATCAGAGAATCGGGAGTCCCCGGAGGAGCACCTACCCATAATGCCTCGGGAAAAGATGACAAGGCCACTAAAATATATGTACGCGGACAAACCACCTGGAACGGTGGTGAACCATTGATTCTTGTCGACGGGGTGGAACGTTCCATGATGGATGTGGACCCTAATGAAATACAAAGCATTTCTGTTTTAAAAGATGCCTCAGCAACTGCTGTATTCGGTGTAAGAGGGGCCGACGGGGTCATTCTTATTACCACCAAAAGAGGGAAAATCGGGAAACCCATACTTTCATTTGAAAGCATTGTGACGGCAAGTTCCATTTCAAAGCTTCCCGAATTACTAAATTCCTATGAAGCGAATAAACTTAAAAACCTGGCCATTGCCCATGGTCTTCCATCTGATGAAACCTCCTGGAAAGCCTATATGCCCTGGGATGTCCTTCAGCACTACAAACTTCAGGATTATCCCGAACTCTATCCGGATGTGAACTGGAGGGAAAAGATGAGCAATGATTATGCATGGGAACAGCGTTATAATCTTAATGTAAGAGGAGGAACGGATTTCGTAAGATATTTCCTTTCACTGGGATATCTTTCCCAGGGAGACATTCTCAATTTCAGTGACATAGGACAGGGTTATGATCCCTCATTCTCCTACGACAGGTATAACTTCAGAAGTAATTTTGATTTCGATATATCCCGCAGCACCCGCTTTAAGGTGAATCTATCAGGGATCTACGGGATTAAAGACACCCCGGGATATAACAACCGGGGCGGTTTATGGAATGGGTTTTACGGAAATCCCCCTGATATGTACCCGGTAAAATATGCCGATGGTACCTATGCGACTTCATCTCTTTTCGATCGTTTTGATAATGAGGTATACAATGGAAATTTTCACGGAGTCGACAGAAACAACCGGGCTCAGGCAAATACCGATTTCGAATTAATTCAACAACTTGATGTTTTAACCGAGGGGCTTTCGGCAGGAGTAAAAACTTCTTTCGATAATTATTTCTATACCAGCGGACCCAATGTGGTGGATAACGGGATGATCACCAAATATATCAAACCATCTATCCTCTTCGCCGAAAACAGAGCAGACTCTCTGGATGCCATTGAGACCACCTACCCTACCACCTCTTCACACGGATATAATTACGTGGATGAGCCCAACCAGCTTAGCGCAGAAAATATGAACAATCAGGTGTACCGGCATATTTATTATGAAGCATCTGTAAATTACAACCGGGAGTTCGGACAACATTCAATATCGGGATTGTTACTGTTTAACCGGGATCAATATGCCTCCGGATCCAGTTTCCCCTCCTATCGTGAAGGTTGGGTCGGAAGAACAACCTACGATTATGCAGGAAGGTATTTCCTGGAATTTAACGGAGCATATAACGGTTCAGAAAAATTCAGCAGAAAATACCGTTATGGTTTCTTTCCTTCCATGGCCGGAGGCTGGATGATTTCAAATGAGGATTTTTTCAGGACTGCCGTGCCGTGGATGAATACCCTGAAATTAAGATATTCCTGGGGTAAGGTGGGTAATGATGAAGGAATCAACCGCTGGCAGTATGTAAGCAGCTGGACAAAAACCAATAAAGCTGTTTTCTTCGGTGCACCGGTCTCTCAACCCGGATACCCCATTTACCTGGAAGGAGATGTGGCCAATCCCGATATTCACTGGGAAGTGGCAAAAAAACAGGATATAGGTGCTGAGATTGGAATATTCAAAAACCTGGTAACCATGTCCTTCGATTACTACTGGGAGAACAGGACTGACATGCTGATCGAAGCAGCAGACAGAACTAAAAATGCCATATTCGGCACTGATCTTCCTGCTGCCAACCTCGGGGAACTGAAATCCAGCGGATGGGAATTTGAGCTGAATTTTTCCAAAGCCAGACCGAAATCCAGGATGTGGGCCAAATTCAATGTTGCCAGGATGCATAATGAAGTAATTGAGAGGGATGATCCTGAACTTACTCCAGATTATCAGAAAAATGCCGGTTTCTCCCTCGGTCAGCAACGCAGCCAGATTTCAACGGGTGTTATCCAGTCATGGGATGATATGTATACCGGAGTTACTCTTCTGGACAATACCTATTATCTTCCGGGTGATTACCGCATAGTAGATTTTAATGCCGACGGGGTTGCCAATGAGGATGATGTGGTACCCTGGGCATTTTCGGTTATTCCGGAATATTCCTATGGATTAACACTTGGATATAATTATCATGGTTTCGGGGTAATGACTCAGTTTTACGGTGTATTTAATGTCAGCGGAAGAGACGCCAATTATAATGAATTCCGTTACAATTACAGCATCGCCTATGATTTCCAGAATAATGAATCCTGGGCTCCGGAACTGGGACGCACCAGCGGAGATAATTTATATCCCCATGTACGGTACAATTACTATTCACCCAAGGCACAATATTATGTCTGGGACTATTCATTCTTCAAGCTGCAGAGTGCCGAGATTTCCTATACTTTCTCCGGATCAAAACTCGATAAGGCAGGCATCAACAACCTTCGCCTGTTTTTGAATACCGGAAATATCCTTATATGGAATAAAACTCTGGAGGACAGGGACAGGCCTGCATCCGACAACCTGCAGTATCCGATTCTGAGAAGATATAGTCTTGGTCTCAATATATCATTTTAATATATAATGCAATGAGAAGGAATTTAAATATTACAGGAATATGTCTCATACTCGCCCTCAGTTTGTGGTCGTGTGAGGAATATCTGGATAAAACACCTGATGCGGAAATTTCGGAGAAGGATGTATTTGGCACCTATGAAAGTTTTCAGGGTTTTGCCGATGCCATGTATGCCTCTTTTGTGGATCCGAATAATTTTGCATTAACAACCGCCAGCGCTAACGGGGATGAATCCATTGCTGTTCAGGCCTGGGCTTCGGCCAGAAAATATGCCGAAGGAAATTACTGGGATGTCATTTTCAATAACTGGCAGTCGAATTGCTGGAATGAAAACGAACCCAGTGTTTACGGTCCTGCCGGTACACCTACCGGAGTCTGGCCCGATGGATGGAGGGGCATCAGAGTAGCCAATCAGTGTCTGGAAAATATCGATATGATGCAGGGCACCGAGGAACAGCGTAACCTTCTCCTTGGTCAGGCCTATTTTTTCAGGGCATTCCTGCATTGGGAAATAGCTGTTCGCTGGGGAGGAATTCCCTATGCCGATAAGGTTTTTTCAGCTATTGAACCGCTGGATCAGTCCAGGCTGAATTTCCAGGAAACGGTGGAAAGAATTGTGGAAGATTTGGATATGGCTGCCTCGCTTCTGCCGGAAAATTGGGACAATACTTCTGTGGGAGCAAGCCGTGCAGGACTGAATACCGGTCGCGCCACAAAAGGAGCCGCACTTGCCTATAAGGCGCGGGCTTTGCTTTATGCAGGAAGTCCGCTTATGGTGAATGATGCCGGAGGCGGATATGTATTCGACCCGGAATACATGAAAAGGGCCGCAGAAGCAGCATGGCAGGTCATTCAACTCGCCAATAAGGGAGTTTACACTTTGGTGCCTTTCGAAAACTACCTGGACCTTTTTGCCAGGATGGACGGAACCACCCCCTGGACTTCTGAAACCATATGGGCCAAAGTACCTAACCGTAATTTTGGATATAATCAGGGTATTGGGTTCCCATACGGGGCACAGATGATGAATGCCCGGCTGGGCCGCATTTATACTCCCGCACGATTCGGAGGCAATGACATTTGCGAAACCCCCGTCCAGAACCTGGTAGATCGGTATGAAATGGATAATGGTCTGCCCTTTGATGATCCGGCCTCGGGATATGATCCCATGGACCCATGGAGCAACAGGGACCCCCGATTCAGGAAATTTATCTATGTCGACGGAGATAATGCCGGTGTCAGTGGTCCAACTATTCTTAAACTATACGAAGGCGGTGCCGATAAAAATGAACCCGGAGTTATTACCTCCTATATCAATCATAAATACTGGCCAAAAGGAGTCAATAAAATTGACCAGCTCTGGTCTCAGTTTACTTATGCCACTCCTTTGATGCGGCTTGCTGATATATACCTTATGTATGCCGAGGCAGTAAATGAAGCCTCCGGACCTTCCGGTTCAGCCGAAGGAGCCACTCTTACCGCTCTTCAGGCAGTGAACCTGGTAAGGGGCAGATCCAACATGCCGGATGTGGATGCACAGTTTACAGGAAGCAGGGAAGCCTTCAGGGAAAGAATCAGGAATGAACGTTCCGTGGAGCTGTGTTTCGAAGGTGCACGATGGAATGATATGCGCAGATGGTATATCGCTCACCTGCCCGAATATAAGGTGCAATATGATCTGCTTTTCGATCAAGGCCATACTTATTTTAAAAAAGTGGTGGTGTTTAACAGAATATTCGAGCAAAGGCATTATTGGCTGCCATTTTATAAAAGCCAGACCCAGCTGTATCCCGGATGGCCGCAAAATCCCGGATGGTAAAGAAAATTAATCTTTAAAGAATTTATCATGAGAAAATTTATTGCCATTTTCATACTGACTTCTCTAAGCCTTTTCCTGCCCGGGCAATTAAATGCTCAAAAAACCGGAGCTGAAAAACAAAATTTTGATTTTTCCTCCCGGGTTACAGACCAGGATGGAAATCCGCTGGGAAATGCCAGAATCTACAGTGAGGAAGGTGCTTTTGTCACCAGGACAGGCCCTGACGGATATTTCACGGTGAAAGCCGCTAAAGGCAATCCTGTTCTGATCGAAGCTGATGGCTATTCGAGCAGGCTGATAGAAAATCCGGAAAGCCAGACTGAAGATATTCAACTCATCCTTATGGATTATCAGCTTTCTGAGCAGGATATGGTGCACCTTCCCTTCAGAACCATAAAAAGAAGAAATATTACCGGGGCCGTTACGGTTATTGATCCCACGGAAATTCTTCGCTACGATGCCAACCAGGATATCTATGCAGCGATTAACGGCAGAGTTCCTGGTATGTTCGGCAATCAGAATGTATACGGAATGGGAGCAGCACTGATTGTCGTGGACGGAATCCCCAGACCTGTCAGCTCCCTGAATCTTCAGGAAATCGAACAGATAACTGTATTAAAAGATCCCGCCACACGCCTTCTTTACGGGGCTAAAGCTGATCTTCCCGTTATTCTGGTTACCACCAAAAGGGGACAGTCTTATAAAAAGGAACTGAAGGTAAGACTCGACGGCGGAATCATGAACCCTATCAGTTATCCTAAATATCTGAATGCCTCCGATTATATGTCCTTATACAATGAAGCCCTTGTAAATGACGGGAAAGCTCCCATTTATGATAGTATGGAAATTGCAAATACAAGAAATCATGTAAATAATCTACTTTATCCGGATGAAAGTTATTACAATTCCGAATACCTGAAAGACTACCAGACCTTTCACCATTTAATTGCCGAAGCTTCCGGAGGTAATGATATTGCTAAATATTATGTTTATATGGGCTGGAAGAGGCAAAATTCCCTTCCCGATCTGGGTAAAGAACAGCATTCCGACCGGATTAACCTAAGGGGAAATGCCGATTACAGAATTAATGACTACATTTCCATGAGAGCCGACGGAGTGGCAATTTTTGATATGAACACCAATCTGAAAAACGGTGATTTCTGGCAAAATTCCTCCACCTTCCTCCCTAACCAGGCACCTGTACTTATACCTCTAAGTGATTCTGCAATGATGGCCAATGCAAATCTTATTAACGGCCGTTATGTTCCGGGAGGAACCTCTATCTATCAGCAAAATATATATGGAAACCAGGTGCTCGCCGGTTACAGAAATACCATGAACAGGATTCTGCAGATTAATACCGGACTTGATTTTGATTTGGGTTTCATCACCGAGGGACTTACCGCCAGTGCTTATCTTACTTTTGATGTACGAAATTATTACGAAAGCCGTTTATTAAATACCTATGCCGTTTATGAACCGGTGGTTCTAAGTGATGTCAGCGGGGCAGACAGTATTGCTTATAATAAAGTAGGACTCGATGTGGAACAGGGATCTGAATCCATAATAAATCCTGATTTTTACAGAAGAATCGGTTTATACGGAACCCTTAATTATCACCGGCTTTTCGGGGAACATGAGATTAATGCTGTGGGAGTTGCCTACCGTCAACAGGTTCAGCTTAATCAGGATATTCATCAGCTAAAAGACCTTCATTTTGGGGTGCAGGCAAATTACAGCTTCAGGAAGAAGTATATCGCACAATTAGGCGCTGTTATGGCTGGCTCACCACGCTTTTCTAAGGAAAACCAGTACGCCGTTTCTCCGGCTGTGGGTTTTGCCTGGGTTTTAAGTGAGGAAGATTTTATTCCCGCCAATGTATTTAATTATTTAAAAATCAGGGCCGACTGGGGACTCTTAAATACCGACCAGGGCGTGGCTGATTACTATTTGTACCAGACTACCTACGGACAGGGTTCTTTGTTTACCTATAACAACGGAATAGTGGAAAATTCAGCACGCTATTTTCAGTCTATAGGGAATCCGAATATTGACTGGGTAAAAAGAAGTGAATATTCAGCAGGTTTTGAAGCACTGATGCTGAACCGGTCCCTGAACCTGGAAGCAAATTATTTCCACAGCCGTTCCTACGATGAACTTACTTCCCGTACAAATTATTATCCTGATTATCTGGGAAATGTACTCCCGCTTGAAAATTACAATTCACATCTCGATCAGGGAGTGGAAATGGCAGTGGCGTATAATACCGCTGTGAACGATTTAAATATCAGCATTGGCGCCAACGTTGTCTATGCCATTCCGAAAGTTCTTCAGACCGATGAATTAAATTATGAATACGATTATCTCATCAGAACCGGCAAACCTACCGATGCCATGTTCGGATGGGTGGCTGAGGGACTTTTCGCAAATCAGACAGAGATAGAAAATCATGCCACACAGACTTTCGGTGCGGTGCAGCCCGGGGATATTAAATATAAGGATTTGAATGATGATGGAATTATTGATGATAATGATGTAAAAGTTATCGGCTATTCTTCACCAAGAATACAATATGCCCTGCATCTGAACTTAAGATACAAGGCCTTTGAACTCTTCCTTCTCGGAACAGGTCAGAATGGCGAAAGCTCCTATTTCAACAATGCGTACTACTGGGTTTACGGTGACAGGAAATATTCCGAAGAAGTGCTCGGCCGTTGGACCCCTGAAATTGGAGATAAGGGAACAGCCACCTATCCGAGGCTTTCCTCCTCCAACAATTCGAATAATTTCAGAAATTCCACTTACTGGATAGAGAAGAATAACTGGTTTACCCTTCACCGGGTTCAGCTGACGATGACTCTGCCCGAAAATTTAACAACAAATACTTTTATACAAAACTTCAGCGTATATCTGAGGGCAGCCAATCTGGTCACGATTTCTTCCATTCGGGAAAAACGGGAATTAAATATAGGTACTGAACCTCAGTTCCGGACGTATGCCATTGGATTTAATGCCTCATTTTAATGTTAATAAAGAATCAAGATATGAAAAAATATATTTACGGATTGTTAGGCTTTAGTTTACTTTCCTTCTTCCTGGTTTCCTGTGAGAAATTTCTGGAACCGGGGCTTGATAACCGGCTGACCAAAGAAGAGATGATAACCGATCCGGCATATTATGAAGGTCTTCTGCTTCATGCATACAGAAATATGCCTCTCCTCCGTTAATTTTAATGATGATGTGGTCAGTGATGATGCCGTCACCAATGATAAGAATTCTCAGTATCTGCTGATGACCACGGGAGAATGGAAATCTTCATTCTATCCGCTTTCCATGTGGAGCAGCGCATACAATGAGATTTTCTATATCAATTCCTTCCTTGAAAATATAGATCAGGTGGAATGGTCCTGGCAAAATGAAGAAATAGATAAAAACCACTTCAGGAGACTTAAGGGTGAAGCATACGGATTAAGAGCCTGGTGGATGTTCAGGTTGCTGCAGTATCACGGAGGTATGGCAAGTGACGGAAGACTTCTTGGTTTTCCGATCATTCTGGAACCCCTGAATATTAATGATGATTTTAATCGTCCCCGGAATACATATACGGAATGTGTGAATCAGATTCTGGCGGATATTGATACTGCAGTCAAATACCTTCCGGAGACTTATAAGGATGTCGCTAATGATCCGATTTACAATGCCACTTTCGGAGGCAGGTATACCAATCGTGTCTCGGGACTTGTTGCCAGGGCTCTGAGATCAAGAGTTACTTTATTTGCTGCCAGTCCGGCATTTGGGGTACTCGACTGGGAAGCTGCTGCAGAGTCGGCCGGGGAAACTCTTGCCGATCATGACGGCTTATCGGCACTCTCACCTACAGGAATCGGATTTTATAAAGATTTTGCGGATCCGGAAATTATCTGGAATAATGCCTACACAATCTCCAACGGCCTCGAAGTCGAAAACTTTCCGCCTTCGGAATTCGGAAACGGCAGAACCAATCCGACACAGGACCTTGTGGATATTTTCCCAATGCAAAACGGCCTGCCCATTTCCGAATCAACCAGTGGCTATGATCCTGCTGATCCCTACAAAAACAGGGACCCGCGTCTCAAAAACTATATCGTCTATAACGGAAATGTCGTAAAAGATACCATTCATACGGATGTGGATGCTCCCGAGGATGGAATTAACAATACCATAAATTCCACCCGTTCCGGCTATTACCTGAAAAAATTTATGCTGGATGCCAAGGTAAACCTGATTCCCGGTAATGTCACCACCGCTGAGCATTTCATTACCTATTTCCGCTTCACCGAAATATTCCTGAATTATGCGGAAGCAGCCAATGAAGCATGGGGACCGGATGCCGATCCCATGGGATTCGGATTTACAGCCAGGGAAGTCATAAGTGCTATCAGAACAAGGGCAGGACTGCCCGATATGACATCCGACACATACCTTAACTCAATGACTTCTTCAAAAGAACAGTTCAGAGAGCTGGTAAGGAATGAAAGAAGAATTGAACTTAGCTTCGAAGGATTTCGTTTCTGGGATATCCGCAGATGGAAACTTACAGCACTTATGTCGGACCCGGTGTATGCCATGTTCATTGATTTCGGAAATCCCGATCCTTATGAAGTCCAGTTCCTGGAAAGCAGAAATTATGAAGATTATATGATTTACGGACCCGTTCCTTATAATGAATTACTTAAATATGACCTGGTTCAGAATGAAGGCTGGTAGTCAGGTGCCGCCGATTCAGGAAAATTGTCCAATGCATTAAATTAAAAAGTCAGAATGATGAAAAAAATATTAATACTGTTATTACTCGCATCCGTCATTTCAGCCTGTGAAAATCAGGATAGTGAATTTCAGGATTTTGATTATAATGCGGTGTATTTCCCTGTTCAGTATCCGGTGCGTACCCTTTCCCTTGGGAATGATGTTATAGACAATTCCCTGGATAAGGAACTTAAGTTTCATATCGGAGTTACCATTGGCGGAATGTATGAAAATAATAAAAACTGGACAGTTGATTATGTGGTGGACGAAAGTTTATGCGACAGCCTCGACAATGATGTCCGCCCGCTGCCTTCGGAATGGTATACGCTGGAACCGGAGAACCAGGTGACTATCCCGGCAGGTTCTTTTACAGGATTAATCCTTGTCCAGCTGGCAGACGATTTTCTCTATGATTCCCTCTCCACAGGAAACCATTACGTTATTCCGCTAAGAATAACTTCCAGTAATGCCGATTCAATACTTTCAGGCTCTCCTTCAACTTCAAATCCCGATAAGCTCGTGAAATCCGACTGGGAAGCCGGTGCTCCCCCTAAAGATTTCACCCTTTTCATGGTGAAGTATGTGAATGAATATCACGGAAAATACCTTAAAAGAGGAGTGGACTACGGACAGGATGTATTTGGAAACAATATCGATACCACAACTTATCATGCCCGCTACGTGGAACAGGACGATGTGGTAAGCCTTGAAACATCGGCAAGATATTCCGTGGAAACCGATTATATCGGAGCCAAAGCCGGGGATGGAAATTCATTCAGACTTGTGGTTGATCCGGAAAGCGGTGAGGTAAGGATTGAGAGAGTTGAAGATGCCAAATATAAAATTGCCGGCACAGGAACCGGCGAATTTGTTCCCGGAGGTGACAGCTGGGGAGGCGAAGAACGCGATGTATTCTACCTGAGTTACAAATACAGAGTCGGAATTTATAACCACCAGGTGTTTGATACCCTGGTCTTCAGAGACAGGGGCATTTCCTATGAGGAATTCGTTCCCGTGAAAACTTCGGAAGAGGAATAGTAAAATGATAAATGTAGCAGGAAAAATTCCCGGGATAAGTTTATCCCTGATAGAATGGAAGAGAATTTTAACCATTCTTTTTCTGTGTATGGTATTTTCTTACTCTCCCCTTTTCTCCGCGAATTCCGGGACCGACACTTTGAAAATCCTGGCAGAACCTGCCGACATACGAAATATTACTGTTGGTGGTTTTCTGGGACATGCAATTGAAATTTCTGAAGCCGGACGGCTCATGAAGTTGCCGCTCTGGGATGACGGAGAACTTATTAATATTTTTCGTGAAGAATACCGGCGGAATAACAAAAAGACCGACTGGTACGGGGAACATGCCGGCAAATGGCTTTATACAGTTTCCCAGGCAGTGGCAAGGACCGGCAATCCGGAACTGAAAAAACTGCTGCTGCAAACAGCCGATTCACTTGTCAGCTTTCAGGCCGCGGACGGATATCTTGGCACATACTCTCCGGAACAACAACTCAGCAATACCTCCGCCTCCCATCAACACTCCTGGGATATATGGAACCTCAGTTATATGACTCTGGGACTTCTTAAACTTCATGAATATTTTCCGGATCCTGCCTATTCCGAAGCTGCAATCCGTATAGGTGAACTATTTCTGAGAACATTCGGCGACGGAAAAAATCCTGTCACAGAGTATGGAACAAGACTCGGAATTTCTGCCACCATTATCATTGACCCGGTGGTAGAATTATACAAACTTACCAAAGACAAACGATACCTTGATTTCGCGGGGCTGGTAATAAAACAGGCAGAGGAAAAGCAGGGACTGCAAATTATTTCAGCCGGACTGAATAATACCGATATGTTATGGGTTGGAGAAGGAAAAGCATATCAGATCATATGGAATCTGACAGCCATAGCCAAACTATATGAATATACAGGTAAAAAGGAATATCTTACTGCCGTTTTGAATGCCTGGAAAAATATTAAGGAACAACATCTATCCATTAACGGCGGTCCCTGGGGTGGTGTTGGAAAATTTTATGAAAGCTTTAACAGGGGACGTTTCTGGAATCCTTACGGATTTATAGAAACCTGTAGCATTATGGCCTGGATGCAACTTAACAGAGAACTTTTTAAGATTACCTCTGAAGCTGTCTTTATGGATGAATTTGAAAAAGCAGCCTATAATGCCCTTTTGGGAGCACAATATCCTGACGGAATTCAGTGGTGCTATCACAGCTTTACCAACGGAAGGAGACTTACTGCCCATTTCAACGACTGCTGTCCCTCCAGCGGAGCCCTGGCACTGGAAGAAATTCCCGGCTTAATTTTCACTGAAATGGCTGACGGCATTTCCCTTAATCTTTTTGAAGAATGCCGGGTAAAAATGGAACTGGACGGAAATGAGATTATGCTGAGCCAGGAGACAAATTTTCCTTTCGATGGAGAAATTATCCTGACGGTAAATCCACAGAAAAAAATGAATTTTCCCCTGTACATCAGAATTCCTGAATGGGCTGGTTCGGTAAAGTTGTCCGTGAATGGAGAAGCTCTTGAAACTGATAAACTTACTGGAAAGTCTTATTATAAGTTTGCCAGAGAATGGAAGAAGAATGACAGGATAAAGATCGTTTTTCCCATGAACATCCGTATTTCCCGCAAACTGGAACATGCTCTGAAACCACAGGGAGGTAAAGATTTATACCAGGTACACTGGTATGCATTTTCACGCGGACCCCTGAACTACGCCGCCAACGGATTACTTGAAGGGGAAAACCGGGAGAAAGTATTGAAACTTCCGGAAGAAAATCCTGAAAAATTATTTGTACAGGTGAAATCTCCGGATGGAATGAAGGGTCCCGCTTACGAATTACAACTAAAGGATAAAAAACCTTTCCTGTTCCTGCCCTTCTATGAGGCCGGCGGCAGAAAAATCGGAAGCTGGCGGCTCACATGGCTTCAGGATGAAATAGAATAAGCGTATATTCAGAATAATTCCTGGTAAGAGTTTAAGCCGTACCTGATTAAATCCCCTCTGAAAAATGGTTGTCCTTAACAGATATATCTATTACATTCTGCTTCTGCTGTTATTTTCTTCATGTAAAAATAAAGAAAGCAGTATATATATAGCCTCTGAGGGACAGGCACTATTGCCCATAATCCTGCCGGAACATCCGACAGTCACTCAGAAATTTGCCGCAGATGAACTCGCAGCCTACCTGGAGAAGATCAGCCATGCAGAGTTCGGGATTTGTAATGCAGCACCCAAGTCCGGTTCAGGTTTCATAATTCTTAAAATTGATAGTATACTTCCCCCGGAAGCATACGAAATAAAAGACAGGGATGGCAGTATCTTTCTCTCTGCGCAAAACGACCGTTCACTCCTGTATGCTGTTTACGATCTGCTGGAGAGACTGGGATGTAAATTTCCGGCTCCCTGCTTCGACTTCTATGAAAACCAGGCAGAATATATTCCTTCGACGGGGAATCTTTCCGTTGAACGAGGTCTTTATGTCAGTGAAAAACCGGTTTTTAAGTATAGAAAAACAGATATGGCAGAAGGAAGATCACTGGATAGTACTTCACTGGCAAGGATAATTGAATGGATTCCCAAAGCACGTCTGAATACACTGATGATCCCGGTGAATCAAAATAATCGTGGCCGGGTTAGCTGGGAAATGTACTGTTCTCTTCTTCCTGAAATCGAGAAGAGAGGAATTATCCTGGAAACAGGACAACATGGATATCAGAATTTTTTGAATGCCTCCATGGAAGGGGGAAAAATATTCATGCAGCATCCTGAATGGTTCGGAAAAGATGAACATTGTAATGCAGATCCGGCAGATGAGGTTGTTTTTATGATCGAAAATCCGGCAGCACGGGAATATTTTCTGAATAATCTGATTACCTACCTTAAAAAATATCCCGGCACTGAAATTTTTGATCTCTGGCCTCCTGATTTTGCGCGATGGGATAAATGCAGTGAAAATAATCTCCCTTCTCCTTCGGAGAGACAGGCGGAATTTGCCGAATATATTCAGGACGGTCTGGGGAAATCGGGAATGAAAGTCCGGCTGGAAATCATAGCCTTTGAAAAAACACTACCATCAGTACCCATCGATTCGGGTATTATTATTGATATCTGTCCGATCCATCAGGATTTTCAGTATCAGATTTACGATTCCTCCTCCCCTCAAAATGCCATTTACCGGAAAGCGATTCTTCAGTGGAGGGAAAATTTTTCCGGCGATCTTGGAATATACACCTATTACCGTAAGTATGCCTGGAAATCGCTGCCCAATATTATTCCCGGCTATATGCAAAAGGACCTTCAATGGTATGCTTCCCTTCCGGTACAGGGGATTTCCTGCTATGCGGAGCCGGGAGACTGGAGAAGCTATGAACTCAATCATTACGCACTCTCGCGTCTGCTTTGGAATCCATATATAAATACAGATTCGCTGATAAATGATTTTTGCAAAACCCGTTTCGGGAAAGATACCCCACTCGCCAGGGAGATATTCGAATGCCTGGAAAATACTGTCAGGTACTATAATAAAATAAAAGGATCGGAACTTAAACCGGAATCTGATATTCGCAGAGCACAGAAAAAAATCAATGACTACCGGAACAGACTGCTTAAATTAAGCGGAAAAAGCGAAAATAATATCCATTGGACAAGCTTGTCTCTTATGCTTGAATATGCAGCGCTGGATCTTGAAATTCTGGAAGGAAAGGCTGCCGGATTACCTGAAGAAACTTTAATGAAAAAAGTTGTTTTGCTGCACAATTTCCTCAGGGATAATAAGTCAAAAGGCATTTTCCTGGTTTCCGAATATCGTGATTTGGATTACTGGAGAAAATACTATGGCATTTCATCGCCGGAAAAAAATAAAAGTTACTAAAAGTCATGAAAAATTATTAACTTGCTCAAACGTTTGTTCATATTTAAATTTCAATGAATTTGCCTCTTCGATATAGAACTTCTCTTCTGAATGTTAGTCTGCTGCTGATGTTTTTCACAGGCTGCCGTGCTGATTTTAAGGAATCTGCAGAGACAGAGTCACCCATACAAAAAGATGTATCGAATCTGTATTACATTGATTCTGAGAACGGGAACGATGAGAAGGAAGGCCACCGCCCTGAAACGGCCTGGAAATCATTGGCAAGAATTGAGAAAGCCAAATTTTCTCCCGGTGATAAAATCTGTTTTAAAAGGGGTTCCACCTTCAGGGGAAAGCTTGAAATTAATGATTCCGGAAATGCAAAGAATTATATTATTCTGAGTGATTATGGTTCTGAACAGGAAGCGGCACCGTCTTTCACCAATACAGATTTCAATCCTGATAAAAATGAATTCGGAAACTGTATTCGTCTGAAAGGCAGTTTTATCATTGTAGAGAATCTGTATTTCCACAATACCGTGGCGGAATTACCGGGAACTACCGGCAGCTTTCTTACGATGTGGGAGCTGGGGGCAGTTTACCTGGACAAAACTTCGCAAAATTGCATTGTCAGGAACAATGAAATTTTTAATTGCGGAGTCGGAATTAAAAGTTACGGAAGAGATATCCTGATTCAGAATAATTATATCCACGATTGCAACAGGATTCTGAAAGAATGGAACTGGGGACCTATAGGGATTTGGCTGGGTGCCGATAATCAGGAAGTTTGTTACAACACGATAATTAACTACAGTGCTGTGGATCCCCGCATCACCTGGGGCCCTGATGCATACGGAGGAGGAGCCGACGGAGGAGCCATAGAAATTGATGATGCAAGAATTGATAAACAAAATATATCGATTCATCATAATTATAGCAGGGATTGCCAGGGATTCATGGAGGTCACATGGGCAGATGTAGAACAAAAGCCCGATTACCGGGATTTTAGCATCCATCATAATATAAGTGACGACTTTCAGCAGTTTATTGCACTGTGGCGCGGGGCTGATTGTAAAATTGATAATAATACTATCATCCGCCGGAAACGAAATGCCAACGACTGGGGTGTATTTAATATTACCCAATATAATTCACGAAACCTGATTAGAAATAATATTATTGTTACAGAAGAAGATATCGTTATTTTCAATCTTGGCAAAAATTCCACTGCGCAACCACAGAACATCATTGAAAACAACCTGTATTTTGCTGCTTCGGGAAGTTTAAAAATGGGAAAAGAAGGTCCCGGGAATGCAGCTGTTTTCGCAAATCCTGAATTTGAAAATTATTTACGGACTGATTCCCCGGAAGCTTTTTCACTCAGGAAACAAAGTCCTGCCATTGATAAAGGTACGGACGCGGGATATGAATTTTCGTACGATAGTATACCTATTCCCCAGGGTATAGCTGCAGACATAGGAGCTTTTGAATTTAAACAGGATTAATCACAAAAAAATTATGAAAAATATACTATCGACACTAAGCGGTACATTGAACAATTCAAAGCTCATCCTTATGGGAGGACTGGGTGTTACATTTTTTAGCGGATGTATTAACAGCAATGAGAAAACAGAAACTCCAAAACCAAATATTGTTTTAATTCTCGCCGATGATCTCGGATACGGGGATTTAAGCTGTTATGGCGCAACAAAGCTTCAGACTCCCGAAATCGACAAGCTGGCCAGCGAAGGCATGAGCTTCAACAATGCTTATGTTTCCTCATCCCTCTGTTCTCCTTCGAGATACAGTCTGATGACAGGTCAATATTCATGGAGGAGCCGTCTGAAATTCGGAGTATTAAAGTATTTCGATAAACCACTGATAAAGGAAGATCAGACAAGCATCGCAGATTTGTTGAAAAGAAACGGCTACTATACTGCCTGTGTCGGTAAATGGCACCTGGGACTTGAATGGGAAGTCAATGAAAATGCCCCGGAAAATCCCGATAAGAATGTCTTCGATTCATGGGATGATCATGTGCAGGACTATATAGATTTTTCAAAAACAGTGGATGAAGGTCCATTGGAAAGAGGCTTCGATTATTTCTATGGAATGACAGGTTCCAATAATATGCAACCCTATGTTTTTATTGAAAACAACAAGGTTACTCTTCCGCCCTCTGAGCCGCAGAAAGCCTATGATCACTACATCAATGTGGACAAGGCTCCCAACTGGGATATAAAAACTGTTAACCAAACCCTGACTCATAAAGCGGTGGAAGTCATAAATGATCATTTCAGTAAAGAATCAGGGAAACCTCTGTTTCTTTATTTTCCGACGTCTGCCATTCACCGCCCCTGTCTTCCCACTTTTACAAAAGGAAAGAGTCGGGCAGGTCTCCGGGGAGATATAGTAATGGAATTGGACTGGACTGTAAGTGAAGTTGTGAAGGCTCTTAAAGAAAATGGAGTATATGAAAATACCCTTCTGATTTTCACCTCCGATAACGGACCCCGTCCGGGTGACCCTGCTCTCTGGATGAAGAATTACGAGGATGGAGATTATGAAGATTATCACCAGGAATATTATGATGATTACAGTCCGGAATACGTCAATGAGAACGGTAATCCTATCTGGAAAGAAGGCTGGTTTACCTATGGACACGGTGCGGCAGGTAATCTTCTCGGATTCAAATCCGATGCCTGGGAAGGTGCATTCAGAGTTCCTTTTATTGTTCGCTGGCCGGGAAAGGTCAAGCCCGGAACCAATAATGATAATTTAATTTGCTTAACTGATGTTCTGGCCACTTTTGCCGATATTATGGATGACAGTTTAGCTAACGATCAGGGAGAAGACAGTTACAGCTTTCTTCCTGCCATCCTCGATAAGGATGCCCCTCAGGCCAGAACCTCACTGACTATTTCAGGAGGAGCCAGCGGAGCTATGGTAGAAATTGCCGGAGGATGGAAATTTATTGAAGCGGCTGTTCCGGGAAGATGGCCTGAAACATATTATCCGAACGGACCAAGCAAATTGGAGCCCCAGTTATATAATCTGAAGGAAGATGAAGAAGAAAAACATAATCTGTATGAAGAAAATCCGGAAAAAGTGAAAGAATTGAAGGAAATCATCGTTCAGGTACAGAACCATCCGAAATCTGAAGCATCAGAAAAATCTACAGTATCAAAATAATGAAAAATTACCTGTTTGCACCGATAATCGTAATTTTGCTGTTCTTTTCATCCTGCAATAAGGAGAAGAGCTTCACCATTGTTTTGCTTCCCGATACACAGATGTATGCGGAGAAGTACCCGGAAATATTCAGGGCCCAGACCGAATGGATAGCTGAACATGCCGGGGATATCAGTTTTGTACTTCAGCAGGGTGATATCACCAATAAAAATACGGAAGAACAATGGGAAGTGGCTGCCGGTGCTTTCGGTATCTTTGACGGAAAAGTTCCTTATATCCTTGCACCGGGAAATCATGATACCGGACTTAAAGGCAGAACTGATAAAAGGAATACTGATCTGTTCAATCATTATTTTCCTTACAGCAAGTACAGTAAATCAAAAGGTTTTGCAGGCGCTTTCCATGAAGGGGAAATGGATAATGTCTATTACATTTTTGAAGCGGGAGGTCGTAAATGGCTCGTTCTGTCTCTTGAATTCGGACCCAGAAATGAAGTTCTTGACTGGGCCGGAGAGGTGATCCGCAATCATCCTAAACATCTTGTAATAATTAATACGCATGCTTATCTCTATTCCGATGACACCAGAATGGGTCCCGGGAAAGACCATAAATGGTTACCCGAAACTTATGGTGTGGGAAAGGATACAGGTAAAATGGCTGTTAATAACGGCGAGGAAATCTGGAATAAGCTGGCAGGTAAATATGAAAATGTATTATTTGTCTTTTCCGGCCATGTTCTGAATGATGGTACCGGAAAGCTTGTTAGCAAAGGAGTGAACGGGAATCTGGTATATCAGATGCTGGCAAACTATCAGGGAGGAGTTAAGGGTGCGGAGAACGGCGGAAACGGTTACCTCAGAATTATAAATGTGAATGTTCCGGAATCCATGGTATCCGTTAAAACCTATTCTCCCTGGATAAACAATTATAAAACCGAATCCGATCAGGAATTCAACTTTTCCGGAGTGGATTTTTCTGTTAACTAAAATTATTTGAAAATCGTAAAGATGAAAAAACTTTTATACATAATCGGAGAAGGAAAGATAAAGGGAATTATATTCTTATTTTGTTTCCTCCCTCTTATTTCAGTTCACGCTCAGGATGGAAATCTTATATCCAATGGGGATATGGAAAATGAAGGTTGGAGTGCAGTACCCAGGAGTACTGATCTGACTGTGAGCTTTGAAGACGGATCGGGAATCGGAGGAACCAAAGCCCTGAAAGCAGTTACCGGGGATATGGGTAGCGACAGTTATTATATCCTGAGGGGTGAGGAAATGTTTCATCTGGATCAGTTTGAGCAAATCAGCCTGAGTTTTTATGCAAAATCTTCGGTGAGTAACCTGAGGTTGCAGGCCTGGATTCAGGAAGGTGATAATTTAGAGTGGATGAATATCGGAGATGCTGTTTTAGGAAGCGATTATAAAAAATTTAGTTTCAATACCATTGTTTCCACACGTACATCAGACAGTTATAAAATTAAATTTCGCGGATACGGCACCGGAACTGTATGGATTGATAAATTGATCATTTCCCCTGCTGAATTTGCCGGGATTCCAAAATCGGATATATATGAAATCAGTGTGGATCGTACCGACAGTATTCAGGCGCTTACTGTGTTTGAGAATGCATGTCCTGAATATTCACCGGGTTACCAGGGAATGGATCCAAAGGATGCAAAACCGCTGCGACTATTTGCAGGACGAACCATAAACTGGGCTAAGCTAAGTGTTGATAAACCCACAACTGTGCAGGTAATAGTTACTAATACAGCAAAAGTACCTGTGATTGGCAAGCAGGTAAGGATTCTTCCTTCCCGTTATGGCATAACTCCGGAAGTGAACGGAAACATCATTTCATTTACCATCACCGAGCCGGCACAATATTATGTGGAAATCGGGGAAGAGGGATATAAAAACGGACTTATAATTTTTGCAGATCCTCCTGAAACGGATATACCCGATATTAATAATCCGGAATTCCTTGTCCTGGATGAGGCAGGCATCGCGGATGTAACCGATATTCCTCAGACATATTCTGGATTGTACTTCACAAAAGGGATTCATGATATTGGCATTTTCCATATCCCGCATCATATCAAAAATGTATATTTCGAAGATGGATCCTGGGTTTACGGCACACTTATTATGGACGGGAATCCGGGAGTGAGAATTTACGGCCGCGGCGTTTTATCTTCCGCCCGGCTTAATTACAGGACATCTCATTGCGTGGAGGCTATAAACGGCAGTAATAATATTACGCTGGAAGGGCTTGTGGTAGCCGATCCGAAATATTTTGCCGTGAGGCTGATAGGACAGTATAATAAGGTTGAATATACAAAGGTTATCGGAGGCTGGGTTTATAATTGCGACGGGATTGCAGCCTATAAGGGATCAGAAGTAAGGAAATGTTTTATCTGGGCAAATGACGATGCCATAAAAGTATACCGTGATTCTATAACCTGGTCTGACATTGTGGTTTGGGTTCTGGAAAACGGAGGGGTAATCCAAACAAGCTGGGGAGGAGCCGTGGGAGGTTCAACTTCTAAAGGAGTGAAGATCAGCCGAATTGATGTCTTAAATGCCGAATGGGATAATCCTGGTTTTGCCAGCGCATTGCTGAGCTGTGTGGGTAACAGGTACGAAACTCCCGGAAAATCAGATGAACTGGTTAACTGGCTTATTGAGGACGTGGTTACGGAAAATCCTGTGCCACTGATTTTTAAAATCACTCCCGATACATACAGTCATACTCATATTCACGGCATGACGCTTAAAAACTGGAATGTTCAGATGCCGATGAACACAGCATATGTCAATGAGATCAAAGGAGAGGATCCTAATGATTTCCTCAGCGGATTTGTATTTGACAGTGTAATTTTCAATCATGAATTGCTTACCAATATTAATTACATCTCAAAAGGAGATATGGAAAGCGGAGGTTGGGAAGGAGAACCGGGGACAACAAATCAGGTGGTGGTAATGGCAGAAGGTGCCGGAGCGGATGGCTCAACGGCTTTGAAATCGGTAGTGACCAGTCTGGGAAGCGAAGGTGAATACTTTATTAAATGCAATGAAAGTTTTAAAATCGGACAGCCTGAAGAAGTTAGCATAAATTTTCTGGCAAAGGCAAACATCAACGGGACGGAAATTATCCCGGGTATAGAAGGAAGATCTACAGGTAACTGGGAAGCTTTTGAGAGTATAAATATCAATCAGGACTGGACCCGTTATAGTGCGAAAGCCATCATAATTCCCGACAGTTCGGATATTTTTACCTTAAAGTTTCTTGCCACAGGTCTGAACACTGTAATTTATCTTGATGACGTTAAAATTGGTCCTCCGGGTTGGCTGCACCAAACAGGTATGGAGACCCGGTACCTGGAAACTCCCTTGTTTTTACCGGAATATGTCAATCCTGTTACCGGGATTCCTTCAGAAAAGAAAATTTTTACTCCGGGAGTATTATATCCTAATCCCGTTTCGGATATTCTGAATATACCGTCTGAAAAGTCGGATGTGAAATTTGAAATCTACAGTATTAACGGGAGTATTGTTCTGAGAGGAAAAGGGCAGGCCATAGATGTTTCCGGACTCGAGTCAGGTCTTTACCTGCTGATAGATAATCAGGGACAGAAAATGAAGTTTATTAAGCAATAAGAGAATACTGCAAACGACTATGCAATATTAAATCATGATATAATGCCTGTTTGATATTATTTACAAAGTAGTCAAGACACCTTTTAGGCAGGTTATAACGATGAATTCATAATGTTCTGTATATAGGCTTGTTAAATAATTTTGAAAATATGCGCAAACGTTTGTTTTAAATTTTTTTTCTTCATATATTTGATAAAATTAATTCATTATTAAACTAAATTTTTAGATTATGAAAAAACATTACATCTTATTTACATTCCTGACACTTCTATTTGCCGGCTTAAGTTTTTCGGGAAATGTAAACGCACAAAACCTTCTTACCAATGGAGATATGGAGGTATGGGAAGCTGATACTCTTGCCGGTTGGGATATTCATATGTTAGAAATTGATGTCTCAAAGGAAACAGATATTGTTTATGGGGGAAGCAGCTCTGCTAAAGTGGTTGTGAACGGTGACCGTGCCGGCACAGACCTTGGCCAGACGGGTATTCTTGTTGAAGACGGGGTTACTTACGAATTTTCATGCATGGTATATAACTCCGATACAACAGTTTTCTTTGCCTGGGTGATCGGTGGCGGACCGGGGGATTTCACATTCTCCAGTGCCAACGCAGTTCATTCAGATCCCCATATTGTTGGCGAATGGTCAAAATTTACCTGGGACTGGACCAATGAAAATGCCCAATATGACACGGTTTACATTTTCTACAGGTTCTATAAGGTTCAGAACGGTAGTGAAGTTCCTGCCACTGTTTATATCGATGACGCCTCAGTTTCGATAAAAACAGCAAGTACCGACGCTACTCTCTCGGATCTTACTCTCGAAGGAGGTACAATTGCCGGATTCGATCCTGTGGTAATGCATTATGATGTCAATTTACCTGAGGGTTTTACGGAGGTTCCCACGGTGGATGCGGTAGTCAATGATCCAACCGCTGATTATGTGGTAACTCCTGCAACAGACCTTTATGGCGATGAAGGTGAGAGGACAACTACTGTAGTGGTAACCGCAGAAGACGGAACTACCACCAATGTATACACCATTACCTTCGCAGTAATTACCGATGTGAGTCAATCTGCTGCCGATCGATTCAGCGTATATCCTAATCCTGCCAGGGACCAGATAGTTCTCAAAGGACTTGATACCGGAATTTCTGAAATTAAAATTCTGGATATTACCGGAAAAGTCGTTAAAAACATTACGGTAAGCGGAGACAGGATGAATGTGAACATATCCGATCTGAAAGCCGGGTATTACTTCATAAAGGCTAATAATCAAGCATTCAGGCTTATCAAGAAATAGGGCGGTTAGTACCAAAATTGCCTTAGAATGAATAAACCCTGACAGTGGCCTAATGCTGTCAGGGTTTTGCTTTTTAAATTTCAGGTACGCATTTTTACCCGGCTATGGAGCGGAAAAGTATTAGTATAGTATCTCCAAATCTTCCTCTGTGTGGACAAATAGAGTCCCATAGTGTGGGTTGTTGTTATGAAGAAAAGAAAAAATCACATCGGGTTTCAAAACGAAAGTAATCATTGAAGCTCTTCAGGAAAGAGAATTGTTATATGCTAAACATAATTTATAATTTTCCCTGAAATTTGCATGAGTGAAATTTCGGCCAGCTTGGTCTGGAACTTAACAGAAATAAGCCGCTCTTCGGCATCAAGCAAGCTTTTTTGAACTTCACGTAATTCCAGACCCGACAATGCGCCAAGGCGGTATCGTTCCAGTGCAATATCAAGATTTTCCCGTGCAACATCTAAATTTTGTTCTTCCATTTGCACCAGGCGCAAGTTATTTTCGTAGGCATAATAAATGGTTAGCAATTCAGCTTTAATGTCCTGTTCCACCTCTTGAAATTTGTAATTACTGTTTTCAACCTCAATCCGTGCATTACCTTTTTCACGACGGAGGTTATTCCCGTCAAAAATATCCATTCCGAGTGTGAGTCCGAAATTCAGATTGCGTGTGTGTTGGTTGTTGATTGATACAGCTCCGTATTCGCTAATCGTTCCTGTTCCGTAACCCCGATATGAATAATTATAACCCGACGACAAGTTCATGTAGGGATATGATCGCGATGCAATGATTTTGTAATCAAGTTCAGAAATTCGTTGGTTTTTTGAAGCAATTTGCATGCTTGTATTTAAATCAAGGGTAGATTCAAGTAACTCTTCATAAATCAAATCAGGATTGAAAACAATGGAAGTATCTTTCAAAACAATTTTTTCTTCCAGATTTTCCAAGGCCATTAGTTTTTTAAGCCGCACTTCTGATTCGAGAATTTGTTCATTTTGCCGTGCAAGTCGCGAACTGTCGGCATTCAGGTAAACAATAGATTGCAGAAGTTCCAGTTTCGAAGAGGCGCCTAGCAGGTACCGTTCCTCATCTATCCGCACCCTCTCTTTTGAAAGTGATACGGCATACTCCATGTTCTTAAAAAAATTCAGTTGCTCAATGTAATAATAATACTCGGCAATTATCTGAGAAATGAGGTTTTCCATAGACATTTGGGTGTTGAGTTCTCCCATCTGCTTGAGTTCATTTAATTTTTGCCAGGTAGTTTGAACATTAAACCCATTGAACAAAGTGATGTTTGCGTTTAGCGCTGCCGATCCTGTGGTGTTGTAAATACCCTGTGTGTTATTTTGAGAGTTATCGTTCAAATTTTGTGTGGTGGAGTTTACTGTACCACCAAACCTATTGGTAGTGGTAACCGTAGGAAGAAAACCGGCATTACCTTTCGTAAAGTTATTGTTTGCAATTTGTTCATTGTTGCGCGCTACTTTAATTGAAAAATTACGTTCCAAGCCAAGTACAACACAGCGACTTAGATCATATACTTCTTGCGTTTTTGCGCTGTATGAAATAAACAAAAAAAATAAAACCGAAATTGTACTTCTAATTATTTTTAGAAAATTCGATTTGGCCAGAATTAACAGGTTCATTACTAATATTTTTTGATTCACTTGAAATAAACAGATAAATACCCGGGATAACATAAAGGGTTAGAAAAGTTGAAAGAGAAAGACCACCGACAACAGCAACACCCATTGCAACACGGCTCTGAGCTCCTTCTCCGAATCCGATTGCCAATGGAAGAATCCCTAGAATAGTTGATAAACTTGTCATCAGTATAGGACGAAAACGTGCTGCAGAAGCAAACCGGATTGCATCTTTCTTTGACATTCCTGCTTCTTTGCGCTGGTTGGCAAACTCTACAATTAAAATCCCATTTTTCGATACGAGCCCGATTAGCATAATAATTCCAATCTGGCTGAAAATATTCATGGTAATATTAAAATACCACATAAAAATTAGGGCACCAGTTAGTGCTAAAGGTACAGTCATCATCACAATAATAGGATCCTTGAAACTTTCGAACTGGGCAGATAACACCAGAAAAATTAATACTATGGCCAAAAGAAAAGCAAATATTAAGCTTGAAGAACTTTCCATAAAATCCTTTGAGTCACCGGCAAGCGCGGTACGGAACGTATCATCAAGTACTTTTGAAGAAATTTTATCCATTTCGGCAAGTCCTTCGCTAATAGTTTTTCCTTCAGCTAAACCAGATGAAATAGTTGCAGCAACAAACCTGTTATAGCGGTATAACTGTGGGGGTGCTGTCGATTCCTGAAGGTTTACGAAATTATCAAGCTGAACCATTTGACCGTCATTATTTCTTACATAAAGCGATTTTAAGTCCAATGGTTTATTTCGATCCTGGCGAGCCAGTTCACCCAAGATCTGATATTGTTTCCCATTCATAATAAAATACCCGAATCGTTGCCCGCTTAGAGCTAGTTGGAGGGTTTGCCCTATATTTTGAGTAGATACTCCCAAAAGGTTCGCCTTGTCGCGATTAATTACGATTTGTAACTCCGGTTTGGTGAACTTAAGGTCCACATCAGCCATTTCAAAGATTGGATTATCGTGTACTTCAGCCATAAATTCCGGTAAAATTTCACGTAGTTTATCGATAGTAGGGGCTTGAAGTACATACTGAATTGGGAGCCCAGCGCGTCTTCCTCCAAAAGTTGATTGTTGAATAACACTTGCCCTTGCTTTTGTCATTTTCCGAAGTTCTCCGGTAAGCTGTGCGGCAATTTCCTTTTGCGAACGTGTCCTTTCTGATAGTGGTACCAAAACAATACGGACATGTGAGTGACCTCCCATTATCATTGTAGTTAATTTATCACATTCAGGAACGGTTCTTTCAACCAATGCAGCTACTTCTTCGGTGTATTCGGCATTAAATTCATAAGTTGAACCTTCGGGAGTTGTCATATTAATACTTAATTGCGAACGATCCTCCAGGGGTGCCATTTCTGCCGGAATATTTTTCCAAAGTATGAAAATAAGGAAGAAAGAGCCTATCAGGATAAACAAGCTTATATATTTTCGGTTAAGCACGGCATTGAGTGATCGTTGATAGGCGTTGTTTAAATTAACAAAGAATATTTCAGACCAATTATAAGCTTTGCTTCTTTTGTGTCGGGTTTTTAAAATTTTTGTTGAAAGCATGGGTGTCAGCGTCAATGCGACAAAAGAAGAAATGGCAACAGCAGCCGCAATTACGATACTAAATTCACGGAATAGCCTTCCTGTCATTCCCTCCAAAAAGACAATGGGAAAGAAAACCGCAATTAAAGTTATTGTTGTTGCAATAATTGCAAAGAATATTTCATTTGAACCCTTTATTCCAGCTTCGCGAGGGCTCATTCCCTGTTCAATTTTCACGTAAATATTCTCCATCATTATAATGGCATCATCTACCACAAGTCCAATGGAAAGCACTATTGCCAACAGAGTTAAAACGTTAATTGTATATCCGGCCAGGTACATAATAAAAAATGAGCCAACCAATGAAACAGGAATTACCAGTATGGGTAAAATTGTGGTTCTCCAGTCGCGCAGAAAAATAAAAATAATGATAACTACAAGAAAAAATGCCAGATAAATAGTGTTTTTTACTTCCTTGATTGAAGTACGAATGTACTCGGTGTTGTCGAAACCGACTTCAATCTCCACATCATCAGGCAGATCTTTTTTAATGTATTCAAGTCGTTCATAAACGTCATCAACAATATCGATATGGTTAGCTCCTGGTTGAGGAACAATAACAGTTCCAACCATAGGAATTCCATTCATTTTCATAATTCCCCTGAGATCTTCTGGCCCAATTTCAGCACGGCCAATATCGCGCACCCGGATCGATTGGTCACCCACCTGTTTTAAAATTAGGTTATTAAATTCTTCCGGAGTTGTCATTAATCCCAAAGTGCGAATGGTTAATTCAGTTGTATTGCCTTCGATGCTGCCAGCCGGAAGTTCAATGTTTTCGCGCACTAAGGCATTGCGAACATCCAGAGGGGTCATTTGGTAACCTGCTAATTTTGAGGGCTCGAGCCAAATACGCATAGCATAGCGTTTATCACCCCAAATGCTAATGGAACTGACCCCCGATATAGTTTGCAACTGTTCTTTAAAGGTAAGTTCAGCAATTTCCGAAAGCTCGAGCAACGAACGTTTAGGACTTTTAACAGCAATAAACATAATTGGGCTGGCATCGGCATCAGCCTTTGCAACGGTTGGAGGATCGCAGTCGCGGGGTAAATATCGCTGAGCCTGCGATACTTTGTCGCGTACATCATTTGCAGCCGTTTCCAGATCAACTGTCAATTCAAATTCAACAGAAATTCTGCTTTGTCCCTGACTGCTGGTACTTGTTAATGTTCGAATACCCGGAATACCATTTATCGATTGCTCCAAAGGTTCCGTAATTTGCGTTTCAACAACATCGGAATTTGCCCCGGGATATGAAGTTCTCACTGAAATGAGTGGCGGATCAACACTTGGAAATTCTCTTACTCCAAGGTAAGTCATGCCAATTGCTCCAAATAAAAGAATAACAAGGGAAAATACTGTTGCCAGTACAGGGCGTTCTATGCTAGTTGATGAAAGACTCATGATATTATTTTACGATTTGTTGGTTTGTAACCAAAGTATCCAGATGAATCGGAAGACTTTCCCTGAGTTGCAAAATTGCTGTCGTCAGCAGTGTATCTCCAAAATTCAGCCCTTCCTTTATCTGAATATGCGATGCGGTGCGAAGACCGGTTACTACTTTTACTTGCTCCGCTTTGCCATTTTTGTAAATGAATACTTTTTCACCTTCCATTTCAGGAATTAAAGCCTCAGTAGGAATAGAAACTGCATTTTCAATTTCTGATAAAAGGGCAGTAACACTCACTGAACTACCGGGTTTTAACTCTTCGTTTTTGTTGGGATAAAGAGCCCGGACAAGGATAGTACGTGTAGCGAGATCTACTTTGGGATCAACCGCATATACACGGGCTTCAAATTGTTTCGGTGCACTATTCGTAACAAAAGTAATTGAAAACCCCGGGGCAACTTGTCCTGCATAACGTTCATTAACAGCAAATTCAATTTTTAAGGGGTTAATTTTCACCAGTCGTACAATTTTTGTTTGTGTGGTAGTAATAGCACCTTCACTAATCAAACGTAAACCCACATTTCCATCGAATGGTGCACGCAATTCGGTTTCTGCAATCCGAGCCTCAATAAGCATAATATCGGCTTGCAATGATTGTAATTCGGTCGAAACCTGATCGTAGTTTTCGCGGCTAATGGCATCTCTGTCGAGCAACTGTCGTTGCCTGAATTCCTTTTCTTCGGAAAGCTTTAGCTGTGCCTTAAGTTTTAACAATTGAGCCTGTAAAGGTCTGTCGTTGATTTTAGCCAGAAGTTCTCCTTTTTTAACACGAGTTCCTTCTTCAAAGAAAATACCAACCACTTTCCCTGAAGTTTCAAAAGCCAAATCAACCTCTTCATCGGGCAAAAGTGTCCCAATGCCATTGATTAATTCATACATCTGAGTTGGCACAATTAAATAGCCGCTGGCAAACAAAGCTTGTCCTACATCACGAATACCCTGAGCACCGGCTTGCTGATCAGTTTTGTCGCCAGAATCAAATTTCAACATTGGTTTAATCTTTGGGTATATAATGATCCCAAGTAATATAACAATCAGAATAACAGTAATAGAAACCCTAATTAACTTTTTTGTTGTAAGTGCCATAAAGCAAATTTAATATTTAACCTAAATTTCTAAATTAAAAGATGCATCTGTCATATATAATGCTTATATTTAGTGCGTTAGAACAAAATTTAGCACTCCCCCAACAGAGCGGAACAAAAGTAATAATACCATAGAATTTAGGGCAGGGAAAGCCGATAAAAATTTCACAGAGGAATGACTAACGAGTTACACGGGGTTGATCGTAGTTTTAAAATACATTCAGGCACAGGGCATTGGAAAGCTGTTAGACAGATTGTTTCCAACCCAAAAACAAAACGCAACTAAGTTCAGCACGGGCAATATGCTGACATAATGTTTCAATACTGATTTTATTCATTCCCAATTTCCATCGACGCATCCATCACAACCAAATAACTAAATCCCGCAGATCACTGATCTATATTTCGCTTTATCGTTGAAGTTTGTATCAGATTATGTTTAAAAGAAACGGTAATAGCCCGCGACCAGGTTTGATTTTCAAAGCAAGTAAAAAGAGCAATATAAGTCATATCACAATAGATTGTGATTCCACTGTAGCGACAGTATATGGCAACCAAATACAGAAGTTGTTTCAATACTGATTTTATTCATTCCCAATTTCCGTCAACGCATCCATCACAACCAAATAACAAAATCCCGCAGATCACTGATATATATTTCGCTTTATCGTTGAAGTTTGTATCAGATTATAATAGCCGGCGACCAGGTTTGATTTTCAAAGCAAGTTTGAGTAGCCAGAAAAAAATCAGGGCGAAGGAGTCTTTCTCTTGCTATCTGATTATTATGAAAAGAAATTCTGATATGATGAAACTTGCTCTTAACCCACACTGTTTAAAAGGAAACGTAATAGCCGGCGACCAGGTTTGAGTTGAAAGCAAGTTTGAGTAGCCAGAAAAAAATCAGGGCGAAGGATCTTTCTCTTGCTATTGATTATTATGAAAAGAAATTCTGATATGATGAAACTTGCTCTTAACCCACACTCCAAACTTCCTCAGTTTGAGTTGGAGTTTGAGTAGTCAGAAAAAAATCAGGGCGAAGGAGTCTTTCTCTTGCTATTGATTATTATGAAAAGAAATTCTGATATGATGAAACTTGCTCTTAACCCACACTCCAAACTTCCTCAGTTTGAGTTGGAGTTTGAGTAGTCAGAAAAAAATCAGGGCGAAGGAGTCTTTCTCTTGCTATTGATTATTATGAAAAGAAATTCTGATATGATGAAACTTGCTCTTAACCCACACTCCAAACTTCCTCAGTTTGAGTTGGAGTTTGAGTAGCCAGAAAAAAATCAGGGCGAAGGAGTCTTTCTCTTGCTATTGACTCTTGCTCCGCCCTGATTTTAGTGGTGCCACCAGGAATCGAACCGGGGACACCAGGATTTTCAGTCCTGTGCTCTACCTACTGAGCTATGGCACCTTTTTTCGTGTCGCAAATTTAGGCAAAAAAACAATTTTGCAAAAACATTTTTAGCTGCTTCGTTCCAAACCTTTACTTTAAGAATTCATAATTTATGTATGTGACTGTTTAACTACATGTTACAATCTATAAGATCAGGATAAAATTCATTATAGCGTCTTATTTGTAATGAAAATAAATAATATTATGCGTGGGAGCCGGGAGAGCAAATTTAGGCAAAAAACAATTTTGCAAAACAACTTTGATCCGTCAGATCCATAAATCATTGATCTTTCATGGATGGTGTTCTATTCTACTGCAGATTAATGATATACATTCACAAATTGACAAGGGCCAAACAGCCGGTAATTTTTATTGAAATGAAACCAGATAAAATGCTATAACTTTAGCCCATGGAAATACAGAAACACACCCTTCCCAATGGCATCCGGCTGGTGCATCAGCAAACAAAAAGTCTTGTTGCCCATTTTGGTTTCATGGTCCATACAGGATCCCGTGACGAAAACCAAATGGAACACGGAATGGCTCATTTCATAGAACATGTTATCTTTAAAGGAACTAAAAAGAGGAAAACATGGCACATTATATCCAGGCTGGAGGATGTGGGCGGGGATATAAATGCCTTTACCACTAAAGAAGACACCTGTATACATGCCTCTTTCCTCAGGCAGGACTATGAAAGGGCAATAGAATTAATTTTCGATATATGCTTTAATCCCACTTTCCCTGAAAAAGAACTGGATAAGGAAAAGGGAATTATTATTGACGAAATACTATCTTATGAAGATTCGCCATCTGAATTGATATTTGATGAATTCGAGGAACTGGTATTCCAGGAACATTCCATTGGAAGAAGTATCCTGGGTGAAGAAAAACTTTTGGCGAAGTTTAACCGAATGGACATTCGGAAATTTATGCAGGATAATTATTCCACGCGTGAAATGGTGCTTGCTTCCTCGGGCGATTTGGATTTCGACAAGTATATCCTCCTTTGCACCAAATATTTTGGGCGGGTACCCGAAAAAACCAGGACTCGCAAACGGATTCAGCCTAACTCTTATGCCCCCACCCATAAATCAGTACGAAAAGATACTCATCAGGGTCATTGCATAATAGGGAATATAGCTTACGACGCTTCCTCTGACAAACGGGTCCCAATGGCTCTGCTCAATAATATCCTTGGCGGCCCCGGAATGAACAGCCGTTTAAACCTGAACCTGCGGGAAAAGAGAGGATATACCTATCAGGTGGAATCGCATTATACACCTTATTCGGATACAGGTATCTTCCAGGTTTATTTTGGAAGTGATAAAGATAAAATGGGGAAAGTCATCCGTCAGGTCCAGATTGAATTTGACCTGCTTAATAAAAAAAAGCTGGGGGTTCTTCAACTATCGAGGGCAAAAAGGCAATTGATCGGGCAAATCGCCATCTCCTCCGAAAGCAATGAGAGCTTTATGCTTTCCATGGCAAAGAACATTCTGACGTACAATCATGTTCATACTCTTAATGAAATAAGCCAAATGATTGAATCGGTCAGCCCTTTGGATATCCTGGAAGTTGCAAACGAGGTGCTGGATAAAAATAATTTAACAATCCTTCAATATTATTGAGATGGATCTTCTAAATCTGGATAACAAGCTGCAGGAATACCTTGAAACCGCCATATCGCCTCAGGATTTGGTATTATCAGAGCTTAGCCGTTATACTTTTCTGAAGGTGAGGCAACCTGGAATGCTTTCTGGTCCGGTGCAAGGGAAATTTCTTGAATTTATAAGCAAGATGATTTCGCCTGAATATATTCTTGAAATTGGAACTTATACAGGGTATTCAGCCATCTGTTTGGCACGGGGACTCAAAAAAGGGGGAAAATTATTGACCATCGAGATCAATGATGAATTAAAAGCAAAAAATCTCGAATTTTTTGAGAAAGCGGGAGTGTCAGATAAAATCGAACTTCTGCAGGGCGATGCCCTCTCCATTATCCCTTCCCTCAGACAAAAGTTTGATTTAATTTTTATAGACGGGGAAAAAGAAGAATATGATGCCTACTATGAGCTAACTATAGAGAAATTGCGGGACGGAGGATTTATTCTGGTGGACAATGTCCTTTGGAGCGGAAAAATTTTGGATCAGGAAAATAATCCGGACAGTGCAACCCGGGCAATCTCAAAATTCAACAAAAAAATTGCTTCAGACAATCGGGTAGAAAGTATGATTTTACCCGTCAGAGACGGGATTTCGCTAATCAGAAAATTATAAAAACGTGTCGATTTAAACATTTTTTCAATCCATTTGTTTATTAAATCATGCTTACACGTTAAACAAAAAGTGAACTGTAACAGGGATTATGGCGAGGTATTCAATAAAAGATCTGGAGAAACTTTCGGGAATAAAAGCGCATACCTTACGGATATGGGAAAAGAGATACAAGCTCGTTGATCCAAAACGAACTGAAACCAATATAAGGTATTATGACGATGAGGACATGAAAAAGATCCTCAATATAACCTTCCTAAACCGGAATGGGTTAAAAATTTCACAAATTGCCCAGCTTGACAATTTTGAAATCAAGGCTAAAATTACCGACATAACCAGGACCCACAATGACCCGGAGAGCATTATTGACAGTCTTGTGATGTCGATGATTGAACTCGATGAGAACAAATTCGATAAAATACTTTCAACAACCATATTAAAATCCGGGTTCGAAAAAACGGTTTTGTACTCTATTTATCCCTTCTTTGAAAGAATTGGCATACTGTGGCAAACAGGGGCCATCAACCCGGCTCAGGAGCACTTTATTTCAAACCTTATCCGGCAAAAACTTATTGTGGCGATCGACGGTATATTCAATGAACAAAACCCTGAAAGCAAGAGGTTTATCCTGTTTTTACCGGAAGGAGAGTTACATGAAATAGGCCTGTTATTTTATTATTACCTCCTGAAAAAAAGAGGACACCGGGTTATTTATCTCGGTCAGTCAGTACCGTTTAAAGACCTTGCTACTGTAATCGAAATCCGTCCGTGCGATTTTTTGATGACCTCTTTCAGTACGGGGTTGTATAATATGGATGCTTCAACTTATCTGGCTCAACTATCCAAAAGCTACCCGAGACAAACCATCCTTTATTCCACATTTCACATGGAAGACAATGGAACGAAAATTCCTTCAAACGTGACAATGATTAAGAATGCTCTCGATTTTGTAAAATATCTTGATGAGTTGGGATAGTATGTTAAGATCTTTTATTTACCTCGTGTCTACAGGGTTTTTTCATAAATATAAGAAACTCTGTTTTCCTGATCATCAAAGGTGTACAACTCCTTTTTCCTGTTGTTCTGAAAATAGTTTGCCATGGCAAAGTCTCCCAGGCACATGAGGTTATGGGAGAACAGGAATGAAATTCCCCCGATTTGCCAGTGAAGGTCCAAAAAAACGATTAAGATTAGGACGGCCAAATTGATAACGATGAAAGGGGTTAGGGCAAGAAGGTAAAACCCTCTTCGTCCGAGCACATATTTATTGGCTGATACGTAAAAAATCATCTGACTCAGGTCTGAGCCAAAATGAATATTTCGTGCCCCCGTGAAAAAATAGGCTATTCCATGGAGCCCTTCGTGAAAGGGAATAACCAGGATGCTTCCGGCAAATACACCTCCGGAAATTATCATTGCAAAATGGAGGACTGAAATCTGAGCTGAGCTGAAAGCTCTTGTTCCCAGGAAGATCAATAGCAACAGGTAAATGATTGCTGAGCTGTAATAGGTGGCCATGGCTGAACGCACAGGCCGGGTATTCGTAAGAACAAATCTAACCACGTGGTTATAAGGGATCTCCTCCCTTTTTTTAAAGGATTCGTCCTTCTTGTAATTGCTCAGCGGTAATCCCTGGATCAAAATGGGAGTTCATTTCTTTAATTTCAAAAGAGGTTCTTACCTGTCATTTAAAATATAATCAAAGTTTGTGAGGGATTTGGCCATTTTAAAATAGGAATCTGCCTGGGGACCAAGACCTTTTTGAGCATAACATCGATGAAGACCCATATAGGCTAATGCCCGGTATTGAGCACCAAAATCATTTAGGTATTCCAGCTTTTCAAGAGCAATATTATATAGGGGTATTGCCTCATCCGGCTTCTTTTCTTTCTTTTCGATATACATAGCCATAAAGACATTCCTGACACTCATGGCAAACCGGTTCCCGCTGCTGTCCAGTTTTTGCAGAAGCATTGGAACAAGAGAATATTCTTTGTCAAATAAC
Source organism: uncultured Bacteroidales bacterium (assembly GCA_963779845.1). Lineage (GTDB taxonomy): Bacteria > Bacteroidota > Bacteroidia > Bacteroidales > CAVZZV01. Next base: position 953,658 of record CAVZZV010000001.1, on the reverse strand, counting down.
AAAGTTTCCAGGTAGTTGGCCGTATAAAAGTAATTATTAGGATAATCTTTGTACAATTCCGAAGCATATTCTGATGCTCTTGTAAAATCTGCTTCATAATTCATATATATGTGGGACAAAAAATATTTTGTCTCTGCTTTTACATAAACAGCGTGTCGGGCACAATATTCTAGTTGGCTGATTCCCAGACTCATATTTCCGGAACTGAAGATTCTTGCAATCGGTTTGTAAATCGGATGTTTTTCAGGGTATGCTTCTCTGTAATAATTGTAAAGTCCGGTCGAAAAATAAAATTCAGGAAATGACTCCTTTAATTTGAAACCTTTTATCGTATTCCGGTATAGGGTATTCAAATGAGGAAATACTTTAGAGGATTTGCCATTATCGGACCAATACATGGCGTAGAATGCTCTTCCAAACAGATCAAAAAATATTCCTTCCAGGTTGTCAGAATCTTTATTCAGCATCTGTTTGGCTTTTTCAAGACACTCCATAATATATTGGTTAAATTCATCTGACTCAGGACTATCGGGTATCATAGGGAAGTTTGCCCAATAGGTATTCAGGGCCATAAGAAAAGGAACTACAGGGTGATCAGGGTATTTTTGCCTTACTTTAGCCGTTTCATATTTTGCCTGGGAAAACTCCCAGGCGTAATTGGCGTTAATTGCCGAATGAATTACCCGAAGAATTTCCGGGTCATCCAGCAAATTGTCCTGAGCCGACTGGATGAAGGGAAAACTTAGAAGTAGGAGGGAAATAACAATTCGAAACATGTTTTAAGGCTTATGGATTTTTTGTTGAGGTAAAATTACTATATTAAACGAATTAAAACTTGTATTTTTGAAGGCTTAAATAAATAACCATGTTTCAGATTGACGACAAACTGCTCAGCTCGGAGCTTTTCGATACCAGTTTTAATTGCGACCTGGGAAAATGTCATGGTTCTTGTTGTATATATGGTGATGCGGGAGCTCCGCTAGAAGATAGTGAGGCAGGTATCCTGGAAGAGGAGTGGGCGAACATAAGGGAATTTCTTTCATTAGCCGGAATTAAAGCCATTGAAAAACAAGGGAAGTGGGTTGTGGATACGAGCGATGGCGAAAAAGTGACCCCCTTAATAGAAGGGAAAGAATGTGCTTATACTGTCATGGAAAATGGCATTGCTTTGTGCGGGATAGAAAAAGCCTTCGGGGCAGGAAAAACGACCTTTCAAAAACCACAGTTCCTGCCATCTTTACCCAATCAGATTGAGCAAAATGGGCGAATATACCGTATTAAATTATCACCGTTGGGAGATTTGCAACCCCGCCCGGGTGCTTGGAAAAAGGAAACATCTGCCGGTATTCCGTTTCCTGGAAGCCTCTATTACCCGGGTATTTGGAAAAGTCTTTTATGAAGAACTTGAAACCGTATACAAGGAGATGAATTTTGAAAAACCGGGATAATTTTGGAACTTCGCAAGGAAGGGTTGACTTCTTTCGAAGTGCCAAAATCTTTTGCCTGTAACGACTAAGGGAAAATCCTGCATTAAATGAATTATTTATCGTAAAAATACAGCTCATGATCCGTAAATACATCGACACACATAAAGATAGGTTTCTAAGCGAACTTTTCGACCTGCTAAGTATCCCATCCGTTAGTTCAAAGGAAGTCCATAAAGAGGACATGCTAAGAATGGCCGAAGCGGTCAGGAACAGCCTGCTGAAAGCAGGGGCCAACAGGGTTGAGATCATGAATACACAGGGTTTCCCGGTAGTTTTTGGGGAAAAGACAGTGGATCCCAATTTACCAACAGTCCTGGTTTACGGGCATTATGATGTTCAACCTGCAGAGCCCTTTGAGCTGTGGAAGTCACCTCCCTTCCAGCCTGAAGTTAGGGATGGAAAGATTTTTGCCCGGGGCGCTGACGATGATAAAGGCCAGATGTTTATGCATATCAAGGCTTTTGAGTTGATGGTAGAATCGGGCAGTCTTCCCTGCAATGTCAAATTCATGATCGAAGGGGAAGAAGAAATCGGTTCTCCAAGCCTGAAGCAGTTTTGTATACAAAACAAAGAACTTCTCAGGGCAGATATCATCCTTGTGTCAGACACAACCATGATCGCCTCGGATATTCCCTCAATAACTGTTGGACTGCGAGGCTTAAGCTACTTTCAGGTAGAACTCACAGGCCCCGGCCGTGATTTGCATTCCGGGCTTTTCGGTGGTGCAGTGGCAAATCCGATCAATGTTCTATGCAAAATGATTGCTCAACTGACGGACGGGAATAATCGCATTGCCATTCCCGGCTTTTACGATGATGTGGTAGAGGTGAGCAGTCAGGAACGAAAGGAAATGGCCAAAGCTCCCTTCAATGAAAAAGAATACAAGCAATCGATTGCCGTTGATGCATTGGATGGGGAAAAAGAATACACTACAACAGAACGTACCGGTATCAGGCCCAGTCTGGATGTTTGCGGGATCTGGGGAGGATACACCGGAGAGGGGGCTAAGACTGTTTTGCCGTCTCAGGCATTTGCGAAAATCAGTATGCGCCTGGTTCCAAATCAAAATTCCAAAAAGATCGATAACCTCTTTGAGAGTTATTTCAGGAAAATTACTCCCCCGACCATGAAGGTCAAAGTAACCAGTCTTCATGGAGGTCAGGGTTACGTTTCGCCTATTACTACGCCGGCCTACCAGGCTGCGGCAAAAGCAATGGAAGAAACTTTTGGCAAGTCACCCGTGCCTACGAGAAGCGGGGGGAGTATCCCAATTATCTCTGATTTCGAGGAGGTACTGGGCATAAAATCGATTCTTTTGGGCTTTGGATTGGAGTCTGATGCGATACACTCCCCGAATGAAAATTACCCTTTATTGAATTTCTATAAGGGAATCGAAACCATTCCGCTGTTTTACAAGTATTTTGCGCAGTTTTCCAAGTAGAGGCTGTCTGGAAAGTCTTTTGATTATTTGATTTCCTGACAAATCGTTAGTGTTGAAACAAGGATTCCATATAGCTATCGCGATTTGTGTTCTATTCCAAAAATTCCTATTGAAAGTGTGGGTAGCTTCAACATGGTATCAACATTTTAGGCTGCTTCAGTAAAGTATAAGTTCAGAATGGTCGGGACAGTGCCTGCAGTATCTATGGAGTGCAGAGAAATAATAAGGAAGGTTTTCTCTATAATGGGAAGACTGCAGCTGCAATAAGGAGGGATATAAACCAATTATCAGGAAATTCCACTTAACCCACCTCTTAATATCAAAAAATTTACATTTACCCCCTATAAAATGATATTGTTATTAAAATAATCAATATATTTGCAGGGTCAACCCCTAATATTTAACTCAAATTCTTAGAAAATGGCATTAATCAGATTCGAAGCCCTAAAAGAGGCCTTCACCCGGGAACCGAGAATGGTAACGGCGCCCAACGAAAAAATTTCAGATTACTATGGTTGTAATGTATTTCATTATGGTAAAATGCGTAAATATCTTTCGGAGGATGTATATGATAAGGTAATGGATGCCACAGACAAGGGAACACGCATCGACCGAAAAGTTGCGGACCAGGTGGCATCGGGGATGAAAGCCTGGGCGATGGAAAATGGGGTTACACACTACACCCATTGGTTTCATCCTCTTACGGATGGAACAGCCGAAAAGCATGATGCCTTTATCGAACCTGTAGCCGATGGCCGGGTAGTTGAGAATTTTAGCGGCAAATTGCTTGCTCAACAGGAACCTGATGCATCATCTTTTCCAAGTGGTGGATTAAGAAATACCTTTGAAGCCCGGGGGTATTCTGCGTGGGATCCTTCTTCCCCGGCCTTCATTATTGATAAAACCCTGGTAATTCCTACCATTTTTGTATCTTACACCGGCGATGCCCTGGATTCTAAAACCCCACTGCTTAAAGCACTAAATGCCGTAGATAAGGCTGCTACAGATGTAGCACAATATTTTGACAAAAGTGTTGCAAAAGTTTTTTCCAATCTTGGATGGGAACAGGAATATTTTCTGGTTGATGAGGCATTGTTTAATGCACGTCCGGATCTTGCGCTTACCGGCAGGACTCTAATGGGTCATGCTTCTGCGAAGGATCAGCAGTTGGAAGACCATTATTTCGCTGCGATACCCGAACGCGTGAAGGCATTCATGTATGAATTTGAAATCGAGGCTTATAAATTGGGGGTTCCTGTAAAAACCAGGCACGATGAAGTGGCGCCAAACCAATTTGAATGTGCACCCGTATACGAGGAATGTAACCTGGCTGTAGACCATAACCTTCTTATTATGGACCTGGCCAAAAGAGTTGCCCGCAAGCATAAATTCCGCGTACTATTTCATGAAAAACCTTTTTCCGGAATCAATGGATCGGGGAAACATAACAACTGGTCGCTGACCACTGATACCGGGATCAATCTGCTTTCTCCAGGTAAAACTCCACGGACCAACACCATGTTCCTGACCTTCCTGGTCAATAGTGTCATGGCTGTATACAAGCATGCCGATCTTATCCGCGCGAGCATTGTTTCCGCGGGGAATTCGCATCGTCTTGGTGCCAACGAAGCCCCTCCTGCAATTATATCTGTTTTTCTCGGGACTCAGTTAACTGCGATTTTGAATGAAATCGAAGAAAAAGTTTCATCCAAAAAAATGACCCCTGATGAGAAGACCGAGCTTAAACTCGATATCGGAAAGATACCGGAAATCCTCCTGGACAATACAGACAGGAACCGGACTTCGCCTTTTGCCTTTACCGGAAACCGTTTTGAATTCCGTGCCGTAGGTTCATCAGCCAATTGCGGATCAGCAATGCTTTCCTTAAATACTATTGTTGCCGATCAACTGGTTCTTTTCAAGAAAGAGGTAGATGCCATTATAAAAAAAGGGGTAAAGAAAGATGAGGCCATTTTCCAGGTATTAAGAAAGTATATAATTGAATCCAAAGCGATTCGCTTCGATGGAAATAATTATAGTGACGACTGGGTAAAAGAGGCGAAAAAACGGGGATTGACAAACATCAAAGATGTGCCGGAAGCACTCGATCATTATATCTCAAAACAATCCATGGAACTTTTCAAGCGCCAGGGGGTTTTGTCCGACCGAGAAGTCCATGCAAGGACTGAGGTGAAACTCGAAACATACACAAAGAAAATCCAGATAGAATCGAGGGTATTGGCCGATTTGGTGATGAACCACATCGTTCCCATTGCCATTGATTATCAGACATCATTGGTTAAGAACGTGAAGGGGCTAAAGGAAATTTTTAACGAAAATGAGTTTAACGAACTTGCAGGAGCGAGACTGGAGCTGATCAGGGAAGTGTCTCTTCATACAAGTTATATTAAAGCAAAAGTACGGGAGATGATCAATGCCCGTAAAGAAGCCAATGTAATCGAGAATGTCCGGGATAAAGCGGAGTCTTATTCCAAAAAGGTGGCCCCTTTCCTGGAAGACATCCGATATCATGTTGACAAGCTGGAACTGATTGTGGACAATGAAAAGTGGCCCCTGCCAAAATACAGGGAATTGCTCTTTACCAGTTAGGAAGGGGATTGAGGCTGGAAGCAGGAAGTTGGAAACTTGGGCTTTCGAAACTTAATGATGCTTAAACCCAATTTTATATTTATCCATATATAAAGCCACCGGAAAATATTTTACTTTCCGGTGGCTTTTTTTGTTTGGAAGATGGAAGCTGGTGATGTGGGGATGTGTTGATGTGAGGATTTGATGATGTGGTGATGTGGGGATGTGCCACCACATTTAATGATTTGGGGATGTGGGAATCCATGCTCCCTACTCACACTCCAAACTAATTTGGTGATGTGGGAATCCATGCTCCCTACTCACACTCCAAACTAATTTGGTGATGTGGGAATCCATGCTCCCTACTCACACTCCAAACTAATTTGGTGATGTGGGAATCCATGCTCCCTACTCACACTCCAAACTAATTTGGTGATGTGGGAATCCATGCTCCCTACTCACACTCCAAACTAATTTGGTGATGTGGGAATCCATGCTCCCTACTCACACTCCAAACTAATTTGGTGATGTGGGAATCCATGCTCCCTACTCACACTCCAAACTAATTTGGTGATGTGGGAATCCATGCTCCCTACTCACACTCCAAACTAATTTGGTGATGTGGGAATCCATGCTCCCTACTCACACTCCAAACTAATTTGGTGATGGGAGGATGTGGAAGTGTGGAGTGATTTATTAGGTCTTTTACCGGGCCGGGTAGAGACAATTCATGAATTGTCTGAGTTGATAGGCTGATAACCAAAAAACATAATTATTTTCTAATCTTTACGTTAGATCATTAATATTGGGTATTTTTTTGGCCAGCGCGCGACATTTATTCAGAATCTGAAAAAAACGCTTATTTTTACTTAATTTTACCAATTATCAAAACCTTGTGGAATGAATATGTATAGAATCCTTCTTATCCTGCTCATCGGTTCCTCTTCTATAAGCAGTTCTTTTTCCCAAAGCAAAAAAGATAAGGATTACAAAGCCGAAATGACCTTTAAGGCCGGTGAATACTACAAAGCTATTGACCTTTATAAGAATGCCTATAACAAAATAAAGGATCGCGACAGGAAAAATGAAATTGTCTTTAAAATCGCGGAAAGCTACCGTATCGTCCGCGAACCCAGGAAGGCAGAATTATGGTATAAGAAGGCCATTGCTGCCGATTATCAGGATCCGGTCATTTTCCTTCGATATGGCGAGATGTTGATGATGAACGAAAATTATGCTGAGGCTATCGAGCAGTTCAGGCGTTACAAGGAGTTAGTCCCCGATGATCCACGGGGAGAGACTGGTATTCAATCCTGCCAGGTGGCGGTCGAATGGATTGAGAATCCGATTGCCTACGAGATTGAAGAGATGCGTTATATTAATTCCCGGGAACGGGATTTCAGCCCTGCCTATAATGATGACGATTATTCCAGTATCCTTTTTACATCCACCCGGGAGGATGCCACTGGAAATGCCACAAGCGGTGCTACCGGGGAAAGTTTTTCGGATATATTTATCAGCAGGCAGGACCGGAAAGGCAAATGGAGTACTCCGGTGCCTCTGGGTGAAGATTTCAACTCACCATCGGACGATGGCACGCCGAATGTTTCGAACGATTTTAATACCTTGTATTTCACCCGATGTCCCAAAGGGAAAAATGAGCAGTTGGGTTGTCAGATTTTTGTCTCCCACCGTAGTGGCCTTGACTGGGCAAAGCCGGAAAAACTGAGTATTTCCGGAGACAGTATTGTTGTGGCACATCCGGCCATCGGGCCTGATAACCTCACACTCTATTTTGTGTCGGACATGAGTGGTTCTTATGGGGGAAAGGATATTTGGAAAGTTACCCGGTCCAATGAAGGAGACGATTGGAGCGCACCGGAGAATCTTGGGGAGGAGATCAATACCCCGGGCGATGAAATGTTTCCTTACGTACACCGTGACGGAACCCTGTACTTTAGCTCTGATAGCCATATAGGACTGGGAGGACTGGATATATACAAAGCAAAGGAGGAAGCAAACGGCCGATGGACCGTGGAAAATCTCCGGGCTCCCATAAATTCTCCGGATGATGATTTTGGGATTGTGTTTGAACAGGATATTGAGCGCGGATTCTTTAGCAGTGCCCGCAAAGGAAGGGGCAACGACGAACTTTATTCATTTTACCTTCCACCCTTAAAATTCAATATCACCGGGGTAGTAAGGGATGAGAAAACGGATAAGCTATTGCCGGGATCTACTGTAAAGTCTATTGGAAGCGACGGGATTACCATTGAAACAGAAACCACCGAGGAGGGGGCATTCCGGTTTATGCTCAAACCAAACACAGATTATGTATTTATTGCTTCAAAAGACAGGTACCTGAACGGTAAGGAGCGGGAAACCACAAAAGGAATGGAGAAATCCACTGATTTCAACACCACTATATATCTCTCTCCCGTTGACCAGGTCATCGAACTGGAAAACATTTTCTACGATTTTGCCCGCTGGGAATTGCGGCCGGAATCGATGGTATCTCTTGACCGGCTTGTGGAAACCCTGAACGATAACCCGAACATAACAATAGAGTTGATGTCGCATACCGATTCCAGGGGAACCAATGAAGACAACATGATATTGTCTCAGAAGCGTGCCCAGTCGGTGGTTAATTATCTAATTTCCAAAGGTATTGCTGCAGACCGTCTCACGGCTGTGGGATACGGGGAGACCGTACCAAAAGTAGTAGATCCGGAAATTGTTGCCGCGTTCCCGGGATTAAAGGCAGGGCAAGTGCTTACAGAGGAATTTATCAATACTTTGTCACCGGAACTCCAGGAACAGGCGCACCAGGTGAACAGGCGGACAGAGTTTAAGGTATTGAGAACCGATTATATCCCGAGGTAATTTGATTATTGTGTTCAGTAGAATTCATGAAATTCGGAAAAGACAAAATTCCTGTAATCTGGTTTACCGGCCTGCCCGGAGCCGGGAAAACGACTATTGGCAGCAAGCTTCGTGATGAATTAAGAAGGAGGGGGGAGACTGTATTGTTGCTGGATGGGGATGATCTGCGAAGCACCCTGAACAGGGATTTGGATTTTACGGAACAGGGCCGGAAAGAAAATATCCGGCGGGCTTCAGAAGTATCTATGTTACTTCATAGGAATGGGATTATTGCCCTTTGTTCATTTATAACTCCGACAGAGTCTATTCGGAAAATTGTCAGGGATATTGTTCCTGAAGATGTTCTTATCGAAGTATATATCAGCACGCCGCTCGAAATTTGCGAGAAGAGAGATAGTAAGGGGCTTTACCGGAAGGTGAGGGAGGGAAAGATCAAAGAGTTTACCGGAATCGATGCGCCATTCGAAATACCCATTAACCCGGATTATGTTTTGGATACCTCAAATATTTCTTTGGAAGATTCCATAACCTCTTTATTGGAATTCCTGAAACAAAAAAATTGATAAACGGGAAAAATCCAATTGATTATTGAGGGAAACATGGTGAAATCCTCAAAGAATATTCTCAAATCAAAGTCTATAAAAATTTGTACGCCTCAATATCAAGGCTGACTGGAACAAGCCTGTATGACAAGATACCCCCTTGCATCAGATAAATATTTATATGGGTTCCTGAATTAATTCATCATTTTTCATGTTGAGAATAAATTTGTCCATTGCCAGGCCTCATGAATTAATGGACTGGTTTGGGAAAAAGCTTGTATGGACAAATTGATTTTTAAGCACCAAAAATCAATTGAAAAGTATTATTATTATAAATATTTTTTTCTTCAATTTGATATTCATTGAATTATGAAATTATTGTAGAAATACATCAAGTTCTTTTTAAATTTACTAATTATTTTTAATGTTATATTATGAAATATAAAAGTTATAAAACCAATAATTCCCGATTAGTAATATTTATCTTTCTGCTTAGTATAGTCTTTATTGGGAATGCCTTTGCCCAGCCAACTCTCCCATCTACCAGCCTTCCTTTTAACGATCGGCCCGATAAATTACAATTTGCTGTAATTTCAGATTTATGGGGAGGATATAGACCAGGAGTCTTCGAGGATGCCGTTAAAAAAATTGAATTACTTCAACCACAGTTCGTCATGTCAGTAGGCGATCTTATTTCGGGTGCAACCTTTGATTCCCTTATTCTTGAAAAGGAATGGAATGAATTTAATGCCAATGTAAATAGACTTACCATGCCATTTTTCTATGTTCCTGGGAATCATGATATTGGTAATTCATGGATGGAAAAAGAATGGAAAAGAAGATTCACCACTACCTATTATTCATTTGTTCATAACAATGCACTTTTCTTATGTCTAAATACACAAGATGGTGGATCCACAGGGATAAATGCCGAACAAATTAGCTACTTTAAAGATGTAATTGCCAAGAATTCCGATGTAAGATGGACCTTTGTTTTTATGCATATTCCTGTTTGGCAATGGGAAGATGGAAAGATGGGTGGGTATGCAGCTATTGAATCAGCATTGAAAGGAAGAAATTATACTTTATTTTCAGGCCATCATCACACGTATTCAAAAACCATCAAGGAGGGGAACAATCATTATGCATTAGGGACAACCGGTGGTGGTAGCGATATGAGGGGGATTGAATATGGCGAATTTGATCATATAACTCTTGTAACACTTAGTGGTGAAGAGCCTCCAAGGGTAATTAACTTATTGCTCGACGGCATGCTTATGGACGATGTCCATGTCGGATACTGATTCTTTATATTTTAATTCTTCCCTCACCCCCCAGGCGTTTTGCACCCAAAGGTTTGCTTCCTTTGGAATAGGTTTTGATTTCCATCTGGTGACTAAATCTATTGTATTTAATACTTAAATTTGTAATATTAAAAATATAACATCTATATTTTGCTATTTTTATAATTTAAATATAAATATTGCAAAGAATTGTACTACCATACTATAGTTTATTCTTTTATATTTATCTCTTATTGAATTTGGAATTTATTTAATTTAAAATTAAGAATAATGAAAATTTTAGCGGAACGCAGAATATGCTTTTCAATTTTATTGCTTTTTCTTCTTACCCTATCAGGATTTTCACAGGATTCTAAACCCTCTTTTCTTGAAATAGCAGATCAGATACATTTTAGTATAAAGAGTAATACCGCTGTGACTTTTAACTGGATGGGAAATACAAACAAAATATATTACGGGTTAATCCCTTCCGATTTAAGCACAGAAGTGACAGCTCAAAAATCTGAAATTCTACCTGTTACTTCACCATGGCGTTCTTTAGAAAAGCGACCTTTTTGGGAAGCCAAACTAACAAATTTGAAAGTAGACCAAACCTATTATTATAAAATCGGTAAGACAGGTAAGATTCATCATTTTGAAACCCCGCCAATTCCGGGAAAGGCTGGATTTCGTGTTTGTACAATGAGCGACGCACATGAAAGATCAACAGAGAGTATTGTAATGTTTTATCAAATTGCCAGTCTGAAACCCGACCTTGTATTGGCTACCGGGGATATTACGGGAGCTGGACCTGATGGTCAAAAACAGGTTGGTTCCCGATTTCACGATGCCATGCTCTGGTCTCAGGATGTAGCCTGGATGCCCGCCTGGGGGAATCATGACTGGGAGTATGATACCATTGATGATCTTCGTACATTAAAGGGACGATTTGATATTCCTAATCCTGGGACAATTTCCGATGCTCCGGAAATTAGTTGTTGTGGTGAAGACTGGGGATGGTTTGATTATGGAAATACCAGATTTATTAGTTTCCCTGAGCCATATTCTTCAAATTCATGGAAGGAATGGGATGATCAGGTAAGCAATGTTTTTGCGGATGCCCAAAAAAATCCAAAAATTAAATTCATCGTTACTTATGGACATAGATCTGCCTATGCCAGTACTCATCGGAGAGACCCCGGAGACTTAAGGATACGTAAAATTCTTGAAAATTTCAGTTCTATATATCCAAAATACGTGTTAGATCTAAGTGGTCACCAGCATCAATATGAGAGATACCTTACGAATAAAGGACTGACGCATATTGTAAATAGCACAACAGGATCATATTATCATGAAGGATGGGCAAGTACAGAAGTGCCTGTATATTGTGCATATCGTGTAATCCATTATGGGGTATTGGTTTTGGATTTTAATGAAGATGAAATCAATGGAAAACTTCTTTGCTCGGTGGGCAGCATGAAAAGTGGAGACCCTGATTACCTAATTCTGGAAGATGATGTTTGTGATGAGCCTGGAACAGTGCTTGATTCATTTACTATTAAATCTAAATAAGAAAAAATTAAAGCTATGTTTTTAAACAAAAAGTATTTCGTTCTATCCATAATTTTTCTTTTATTTTCTTCCGGCTTTATATTCAGCCAAAGTACTGAAAAACCGCGGAAATGTATTATGGTTTTTGGTGCACATGCAGACGATGTCGATGAAATAGCTGGGGGTACATTTGCAAAATATATCGATATGGGATATGAGGGAATATATGTATGCATAACGAATAATACAGCGGGATGTAATTTGGAGCGAACCCCATATTATGATAAAGGTCCCGACTTTACTCTTGTAAAAACGGATAAGCATTTCCCCGTAGGGGGTCTTGAGACCATTCAAATTCGTGAGGAAGAAGCCAGGCAGGCAGCTGCTGTTTATGGAGCTATTCCGGTATTTCTTTCCTATAGGGAATCCTGGTTTTGGCAGGGTCGAAAAGAATGTCCTCTCGGTTCGGAAGAATTTTTTCTTTACGATCCACCCGGCAGACCTGTTGTAAGTATTGCAACCCGTAATAGTAAGGATGTTAATGTAGTATATGAATTATTAAAGAAATACCAACCCGAAATTGTAATAACCCACACCCTTGGAGGCGAAAAGCATGACCATGGCAACGGTGCATATTTAATGTATCTTGCTTTTGAAAAAGCAATTAAAGAGGGAGTACCTGTCGGCAAATTGTGGATGGATGTTAATGGTTGGTTGCTAAAGGATGCAGATTGGAAATCGAACCGGGGTGAACCGGATATTCATATTGAAGTGGAAGATTATTTACACACCAAGTATGAAGCTTTGAATAAACATATTAGTCAAAATGGAGGGTTTGGAAGAGATTATGTTATGGGTAATCTCACCCAACCTAAAGAAGTGATTGAAGAATTTATAACCGTTATTGACACCCAAAAAAATAAATAAGGCATGGAACTACCCATCAAAAATCAAGGATTGCGGAGAATTTCTTTTTTTGTAACAAAAGTATTCTTCGCAACGGCCCTCTTTTTTCCTCTATCATCGATTGCGCAGGTTTCCATGGTAAAACAATGGGGAGAATTTGGTGACGGGCCTGGACAGTTTAAATACCCTACCATGACAGCAGTCGACCACCATTCTAATATATTCCTGGTTGACCAACACAATCATCGTATTCAAAAATTTGATAAGCATGGGAATTTTATCCTGATGTGGGGGCATTATGGAAGCGGCGAGGGTGAATTTACTTATCCCTACGGTATTGCAATAGATGATGAGGACAATGTATATATAACCGATATGAATAACCATCGTTTGCAAAAATTTAATTCTAACGGAGGTTTTATTGCATCAACAGGAACCTACGGGACCGCTAATGGAGAATTTAAGTATCCCTATGGAATAGCTATTGATAAAAATAACATAATATATGTATTAGATGCATTTAATTACAGAATTCAAAGTTTCAATTCCCAACTTAATTTTATTTCATCATGGGGCTCTCAGGAGGAAATTGGCATAAAATTATATATGCCCCATGAAATTGCATTGGATAAAAATGGAAATATCTTACTTTCTGACAGACAAAACCACCGCATATCCGTTTTTTCAAAGGAAGGTAAATTGTTAAGGCGTTTCGGAAACTTTGGAGAGGGTGAAAAGGTTAAACCCGCACAATTTAGCGAACCCCGAGGTATCACTGTAAATAAGGAGGGGGAAATATTCATCTGTGACAGATATAATTTCAGAATTCAAAAATTCTCGGTTGAGGGGGACTTTCTAAGTTCATGGGTCACACCCGGGGTGCCTGATGATAGTAAACATTTTCCAATGGGGATTGCCACGAATAAGGAGGGAGATATTTTTGTTGTCGATCATTACGCCCATTGCATTCAGCAATTTACGAGCTATTAAATTTTAGAAACTTCAGTATTTCTTTATATAATAATAAGATAATAATAACTAACTTATGAAAACTATCAAATATTTCCTCATTGTTTTTTTTACAATTCTAAGCACCTTTTTTCTTGCTGCGCAAAAATCAAATAATATGACTGATTCGTACAATCCAACCTATTGGGTTGAGGGAGTCTATAGCCATAAATCATCTGAAAATTCAAAGCAGGCAAGCGATGTTATAAACCAAGTAATTAAAAATGGATGGCAGGGTGTGTTGTATTGGGGCGCCAGCCGTGATGGGGATAAAATGAACTATTTTTATAATTCGCCATTTCTCGAAAAACAATCCTGGGCTGAATTCTCCAAAGATGGCCTTTCCCCATTAGTGTCCGCGGCACATAAACAAGGAGTAAAAGTTATGGTAAACATGGAGGGGGTTAATCCATACCATTGGGAAGAAAATCAGTGGACACCTCAAAATATTGCCAGGGTGGCAGACGATCTTGCTGCCGCCGGAGCTGATGCCGTATTTGAAGAATGTTTTGAGGTAAACGCGGATGTTTTTGTTTCCCTTGCCCGTGAGTTAAAAAGTAAAGGAGTGGACTATATTTCAGGAACAGATCCCATGTTACTCCGGGAAGCAAATTTTGCATCACTATGGCCTGAAACAGCCATTATTGATATTTATAATTACTACCTTAAAAGGGATAAGATTTATAACATTGCCACGCTTACACAACATGGTTCATTAGGTTATGGCTGGGCAAAATATTGGAATAAGCCCACATCGCTTATTTCACCCCTGAATCGAAATTGGGGTATAGCTTCTGACTATTCCCCTTCGGTTGTTTCCTATTTATGCATGATTAGGGCTCTTCAATTCAGACTTGATAATTTCATCATTTTTGGTGGAATGGACCTATTTGATCCTATTGCTTCCAGGAAATGGATTAATGAATATGTTCAAAAGCAGGAGAAAGACCGACCCGTGTTCAATATTGTGGTTCTTCTAAAAAAAGGTAAGGACTATTCGGGTAGTGATAGGGGCGATGAGGGTTGGAACAGGTTATTTAATTCGGGTGACGCCATTACTTCGGGGGCGATGAATGCCGGCTTTAATGTGGTTGTCAGCGATAAGGTGATCCCCGCTGATGCTTATTGGATTTATACATCAGGAGGAAATGACGATGTACTCCCAGCTGAAGTTGTAAGTCTGTTTAGTACCGGGAAACCTGTATTTCTACAGGCTGGAAGCAGTATCCCAAGTGGGAACAATCTGGATAATAGTTGGAAAACTGTCCTTTCCAAATGCGGTATTGATGGAACTAAACCTTTTAGTTATGGTAGAGGAAATGAGAATCCTATGGACGTATCCCTCCCCCCAAGTCAGGTTGAAGACCTTCCCTATACTGGATATTATAAAGGTTCCTATCTCAGGGTAACCGGATCAGATGTACAAAGGGGTATAGACCTGCGGGCAGGTACCGTTATCCCAACTTCGGCAATAAAGGGTAATAATTATTGTACCCCGAACGAAACATATGGCCGAGGGCCTTTTATAACAGGATTGAATGAAAAATATGTTGTAACACCTAATGCGTTAAACTGGGAAATGGCCTATCCTATTTCGGAACTCCTTTCAGGAGCCGGGGTTATGCCCTCATCCAATGTCTGGGGCATATCGGGTAAAAATGTAACCGCATTCATAGCCATTGAAACCACTGAACTTGAAATGAAAATCCCGGGATTGGAAGATGGTTCGGAAATACACGTAGTTGTTTGGGATAAAAAAGGAAATAAATCGTATGATGAGAATTTGTCCTATGTTGCACCCTTCAAAAAAATACTCAGGGAATATGATTTTATCCTTATTGATAGAATAGATAAATAGGGAAATACCAATATGAAAGCAAATATTTCATTCTAAAAATTAAAAGAAATTTTCGGTCCTCCTACAGGAGAGGAACCAATGTATTAACGAATTCCTATTCATAATGTAAAACCTAAAAGTCAATAAAATGGATATTTCAAGAAGAAATTTTCTCAAGAATGCCAGTATAATAAGTCTTGGATTTGTGGGTTTGGACCAACTTGTACTAAGTTCATGCCAAAATGAGGATAGGGGTATCGGGCCATTGCAATATAAGGATGGGGATATACTGCGTCTTCCTGAAGGATTTACTGCAAAGATTATTTCACAGAAGGGGGATTTGATGGATGATGGTTTTTTTACCCCCGGTGCATTTGATGGAATGGGAACCTTTAAATTTCAAGGAAATAAGATCATATTGATCCGTAATCATGAAATTACCCCGGGACATTTTAGTATTGGACCCTACGGTAAAGATAATGATCTTTTACCAAGGATGGACATAAAAAAAGTTTATGATTACGCTTCCGGTAGTAAGTCCATTTGTCTGGGAGGAACAACAACACTCATCTATAATGAAAAAAGCCAGGAAGTCGAGAAATCTTATTTGAGTTTGACCGGGACAGTTAGAAATTGTGCCGGAGGGATCACCCCATGGAATTCATGGATAACTTGTGAGGAAACTGATCTTTCCAAAGGTGATGAGGAAGGTCTTCTAGACAAAGACCATGGATATGCTTTTGAAATCCCTGCCACCGATAATATTGGGCTTATTGACCCTGTTCCGATTAAAGCCATGGGCAGATTCGTACGGGAAGCGGTTGCTGTCCATCCTCTCAAAGGAATTGTGTATCAGACAGAAGACGATGGTGAAGGAATATTTTACCGATTTATTCCAAATAAACCCGGTGATCTGCATCAAGGTGGGAGGTTGCAGTGTTTGGCAATTTCAGGTTGGGACAAGGCCGATACCAGAAATTATAAGCATTTGACATCCGACCCATTTCCTGAAAAGAAAAGTTTTAATGTACACTGGATTGATCTTGAAGATGTGGAGTCTCCGGACGGAGATCTCAGGTACAGGGGATTTGACAAGGGAGCCGCTCGTTTTTCTTCAGCTGAAGGTATATGGTATGGGAAAGATGAATTGTTTTTTGCCTGTACAAATGGAGGAAGAATTCAAAAAGGGCAGATATTTAAATATATCCCGAGTAAATATGAAGGAGAAGATCGGGAAAATGAGTCTCCCGGTAAATTGGAACTCTTTCTGGAACCGAATAATACAGATATCTTCCAATGGTGTGATAATCTCACTATTGCACCATGGGGAGATGTAATCATTTGTGAGGATAAGGCTGATGCACGGATCGTTGGGATTACACCAAGAGGAGAAACCTATGTGATAGCTCAAAACGTTAAATATCGGGAATCTGAATTTGCCGGTCCGGTATTCTCACCATCAGGAAAAACCTTGTTTATAAATGTCCAATCTCCCGGAGTTACCTTAGCTATAACCGGAAATTGGAAAAAATAATATACTAAAGACATATTGACCATGAAAACATTACAACTTTTAGGCTTGATCTTCGTCTGTTTTACCTCAAATATGATTTTTTCGCAGGATTTAAGTTATAGTCAACCCGGAAATAAATTTTACCCTGAACTTCCTAACCCGGCTAAAACTAATTTACAGGATTGGGCTGGGGTAAGTAAAAATGTAAATGTCAGTTTTGCCAGTGATAATATTAAATATGCAAAGGAAAAAGTTCCCCTTAAGGAGATCCAAAGTTCCTGGGAAGTAAAGGGATGGAAAGGCGAAATGGTTCATACGCAAATACTGGTATGGTCAAAGGAGGATATTTCAGCCCTTAGTTTCGAAGCAGGAGATTTGGTAGGGGAGAAGGGAACAAAAATTCCATCCGAAAATATTAAACTTGCTTTCGTCCGATATACCATGTCCGATAATTTTGGTCAGGGATGTTCTGACCGGGATCTTGCAGTTGATGATTCTTCTCTGGTCGCCGATCCGATAGATATTATTGATCAAATCCCAATGGAAGCAAATACGGTCCGTCCTTTATGGCTGACTATCCAGATTCCGGCAGATGTATTGGAAGGATCATATATTGGCAATATAACTATCAATGCGAAAAAGAAATTCAGGTTAAAAATAAAACTCAATGTTTTGAATCATCTTTTGCCGCCCCCATCTGAATGGACTTATGATTTTGATATCTGGCAATATGCTGCGCCCATAGCAAGGATGCATAATGTTGAATTATGGAGTGACAAGCATTTTGAAATTATGAGGCCCTATTTTACTAAATTAGCAAGCTCTGGTCAAAAAGTTATTTCGGCCAATATTATTGAGCAACCCTGGGGATTGACACACGTACATTTTGATGATCCTACACTGATTAAATGGATAAAGAAAGCCGATGGAAGTTGGCATTACGATTTCAGTATTTTCGACAGGTATGTATCATTTGTAATGAGTTGTGGAATTACCGACCGAATCAATTGTTATACTATGATCACCTGGGACCTTTCGTTTATTTATTTCGACGAGGCCAAGGGTGAAAATAAGTCGATAAAACTCACTCCCGGAAGTATGGAATATACAGAATTCTGGGGAGGGATGCTGCAGAGTTTTACAAGACACTTAAAAGATAAGGAGTGGTTTGAAAAAACAGCTATAGCGGTGGATGAAAGACCGGTTGAAGATATGCAGGCAATCATCGCCTTACTTCATAGTATAGATCCACATTGGAAAATAGCATTGGCAGGGGATACTTATCATCCTGAGATTGAGGAGAATATTTATGATTATAGTCTGGCTTCTTATCTTCGGTTCGACGACGAAGTTCTGAAACATCGGAAAGAGCAGGGAAAACCAACTACCTTTTATACAGCATGTGTGGAGGAATACCCCACTGGCTATACATTTTCTCCACCTGCCGAAAATGTTTTCCTTGGCTGGAATGCAGCCGCGCTGGGATATACCGGATATCTTTTCTGGGCTTTTAATACCTGGGTGGCCAACCCGCTTCAGGATGCCCGCTGGCACCGATATCCTTCGGGCACTCTCTTTCAATTTTATCCCGGACCACGTTCTTCTATCAGGTTTGAGAAACTAATTGAAGGCATACAGGATTTTGAAAAAATCCGTATTCTAAGGAAACAATTTGAAGAGGAAGGGAATTCCGAAGGACTGAAAGCCTTGGATAAAGCATTATCTTTTATACAAATTGAAAGACTTGACACCATCCCTGCGAAAGAGATGGTTGAAAAAGCACAATCAATATTAAACAGTCTGTAATCATTTAAACATTAAAATCATCTTGCCTTAGGCAACAAAAGGAACAAAAAGATTTACAGATCATCAAAATCCGGCTGCTTATTTAAGAATGATTGAAAGATTACCTCATTTTCCTCATTTTTCTACCGTTCAAATGCTCATTAATCTGGTTGATTCTGCCGGTGAACATAGTTTCATTATCACTGTTATTCCAAAAGCTCTTGAAAGTGAGCTGGGTATTCTTGCTATGAAAACCATAGCTGACGGACGATTTTTCCGTAAAAAAAATGTACGTGGAAAGATTAAATGGAAAACCGGGAATCCGGTTATTTCAAGTTATCTAACTCTTGAGGAAGCCCTGTATTATACCGGAAATTAATGGAATCTAATATTACAAAGAAGTATAAAAATTGAAGGAAAAGGCGATCAAAAATAAAAAATCTTACCTTGAAAACGGATTCCATGTTGTTGAGTTCAGGTATGATCAATTTCATGAGTATCATGTTACTATGGAAGTATCAGAAAATGTCCAAAATTCAGCCATTAAAGACCAACTTCAAACATTTTTAGCCCTTCATGGCAATGCAAAAGTAATATCAGCGAATATATTCAGCAGCTCTGAGGAATGGATGGATGATTTCCTGCTTACATTTTCTGACCTGCCCGCATCGCTTTTGTTGGCAAAATCGTGTCAGCAGGGTATTGTTGCCACTATTTTTCTGCATGCCATTTCAGGAACCGAAATATTCTCGGTAAGTAAGGGGGGCCAAAAACCACAATATATCTACGAAGACCGGTGGTTGAGATTATATAATATAACCAATTTGCTTCCGGTTGAGTCTAATGCTCCGCTAACGAAGCAGATAGAACAGGTTTTCCAGTCAATAGAGGAAGCCCTTCAATCGGCAGATATGAGTTTTAATCATCTTATTCGCACCTGGTTTTATATCGAAAATATCATTCCCTCATACCCTGCATTTAATGAAGTTCGGACAAACTTTTTTATAAAACATAAAATATTTGATGGGCTTGTACCTGCCAGTACAGGGATAGGGGCGAAGAATTATTCCAAAGCAGGACTATATGCAAATATTTTCGCGATTTCAGCCAAATCTTCAGAAGTAAACATCCTGAGCGTTCCCTCTCCAATGCAGTGCGCGGCATTGGATTATTCAAGTTCATTCAGCCGTGCTGTAGAAATTTCAACTCCCGTGTATCGTAAATTAATTATTTCCGGCACCGCTAGTATTGATGAAAAGGGTTTGACAATTTTTCGAGACAGCGTAAAATCACAAATTGCAAGAACAATGGAGGTTGTAAAAGAAATACTGAGTTCCAGAGGGATGGATTGGTCTGATGTTATAAGATCGATTGTATATTTCAAACATGCAAGGGATTGTAAATATTTCTATTCTTATCTCGCTGAAGAATCCATTAACGAATTTCCCTGTATTATCCTGGAAGCAGACATTTGCCGCGATAATTTGCTTTTCGAAATTGAAGTTGACGGTTTTGTTTTCACTTAAAAAAATTCATGTTCGGAATAAATAAAGATTCATCCATCATGGAAATTATTGTCTTATAAACTTTTCCTGCAAGATTAAATCATCTCTGGCAACCTCCTTCCGGTTATTCCCGATCATGGGAATCTGAGTTTCTGGATCTCCCGTCATCCGGATAATATCCACACTAAAATCCGGGTCTTCTGTTAATTCAATGTGGGCTGGTTTGGACATGGGTTTAGCTGACCAGAACATTTTATTGGAATCAGTAATCAGGGAAAAATTATGAGTTGGATTTAGAAACCTTAATGATTAATATTCACAAAAGGAAAAGGATGTAAAGTGCTATTTTTCTTTTACTCATTTTCATATAAGATTTTAGAAAAAATATAAATGGTACTAATTTATTATTATTGAAGAAATAATAGTTCAAAATAATTCTGCATTCAATAATTAGTACTATAATTGTGTTGATTAGTATTGTTTAAAGAACCATACTTGCCTTAATTTTGAAATATACAATGTCCATAAGCAAATAATTTTTTAAATTTTGAGAACTACCATTACTTCCTGGATACTTCTTTTCACATGTAATCTTATCTGGGCGCTCCAGTTCACCTGTATCAAATTAACTCAGGATCAGGTTGGCCCCTATTTTACAGTTTGGGGGCCAATGCTTATTGCGATTTTACTTTTATTGCCTTTTATCTTGAAGGATTTTAAATCGGACGGAAGAAAATTCAAAGATATACTTGTCTTTGGCCAGCTCGCCTTATTGGGAGTTTTCCCTGCTCAGGTGCTCATTACAATGGGTACCCAGTACTCTCTGGCAAGTAATTCAGCCATATTAACCTTATGCTTACCCGTCATTACTGCTTTCTTCGCATTTTTAATATTAAAAGAGAAAATGAACAGGGTGAGATGGATAAGTTTCATCATTGCTATTATAGGAGTAATCCTGATCTCAATTGGGGATATTAAACAGCTGAATTTCGGCTCAAAATATGCATTGGGGAATACCTTGATTTTTATTGCTATTATAGCAAACGCTTATTTCAATGTTGGTATAAAAAAAATTGCGGAAAGGTATTCTGAGATTGAAATGATTTTCTACACATATATTGCAGTTGTTATCTTACTTACCCCATTGGTTTTATTTTATGAAGGAGATGTATTTGCACGTATTCCTTTATTTACCGGACAGACCTGGACCGGAATGATTTTGCTAACTTTCTTCCATAATTTCCTATCTATGGTTTTGTTCTTCAAGGCCTTAAAAATTTTGGATGCCATGCAGGTTGCCCTATCAAATTATTTAATTGCCTTTTTTGGATTGCCGATTGCTGCTATATGGCTGGGAGAAAAGCTGAATGTCAACGCAATTGCAGGAGGAATACTGGTGCTTGCATCCACCCTTATAATAACCATCGTAGATTATAGACTAAAAAATAAAAACTCGGTTCAAAACTGATTTAAAATCAAAAACTATGAAGAAACAAGTTAAATGGGGTGTTATCGGTTCCGGCGGGATTGCCAGAAGACGGACTATACCTGAAGGAATCGTCGCCTCAGACAATGCTGTCCTGATAGCAGTATACGATATTGATGAAAAAGCGAACAAAAGTGTTGCTGAAGAATTTAATGCAATTCCATCTTCAAGCCTGGAAGATTTCCTGAACAACGATATTGATGCGGTTTATGTGGCTTCGCCGGCAAATGCTCATACTGATCATGTTATTGCTTGTGCGAAGGCTAAGAAGCATGTGCTTTGTGAAAAACCACTGGGAATGAATATCCAGGAAGATGAAAATATGATCAGGATATGCCAGGAGGAAGGGGTTTTTTTGGGAAGTGGCCTAATGATGAGATTTCTTTCACAACATCAGGAAGCTCTGAAACTCATTGAGGAAGGTAAATTAGGCAAAGTTGTGTATGGCCGTGCCCAACTTTCATGTTGGTATCCTCCTATGGTTGGTGCCTGGAGACAGGATCCCGAAAAAGCCGGAGGAGGCTCCTTAATGGATATGGGAAGTCATTGTATCGACCTCCTTGAAATGTTTTTTGGAAAAGCCAAAAGCGTTAGCTGTTTCATAAATAATACGGTTCATTCCTATAAATCTGAGGATAGTGCGATAGTTTCCATGTTTTTTGAAAACGGAGCAATGGCCACGGTCGATACATTCTTTTGTATTCCGGATAACAGTAGCAAAAATATTCTTGAACTTTATGGGTCGAAAGGAAGTATCCTGGCAAAAGGCACGATTGGTCAGGGAGATTCTGGGGAGATGACCGCTTACCTGGAAGGAGGGGATGAAGAATATAACGCACAGCAGATCAGATCAGCTGCTTCCGGATTGAACATTAACCCTCCGCCGGTGAATACTTATTTATCCGAGATTAAGGAGTTCAGTAATGCTATTCTTGAAAACAGAAAGCCAAAGAACGATTTTAGTATCGGACTTAGAAACCAAAGAGTTCTTAATGCCTGCTATAAATCTGCCAAAACAGGTAAGGTCGAAGCTATTGATTGATTTCTCCAGAATCTGATTTATTCGTCGTGTTAACTTTATAGTAAAAAACATGAATAGAACTGTGTTAGCCATTGCAGCTCATCCCGATGATGTAGAAATCCTCTGTGCCGGTACCCTTTCTTTATTGAGCAAGGCTGGCTGGGAGATTCATATAGCTACCATGGCTATGGGGGATAAGGGAACAGCCTCGCATTCCAGGGAAGAAATAATTAAAATCCGTAACGGAGAAGCAATTGATGCCGCGAAAATTATAGGTGCAAGTTATCATTGCCTTGAATTTGAGGATGTTTATATTTTTTATGAAAGGGATACTATAAATAGAACTACGGCTTTGATTCGTAAGATAAAACCTGATATTGTCATTACGGCAAGTCCTTCCGATTATATGCTTGATCATGAAATGACAAGCCTTATAGTGCAGACAGCATGTTTTTCTGCAGGGATTAAAAATATGGATGTCCCCGAAGAGGTATTTGAACCCATCCCATATCTCTACTACTGTGATCCCATTGAAGGTAAAGATAAAATGGGAAAAACTATAGAGCCTGACTTTCTGGTGGATATAACTTCCGAAATTGAAATTAAGGAAAAAATGCTCTCATGTCATAAAAGTCAGCAAAGCTGGCTCTTGTCTCACCAAGAGAGTGAATATATTCTGGCAATGAAAAGTTTTTCTGAACTCAGGGGAAAACAGATTCAAAGAGCTTATGCAGAAGGGTTCAGACAGCACCTAGGCCATGGATACCCGCATAACAATCTCCTTAAGGATGTTCTTGGAGATCTGGTGGTCAATAGAAAATGATTGAAAAAATATATCAACTAGAGATTATAAATTATGGCGAGAAAACTAAGTATGCTGGCTCCTGGTTGGTGGGATTATACCACCCTTGATGAAAAATTATTAAAAGATGTAGCTGAAATCACCCAGAAAGATCTTTATGAACTTTCAAGAGATGGGTTCAAGGTGGTTTTCTACGATTCACTGGAAGATTTCTATCTTGCCGAAGCCCTGGAATATATTACAGCCTGGAAGCAATCGACCGCGAGTAATCCTGTTGGAGTATGCGGGCCTATTGGGCCTACAGAGCAACTTCCCCTCGTTGCCCGGATAGTGAATGAGCTACAACTTAATTTAGCGGCTTCCCATTTTTGGGGAATGGATGAATGGGTTGTAGATGGAAAAGAACTTGAATCTAATCATCCCTTATCTTTTGAAAGGGCAGATCGTGAACTGTGCTTTGACCATATCCAAAGAAAATTGCAAATGCCAGAATCGAATATGCATTTTCCAAAAGCAGACCTAAAAACATATATCAATAGTTGGGATAGTGGAGTAAGATGCGCAGTCATGCAAGGTGGACAAGGAGATACCAAGCATTGGGCTTTTAATGACCCGGTAAAAAGAGAGGGAAAATATAAGGATGAGCCTCCCACGCCGGCTGAATACAGGCAATTATCAACCAGAGTAGTGGATTTACATCCTATTACCTGTATGCAAAATGCGAGAACCAGCGCAGGGGGCGTAGTCACAGGAATACCCACTCAGGCATTAACAGTCGGACCAGTGCAAACCTGGAAGGCAGAGAAAGTTTCAATATGGCAGGCTGGCGTTCATGACAACCCATTTGGACAAAGATTGACAGCATTTATGATTAGTAAAAAAATTATGGATAGTTCCGTCCCAATGTCCTTACTCGCAGGCCATCCTAATGTGCAATTTAATTATTACCGTGGAGGTATAGGAAGTTGTAAAACTGAAATGCATTAGGTTGAACTGGGCAGGAATATTGATTCAGTGGTAAAAGACAATTTAGTTTAGGATGAAAGCATTATATGAATATAAAATTCTTTTTTTCGATAGCCCAATAAAAATTGATGCCGATTGGGACAAGGCAATCTGGAAAGAATGTGAGGAAATGCATTTGACTAATTGTATGGGTAAAATCCCTGGCTTTTTCCCTGATGTAAGGGTAAAGGCCATGTACGATAAGGGTAATATTTATGTAATTTTTAAGGTAAAAGATAGATTCGTAAGATGTCTTACCGACAAAATTAATGGAAAAGTTTGGGAGGACAGTTGTGTGGAGTTCTTCTTTTCACCAGATATTTCTTATCCTGAAAGATACTTTAATCTCGAAGTTAATTGTGGAGGAACCCCCTTAATGCATTACAATCTAATCGCAGGCGAAAAAATCACAGAATTGAAAACATCAGATATTCAAGGAATTGAAATTGCCAGTACTCTGCCAGAGATCATTGATCCGGAGATCAGGGATAATGTTAGTTGGAATATTGAATACCGGATTCCATTTTCTCTTCTTGAAAGATATTCAAAAATCTCTGTACCAGAGCCAGGAGTGATTTGGAGAGGTAATTTTTTCAAAATCTCTGAAAACTCGTCAAATCCGCATTACCTGACCTGGTCGGAAGTAAAACACGATTTTCCCAATTTTCATATACCTGAATATTTTGGTATTTTACATTTCAAATAAGGTCTGACTGGTTTTTGTCTTTTAAGAAACAGATTTAGATTGGCTGGCAATGATTTTGGATAAGAGGTCAACACATAAATTTACTAAAACTTTATTGTTATAAAGTAATTTCAGTCAACTATATTTAAGAAGCATCTTCAATGGAAAAAATTATTATTTCAGGAACTGGATGTGCATTGGCAGATTTCTTATATAGTGATATAAATTTTAACAGTAAAGAATTCTTGAAATACCAATCGGTAATAGCAGGTGACGGAGGTCTATACCCAGGTAAACTTGTATTCAGAGAAGAAATTGAAAAGTTCGCCTCGTTACCCTATCAAAAGATCCTGAAAGAGATAACTGCTGATAGACCACCTGTAACATTCAATATTGGGGGGCCAGGACTTGTTTCTCTCATCAATGCATCCCAAATACTGAGCGACAGGGATTTTTCTATTCGGTTTTATGGAGGGATGGGAACAGATCAAACAGGCAGGGATATCGTGGATTTTTTGAAAAAGAAAATTCCACTGGACATAACTAATTATGAAATTGTTAGCCCCAGCCCCACTCCTTTTACCGATGTTTTGTCCGATCCAACCTATCAGGATAATGAAGGGGAACGAACTTTCATTAACAATATTGGAGCTGCATGGAGCTATTCGCCCTCACATTTGACCGATGATTTTTACAATTCTCATATTGTTTGTTTCGGTGGTACCGCTTTAGTGCCCAGGTTGCATGATAACCTTTCCCTGCTTCTGAATCGCGCAAAAAAGAAAAATTGTATCACGGTGGTTAATACAGTTTTCGATTTTCGAAATGAAAAGCTTAGCCCCGAAAGGCCATGGAAAATGTTAAACAACCCAAAAGATTTTGAGCTTATTGACCTTCTTATAATGGATGCCGAGGAAGCAATACGGATCAGTGGAGAGAAAGAGTTGGAAACCGCTGCGGAATTTTTTATAAGGAAAAAAGTTTCCTCGTTTATTATCACCAATGGTGCAAGAAATTTTTTATCTTATTCCGATGGCAGGCTATTTAAGGAAAGGAAATTAAATTGCCTTCCTGTATCGGAAACAGTTTCTTACCAATTACAAAACTTTCCTTCCTCAAGAGGAGATACCACTGGTTGTGGAGATAATTTTGCGGGAGGTGCAATTGCTGCTCTTGCGATGCAGGTACATCAATCTTCACCCGGTAAATATTCTTTCGACGAAGTCCTTGCCTGGGCGGTGGCCTCCGGGGGATTGACTTGTTATTATCTGGGAGGGACCTATGTAGAAACGACACCAGGAGAAAAGCGCAGGAAAATTGAAATTCTTAAAGATGCGTATTGGAAACAACTTGCTTTTTAAGTGATTTTTGATATTCCATTTAAAATTATTATAAAAAAGTAAGAAATGGTGTTCCACATGTAATCTACAAAAACCAGCAATATGAAATTAGAAATTATTAAAGTCACCTTATTTTTATTCTTCATTCTTGCTTCTATGAATGTCTACACCCAGTATAATGTGAATACTTTTGGTGCAAAAGGGGACGGGACAAGCATTGACACCAGAGCTATTCAGGATGCCATTGATATGGCAAGCGCAGATGGAGGTGGAGTGGTAGATGTTCCGGCGGGAAAATTCAAAATTGGAACATTGGTGCTCAAAGACAATGTTAATCTGCATCTTCTTGCCGGGTCCATGCTGTTAGGCAGCCCTGATATAAGTGACTATAAAGAGGTAAAGCAGGTATTTGAGTCAAGATCGAAAGATCTTTATGCAAAATATTTTATGTTATTTGCTGAGAATGTAGAGAATATATCTATTTCCGGCAGCGGTGTAATCCATGGGAATGGTCTCTCAAATTTTAGGGAGTCAGATCCCCAAAATGAACGGCCATTTATGGTACGTCTGGTCAATTGCCGTAACATTTCAATTACCGGGGTTTCATTCCTGGAATCTGCTAATTGGACCCTTCATCTTTTAGCCTGTAAAGATGTCAATGTATCAGGTATAAATATTGAAAATACTGGAGAAGGGAACCGGGATGGTTTGGACATTGATGCCTGCCAACGGGTGACTATTTCAGATTCAAGATTTCGAACTACTGATGATGCTATCGTAATGAAAGCCACCTGTGATATATTATGCCAGGATATTTCTATAACCAATTGCCTCTTGCGTACCGGAGGATCCGCGATCAAAACGGGAACAGAATCCAATGGTGGATTCAAGAATATTTCAGTGAGCAATTGTGTGATAAGGGATACCGAAAGCCATGCGGGAATAGAACTAATGACCGTTGATGGAGGTATGCTGCAAAATGTATTACTGGAAAATATAGTAATGGACAATGTTAGAACTCCCATCTTCATCATGATAGGATTAAGGTTGAGGCCTTATCGTGAGGGCCAGTATGTGAAAAAAATCGAAGATGTTCAGAATATATATATGAACAATATTATTGTGACCAATGCGATTTTGCCTTCAAGTATAATGGGACTGTATAATAGAAAAATTAAAAACATTAGTATAAATAACTATTCTATAAAATACAAAGCTACCCAGGCAGCACTTCCTTATAATAAAATTCCACAAGAGGAATTTTCATACCCTATGGCGATAATGTATAGAAATTTGCCTGCGTATGGTTTTTATTGCCGCAACGTTGACAATCTGCATCTGGAAAATATGAGCATGTATCCGATTCAGAATGAGGCAAGGCCGGCTTTGGCTTTTGATGGGGTCAGCATGCTTGGATTGAATTACGTAAGGGCACAGGGAAGCAAGCCTGAAACTCCTTTGGCTTATTTCCGGCATACAAATAATGTTATAGCCAGCTTTTGCAGTACCTTTAATGAAAGTAAATCTCTGTTTGAGGTGGAAGGTGAAACTTGTAATGGTTTCCAATATTTTGGGAATTCTTTAAAAAATAACCAGATACTTGTTATTAAAAAAGAAGCCCTTATAGACACCTCATTTTATGAAGATTTTCCCACTGAGATTAAATATACGGTCCAAAATGAAGAAAAAATTAAAGGTTTTCCTGCTCATAACCTCAATGACCGTTCCCTCCCCTTTAACTTAAATATTAATAAGCGGGGCAGCCTCCAGCTTTGTCTTTTTATTAGAAATGATGCTCCGAAATCTGAAACTGTCTATTTAAAATATGGGGATGTAGTTCAGGAGTTCATTATTGATTGGAATGAATGGGGATGGGCGCCTATCACCTTATTACTTGAAAATAAAAAAGATGAAAAAATTAATTTTGAGATATTCTCAAAAGAAAAATCTTCTAACTTGAAAATATCGAAAGTATACCTTCGATATCAAAATATTGAACATACCGATTAGAATGGATTTATCCGTAGTTCAAACCAATGAAGGCCTCAGTTGATAGACAATTGCAATTCAGTATAATTTAAACCAATTACTTATAAAACAGTATATTATGAAAACTTCTTTTTTATCTTTCATTTTTTTACTTTTTGTTTTTGGATGTAAACCCAAAAGCGAACCAGAACAAGTTGTTTTACGTCAGGATCAATATTATACTATTGAGGAGGGAGCAGCGGAATTATCCAAGCTCAAATCCATGTATTCGAACAAGGAGCAATGGGAAAAGCGGAAAGAATTATTAAGAAAAGAGATACTTAAAGGGATGAATCTTTTTCCACTTCCCGAGCGGACGCCGTTAAATTCAGTTATCTCAGAAAAACGAATTAAGGATGGCTATACTGTCGAAAATATTTATTTTGAAAGTTTCCCGGGATATTATGTATGTGGTAATCTTTACAGACCTATGGATGATAAGGAAACGCATCCCGCTGTTCTTTGTCCTCATGGTCATTTTGAGGGAGATACACTTTCGGTTTTTGGACGGTTCAGACCAGACATGCAGGAGCGGTGCGCCACTCTGGCACGTATGGGAGCAGTAGTATTAAGTTATAATATGTTCGCCTATGGCGAAAATATCAAACAATTAGACCGGAATGCTAAAATTGAAAAACCGGTATCAGATAGTATCTGGAAATATCATGATATGCCACTTGCAATGACTGTGCAGACATGGAATAGCGTTAGAGCTCTCGATTTCCTTCAATCCTTATCCGACGTTGACCCGAAATTCATTGGTGTTACCGGTGCATCGGGAGGCGGTACTCAAACTTTCCTGCTAACCGCAATTGATGACAGGGTTAGCGTCAGTGTTCCGGTAGTTATGGTGTCCGCTCATTTTTTTGGCGGTTGCCAATGTGAAAGTGGTTTACCCATTCATGAAAGTAAAGTCCACTTTACCAACAATGCAGAAATTGCAGCCATGGTTGCCCCAAAACCCTTACTTATAATATCCGATGGTGCTGACTGGACTATTACCGAGCCAACTCTCGAATACCCATATCTCAAATACATATATTCCTTCTATAACGCTGAAGACAATGTAAATAGCGTGCATTTTCCTGAGGGTTTGCATGATTATTCCTATCCAAAAAGAATACCGGTATATAAATTTTTGGCAGAGCATCTTGGTTTGAATCTTGCGGAAGTAATTAATGAAAACGGAGAAATTGATGAGAGCAGAAATGATATAGAAGATCCATATGTAATGTTATCTTTTACCAGCAATAATTCATTGCCTCAGGATGCATTAATTGGAGAAGATGCAATTAGAAAGGGGTTGATGAAAAATTGATCATCTATACCTATTTACCTGATTGGAATTTTCAAATGACCGGGTCTGGAAGGAAATGCAAATATTAATGGAGCCACCAGGCTTTATTGATACACCAGATGTGTTAACTGCCTCTCTCCTTAGAACTCTTTCGTATATTTCAAATTTAAAGGGCTCCATCGAATACGGCGTATTATTATATCTTTTATCTGGATATGACTACTCCACACTGTAAAGCCAATTTTTTGAAATTTATTCTGATCAATTGGTTCAGGATCTTGTAGTTCCAGAATTAATTTACCATCAATAAAGATGAAACAATTTCCATTAATACTCCCGGCTTGAATTTTATAGGTTCTTCCTGGTTCCAAACTGAATTCTTGGGTTGTAGCTCTTAATTTGTATTCGGGCGATTTTTCAATCCCTACCCTGCCACTCCACCAGCCAGCTATTCCCCCAATATATGCAGTTCCACAACTGTTCAGAACTTCATCCCATTCTCCGTTCCACATAAAATCAATATCATGACTCGATGGAGGAACTGTTCTTCCTTCAAATTCCACTAATATATTGCCCGGAAAATCTTGTTTAAAGATAGCCATCCCAGCAGTCTCCTTATGATTGATCCCGGTGAGCCATTCATCCTGGAACTTCCAGTCTGAATTGTGAAATTCAAACAATGAATTAATATTCTCCTCAGAAATATAGGTATCAAATAAAACTTCAGAATTTAGTACATCAATTTCCTTTGTGATCAAATTTAATATTTCCATAACCACACTTTAATTTTACCAGTATAAAAAGGATTCTTTGGGATAAGCAATTTATTATAATCATACATTAATTGCTTTCTCTTCATACTGTCGCTGGAATTTAGTCGGAGTCGTTCCCTTGAGTCGTTTGAACTGACGATTAAAATTTGCCAGGTTTTCGAACCCGGATAAAAAGGCTATCTCGGAAATATTCATAGATTTTTCAGTAAGCAATTTACAGGCATATCCTACCCTCACCTTCAGAAGGTAATCCTTAAACGGCATCAAATAGGTTCTTTTAAAAGCTAAGTAGAATGCAGCATATGACATGTTTGTAATAGATAATAAATGCTGAACCTGGATATTAGTCTGGAAATTGTTCAAAATAAATTGCATTGCATCCTGCATTTGTTTGCCCCCTTTAGAGGAAAATTTATCGTTTACCCCAGGGCTCGCCAGATAGCGGTATTCATTAGTTGAAGCTAACTTTTCAAAGAGCGAGATTAATGCATAAAGACGCTGAATATCGTTCATTGTCATCATGCTATGAAGAATCGAAATAATATGAGTTTTAGTTTTTCCAAAAAATTCATACCCACGGGTCGATTCGATAAGAAATCTTTTTAAACCGATGTTTTCAGGGATCTCGAAAAATTTGGTTCCTAAAAAATCATAACTAAACTGAATGACAAATGCTTCATCCTGGGGATCAATTGTACTTTTTTCTTCAGTTCCCTCACAAACCCACTGATGAGGTATATAGGGTCCTAAAAATATAAGATCATTTTTGAAAAACCGCGAAACATTGTCTCCCACCATTCTTTTGCCTTTTCCTTTGATTATCAGCACTAGTTCGTATTCGGAATGATGGTGCCAGGGAGTGAAGGGATCTTTTTCTGTATGAACGATAAATGATTTGTATGGATCCTTTTGTAAACTTATGGTTGAGACTTTCATCTTATTTTAATGAGATTAATACTGAAATATCAAAAATACGATAAATTATTCTTAAAGTAAGAGATTAACCGTAAAAAAGTATTAACAAAGAATTGATAAGTACTATTTGAAGAATACAAAATCGCGTAATTTTGAGTATACAAATACAGAAAGTATAAACCAAATAAAGAAATGAAATGGCAGTAAAAGAATTAAAGTACACAGGATCTGATACCGAGGGAGGAATAACTTCAGGGTATCATATGAACGATGGGGTTAACATAAAAGTACCCTATTCATTCTTCGGATCAATTTTCGACGAAGATGAGCAGCAGGCTGTTCTCAGAGCAATGAAACAGGAAGCCCAGACTATGGGTCCTCAGGTAGCATTATTTCAGAAGGAATTTGCAGAAAGATTTGAAGTCAAACATGCCTTTGCTACTTCCAATTGCACCACCGCAATGCATGTTGCCACGCAAGTTTTCGGAATCGGAGAAGGTGATGAAGTCATTACGACTCCGAATACATTTATTGCTACTTCACTTGTCATTTTAAAAGAAGGGGCTAAACCTGTATATGCTGATATTGACCCAAGAACTTTTAATATCGATCCAAAAAAAATTGAAGATAAAATTACGCCTAGAACTAAAGCTATTTATGTCGTCCATTATGCGGGACAAATGTGTGATATGGACCCCATAATGGAAATTGCCAAAAAACATAATTTGTATGTCATGGAGGATTGTGCCCATGCACATGGTGCTAAATATAAAGGCAGAATGGCCGGAAGTATTGGTGATATAGGCTGCTTTAGTTTTCATTCCCTTAAAAACATGACCACCTTGGGTGAAGGAGGAATGGTTGTTACCAATAATGATAAATTTTGTGACGTGATTCAGAGGATGAGAGTAATGAGTATTACCCATTGGGACCCTAAAAAAACAAAGTTCGAATTCAGTGACATTAAAATGGAAAAAAAGGAACTGGACTATTGGATCCCTTCTCATTTTAACGTTATAGAGGACGCAGGCAAATGGGGCAACAACTATCGTATGACAGAAGCTCAGGCTGCTGTGGGTAGGGCTCAACTGCGAAAATTAGATATGCTAATCAATAAACGCCGGGAAAAAAGTCATTATCTTAATGAAGGATTAAAGGGAATAAAGGGGGTAACTCCAGTTTATGAAGACCCCAATTGTTATCATGCCTACCACCTTTATACAATCTGTATTGAGGAAAAAGAGTTAGGAGCATCCAGGGACGATTTTATGAGAGTACTTTATCAGGAAGAAGGTATACAGGGGATTCTGCATTATCAGCCTACTTATCATTTAACTGGCGTAAAAGAAAAATACAATTATCCGGATAAACTATGTCACCACGCCGAACAATTCTTCTATGCTCGTGAAATTAATCTTCCTATGAATCCACTATTAACAATTGAGGATTTGGATATGATAATTGATGGAGTAAAAAATACTGCTAAAAAATTGCGCAAGTCATAAGAGCCAGAAGTCCTGGATTAATCAGTTGTTTTATTAGATTCTGTCTAATAGGAGGTATGCCAATTTGATTTATTAGTTTTATAAATTATTGAACACTTGCCTTATGATGCTCAGGCTTTGTAAGGCGAGTGTTTTCATACTTTGGAATTGGTGAACAATTCTATGATCCAAAACCTTTTTAGATAGCCTTTAATTTTAATGTTAAAAAATCTGGGAGACCAGTTAAATTTCACACAATGAATAAGGCGCTTAGGTATTTGTTAATCATTGGCTTTTTTAGCCTTCTTCTCCTGATAAGTTGTGATCAGGTAAATAAAAATATTACTTCTGATAAACCTGTTTCAGAAGTTAAAAGCGGGCATAAATTAAAAACAAACCGCGTATTGGTAATCATTGATGAGCAATGGAGGGATCCTCAAAGTTATAATATTGATAACCATCGAGTTGAAGGGGGCGAGTTTATCGATATTATTACGATGCTCAAAATATGGGGGATACCTTTTGACATACTAAGACTGGACGAGCAGCGTTTACAAATAAACAGGTTTCTGGATGGGGCAGCCCGGGCGAAATATGGTTGTGCTGTTTGGTTGGCAGATCCTGATAAATTAAAGGGAAATTCAGCAAAGTATTCCGTTTTGAAGAAGGCAGTGGACCAATACGGAATGAGTCTGATTATTTTATTTGATAATATCAAAACAAAAGAAATTGCCGATTTGGCAGGTATCCAATATCTCGGCACAAGTAGTGTCTCATTGGAGGGGATTAAAAATAAATTTTCATTTAAAGAAAACCACTTTATCACAAAGAATGTAAATGGAATCTCGCTTCCAGATACAGCCCGGATTGCTATAAAAAGCATTCCTGAAGCGAATGGAATTACATTAGACATAAAAGAGACAGGCACCTCCAATGATTCAATAAATATTGTTCATTGTGCAGCTTCAGCTTCAGTAGATGTTATTGGAAAAATTGATGGAAATCCGCAATTAGTAGTAAGAAATATCAGCGACTCCGTAAAAGTAATTTGGATTGGCGGCGGGAAAGATTGGTATCGGAAATACCCGGCTATGAGGGAAATATTCAGAAATTCACTGGTATATTCGATTGGTTACGGGGTATTTAATGATAATTTCGATAATGGCTTTATTTTTATCATGGATGATATCGGATGCAGTGAACATGCTTACAGCCTTAGATGGCATTATCCTACTCCAAGCAAGGAGACCCTCATAAAATATCTGATCGAACCTCTTGAAAAGGAAGGGCTTGTAATGGTACAGAACATTACTCCCGGTTATGCAAATCCAAAGACCAAAACCATTGAAGTTCCTTGGGATATAGTCCCATTTGTGGATACGTTCGGGAATTATCAGAATTACGGATCTACTAAAGAGGGCCTTGAAGAAGGGCTCAAACGGGGCGTTTTTGAAATTCAGGGCCATCGTGCATGGTCTCATATGAACTGGGACCTTGACTCATCCCCTGGCCCGTGGTGGGGAAGTCCTATTGATGGAGAGATGAATGTAACTGAATGGTATAATGAAGTGGTCGATGTTAGACGCGGAAGTAAGCCGGTACCTTCAAATGATCTGCTATTTATTTATAAATCCGGAATCGACGCTATTAAAAAAGCCTTTGGAGTTGTTGCGCTTTCGGCAGAAGTAAGACCTGGTGCAGAGTTAATGGAAGGAACACATGGAGGCGATGATAACGGCAGAGTGGCAGCTATTTCTGGTATAGGTGTCAGTCGGGAATGTTACGTTGGACATGACCTGACAATAGAATTCAGCATGATGATGCCAGATCAATTTACCTGCCATGACCTGGATCTGACCGAAAGAACAGATAATCCGGCCGATACGGACGAAGCGGGATGGGATAAACTTTCAAGTATGTCAACCGCTGAACTGGTTTCTTCAAAGATAGTTGGTGGAAGAAGAATAAACCTAACCAATAATACGAATTGGATTGAAAAGTATAAGCATAAGGACTGGATGGGTTTTAACGAATGTTGTGCTTATCTTCATTCGTCCATTAGTAATGAGGAAGAATACGGTCTTCAGATCGGCTTTTATTTTGACGATCATTATTGCAAATATTTTGAAAAAAATCCCTCGTCATGGACACTGGAACTTTCTGATGATTTTTTGAATTCATATGGTAAGGACATGAAAATTTCCATAGACGGTAAAGGTATGGATATTTCCGCTGGCCCTAAACAAAAGATTGAAATACCCGCCGGACTGGGGTATCACAAAATTGATCTAAATATAATTTAATGCCAAACTAAAATCAAAATTGGAGAAACAAATGAAAACATTTTCTAAAATACACTTATCTGGTCTCATCTTTATTGCAATTTCTATTATTAACTCGAGTTGCACTGAAAAAACTTCAGAGGGGGAAGCCCAGGCAGTCAATGTTGAATCGGCGAGTGATAACCTTGCCCTGACACCTCCGATGGGTTGGAACAGTTGGAATGCAGTAGGCAAGAATGTGAGTGAGCAGGTAGTGAGAGAGGCAGCCGATTCCATGGTTTCAACTGGTTTAAAGAGAGTAGGATTTGAATATATTGTCATTGATGATTATTGGCATGGTGGAAGGGATTCCGTATCAGGCCAACTTTTCGAAGATCCCCAAAAGTTTCCTTCAGGAATGAAGGCCTTGGTTGATTATGTTCATAGTAAGGGACTTAAATTCGGAATTTATTCGGATGCCGGAACACAAACGTGTGGTGAAATGCCTGGTAGTTATGGTTATGAAAAGGAGGATGCTCAGCTTTTTGCAGATTGGGGAGTGGATTATCTAAAATATGATTATTGCTTTTGTCCTGATTTCGTTTCTGATAATAACGATTACCAAATGGCTATTGAACGGTATAAGGCTATGGGCGATGCCTTAAAAGCTACCGGAAGGCCAATTGTTTTCAGTATTTGTGAATGGGGTCCCCGTTCACCCTGGTTATGGGGAAAAGAGGTCGGCGGCCATTTGTGGCGTACTTCCTATGATGTTTATGATATGTGGGACAGTCCTAACAATAAAATAAGTCCTATTGGAATAATGGCATCGTTGGATGCAGCAACAAATCTCGAACGTTTTGCAGGGCCAGGAGGTTGGAATGATCCAGATATGCTGGTGGTAGGACTAAATAATAAAGGAAATGTGAAAGGGGGAGGATGTAATGAAATTGAGTATCGTTCTCAAATGAGCATGTGGTGTATGATCGCTGCTCCATTAATGATTGGATGTGATATCCGGAATATGGATGACATTACGAAATCGATTCTTTTAAACAAAGACATTATCGCTATTGACCAGGATTCTCTGGGTAAGCAGGCGACAAGGGTGTTGAGAAATGATTGTGCCGAAGTCTGGAAAAAGCCTTTAAGTAATGGACGAATTGCCATTGCCTTCCTGAATCGTTATTCAAAAGACAGGGAAATAAGTGTTGTATGGGATGACATTCAATTGGATTCTAATGCCAAATATAATGTTTATGATGTTTGGAAACATGAATCCCTGCAAAACATAAGCAATGGCATGAAAGTCCAAATTAAACCTCACGAAACACTTGTTTTTTTATTATCTCCTGAAAGCACTGATTGAACTGGGTTTTTAAAGTAGGAAATTTTTTAGGAAAGGTCCCATCGAGGTTAAATTAATTAGCCTTGAGGGGATTAATGAAGATTTCTAATTCATGAAAATTTATTATTATGAAGAAGCGTTTGGGGAAATTATCGGGGCTCTGGATGCTCCTAAATCTGTTCAGTTTTGGTTTATCCGGGCAGACTGTATTTGAGCCCTACCTTCAAAAACTATCATCTACCGGGATAACTGTACGCTGGAATTCGGAAATGGAGAGTATTGGAAAGATATGGTATGGGACTGATATTGAAAATTTATCAGAATTAAAAACCGAAAATGATTCCGCAAAATTTCATATTGTTTCAATTAGTTCACTTAAGGCGAATGCAAAATACTATTATACCCTTGATGGAATGTCCTCGAACGACGAACTATTCTTTGTAACTTCCCCAGACATTGGTACCAGAGACGACTTCAGATTTTGGGTGATTTCCGACTTTGGTCAGACCAGTTATGCGCAGAATGAAGTCCGGATTAAGAATGTTGAAAACTGGAAAGCCTTTAATAATGGGAGCTATAATGCAGATTTGGTTTTATCATTGGGAGATCAGACAGAAAATGATGAACTAGAGGAATTGCAGAAGACATTTTTTGAACCTCTTTATCCTGTATTGAAGAATACTCCCCTATTTACCCTGGAAGGAAATCATGATACCCATGATGATCTGGTAAATTATAGGAAAACTTTTTCCATGCCATCAAATGGTGAAGCTGGAGGATATCCTTCCGGGAGTTCTGATTATTATTCGTTCGACTATGGAAACGTCCATTTCATTATGCTCTCGACCGAAATTGATGATATTAACAAGGCTCAGCTAACCTGGTTGAAAAAGGACTTGAATAACATTCCAAGTGACAAAATTGATTGGTTAATTGCCTGTTTGCATCGTCCTTTTCATAGTGGAGGTTATCATGAAACGGATGTAAGCTCAACTGCTCAAAAACAAAGGGACTATTGGCTTACAGAACTTGAGAGAGGCGGCGTGGATTTGATTCTTCAGGGGCATAATGCCATTTATGAACGCTCTTTTTTATTGAATAATTTAATTGGTAAAACTACGGAACTTAATGAATCCAATATTATTAATGGAGGGAACGGCAGGGAAGACGGAGATGGGGCTTACATAAAACCTTCTGGATTAATTGGGAATAAGGGGAC
The DNA here is from genome assembly GCA_963779845.1 of uncultured Bacteroidales bacterium. Classification (GTDB taxonomy): domain Bacteria; phylum Bacteroidota; class Bacteroidia; order Bacteroidales; genus CAVZZV01. The sequence goes on along the minus strand of CAVZZV010000001.1, from coordinate 915,661 downwards.
AGTTTTTATTGAGGTTGCGCCTGGCGGGGATGCTGTTTCCAATAATGCTCATTATTCAATTTTCCCGGTAACGTATAGTGGTAAGGATATCGAAGGTTCTTTGGTAATTGATGTGGAGGGAAAGAAAAAGATGAAGGTTTACTTCTTGTGTTATGAGGCCGACGGAAATGGAAATAGCGTTCGGGATTATTTTACAATCATTAAATCAGATTCATTATATACTGATATAAACGAGCATTTTCTTGACCCTGATCATAATTCGATCAGTATTTTTCCAAATCCTTCCTGTGACCAGGTAAATGTAAAATATCAATTGGAAAATACGGATCAGGTATCTATCTTCATCCATGATGTAGCAGGGCATAAGATATGGGAATATAAGGACGGACAGAAGAAAAAAGGTTCATATTCCATCCAATGGAATGCAAAGGATTTCGCGGGAAAGAGTCAGCCTGCCGGAATATATTTTGTAACAGTATTAACAAATAATTTTACAGCCAGGGAAAAGTTTTTATTGTTGGGTCCTTGAAGAAGTTTTTAAAACTAATTTTATAACAGATCATGAAGAATGATTTTCTGCAAATAATTTCAATAGCCATATTTTCCTTAGTATTTTCATTATGTCCTCAATATGCAGAAGGTTACCCTTCAAAAAATATCCAGGAAGATGAACCTAAAGGTGAAGTTTTCACTGATCAAATACATTTTTCAATCATCAGTAACACCTCAGTTACTTTTAATTGGGTAGGCACAGCTGATAAGCTATATTATGGATTTGACTCAACAAACCTTGTCAATTCAATTTATTCTACTGACCCGGGATTTCTGCCGGTAACCAGTCCTTGGCTTTCAGATTCTGGGCCATACAATGAAGCTAAAATTACCGGGCTCATCGAAAATTCAAAATATTTTTATAAAGTTGGAATTAATGGTCTGGTTAAAAGTTTTAATACTCCTCCAATCAGAGGGTCCTCCGGATTCAGAATCTGCTCAATCAGTGACATGCATGAAACTTCTAATGCGAGCAAGGCGATCTTTAATCAGATTGTTGATCTTCAGCCGGACATGGTGATAACCACCGGCGATTTAACCGGAGCTGGTCCACGGGGCCAACAAGAAGTCTCAAATCGTTTCAGGGATGCTATGGTTTGGTCACAAACTGTGGCCTGGATGCCATGCATCGGTAACCATGATTGGGAATACACTGATTTTGATGACCTGAGAACCTATAAGGGCAGGTTTGATATTCCAAATCCCGGGACTTCGATAAGTTCCCCGGAAATAAGTTGTTGTGGTGAAGATTGGGGATGGTTCGATTATGGTAATACCCGTTTTATCAGTATACCTGAAAGATGGAATTCTTCTACTACATGGCAGAACTGGGCCCAAGACGTAATACCTATTTTTGAATCTGCCCAGATCGATTATGACATTAACTTTATTGTGACTTATGGCCACCAATCTGCCTTTACAAGTGCTAAAGGCCGTTACGGGGGCTCAGGAACCCTCCAGAATATTCTTATGGGTTTACGGGGTACTTTTCCAAAATACAAACTCGATTTGAGTGGTCATAATCATCAGTATGAGCGATACCTTCAAGGAAATGGACTCACTACGGTAATCAATAGCACTGCCGGATCAGCATACAGAGGTTGGGAAGATGCAAACCGTCCGGGAAATTGCAATTTCAGGGCTATTCATTATGGAATAGTGGTACTTGACTTTTTTGAAAATGAGATTAAAGGAAAATTTGTATGTTCAATGAATACAGACCAAACGGGAAAAAGTTATGACCAACTTGAGGAAGAAATATGTCCCGAAGTTGGTTCTGAAATTGATGCATTCTCCATTTACGGATCTAATTTCCCTGACGGAATTGGACCGGTGAATGAATCAGGATCCCATGAGGGTATCATTAGCTTTAGTACCAGTCCTAACCCTTTCCGTTTATCTACTAATATCAGTTTTGATGTAAACTCTTCAGGCAATGTGAAAATTGAAATTTTCAATCTGGAGGGACAGAGAATTGCTATTCCCGAAAATAGGACTGTTGATAGAGGTACCTATAGTTTTGAATGGACAGCAAGTGATCAGTATGGAATGCCAATCCCGGCAGGAGTATATATAGCAAAAATGTATTTTGATAATTTCAATGCTTCAACAAAACTGTTTAAATTAAATTAATTATTCCTTAATTAATGCAAAACCGTGAAAACTTAAAGACACTTAATATGAATGCACGAAAATTTATAGCTATCCTATTTTGGATTTCTCTATTGCAAATTCCGTTTGCACTGATTGCTCAGGTTACGAGACAGCCTTTTCTTCAAAAATTGGCCCCGACAAGCATTACGATCTCATGGATAAGTGGAACCGGAGTTCAGGGCGAGGTAATTTACGGCACCAATATCTCTAAACTTGAATTTAAAAAAACTGAATCGGAAGAAGAAGAGATTTACCATGAAGTTGATTTGAAAGATCTTCAACCCGATACAAAGTATTACTATACTGTTGATGGATCTACTGAGGGTTCCGAGGATACCTACTTCGTTACTTCTCCAATGCCGGGGACCAGGGAGCATGTCCGGGTCTGGGTTATATCTGATTTTGGGCAGACTAATTCCAACCAGAACAATAACAGGGAAGAGACGGTGGCGAACTGGAAATCGTTCAATAAGGATGAGTATCACACCAACTTCATACTTTCACTTGGAGACCAGACTGAAGATGATTCACGCTATCAAATACAACACAATTATTTTAATCAGCTCGAAGATGTTTTGAGAAATACACCTTTATATACCTTACCCGGAAATCATGATAACCATGATGAAATGATTAATTATGAAAGCACATTTGCCTTGCCCGAAAAAGGAGAGGCAGGTGGTGTTCCTTCAAAAACTGAAAAATATTACTCGTTCGATTATGCAAATGTTCACGTGGTGATGCTCTGTTCTGAAATAGAGGATGAAGAGGGACGACTAAAACAAAAGGAATGGCTTGAAAAAGATTTGCAAAATAACAAACAGCATTGGTTAATAGCCTGCATGCACCGGCCTATGCAAAGCGGAGGATGGCATAATACAAATGTATACTCTGAAGATGCTCAGAACAGAAGGGATGATTGGTTATCCACTTTGGAAAACCATGGTGTTGATCTCATCTTGGCCGGGCACAACCATATCTATGAAAGATCGTTTTTGGTTACCAACCTTATGGAGCCAACCACTTCAATTACTAAAAATAATATAATTGATGATGGCTTAGGAAGGGAAGATTCAGGTAAGCCATACTACAAATCAAGCAAAAATAATTATAAAGGGATGATCTTCATGCAGGTATTCTCCGGCGGTGTTGGTACAAAACACCTTGAAAAATGGCCGCTTTATCCAGTCAGTTTCAGTGGTTCTGATCTTGAAGGCTCGGTAGTTCTGGATATAAAAGGAAACCGAATGGACGTTAAGACACTTTGCAATGAGCTAAATGAGCAGGGTAGCCATATTTGGGATTATTTCACGATTATAAAAAATTGATGCAAAGATGAATTGGAACATCAAATCTATAATCCCGGGATTCATAAGTGATAAACGAATCCAATTTAGTATAGTATTAATCGTTATGCTTGGATTTGAATTTTTTACAAGTGCTCAGGGTTTAGTACCGGAATTGACACCATGGAAAACAGATAGTAAATGGCATTCATCCAATCCCGGTGGAGGTGGTGCATTCGGGGTTGTAGGTGCAGGCCCTACCGGAATAATAATTGTAGGAAGTGATCTGGGGGGGGCTTACCGAAGTTTTAATAGGGGGAAGTCCTGGGATGTTATCGGTTCGTTTAGAGGTTTGGATGATACCCATATTTGTGGACTGGGGTTTGATCCTATCGACCCATCCTTGATTTTTATTGGTGCTGAGCACGGCCTATACAGGAGTGCCGATACCGGCAACTCAGTAAATAAAGTGATTGATACCGGCTATATCACTGATATTCAAATTGCTCCTTCTAATACCAATGTTGGTTTTGCTGCATTTCATTCAAAATATAATACTACTGATGGTCAGGTTTATAAAAGCACAGACAAGGGTTTAACCTGGTCTAAATCAAGTGTTAATTTGCCCTCCGGATTGCATATATTAAAGATATTGGTTTCTCCCGTAAACGAAAACGACCTTTACCTACTTTCAGGAAGAACGGCCTATGCATCAGGTGATAAGTATGCATTTAGGAGTAAGGACGGTGGAATTCACTGGGACAGAATAGGTAATTCACTCGGCGATATTAAGGATATAGTTATCGATAAATTCAACTCATCCGCTATTTATCTTTCTGCATATCCAGGTATTATGGACGATATGGGATATCTTTACAGAAGCGATGATCAAGGTGAGAATTGGGAACAGATCACCCACCGAACAGGTTTTATATTTCTTGATCCTTCTAATCCGAAATTTATTCGATTGATTGAAATAGGCTACCAGTATCCGGACGGATCGAGAAGCGGTGTTTGGGCTTCAATAGATAGTGGGTTAAATTGGTTTCGGTACAGCGACATAGGACCAGATTGGGAAAAGGGATGGTCAAAGAATTTTCACTACAGCAAATCGTTTAATGGAGATGTAAAGACTTTCGGTCGGGACATGTCTGATCCAAACGCAATTTACTGGATTACCAGTGGATGGGTATTTGGAAGCTTTGATAAAGGACTGACTTTTAAAAATTTATATACGGATGAGATTACACCCGGATCATGGCGATCACGTGGAATTAATAATGCAGTACTTTTTGACATTGAAATTAGTAATGCAAATCCAGATATCATTTATCTTGGATATTTCGATCTGGGTTTGTTCCGCAGTATGAATCAGGGAATAAGCTGGGAGAATCTAAATCATCCTGTTTACACCGGTGCATGGAAGGCGGATGGGGGAAGTTCGTACACCATTGCCACTGATCCCACCCGTGAGAACGTGGTCTGGGCTGCAATGGGACAGGACCGTCAGTCCAACAAACTTCTATTGAGGAGTTCAGATTATGGCAACGTCGAAAGCTGGGAAAAGGTTGGAACCGGTCTGCCTGTTACTCCTTCCCTTTTTGGGCTTACAGTCGATCCATATAGTCCTGAATCAAATAGGAAATTATTTATTACTGCGGGCAGGAATGTATACATGAGTGTTGATGACGGGTATAATTGGTCCCTTTCACTTGATAGCGAAAGCAAATGCCATTTCATTGCTTTGGATAATTTTGATAGTAACATTATTTATGCCGGAGGGGCAGGAGGCGTATGGAGGTCTGACCAGGGGGGGATGCCTGGTACATGGAAACCGATTGGTTTGCCTGCTATGAAAGGTAGCGTCAATGGAGACCTATGGGATTATGGTTGGCAAGGGGTTATGGATATTAAAACCGACCCCCTTAACCCAAATTGGTTATATGTAGCAGCTTTTGGGACATTAAAAGGATTATACAGAAGTAAGGACAAGGGTGAGAATTGGGAGAAGATATTAACCGATAATTTCCTCAGGAGCGTAGCGATATCACCCGCCAATGCTGATTTGATTTATGCAGCATCATCCAAACCTCTTAATTCAGGAGGGTACGACATCAATTCCAATGGAGTCAAAAAAAGTATTGATGGCGGAATTACCTGGGAGTTTGTCAATGAAGGTTTGCCGTATCCCTTTGCTACCACTCTTGAAATAAATCCTGGTAATTCGGATCTTGTAATGATAGCCTCACCCGGAGAAGGCTGTAATATAAGGAATTTTCATGAAAATGGGCCCGTCCTGACTTTTCTAAAACCGCATGGGACATTGCCCGCTGAAACCAGTTCGGCGGAAATATCACTGTTAACCGAAAAGGCTGCAACTTGTAAGTATTCACAAGTGCCCAATACTAGTTTTGCCAATATGACTGATTTTTTCACAACTACAGGGGAAGTAAACCACTCTTCTCTATTATCAGATTTAGAAGAAGGCACATCCTACACCTATTATTGCCGATGTAAGGATGAATCTGGAAATGTAAACACTGAAGACTATGCTATTTCTTTTAAAATTGCAAATAAGCCTAACTCGTTAGGACCTAAGCTTCCTAAAGATATTTATAATCTGGAAGTGATCCCAGCCATTTCCGGCGAAGTTAAATTTTCGGTAAGCCTTCCAGTTCCGGAGGCTTTCACCTTGAAGATATTTGATATATCCGGGAGGCTCTTATGGAATTATGAACAATCAAATAACTTGCCGGGTGTTTATGATATTGTCTGGAATGGCAGCAATGCAAGGATGAATAATATGTATTTTGTCACTCTGACCAGCAATGATAATAAAATAAGAATCAGTCGCCTTTTTATGAAGTAATAGATCTTAATTTTAAAGCTCTAAATATGAAATATTCTATATGTCATTATTCGTTTAAAGTGATAATCGCAATTGGAATATTATTTTCCGGTGCAAGTGATCTATTATTTGCCTCTGATAAACCGCTGATTTTTCCCATCCCTCAGGAAGCTTCCATCACCTCGGATATTTTTACCATGGATGAGGAAGTCAGCATAATTATTCCTGAATCAGCCAGGGAGGAGGATCTGTTTCTTGCCCGTTTCCTGATCCGGGAGATGAGCGACAAATACAGCATAGCTTTAAGAACGGAAAATTCTGATAAAATTCCGGATGGAAGGAAAGTAATCGTCATTGGCTCCCTCAATAATCCATTAATTAAAAACTATTGCACGGAAAATAATATAATTTTGAATGGCGATACTCCCGGAGCCGAAGGCTATGTACTGCAAATAAAAAATGATAAGGTGATCATTGCTGGGTATGATCAGGCCGGTGCTTTTTTCGGCTTGCAATCCCTTCGTCAAGTAATTGAAGCAGGCCGGGGAGTCAAACTGCAGGGGGTTGATATCCGGGACTGGCCAATATTACCTTTTAGGGGAATACGATTATATATCCCTGGCCCGGAGAATTTCGCCTTTTTCAACCGTTTTTTAAGAGATTTCATGGCCTTGTATAAATTTAACAAGGTAATTATCGAAATAAATTGCATGAGACTCGATAAGCATCCGGAGGTAAATGCCGGTTGGATTGAATTTTCAAAGGAACTGATGTACTCAAGATCTAATTCAACTCAGGGCCTAAGGGGGGAAGAAAAGAATTCGAGTCATTATGATGCGGGTGATGGATTTATTATAGAAAAAGATGATGTACGGGATATTGTTGAGCTGGCACGTCAGAATTTTATTGAGGTGATTCCGGAAATCCCCTCCCTTACCCATGGTTATTATCTTTTAACGAGGCACCCGGAACTGGCTGAATACCCCGGGGATGTCTGGCCTGATACCTATTGTCCTTCGAATCCTGCATCCTATGAACTGATGTTTGATGTTTATGATGAGTATATTGATGTGATAAAACCGAAGATGATTCACATAGGGCATGATGAATGGTGGGGGGCCCCCCTGGACATTTGTCCGAAATGCAATGGGAAGGATTATTCTGAATTATTTGCCGGAGATATTAATAAGATACACAACTACATGAGCCAAAAGGGAATCAAAATTGCCATGTGGGGGGATCATATTCTTCAGAGTGTGAGGACGGATGGACCGATAGAAAGAATTTCATCTACAGGAGTTAAATATACTACACCGGGAGGCCTTCGACCCTCTATTGTAAAAGATTCAATCCCCAAAGATATTTTGATTTTTAATTGGTTTTGGGTAAACCAGGAACGTGATTTTGAATTGAATGATTTCGGATTTACACAGCTCTATGGCAATTTCAAGCCAAACATCAGTAATTGGGACGAGCGGATAAAAAAGATAGACCTTGCCGGAGGTGCACCTTCTTCCTGGGCTGCTACCAATGAGTTTAACTTTGGAAAAGACCTGATGCTTAATTTTCTGGGTTGTGCTAACCTTCTATGGTCGAATCATACACTCGGCCAGGTGGAACTCGGGGCCATGGTGCGTGAAATGATCCCCGATGTTCGTGCTAATCTTAGCGGAGCAAGGATTCCAAGCGAGGATGGGAATGAAGTAGAAACAATTAATATTTCCGACAAATTTAACATAGATAAAAGGTCAAAAGTTTTTGATCTTGATCTGAATTCTATAAAGCAAGGTCAGGTTAAAACCGGATCCAAAATTTTTCACCTGGAAGGAAGTCGAGAACAAAAGCCCGAATGTGCAGTTGGTGTCAGCTCCATTGGAACAGGTCAAAATCCACTTCCATCCCAAGTAAAAGGCATGAGCATAAATGAAGATGTCAGCAGTCTGATTTTTCTTCATACAGCTGCCTTGCCGGCGGGAAATCAAAAAGCTTATTTCAATATCCCCAATTTTTTTGATACAGCTGATTTGTTGGGCTGGTATGAAGTTGTATATGAGGATGGCTACAAGATCACCATACCTGTACAATATGGGGTAAATATTCTTGAATGGAATCCAGGAGGTGAAAACAGTATTGACAAACGGGAAGGGAAAACGGGGTCTCCACAGAATGCTTATTGTTATTGGGCTGATCCGGTAGATTGTTCCAGCCCAGGAGCATCAAAAACAGTAACATTCTATTCCTTTGAATGGGTCAATCCAAGGTTTGGCAAAAAAATAAGGCAAGTTAACTTATTTGGTTCTGTTAATTATTCTGCACAGGAACGGGATTACGGCACAGTTGTCTCATCCCCCATGCCTGCCAATGCAATTATCCTGGCTGCCCTCAGTAAGGTAAAAAAAAGAAAAGCTTTTGTGCCGGCAGGACATTAATTATGCGAGGTTATGAGAAAGTGCAGCTTATTCAGGATTAATCATAGGCAGTTAAAAGAGACTTTCATCCTGATAATGTCTATCAGCTTTATTTGTCAGGCATGCCTGAACAATTCTGCTAGTTCGAAATTATACCAATCCTCTGTTTATACGCAAGAAGGACAGTTTACTTCTGGAATTGAGGGCCCTGCAGCAGACAGGTATGGAAACGTATATGCTGTAAATTTTGAAAGTGAGGGAACAATCGGTAAAATTGCTCCCAATGGAGAGATCAAAAAATTAATCACGCTTCCCTCAGGCAGTATTGGGAACGGAATGAGATTTGACGGAAATGGAGATTTGTTTATCGCCGATTATGTGAACCACTGTATTTTTAAGCTTGAAAGTAGCACTAATAAGCTAGAGATATTTGCCAGAGAGCCCGAAATGAGCCAGCCAAACGATATTGCGATTGATGATAAGGATCGGTTGTATGCGAGTGATCCGGATTGGGAGGAAGGAACAGGGCGAATTTGGAGAATTGAATCTTCCGGATTCGTTGTTTTATTGGAAGATAGCATGGGTACTACCAATGGTATCGAGGTAAGTCCGGATAATAAGACACTCTATGTTAACGAAAGCCTGCAACGGAATGTTTGGGCATATGACCTCTCCCCGAAAGGTGAAATCAGCCATAAAAGACTGTTGATAAATTTTCCGGATTTCGAAATGGACGGAATGCGCTGTGATAGTTTAGGGAATTTGTATATTACCCGTTACGGAAAGGGGACGGTAGTAAAATTATCTCCAAAAGGAGAAGTTTTACAGGAAATTTTGCTGAAAGGAAAGAACCCCAGTAACATTGCTTTTGGAGGAAAGGACGGGTGTACTGCTTTTGTGACCGTCCAGGACCGCGGGAATATTGAAACCTTCAGAACAGATACGCCCGGGAGGGAATGGAATGCCAGCAAAAATATTCAAATTTTAAAAGTTCCGAAGGACTTTCCAACGATAGCAAAAGCAATTGAAAAAACGCGATTCAGACTTGATAATGAGGGTGATGGTTTGATTTTTCCAATTCCACAGTCTATCAAAAGGACCTCAAATGTTTTCACCCTTGATGAATCAGTAACTATAAATCTTCCTTTTGATGCCTCTGATGAGGATATTTCCCTCGCACATTTTCTGACTAAAGAACTGAGTGACAAATACGGTGTGGCATTAAAAACAAACTCTTGTACCAATCTTTCCACTGATAAGAAGACAATAGTGATGGGAAGACTAGATAATTCTTTGATAAAACAATACATTGAAGAAAATGAACTGGAGATGAATGCTCGAAATCCAGGCGCGGAAGGCTATATTTTGCATGTTACAAATAATAAAATAATAATTGCAGGTTTTGATAACTCTGGGGCTTTTTACGGATTACAATCTCTCCGCCAGTTAATCTATGCAGGAAATGGGAAGGAAATAGGTGGAGTGGAAGTACGCGATTGGCCAAACCTGCCATTCAGAGCAATCAGGTTATATGTTCCAGGGCCTGAGAACATTCCCTTTTTCAAACGGTTTTTGGAAGATTTTATGGCGCTTTATAAGTTCAATAAAGTCGTTATTGAAATTAACTGTATGCGCCTTGATAAGCACCCGGAGATTAATGCAGGTTGGGTTGAATTTGGAAAAGATTTAATGTATTCACGTAGAAACAGGCCCGTAGGAATCAGGGGAGAAGGAAAAACTTCGAGTCATTATGACGCCGGGGATGGGGCAATACTTGAAAAAGAGGATGTAAAGGGAATTGTTGAGCTTGCGAATAAGAATTTTATTGAGGTGATTCCGGAGATTCCCTCTTTATCACATGTTTATTACCTATTGTCGCGACACCCGGAGCTTGCAGAATATCCGGGTGATCTTTGGCCAGATACTTATTGCCCTTCCAATTCTGATTCGTATAAGCTTTTATTTGATGTTTATGATGAATATATCGATGTTGTCAAGCCTAAAATGATACATATTGGACATGATGAATGGAGAGTACCAATTGATGTATGTCCGAAATGTAAAAACAAGGATTTCCCTGAGCTATATGTACAAGATGTGAAAAAAATATACAATTTTTTGGCTGCCAAAGGAATAAAGACAGCCATGTGGGGCGATCATCTTCTCGAAAATGTCCGTAATGCTGGACCGCGTGAGGACATAACCCCCAATGGGGTAAAGTATCAAAAGCCCGGAGCCCTTCCTCCTGAGTTGGTGAGGGATGGTATCCCGAAAGACATCCTGGTTTTTAATTGGTTTTGGGGTGACCCGGATAACGAAAAGGATTTGCAACGCTTTGGATTTAAACAGGTTTACGGAAATTTCAAACCGAATATTAGTAATTGGGATGAACGAATTAAGAATATCGATTTGATCGGGGGAGGGCCATCATCATGGGCAGCTACGAATGAATTTAATTTTGGGAAGGATTTATTGTACGATTTTCTCGGATGTGCTAATTTATTATGGTCCGCACACACACTAAGCCAATCTGAATTGGCAGACATTGTACAGGAATTAATTCCTTCCATCCGGAACCGGTTAAGTATAATGCCCATCCCCAGCCAGGAAGGAAATGTTACTGAATTCATCGATATCACTTCTTACTTCAATTTACCCAAAAATTCAAAAGTTTTTGATCTTGACCTTCAAGCATTAAAAACAGGTGAAGTTAGCAACCAAAATAAAAAATTCAAACTCGCCAAGGTTGAAGAAATTTCCCGAAAATGCGCGGTTGCAACCGGAACCATTGGTAAAGGTGAAAATTCGTTTTCTAACTATGTTAAGGGTATTTCCATTCACGAAGATGTAAGCAGTTTACTGTTTTTACATGCTTGTGCCCTCCCAGCCGGAAATCAAAAAGCCTATTATAATATTCCTGATTTCTTCGATACCTCTGATCTGATTGGATGGTATGAAGTCGTATATGAGGATGGATTTACCATCAATGTTCCTATCCAGTATGGTGTTAACATTTTGGAGTGGAACAATGAAAGAATAGCTAGTTTTGATGAAAGGGAAGGAAAAACTGGTTCGCCTCAAGGTATTTATTGTTATCAGGCCGATCCAGTTCAATGTTCAGTGAATGAAAAAGATTATCCGATCAATTTTTATGCTTTTGAATGGGTAAACCCGCGATTCGGAAAAGTGATTCTGGAAGTCAACATACATGGTTCCCTTCATTACCGCTCCACACTACCGTCAGGAAATCCTTCAACTGAAGACATGAAAGCTAATGCGGTAATCCTATTGGCTGTGAGCAAGGTAAAAAAGAGAGAAGTATTTGTACCGGAAAAACCCTAAGTATTAAAATTAAGAGAAAGTTTAAAATACACCAACAGCCAGAGAAGGGGGCCTAATATTTGCCAACAGAATGATTAAACCAACAATTACCCATCGATTCGCTTGCTTTTTTGGGATACTCTCCTTACTAATGGCAAACAGCTTTGCTTCAACCTACTATGTTGCGAATAGTGGTTCAGATCTCAATGAGGGATCAATGGAAAATCCATGGAATTCGGTCAGTTTTGCAGTTTCTAAACTCCTGTCGGGTGACACGCTCTACCTTCGGGAAGGTGTATATTTCGAAAAGGCTTTTTATCTTAATGGTCTTTCAGGTATTTTAATCTCTGCATACCAAGGGGAAGATGTCGAGATAAGCGGAGGGTTACAAGACTTCCGGAGTTCTCCGAATACCAAATGGGAGATCTATGATGGCGAAATAAATCTTTATCGGTCAATTGACGCTTATCCCTCATCCGAATACATGAATGCATGGTTGCTTGACAACGATCTTCATCTTATTGAGTACGAGCTGATGGATAATCTGAAATCCACGAATTATGGGCCTGTGGAAGGGATGAAGCCGATTTACCAGGGGCCTGGTATCTTGCTTTCCTCTGATCAACACCTTTACATCAGGCTCGAGAACAATCCAAATGATCTGGTCGATCCTCTTGGCAACTCACTTCCCCCAATTCCCTCGGAATTAGATCCGAACAGACACAGCATTTCTGTTTTTTTCACGAAGACTCTAATCACGGTTTCAAATTCGTCTAAAATCAAATTCAAGGATATCACGCTATCCCATGCCCAGTATATTTTCGATGTGAAAGACAATACCTCTGCTTTTGAATTTGACCATTGCCGCTTCGATTATGGGCGGTATGGGTTTGTATTGCGGGGTACCACAATTCCAGCTGCCAGTGATTTCAGTATCCACCATTGTGAATTCAATAATGGTCTGCCCGATAATGTCTATTGGTGTGACATAAAAAATCGTGATTCAGAAGTTAGCGAAGGTTATCCGGAATTCCAATCCGTTGCCATTGACGGAGCAATGCCAGGCTTTCTTATCTCACATAATTTGTTCCGGGACAGTTTTGATGCTCTTTCCGTTAAGGAAGGAACAGAAAATACAAAAATAATTTCCAACGCTTTTATTCGGTTACGTGATGACGCGGTTACGTTTCGCTTAGTAATGAATGTAGAGGTTGCTTTCAATATAATGTGGAAGGTTGGGGAGGGTGTCTCCAACGAGTTTACCTCAGCGACTCAGACCGATGGTGACCTGTATGTTCATCATAATATAATTGATGCTTCTCACTATCAGCACGGGGGCAGGGAAGGAAATTACCGTGCAAGTAACTGGCCGGTTTGGCAAATAATAGATGCTTTTGGCAGTCACGGTGATCCATACCCGGCAAAGTGGAAAGTGTACAATAATACAACGGTTCACAGGAGAAGCGGTTATAATTACAATCCGGCAGAGTTGCCAGGCAAAATTCAAAGCAATCCGGAACTCTATGTATACAATAATATTTTTTTCATCCTGGACGATCGAATTTGTTTTAGGGGCAGGGTAGCCTCTTCCGGTGCGCATTATGACGGAAACGTCATGTATCGTCTTCTCGATGATACTTACCATCAGCCACAAGTCAATTCTTTTCCTCTTTTTTATCAGTTCGGAAACGGTTCGGATTTTGCCACGCTTGCCACATTTCGCTTGAATTCCGGCACATCCTGGGAGAGTCAGGGTTTAGAAGTCGATCCTGAGATGGATATTTATAATATAGTAAATGGAAGCTATGAAGGGAGCGAAATCTGGAAGAGATATTTTCCCCGAAACAATGAGGTTATGACGCAGGGTGTATCTTATGAAGGATTGAATTGGCCGGGAACTGAAGGGGTATACTATAGAGGTGCCATGGCTGATTCGATGACCACTGGTATCGTAGGAGGATTTCTCAAGAACAAAAATTTGCCTGATAAATTTGAAGTTTTACAAAATTATCCTAATCCATTCAATTCAATGACCACAATTGAATTTCGTATTTTTAAAGAGGGGCATTATTCCGTGAATATCTACAATATGTTTGGGGAAAAGGTGGCTGATCTGTTCGATAGAATAGTGACGACGGGAAGCTATACAGTTCAGTTAGATGCAGGCACCTTGCCATCAGGAATGTATATTTACATGATTAGTGGCAATGGACAAAGCATCTCGAAGAAAATGTTTCTGACAAAATGATCTTGAATATCCCTAGTAAAGTAATTTAAAAAGGATGTTCACAAGTTATTAAAACATCTCTCGATCCTGTTAATCCAATTGTGGGTTTTCTGCAATCAGAAATTCTGACAAAGCCATTAGAACAGGTCCCGGTCCGTGAGGATCGTCAGGTCGGGTAGGCCGGTCTTGGTAATATTTGAGGTTATCCCCAATGGATGCACTTCGACATACCCCATAGATAGTGCCATCTGCATCAATCCTTTTATTAAGACCTTCAATTGTATTTCTGACAATATATAGGTTATTTCTGTCAATCCATTTTTCATTGATTGATTTGGCAAAAGCATAGGCAAACATGGCACTACAGGAAGTTTCGGTTCCCCAAGTGAGTTCGGGATGATCAATGACCTGGTGCCAGAGACCATCGCTTGCCTGATATTTTTTAAGACCTTCAAGATGAGTTTTTAAGATGATCAAAACGCTATCGCGTTTAGGATGATTGTCCGGCATAAAAGAAAGAACTTCCGCAGTTGCGACAGCCACCCATCCATTTGCACGGCCCCACTTGAATTTTGCAGGATGATCCTTATCTACAAGATAGGCATGCCAGAAAATTCCATCTTTATCCTGAAGATATTTTGAAAAGTTTAGGACTTGCCTAACAGCATCGTCCAGATATTTTGGTTCACCTTTGAAATCGGCCCAACGGATTAAAAAAGGGCAGCTCATGTACAAATCGTCCCCCCAGATTGACAGTGGTCGTGATCCAGGCGAGACAGGTCTCCAGAATGTACTATCGTCCAGTCTCCAATGCGTTTTTGAAATAAAATAGCTAACATTGTTTAAATATCGTAGTAATTCATTTGTTGGATAGGCAATCCCATTTTGAAGCGCTTCCAACATAGATGCAGCAGCGGCGCCACAGTCATCCAACATACTCATCCGTACCAGCCGATCAAAATTACCCCCTTTTTTGTAGACATCGCCAAAGGTATTCCTCTGCCATACGGAATAAGCATAATCATCTGTGGCAATTTTAATATAATCCCTTACATAGTTGGAAACTATCGTATCCTTCAATATTCTGTTGGCATATTGAAGTCCTAAAAGTTGCACTCCCATAGGGTACCCAAACCAAGGTGCTTTAGGGAGCGTGGAGTTGAGAACACTATCCCAATTTCCATACTTATATTCTCCCGGAGCGAGATTTTGAATTTGATGTAGAGCAACTAGTTTCAATAATTGTTCGGGAGACCTGTTTTGATATATCTCCCTGGTTACTTCAAAAACATATTTTTTAGGGGTATTCCTTTTTTCACAGGAGCAAAGAGGTATAAACATCATGGTACCAGAAAATAAGAGGGTAATTGGAAAAATCAGGCTCCTCCAGTTACTTTTTAATGC
Source organism: uncultured Bacteroidales bacterium (assembly GCA_963779845.1). Lineage (GTDB taxonomy): Bacteria > Bacteroidota > Bacteroidia > Bacteroidales > CAVZZV01. Next base: position 899,962 of record CAVZZV010000001.1, on the reverse strand, counting down.
TTTCATCCTTTAATAATTTATGCAAATTTGCTAATGCCATTAATTAGCGGTCGAATAGTCTCTATTAAAATATTTCCAACTACGGGTGTTCATAAACGCCATGGTTACTTAGTTAATTTTAAAGTCTCCTTTTAAGGATTTAAAAAAATTCTATGTTTGTACATCCAGTTAAGGATTGCCCATTCCAATCCGATGTAAACAATAATTCTTAATAATGAGATAGCATTTCCAACAAATTCAGAAAAATCTGAAGTTAGGGCACTGCTAATTTCAGAAAGGTTCATCACCGTACTGGAAAGGTAAACGGCTAACGCGTTTACGCCTATTACTATAAAAAAATAGGTCCATTTTTTATATCCCTGTACATCTATAATGAAATAAAAGAGAAGTAAAACTGTGGCTGCCCATCCTGCACTTAGCAAACCATAGGATACAGTCCACATTTTCATGATAACCGGAATAAAGGTTGAAGTCAGAAAACCGGCCAGGAGGATTCCGGCACAAATCATTGCCAGAATTTTAAGTTTGTTGATTTGACTTTTAGAGCTTTTTAATAATTCACCTATGAGCATTCCAAGTATGGTAGTTGAAATAGCGGGGATCATGCTGATAAGGGTCCCCCAGCCGGCCTGAAATACATATTCATTGGTGCGTCCGGGTAGAAATATTGAATCCACGAACCAAACGAGATTTGCATTTTGAGTGTAGGACCCGGCTCCTACTCCTGGTAATGGAATGAGTTCGATCGCCAGGCCATAGATTAAAAGGATAGAGAGGGCTGCAATAGATTGGAATTTCCAGGATTTTCTTACCAGGAGAAATGAAACCAGATATGCGATGGCAATTGGCTGCAAAGCACTACTTAGTTCAATCAGGTGAAGTTCACCAAGGCTAACTGTTTCCCTTAAGGAGCCCAGAAGAAAAAGAATCAAAAAACGGATCAGGGCATGTTTTCGCATTTCAGAATAAGTCTGCGTCTGTGAGCGCTTGGCATAGGCATAGGGAATCGAGACGCCCACCATAAGCATAAATCCAGGCCATATACAATCATAAAAGCGAAGTCCTTCCCATAATGAATGATCCATTTGCATTACCAATAAATCGGAAACATAATTATGACCAAGTTTTCCGATGGCTTCAATCAATGTTGCACCACCGACAATCCAGAACATAGTAAATCCCCTCATGGTGTCTAATGAAACCAGCCGGGGAGGGTTTGTTTTTTCTTTAAGTAGCATGAAGTTTTAGGATATTATCAGCATTAAAATCAAAATGAGTTAAGTATTAAAAAAAAAGGAAGGCGACTTGCGGACACCTTCCTTTTATGTTATCATTCTAAAATTTTACCAGCAGGGATGAGGGTCACTTCTTCATAAACTTGAAAGTATATGTCCCGTTGATTGAAACAACTTTCCCGAAATAGATGCCTGCGGGTGCTGAGGAAATATCAATGCTTAGCTCCTGATTATTTCCAAGATCCATTTGATGGGCAACTTTTTTACCGGCTATATTTATAATTTCAAGACTTTTAACGGTTTCGACTTTTTTGTCGAGAGTTATTTTAATATGCCCTGAAGTAGGATTTGGGTAAACATTCACAAAAGATTCAAGTTTCATGGAATGAACAGAAGTTGTGGAAGGGGGAATATACCCTACATCTTTTCCATCAGTAGCAGCTCCTTTACCAGGAGATCCTGCTGCCAGGGCGTAATTTCCATTTTCCCTGTCTACGTATACAACCGCAGCGCTATCCACATTTTCAGTAATTCCGGTAACGGTAGAGCTCCCTGTTAAGTTTAGCGCTCCAACGTAAACAGAATTTTTTATCATTGAAGGAACAGCACCTTCGTATCGAGCTGATTCAATATTAATTGAAGTTCTGGTTACGTCTGTGGGATTTGATAGGATCACATTTTTAACCAATGCTCCCGGAGTGGTATAGGTTGAAAGTCCTCTAGTACAATTGTCCACAGTTACATGGTCTATTACCAGCTCTGGATATCCATCTCCTAAAACATCCCTGTTACCGGGTTCAATATAAGTGGCGTGCCCATCGCCATCTGAAGATAGCCCTACAAAAAGACAATTGAAAATTCCACAATATTTATAACCGGCTGGGTAAATTCCACTTCCAGTACGAGTGGTTTTTAAATATATTGCCTGTTTTACCCCGTTTTTAAAAGTGCAATTTGTGATAATAACGGAGTCCAAAGGAGTTTCAGTAGCATCCGTTGAGTAAACGGCCCGCTGCGTCCAGTCCTGAAAATCGCAGTTATTAATTTTAAGGCTGAAATCAGGACCTTCTACTCCTGCAGGTGCTTTTACATATACTATATATTCGCCTCCATCAAATTTAATACCATCAAGGGTGAGGGCTCCTTCACGGACCTCAATCAAGTGTCCAAGATCACTATCCTGTATTATCGGTTTTTCTGCTAAACCAGCAGCTGCCCTGATCGTGACATCATAGTAAATGGAATCCATGTCCTCAATGTATACACCCCCGGATGTAGTCAACTCAATAATATCCCCATCGACAGCATCCAATAATGCTACACCGATACCATTGCTTCCGGCTTCTACCTGAAAAACTTCCTGGGCTGATATTGTTAAGCCAAATAAGCCAAGCATTGCACATAGAGCTAATGTTTTTTGTCGTAAATTTTGTTTCATAATTGCCTCCTGTTTTAGTTTATTTATAAAGATTTACTGAAAAAATAAAAACGATTTTGTTGTCATCAATTCATTTATCTCAAATATAATACCTATCCAGGTTATAAAATAGTACTTATCCTTTTTATTTTAATATTAATATTCGGAAAAAGTAAGGATTGTATTTTGAAACTGATAGATATATCATAGATTAATATCAAGTTTGGCAAAAAATGGGCGTTTCTAAGGAAAGTTCAAGGTTAATTTCATTGTTGTTGCAAATGATTTTAAAAATTCCACTATTATAATTAACTCAAGTTGCTATTTAAAATATTGTTCTCGAAATCGTATAACCAAAAATGAATATGACTACTTTCAGTAAGAACCCAAACGCTGTCACAGCGTGGATTTTCTTTGGAAGAAAATTGGATATTTCACTAAAGGTTGTCTCGATTCTTTTTCTCATTGATGTTATCAAATAGTCCATATATGGTTCGTGCTTTTTTGTTGAGTTTGACTTCCTTTGTACCAGTAAGTCACAGATCTAAAAGTATTGTTATATAATGTTGCCTGCAATAGCACGAGAGTCTCACTGCTAAAAAATAAGCTGATTTAATTTTGAATATGTAAACTGAATAGTTAACTTTGTTTGATGATTAGAAAGGTAATTGCATACAAGGATAACTTTGTTGATTTTTACAAAAATCTGGATTATAAGATTCAAGAAAAGATTGAATATGTGCTTGATCTAGTAAGATTTGAGAGACAAGTCCCAAAGAAATTCTACAAATTGCTAGAGAATACCGACGGGATTTGGGAAATTCGAGTAATAACGGCTTTTAAAAGTATTCGGATTTTATGCTTCCAAGATAAAGGAGACCTTGTTGTATTGACAAACTGCTTTCTAAAAAAGACGCAGAAGACCCCACAAAAGGAGATTAAGATGGCTGAGAGACTAAAAAAGATTATTTGAAAGAAAAATATGGAGGACAAATAAAATGAAAAATGTAACTGATTTCGAAGACTTATTAATAAAAAAATATGGAGAAAAAGGCACTCCATCGAGAGATAGGTTTGAGGCTGATTCACTTGCATTCAGATTAGGAATAATGTTGAAAGAGGCGAGAAAGGAATCGAAATTAACTCAAGAAGAACTTGCTGAAAGGACAGGTACAAAAAAGAGCTATATTTCTAGAATTGAGCGAGGACAAAGTGATATTCAGATATCGACATACCATAAACTGATTGAAATTGGATTAGGAAAGAATTTGAATATCTCGATTGGCTAATAAAGCTACAGCAGGCAACAAACGGTAAGCCCAATGCCTGGTTCATTCTTAAAACGAAATTATTTGTAAAAATTAAGTTCACCGGGAACCGAACAAAAATCTTGAAAATGTCGGCACAGTGCTTACCGTAGTCGTTATAAGTAGCAACTTGAGTTAATTAATATTTCAGTTCACACAATTAATTAATAATACTAATCGCGTTCAACTCATATTTAATCCCTCTGTCCCTGAATACCAGGGTATCGGACACTTGGTGCGTATTGCTATTTTCCGTGTATGTATAGTTTAAGTATATTGACTGCCATTTAAGTCCTGTCCAGGTTTCAGTGGAAACAGATAGATCATTGTATTCACCCGAACCAGTGACAGAATAGAGGGAGCCTTTCCTGGGAGTAATAGTAACTGCTCCCGAATTCCCGAGACTATTATCAAATGTAAGAACCATAGAATACCTCCCGGTATTGCTTACTTTGATCTGAACTCCATTCGTGTAAACGGTATTTAAATCTAAAGTCATTAATTTAATAAGCTTATCCTTTTCAACATACCTTTCATGAAAAACAACAGTATCTGTAATAATTCCTGCTTTCGACACAATATCTCTTCCCCTGTGGAGGTATGTGCCATGATAGGCATTGATATATTTAATACCATACATCACCCAATCTTTTGGAGTTTTGCCGGATTCCCAGTCTGATACGACTCTTCTATCAACCTCTCCCGGCCTTGATGGCTTACCCGATAAGATACTATCAGCACTTGTACCTGTAATTCTAAGTGGGATGACATATTGACCTGTAGTGGCAAGAGAGTCGGTAAAAAATGCCTCTTTAAGTTCGACGCGAATGAGACCATTAAATGAGCCTTTGGGAATGACAACAGTATTCTCCGGAATTAAAGTATAGTATTCTGATGGAAGCGCGATGATAGGAGACCCATCAGGGGAAAAGGCATTATTCGTTAAGGCAGGATCAACAACATAATCAACTGTCCAACTCTGTTTATTCTCGTACATGCCTCCTATACTAAGTCCGATATCGAATTTATGTTCTTTGTCAAGGGAATTATCTATACGGTCTTCACCGAGCGATAGGGTCCTTAATGGGAGTTGAAGGGGGAAATATACTGTTTGTATTTCAAAATCAGGAAATACCTGATCCTGGTTTTCGCATGCTCCCATCCCTACTATTAAAATGATAGAAATTAATATATTTCTCATATTTGTATGTTTTTGCTAAAAGGTATTAATTTATTTAGTTTTCTAATTTCCTACCATCCACTATTTTGTTGAATATCATATTTTAAGGTTTCTTCATATGGAATTGGACCATAAATCATAAAGGGTTGATAATTCCTTTCTTCCACAGGCTGATAGTCAAAAGTGTATTCGTCTTCAGAAACTTTTGTAATATAAACTCCTCGGGCACTTTTCGTTAAAAGTTCAGGATCGTTCCAGCGACGTATATCCCAAAATCTAAATCCCTCAAAACATAATTCAATACGACGTTCATTGTGAATTAAGTTCCTCAAATTTTCTTTGCTGCTAATGGAGGTTAGATAATTATCCGGGTTTATTCCTGCACGGGCACGTAATTCGGCAATCTTTGACCGGGCCGTAAATCCATATCCATTGGGATCACCATCAGGACCCCATGCTTCATTTGCTGCCTCCGCATAATTAAGGAGTACCTCAGTCATACGTACCAGCGTATAGGTATGGGCTGCATTTATCGCACTACCGGAAGTAAGGGTGACCCCTTCTGCCAACAGTTTTTTTAAATAATAACCTGTTTTTGTGGAAGTTGTCAATGAATTTATCCCATTCTGAGGTTCCCCAACATAGGTCATGATGGGATTACTTTTAAAAATGGCTCCATTGTAAATGATATATTCCTTCAATCTTGAATCCCTTCCAGTATAGGGATTTAATGGATCAAAATTACTTAATGGGTCGTTGGTGGGATAGCCATTGCCCATAGGGAAGGCATCGATGAGATTTTGTGATGGATTTGTTCTTCCAAAGCCAAACAAAGAGGGAGGGAAATTTTCTAATTCCCAACTCCTTTTTTGTACTTCGGCCAGGTTCCAAATAATTTCTGCATTCTTTTTTTCTTTATAGAATACGATCCCCTTTGAGTATAATGGACCCAGGTCTTTTAACAGATCGCCAGCAATTGAAGCTGCCTCCGCCCATTGTACAGCATTCGATTCAGCAAATGCAGGACTGGCTGCTAAAAGTGCCACTCTTGATTTAATAGCCCGGGCTGTATTTCCGTTTATACGGTTTTCAAAGCGGGCGCCCATGGTAGCATTTTCAGCAGAGGTCCCATTATCCAGCCATTTGGGCGGCAGATTGGCTATGGCGGTGTCAAGATCTGCGAATATATTTTCTATACATTCTGAAAATGTGTTACGAGGGATTTCCCAATCTTTAGAGGGCTTAACCACCTCATTTATTATCGGGTAGCCAAGCATCCTTCCGTCGGGTGTTTTTCCGGAAACACTTTGCAAAAGTTTATATTGATACCATGCCCTAAGTGCAAAAGCCTCTCCTTTTAAGCGTTTAATATGTAGGCGATTTCTTAATTCATTTTCTTCCTGGGTTAAATTGGTTGCACTTGACCAGTTCACCGACTCATAAATTTCCAAAAACCGATTTATGTATGAAATCTGGTGATAGGCAGTACTCCACTCTGAAATGGGATTAAAGGATGGCAACCATTCTCCAAGGGCCATTCTTTTAAATATCGAACTTTTATCGTTCGTTACAGCATCATCACTGGCCACATCTGTCCCAAAATCGTAGTCATTCGGAATTGCTGAATAGGCCGTCATTAATAAGCCCTCGGCAAAAGAGGGATTATTAAGAATTTGTTCCTCAGATAAAGTCCCATCTGGAGAAGGTTCCAGAAATTTATCACAGGAAGTAATGAAAATGCTTAGAATCAGGAAACTTATTTTAATATGCTTTCTCATGATGATTTTTTTTACATTAAAATTGTAAGGTCAGACCCAGGGAGAAACTTCTGGTTTTAGGTGAGGAACCAATATTTAAATCGGTCCGATCCTTAATGGCTGAAAAGGTGGCCAGATTATACCCTCGTGCAAATACACTCAACTGGTTCAAACCGGCAAAACCGACATTTTCTAAGGAAAAGGTGAGTTGGACGGTTCGCAGGGTGAATGAGTTATCTTTATACAACCAGAATGTGGAATTCTGGAAGTTATTCGATCCCGTGGTTGAAGTGAGTCTGGGATAATCAGCTGTTTCCGCTGTAGAAGGGGTCCAACGATTAAGTACCATCGTAGAATATTTCCGGTCTCCATAAACCCAATAATAAGGATTGTTAAATATTCGATCCTCTCCGTTTTCACCTGTACCCATTAAAAATAATTCAAAGGCCTTGTATTTAAGGTTTAAATGCAGGCTATAACCAATCGTTGGATCTGAATTTCCAATCATCATGCGGTCTTCGTTGTTAATGATATTGTCCCCGTTTAAATCCTTGTACCTTATATCTCCGGGCTGAACACTGCCAAAGGATTGAAAGGGGGCATTCGCAATTTCGGTTGGATCGTTGAAAAACCCAAGGGCAACAAAACCAAAAATAGCGTCTGTTGGCTTTCCTATGCTACTCCGGTAATCATTAGGATAATTTAGTTCATCCGCTTTTAAAACTTTTGACGATACATATACCATATTGGCTCCGATTATAAATTGAAACTTTTCAATTTGTTTGGTATATTTTAGGCCGATTTCCATTCCCTGGTTTTGATTGCTTTGATAATTAAAATAGGGAAGACTCGTAAAATAATCGGGAAGAATATTAGCATTCCTGGAGAGCATATCATATGTTTTATTGTAAAAATATGCCCCTTCGACCCAGAGTTGATTCTCTAATAATCCGGACTCAAAACCGACATTCAAATTCATTTTCTTTTCCCAGCCCAATGACGAATTTCCATTGGAAAGTATCCTCGAACGATTTGAGGCTAAACTGTGATTATAGACATAGAGGTTTCCTTCTTCATAGAAATCGCGGCCTAAATAAAAATCGGAAATAGATTCATCGCTATGGTTAATGGCCCAGTTCGATTTAATTTTTAAATAGCTTATTACCTTATTTTTCTTGAGGAAATTCTCTTCACTTAAAATCCAGGCCAAACCAACACCGGGAGAAAAAGCATAAGGGCTGGTTTCGTATAATTTTGATGATCCGGCAATGACCCCGGTTAATTCAGCGATATACTTTCTTTTAAACATGTAATTCGCGTTGAGGCCTGCATGGAGGTGTTTTGTTGGTTGTAGCACATCCTGAATACTAAATTGGTCACGGTATGTCAGAGCAGTTGCTTTAATCTCATGATCGCCGAATATCCTGTTATAGTCCAATGTCCCATAGATCCCTATTCTCCGGTATTGGGATGCATCAGTTACGGATTGTGCGTCTACCTTGGTATCTACCCCGTACTTGGTAAAGTCGACACTATCGGCAGAATAGGTGGGATTATACACCGCGTAGCTATTTAAGAGATTTGTAGTAAACATGTTAAATACATCGAAAGAGAAAAAAACAGATGCTTTTAATCCCGGGGTAATGGATTTTAAATCAAAATCCAATCCGGTACTTATTTGAACCAACCTGTCATTATATTTTTCAGGTCCATTCTTCATCAATTCGCCGTATATATTTGTTTGATATTCTGATGTGCCTCCGAGGACATATTTATTATCTATTGGTTTTAGTGCCCCCAATAAACCAGGATCAGTGATTAAATCTACCGGTATAAGCAAGGGGTAATATTCAGGATGCATGGTTGTGGAAAGATTCCAAAAATCATCACTTTGGTATCTGGGACCATTCGAAAGATTAAATACCACTGCTCCATCGAACCTTAATCTTATGGCGTCCTGCAATTTATAATCAATATTGGCACGCATATTCAACCTATCGGTTTTTTCATTAGCGCCTTCTCCTACCTTAAGCAACCCATTGCTGCGGTTCCAGCCGAGATTAAGATAATATTGGGCAATTTCATTACCCCCGCCTACTTCACCAACCACTTTTTGATAGCTTGTCCACTTTTTCAAAAATGTGGAATTGTAATACTCCACGTCCGGATAGCGAATTGGATCTATCCCACTCCTTGTGTTTTCTATTAACCCATCATTAAATTTTGTAGCCAGGCCATCATTGGTGAGGGCTTCATTATATAATTCCATATAATCTGCTGCACCAAGATATTTCGGGAAACTAATTGGTTTATTAAATCCATTTTCAGCAGTAATTTTAAGAATCTTGTGCAACGGCTCTCCCCTTTTTGTGTTAATGAGAATTACTCCATTTGAGGCTTGTGAACCATATAACATGGCAGCAGAGAGATCCTTTACCACGGTGATCTGTTCGATTTCCTGAAGATTTATATCAGCAGCCGGACGGGGTATGCCATCAACAACAAATAATGGCTCGTCGAAACCACGGATATTGGAGGAACTAAACATCCCCGGAACTCTGCCTACAATGGCACCTCTTAGATCAGTCTGGTCAAATTTAAGGATCTCATCAGGAGAAAGAACTGAAACAGCACCTGGGATTCTCCTCCGTGATAAAACTCTGAAGGGAAGGGACACCATATCCTTTTCCCCCATTTGAAAAGGGGCTTTAAGCAGGGTAATGGTTTCCAGGGCTATTATTTCCCGTTCATTGATGAGCTGTGATTCAAAACCCATCGCTTTTACCAGGACTGGGGCCAGGCTATCACCACGAATTGAAAATTCGCCATTTGCATTAGTATATAATGGTTTCCCCCCTTCCCCGATAATAACCATTGCCCCGGTGACAGGATTGCCATTTTCATCCATCACTTTGACAAGCTTGCTGTTATCCTGGGCATGGACATTAATGTTTAGAAGTATGACTAAACTTAATAATACTGATATTACCCGCATAAATTTCTTATTCATAATTATTTTTTTATCGTAATAAAAGGATAGTTCAGAAATCATTTGTTATTGCCACCCGGGATTTTGATAAAAGCCAGGATAAAGAAGGGTCTGATCACGGTTTATGGGAAACCAATAATGCTTTGGATCTTCAAATACCCTGGTTTTTATAACTGATCTTATAAATGAAGAGGGGGTCCAGTCTTTATCAAACGCGAGATTAACACAATCCAGACTTAGATGGGAAATATGCCATCTTCGGGTATCATACCAGTAATGCCCCTCAAAACAGAGTTCAACTGTTCGTTCGTTCCATACTAAATCCATGAAGCTATCATATCCTGGAGCCGAGGCTGTGGCATCGGGCATACCAGCCCTGTTTCTCACCAGGTTTAAAGCTCCAACTGCAGTTAAATCAGCTCCGGGAGCAGAACCACCTGGCCCGTATGCAGCAGTTACAGCTTCCGCGTAATCAAGATAAACCTCGGCTAATCTCATGAGAGGACAAATTATTCTCAGGTTTTCATAATCCAGGTCATAACCATTGGCTCCTACCGGCCAGAATTTTTTTATTAGATAGGGTAAGGTAATCTGGGCCTGCGGAGTTCTGTCAGTGCCCTCTCCAATATATAAATGAATTATTGATCGTTCATCGTATCCATGTTGGTCACGATCAACAATAATATATTTTCTGAATCTGGGATCCCTGTTTTCCCAACGTTTTGTTGAATCTGCATCATATTCAACGTTATATCTTGTTCCGTCAGCCATTTCAAACTTATCTACAAACAACTGGTTGACCTGCTCGCAATAATTGCCACCCATCCTGGCGAAGGCATATTGCCTGGCGATATAAGAAGAAAAATCATACTTTCCTTCGTTCTTTCTAATCTTTTGCCAAATTGTTTCTTTTGTCCTGGGAATGATCCCATCTTTTCTGGCAAACATATTCAGAATATCAGAAAAATCAGTAAGTTCATATGCTCCGGTCCTGGCGAGTTGAATCATTTCCCAACCTGCTTGTGCAGCTTTTTGGCAGTATTCTTGATTATAGCTATAGTCATTGCCTGAAAATTTATTCATGAGTGGACTGCCAGCATAGAGAAGAACTTTGGCTTTATACGCCATTGCAACTCCTTTTGTGGCCCTTCCCGTATTAGCACCGGGTCTTTGTCCACCGACAACGGTATTATCCCAGTCGACCGGTAGCAGTTCAATTGCCCTGTCATAGTCTTCCACAACCTTGTCGGCAGTTTCCTGGTAGGATAAACGTGTTAGCTGTACTTCATCATTCGGAGAGTAAACTGTATCGATGTAGGGCATTCCACCAAAAGCGTCAATAATTTGCTGATGAAAATAGGCTCTGAAGAAGTAGAGCTGTCCCTCTATTAATCGTTTTTCCTCCTCCGTGGCATCAGAGAGTCTTGATAGATTTTGAAGCGCCACATTGCACCGGCGGATTCCACGCCATCCTCCGGTCCATATACCACCCCCTTCGGTATTTTTGAAAATACCATATGCATATTTTCCATTCATATAGAGTGAAGTATAGTCATTAAAGGCGTGGTCATCTGCACCGGCGATATACCAGTAATCACCTATCCACGTTCTGGCGGCGGGAGACCACGCAATAAAATTATTTAAGCTCTCTCCTCCCATATTTGCTGTGGTAGTGGGATATTGAGTAATATAACCTATCACCTCCCCATAATTTGCGTCAACAAATCCCTGAAAAGAGGTATAGGTTCCAAAGATATCTTGGTCTGAAACGGTTGCTTCAGGAGTTTTTTCAAGGTAATCTTCACATGAAAGTAAAGTTGATATACCCAATAAAACAACTAAATTATACAAAATTGTTTTCATAATAATCATTTTTTGTTTGCTTATGTTTAAAACCCCTTTTTCCAAATACATGGCCATTATGACCCTCCTTTCACATTTCATCATTAATTAAAGATTGAGATTTATACCAATATTGTACCTTCTGAATTTTGGATAGGTTCTTCGAGTATTCGTTTGTCTTGTTGGACGATCTGCATCAAGGTCTTCCGTCATTTTTGACCAAAGGAAAAAGTTATCCCCACTCAAGGTAAATTTTAAACCCTTGATTCCAAGCTTATTAATCCATTTTGAATCCAGGGCATAACCCAATTCAACGTGTTGAAGTTTAAGATAGGCTCTGGAGGTTGCAATGTAACCACTCGTCGAGTTGGTATTAAACCTCAGTCCGGGATTAATGGCAGAAGATGTATTGAAAAATTCAGGAGACCATGCATATTCCCTGTTCCAGGGATAAACCACCGAATATTGATTGGAAAATGCCCCTAAATAGGTGCCGACTTCCCCTTCAATGTTAAAGACCCCATATAACCGGGCAGAAAAGCTAAAATTTTTATAACTTAAGCCAAGAGAAGGAGCGTAGGAATATTGAGGTCTTGAAGGATAGCCATATGGAACATCATCATTGCTATCAATTACTCCATCCGAATTGAAATCGACAAGGGCAAAGTCACCCGGTAGAAGCTCTGTATTTGTCAGCCCGTTAACTGTATTATAAATTTCATTCCAAGTTTGCATGGGATTTTCAGATTGATTGAGCGTTACCCGGGGCTGATCGATTTGGTAACCAGCCAATTTTTGATAATCCGGCTTAAGGAGAGGGTCGCCACGGTTTATTATCTTATCTTTTGCGAAGGATAATGAATAAGAAAACCAATAATTTAATCCACTTGCAGAGGTATTGGTTAAATAAGCTTCAAATTCCCAACCATGCATGTCAACTTCGCCAATATTTGCTGATACGGGTTTAACTCCGAGATATTGAGGGATTACCCTGTCGGTACCGGTAACAAAGATATTTGTTCTGTTTTCTGTGAAATAATCGTAAGTTAAACGGATTCTGTTTTCAAAAAAACCAATTTCTGCTCCATAATCTTGTTTATGTGATGTTTCCCATTGAATATCCGGATTGGGGATTACTCCTTCATATCGTAAGGGGTAGGCGTTTTGAAGATAAGGAAATCCAAAACGGAAAACATCTTCAGAGGTAGCGGAGGAGGTATAGGGTAAAACCGTCCAGCTTCCAACATACAGCCACCGGGCAATTCCTTCGTCACTTCCCACTACTCCATCGGAATATCTGAATTTCAAATTATTGATAACAGATTTAAGTGGTTGAAAAAATTGTTCATTCGAGACCACCCAGCCCACAGCCATGGAAGGGAAGAAACCAAAGCGATAATCTTTGGAGAACTTTTCGGAACCGTTATAGGCTCCATTGAATTCAAGTAAGTATTTTCTGTCATAGGCATAGGTCACCCTTCCAACCCAGTCCTCACGGTAGCTTGGGAAATTATCCCCGCTTGCCCTTTCCTGACGACTTAATAATGCCAGACCTGTAAATGCGTGGTTACCAAATTCACGTTCGTAGTTCAGTGACAATTGATAATATAATGATCTATATACATTGCTGCTTGCATTTTCAGGATTGTAACTATTGGGTAATTCAGAATAATTATAACCTGTTGGAGGAAGATCCTGAGGAAACTGATAATAGGTATATCCGGCTTCCAGTTCTTTAATTTGTTCAGGAGACATGTCGGGAGTAATGGCATCTACAATGGTAGGGGATATCCACTTAGTTAACTTCCCATATCCCTCAATATCAGGACCATACGAGTAGGCTGTATTGTCGTAGGATAATTTTGCATTAAAGGATAATCCCTTTGTGATAAAATCCATTTTTTGGTTTAAAAGGAAATCCGTAGTAATATTGGTCGTTTTAGAAATGTCATCTCCAAAGAAATTAAAAGCATAAATACCATTGGAAAAGCGTTCGTAAAGGGCATAATTAGCCCATGTGCCATCAGAATACTTCACTGGCCACAAATCTGGCGGAGCGGAATACAAATAAGGCCATCCCCGGAATTTGTCCCCACCGGGACGCTTTCTTTTGGAATAAAAGCCAGATAAATTAGCACTAAAGTTTGTTGTACGCGTAATAGCAAAGTCAACATTGCTTCTAAAGTTAACCCTGTCGAAAGAGAAACTGGGATCATATCCCTGACCAGTATTTTGAATATTAAGAATATCGTTTTCATTAAAATAAGCAAGTGAACCAAAGTATTTTACAACCTTAGTCCCACCAGTGAGTGTCAGGTTTACATTTTTATCAAAGGCATAGTCTTTTGTAAATTCATCCACCCAATCTACGTCAGGAAGATATTCAGGGTACTCCTGTGATTTATAAAGGTCCAGCCAGCGATTAGGAACAATCGCACTCCAGGAGGACTCAGAGATAGGCAATTCGTTCAGAATTGCATAATTCTTCATTAAATTAGCAATATAAGAGCCCTCTCTCTTGGGAATTCTGGATATTGTCTTAGCTGTGGCGGTAAAATTAATTCCCAGTTGAGCTTTTCCTTCTTTCCCCCTCTTAGTGTTTATCAGGATTACCCCATTCGCTCCTTTAACTCCAAAAACTGCAGTGGCTGAGGCATCTTTCAGGATTGAAATATTTTCGATTTCATATGGATTCACATCATTTAGTGGGCGTTCAACCCCATCTACCAAAACCAGTGGCTGAGCGCTATTCCATGTCTTCTTTCCTCTGATAAATAACAGAGCATAATCATCGTCCTCACTTGAACCCCCAGGAACCCCGGTAGTAGAAAGGGTGATAAGCCCAGGCATGGCACCGGTAAGCGCATTTCCCAGATCGCTACCTTGAACTCCCTGTACAATTACATCTCCTGATGCCTGTGATATTGCTCCTACAACACTTTCCTTTTTTTGAGTTCCATACCCAACAAATACAACTTCATCCAGTTCTGTAGAACTTTCTTTAAGATTGATAAGGATATTTCTTTGTTTTCCAATTGTGACAGATTGCGATTCATAACCAATAAATGAGAAATTCAGGATGGATGATTCACTTGGGGCCGTGATTTTAAAATTTCCAGAAGCGTCTGAAATAGCGCCAATATAAGTGTCTTCAATTACAATGTTGACCCCAGGCAAGGGCACTCCGGTTTCTACATCCTTTATTGTACCGGTTATGGTTAAATCCTGGTTTGTTTGTCCCAAAACCAGATTGTTTCCCGCGAGAACAACAAGAAGCAATATTATCCCAAGGCACCTGATAAGAAAAAGAAATCCGGAAAAGCGTGTACTTTTGTTTAACTGCAATTCGTTAAAATTATCTTTCATAGTTTGGTTGATTAATAAGTTCATTCTTAACTAAAACATTTAAGAGATAGGAAGAAGGCAAAGAAAAGTGATATGAAATTCTCCTGAAAGGTTTGAGGAATCAGGTTTACACGTTTCATCAGTAGCGGTTTTTCAATTATTAAATAAAATTAATTTTATTTAAATACCAATTTGAATCCTACACAGGTTCCATCACTTCAAAAGTATTTCAATCACTTTTCTAAACATAATATTTATCATTACAATAATAGTACTTATTTTATAAAACCTAGTTGAATGTATCATTATAATTCAAAAAAATATTATATTCGTACCATACAGAAGCCCTATTATATATTCTAAAGTTATTCTTATTCCGCAGTTAGTTTGGATTGTTTTTTTAAATATTTGTATTGTGGATGTCTTATTTATTTATATGTATGAAATACTTTTTCCATAGTAATCTAAAAATAATTATATCCTTCACTTTAATTATATTAAGTAATTGTAATTCTATTGAGAATAATCCTACAGGATTGATCCAAAGGAAGCCCCAGGTTGAACCTGACATTATTGGGACAACGGTTCCATATAATATTGCACCGATGAATTTTATGATTCTCGAAAAAGGGACTTCCTTCCTAGTTGTTGCCACTTCCCCGGATGGTTATCAGGTTTCTGTTAATTCATCTGATGGAATAATACAATTTTCAGAAAAAAAGTGGAAAAAGTTATTGGCAGGAAGTAAAGGGAAAGAGTTAAAATTACAGGCCTATGTTGCTGATAAAAAAAATAATACATCCAAATTTGATTCATTTTATATTAAGATTTCCAATGAGCCAATCGATTCCTATTTATGCTATCGTTTACTTTATCCAGGGTATGAAAAATGGTCGAAAATGAAAATTTCCCAGCGTAACCTGGAATCATTTAAAGAAACTTCGCTAATCGAGAATCAGGTGATTGATAATAATTGTATAAATTGTCATTCATTTAATAATTATAGCCCCGATAAATTTTTACTCCACCAAAGAGGCTCCTTGGGAGGAACTTATTTTATAGATAAGGGGAAAATAACTAAAATGGATCTTAAGACGGAGGAGATGAAATCAGGTGCAGTTTATCCGGCCTGGCATCCTGACGGAAAGTTGGTGGCCTTTTCTTCCAATAATGTGGTTCAGAGTTTTCATGCTATTAATGAAAAAAATATTGAAGTTTACGATCTTTCCTCCGCTTTATATTTGTACGACCTTACTACCGGTGCAATGGCAGAAATTAACAATGATAATGAAGGGTATATGGATACATATCCGGAATGGTCTCCGGATGGGAAGTATCTTTATTTCTGCCGGACAAAACAATTTAAACAAGGTGGCGACTTTAAAACCATCCGATATAATTTAATGCGTCAGGCTTTTGATGAACCAAGCAGAAAATTTGGAAAACCTGAACTCCTTTTGAATGCGGATTCTTTGCAAAAAAGCATCTCCTTTCCAAGAGTATCTCCTGATGGAAAATTTCTGGTTTACACGCTTCATAATTATGGTACCTTTTCAATTTGGCATAAAGAAGCTGACTTGTATCTGATGGATTTGCAAAACAAGCAAACCCATAAACTGAATATTAACAGCGATGAGACCGAAAGTTGGCATTCCTGGTCTTCCAACAGCAAGTGGCTTGTATTCAGTAGCAAGAGGGATGATGGATTGACAGCCAGGCCCTATTTTGCCTATATTGGATCGCCTGATGAAATTGGCAAACCATTTATTCTGCCTCAGAAAAGTCCTTCCTATTACAAAAAGGTGTTCACAACCTTCAACAGGCCGGAGTTTGTGTCTGGAAAAATCAATTTTGATTCCCGGGATTTTGCTCGGGCAGCAAAATCACAGGCAATAAAAGCAAAATAGGGGGAGATATAATATACTTTGTGACCCTATTGCTATAATTCATCTTTTAAGGAATGGCAGAAAAATATAAAAAGTTAAATAGCTCATCAGAAAAGAGGCTCCATGAAGGCAAAATTCGCTTTGAGCCCGCCTTGAAAATTTCCATTGCATTGGTTTTTTTACTGACTGGCTCTTATATGTATTTTTTTGGAAATTATGTATTTTCTTATCAGGAAAGCCTGATTTTATTTGTTTTCTCCGGAGATTACCTTCATCAATTTACAGGCAAACCAGGAGGATTACTTGAATTTTTGGCGAACTTGCTCGCGCAAGGCTACTTTAGTCCTGTTTATGGAAGTGTTTTATTGGCAATTATCAACTCCCTTTTCGCTTATTTTTTTATAAAAATTTACCTAATCCTTTCCAGGGGCAAGCGCTTTTCCATGTTCCTGGTAATGATACCCTCATGTATGCTTTTATTGATGCAAACTAATTTTAATTGGCCTCTTCGGCTAAATATTGGATTGCTTTTAACGGTTATTTATTATTTCATTATAATATCAAATACAAACTCACGAAAACATATTTTTTCCCTCTTGTTTTTGCCCTTGTTTTATTATTTAGCAGGTTCAATGACATGGATATTTCTCGGTATGTATTCTTTTTATTGCTTAACCCGGATGATAGGTCCAAATAGGTTTGTATATCCGGCTGCTGCCTTATTGTTGGGTTTTTTATCATATTTCGTTTCAAGAGAGATACTATTCCTTCAACCTAAGGCAATATTATTGCTATTCCCATTTTATCTTAAGGAATCCTTTCATCATATGATAATTTTTTATCTGCTTATTGGATTCATCATCATTCTGCCGTTTATTATCAGAATGACTTCCGGAAAACATACCATTTTCTTCATCAATAATGAGAATACCAGAAATATTTTCCCGGTTATTGCAGTCGTAGGTATAACCGTTTTCTTTTTAGCCTACTTCTTTAAGCCTTTAGACTCAAAGTTGTTTCAGATGGAAGAATTTGTCCATGAACAAAATTGGGATATGGTCATTGAATATCAAGAAAAATTTCAGATCTCCAATTCTGTGGCAGAATATTTTTACTGCCTGGCATTGTCCGAGAAGGGGCAATTATGTGACAGGTTATTTTATAGCCGACAGGATTTTGGCCCCAGATCACTCATTATCCCTTGGGACTCAAAGGTCGGAGTAAACAATATTTCCCGGGGGGGCTATTTTTTTTACTCTGCGGGTCTTATAAATGAGGCTCACCGTTGGGCATTTGAGTCAATGGTTTCGCAGGGTTTTCGTCCGGAAAACATCAAGATGCTGATAAAAACGGATCTTATTAATGGCCATTATAGAGCAGCC
This sequence comes from uncultured Bacteroidales bacterium, assembly GCA_963779845.1. Taxonomy (GTDB): domain Bacteria; phylum Bacteroidota; class Bacteroidia; order Bacteroidales; genus CAVZZV01. The sequence goes on along the minus strand of CAVZZV010000001.1, from coordinate 881,622 downwards.
CAGAAATATTTAAATGTACTAAAATGTACATTCCATTATAGAAAATGGGCGAAAAAGTATGAAAAGATGATTGATTCCCCTGATTTGATCAAGGCGGATCCGGAGCTGGGCAAAAAAATAAAAATAATGCCAAAAAAGGATTTTCCCATTAATATAAGAAATCCCGAAATGAATTTAATTAGGTTACTGGATGCCAATCCTTCCAATAAAGCAGCCTTTGAATATCTAATGGCTTGGTTTCTTCTTGATAGAAATATAGACGCTATATGCAGGGAGGTTGAAAGGATAAAATATTTACCATATAAGAAATTGCCAAAACATATTGAGGAAGCCCTTATGATTAATAGCTTTGGGGTTGGAAGAAAGCCTGATGTGGGAAATTTAAAAATATCAGATGCAACCATTGATCTATATCGAAAATATGAATTAACCGTTGGCCTCTTGCCTGCTAGCACATTAACAAGCAAAAACCGCCTTGCTGAAATTTTCAAAAATACATTTTGGGAATATTTTGATAAACAGAATAGGGGAGAGTTCCCAGGTCTTTAGGGATTTTATCATTTATCAATTGTATGTGAAAAAGTGAAGATATCGAAAATTTTGACAATGTATTTGTCATTGAAGTGGAAATGAGGGAATCAAAATTTTTAGGGAAAACCTTAGGATGGAAAGAAATTATAAGGTGCGATCCGACCCGTCCACTATTGCCATAAAAAAATATTAGGTTGTTGTGATCAGAATATTTAGTATTGTACAATAAACAAAAACAGCACATAATGGAAAATCGCAGGAAGTTTATTAAAAAAGCGGTACTCGGGGTAGGCGGGTCCGCACTGGGAGGCATTGCCATGGGGATGAACAATCATAGCTATGGCCGGATTTTAGGTTCAAATTCCAAAATCCGTGTAGGCATCATTGGATTTTCAGACCGTTTCCGGACAGCATTGTTCCCTTCTTTCATGGACCATGCCAGGGAACTCAATTTTGAATTGGTTGCCTTGTCCGATCTCTGGAACCGAAGAAGGGAAGAAGGTAAAAAGTTCATTGCCGAAAATTCGGGATGGAATGTGGATCTTTGCCGCAACAACGACGAATTGTTTTCACGAAAGGATATTGATGCTGTGATAATCAGCACGGCCGATTTCCAACATGCGCTAATACTTGCGGATGCTGCAAACAACAAGCTCCATGCCTATTGCGAGAAACCTTTTGCAGAAACGATAGACGATGCCAGGGAAGGCCTCAAAGCATGCAATGATGCGGGAACGGTCGTGCAAATAGGGTCCCAAAGGCGCAGTACCCCGAATTACATTGCGGCGAACGAATATTTGCGATCGGGCAAATTCGGAGACATCAATATGGTCGAGATGACATGGAACGTCAATCAGCCGGGCCGCTGGCGCAGGCCTGAGCTTGTTGCGGAAATAAAGGAAAGTGATACCGATTGGAAAAGGTATCTGATGAACCGTCCTTTTGAAGAATGGGACCCGCGGAAATACCTTGAATACAGGTTGTTCTGGCCTTATTCATCCGGGATACCCGGTCAGTGGATGTGCCATCAGATCGACACTGTCCACTGGTTTACAGGCCTGCCCCATCCACGGAGCGTTGCTGCCAATGGGGGCATTTATCAATGGAGGGACGGACGCCGCAACCCGGATACACTAAGCGCCGTTTTCGACTATGGCCCTTTGAACGATATGAGTAAAGGATTTCAGGTAGTTTACTCGTCCCGTTTTTCCAATTCGGCTGGCGGCATCAAGGAACTTTATTATTCGAACGGCGGCATGCTGAACCTGGACACAAACCAGGTAACCCCCGAAGGAGGCCTTACCGAACGGGAAGCCCAAGCCATGGGCATGCACGCCAATCTCCTTGAACCCTTCGAGCTCCCACAGGTAGAAATGGCCACTTCAGCGGATACCAGCAGTGATCCATCTACATCGGCCCACATGAGGAACTGGATGGAATGCGTGATCTCGAAAAAGCAAACCAATGCCCCCGTGGAGGCTGGATACCATCATTCCATCGCCACCATCATGGCCAATGCCGCCTACCATACAGGCCTTAAAGTCACCTTCGACGAAGGTAGGCAAGAGGTGATGGCGGGAGATAAAGTGTTCAAGTATTAAGTTTTCAATTTTTAAAATAAACAAAATGAGAAGTATTTCGATCATGACCCTCATCGCAATCATTACCCTTGTCTCCTGCACTGATTCCAAGCCGCAACAATATATAAAGGTCGAACCTGTGGCCTCTGAAAACAAAGTGGACGTATATTTCAGCGGGAAACTCTTCACCTCCTATATATATCCCGGCAACATTGAGAAACCGGTGCTGTATCCTATATATGCTGCTGATGGAAATATCGTTACGCGTGGCTTTCCGCTTGATCCCAGGCCAGGGGAAAGGGTTGATCACCCTCATCATTCCGGTTTATGGTTCAATTATGGGGATGTGAACGGTTTGGATTTCTGGAACAATTCCTACGCTATACCAAAAGATGAAAAATTTAAATATGGGAGCATCAGGCATAAAGAAGTGGTAAAAGCTGAAAGTGGGGAGGGTAAGGGACTTCTGGTCATCAGGGCCGAATGGATCGATAGCGAGAACAACCCCCTCCTGGACGAGGAAACTTCCTTTATCTTTAGCGGAGATGAAAACCTGAGAAGGATCGACCGGATCACAAAACTGACTGCCAGGGAACAGGCGGTGCATTTGGGGGATAACAAGGAAGGTTTACTTGGGATAAGAGTGGACAGGGCATTTGAAGCCCCTTCCGACAAGCCTGAAATTTTTACCGATGCACAAGGAAATCCCACCTCCGTTCCGGTCTTGGACAATAGTGTTAGCAAAGGCGTTTACCGAAGCAGCACAGGCCTCGAAAAAGATTCAGTTTGGGGCAGCAGGGCAGACTGGGTAAGCCTGACATCCGTTAAAAACAACGATTCCATAACCATAGCCATTGTAGACAATATGGACAATATCGGGTATCCCGCCCATTGGCATGCCAGGGGTTACGGCCTCTTTGCCATAAATAATCTCGGTGCGAATGTTTTCGATGCGGATGAACCCATAGCGGATTACACGATAGAACCCGGAAACTCGATCACCTTTCGCCATAGGATACTGATCAAATCGGGAGGCGGGTTAACGGACAAGGAAATGAACCAGGAGTTTGAAAGTTTTAATGAAGATTATTAGGCTAGCCGAAAATGCCTTTCTAAAAGAAATTCCATTGAACATTTTTATAGAAAATTCAAATACCTTCTATGATCAAAGAAAAAAAGATCCTTGTTTTCGGGGCGGGAAAGATCGGTCGTTCATTCATTGGACAATTGTTCAGCCGCGGCGGGTATGAAGTGGTTTTTGTAGATATATACAAACCAATAATTGACGAGCTAAATTTTCGAAAGTCATTTGATATTATAGTAAAGTCCGAAAATGAGGAGCGACTTCATATTAAAAATGTAAGGGGAATCCATATCGATGATCGCGATCAGGTCATTTCTGAACTTTCAACCGCTGGTATAGCAGCGGTTTCCGTTGGCATCAAAGGTCAGGCCACGGTTTTCCCTTTGATATCCGCGGCGCTTGAAGCCAGGCTTAAAAATGAAGGGCAAATTCCGCTAGATTTCATCCTGGCCGAAAACCAGCGAAATGCCGATGAAACATTTTTTCAGGAGATAAAAAAACTGCTTCCATCCCCTTTTCCGATCGATGATATGCTGGGGTTGATCGAAACAAGCATTGGCAAAATGGTCCCGATCATGACTTCTTCAGATCTTAAAGAAGATCCTTTGCTTATTTTCGCCGAACCATACAATACACTTATCCTAAATAGAAAATCTTTTAAAAACACAATTCCGGACATAGAGGGTCTTGCCCCAAAGGATAACATCAAGGCATGGGTGGACCGGAAATTGTTTATTCATAATCTTGGCCATGCCACTGCGGCTTATACCGGCTTTTTGGTCAGCCCTGGGAAAGAGTACTTATGGGAAGTGCTCGCAATTCCCAAGGTAATGGAAAAAACCCGGTCCGCCATGATCGAAGCTTCTGAAATTTTGCTCAAAATGTACCCTGGGGATTTCTTGAACAAGGATCTTCGTGACCATATCGATGATTTGTTGGAGCGTTTTCAAAACCGCTTCCTTGGCGATACCGTGTATCGTGTAGGCTGCGACCTCATGCGAAAACTCGCCCCGGACGACAGGTTAAGCGGTGCCATTAAGGCCGCTATCCAAATTGGCTTGCCCTATGACCATATCCTGTATGGTCTCGTTGCAGGTTGCCGTTTCAAGGCAACAGACGAAAATGGCAATTCCTTGCCCGGGGATATTGATTTCAGAAAGATTTATTCGCGCGGAATATCAGCGGTTTTAGAGGAGGTTTGTAAATTTGACAGGGTAAAGGATAAGGTTGTTTTCGATAGGGCCAGGGAATTGGATAGGTTGTTCGGGTTGAAAATTTAAACAATGTTTTCAAGTATTAGCCCCGTAAATTTACAGTCAAATTGCAAAATTACAGGGATAATATTAACTTGCTTTAGGATTGAGAGAAAATTAAAAGACACCTTCCTTTTTTATGATGGCGCTTTATGAAGTTTAAAAACATCCTTCCATCATTTTTTTTACATTTGTAAAAATTTTCTCTATGTCCCCATCCCGTTACCAGCAACGCGGCGTCTCTGCCACCAAGGAAGATGTTCATAATGCCATCAAAAATATAGATAAAGGGCTTTTTCCCAATGCTTTTTGTAAGATAATTCCAGATCATCTAACCAGAGACAAGGATTATTGCCTGGTTATGCATGCCGATGGAGCAGGGACTAAATCCTCCCTGGCATGGGCCTACTGGAAAGAAACCGGGGACCTTTCAGTATGGAAGGGGATCGCTCAGGATGCGATTGTCATGAACCTTGACGACCTGATCTGCGTGGGGGCAGTCCATGACATCCTTCTTTCTTCCACCATTGGACGAAATAAAAAAAATATACCTGGGGAAGTAATCTCTGCTATCATAACCGGCACCGAAGAATTTCTCGATAAAATGCGGGATGAGGGAATAAATATTATTTCGACCGGGGGTGAAACTGCTGATATTGGCGATCTCGTACGTACGATCATTGTTGATTCCACTGTTACAGCCCGTTTGAAGCGGTCGGAAGTGATCGAAAATACTATTCAGCCAGGAGATGTGATCGTGGGTCTGGCTTCCTTCGGGAAAGCCTCTTATGAAGACTGCTATAACGGAGGAATGGGAAGCAATGGACTTACTTCAGCACGGCATGATGTTTTTTCAAAGGATCTTGCAATCAGATATCCCGAAAGCTACGATGGAAACATTCCTGAGGAATTGGTTTATTCCGGAAAAATGGGTTTGACAGATCCTGTTCCCGGTACGGGGATGGATGCCGGGAAACTGGTATTGTCCCCAACACGGACTTATGCTCCGGTAATCCGGGATATCCTCTCCGGATATCATGACCGGTTGCATGGGATCATTCATTGTTCAGGTGGGGCGCAGACCAAAGTGCTGAATTTTATTGATAATCTGCATGTGATTAAGGATGATCTTTTTGAACTACCGGTTTTATTCAAGATTATTCAACAGCAATCGAAGACACCATGGAAGGAAATGTACCAGGTTTTTAATATGGGACACCGGATGGAGCTATATGTTCCGGAGGATATTGCGGGTTACCTTATCGAAATAGCCCATTCATACAATATTGATGCAAAAGTTATCGGAAGGTGCGAAATGGCTTTGCAAAAAAAACTTACCATAACATCCGGACACGGTACTTATGAATATTGATTTCCTTTATTTTTTAATTGTACCTTTGTCGTCACATTAGACGCGTTTGAAATAAAGAAGCATATAGAGGTGTTGAAACGTGTCTGTAGGGAATATTTAATTTATGGCAGAAAATCCGATATACAGCAGGCTTGAGGGAGTTAAATCCAGGTTTGAAGAGGTGGCTCAACTGATCACCCGTCCCGAGATCATTACGGATATGGGTCGCTATATCAAGCTGAACAAGGAATATAGACAACTCGAACCTTTAATTCAGGCCTACACTGAATACAAAAATATCACCAGCAACATTTCTTCCGCAAAAGATATCCTGAACCACGAAAAGGATGAGGAAATGCGGGAAATGGCCAAGGCCGAACTCGACGAGCTGACGGAAAAGGAAACTTCCCTTGAAGATAGGATAAAATATCTTTTAATACCTGCCGACCCGGAGGATGAAAAAAATGCCGTTGTCGAAATCCGGGCGGGTACAGGCGGCGATGAAGCCAGTATTTTTGCTGGCGATCTGTTCCGGATGTATACCAAATTTTTCGAGTTACAGGGCTGGAAATACGAACTGACCAGCTTTACAGAGGGAACGGTTGGGGGTTATAAGGAGGTAATTATGGCCGTGAACGGGAACGGGGTATATGGAATCATGAAATATGAATCCGGCGTGCACAGGGTGCAACGGGTGCCTCAAACGGAAACCCAGGGAAGGGTTCATACCTCCGCCGCTACTGTGGCTGTTCTTCCCGAAGCAGATGAATTCGAAATTGATCTTAAAGACAGCGATATCCGAAAAGACACCTATTGCTCATCGGGTCCTGGCGGACAATCGGTAAATACCACCTATTCAGCCATCCGGCTGACGCATATCCCTACCGGGATTGTCGTCACCTGTCAGGATGAGAAGTCGCAGATCAAGAACCTGGAAAAGGCTAAAAAGGAGCTCAGGACGAGAATTTATAATCTCGAATATCAGAAAAGGATGGATGAAGTTTCCTCAAAAAGAAAAACAATGGTCTCCAGCGGGGACCGCTCAGCTAAGATACGAACCTATAATTATCCCCAGGGAAGGGTCACCGATCACCGGATAAATCTCACACTTTATAACCTGCAATCGATTATTAACGGGAATGTGATCGAAGTGATCGAAAAACTTCAGATGGCCGAGAATGCAGAGAAACTGAAAGAAAGTGGAATTGCTTAATCCGGAAATATGAATGCCAGACAATTATTGAACCAGATAAAGGAAAAGAGAAGTTATCTCTGTATTGGTCTGGATACCGATTACAATAAAATTCCCAAATTCCTCCTGGATTCCAAATATCCTCTTTTCGAATTCAACAAGCGGATTATCGATGCTACGGCAGATCAGGCTGTCGCATATAAGCCAAACCTCGCTTTTTATGAAAGTATGGGCACTGCAGGTTGGATGAGTCTGGAAATGACCGTTAATTATCTTCGGGAAAATTATCCCGACCTCTTTCTGATTGCCGATGCCAAAAGAGGGGATATCGGTAGCACCTCCAAATTATATGCAACCGCTTTCTTCAGTCATTTAGGAGTTGATGCCATCACCGTTGCCCCTTACATGGGCCATGACAGTGTTACCCCATTTTTACAGTATGCCGGAAAATGGGTGGTGCTTTTGGCTCTGACCTCCAATGAAGGTTCTGCAGATTTCCAATTGTCCGGGATGAAGGAACCCGACAGAGCCCTTTTTGAAGAAGTACTTGAGAAATCAGTTTCCTGGGGGAATACCAATAATATGATGTTTGTTGTGGGGGCAACAAAAGCCGACTGGTTTAAAAAAGTACGGCAAATCGTGCCGGATCATTTTCTTTTGGTACCTGGTGTTGGGGCACAGGGGGGTAGCCTCGGAGAGGTTTCGTTGAACGGGCTCAATGATCAATGTGGATTACTGGTTAATTCCAGCAGGGCTATTATCTATGCCGACGGAACAAGCCGGTTCGACAAAGTGGCCCGGGAAAAGGCGATCGCCATTAGAGAAGAGATGGAAGTGTACTTAAAACGGAAAAAGATCATTTAAACCATAGGCTATAAATCTCTATAATAACTATTAAGGATAGAGATAATTTATACCCATGAATGTTATTCCCAGGGAATTTCCCCATTACTTATGGAAATATAATTTATTCAACCCTGATTATCCATGTTGATTCAAAATTGATAAAGAAAATCCCATAATGTCAAATGCCTGATACCAAGATAATCTTGAATCGGGATTTCATCCATGGACAAGACATATTTTGGATAGAAATCTTTCACTGTTCCGAAATTGTCCTAAGTTTATGGCAGGTGGCTTGTCCAATATTTGGACAGGGATAGAATGTCTATTAAATTACTCATTATTATTGAATATAAACTAAAATATTCTCAAAAATATATAGATAATTGAATATAAACAAATATAATAAATAAAATGAGAGTATGTTAGGATATAATTAAATATTAATATAATGATGATACATATTTGAATATAAACAAAGACCTCCTCCATTTTCATATGCCTATTGGTAGTAAAAACTTTCCCCCTGCAGGGCTATAAATCCACTAAATTTCCATTAAGGATAAAGAGTTTTTCTGCCCATGAATGCAATTCCAGAGGAATTTCTGCATTATGTCTGGAGATATAAATTATTTAATCCGGATTACCTGAACTACCACAACCTTCCTGTTGAGGTTTTGGAAGCAGGCATCTATAACCATAGTTCCGGTCCCGATTTCTTCAACTCCCGGATAAAAATTGGAAATACTACCTGGGCAGGTAATGTAGAGGTGCATGTAAAGGCATCGGACTGGATGCGTCACGGACATCATAAGGATCCGGCTTATGATTCGGTCATTCTTCATGTGGTCTATGAGCTTGATTTATCGGTATACCGGATAAATGGAGAGGAAATACCCGCCATAAGGCTAACCTTTCACCCACGGCTGATAAAAACCTATTATCAGCTTGTGAACCGGGAGGGGCAATCCCGGGCTTGCATAAAAAAACTTAAGGAGTTGGACAGGATCTTCATCCGGGATTGGCTGGGAAAATTGGGTATTGAGAGGTTGGAAGAAAAGAGCATCGCCCTGTCGACCCTTTTGAAAAGGAACCAATACGACTTTGAAGATGGATTATATAAAAGCCTTGCGACGGCATTCGGAATGAAATTGAACGCCGTACCTTTTGGTTTGCTTGCCGAAAGCATTCCCCTAAACTTTATTTTACGGAACAGGGAAGCAACCAAAACTGTCAATGCCGCATTTTTCGGTCAGGCAGGTTTTCTGGATGAATTGATCAGCGATGACCCCTATTATGAGATGCTTCAGAAAGAATATCAATCCCTTCGGGGAATGTTACCTCCCCCTTTGCCCGGTAAACATCTCTGGAAATTCATGAGGGCCAGACCGGCGGGCTTCCCGACAGCAAGAATTGCCCAACTGGCAGCCCTCGTGGCCCGGAGTTTCCCGCTATTTGAAAAAATTATTGAGGCCGAAAATGCCGGAAAAATAGAAAAAATCCTGCAGGAGGGTTTAAAAAATTATTGGGTTGATTTTTTTCTTTATGGCAAGCCCGGACGAAGAAAAATTTCCAGACCGGGAAAGGAAACCCTCGACCTGCTGATTATTAATGCTATCGTGCCCTTGATTTTTCTGTATGGTCAATTCAGGATGAATGGGAAAATCTCGGAGAAAGCCCTCCTTCTTCTTGAGGAAATTTCACCCGAAGAAAACAGCATTGTCAGACAGTGGCGCGGCTTTGGGATGGATATTCAGAATGCTTTCGATTCCCAGGCCGTTATCCAATTGGAAACACGGTATTGTCAGAAAAAAAGGTGTATCGAATGTTTATTCGGAGCGCGAATAATGGCGCTGTAAGAGACCATTCAAAAGTATCTTTAGCGAACTGCCCATGAAAGTTTCCTTCCTTACCCTCATCAAAGGAATCTCCCATTTTATATTAGTGTCTTTTAAGAACCCTCAGCCTGCGAATAGAATCTTCATTGCGCAATTACAAACATATTTTGCTGCCATTTTACCCATTTTGATTCACCCTGTTTAACTATAAACTTGTTAGATAGATATTAAAGCGAATGCTTTATCATTATCTTTGGTTCAAAAAATATAATTTCTATCCTAATATGAAGTATTTTCTTTTTACCCTAATTTCTTTTTATCAGACACATGCCCAGGAGCTGCTGCTTTCGCTTGAAAAAAAGATTAGTGTAGAGGTAAGTATGAAGGGTAAAATTAATTAGAAATCACCTCAGTTACTTGATGAGCCGGAAAACCCTGACAATGGAGAATTACAGAGATAATGAAAACCCTTTAAACTTAAAAAGTATGGATTATACAGCCAAGGAAAACAGATACGAGAAGATGCACTATCGCCGGTGCGGAAAAAGTGGTTTAAAACTACCTGCGATTTCCCTGGGATTATGGCATAATTTTGGGGATGTGGATGTTGCATCAAATTTTAAAAACACCCTCTTCACGGCTTTCGATTTGGGCATCACCCATTTTGACCTCGCCAATAACTACGGGCCGCCCCCCGGAAGCGCGGAAGAAAATTTCGGAAAGTTCATAAATAAGGAACTAAAGGGTTACCGCGATGAACTGGTAATCTCCAGTAAAGCGGGCTATTATATGTGGCCTGGACCTTATGGAGAGTGGGGAAGCAAGAAATCAATCATAGCCAGTCTCGACCAGAGTTTGAGAAGACTGAAACTGGATTACGTCGATATTTTTTATCATCACCGCCCCGATCCTGAAACACCCTTGTATGAAACAATGTCCGCCCTTGATCTCATCGTCAGGCAGGGGAAAGCATTGTATATAGGACTTTCGAATTATGGTCCCGAAAGGGCAAAGGAAGCGATTGACATCCTTGAAACTCTTGGTACCCCTTGCCTGATCCACCAGCCAAAATATTCGATGTTTGAACGCGCCCCCGAAAAAGGATTACTGGAGGTTCTCGATAAGAACGGGGTGGGATGTATTCCCTTTTCGCCTCTGGCACAGGGATTATTGACCGACAAATATCTCCATGGGATAAAGGAAGGCTCGAGGGCGAGCAGGTCGGTTTTTCTAAAACCCGAGCATATTACGGACGAAAAGTTAGCTATTATTGAAAAACTTAATAATAAGGCCTCTTCCCGTGGCCAGACCCTTGCACAGATGGCAGTGGGTTGGCTCCTTAAGGATAACCGGATAACCTCTGTTTTAGTTGGAGCAAGCAAAGCACAGCAACTCGTCGATGCTGTGGGATGCCTGAATAACCTCTCATTCACTGAGCAGGAATTAAAGGAAATAGAAGTCCTGTTGAAGAGTAATGAATGATTTGGAAATATTTTTTCCGGCAACAGACCCTTAAGGATAGTCTGAAATGATAAACAAAAAAAATGTATGAACTATAAAGGCCGCTTCTTCGCTACTATCCATTTTGAGAAAGTTGACCGGTCGGCTTCCTGGCTGGGATTACCGGTTCCTGCCGCAGAGCCGGCACGAATGAAACAGACAAGGCTTCAGTAAGGACAGCGTCATGGCTTATTCCCCCTTGATCGGGGGTTCTTATGTCAAAGATCAGGAAGAAATTTCTTTTCAATACCGAAGCACCATAAATAATGAGCGGATGAATGGTTTGCGGACGATCGCTCTGGATCTTGGCGAAGGGCATCAATTTCGCTGCTTTCTTCCTGAAACGGCGGATCATCCTGATCTTTCCTGAATATGGGCTTATCGATCATCCTGAGGGCCATCTCCGAGAGTCCATCGTTATCAAAATCCCAAAAGATAAAAGGGTTCTCCCAGCTATACCTGAAATCAGAATTCCTAAATGAAGAGCGGTTCATTTTAGTGAAGAGACAAAATTATTGTAATAGATTATAGTGACGTTTGATTTTTTTTAATTCGATCCTGATGCAAAGAGACCTGCTTATTAAATGCCAGGAAGGGAAAGGCAGGAGATAGGAATGCCTGATAATCAAGTAATATTCTTTGCAATGGATCCGGATTATATTAATTCTGTCTCTGAATTTACTGTTTCCTGTTTAAACCAAAAGAGCTTTTCCATGTTATAAAGGAAATATAACGAGGATGGATATAAAGTTTTTTTGCCCCCATTGGGGATCAAATCATTTGGAACTTTCGGTTTTTTTCGATAAGGTCAGATCGGAAGGATATGATGGTGTCGAGATGAGTTTGCCCCCTGATAAGGCTAAAAAGAATGAAATTCTTGAAATGATCAAAAACAGGAGATTACTCCTCATCGCTCAGCATTGGGAAACAACAACTTCAGATTATGCCGTGCATACGGAACAATACCGAACACGACTGATCAATTTGGCAGAAGCCCGGCCATTATTTATTAATGCCCATACGGGAAAGGATTTTTTCACTTTTGAACAAAATGCAGGATTGATCCGGATTGCCTCTGAGGTTTCCAGGGATTATGATGTCAAAATTGTCCATGAAACTCATAGGGGACGGTTTAGTTTTGCCTCCCATATCACCTCACAATTCTTGTCTCATTTGCCCGATTTGCGTATTGTTCTCGATGTGTCACACTGGTGCAATGTAGCCGAGTCCTTTCTCGATGATCAGCAACAATCGGTCGAATTGGCAATCAGTCGTGCCGACCATATCCATGCCCGGGTCGGTTTCCCCGAGGGTCCTCAGGTTCCCGACCCGAGGGTACCCGAATGGAAAGAAGCTCTTGAAATCCACCTTGGCTGGTGGAAACGGATTATCCAAAGAGCGAGAGAGGAGGGAAGGGAAGAGTTTACCATCACCTCTGAGTTTGGGCCATTTCCCTACATGACCATTCTTCCCTTTACACGACAACCAGTGGCCGATCAATGGGAAGTGAATGCCTTCATGAAGAATCTTCTGAAGAGTGAGTTAAGAAATTAATTAGGTTAAAATAATTAGAGATGGAAGTTCAGGAACTAACAAAGAAAGTTCAGAAAGAAACGATCAGGGACTACAGTTTGATAGGCACTGAGACACGCAAAGCAATTGATCTGGGCCTGGCGGAGGCCGAATGGTACCAATCGCCGGTGCCAAGAGAAAAGTTACGCGAACTTTTAGTAAGAAAAAATGGCCCTGCTATAAGAGACACCATTATTTGGTTTGGCCTGATTCTCGGTTCCGGATATCTGTTTTATCTGTTATGGGGAACATGGTGGGCCATTCTACCCTATATTGTATATAGCGTATTATATGCATCTACCTCTGATTCCCGTTGGCATGAGGCCGGGCATGGAACCGCTTTCAAGACCGATTGGATGAATAATGCCCTTTATGAGGTTGCCTCATTTATGGTCTTCAGGCAGTCCAGCGCCTGGCGATGGAGTCATGCACGGCATCACAGTGATACCATTATTCGGGGACGAGACCCGGAAATTGCAGTGCCCAGACCCCCGGATATAAAAAAGATGATTCTTGGTTTCTTCGGTTTGGGGGGTTCCATCCCAGAGGCAAAAAGGCTGGTCAGGCATGCTATGGGTAAAATCGATCCGGAGGTAGCCACCTATGTTCCGGAATCAGAATATAGTAAAATTTTTATTAAAGCCCGTATTTATATTTCTATTTACCTTCTGGTAATCTTTCTTGCGATTTATTATGGAACTATTCTTCCTCTAATGTTTATTGGCATTCCAACCATCGTGGGCTCATGGCTCCTGTCTGTTTACGGATTAACGCAGCATGCCGGTTTGCAGGAAAACGTGCTCGATCATCGTTTGAACAGCAGAACGATCTATATGAACAGGATACACCGTTATTTATACTGGAATATGAACTATCATGTGGAACATCACATGTTCCCCCTGGTACCCTACCATGCACTGCCGAAATTACATGAACTGGTAAAGAATGATTGTCCCCGGCCTTACAATGGTTTAATAGAAACTTATAAAGAAATTATCCCCGCTGTCCTTAAACAGGTGAAAGACCCTTATTATCATGTGGCAAGAGAACTCCCAAAAGGGGCGGGCAGTGGTAAGCCGGAAAGGAAAACCGGAATAACGGGCGGGGCCGGGACGGTGATAAATGGAATGATTCCCGTTTGTAATATTGCGGATTTACCAAAGGGCGAAGTGGTAAGATTCGATTATGCATCTAAAACTTACGCCATTTATCATACGGATGATGATAAGTTTTATGCCACTGACGGACTTTGCTCTCATGCCGGGGCACACCTGGCAGAAGGAATAGTCATCGGTGATCTCATCGAATGCCCAAAACACAACGGACGATTTAACATCAAAGACGGCTCGCCTCAACGCATTCCCGTCTGCGTTGGTATTAAAACCTATAAGGTAAATACTGTGGATGACCAGATATTTCTCCAACTGGAAGCGGATGATGAGGGGGGTGAATCGGCCCTTGAAATTGCCTGTCGCGTTGTAAGTAATAAACATGTGACTACTTTTATTAAAGAGCTTGTATTGGAGCCGTTGGATGGCAAGCATCTGGCTTTTCAGCCCGGTGAGTATGTCCGGGTAAAAGTTCCGCCCTATGAATCCAAATTCACCCAATTTAGTGTCGACGAACCCTTTATCGGCGAATGGAACCGGCAGGGAATGGCCGGATTTTATGCTAAAAATATATTTTTCGTACACCGGAATTATTCCATGGCAAACAACCCGGCTCTCGAAAAACAGTTGCGGTTTAATGTCCGCATTGCTTCACCTCCCATCGGAAAACCGTTGAGCGCAGGGGTTGGATCGGCATACATTTTCGGATTGAAACCCGGTGACAAAGTAAAAATATCAGGACCATATGGACAATTCCATATTAAAAAATCGGAAAAGGAGATGATCTATCTTGGAGGAGGATCAGGAATGGCTCCCCTTCGGTCACACATTTCCACGCTGTTCGAAACAGAAAAAACCGGCAGGAAGGTCAGCTTTTGGTATGGGGCCAGAACAGAAAACGATCTTTTTTATTATGATTTTTTTAAAGATATAGAGCAAAAACATCCTAATTTTTCCTTTCATGTAGCTTTATCGGAGCCGGGAGTTAATGGAAAATGGAAGGGAAAAACCGGATTTATCCATGAGGTTTTATCAGAGGAATATCTTCAAAAACACAAGAACCCTGCGGAGGTTGAATATTACCTGTGCGGACCACCGGCCATGATCAGTGCTTCCCTCAGGATGTTAGGCAACTTTGGCGTTGGCGAAGAACAAATTGCTTACGACGAATTTTAAATGAAGAAGGCTCAAGTTTTGGTCTGTAATTTTTTTGCTGTCTGAGAAGTTCCGGGCCTTGCTGCTTTTCGGATATCGGCTGTCTCCTTTCTGGCAAGGGGAATTTGATTTATGGCCGGCAAGCCGTTTGCAAAATTTGGGAAGGCCTTCCCCTGTTAAGAATTTGCACAAATTGAAAAAAGTGCAGGCCATCCCTGCAGTCGGGTACAATAAATTCCTATAATGACGAAAATTTCCCGAAATTTCAATTATAATTATTTAAATCCTATTGCGTTTCAAAAATTTTTCAATACTTTTGCAATCCATAAAAAGAAATAATATTTAAATCAGAAATAGAATGTATTTAAGTTCGGAAAAGAAAAAGGAAATATTTGCAGAGTACGGTAAAACTGCGGAGAATACCGGATCCGCGGAATCCCAGATCGCTCTTTTTAGTTTCAGGATCACTCATTTAACAGAACATTTGAAACTGAACAAAAAAGATTTCAGCACGCAACGCGCACTCCTGAAACTCGTCGGGAAAAGACGCCGACTCCTTGATTACATCAAGGAACGGGACATTGAAAGATACAGGCAAACCCTGAAAGCGCTCAACCTAAGAAGGTAAAAAAATTAAAAAGGCAATGAACAAGTTGCCTTTTTTTGATATTATATACTTGTAAATTATTTATTATTAAGAATTCAAACATGTACAAAGTTTATCAGGAAACTATCGATTTAGGTGATGGACGGTCCATCACACTTGAAACAGGAAAATTGGCCAAGCAGGCAGACGGATCGGTAGTTTTAAAAATGGGTAAAACCATGTTGCTGGCCACGGTGGTTTCAGCAAAAGAAGCAAAAGAGGATGTTGACTTCATGCCTTTATCCGTTGAATATAGAGAAAAATATGCCTCTCTTGGCAGATTTCCCGGAGGGTTCCTGAAAAGGGAAAGCCGCCCCTCCGATTACGAAATATTGATTTCCCGGCTCGTCGATCGTGCACTCCGGCCCTTATTCCCGGATTCTTTTCATGCCGAAACATTTGTGAACGTACAGCTTATTTCGGCCGACGCGGATATCATGCCTGATGCTCTCGCCGGATTGGCAGCCTCTGCGGCCCTCAGTGTTTCCGATATTCCTTTTGGCGGGCCCATCTCTGAGGTCCGGGTAGCGAGGATAAACGGGGAATTTGTCATAAACCCCGGCTTTACAGCATTGAAAGAGTCGGATATCGATATGATCGTTGCTGCTACCCTGGATAATATTCTTATGGTAGAAGGGGAATTGCAGGAAATTTCCGAGGAAGAGATGATCGAAGCCATTAAATTTGCCCATGAAGCCATTAAAATACAGTGCCAGGCGCAATTAAACCTTGCCCGTCATTTAAATATAACCACCCGGGAGTATTCCCACGAGCAAAATGATGAAGATCTCAAAAAGAGAATGCAGAAAGATTTGTTTGCTAAGGTGTATGAAGTGGCCGGAAGGGCCAATCCCAATAAACACGAGCGGTCCGATGCTTTTAAGGCAGTGAAGGAAGAGTTTCTTGCTCAATATACGGAGGAAAAAGGGGAAGAAGAGGTGAACACCCTGCTGGTCGATAAATATTATCATGATATTGAAAAGGATGCCGTAAGGAAGCTGGTACTGGATAAAGGAATCCGACTTGATGGGAGAAAAACCACCGAAATCAGGCCTATCTGGAGTGAAGTGGATTATTTACCCTCTGCCCATGGTTCTGCTATTTTCACCCGTGGCGAAACGCAATCACTTACCACCGTTACCCTGGGGACCAAAATGGACGAAAAGATGATCGATGAGGTACTGATCCGCGGTACGGAAAAATTTGTTCTTCATTATAATTTCCCCCCCTTTTCCACAGGTGATGCCAGACCCTACCGTGGGACAGGCAGAAGGGAAATCGGACACGGAAATCTTGCCATGCGGGCTCTGAAAAGAATGGTCCCCGGACCGGAAGAGGTTCCCTATGCAATCAGAGTAGTGTCTGATATACTTGAATCGAACGGCTCATCCTCTATGGCCACGGTTTGTGCCGGCACCCTTGCCCTCATGGATGCGGGAATTAAATTGAAGAAACCGGTATCCGGGATTGCTATGGGACTCATTAGCGATCCGGAAAGTGGTAAATTCGCCGTATTGTCTGATATTCTCGGAGATGAAGACCATCTTGGGGACATGGATTTTAAGGTAACCGGGACCCGGGACGGAATTACGGCAACCCAAATGGATATTAAAGTGGACGGGCTTTCCTACGAAGTCCTTGCCAAAGCGCTCATGCAGGCAAAGGAAGGCAGAGCCCATATTCTCAATGAAATGCTCAAAACCCTCGCGGAACCCCGTGAAGATTATAAACCGCACGCCCCCAGGATTGTGCGTATAGAGATTCCCAAAGAACTCATTGGTGCTCTTATCGGTCCTGGTGGAAAAGTTATCCAGGAAATTCAGAATACCACAAATACCACGATCGTTATTGAGGAGGTGGACAATAAAGGCATCGTAGATGTATCTTCGGTAGATAAAGCATCAATAGATGCGGCAATGGAGCGGATTAAACGGATTGTTGCCGTTCCTGAAGTGGGAAAAACCTATAAGGGAAAAGTCAAGAGCATAGTCCAGTTTGGAGCTTTCGTCGAAATTATCCCCGGTAAGGAAGGCCTGCTGCATATTTCGGAAATTGAATGGAAACGTTTAAATAACGTAGAAGACGTGCTAAAAGAGGGCGAAGAAGTGGAGGTGAAGCTCCTTGATATTGATCCGAAAACCGGAAAACTTAAATTGTCACGCAGGGCCTTATTGCCGAAACCGGAAGGTTACGAGGAGAGAGAGCAGCGCCCCCCACGTGAAGACCGCGGAGACCGGGGAGAAAACCGGGGCGGTGGCAGAAATTACCGGGATAGCCGGGGATCTGGCAGAAATTACGGTAAGAGAGAGGATTAATATTGCAGGGAGGCGAAGCATTGCGTTTCTACAATAGCCGCTAACTCACACATCAATCCAAATAAAATCCCCTGATTTGTAAAATACTTTTCATGGGGTTTATTTTTTTAATTATTTTTGATACATCAATAATAATTAAAAAAATGAAAAATCTAATCATTCCCCTACTTACCCTGATCATGTTCTCCTGCAATCAGAAAAAACCGCTGGATTATCCTGTGACCCGGAAAGTTGATTCTGTTGATCTCTATTTTGGCACCTCTGTTCCCGATCCTTATCGTTGGCTGGAAGACGACCGCTCTGAGGAAACTGCGGCCTGGGTAGAGGCTCAAAATAAAGTCACCGATAATTACCTCCGGCAAATTCCTTTCCGAGGTGAAATCCGCGAGCGCCTTGAAACCTTATGGAATTACCCAAGAATGGGAACTCCTGTCAGGGAAGGGAACTACATCTTCTATTCCTACAATGATGGTTTGCAAAACCAGGATGTTATTTTTATCAGGAAAAATGGTAGTGAAGAAGGCGAGGTATTTCTCGATCCAAACACTTTTTCCGATGATGGAACCATTGCCCTGACCAATTTTTCTGTTTCGAATGATGCAAAGTACGTTGGTTATGGCATTTCTAAAGGAGGTTCCGACTGGAATGAATTTTTTGTTAAGGAAATAGAAAGCGGAAAAGTACTGGACGACCACCTGATGTGGATCAAATTTTCCGGAATTTCCTGGTATAAAAACGGATTTTTCTACAGCCGGTACAATAAACCTTCTGAAGCTGACCAGTTAAAGGGGATGAATATTAATAATAAATTGTACTACCATAAGATTGGGGATCCACAGGAGAAAGATGAGCTGATTTATGAGGATCCTTCCCATCCCGGCTGGGGTTTTAGGGCCTATGTCACCGAAGATGAAAATCATCTCGTGATCAGCATCACCGAATCAACTACCGGAAATGCCCTGTATTATATGGATCTTACGGAGATTCACCCTGATTTGGTGAAGATTGTAGATAATTTTGAGTCAGATTATATACCTATTGGAAATAATGGTGACAGTATCTATTTTCTGACAAATCACCAGGCTCCCATGTATAAATTGATTAGTATCCAACCCAAGAATCCCGACACCACTCAGTGGATGGATATTATTCCTGAAAATGAGGAAAAAGTACTCAAATCCTGCGATTTTGCAGGCGATCAGATTATCGCCTCTTTTGAAAAAGATGCACACAGCCTGCTGGAACGTTTCACAATAGACGGGATACCGGCAGGGGAAATAGTTCTTCCGGGAATCGGAACTCTGGGGTCAATCAGCGGTAAGAAAAAATACACCGATTTTTATTATTCATATACATCCTTTAACGTTCCTTCCATAATTTTTCATTACAATCTGGGAACCGGAAAATCAGATGTTTACCACAAAACGGAAGTGAACCAGTTTAATCCTGATGAATATGTAACCGAACAGATTTTTTATCCAGGTAAGGATGGGACAAAAATCCCGATGTTCATAGTTCATAAAAAAGGACTGGAACTTGATGGACAAAGGCCTACATTGCTATATGGCTATGGTGGATTCAATATAACCTATACCCCGGCATTTAGTGTCAGGACACTCATCTGGCTTGAAAACAATGGAATATATGCCCTCGCTAACATTCGTGGGGGAGGGGAGTACGGAGAAAAATGGCATCAGGCCGGTACTATTCTGAATAAACAAAATGTATTCGACGACTTTATCGCAGCAGCTGAGTATTTGCAGGCAAATAATTATACTTCCTCTAAAAGGCTGACGATTTTTGGAGGTTCCAATGGGGGACTCCTCGTAGGGGCTGTAACCAACCAGCGGCCTGATCTTTTCGCTGTAGCATTGCCGGCAGTGGGCGTGATGGACATGCTCCGTTTCCATAAATTTACCATTGGAAGATATTGGGTAACCGATTATGGTTCCAGCGACGATTCTGTTCAGTTCAATTATTTATACCGCTACTCCCCCCTGCACAATATTGATCCTAAAAAAGACTATCCGGCAATAATGGTTACCACAGCCGACCATGATGACCGCGTGGTGCCAGCGCATTCTTTTAAATATATTGCAACCCTGCAGGAAAAATATCATGGAAAAAACCCGGTTTTGATCCGGATTGAAACGGACGCCGGACATGGAGCCGGAAAACCTGTGTCCAAAACGCTTGACGAATACGCGGATCTATGGTCATTCGCATTTTATAATATGGATTTTACACCTGATTTCAATAAGGATTGACCTGTTGTCAAACAAAGGGGATTTAAATTTATAACCAGTGGATTCGTTTTGAGTAAGATGATTCCTGTCACAATACGATCCATTTTGCGTGATGAAATTTTTCTAAAGACGAGGCATCCATAGAGGTGTGAATTATTCATGTGTGTGATGAATTACATTGTTATTGAAGGAAATATCGGAGCCGGGAAAACATCATTGGCATTGAAATTTGCCAGGGATTTAAACGCTCGGCTGATCCTGGAAAAGTTTGAAGAGAACCCTTTTCTACCCAAATTTTACGATCAGCCGGAAAAATATTCATTCCCCCTCGAACTTTCTTTTTTGGCGGAGCGTTATAAGCAGCATAAAGATGAGTTAATGAGCCGGGATATGTTTGCCCCTCTGGCGATAGCAGACTACCATCTCGCGAAATCGCTTATATTCGCAGGCATAACGCTCCCTGCTGACGAACTAAGGCTTTATAAACAGTTATATGGTATAGTTCATCAGCATTTGCCGATACCCGATCTCTATTTATATCTTCATTCAAGTGTCGAAAAACTGATTGAAAATATAAAGAAAAGAGGGAGGACATTTGAACGGAATATTGATCCGGAGTATCTTGAGAAACTTCAGGGGGGGTATTTTAACTTTATGAAGTCCCATCCCGGCTTAAAGATTTTGATTTTGGATGTGACAAATGTCGATTTTTTAAGTAGTAAAGAGGATTATGAGAAAATTAAACAGGCCGTTTTTGACCGTGGATATTCACCGGGATTAAACTGGTATAAACTTTAATTTCCTCAAAACAGCGATCAGTTTTTAATTAAGATAGCGGGTTTCATCAAGAATAATTGCGAGGAATCCACTTTACCCCTTGTTTTTAATGAAAAACATTTTTAAGTTTGTAACAATTTATTTAATAATCGAGAATTTTATTGTAACCAATAACCAGAGTATTATGAAAAAACTTAATTATCTAGCGCTTTTTACCTTTGCCGCTGCAATCCTGAGCAGTTGCGGAGGATTGAATAAAATGCAGGAAGCTGCGAGTTCAGTGACCTACAGTGTTACCCCTAAAGTGCTTGAGGAGCGGGCAGACCAGGTCGATGTCAAAATTGATGTCAAGTACCCCGCCAAATATTTTAATAAAAAGGCCATTCTTACTGCTACACCGGTATTGGTCTATGCTGACGGC
Organism: uncultured Bacteroidales bacterium; assembly: GCA_963779845.1. Taxonomy (GTDB): domain Bacteria; phylum Bacteroidota; class Bacteroidia; order Bacteroidales; genus CAVZZV01. The sequence goes on along the minus strand of CAVZZV010000001.1, from coordinate 860,209 downwards.
GAGACAGCTTTTGAATCCAAAACTGTACAGGGGGAAAGTGTGGAAGCCAATAATCAGGTTATTTCATCCGATGGCGGTAGTTACAGCTATTCCGGAACTGTTCCTTTCAATGAAGAGATGATGAAGTCTGATCTGGTTGTTCGTGTGAACGCCGAACTTAAAGGAAAGAGCATGACCTTTGATGATTACAAAATTGGTGAAGGCGTCATTGCTACTCCTAAACTCGTAATGGTTGATCCTAAGCCTATCATGATTGGCGATAAATTCCAGAGAGTTATCCCCGATAAATATGAAGCTGACATTAATTATATTATAAACAGAGCCGATATAAGAAGTTCTGAACTTAAAAAGGAGGATATCCAGGCATTCAAGGATTTCCTTAAAAAAGCCGATACAGATGAAAGAATAGATCTTAAAGGAATTAACCTTTCTGCCTACGCATCTCCCGACGGCCCCTATGACCTCAACCAGAAACTTGCAGAAAACCGTCAGAAATCAGCCAATAATTACCTGAAAGGTGAAATAAAAAAGGAAAAAATTTCCAGGGATGGTGATGATTTTATCACTGAATCCTACACGGCAGAAGACTGGGAAGGTTTTAAAGATCTTGTTCAGGCCAGCAATATACAGGACAAGGAACTTATTCTCAGGGTTCTTTCCATGTACAGCGATCCTGCAGTCCGTGAACGGGAAATAAAAAACCTCTCACAGGCATTTGAGGTCTTAAAAACAGACATTCTTCCTGAACTCAGAAGATCAAAAATGGCTATTAATGTTGATTTAATTGGTCATTCAGATGAGGAGCTTACCTCCCTTTGGGAATCTGATCCTGATTCATTAAACCTGGAAGAACTACTATATACCGCCAATCTTTACGATGATCCCTCCACCAAACTGGCTGTTTACACCAAAGCATCCGAGAAATACCCAAAATGTTTCAGGGCAAAAACCAATATGGGAAATATCTATATTCAACAGGGTGATGTGAAAAATGCAAAGAAATCCTTCGAATCCGCAAAAGATCTTATGGACAACGACATCGCCAATAATAACCTGGGAGTATGTGCATTGATGAACAACGATGTCGAATCGGCTGAGCAACTGTTCACCTCTTCAATGGGTGCCGGTGCCGATGTAAATTATAACCTTGGAATCATTAAAATCATGCAGGGTGACTATGAAGCCGCAGCCAATTACTTTGGAAATGCTGATTCCTTTAACGCAGCCCTTGTCAAACTTCTTATGGATAACTATGATGGTGCGATGAAAACCATTAATAACGTGGATGAAGATTTTGCCAAAAAATACTATCTGAAAGCAGTAATCGCTGCCAATCAGGATAAGGACGATATGGTTATGGAAAACCTTCGTATGGCTTTTGCTAAAGACAGTAGTCTGAAAAATCGTGCAAAGGTTGATATGGAATTCGCAAAATATTTTGAGAATGATGCTTTTAAGGGTATGGTTCAATAAAAAATAGCTGAATAAGTTTTTGAAGGGTGTCTGATAAAGACACCCTTTTTTTATACCCCCCGGCAGTAAAAACTATTTAAGATAGCGAGGCTGCCTGTGCTAACATGGAACTTGTTTAATCTTTAACCCCCTTAGGAGCTCCCACAATACAATCCCCACACTAACCGCGATGTTAAATGAGTGCTTGGTACCAAATTGGGGAATCTCAATGCACCCATCGCACCTATCTATCACATCCTGGTCCACTCCTTTCACTTCATGGCCGAAGATAAGGGCGAGCTTTGATTTTCCGTCATAGGGGAAATCATGCAGCATGATACTTTTTCTGACCTGCTCAACAGCATAGACCTTATAGGCTTGGGAATGCAATTGGTCGGACAACTTGCAGCGTATCCTGGGAATACTCCCATTCGACCGATTCTGTGGCTCCCAGGGCAGTCTTTTGAATGTCCCGGTGCGGGGGGGTCGCTGTAATACCACTTAAAATGAGCTTTTCAATACGAAAGGCATCGCAGGTGCGAAAGATCGAACCTATATTGTTTAGGCTGCGCACGTTATCGAGAATTATAACTAAAGGCCTTTTTGGAGATTTTTTAAAATCTTCGGTATTCATGCGGTTTAACTCTTCCAGTGACAATTTTTTCATCAAATGCTGCTTTTTGCGAAAATATGGATTTCTGCTTATTAAAGTGAAAAAAAAAGGATAAATTCGCTGTTTAGTTTTTATCTGCCAATTCATATTCAAGATTTGGCGATTTAGTGATTTAGTTTTTCATATTTAGAAATACTGACAAGATGAAACATCCATGAATAATGTCTTAATCACATTTAAGAATGATCGTAGGGATGTTCCATATGACCACTGAAAATAAATAATGACCTATGAATATTCACGAATACCAGGGAAAATCCATACTAAAAAAATTTGGTGTTGCCATTCCGGAAGGAATTATTGCTGAATCGCCCGATGCTGCCTATGAAGCTGCAAAAAAAATTCAGGCGCATACCGGTGCCAACACCTGGGCAGTAAAAGCACAGATACATGCCGGCGGCAGAGGGAAAGGCGGTGGGGTTAAAATTGCCAAATCCCTCGAAGAGGTCAGGGAATACGCGAAAAATATCCTGGGTATGACCCTGATAACCCACCAGACCGGACCGGAAGGAAAACTCGTTCAGAAAATTCTTGTGGAGCAGGGTATATTTTATCCTGGTGAACATCCCATAAATGAATTTTATATGTCTGTTTTGCTCAACCGGCAAACCGGAAGGAATACCATTATGTACTCTACTGAAGGAGGTATGGATATCGAAACCGTTGCTGAAAAGACCCCTCACCTTATCTTCAGGGAGGAGATCGATCCAAAAACTGGACTGCTTCCCTTCCAGGCACGCAGAATTGCCTTCAACCTGGGAGTTTCGGGACTTGCATTTAAGCAAATGGTGAAGTTTGTGACTTCACTTTACGCAGCTTATGAAGGTTCTGATGCTTCATTATTTGAGATTAATCCTGTCTTTAAAACATCTGACGACCTCGTGTTGGCTGCTGACAGTAAAGTGAACCTTGACGACAATGCCTTGTATCGTCATCCTGACTTTGCTGAAATGCGCGACTTGTCAGAGGAGGATCCTGCTGAAGTGGAGGCCGGGAAAAATGATCTTAATTTTGTTAAGCTTGATGGAAATGTTGGTTGCATGGTCAATGGGGCTGGGCTTGCCATGGCCACCATGGATATTATCAAATTATCCGGGGGGGATCCCGCGAACTTCCTGGATGTAGGGGGGAACGCCAACGCGGCCACTGTGGAAGCTGGATTTCGGATTATTCTTCGGGATCCCAATGTAAAGGCAATACTTATCAATATCTTTGGAGGAATTGTTCGTTGCGACCGCGTGGCACAGGGTGTTGTAGATGCTTATAACAAAATAGGGGATATACAGATCCCGGTAATCGTAAGGCTTCAGGGTACCAATGCTGAGGAGGGAAAAAAACTTATCGACGATTCCGGACTGAAGGTCTATTCAGCCATTACCTTACAGGAAGCAGCAGACCTTGTAAAAGAGCTGGCCAAAATATAAAAAGGTCATTTTGGAGAGATACTATTAATTGTCTGTCTGTCAATATTATCCGTTGGATGAATTAGATATGGGCTGGCAAACTTAGCGAAGCTATTGTTCGCCTTCATTCCGATAACCATCGTGGCAGAAAGCGGACATTAAGGACAGCCACTTCTCCTAACTGGCATGGTCATGCACCTCACCCCGCCTCCCCCTCTTGCCAGTTCCGAGCCTTCCATAGTAATCACGAACTTTTGGTAATGATCAGGATTGGTTTTTCCCATCAGGATATCGCTGGCTTTGAGGATTTCAAAACCATTTCCATTCAACTCCTCTAAAGTATGCACATTCCTGCTGTACCCGATCAATTTACCTGGAGCAATCGCAAAGAGATTTGCCCCGCTGTGCCATTGTTCCCTTTCCTGAGCAAGAGGGTCCCTTCTTCCCCCACAATAAAGAGGTTTTAAATCCATACCCAGATGTTTTAATACATCCGGAATGTTTTTAACATATTCAATTGAGTTGACCTTTCCATTTTGAAGATGGATATGTACAGTACCGAATTTATTCGGCTTTAGTATTAACGGTTCATATACCAGGCAATTTTCATTGTCAAGGAAATTGAAGGCCATATCAAGATGAATAAAGGACTCAGGCTCGGAAGGCATCTCCTGAACGATCAAATGCCTCTCATCTCCCATATCCTTAAAACGTTCCAAAAGGAAATCAATGCCCTCGGAGCTTGTGCGTGCCCCTATCCCGGCTATCACAATATCTTCCCTGGCGATGAGGATATCTCCCCCTTCAATTTTCAGCTTATCGGTAAATCCGGCATAGTCTTTTGGGTTCTCAGTTTCGGCGGAGAAAACCGGATGATTGCTGAAAACAGCTTCCATGATAATGGACTCTCTGTCACGTATTTTACGGGCCATCTTTGAGATGTACACCTTATTATAGACAGTGAAGGAAGCATCCCGTGTAAAAAAGAAATTATGCAGGGGTCGAAGGGAAAAATTCTCTTCATTTAAAAAATCTGTGAGAGTGTCCCGTTTAAGAGGAACACCTTCGATAAGTTGTCTGGCGAGTTCATGGGGAGCCAGTAATAATAACTGATCAATTATTCCGGGAACATGTTCATTTGCACATATTTTTCTGACCAGCTTCTCCCTTGTACCTTCCTCTTTGCAAATGTCCAGAAGCAGATCACCCACGTAAAGGCAAGGGGTAAATTTTTTTAGCAGATTACTCAGTTGGGAGTATTCTTTCCGGGCCACTGAAAGGTTAAGAATATCGCTGTAAAGTGCCCGCTCAGCATTTATCGGGCTCATGTTCTCGACTTCGGGGCCGGGGGTATGCAGGATTACTGATTCCAGAGGGCCGGTCTCGGAGAACACGCCAACCTTTGTTTTCTCATTCATAGATTGAAATTATAAATTCGATTTCAACAAAGATAACAAACGCTCAGAAAACCTGGTACAGGAAGCTTATAATAAAGGGGACAAGAATGGTAAGTACTATTCCGTGAAGAATGGAGGCTATGAGGTATTCCTTTCCGGAGGCTTGTAGAATAATGGGGAGGGTTGTGTCCATGGAGGTGGCCCCTCCTGAAGAAATCGCAGCCAGTTTCCCGAATGTCCGGACAATAGCCGGGGCAAACAATAAAGTGATAATCTCCCTGATCACATTGGCCAGGAGCGCAATAGTTCCCATCAATTCCCCGGAATATTCATTAATAAGGATACCCGACAGACTATAATATCCAAAGCCCGCTCCGATGGCATATGCATCAACATCTGTGAAATCGGAAAACAAAGCATTATAGACAAGAATACCCAAAAAGGTACCTGTTATTGTGGTAAGAGGAATGAGGAGCAGGGAGGGTTTGAAAGATTTAATGATTTCTTTCAGTTTAGGATCACTTCCAAAAGAAAGACCGATTAAAATCATCAAACCATAAAGACTATATTTGAGACTTTCCTCCACAGGAAACTGTTCGGGCAATAATCCTCCGCTTCCGGTCAGGATACCGATAATAAAAAAGCCGGCAATGATAAGGCTATTTCTCATTTTTGAATAGGAAGATCCATGTTAACCATGACAGAAGGACACTCCCACCGACGGCAAAAAGACTAATGAGAAGGGCTTTTATTCCAAGATCGGCGAAGTTTTGCATAATTTCGCTGTTGGTTCCGACATTCAGTCCCATGAAGAAAAGAAGCACAAAAACGGCGTAAGTACTTGCTTTTTCGCTGATCCGGTTGAAATTTTTCCTGTTCATCAGAAAAAAACCGGTCAGGGTGCCTGCCATGAATAAGATAATTATTAACCACATAAACTATGCGTTCCGTCGCAGAAGGGTTTCGAAGAGGAGTGGCCACACCGACAAAGAAAGGCCGGACTGGAAATTTCCAATTTTTTCCCGTCTGTTCCCTTAATAATAAATTTTCCTGTAACTTCCAGGGGGCCGTGTTCGATGACCCGGAACTGGGTTTTTTGGTTCTCTGACATGTTTATTCGTCTTTAAATCCAATTTTACGATGTGTACCATCACAATAAGGCTGACTGTTGGAATGCCCACACCGACAAAAGGAGGTCAAAATGGATTGTTTCAGCTCCTTTCCGTCCTCACCAATGATCGTAAAATCTCCTTCTACCAGAATGGGGCCGTTTTTCATGATCATTACTTTGGTATCGGCCATTTCTTCCTGCTCCTTAAGTTCCATAACAGATTCCGGCGTTAACTCCTCTCCGTTCTGAACAGTAGAAGGGATGTGGTCCAAATCCTTATTATATTTCCAGAAAATGGCCTGGGTAGGGCATTTATCCGTGACTTCAATAATCTTTTCGGTCGGGGCGCCCTTCATATTGACCCAGGGACGTTTTCTGGGATTGTATACTTCCAGAAGTTCACGGAAACAAGTGGTAGCATGGATGCATTTTGAGGGCTTCCAGAACACCGTGATTTCCCCATTTGTATATTCCCGATCGTTTGTTTTTGACATTTTCCAGATTGTTTACTAGACATTACAAATATAATGGAATAATGTTTAGAATATTTTTCATTGTTTTTCGCGGGTAGAACCGGTTCGATTTCATTTTTTTCTCAATAAAAAAGAGCGGGGGATAAAAATATCCCACCGCCCTTCCTGAAGAAAAAATAAAAGAATCAGTGATAACTTTTACCTGTAAATAATTTTGCCTACAGATACCCTTGTCCCATCTGATAATTGATAGCCATAAACGCCCGGGGGAAGATTTTTCCTTTCCACCTGAACGCTATTTTCGCGGATACCGTCCATTCTAATAACCTCCTGTCCTCCCATGCTGTATATTATAATCGAATAGGTATTATTTGATTTATTGTCAAATGAAATGGTTATACGCTCAGTGGCAGGGTTGGGAAAAGCTCTTGAAGTTATTTCCCCCGGTTTTCTATCGGAAAATCCGGTAGTCGGATCTGCAAATGGAACACTTGCAAAGGTTTGTGACCAACCCCCTCCCCAATGTCCGCCTGTAACTGCCGGATTAAATGCACCAATATAATCCACAGGGGTAAACCACGTATTGAGACCTGTAAAGCTGGCACCAGCTACGTTCCCTGTTGGGACAGGCTGGCTTTTTGTAATTCCGGCATTCATCGCTTTATTTCCTGCTGTTGCAAAATAATTAACAAAATTGTTTATCGAATCTGCAGGTATAATATATAAAGGTTCATTATTGGCGTTTACAGCTGAATAAACGGTAAATATGTTGGCTGGTGTTCCATCGGCCACGTTCTGGAAGATATTGTTTTCCAGTTTAACAATCCCCTTATGCCATAGGGTATACACCCCTCCATTTGCCCCGGATTCAAAGTCAGCATTATATTCAATCCTGATTCCTTTGGATTGTTCTGCAAATAGGGAGTTATAATAGGAACCGGCGAAATATTCCTTTAGGGTGGCTGCCCGGTCACCGGCAGAGGCACCACCTCCAATCAGAGTAGCATTGGATATGGCCATTTTTGCCATTGGATCCCCATAAAGATTATTACTTGGTCCACCATCATGTTCACCGAAATTATCGCCTGTTCCGTCACCGGCCTGACCCGTATAAATAAACTGCATATGCCCATCGAATCCTTCATCGGTATCATAGGAATCATCAGCACAATCGCTCACGATAATATACCTTAGGTTAACGCTGCCTCCAAACAATTCAATCCCATCGTCATTGTTGGAGGTTACTTCAACATATTCGATAGTCGTGCCTGAACCGACTGCCCCAAGTGTAAGGCCGTTTATTTCTTCATCGGGGGCCAGTTCAACCCCTGCATGCCTTATCGAAACAAAGCGAAGGATCCCCGAGTTGTCGTCTTTGATATTCCCGCCATAATAGGCATGTTCTGATTCCGGAACACCTTCTATTCCATTATCGTTCGTGGGATTGTTATGCGTTCCTTTTCCAAGGATGATCACTCCGCCCCATTCACCACGAAAGGTTGTTGGACGCTGAAGGTCTACATCCGCTTCGGATGTAAAGATAATGGGTTCTGACGGAGTCCCGATGGCCATGATTTTGCCCCCTCTTTTAACAATTAGTGCCGAAGCATTTTGCACATCACCTGCATAACCGCGAATCACGGTTCCGGCTTCGATCGTCAAAACAGCCCCATCCTCCACGTAAACATAGCCATCCAGATAATAATCATTGTTTTTTGTCCAGTTCACGTTCCCTGTAAGGGATCCGCTAACATCTACTTTGGCGGCAGAAAGGGCAGTAACAATACACATCCCCATAAAGATTGAAGTAATAATTTTTCTCATTTTTTTAATTTTTTCGTTTATTATTTTTCGAGTTGTCTGTTATTTTGTCTTTTTTAATTCCTTTTCGTTTTCTTTTCTGTGAGCCCCCCGGCTGAACCCATGAATACTTTTATCCTTTATTCTATTGTAAATTTTCCCCTCCTGTCATTCGAAATTGTAGACCAATCCTATTGAAAAGGTCCTTCCTACACTATATTTTCTAAAGGAATACTCCTCCCCGTTTTCAAGCCTGAGGCTTTGCCTGAAATCTTTGTTCAATAAATTTTTTATCGCTGTTTTTACAGTAAAATGGTTTCCCAAATACTTACTCATGTTAAGATTGAGATTCGCAAAAGGTCTTTCATAAACATCAGGGGTTTGAAACTTATTGATGATCACTATTTTTGGTCCTTCAACATTGAAGGCGATATTCCCGGAAATTCCTGAAATGGGGTTGGAATAGCTTAGGAAGCCATTTACAATGTAGGGTGACTGGCCGAACAGGGGCCTGATGGAAGGAAAGCCGGGCACATTTTCCCTGGCGAGCCTCAATCGCAATGTGTCGACAGGGGACACACTTTTGATAAACGAAATATTGGCTCCTATTTCAAAATCTTTTAATGCACTCATAAAATCAAGACTTTTTCTTATTTCCAGCTCCATACCGTACAGGTACGAATCAAGTCCATTACGGTACGTTGTCAGGTTCCCGGTACTTGGGACCTTATAACGCTCGATGGGATCATTGATATTTTTGTAGAAGGCACTCACGGAAATCATCTCCCCAGGTTTGAAAAAATATTCCCAGCGCAGGTCATAATTGTTAACAAGGCCTCGTTTTAATTCTGGATTTCCCTGAATGTTTGTTCCTTCGGTATATTCATAAAACAGGTAGGGCGCCCTTTCCCGGAACGAGGGGCGTCCAATGCTCTGGTTCAATCCCAATCGGAGTTTCATGTTCTCCGTCAAACTGTAGCTGATGTTTATAGAAGGAAGGGGATCAAAAACAGCATCCGGCTCATAATAAACATATTTCTTTTTCTGGGATGGTCTGGAAAATTCGATGGTATCCACCTTGTTTTCGATCACGCTGCTTGTTTTTTCAATTCTGAGGCCTGCAACGATGCGTAATTTGGAAATGGGAGAAATATCGGCCATCAGGTAAGCCGCGGATATGATATCCTTCCCGGTAAAACTCAGGTAACCGTTTGTGAAAAAGTCATTGTCGTAATAGACCCCGTGTGAATAATCTTCAGCACTTACTATATTCTCCGAACGGGTATATGTGGATGGATTACCATTGTAAACAAAAGAACTCAATGTATTGATCGTAAACCTGTTTTCGTCGGAGTTCCGGAATTTTGTCAGGTAGGAGATACCCGTTTTAATGGTTGAACGGTCATTGATAAGATTGACCGGCAAGCTCAGATCCAGGCGGGTATGCCAGTTGGTCTCCCACATATCCCGGTACCTTCTTTCGGGTTTGCGGTTCGAGCGGACAAAGTACAAGGTATCTTCGCCGCTGAAAACGAGTTCATTGATAAAAAACCTTGTATCCGGTGAATTTTGGATCGAGTGGTTAAAAGAGGATATCCAGGAAATTTTTGCATTATTCAATCCCGGCAGTTCATGATGTCCGGAAACCTGATAGGATGACAGCGTACGTTCCAGATATTCCAAACTGTATTTTTGCATGGCGTATGAATCTGACTCGTAGGTGTTACCTTCCATGAACTTAGCTTGCTTTTGCCCGTTCTGGTTTCTTAGCAGGTTGAATCCGATTTTGTTTCGGGCATTAATTTTATAGTTCATACCTAACAGTACGCTCCAGGTGGCATTATAGGTGCCAACATTTTCCGATAAGAGTTCTGATGCCTGTACCGAGCTTGCCGAGCTTGCCTCATAATCGTCCAGCCGTCCATTGAGAACCATGGTGCTTTCTTGTTTATAGCTGACCGCAGCGATATATCCCAGGGAGGAACGGTTTTCAAATGACTTTTGATCCCCGAATGAAAGAGAATAGCTCATGTCAGGGGATGCTTTTGTTTTTTGTACAGAAAGAATGTCGTTAAATGATTGTGATATTTCCTCTATATTTTTCGCTGATTCGGAGTTTATGGAAGGAACATCAACACCCTTTGCCCTCTGGGGCAGGTCACGTGTTCGATCGGAAATGCCCAACCAATCCAACTTGCCCCCTTTATAGCTCAGAAAACCGGAATTAAAATGGGTAATGCTGTTAAGTTGAGTTCCTGCCGAGGCCTGAAACGAAAATTTTGAAGGGAAGTCTTTAGTCGAAACATTGATGAGGCCGGCAGTGAAGCTTGAATATTCAGGAGAGAAAGTTTTGTTTACCGTGATGTTCTCGAGAATGTTTCCAGGGAAAAGATCCATCTGGACTGTGTTGATATTGGGATCCAAACCTGGTACTTCAGCCCCGTTAAGCGTTACTTTTACATACCTGTCACTTAGTCCCCGAACATATATGTATTTCCCGTCCTGCACAGAAATCCCGGTTACCCTTTTCAGGGCCCCTGCTGCATCCGAGTCTCCCAACCTGGATATTTGCTGAGCAGAGATACCATCCATAACCACTGCCGAATTCTTCTGCATCACCTGGATAGCGGCTTCCGATTTCTTGCGCATCTCTGCCGAAACTACGATTTCCTCGATTTCAGTAGTGGATGGATAAAGAACTACGTTTATTTCTGTAGTTTTTCCGGGTTCTACCCTTATTTCATCGTACACCTTGGATTCATAGGAAATAAAGGAGAACCTTAATGAATAGATTCCTGGTTCCAGGGAAAGATTATAAATCCCGTCAAGGTCGGAAATAATGCCATAAGTGGTTCCCGGAACGACTATGGTGGCCCCGGTAAGGGCTTCTCCTATTGCTGCATCGGTAATACTGCCCCTGATAATGCCTTTCTGGGCATGGATGCTTACCGCAAATAGGGTAAGAGTTAATAATAATAATGCTTTTTTCATTTTTATAATTTATTTTTTCTTCAGTATCAAAATTCGTCTATTGTATGCAATAGCATGCTAAGCATAGATTATCTGTTGATTAAATTTACCTGTCTTAAAGGATGAAAAGCAGCGGGGCATGTTAAGGTTTAATTAATATGGGATTAATTAAACCTTATGATACGAACGATTTAGTCCAATGAGAAGGTGGGGATAAAATTTCCCCGGAAACAGATTATCCTCCTGCTTTGCTTCCTATCCGGGAGTTTGGGCTGAACAGGAAACGAGCATGGATAACATAATTTTGATTCCGGAATTGAGAAATTCCAGAGTTGGACACTTCCACCGGAGCTTAACATTGATTTAATCTGTATACATCATTTTTGCCTTCAAATTAATTTTTGGGGGATCAATTGGAGGTCAATTCAATTCTTGCCGATCAACAACATTGCCTTACCTTTATCCGTATATTATTCAGGCATGTTTTTTGGAAAGAATCAGATTTTAAGGATAAAATGAAGTTTATTGTTAATTATATCGTTTTAATTCTACTTTTTCTCCAGGTTTCCTCTGCCCAAAAATCCCCCGGAAAACCGGGCTACCTTAAGGCGAAAATTATCAACGGAGATACAGTTTTTATTTCTGACATTCCGGAGATCTATGTTTTTCCAAGGTACGAGGCTAAAAACAGATGGGATTACTGGCGTTACAGACGGCTTATTGTGAATGTAAAGGCTGCATACCCATATGCCCAGCTTGCAGCCAATAAATTGCTGGAGCTTGACCAGAAGCTGGTAGGGATCAAAAGTGAGAAAAAACGGAAGGAACTGGTAAAGCAGACAGAGAAACAGATACGGAATGAGTTTGAAGATGAGGTGAAACATCTAACCATAACGCAGGGGAGGATCCTGTTAAAACTTATCGACCGGGAAACCGGCAACACGACCTATCAGGTGTTGCAGGGTTTAAAAGGAAATTTATCTGCCGGCTTTTGGCAGACTGTTGCCAGGATTTTTGGTTCTAATCTCAAAGCCGAATATGATCCAAGCGGGGAGGACCAACTTATTGAACAGGTTGTGAAGATGATTGAAGCGGGTCAGATTTAATAGCGATGTTTTTTCGCTCCCTGTCCTATTGCTAAGTGAGCCTGATCAGTATCTAAAAGCTGGTATTAATGGCATTTACGGGGCTAAGGCGTGAGGCAGTATAAGCGGGGGCCAATCCGGCGATGAGACCGATTATTGAAGATATTACCAGCCCCATGATTATATTACCCGAGGTAAGGCTGATACTAAAATCGGTCATAGAATTGACAATTTGCGTTCCGGCAAACACCAGGATCAGACCGATTAATCCCCCCACAATGGCGAGCAGGATAGCTTCAAAAATAAATTCCAAAAGGACAAAGTAAGCTTTTGCCCCGAGGGCTTTTTGGATTCCAATGATATGCGTCCTTTCTTTCACGCCTACGAACATAATATTGGCAATACCAAATCCTCCTACCAGCAAGGAAAAAATCCCAATGAACCAGCCTGCGATGTTCAGGGTGGAAAAAACGGTTTGCAATTGTTTGTCGAGCATACTTGAGCGGTTGAGAGCAAAATTATTTTCAGCATTAGGTTTCAGCCGGCGGGTCGACCGCATAAGCATGGTAAGTTCATCCAGCAATGCTTCATTGCTCACAGTGGAGGATGCTTTTACCCATATATTTGGATTCATTGATTCCCTTCGGATATTCACCAGATTTCTTATAAAATTGACGGGAAGGATGATGGATTTGTCCAGAGACTGTCCAAAATCATTTTTTCCTTCCGTAACAAGTGTTCCAATAACTCTGATTTTAAATCCCTGAATAGTAATATCCTTGTCAATTGGATTGGCATTGGCAAATAATTTGGAAGCGATTTCACTTCCCATAACCCCATAGTTGCGACCTGCAAGGATTTCATAATCTGTAAAATACCTTCCGGAGCCAATGTCAAAATCACGTATGGAAACAAATTCTGGCGTAATTCCCATAACACCTGCATTTTCAACTTTATTATCGAGGTATTGGACAGTAGAATTGGTGGTTACTGTGAATCCGACATCTGAGGCGAGTCTGGATTTATCCTTGATGTAAGTATACTCGTGAAAAGTCGGTACGGGCCGGTTAATATATTGCCACCACTGATACTCTTTGCCCTCCTCTTCCGTCCAGGGCCATTTGTCTATATAAATTACATTGCTGCCTAATGAAGAAACACTTTCCCGGATATTCGCCTCAAGGGAATCAACAATGGTAAAGACCGCTATAATGGCAAATATGCCAATTGTAATTCCCAGCAACGATAAGGATGTGCGGAGTTTATTCACGAAAAATGAATTGGAAGCAAAAAGAAAACTTTCCCCAATTAACCTTGCAATTTTAAACATTTTGGATAAAAAGATTGATCAGTTGTAAAAAATCTGGTTAAAACTTCAATTAATCAACAAATAACGATTCTTTTGTATAATTTTACGCTGAATTTAAGTACTTAAAAATAATCAATTTATTGAGGAATCGGTAATTTTGGTACTCTTATAACAAAACACTACAAATGAATCGTTTACAAAAAATCAACTCGGCTCTCATCTCCGTATATTATAAAGAAAATCTCGATAAAGTTATCAAAAAGCTGAATGAGCTGGATGTAAAGATTTTTTCTACCGGGGGGACCATGTCCTTTATCCTCGATCATGGCGTAAAAGTAACTTCGGTTGAAGAACTGACCTCCTATCCCTCTATTCTTGGAGGCAGGGTCAAAACACTTCACCCAAAAGTTTTTGGAGGAATACTTTCCAGAAGGCATGAAGAGATTGACAAGGAGCAATTGGGAGAATACGGAATTCCTGAAATTGACCTGGTTATTGTTGACCTTTATCCTTTTGAAGAGACTTTGGCCTCCGGGGCAGAAAAACAGGAGATCATTGAAAAGATTGATATCGGGGGAATTTCGCTTATCCGGGCAGCGGCCAAAAATTACAGAGATGTGTTGGTGGTTTCTTCCAGGGATCAATATAGCTCCCTTCTTTCATTACTTGAAGAGAAGAATGGTTCGACCGATATAGAAGACCGGTTTGAATTTGCCAGGAAAGCATTTGGTGTTTCTTCGCATTACGATTCTATGATATTCTCCTATTTTGACAGTCAGTCGTTGAGCGAATATAAGTTAAGCGTTAAACCCGGTAAAAAGTTACGTTACGGAGAAAACCCACATCAGGAAGGATATTTCTTTGGGGATTTCGAGGAGATGTTCGAACAGCTTCACGGCAAAGAGATATCATACAATAATTTGCTCGATATTGACGCAGCGGTTGGATTAATGTCTGAGTTTGAAGAAACAACATTCGCCATTTTAAAGCATAACAATGCCTGTGGGATTGCCAGCCGCGAAAAGTTGACCGATGCCTGGAAGGATGCTCTTGCAGGCGATCCTGTTTCGGCTTTTGGGGGGGTATTCTGATTTCCAATGTCAGAATTGACCGGGAAACCGCAGAGGAGATGAATAAGCTTTTCTTCGAAGTGGTAATCGCTCCATCGTATGATGCAGAGGCGCTGGAAATTTTGAAGCAGAAAAAGAACAGGATTATCCTGATTCAAAAATCGGGTGGACTTCAGGACCGTTTGGTAAGAACCTCTCTGAACGGTTTGTTGGTACAGGATCGGGATGTTTACCGGGAATCGAAAGAAGATTTAAAAACGGTGACCAGTAAATCACCTGAGGAGCATCAGATTGAGGACCTGCTGTTTGCAAATAAAATCGTAAAACATACCAAATCGAACGCCATTGTGCTGGCCAGGAATAAACAATTACTGGCCAGTGGAGTAGGGCAAACATCTAGGGTTGATGCCTTAAAGCAGGCTATTGAAAAAGCGAAAAGTTTCCACTTTGATCTACAGGCTTCTGTGATGGCCTCCGATGCATTTTTTCCCTTTTTCAGATTCTGTTGAAATTGCAGGATAAAGCGGGCGTGAATGCTGTTATTCAGCCGGGAGGATCCGTCAGGGATCAGGATTCTATAGATTTTTGTAACAAAAATAGCATAAGTATGGTATTAACAGGAATAAGACATTTTAAACATTAATAATAACATGGGTTTATTTTCATTTCAACAGGAATTAGCAATTGATCTGGGTACAGCAAATACAATAATTATTCATAACGATAAAGTTGTTGTTAATGAGCCTTCCATTGTTGCCGTTGATCAGCGGACAAACAAACTAATCGCTATTGGCGAAAAGGCCAGGCAAATGCATGGGAAGACCCATGAAAACATTAAAACCATAAGACCCTTGCGGGATGGTGTGATCGCTGATTTTGATGCTGCTGAGCAGATGATCAGGGGGATGATCAAGATGATCAATAAGGGGAACCGGTTTTTTACCCCATCCCTGAAGATGGTGGTATGTATACCCTCGGGGTGTACTGAGGTGGAAAGGCGAGCTGTCCGTGACTCCTCCGAACATGCCGGTGGCAGGGACATCTATATGATTTATGAGCCTATGGCGGCATCCATTGGTATCGGAATTGATGTGGAAGCCCCGTCGGGAAACATGGTGGTTGACATTGGTGGTGGAACTACTGAAATTGCTGTTATTGCGCTTGGAGGCATTGTATGTAATCAATCCTTGCGTACGGCCGGCGATGGTTTCACTGCTGATATCCAGGCTTACATGCGGCACCAGCATAATATCAAAGTTGGAGAACGGACTGCTGAAGAGATTAAGATTTGTGTCGGATCTTCCCTTCCCGAGTTGGAGAACCCTCCAGCCGATTTTATCGTCCGCGGGCCTAATCTTATGACTGCCATGCCCATTGAAATACCCATATCGTATCAGGAAATAGCCCATTGCCTGGACAAATCGATTTCGAAAATTGAAACTGCCATATTGTCAGTCCTTGAGCAAACTCCTCCGGAATTGTATGCGGATATCGTACAAGCCGGGATCTATCTTGCAGGTGGAGGAGCTCTGTTAAGAGGTCTCGATAAACGGCTTACCGACAAGATCAATATTCCCTTCCATATCGCCGAGGATCCCCTTCAGGCAGTTGCCAGGGGTACAGGTATAGCCTTGAAGAATGTGGATAAGTTTTCATTTTTAATGAGATAAAAATTTCTATAGTGAAAGAATGAGAGAACTTTTGCGATTTATCGTAAGGAATTATTTTGTCTTGTTATTCCTTTTATTGGAAGGAATATCATTTATGATGATCGTACAGTTCAATTCATTCCAAAAATCCCGTTTTGTGAATTTCTCCAGAAGTATCACGGGTTATTTTTTTGAAGAATTTTCTCAGCTTCGCGATTATCTCGACCTGAGGGAGCAAAATGCTGACCTTATTGCTGAAAATGTCCGTTTGAGAAATGAACTCGAAAAGGAACCTGAATATATTTATTTATCCTCATTTGATTCTATACAGTTTGACACACTTGCTGATAGTACCGATGGAAAATATTTTTATAGCCCGGCAAGAATAGTCAATAACTCAGTGAGCCGGCAATATAATGTGATTACCATTAACCAGGGTACCAATCATGGGATCCATTCGGATATGGCGGTAATATCCGAAATGGGGGTTGCAGGCATTGTTGCTGAAGCCTCGCCAAATTTTGCCACCGTTATCCCGATCATCAACCGGAATTTCAGGTTAAGCGCAAAGATCAAGAAAAACAATTATTTTGGGATTATTGAATGGGAAGGTAAAAACCCGGACATTGCAAGCCTCAGGGAAATCCCGGTACATGTTGAATTAAACGATGGGGATACCATCATTACCAGTGGCTTTTCCTCCATTTTTCCGGAGGGCATTCTGGTTGGAGTCATTGAATCTCATACTTTCAAAAGTGGCAATTATTACCAGATAAATGTGAGATTGGCCACAAATTTCAGAAGGTTACAGCATGTCAATATTATAAATAGCATATACAGCGAAGAGCAAAAAGCACTCGAAAATACTACAGGGAATGATTAAAATTTATGCCAGAAATATATTCCGTTTTGTTGTGGTTATTCTGTTGCAGGTAATAATTTTCGATAATATTGAATTGAGCGGTTACCTGAACCCCTATTATTACGTTATCTTCATACTGCTTTTACCCTTTGAGGTACCCAACTGGCTTCTACTGGTTTCTGCATTTTTTCTGGGGTTCACAATGGATATAGTTTCCCTCACACCCGGGATGCACACTTCGGCCACCCTTTTCATGGCCTTTCTTCGTCCATTTGTTCTGCAGGGGTTTTCTCCCCGGGAAGGGTATGACTCCGGTACCTATCCCAGGATCAGCTATTATGGGCTTTTATGGTTCACCAAGTATGCCTTCATTCTTGTCCTCGCCCATCACGCCTTCCTGTTTACCGTTGAGGTTTTCCGGTTTACAGAGATAGGTCACATACTTTTAAGGACAGTTTTGAGTTCTATACTTACCACTTTTCTTATTTTAGTTAGTCAGTTTTTTGTCTTTCGCCGATAATGAATCAATTTGCTGGAAGGAAATATATAATGGGGATCATGGTGATTTTAACTGCCCTGGTCTTTCTTGGTAAGTTATTTACCATGCAGGTACTCGACAGCTCCTATAAGATGTCTGCTGAAAATAACTCCCGGCGGGAAGTAATTCAGTACCCCGCCAGAGGATTAATCTACGATCGGAACGGGGATCTTCTGGTTTCAAATCAGGCTGCCTATGACCTGATGGTCAATCCCTCTCAGCTCGATGTATTCGACACCACCGATTTTTGTTCCATCCTGCAGATCGACAGGAGGACGGTTGATTCACTTATTCTGAAAGCCCGCAGATTTAACTTCTACGCCCCTTCCATCTTTTTAAAGCAAGTTTCTGCTGAAATGAGCTCGGTACTTCAGGAAAAGCTGTTTAAGTTTCCTGGTTTTTTCGTGCAAACAAGGACATTGCGAAGGTATTCAAGGGATATTGCGGCACATCTTCTGGGTTATGTTGGCGAAGTTGACCGGAATATGATTGAAAAGAACAGTTACTATAAGATGGGAGATTATATTGGAATTAGCGGGATAGAAAAGACCTATGAAGATTTGCTGCGAGGAAAGAAGGGTTCGAAAAGCTTCATGGTCGATGTGCATAACAGGGTCACCAATTCCTGGCAGGAGGGAAGGTATGACCTCCCTGCTACTTTGGGTTCGGATATTGTGGTTTCCATAGATGCCGATTTGCAGGAATATGGTGAGAAACTGATGGATGGTTTTTCCGGATCGGTAGTTGCCATTGAGCCTTCCACAGGGGAAATTCTTACCATGTTGAGTGTCCCTACCTATGATCCGGACTTGCTCGTTGGACGCGGGCTCAGGATTAACTTTAATTCACTCTCCGGGGATACCCTGAAGCCTCTTTTCAATCGGGCTGTCGCGGCAAGTTATCCGCCAGGTTCAACTTTTAAGATCATTAACGGTCTTATTGGATTGCAGGAGGGGGTGATCACCCCAGCATCTGAATTTTACTGCAATTTGGGATATTATAACAGGGGCATACATGTAGGCTGCCATAATCATTATTCTCCTCTCGACCTGCGGGAGTCCATCCAACACTCCTGCAACGCTTACTATTGCCATGTTCTTGGGAAGATACTGGAAGATAAGAAGTTCTTCCGGACCGATTCTGCATTCAATAACTGGAGGAATCATGTAACCTCTTTTGGTTTTGGAAGCAGGCTGGGATCAGATATTCCCGGAGAGCTTCGCGGACTGGTCCCTTCTTCTGGCTATTACAATAAATACTATGGAATTGGCAGGTGGAATTATCTCACTGTAATTTCTCTTGCTATTGGCCAGGGAGAGCTTGGGATTACTCCACTGCAAATGGCCAATATGGCAGCAATAATTTCCAACAGGGGTTATTATTATACTCCTCATATTCTGAAGAGCCTGAAAGGATTCGGAAGCGTGGATAAAAAATTTTTTGTAAAACACCAGACTTCCATTGATCCGGAATTGTTCGAAATCGCGGTCGACGGGATGGAATTGGCGGTTAACGGGGGCGCAGGCAGTACAGCAAGAATTGCAGCAATACCTGATCTTGTTGTATGCGGAAAAACAGGAACAGCACAGAACCCGTTTGGAGAAGACCATTCCATATTTATCGCTTTTGCCCCAAGGGAGAATCCTAAAATTGCCATTGCCGTATATGTTGAAAATACCGGATTTGGCGCCACCTGGGCTGCCCCTGTCGCCAGTCTGATGATAGAAAAATATTTAAAAGGGGCAAATTCAAGGCCATGGCTTGAAGCCCACATCATGAATAGCAATAAAAAGTTTATAAAGACTGATCAATGAACAGACGGGGAAGCATATTTTTAAATATTGACTGGTTTACGGTAATCCTTTATCTGGTTATGGTGGTACTTGGCTGGTTAAGTATATTTTCAGCCGTCTATTCAGCGGAGCATCCAAGCATCCTGGATTTTAACCAGCGTTACGGCAAGCAGTTTCTCTGGATCATTGCGGCGATAGTTTTAGCGGTGACCGTCATGTTAGTCGATCATCGCTTTTATAATTTTTTCGCCTACTTTATATATGGCTTCATCATCCTTTTATTAATTTTCGTGCTTATCGCAGGTAAGGAAATCAATGGGGCCCGGAGTTGGTTTGCCATCGGTTCTTTTCAGATTCAACCTTCAGAATTCGCGAAGCCGGCCACTGTGTTGGCATTAGCGAAATATCTCTCAGGCTTTAACGTCAATGCCCAAAATTTCAGGACTTTCATTAAATCAATGGGGATCATCCTTCTGCCATCGGTTATTATTTTAATGCAACCGGATACCGGTTCCGCTATCGTATTTTTTGCCCTTATCCTGGCTATTTATCGGGAAGGTTTTTCTCCCATTATTCTATTCATCATTGTTTCTCTGATTATTCTGTTTTTTATGGTGATTTTGGTTGATCCATTCCTCGTGCTGATTATTTTAGCCGGACTATCTTTAATGGCATGGGGGTACATTTCAGGAAGTATTGCTTCCTTTGGGAAAGCTGCCTTAATTTATGCTGGAGCTTTCGGCTTCTTTTACCTGATTTCCATGCTGACCTCCTGGGAAAACCCCTTGTTTAGGGTAGCTCTTTTTTCCATGATCCTGACCTCTGTTATATTCCTTGTGGTAATTTTTATGAAGAGAATAAAAAAGGCTTCCATAATTGTATTAGCTGTTTTGGCAGCCTTAGTTTATACATCGGCTATTGATTATGGTTATCACAATATTTTGGGCGATCACCAGCAGCGCAGGATCAATATTATGCTTGGTTTGGAAACTGACCTTCATGGGGCCGGGTATAATCTTAATCAGTCGAAGATCGCAATAGGCTCTGGTGGATTTTTGGGGAAGGGTTTCCTTATGGGCACCCAAACGAAACTGCATTTTGTGCCAGAGCAAAGTACGGATTTTATTTTTTGTACCGTAGGAGAGGAATGGGGATTCATTGGCTCTATCGTGGTTATCGGATTATTTTCCGTATTGCTGATCCGGTTAATCCAGCTGGCTGAACGACAAAGAAGTGCTTTTGCCAGAGTTTACGGATATGGATTATTTTCCATAGTTTTTTTCCACTTTTTCGTGAATATTGCCATGACTATCGGATTATTTCCGGTAATTGGGATCCCTTTGCCATTCTTCAGCTATGGCGGTTCATCCTTGTGGGCGTTTACCATCCTGTTATTCATTTTCCTTAAGCTGGATGCTGTCAGGATGGAGTTTAACCACTGACCCGGGACAACCGGTTTGGATACCAAATTCATTATGAACGTACTCTCTTATCGAAGGAAAGAACTGATTAAATTCCTGCTTCAATATTTTATGTTCACGACGTAGAATATCGATGGCAAATTCGGTAAAATCTGGCAGGGAAGTGCGACTTGCCATTCTATGTAACACTGCTTCAATTCCATCTTCTGTTGAATAGGACATTAACCAGTTGTTGCGTATAAAATTTGGGAACCAGTTTTTTATTCCCTGGGGGAAAGTGGCATAGTATTTCTTGAGTACCTCAAATGTGTTGGAAACAAACTCATTAAGCGGCATGCTACAATACGAATCCCATTCCTGAATAAGGAAAAAATCATAAAAAATATCGATGATAATTCCTGCATATTTACGGTAATATTGATCTACATGTTTTTTACTTTGTCTGGTTACTGGATGGCAATCAGTGAAATAATCAATATTTCGATGCAGGATAAGCCCTTTCATAATTTTTTCAGGGTAATTCAGGTAATCCCTCCCCTTGACATAATCGCCCATGAAATTACCCACGATTATTTCTTCCTCGTTTCCGGAGAGATATATGTGGGCAAGAAAATTCATTATTTATTACTTATTTATATTTAAACGCTTAAAACTCATATAAGTTAACAATAATGGGGAGAATTTCCTAACAAAACCGGCCTGTTTGGACAAATAATTTATTTAGGGGCGATCCTGTTTTTCGACTGAAAAAAGAAAATGTTAGAATAAACCCGTTAAAATCAATGATATTTTTCGACCACGGGAGAAAGGGAACCTGGTGAAGAGGATTCAGGCAAACTAATACATAAGGGATGAAAAATATTAATGCGGATAGAATGATCAGGATTTACTCTTTCAGCCTCTCCCTGATCTTTTTGGTTTCCTTTTCAAATCCTGGTTTTTCCAGTAAGGCAAACATATTTTTCTTATAGGCTTCCACACCTGGTTGGTTGAATGGATTGACATTCAGCATATATCCACTTATCCCGCACGCCTTCTCGAAAAAATAGAGGAGTTGCCCGATAGTGAAAGAGGATATTTCCTCAATTTCGATTTGTATATTTGGTACACCCCCATCCACATGGGCCAGCATAGTTGCCAGTTCAGCCATTTTGTTTACCTCGTCCATTCGCTTGCCGGCCAGGTAATTGAGTTCATCAAGATTTTCAGGATCTGAAGGAATGGTCAGATGGGAATTGGGATGTTTAACACGAATGACTGTTTCAAAAATATGGCGTTCACCTTCCTGGATATACTGGCCCATAGAATGAAGATCGGCAGTAAAGTATACGCTGGCAGGGAATATCCCCTTATTTTCCTTGCCTTCACTTTCGCCGAAAAGTTGTTTCCACCACTCGGAGAAATAGACCAGCTTATCGTTGAAATTCGCCAGGATTTCAATCTTTTTACCTTTCCGGTAAAGAGCGTTACGGGTTGCTGCGTAAAGGGCAGCGGGATTATCCATAAAGCTTGTTTCAGATGCACATCTGTCCTGCATATCCTTTGCCCCCGAAATCAGTTTCCTGATTGGATAACCTGCAATGGCAATGGGAACAAGCCCTACGGGGGTAAGGACAGAGTAGCGTCCACCGATATCATCGGGGATGACAAAGCTTTTATAGCCTTCGTCATTGGCAAGCTTGCGAAGTGCCCCTTTGGATTTATCGGTTATCGCGATAATCAGCTCTTTGGATACCGTCGTTCCCACTTTTTCTTCAAGAAGGTTTTTGAGCAGGCGGAACGCGAGGGCAGGTTCGGTGGTGGTACCCGATTTTGAAATAACCACGATGCCGAATTTTTTATCTTTTAACAGGCTTAAAAGTTCAGAAAGATAATCCTCCCCGATATTTTGTCCGGCAAAAAGAACCCGGGGCGCTGGTTTTTTTTCGTTCAGCCATTCGAAACTGCTGCCAAGGGCTTCCAAAACAGCCTTTGCGCCCAGGTAGGATCCGCCAATTCCAATCACGACCACAATATCTACTTTGTCATTGAGATTTCTGGCTGTATTTTCTATGGTGGAAATCTCGTTTTCGGAAATTTCTGAAGGGAGTTTAAGCCAGCCGAGAAAATCGCTTCCCTGGCCATTGCCATCGTGCAGTTTTTGCTGGCTTTTTAATGCTTCATTTTCAAGAGCCTGAATTTCCTGTTTGCTTACGAAATTGTAGACCTGGCTGATATCTATTTTGAAGTTTTTCATTTCATTTTTTATTTTAAGCAGCAAAAATAGTAAGAGTTTAGTTGGGGAACAATATGAGTGAAGTAAAGTTCTTGGAAAAATTATAGCAAGGACCTTATTTCAAAGTAGCCATTGAAGAATATTGTCAATCCTTTTGACGATTTCTGTTCCACAATACTCAATCCTCCAGCGTTGTCAAATCCCCAACATCCTGTCCCAGTGCTTTTGCTCTTATTACCCTACGCATAATTTTCCCACTCCGGGTTTTGGGAAGGGAATCGACAAATACTACATGTGCCGGGCGGGCAATGGGGCCGATCTCGTTTTCAACATGTTGTTTAAGCTGATTTGCCAGCTTGTCGGAAGGTTCAAATCCCTGGGTGAGGATAACACTGGCATGGATAATATTTCCTTTCAAGGAATCGGGCAAACCAACTGCAGCAGCTTCGGAAACAGAAGGATGACTGACCAGGGCGCTCTCTATCTCGGCAGAACCAAGGCGGTAGCCGCTTACTTTAAGTACATCATCAATCCTTCCAATAACCCATACATACCCATCCTCATCAATCCTGGCCGAATCGCCTGTGAGGTACCACCCCTTTTCTTTGTATTGTTTCCAGTATTTTTCAATATAGCGTTGCGGATCGCCCAAAATTGTTCTGGCCATCCCGGGCCAGGGGGTTTTGATGATAAGATTGCCTTCATTTCCCGGGGGTGTCTCGTTTCCCTTCTCATCTACCACGGCAATTTCAATTCCAAAAAAGGGAAGCGTGGCAGAGCCTGGTTTTAAAGGGGTGACCGGGAGGGGAGTAATCATGAATCCCCCGGTTTCCGTTTGCCACCAGGTATCCATTATGGGGCATTTGCTTTTGCCGATGACTTCATAATACCACTTCCATGCCTCGGGGTTGATAGGTTCCCCAACTGAACCCAGAAGCCGCAGGCTGCTTAGGTCGTGCCGTTCGGCCCATGAGGAGCCAAAACGCATCAGCCCGCGAATGGCGGTGGGGGAGGTGTATAATATATTGATTCCATATTTTTCGATCATCTGCCACCAACGGTTGGGGTAGGGGTGATTGGGTGCTCCTTCGTACAGCATTATTGTAGCCCCGTTAATCAGCGGACCGTAAACGATATAGGAATGCCCAGTGACCCAGCCCGGATCTGCTGCGCACCACCAACGATCTTTTGGTGTGATGTCGAATACATATTTCATGGTAGAGGCGACGTAAACGGAATATCCGCCATGAGTATGCACAAGTCCTTTCGGTTTCCCAGTCGTTCCGCTGGTATAGAGAATATAGAGTGGATCTTCAGCATCCATCACTTCAGTTTCACAAGTGGCGTTGGCAATAGGCATTCCCATAAGTTTATGCCACCAGAAATCTCGGTCATTTTCCATGTAACATTCCTCTCCGGTCCGTTTAACGGTAATGCAGGCTTCAATGGTTGGGGAGCGTTTCATGGCCTCGTTGGCAATATTTTTCAGCTCTGTGGCTTTTCCACGACGAAATCCGCCGTCGGCTGTAACCAATATCCGGCTTTTGGCATCAGCAATCCTTTCCGCCAGGGCTTCTACACTGAAACCACCATAAACCACGGAATGGGGCGAGCCGATTTTTGCACAGGCCAGCATGGCAATAATCATTTCCGGAATCTGAGGCATGTATATCGTAACAATGTCACCCTTGTTAGCCCCCATAGCTTTCAGAACATTGGCAAATTTGGAAACTTCCCGGTTCAGGGCATGGTACGAGTAGGTACGCAAATCGCCTGGTTCCCCTTCCCAGATCAGCGCAAGTTTATTGCGGGTTTCATTTTCCAGGTGGCGGTCAATGGCACTGGCTACAATATTCGTCTTCCCTCCACAAAACCATTTATAGAAAGGCTTGTCGGAAGTGTCGAGTACTTTGTCCCATTTTTTATACCAGTGAATCTGTGCTGCTTCGGAGGCCCAAAATTTTTCAGGGTTCTTCACCGATTCTTTATAAACCTGAGCATAATCCTTTATTCTTGCTGATTTCAGGATCTCTTCTGAAGGATGATAAAAACTATTTGAATCTTCTGCCATAATTAGGAATGTTTTAGCATTACTATTTAAGCGGAAAGGGTTAAATTTTGAAGATAGGGAAAAATTTAGGTTTTCATATTTAAAGAAATGTTAATATTTGCTGGAAGTCTCTCTCCACAAAGTGAGCAATAGAAAAACCCTTACTTCCGATTTTTTCTGCTTTTTTTATATTTTTCCCAGTCAAACCCTTCCAGAAATTCAATCCCCTTTTGTGCCCCGAGATTGAACAATGCGATTTGTTTTTCTTTGGATATAGTAAAATTCAGCCAGTTAAATTTCCGGTCTGCATTAATCAGACATATCAATTGCTTGTAATCCGGATTTTTCATCAGGAAATCGTAATCATAAATTTGCCTCATGGTGCTGATTATTGCCCCGGTAAAATTAAAAAGATGTTTGGTTTTACTATAAGTCTCTCTGTAGGTACTGAGTCTAACCCCAAAACTCGGTTTGCGCGGAGGCTTCCCGTCCCAGCGATGAAAAACATTGATCGGGAAATTGGATAAAATGCCCCCGTCAACGAATCGGGCCGATTTTGGAACTCTCCCGGTATACCCCGCAAATTTATCCCAACCGGTTACTTTCGACTCCCCTGCATCCGGCAGGTTTTTGACCAGAAGGGGTTCGAAAAAATAGGGGATAGACATGGAGGCCCTGACAAAAAGGGCTGGGGAAATTTCTTCAGGCCGCGACCAATACAGGGAAGCCATTTTCGGAAACTCGGCTTTGGTATGGGTGGTAATTTCCGAGGCTATAAAAGCCAGGGCTGGATGTAAATTATGATCATTCGGATCGTTTATATTCATAAGCCCATCGGGCAATAGTTTCCTCTTGTCTTCCAGGTCTTTAAGGGTATTTATTCCTGCCTCGAAGAGGAGAGCATTCATCCAGTTTTCAAAATTGGTACCGGGGTTTAATCCTAACTCCTCCTTCAATTTACGGTATAGTGAAAACGAATTCAAGGCGATGAGCCAGCCTATCCCTTTTTTCTTGTTCACGAGTTTCTCAACGAGTTTTCTCACATAGCGTGGTCCATCAACGAAATCAAAAAGATTCTTATTACTGAGAATTTGAATTATTTTTTCGGATACAGATTCCCCGGGTTTTGCCAGAGAGGCTACCAGAAGGGTATTGATTGCCCCTGCTGAAGTACCGGCAAGACTAAAAAAGCGTATGCCTGATTTCTCCAGGATATAGGTATAGCCCACCAGGGCAATGCCGAGGACGCCACCGCCTTCCTGCACGAGATCAACATATTGATTTCCCTCCGAATCGATAATGTCTGAAAAACGTTTACCTGATTATCGAAGTTTTTCAGCCCGCTGAACCAGGGGAAGAATGATGGGGTTTTGGGTAAAGTCAGAGTTATTCATGACCATGGTTTTTAATATTGAACCGCAAAGGGTGCAAGGGTGGAAGATAAACCGCAAGAAGATTTAACCGCAAGAAGATTTAACCGCAAGGGGCGCAAGGGGCGCAAAGGGTACAGAAAGGCAAAGGAATTTCTTCCCATGCGTTTAACTATTTCCTCTCGCGGTTTCTCTTCCACCCTTGCGCTCCTTGCGCCCCTTGCGGTTACTTTTCCCTAATTGCACCATGCATTTAACTATTTTCCCTTGCGTTTAACTCTTCCACCCTTGCGCTCCTTGCGCCCCTTGCGGTTACTCTTCCCTTATTGCCCCTTGCGGTTACTCTTCCCTTATTGCCCCTCGCGGTTACTCTTCCCTTATTGCACCATGCGTTTAACTATTTCCTCTCGCGGTTTCTCTTTCACCCTTGCGCTCCTTGCGCCCCTTGCGGTTACTCTTCCCTTATTGCCCCTCGCGGTTAACTCTTCTCTTATTGCCCCTCGCGGTTACTCTTCCCTTATTGCACCATGCGTTTAACTATTTCCTCTTGCGGTTTCTCTTTCACCCTTGCGCTCCTTGCGCCCCTTGCGGTTAACTCTTCTCCTTTCCCTTGCGGTTAACTCTTCCACCATTGCGCCCCTTGCGTTTAACTCTTCTCCTTTCCCCTTGCGGTTAACTCTTCTCCTTTCCTCCTTGCGGTTAACTCCCCCTCTTCCCCCTTTCCTATCTTGTCCCAAAAATTCTGTCGCCAGCATCTCCAAGGCCCGGCATAATATATCCGTGATCATTTAATTTCTCGTCCCTCGCTGCCAGGTAGATCATTACATCCGGATGGTCTTTTTCAACTCGTTTTATGCCTTCCGGTGCACCCACAATGCATACCAGTTTGATACTCAGGGCGCCTTTATCCTTTAATGCCTGGATCGCTGCGGTCGCACTTCCCCCGGTCGCAAGCATTGGATCCAGGACCATTACTACGGCTTCGGAAAGTTTGGGTGGAAATTTGGCATAATAACTTACAGGCTGAAGGCTCACCGGATCCCGGTACATGCCAATATGCCCCACCTGGGCAGTAGGAATTAATGCAGTGATTCCATCAACCATTCCAAGACCTGCCCGCAATACGGGAACTAAAATAATATTCTTGACCAACTCGTAGCTTGTACAGGGAGAAACCGGGGTCTGAATTTTTACTTTTTTTAAAGGCAGATCACGGGTGATTTCGTAGGCCATCAGTCCGGCTACTTCGTTGAGATTTTGCCTGAAATCCTTCGTGCCGGTTTCTTGTTTGCGCAGTTGGGTGATTTTATGTGTAATGAGCGGGTGTTCAAGGACAGTAAGCATATTCCATTTTTTTATGGAATAAATATAGGAAATATTATCCAATCCAGGAAGCTACATCCTCAACGCTTACCGTATTAATGTCAAGTTTGTTTTTTTTACGATAACCCATTATTTCCTGATGAAGCTTGCCGGGTTTTTCCACTTCTTTCAATTTAGCAAGAGTGGTATACCCTAATTTTTGCAATACCTCGATCCACTCTCCGGGTATACCGGCTTCCCTGTATTTGGTAGGGTCATCCATTGTCACCTGGTGTTTTTTTTCGGGTTTCATTTGTGGGAAAAGCAAAACGTCCTGGATTGAGCTGGAATTTGTCATAATCATCGATAACCGGTCAATCCCGATCCCCAATCCCGCTGTGGGAGGCATCCCATATTCCAAAGCCCGGAGGAAATCCTCATCCAACACCATCGCTTCCTCATCGCCGCGCTTACCTAAAACCAACTGAGACTCGAATCGTTCGCGCTGATCGATGGGGTCGTTGAGTTCTGAAAAGGCATTGCACAATTCTTTCCCGTTGCAAATGGCCTCAAATCTTTCTACCAGCCCCTCTACAGTACGATGCTTCTTGGCAAGAGGAGACATTTCAACAGGATAATCGGTTATAAAGGTGGGCTGAATGAGCTGCCCTTCGCATTTCTCTCCAAAGATTTCATCGACAATTTTACCTTTTCCCATGCTTTCATCGAGTTCAACCCCAAGCTTTCCGGCTGTCTGCCGTAGTTCCTCCTCATCCATCCGGCTGATATCGATACCTGTATATTCTTTTATGGCCTCGTACATCGTGAAGCGCTTCCAGGGTCTTTTAAAGTCGATCTGATATTCGCCCACTTGCACGATGGTTTTACCATGTAGGTCCAGGGCCACTTTCTCGATCATCTCCTCTACTAGATCCATCATCCATTGATAATCTTTATAGGCCACATATAGTTCAATCTGGGTAAATTCAGGATTGTGAAAGCGGTCCATGCCTTCGTTCCGGAAATCTTTGGAGAATTCGTAAACACCTTCAAACCCTCCAACTATAAGCCTTTTGAGATAAAGCTCATTGGCGATCCTTAAATAAAGAGTTTGGTCAAGGGTATTGTGATGGGTCTTGAAGGGTCTTGCTGCTGCACCGCCATACAGGGGTTGAAGTATCGGTGTTTCCACTTCGAGATAATCCTTCTTGTTTAAATATTCCCGCATGGAATTCACCATCAGGGTACGCATTTTAAAAGTTTTCCTTACCTGGGGATTTACAATGAGATCCACATAGCGCTGGCGATAGCGCTGTTCAGGATCGGTAAATGCGTCATAGGTTTTGCCCTCTTTCTCCTTTACCACCGGAAGGGGGCGCAATGATTTTGAAAGAACAGTCAATTCCTTTACATTCAGGGTAATCTCGCCAACCTGGGTAAGAAATACCTCTCCGCGTACTCCAATAATATCGCCTATGTCGAGAAGCTTTTTAAATAGGTTGTTGTACAAGGTTTTATCTTCACCCGGACAAAGGGTATCCCGGTGAAGGTAAATCTGGATCCGACCCGCGCCATCCTGAATCTCAGCAAAAGAGGCACTGCCCATAATCCTCCTGCTCATGATCCTGCCTGCGAGACTTACCTCAGTAAGGTTATTTTGCTGCGGATCGAAGGATTCTTTTATTTTCAGGGTGGAGATATTGACAGGAAAACCCTCTGCAGGATAGGGATTAAATCCTAATTTTCTGATTTCATCAAGAGAAGACCTTCTTATTTGCTCCTGTTCGCTGAGGATGTGTGCGCTCATGGTATATAATTTGAATTTTTGCAAAGATAATTGAAAATGTCAGACGAGTTTTAGGAAGTTCACCCATTAATGCATGGAAGAAGAAGCAAGGATAAGGAAAGAAGGGGGGTTCTGAAAATCCTGTACTAAATAATGGGCAGATAATCAGTATCTTGATGATTTGCATTGACTCATCCTGGGCTGAAAAGCGGTAATTGATAAGTTTATTGTTAATTTTGTAAGCAAACAGAAATGAGAGGACTAAGATGGTGAAGAATTGGATTATCAAAGAACAAGGCATTGAATCTGAGCTGAATCATCTAATAAGTGTTCTGGGAATAGAAAGGGGAATAGCCAATCTCTTATGGCAGCGGGGAATCAGGACATTTGACCAGGCAAAAGACTTCTTCCGCCCACAGCTCAATCAACTGCATGATCCCTTTCTCATGCCCGATATGCAAAAGGCGGTTGACCGCATCCGGGATGGGATTCAGCGAAAAGAGGGATTACTGGTTTACGGGGATTATGATGTAGACGGGACAACCGCTGTTTCCCTTATTTATGGTTATTTCAAAGATTATTTTCCCACAATTGATTATTACATACCCGACCGATACGAGGAGGGTTACGGGATTTCCTACCGGGGAATTGATTATGCCCACGAAAAGGGTTTTAAGCTCATTATTGCCCTCGATTGCGGGATCAAAGCCAATTCCAGAATTGAATATGCCCGTGAGAGAGGAATAGACTTCATTATATGCGATCATCACACTCCGGGTGCAGTGATTCCCCAGGCAGTTGCTGTTTTGGATGCCAAACGTGCCGACAGTATTTATCCATTCAGCGAGCTGAGTGGGTGTGGAGTGGGGTTTAAATTGGTCCAGGCATTTCAATCGGCAATGAACCGCCCGTTTGAAGAGCTTGAAAAGTTCCTTGACCTGGTGGTGATCAGCATTGCATCGGATATGGTCCCCATAAATGGGGAGAACAGGATTCTCGCACATTATGGATTGAAAAGGATCAATGAAAACCCATCGATCGGTATTAAAGCCATTCTTCAGATTGCCAATATAGAAAACAAGGAGATACAGATCGAGGATATTGTTTTTAAAATTGGACCCCGGATAAATGCCGCAGGCAGAATGGAATCGGGTAAAAAATCGGTCGATTTATTGATTTCCGGAAATATTCAGGAGGCAAGGATAATCGGGCAGAAGATCAATGTATTTAATTCAGACCGAAGAAATGTCGATACCCTTATCACCCAGGAAGCCCTGAATATGATCCATGGAGATGCCAGGTTGAGAGAAAAGAAATCGACCGTTCTGTTTAATCCTGAATGGCACAAAGGTGTAATTGGCATCGTGGCATCGAGGCTTATGGACCATTACTATCGTCCAACCATTATCCTTACACGTTCGAATGGATTTGCTGCCGGTTCAGCCCGTTCGGTCAATGGCTTCGATCTGTATCAGGCCATTGAGGAGTGCAGTGATTTGCTGGAGAATTTCGGGGGACATAAATACGCAGCAGGGTTGACCATGAAAATTGAAAATGTACCGGAATTTCAGAAAAAGTTTGAAAAAATTGTCGCTGCGAATATTGAACCGGACCAAATGGTGCCCACCGTGGAAATTGATACGGAAATTTCACTCTGTGAGATTAACGATAAATTTGTTCGTTTACTGAAGCAGTTCAGACCTCATGGCCCGGAAAATATGGCCCCTGTTTTTCTCACTGAGAATGTATCTGATAACGGAGAATGCAGATGTGTTGGACTTAATAGTGAACACCTCAAACTCTCGCTGGTACAGGAGCAGGATCCCTACCAGGTATTTCGGGCCATTGCTTTTCAACAGGGATCCAAATACCCGGTTATTTCCCGGGGACTTGGTTTTGATATTTGTTTTTGCATCGATGAGAATGAGTTTAGAGGAGAGAAAAGTATACAGCTAAATCTTCGCGATATCAAAATGGATTAAGGAATTTTCCATTGTACTTGTATTTTAAATTCTTCAAACAGATTCCCTTCCCTTTTGTCTGGTCCCGTTCCGGAAACAATGTCTGAAATATAACAGCTTGCCCCATATTTAAACCAAAGTTTAAGGTTTTCGCTTAGGGAGTATCGTGCAACGAAATAGTAACGGGAGCCTTTGTGATAAAAGGCAGGGGAGGAAAAGGCATAGAGTAAATCATTTTCCCAGGCATAAATCCTTACTGACCAGTCCGGGATATCGAAAAGAGCGAACCGTGCCGAGAACCGCAGATGATCGGAGAAAAGGGAAGCGGTAATATCCTGCGAGAGGAAATTGGACTTCAAGGTTGAAGTACTTTCAGTTTTGGACATTTTTTGCTCCAGGCTTGTTTTAAAAGTGAAGAAATCATTGGGTTTCCAGATACTACGGAACAGGATGCGCCTATCCTCTTTTGCTTCCATTTTTTTCAATCCCGCTCCTTCCCGGTTTTCTGTCTTTATTTCTCCCTCACTATTCTCCCTTTTTATATAGACTATGAGATCCCAATTGCGGTGAATGCGGATTTCATTTTTCAAAACCATATCATTGCCAAAAGAGGGAGCACAAGCTGTATATTTTAACCAGGGAAATTGGTATATGTCTGAATAAAATGAAGATTTCAGAAACCGGAAGGGGTAGGCTTCCAAAGCAAAATAAAACCCGCTTTCATTACGGGTGCCCCCGGTTTCGCCGAATGCAGAGGAGGTAAAGCTGATATATTCCGGCGAGAAGTAACGCAAAGAGGTGCTCATGGTTATCAGGGAATGCAATCGAAAACTAATTCCCTGGAGGGTTGAAAAAGCCTTGTTTATACCTCCCGCCATCTCTCCAAAAATCAGCAGGTCCCCTTTTCGAAACTCATAAAATGCCGATTGCACCAGGAACTTACTTTCCCTGCCTGTTGTTGAATACCGGTCTGGCCGTATCCGATAGGAATAATCATGTTCAAAAATGGTATACTGAAGGTTATAGCCGAAGGTTAATTTCCCGTTATTGTATGCCGTTAGCATCCCAAAGGCTTTTTCCTTAAGGTTTCGGTATTCGTTGATTTCATTGTGGTTACGGCTGAGGCCATCCTCTTTTATCGAGGTGAAAAATGTGTTTTCCGCAAGGTTATCCTGCATATTGACACTTCTCTTTACTTCTGATCCATAGAAGATTGCTGTCACACTTTTTCGCTGAAGTTCGATAGCGCCCCCCCGATAAAATCCATATTCAGCCGATGAACTATATTTTGAAAGGGAGGGCAAGCTGTTCGAAAGTATGAAACCTGTTGATTTGCCATTCATCCCATATCCGAAGACTAATCCACTGGCTGAGGCAATCCGGTAATCTCCCAGGATAACTTTCTTCATCATCCCTGGATGTTTTAATTCCATATACCCGGAAAAAAAACCGGAATTGGCTTTTTTTTTAAAGGGGATGTATTTTTCTCCTTCATCTTTTTCCAGGGTTAGTCCCGCCCGAATTCTTTCACCAGCCTCAATTTGGTATTTGAGCAATTGTTTTTGCCGGTTGCCCAAAAATGTTTTTGCCGTATCCTCCTGTTCGGTGAAGCCCGACGGGAGAGGGTTTTTCCATTGGGTTCGTATAATCAGGCTTCCTTTAATGCCCCTTATTGGTTTTGCAGATGGAGGGGAATCCATTTGCCAATCCCCCACGGTGAAAAAAGGTTTTATTTTTTCGAAAGTTCCCGGGGGGATGCATGGCAGCAGATTTAGTTCATTCAAACTATAAATGAATCCGGATTCCTTTCGGTATTTAAGAATGCTATAGACCTGAAATCCATTGAGGAAGATCAGCTTCTGAAGTTCATCTTCAGTGCAGGTATTAATATTAAGAGGTTTTTCCAACATCCCCAGAAGTTCTTCATAGATATCTTCCGCCATAGCTTCATCCTGAAACTCATCCAGGGCATCCGTGAGGAAATGAAGCGAAGGGTCCTGCCCCTCCAGGTTTAGTGCAAAAATGCAAAGGAAAGAGTATATAAGGGAAAGATGTTTCACATGTTCATAATTTATTTTCAATGGCCATATGGAACATCCTTATGATCATTCCCGTGTGTGATCAGGACTTAATCATGGATGTTTCATAATGCCGGAAGCAGTGGTTCCCGGAGATAGTGGGGAAAAATGATCTTTTTACCCCTTAATGGAAAAAAAATGGAAATATAGGCCAGAGGATTATTTAATTTCCACCGCCAAAGAAAAATGCGGGGTAAATCCCAATATCTGGTGGTGGGTAAAGGCTACATCGGCAGTAATTTTGCTAATCCTGTATCCCAGGCCAAAAGTGGCCCTGACCGGGGCGGTGGAAATTCCCATGCGCAGGAAAAGACTTTCAAATATCCGGTATTCCATTCCCCCCTTGAAAGAAATATCCTTGTCGAGTTTTTTCTCTGCCTCACCGGCGATGAAAAGGCGATCGGTAGGTAAAAAACCCATACCTGCCCTGAACACGGTGGGAATGGTATCCACATTATTGACCGAAATGGTAGCTCGTGTTGGATTAAAGAGATGGATTCCCATGGTGATCTTATCCGCCGGTTTATATTGGATTCCCCCCTCGAAACTCAAAGCATTCCGGCCCCCATATTCACCCTCCAGATAGTTATGATGGAGGTTTAATTGAACCCCCGCGGCAAAGTTTTCACCGAATTTTTTTCCGAACCCCAGACCCATTTTGCTTTCATTATAAATTTTATAACCATAATAGGTATAGGAGAATCCAATCGTTCCGGGTTTTACCGGAAGAGATAATGCCAGCGCGTGCATGCTGAATTCCGGCAATACAAATTTATTTTCATGGTGGAATCCTACCGTCAAATGCGGGTAAAAACCTAATCCGGCCTGGTTATGTTGTGTCGACCATACATCCGCTTCCATGACATAGGCATTCGCCATGGCGGCAGGACGGGAACCGATTGGCCAGTTATCACTCTGACCGAAGGAGATGGAAGGGGAAGAAAGGGCTGATAAGGCAAAAAGAACCACGATCGGTTTTCTTTTTAACCCGCTAAATGCTTTATGGAATCTTTTATTCAATACCTGTAAAATAAATCTAGTACTGGACAATGCATCTGATGGATCTTTTTCGTAAACTTCTGTAAATATCTATTGATGAGTAAATACAGCATGTCAAAAAATCCCAAACCCCCATGCAGGAACCAATCTAATTGGTCTTATATTTGAATTTCACTTCCTTAAGCTCTTCATTCGCTTTCATGATTTTTTGTTTGAGCTTTTCTTTATAGCTTACAACTTGCTTCATCAGTTCAGGATCGCCGGTTGCAAGAATCTGGACTGCAAGAATACCGGCATTCATGGCACCATCCAATCCAACCGTAGCAACAGGAATTCCGGGGGGCATCTGAACGATGGACAGGAGACTATCCCAGCCATCAATAGAAATGGAGGCTTTGACGGGAACGCCGATCACCGGGATTGGTGCCAGAGCCGCAATAACTCCGGGCAAGTGTGCTGCTCCTCCGGCTCCGGCAATGATCACCCGTATCCCTCTTCCATAAGCATTTTTCGCGAACTCCATCGCCTGGTCAGGGGTTCGATGTGCTGATAGTGCGTTGATCTCAAATGGGATATGGAATTCATCCAGAATTTTTGCTGCCTTTTCCATTACCGGCATATCGGAAGTGCTTCCCATAATTATGCTAACTTTTGGATTCATAGTGTGTTTAATCTTAATGGGTAATTTATTAATAAATCTACCGCTATATTACAAAAATTTTCAATTAAGGTTCAGTTTATTTTACTGAACTGTAAAACAAGATTGCAGGAACTGAATGAAAATGTTAATTTCGCCCTGGAAAAAACCCATTTTTCGAAGGCTGACAAAATAAAAGAGAACCAGTTATTTTTATATACTTACAGGAAAATTGATTTTTAGAGAAAAAGTTTAAGCATGAGTTTTGCCGGGAAATTAATCATACAACATCTATATAAAAAAGGTCTTTCATGAAAAAGACTATCATGGTTTTGGACAAACATTTCGAGGTTTCCATTCCCTCGGCAACGATACAGTCGAGGATTAAATCCCTTGCCAGTGAGATTTCCCGGGATATGAAAAACCAAAAACCGATATTTCTTGGTATACTGAACGGTTCTTTTATGTTCGCATCTGATCTGTTTAAGCAGATTCAATTTGAAACCCAGATAAGTTTTCTGAAGCTTGCTTCCTACCAGGGAACTTCCTCTACCGGAATGGTAAAACAATTGATAGGATTGAATCAGGACATTAACGGACAACATGTGGTCATCCTTGAAGATATTGTCGACACCGGCATCACCCTTGAGACGATTATAATGCAGATTTCAGGATACCGGCCTGCTTCGATAAAGGTAGTTACCCTTCTGTTTAAACCCGACGCTTATAGGAAAGATATCAAACTGGATTATATCGGATTTTCCGTGCCCAATGATTTTATTGTTGGTTATGGCTTGGACTATAATGGTTTCGGAAGGAACCTGGAAGATATATATACTGTTATTAAATAGTAAATTTTATGGAGACGAAATACAGACTTTGGAACTTCGAAGATGGAAGCTCGAAGATCGAAAATCGAAGCACGAGGAACGAAAATCGAAGCACGAGGAACCTCGAAATTGGAACTTCGAAGATGGAAGTTCGAAGCTGGAACCTCCAGCCACCAGCTTGACTACTCATAAATGGACAATTCATAACTCATAACTCATATTCATATTCATATTCATAATTCAAAAAACCATGTTAAACATAGTCTTATTTGGCCCTCCCGGATCCGGCAAGGGCACTCAGTCAGAATTTATTATTGAAAAATTTTCCTTACTCCATCTTTCAACGGGAGATATTTTAAGGAGCGAGATCAACAACCACACGAAACTGGGCCTTAAAGCCAAAGAGATCATGGATCGGGGAGAACTTGTGTCCGATGAGATCGTGATTGATATGATTGGCAATAAAATAGAAGCAAATAAAGAGGCGAAAGGTTTTATTTTTGATGGTTTTCCCCGAACGGTTTCGCAGGCAGAAGCATTAGACAATCTCCTGAAAAAATACCAGGAAGAGGTCAATCTGATGATCGCCTTAGAGGTGGAGAAGGAGGAACTGATCGCCAGGTTGTTGAAACGGGGAAAGGAAAGTGGCAGGGCTGATGATAACCTGGATACTATTCGTAAAAGAATAGATGTATATAACACACAGACTACTCCGGTGATGGACTACTATAAAGCAAAAGGCAAATACCGCTCCCTGAAGGGTGTGGGAAGTGTAAGTGAAATATCATCCCGGATCGCGCATATTATTGAAGGAATGTAAATCATTCCCGGTAAAACCCTTTTTCCCATGGCTGAATCCAATTTTGTCGATTATGTAAAGATATTCTGTCGTTCCGGCAATGGCGGTAGCGGTTCTGCACACCTCAGACGGGAAAAATTTATTCCAAAAGGAGGCCCGGATGGGGGTGATGGAGGACGGGGAGGACATGTGATTTTGCAGGGAAACGCACAGTTGTGGACCCTGCTTCACCTGAAGTATAAAAGGCATATTTTCGCGGAAAATGGAAAACCGGGTGCGGCTGCCCAGCGTACCGGGGCCGACGGTGATGATGTTACGATTGAAGTACCTCTTGGTACAATAGCCCGTGACGCGGAGAGCGGTGAATTCATTTTTGAAATTACCCGGGACGGGGAAAAAAGGATTCTCATGCAGGGAGGCAGAGGAGGCCAGGGAAACGAGCACTTCAAATCTTCTACGAATCAGACGCCCCGTTACGCTCAGCCCGGGGAGGAAGGGGCAGAGGGCTGGAAGATTCTTGAACTCAAATTGCTGGCTGATATCGGTCTGGTCGGTTTTCCCAACGCCGGAAAATCAACCTTGCTTTCAAGTGTATCCGCGGCGAAACCTAAAATTGCAGATTATCCTTTCACCACCCTGGTTCCGAACCTGGGGATTGTCTCCTATCATGACAACCGCTCCTTTGTGATGGCCGATATCCCCGGGATCATTGAAGGGGCTAATGAAGGAAAGGGCATTGGCAT
Source organism: uncultured Bacteroidales bacterium (assembly GCA_963779845.1). GTDB lineage: Bacteria > Bacteroidota > Bacteroidia > Bacteroidales > CAVZZV01. Next base: position 822,433 of record CAVZZV010000001.1, on the reverse strand, counting down.
CCGGTTTCTGCGCCATATAGAACGAAATTCCATGCTGTTGTTTATGGTGCCTGCTGATAGCAAGGACATTTCGGGGGAATATGAAATTTTGCTGAATGAACTCATGCTTTATAATCCCGAGCTACTGGATAAGAAGCGCTTACTGGCTATTTCCAAATCGGATTTGCTGGATGAAGAGTTGGTCAGTGAAATCAAAAAAGAGCTTCCCCCTGTGGATACGGTATTTATATCGGCAGTGACCACTTCAGGACTTGAATTACTCAAAGACAAGCTCTGGAAAATGTTAAATGACTGATAATGCTTACTATCCTTCAGCATCTGGATGAAAAGATACTCTTGTTTATCAACGGGAGGAACAGCCTTTTTCTGGATAACCTCATGTTTTGGGCATCGGGTAAATTTAGTTGGCTGCCTTTTTATATCCTGTTGATCCTCATCATCGTCTATTTTCTGCGAAGAAAAACCCTGTTATTGATCGCTTTCGTGATTCTGCTTATTACCCTCTCGGATCAAAGTTCCGTACATCTGTTTAAAGAAGTATTCCATCGGTTGCGACCCTGCCATAACCCATCAATAAGTGAACAGATTCATTTGGTAAATAACCATTGTGGTGGTCTGTATGGCTTCATTTCTTCCCATGCCAGCAATACCTTTGCAGTTGCGGTATTTTTGATGCATGCTCTGAGGATAAGGTGGCTTACAGTTGGCCTGCTTGCCTGGGCAGTCCTGGTATCCTATAGCCGGGTTTACCTGGGTGTACATTATCCTTTTGATGTTCTTGCAGGTGCCCTGTGGGGTGCCTTATTAGGATACCTGATTTATAAATTATATTGTGTATCAGGAAAGAATGCAGGCTCGGGAAAAGTTATGGATAATGCCAAAAAACCTTTGCATTCTTCGGGTTGAACAAATCTTATTTTTATTTCGAAATTTGTCTACATCTCATTAATCAGGAGACTACCCCATCATTGTCTCTGCTTTTTTTTATTTTAGCGAAATTTTAATCCCCAAATCATGCTTTGCATTCAGGATTTATGTACCGACCCCTATTTTAATATTGCTGCTGAAGAATATGTGCTGAAAAATTTTAGCGAAGATTGCTTTATGCTTTGGAGAAATGATAATGCCATTATTGTGGGTAAACACCAGAATACACTGGCCGAAATCAATGTCGATTACGTAAAGGAGAAAAATATTAAAGTAGTTCGTAGGATCTCCGGCGGAGGTGCTGTATTTCACGATCTGGGAAACCTTAATTTCACCTTTATTGTGAGCGGCAACGATGGGAACCTGGTGGATTTCCGTAAGTTTACCCTGCCAATTATTGAAGTTCTGCAAAAAATGGGGGTGGAAGCGAAATTCGAAGGACGAAACGACATTACCATTGAAGGGAAGAAATTTTCGGGAAACGCAGAACATGTCTGGCGAAACCGGACCCTTCACCATGGGACAATTTTGTTTTCGTCACTTATGACGGATTTGTCTTTGGCACTCAAGGTGAACCCCTTAAAGTTCACAGATAAGGCGGTTAAATCCGTGAGATCCCGGGTTACCAATGTATCTGAACATCTGAAAGAAAAAATGGACGTTCTCGAATTTCGTCAACGGGTTATGGATCATATCATGGAAAAATATGAAGATTCCTATTTTTATGAGTTTACTCCGGAAGATATTGCCAAAATTGAAAAAATCCGGGAGGAGAAATTTGCTCTCTGGGAATGGAATTATGGTTATTCACCCAAATACGATTTTGAAAAGATGGTCCGCACCAATGGCGGAAGCCTTGAATTTCATATCAATGCCGAGAAAGGCCTTATAAAAGAAATAAAGATATATGGGGATTTCTTCCATAAACACGATATTGATGTCGTCGAAAAATCGCTTATAGGGATTCGTCACGATCAGGATGCCATAAGGGCAACCCTGTCGCAATTTCGTTTTGATGATTATTTCAAGAACATTACCGTGGAGGAATTCATTTCAGGAATGTTCTGAGATGCCTTCAATCAGGTATGGCTGACTTCTGCTTCCTTTTTTTTGCAGGTTTTCCAGCCAAAAAGAGAGTATAAGGGACAAAATCCGAAAATACTGGTCAGGAGGAGTATCAGGGCAATTGCAAAAAGGATTATGCCCATGATTCCCACAATAATTTTTGTAATCAGAAGGAGGGCGATGATGGATAAAATAACAATTCGTATCACTTTGTCGGAGGTTCCCATATTCTTTTTCATATTCATTTTTTTGGGTAAAGGTGGAATGGACCAATTGTCTGGCCTAAATGTACATATTCCTTTCGGATTTTTGCAACAAAATTTCCGGCATTTGCTAAATTTACCCTCTAATTTCACAAATAAATGTCGGGATCAAATTATATCAAAATTCTCTCGGTCTTGTTGTGGTCATGGTTTATCATCTCCTCCATTATACTGACACCCCTTCTTGTTTTAATTTGGTGCCTCACCTTTTTTTTCGACCCAAGACTCGTTATTCTACATCGTTTTAGCTGTTTCTGGGGTGCTCAATATATCTGGATGAATCCCTTATGGAAACTTACTATAGAGGGTCGTAGAAAAATCAGCAATGAAAAAGCCTCTATCATTATCAGCAATCATCAGAGCCTGGCTGATATTTTAATTATTTATAGCACATTCAGACATTTCCGATGGACCTCAAAAGCTGAAAATTTTCGCATCCCCTTTGTAGGCTGGGTGTTGTTTTTTAACCGCTCGGTCAAAATTTACCGGAATAGTCCCGAGGCCTTTGCCAGTTTCCGTAAACGTGCCATGCAATCACTCAGGCAAGGAACCTCTCTGGTGATGTTCCCGGAAGGCACACGCTCGCGGAACGGAGAGTTGGGGAAATTCAAGGAGGGGGCATTCCGGCTGGCCCATGAAGCAAAATGCGATATTATTCCTTTGGTACTGGATGGAAGTGCAGCTGCTATACCAAAAAAGGGTTGGGTTTTAACCGGCAGGCAGAGGATGACCCTGAAGGTCCTGGATCCGGTACCTTACAATGCCTATAAGGAATTGACCCCAATGGAAACAGCGAAATTTTTCAGGGGGATTGTACTTCAACATATGGCAGGCTAGGCCGTTCATCATCGAGTTGGCACCAGGGTGGATAGTTCCCGCATAGCTTGAGCCTCCTGCTATTTTGGTAAGGCTTCGTACTTTCCTTTCTTCTATAGCTTTAACTTTTTATCTACGTAGTAAGTTACGTAGTTTCCTACATAGATGCAATGCCTAAGTTTACCCCAATATTTGGATTCTCACCTACCTCACGGATGAAGTCAGGAATATCACGATAAGGGTCTTGTGAGGTAAATAAATTTATTTTTTCTTTTTTACTCACACATTTTTATTGACACCGGCTTGTTTTCAATGAACAGTATCCGGCTTTCATTCATAGAACTTACATCATAGCTAGTTATTTTTCTTTTTTCATTTGAACTCTTAATTAATTATCTTTCAGTTTAAATGAAAAAGATATGTGTTGGGAGTTTATTTAATAAAGAATGTGCCCTTCAAGTAAAATATGTATTTTTGTAAATAATTGAGCTGAAAAATGGTGAAATATTGAGTATAAACCCGGTTTTCTAATAAATTAATAATATGGTACGTACTGTCGTAATTCCTGATAATAATATACTTTCTTTCAATATATCCGATAGGTATATCGGAAAAAAGGTGGAAGTCATTGCATTTGCCGTGGATGAACCTTCAGAAGACATTATTTATTCCAGTAGAAGTCATAAAAGCTTTTCAGCAATTAAGTTAAGGTGATATAACTTTTAGGTTTTGTAAATCAAGTATTATTTGTAATATATACTTTTTTTATGTCTTTTAATTACGTATTTTTGTAAAATCATTGAACTATTGGACATTTTAAGGTATTAAAATGAATACAGGAAATATCATAATTACTTTAAGAAAGGATAAAGGATGGTCTCAGACCGATTTATCCAAACAATGCGGGGTTTCCCGCGAGATGGTTGGCAAGTACGAGCGTGGAGAAGCTGTTCCCTCTATCGAGGCAGCCAAAAAGATTGCCGATGCTTTCGGTGTTTCACTTGATTATTTGGTAGGAGAAGGTGTTAACGCTCATTTTGATAAAAAAACGCTGCAGAGGATTCAGGAACTCGAACTACTGGAAGAAGATAAAAAGAAAACCCTCTTCGATTTAATGGATACGTATATCCGGGATGCCAAAACAAAGCAGGCTTACGCTGACCGATAAACTTTAATAAATGAAGTTTACAAATTACTTTCTCCATACCCGGCAGCGGCCAGACCGAAAAGACATTAAAATAGAATGGATTAAGCAGGTTTACGAGTTCCCCGAACATGAACAAACATAGGCCGATGGCCGAAAACGGAAATGGGGATACATTAAAGAAGTGGAAAAGTATTTACGCATTGTAGTCCTGGAAGATGGCGGGACGGTTCACAATGCTTTTTTTGACAGGGATTTTAAAAAACAACATTTATTATGAAGATAACATACTTTAAAGATACCGATACTTTGCTGGTCAATTTCAATAACAATGAAATTACCAACACCAAAGACCTGAACGAAAACGTGTTGGTTGAGACGGACAGAAACGGCAACGTGGTGAGCATGACCATTGAGCATGCACAGCAACAAGCCGAAATTGCCAATTTCTCTTTTATCCAGGTGGGAAATCCAGGTGCTGTTTAATTTAAAAAGCCCCGGTTTCCCGAGGCTTTTAATCAGTCGCATATTTTAAAATTTATTTTCCCTATATCAGTTTCTATATCATAGACTGCCTTTTTTATTTGCAATATATCTGGCACCAGCTTCATCAACCATTGATTGAAGATGGTTGAGTCCTGCATTCATTATCCCAATAGCAGCTCCTTGAAAGAAATCTCCCCCAGTTAATTCAGAACCAAGACCTCCTGCAAGACCAGAGAATGAATATGTGCCTAATGTACTATTCGCAAACTTTCCTCCGTACATCAAAAAAGAAGAACCAGCTAAAGAACTTAATCCACCTGATGCAAAACCAGTCATAAAACTTCCACCGGTGAATTCGGATATCAATCCTTGTGCATATCCATGAATATAAGCCCTTGAAATTTCTCCGCCGATTCCCATACTACCGACTGGACCAAACATTTGACCAATGCCACCTGTTACTGCTCCAGATATTGCTCCTACACCTACAGATTTCCAGAAGTCACCACTATTCCAATTGTCAAAACCTCCGTCACTAAATCCAACACTTGCAGTATAACCGGCACCTCCAATCACTGCACCCCAGCAGGCTGCATCAAGTAAAGTCCCGATACCTGGTAAAAAGAGAGAAAATATAAATTCCCCACTTGGATCTGTATATACGAGCGGATTATTAAGGCAATAGGAATACCGGTAAACCCGGTTTTAATTTTTCGATTCCAACTTTTCAATGACCAGTATCCGGCTTTCATTCAAAGAACTTACATCTAAGATAGTAATTTTCTTTTTTCAATTGAATAACTTTTTTCAAATTCTTTTCAATTCCCTCCGGGAGTTTCAATTGAAAAAGAAAAAAAACACCGGCTTGTTTTGACAGACCCCGCCATTTTCAACCGCCTAGGCAACCCCAAAAGCCATCATCGACAGTGATCGATGGCAGGCACGCCTGAGCGGCACAAAGATCTTGTAAGAAAGTGGCTCGATGAATACCATAAAGATCCGGGGGCCGTAATGAATTTTGATTCCACAATGGATGATATTAAAAGAAGAGATGAATCCGGGTCAGGCAATCGATTTTAAGAATAAAAATCAGAAAAAAGTAGTACTTTTGTATAAAAGAAGTATTATGGGAGCACTAAGACAACAATTCATCGAAGACCAGCAGGGCAATAGGATCGCTGTCCTGATGCCCATTGACCAGTACAACAAGATGCTGGAACAACTGGAAGAGATGGACGATATCCGGTCATACGATGCTGCCAAAGCCGAAAAAGATGAGATTATTTCTTTTGACCAGGCTTTAAACGAGATCGAAAGAGAACGTAATGACCTATAAGATCTCAATACTCCGAAGAGCTCAAAAACAACTGGCCAGGATTCCGGCCAGCGACTATAAGAAAATCAAACAATCCATACTGGATCTTGCTCATAATCCCAGACCACCAGGATCAAAAAAACTTAAAGGTCGTCCGGGATGGCGCATCCGTCAAGGAAACTACCGTGTGATCTATGAGATACAGGATGATCAACTGATCATCATTGTTCTGGATATCGGGGACAGAAAAGATATCTACAGATAAAAAAAGCCCCGGAGGATTCCGAGGCTTGAAATTTTAATTACTAATTACTTTGACTTTCTTAAAATACAAAAATGAATTTATTTGCTCTTCTGAGAGCGACTGGATGTAATCTTCTGCTTGATAAATTTTAAGTTTTGTAGACTTACTATTATTTTTTTCAAAAGCTAAAACTTTTAATTCATCATCTTTTATATACCAATATGCATCAGAAATGTGGTATATGCTAAATATGATACTTGGTCTTATTTCTATCAGTTTTTTAACCAAAGGGTCTATAAACAAATCAATATGAGGGCTTTCGTTAACAAACTTATACTTGCAGCAAGCTTCAGGGCATTGTGTAACAATTCCGAGAACAACTGAGTCTTTTAAAATTACAGCTTCATCAAATTCCATTACTTTGACATTCAAATGACAGAGAAAATTTGCTTTATTGACCGCTAGACCTTTTGTTCTCTTACCAACGCTGACTGGAATATATATTGTTGTAAGATCATCAAAGTTTACTGATTCTAACTGACTGTTTTTTTTTAAGCTCCTTGAAATTATTCTATCAAATTTATTTTTAGATTTTTTATAAGTTTGTTCAATATTTTCAATTAAATCGATGTTGCAATTCTGGGCGTAACTAAAACTATTAGAATAACAAATCATTAATATTAATACTATATATTTCATAGACAAATTCTAGAATAAGGTAATTATTTTTAGAAAAGAAGCAGGCCCACTGGTATGTTCAACTATAGGATCCCAAATTGAGGTTGATCTTAAAACTCGCCTATAACCACCACCAATTATTCTTAACTTATCAGCTGTTGTAATACTCGTTAGATTAACAGCATGACCTTGCCCCCCTCTTGAAATAACCCCGATTATTTCTCTACCCCCTGATAATTGCTGCCGCATTATCTTGTAACTGTAAAACACTATACTCCGAGGATTTGCAGGATGGACAAAAGATCGAAAGGAAACTTACCATTGTAAATCCGTTTAAGTAAAGTTAGAGGCTTTTTCTATAATAATTTTAACCTGCCCTTTTTATCATAAGCAAACCTTATACCTGTTTCCACATTATCAGTTTTTATTTCTTCTGGTAAAACCACATTTGAACTAGCTTCTATGTCTTTTTGTAAAAAGACACCCTTTCCTATTTCCTTTGTAAAAATATAATTACATTCCCCATCAAAACAAGAAAAGTAACACATTCTCGTTATCGAAACTATAGCATTATCTACCGTATTAATCAGAAACACTTTTTTAATGATATTGTAGTCATCCCTTTCCTTATCTGATACCAAAATCAAAAAGCGTCCAAACCACCTGTAAGAGCCCCTGAGTTCCAAGTGCAAGGTTGGTTATAAATGGCATTCCTGCACCCCCAATCACAGATAAGCCTCCCCCGACACCACCAACCAGAGCCCCTCTTGCAGCGCCTCCCCAAAATCCAATATCCGGATTCTGTGCTCCTCGAATGCCACCTGTTACCGCTCCGAAATCTGCCCCAATAGTTATAGGTAAAGCCCACCATTGACCAGTTACAGCAGCTAATAAAGTAAAAATAAACTCGCCGCTGGGGTCAGTATATATCAGCGGATTATTCAGGCAATAGGTGTACCGGTAAAACCCGTTTTCACACCCTGCCCCCGGTTTTTCAATGACCAGGCCCAGGGCTTTTGGTTCAAAGAACGTAATTGCCCCCAAGTTAGTGATTTTTCTTTTTACTCACCTGTTTTTTATTTTTAATTGTGTTCGTGAGCCCTTCGGGGTTCAATTGAGCGTCTTTTTTTAAATTTATTTCAATTGAAAAGAAAAAGCCCGTATTGACATTCCCGGTCATTTTAACCGCTTAGGCAACCCCCAAAGCCAGTCCCGATAGCAATCAGGGGGAGGCAAGGTTTTTGCAAACTTATCTAATAAAAACAGGCATGAAAAACTACGTTATTGCTCTCTTGTCTAAACATCTTTGTTAATGTTTGATTTTTGTGCTATTTTTGTAGTGTAATTTTTATGCTAATGCTTAATAATATGGATTTTGAAGGCCGATTAAAGGAACTTCGCAAGCGAAAAGGAATTTCACAGGGCGAACTGGCAAAACTCATTGAGGTACACTTTACGCAAGTGAGCCGCTATGAGCGTGGAGAAACAAAACCTAATGCCCAGGCCATGACCAAGCTCGCCAAAGCATTGGACACTACCGTTGATTACCTGATGAACGGTACGGCTGATGATGTGGTGCAGGATGCCGGGCTGGAAAAAGATTTGATAAGCCGTTTTAAGGAAGTCCAAACCCTGGACACAGAAGATAAAAAAACCGTGCTTTCTTTAATGGACGCTTATATTGCTAAAACAAAAATTCAAAGCTTGTTGCACGCTAAATAAAAAGGATATGGACAACACGATGCTTATACAGTTAACCAACCGGAAGGCCCTGGGGATTTTGCACGAGTTGGAAGAACTAAAACTGATTAAGGTATTGAAAGATAATATTGAACCAACCCGGGTAAAATTGTCCGAAAAATACAAAGGCTTTATCAGCAAAGAAGAAGGAAGGCAACTCAATAACCATATCAAACAAATGCGCGGCGAATGGAACAACGGTATTTGATTGATACCAATGTGGTATCCGATTACTTCTCGGCTTCTCTGCCCGAAAAAGGCCTTGAGTTTATGGATTCTGTTATTGACGCCGTGCCCAAACTTTCGATTATAACGCAGATCGAACTGCTTTGTTGGAAAACCGATCCCGGGAAAGAGCAAAAAGTGAAAGATTTTATTGCCGACAGTGTTATCCTGGATATCACCTCCGATGTCATTTTACACACCGTAAGCATTCGCCGGAACAAAAAGATCAAAACTCCAGATGCCATAATCGCCGCTACCGCCCTGGTTCATGGCTGTACACTTGTCACAAACAACGAAAAGGATTTTAACAATGTCAAGGGCTTAAAAATCGTAAACCCGTTTAAGGTTTAAAGTAATAAAGCCCATGAAGATCCGAGGCTTTGAAATTACAGATTATCATCTCAGATTAAAATATTTCAAAATCTGTGATATTTTTCACCAATAAGTTTGTCACTTTATTTGCCGTAAGAATATTCCTTACTTTTTCTGTAATAAAAGTAAATCTGGAATTCGCCGGGGTAAAAACATCTGATCCATCCCAGCTTCTCAAATCAAAATAAAGTCCTTTTTTGGCTTCTATAGGTCTTCCAGATGATTGAATGGAGTTTTTAAAAATGACTTACTTTTTTCATATTCTATAGAAGAACATCTACCTGTTACCGTAAGCAAGTAATATTCATAGTGTTCATGCCCCTTAATACTTACCGGAAGATTATTCCATCCAGTTACTTTGTATTTTTTAAATAGCTCTATAATTTTTTTAGAAACCAGATAGAGCCCTGCATACCCAGCATTTAAAAAATCAAGTGTTTTTGAACCATAATTTGGAACAAATTCGATAGCTTTTTCAGGAATTATTTCATTTCTAAATACTTTATTATGATCAAGATTTAATTTAGGAATTAAGTTTAATGCGCCTCGAGTGTCCTTTTCCGAAATAATATAAAAATCTGAATATGTCATTTATTTTTAATTAATAACCAAATAAAATCTTTAATCTTACAGCCTCTCTGAAAATACTCGACTGGGTAGCACCCGGATTTGCTCTGAAAAATGTACCCCAAGCTTGATTATATGAACTTGAATAATTTAGGTGACAGGAGCTAACAACGCTCCGATAATCGTAAAAATAAACTCCCCGTCGGGATCAGTATAGATAAGCGGGTTGTTCAGGCAATACGAATACCGGTTATAACTCCCCGCGAACCCCGGCAACTGTACATAAGGATCCGGACTGAAGAACCTGCCCACCATCGGATCATAGACCCTGCCGTTCATGTTGATCAACGCGAACTCCTCTATATGTTCATGCCCGGTAAACCCCCTTCCCGCGAACAAAGTTTGGATTGCAGGTTGTGTCCAGTCCGCCGCATCCCTTGGGTTACCCCAGGCATCGTAACTATACTCCTTGTAGTCGTTGGAATTATCTGCATTCACCATATATACCAAAGAACCTAAATGGTCGGAGTAGGTGTGCCATAACCGATCCTCTCCACCCGAACCACCTGAAACAAAGATAGCACATAATCCGGTCGGGGAACAAATCCAATTATAATTTTTCAACTGTTGAAAAACAATTCTCTCCCGCCCCTATCTTTTAATTATATTTGTGCAAAATTTGGCTAAGATGAATACAAACTATTCGGAAGATACCATAAGGACCCTCGACTGGAAGGAACATATCCGGAAGCGGCCCGGAATGTATGTGGGGAAGCTGGGCGATGGAGCATCTCCCGACGATGGGGTTTATATTCTGATGAAGGAAGTGCTCGATAATTCCGTCGATGAATACATGATGGGGTTTGGGAAACAAATAGATATATCGATCGAGGAAAAACAGGTGATGGTCAGGGATTACGGAAGGGGTATCCCCTTAAGTAAAGTGGTCGACGTGGTTTCAAAAATGAACACGGGTGCAAAGTATGATTCCAGAGTATTTAAAAAATCGGTCGGACTGAACGGTGTAGGAATAAAGGCAGTAAATGCGCTTAGCCGGGAATTTATGATTGAATCGGTGCGTGAAGGACAGTCCAAACTCGCCCTGTTCAACTGTGGCGAACTCATCGATGACAGTCCTGAGAGTGCTTCTAACAAAAAAAACGGGACCATTGTCACCTTCACTCCGGACGATGAATTGTTTGGTCGTTTCAGGTTCATTCCTGAATATGTAGAGACCATGATCAAGAACTATGTCTACCTGAATGCCGGACTAAAAATGAATTTTAACGGGCAGACATTCGTTTCTCAGAATGGTTTGGTCGATCTTCTGGAGGATTATATGAACGGGGAAGGCTTGTACCCGATTATCCATCTGAAAGATGAAGATATTGAGGTAGCTATCACCCATGGATCGCAGTACGGGGAAGAGTATTATTCCTTCGTGAATGGCCAGCATACAACACAAGGGGGCACTCATCTCGTGGCTTTTCGGGAAGGGCTGGTGAAAACAATCCGCGATTTTTATAAAAAGGATTTTGATGCTGCGGATATCCGTGCTTCCATTATTTCAGCCATCAGTATAAAGGTGGAAGAACCGGTTTTTGAATCCCAGACGAAAACGAAACTCGGATCCAAGGATATGGGACCAAAAGGACCCGGAGTAAGAAATTTCATCGTGAATTTCTTATCGCAGAAACTTGACGATTTTTTGCATAAAAATCCTGAAACTGCCAATATCCTTTTGAGGAAAATACAGGATTCCGAGAAAGAACGCAAGGCAATCTCAGGCATTCAGAAACTGGCCAGGGAACGGGCGAAAAAGGCAAACCTTCATAATAAGAAACTGCGCGACTGCCGTATCCATTATAATTCGGCCGATGAGCGGAAGGAAGAATCCACGATTTTTATCACGGAAGGGGATTCCGCCTCAGGCTCCATTACCAAATCGAGGGATGTAAACACCCAGGCGGTCTTTAGTTTGAAAGGAAAACCGCTGAATACCTTCGGACTTACCAAAAAGATCGTTTATGAGAATGAAGAGTTCAATCTTCTTCAGGCTGCCCTGAATATCGAAGATGGATTGGATACGCTTCGATACAAGAATGTGGTGATCGCTACCGATGCCGATGTCGACGGAATGCATATCCGCTTATTGCTGATCAGCTTTTTTCTTCAGTTTTTTCCAAATCTCATCCGGAAAGGGCACTTGTATATCCTGAAGACCCCCTTGTTCAGAGTCAGAAATAAAACAAAGACCATTTATTGTTATTCCGAGATGGAAAAAGAAAAAGCAAAACGGACACTTGGAGGCAATACAGAAATTACCCGCTTTAAAGGATTGGGGGAAATTTCTCCCGATGAATTCAAACATTTTATAGGCAGGAATATCAAGCTGGAGCCGGTTCGTCTGCATAAAGATGACAGTATTAGCGAATTACTTGAATTTTTCATGGGCAAAAATACCCCCGACAGGCAGGATTTCATTATCGAAAACCTGCGGGTAGAGGATGATATTGTTGATGCGGAGATGGGATGATGGGATGATGTGGGGATGTGGGGATGTGGGGATGTGAGGATGTGAGTGATGTGTTGATGTGATGATGTGGTGATGTGTTGATGTTGGGTGAGTGGGATTCCATGCTCTCTACTCACACTCCAAACTAATTTGGTGATGTGAGGATGGTGATATGGGAATCCATGCTCCTACTCACACTCCAAACTAATTTGGTGATGTGAGGATGTGAGGATGTGATGATGTGATGATGCTGGGATAGTGGGAATCCATGCTCCCTACTCACACTCCAAACTAATTCGGCTCTCTACTCACACTCCAAACTAATTTGGTGATGTGGGGATTTAAAATATATATTGGACAAAAAACAAGTAGCACTTTATAACAAGAATGATTGAAGATTTTGATTCGGGTAATTTGAACAAAAGTACGGCTGGACATACCGATGCGGGTATGGATGGGGATAGCCCTGAGAACGGGCTTCCACGGATCGTACACCTGTCGGGCATGTACAAGGATTGGTTTCTTGATTATGCCTCATATGTAATTCTGGAACGTGCCGTACCGCACATGAACGATGGTTTAAAGCCTGTTCAGCGGAGGATACTTCATGCCATGAAAAGGCTTGATGACGGGCGTTATAATAAGGTCGCCAACATTATTGGTTATACCATGCAGTACCACCCTCATGGGGATGCTTCCATAGGGGATGCCCTGGTTCAGCTTGGACAAAAAGAGCTCCTGATCGATACCCAGGGAAACTGGGGGAATACCCTTACCGGGGATGGGGCAGCCGCAAGCCGTTACATTGAAGCCAGGCTTTCCAAATTCGCTCTGGAAGTGGTCTTCAATCCGAAAACCACCAAATGGAAGCTCTCTTACGATGGAAGGAACAAGGAGCCTCTTACCCTTCCCATGAAATTTCCCTTGCTTCTCGCCCAGGGGGCTGAAGGTATCGCAGTCGGGCTTGCCTCGAAAATCCTGCCCCATAATTTCATTGAACTTATCGACGCCTCCATAGCCTATCTGCAGGAAAAAGAATTCACCATTTATCCTGACTTTCCGACAGGTGGATTTGCTGATTTTTCAAGATATAACGACGGCTTGCGCGGCGGGGCGGTGAAGATTCGCGCCAAAATTGAAAAGTTGGATAAAAAGACCCTGGTTATTCGGGAAATTCCATTTGGAAAAACGACTTCCACGATTATAGAATCCATCCTGAAAGCAAATGACAAGGGAAAGATAAAGATCCGAAAGGTCGATGATAATACCTCTGAATTTGCTGAAATTGTGGTCCATCTTGGACCCAATGTTTCCTCGGACAAAACGATCGACGCCCTATATGCTTTTACAGATTGTGAGGTGAGCATCTCTCCCAATTGCTGCATTATCGAAGAGGAAAAGCCCCGGTTTGTTGGTGTAAGTGAAGTGCTGAAAATCAACACGGAAAACACCCGGGATTTACTTCGTCTGGAGCTGCAGATCCGGCTTTCCGAATTAATGGAGGAATGGCATTTTTCTTCGCTGGAAAAAATATTTATTGAAAAAAGAATTTACCGGGATATTGAAGAATGCGAAACATGGGAAGCGGTGATCGAAGCGATTGATAAAGGTCTTGAACCTTACAAAAACTTGTTCCGGCGTGAGATCACGGAGGAAGATATTGTAAAACTGACGGAAATCAAGATTAAACGAATTTCCAAATACGACAGCAACAAGGCGGATGAACACCTTAAATCGCTTCTAAACGAAATCGAAGAAGTAAAAAACCATTTGGCAAATATTACCGATTTTACCATCAATTATTACCGGCAGATCAGGAAGAAATATGGAAAAGGACGGGAGCGCAAAACGGAAGTCCGGAATTTTGAGAATATCGAAGCCACCAAAGTTGTGGTCGCCAATGAAAAATTGTACGTAAACCGGGAGGAAGGTTTCTTCGGGACAGGATTGAAAAAGGATGAATTTGTCGGCGACTGCTCTGATATCGACGAGATCATTACCTTCCGAAAGAGTGGGTCATTCGTGGTAAGCAAAGTAGCCGATAAGGTTTTTGTCGGGAAAGATATTATCCATATCGCTGTATTTAAGCGCAATGATGCACGAACCATCTACAATGTGATTTATTTCGACGGCGGATCGGGGAATACCATGATGAAAAGAGCAGCAGTTACCGGCATCACCAGGGATAAGGAATATAGTTTTATCAAAGAACACAAAAATTCCAAAATCCTATACATGACTGCCAATCCAAATGGAGAAGCTGAGGTGGTAAAAGTGTACTTAAAACCCAGGGCAAGGATTAAGAAACTCATTTTTGAATTGGACTTTAGTGAACTGGCGATTAAAGGACGTGGCTCCATGGGCAACATTCTTACAAAATTTGGAGTCCATAAGATCCAGTTGAAAGAAAAGGGCGAATCAACCCTTGGAGGGAGGAAAATATGGTTTGATGAGGATGTAAAGAGATTGAATGCGGATGGAAGAGGGGTATTGCTTGGGGAGTTTTCAGGAGATGATAAGATTCTGGTAATAACGAAATTCGGTACGTTCAGGCTTTCGAATTTTGACCTTTCGGCCCATTTTGAAGACAATTGCCTGATTATCGAGAAATTCAGGCCGGAGAAGATCTTTTCGGCAGTGTATTATGATGCTGATCAGGAATATTACTATGCCAAGAGATTTCTGGTTGAACCTACCGAAAAGACCCAGAGCTTTATAGGTGAAAATCCATCCTCCAAACTAATCAGGATAACCGAGTTCGACTATCCGCGTCTTGAAATCCGTTTTGGTGGAAAGAACAAAGGGCGCGATCCTGAAATCATTGAGCTGGCCGATTTTATCGGGGTTAAAAGTTTCAGGGCCAGGGGGAAGCGTTTATCCTCTTATGAAGTATCTGTGATAAAGGAACTGGAACCCCTGGACAAGCCTGAAACCGAGCTGCCCGGCAAATCCACAGACACTGAAGTAAAGAAAAAAGATAACGGGCAAATGGCCCTTGACCTATAAATTAACTATAATTCAATTTGAAAATATTTCTAACGGGTTTTATGGGCTCTGGCAAATCCACTCTTGGGAAAAGGCTGGCAAGGAAATTGAACTTCAGTTTCATCGATTTGGATGAGGAAATTGAAAGAAAGGAAAACCGGCTGATCCGAAAGATCTTTGAGCATGAAGGGGAAGAGTATTTCAGAAAGATTGAAGCAGAATGCCTGCGGGGTCTTTTGGAGCGGGACGATCTGGTAGTTTCCACAGGAGGAGGGACTCCTTGTTTCCACGGGAATATGGAATGGATGAATCAGGAAGGTACGACAATTTATCTTATGCTTTCCCCTGCTGCCCTGGTCACCCGACTTTCCGGCAGAACTACTTTCAGACCCTTGTTAAAAGGGATGAAAGAGGGGGAAATGCTGCCCTTTATAATGTCAAGATTAAAGGACAGGGAGGTTTTTTATAAAAAATCCAGAATTATTATTGATGGATTAAAGCCGGATTTAAAAGAAATTGTAAATCAAATTATGTAAGGGCTGCATTTTTTTATATATTGCTTCAATAAAGCTAATGCATAAATCAAAATGGTTACCGGTAAACCTGGGGCAATACATACTGAAAAAGAGATTGGTTCCAAACCCTCCATTCTGATCCTGCAATCTGTCTTCCTCGGAATCTTCGCCGGCGCATTCGATATAGGGGCTCAAACACTTTTTATCGATACTTTCGGGTCTTCCATGATTCCACTGGCGTTTGTATGGTCCGGTGCCGCCGGTATTTTCATTACTTCGGTCTATTCTTTCCTCCAGACAAGAATGAAGTTTTCTTTCTTTTCCCTGATAAATTTCTTTTTTATCATCCTATGTACCCTTGGATTAAGAATTGGATTTGAATTAACGGGTGATTCCAGGTTGGTATTTGCCATGTTCGTTCTGATGGGACCACTTACGATCATTGCTTTACTTGGATTTTGGGGAACAGCCGGCCGGTCGTTCAGCTTCAGACAGGGAAAGAGAATTTTTGGAATAATTGATATCGGCGCCATATCAGGGATGATCCTTAGTTTCTATGCGCTTCCCTTTTTATTGAATCTGGGAATGGGGATTCCAGACATCCTCTATCTCTGTGCCTCAAGCATGGTTATTGTTTTTGGGATACAGACGATTTTGGTCCGTGGGATAATCAACCGCTCAGAAGAAGAGGTGATTTTAAATCATGACGTCAATAGGAGAAAACCCCTCCATTTTTTCAGGTTATTCGGGAACTATTATACCCGTTTAATTCTATTATTTGTTGGACTCTCTGTCTGTGCCTCTTTTTTTATCCATTATTCATTTTTATCGGTATTGGATGAAAACTATACCAATCCCATCGGGCTGGCCTCTTTCCTGGGATTTTTTATGGGCACGGTTATGATTACAAGCCTACTTTTCAAAATTTTGCTTTATAAAAAGTTAATGAAAACTTTTGGGATGCGGGTTGCTCTTTTGATTTCTCCGGCGATTTTAGTCTTAATTGTTATATTGAGTATTTTCGTCGGGCAAAATTACGGATTCAATATCGGCTCTGCCGGCTTCATCCTCTTCTTTTTGCTCATTTCCTCTGCTAAATTGTTCTCCAAATCACTCAAGGATTCGATTGAAGTACCCTCTTCAAAAATACTTTATCAATCCCTTGATGCAAATTTGCGGCTTGAGGCCCAGGCCAGGATCGATGGAGTAATTAATGAAATGGCCGCCTTATCGGCAGGTCTGATCATAGCCGGACTTAGTTTTTGGCACTTCAATTTATTGCAATTTCAGTATTCACTTGGTTTTGTCCTGGTTCTTTGGCTAATTTCCGGAATAGCATTATACAGAGCCTATCGCCGCTCTCTTCAACTAAAGCTCAGGAACTATATCGAATCATCTGAAGGAATTCAAGGAAAAAAGAGTATAAAGGATGCCAGGCTTGCCTATTTTACTCCTGACGGGAAGCTTTCCCGGATACTTGAGTATTTCCCTCAGTCCTGGAATGGCTTCATCACAAGGAATATGGAGAAGCTTATCAATTCGGAGGAGAAAAAGGTTAGCAACATTACCCTGCAGTGGATAACGGATCTTAACATTTCCGAATCTCTTGGTCTTCTTGCCTCCCATTCACAAGATGCGGAGGAGCCACAACGAAGCAGGATGAGGAAACTGATAGACCGTTTCAGGTCGTTTGAACCGAAATCAGGAAACATTGAGGAAATGGCACAGTGGATTAGATCTCCCGATCCGGAAGACAGGCTTCGTGCGGTTACCGCTATTCTTACTGATTTTGACCGTGTTGACCAATCGGTATTTCTGCCCTTATTGAGGGACCTGGACTATCGTGTCCAGGCTTCCACTGTTCGGGCTATCGGACTCCTTCGGGCTTCCGAAATGGGGAATTTCATTATTGACCTGCTGGACCATCCCAATTTGTACCCCCATGCTTACAGTGCGCTTTCCCGAATGGGCGAAGTCATCTTTGAAAAACTGGAGCTGGCTGGCAGCAATAGCAAAATTCCCCTTAAAAAACTGATTCGATTAATAAGGCTTATTTCTGATTCAGGCCATCCCTCTGCCGGGAAGCTGCTTTTGAAATTTGTCGACCATCAGAACCTGATGGTTAAAAGAGAGGCCCTTGAAGGGCTTTTAAGAATTACTTTTAAAGTGGATGATATTGCACAGTCGGTACTCTTTCGGCTGATTTATGAAATATGTGGGATAAACGCATGGAATATGGCGGCAATATACAGTGCAACGTTGCATAAATTGCCTCCCGGATTGTCCCGAACCCTTGATGAGGAGATTGAGTTGAACATGGATCTGGTATTCAGTGCCTTATCGTTAATTTACGATAAACAGTTAATGGTTCATATACGGAAAAATATCCGCCATGGTATCACCGAGGGGGATGGCTTTGCCATTGATCTTCTAGATTTGTTTATAGATGAAGACCTTAAAAAATGGCTGTTCCCACTTTTGGAAGATCAGTTGTTGCCATCAAAGCTTCATGGTCTCCAGGCTGAATTTCCCGTGAAAGTACATAGTCCTGTTGGTTTAATCAATGCCATACTGAACCGGGACTACAATCAAATTTCTCCGATGGTTAAGTTATTCGCGCTTAAAAGCATCGAAGCGATCGATGGTTATATACCCGGGAACGATCTTCTTGCACAGGTGTTTAATACGGATGCCTCCCTTGCGGCTATCGCTGCTGAGCAGACCATCCTGAAGGATTTTAAAACTTATGAGATGGCTGGAAATCGTTTACCAGCCGGAATAAACAACCAGATATTGGGCCATATGGCTGCAGTTCAGGCAGGCAAACCAGACGGACAATGGGACAAGATCAGAATTTTAAAAGAATCCGGAATTTTCAGTGATCTGAATCATCAGCAATTATATACCCTCTCTGCCCGATTTATCTTTATGTTTACCGGCAGGGGCGAAAAGATAAGTGTAGCAGATCCTTCGATTTCAAATTGCATCATATATGTGTTTGAAGGGGAACTAAATGTTTTTGCTTTAACCAATGGCCACAGATTGCCCTCTGGTTCATTTTTCAGGGTCAAAGATTTTTCAGTGGCCTTTGGCGACAATGCAAAATTTATATCTGAAACAGAATCCGGTCTGTTATTGCTTGATGAAGATGTATTGAAAGAATTTATTTTTGATTATGAATTTGAATTCGGTAACATACCGGAGAAATTGCTCGAAACATAGGAAACAATGGGAATCCAAATGGAAATTTTAAACCTGACTCTTGTCGGTTTCAGGGAGGGTCAATTTGACGATATCCCATTTATTGGTATTCGATTATAAAAAGAAATGCTCAAATGGCAAACTCAATAAGTCAAAAGCATACAGGTACAAACCGCCTGAGTAATCCTTATCCGGGATTACGTCCATTTACCATGGATGAATCTCATTTATTCTTTGGAAGGGAAGCCCAGATTAAGGAAGTCCTTGGTCTCCTTAGAGAAAACCGCTTTGTGGCGGTCACCGGAGCATCTGGAAGCGGGAAGTCATCCTTGATTTCCTGTGGAATAGTTCCCTCCCTCAATAAGGAAAAGGTTTGGAAATCAATATTATGCCGGCCGGGAAACGCCCCAATGGAGAATCTGGTAATGAGTATACTTAAGGCTACCTCCTCCAGAATTCCGGGAAAAACTGAACTTGCCGAAATCTGTTCCTCGAATATTGATATACTGCATATCCTGCAGGAATCCTATAAAGAAGACGGAAAAAACCTTCTGATTATTATAGATCAGTTTGAAGAGTTGTTCAGGTTTAAGCCAAATGTGAAGAATACCCAGGCGAGGGAAGACCAGCTTGTTGATTTTATTACTTACGCAAACCAAAGCAAGGTTCCGGTCTGGATCGTGATAACCATGCGTTCCGATTTTATAGGTGAATGCTCCCGTTTTCAGGAGCTTACCTCCCTGATCAATAAAAGCGGGTATTTAATCCCCCGGATGGACAGGGAAAACATTCAAAAGCTTATTATTGGGCCCGCGGGAGTAGCAGGTGTTGAGTTTAGTGCTGATCTGGTAGAGCACATCATCTGGGACCTCAGTGATGATCCGGATCAATTGCCTGTTCTTCAACATGCACTCATGAGGACCTGGGAGTATTGGAAAGGCCATGCAGATCCCACAAGACCTGTAACCATAAATGATTATCTGGCGGTGGGGGGTGTCGCAAAAGCACTATCAAGACATGCTGATGAGGCTTATGATGAGTTGAACCCGGGTGAAAAATACATCTGTGAAAAGCTCTTCAAAACGATCACGGAGAAGGGCAGTGACAATGTAGGGATTCGGAGACCGACCGATATATCTTCCATTATTGCCATTGTGCAGGCGAGTGAAAAGGAGATAATGAAAATTGTAAATGTCTTTAGGGCTCCCGGCCGGGCTTTCTTAACTCCACCAGCCTCCATCCCGCTTGAAAAGCATTCCATAATAGATCTTAGTCATGAGTCATTAATGAGAATATGGGATCGCCTGAGAGTATGGGTAGAAGAAGAGGCTGCAGCGGTTAATATTTATAAAAGACTGGCCGAATCTTCCGCCCTGTTCCAGATTGGAAAAACAGGCTTATGGCGTCCCCCGGAACTTCATCTTGCCACGAACTGGCAAATGAAAAACAATCCGAACCTCGCCTGGGCTGTCCGGTTCGATCCTGCCTATGAAAGGGCTATGGTATTTCTCAAAGCCAGTGAGCAGGAATATTTGGCAGGGGAAGAGAACAAAAGTTATATTCAGAGGCGAAAGCTGCGGCGCAACCGTTTTTTGGCTTTTGGATTTGGGCTTATCTCGATGATAGCGGTTAGTCTGGTATTATGGACGCAAAAACTGAATGCCGATAAAGTACAGGAAGTTATCGCAAAAGAGAACCAGATAATGCTTGCAGAGCAAAAGAGCCATGAAGCAGAGGAGCAACGGCTTGCTGCAGAACAGGCTTTGTTCGATGCCCGACAGCAAACCACACGGGCTGATTCTGCCCTTTATATGGCGGAAAATCGTCGTCTCGAAGCAGAAACCAGTGCCGTTGTTGCGGCCAATCAAACAGCATTGGCCCGTGAAAATTTGGGCGAAGCAAACCGGCAGCGCGTGCTTGCAGTTCAGAATGAACAGGAAGCCGACGCCCAGAAAAAACAGGCAGAACAGGCGAGGGAAGAGGCCCTTCAACAAAGATTGCTCTCAACTGCCCGGGCCATGGCCGTAAAATCATTACAAATTACAGGGGATGCAGATCTGAAAGCCCTCCTGGCTTATCAGGCATACCTTTTTGCAGGATCTTCTGAAAATGTCGGTCTCGACATTGATTTCTATTCCGCTTTATATAAGTCAGTCAAACTACTAAGGGGAGACGATTACAACGTATTCACGGGCCATACCAATGCGGTCCGTTCCGTCGCATTCCTGCCCAATACTTCCTCATTCATAAGCACAGGTAGCGATGGGAAATTGCTGAAGTGGAACCTGAATCTATCTTCTAATTCACCTGCTGTTTTGCTGAGCGGAAGAAATGTGCTGGAAAATGTGAAAGTAAGCTATGACGGGAAATGGCTTTTGGCTACCGAGAGCCGCATGGGCATGATCTACCTTGATTTATCAGCTCCTACATTAACCCCCGTCCAGTTAAACAAGGGAGGCGAATTAAATATAAGAAGTATAGCCATAGCACCTGATAACCATACCGTATACACAGCCGGGCTCAATAGTTTTATTGAGGTCTGGAACATGAATGACCTGTCAGTGAAAAAGTTTACCAATACTACTTCTCAAATTAATGCTCTGGCCCTATCGCCCGATGGATCGATCCTTGTTGCAGGTGCAAGGGACGGGAGGACAAGTATCTGGAGGGTAAAAGGGGAGCCCATCACGAACAGTATATTCAATGATCCGGCAAATCCGGTGCAGGCTATAGAATATTCGCCTGATGGAAGGTATCTGGCGTGTGGGACGCTTAATGGTAATGTGATGCTTTTCAGAGCAGATAATTTTGAACTTGCCGGAGTAATCTCCGGCCATACAGCAAGGATTACTGATATTGTGTTTAGTCCCGATTCAAAATGCATCGCAACATCCTCTTACGATGGCAAAGTCCTGTACCGGGAACTCTCATCTCTTACGAGCGCTCCAATTGTTTTAGACGACAACTCCGGTTTTGTATTTTGCATTGGGTTCAGTCCTGATGGACGCTATCTGATCAGCGGAAGCACCGAAGAAAAAAGACTGATCGCCAGTCCCGCCACTTCCGGGCTACTGGCAGGCCAAATTTGTAGTCTGGTTAAACGCAACCTGAGTCGCCAGGAATGGAACACCTATATTGGAAGCGATATTGAATACCAGGAAACCTGTTCCCGGAAGCAGACATCAGAAATAGAAACCGATCAATAAAATCTATGCGGTCGTGCCCTGAATGGGAAGGATTATCAAATTAACATCTAATTATCTTGAAATAACCATTTGGGATGATACCTTTGAAGGGTATTTTTCCGGAGACCAGAGGCCAAAAAATTAAAAATATGTTGTTTTCTTTAAATTTGCAATTTACAGGAAATAATAATCTGACGGGCCTAAAGGGTAGCGGTTTAAATAAATATTTTACGAATGAACAAAAAAAATCTCCTCTTATCATTATTGCTCACACTGTTTTTTATACCTTTTCTTTCCAATGCTCAGCAGAGCAGTTGTACAGTAAGGCTGAGGGAAGCTCAGGAGCAATATGATGCGGGGCAAATCGAGGCAGTTCCCGGATTGCTGCATTCCTGTCTTCAAAATGGTTTTACCCAGGAAGAAAAATTACAAGGTTACAAACTTCTTATCAACTCTTACATTTTTGATGACAATTTGAACCGGGCGGAATATTATATGCTCGAATTTTTGAAAATTTACCCTGAATATAAGGTGACTGAAACAGATCCCTATGAGTTTGTAAGCCTTTTAAATCAATTCGGCACCAAACCCCGAGGCTCCATCGGATTTTCATTGGGTGGAATTATGCCCCTTGTCCGGGTTATTGAACCATTCAGTACTTCTCCCCTTTCCGATATCCCATCCGACTATTCCTTTACGGTACCAGGTTTTCGTGCAGGACTCTCCTATAATCATACTCTGGGAAAATGGCTCGAACTGGGCCTTGATCCTGCCTTTTTGCAGTATACCTTCGACCAGGAAGTTAAACCTTTTCCCTTTGTTCGTGTCGAAAGCCGCGAAGTTCAGGGAAGAATTGAACTCCCGGTGAGTCTGATCCTGTTGTTCCCGGGTGATAAAGTAAACTTCTATATCAGGTCCGGGATTAAAGCTTCCTATCTAATCTATGGCCACCAGGAGATGAAACGATATTATGAGGATTCTCCTCTTTCCCCGGTCAAAGGGCCTTAATTGATCTTGAGGGAGAAAGGGAAAATATCAACTTTTGGGCATTTGCAGGATTGGGATTAAGATATAAAATTCCGAAAGCCTATTTTTTTCTTGATCTTCGATATAATTACGGATTAATGGATCAGGTAAACAATTCCAGTCGGAACAATTATGCCGACGAAAGAATATGGCGCTATTATATGAACCAGGATCGGTTTTATTTAAATGACCTCACCCTGAGCTTCGGGTTAGCGAAAACAATTTATAATCCAAAAAAACGATGAGGAATAGCTTTCTGCACCTTATTTTTATCCTTTCCTTCCTCACAGGGCTATTTTACTCCTGTGAGGAACCCTCTGGCAGACAATCCCAATATTTTATTAAATACTACGGGGGAGATAAGGTTAACAATGCGAACTCTATGCAGTTGACAAGCGATGGGGGTGCTGTCATTGTTGGCACCACTGAAACAGATACCCGAGGAATGGATGTGATACTATTTAAGGTGGATGAGTTTGGTAATTATGCCTGGAGTCCCAAAATGTTTGGTTCAGAAGAAGATGATTTCGCCCATTGCATTAAAGTTTTAAGTGATGGATATATCATAGCCGGTTCATCAAAAGGATTCGATAATACGGCTGACCTTGATGCATATGTCATCAGGACCGATTTACAGGGGAAAGTGCAATGGGAAAAAACCTATGAAAATATTCTCAGTAGCAGACAGTCCGATAATGAAGCTTTCAGTATTGAACAAACAGATGAAGGAGGCTTTATTTTCGTAGGTTATGCTGGCGATTCGGAAGCATCCCGCCGCGCTTCCATTGTCGTGATTGATGCGGATGGAAATATACTGAAAAGGTCGGAAAGAGGAGTATCCTATGAAAAACTTTCGGCTATCCATAAACTTAAGGATGGGAATTATATCGTTGCCGGCACAAGGCTAAATGCCGATCTGGATTATTTTACCCTTATTATCAATAAAGACGGCAACGACCTGTCTAATTCAAATTTAGGTCTTCCGAACCGTAATGATGAGCTGAGTTGCGCCTGTTCAGGAAATGATAACTCTGTATATCTGATCGGGACCTCTACAAACTTAACCAATGATGATACCGGAAATGAGTCCGGCATGAGCATTCTTTTATATAAATATGATATTTCCACAGACCAGACATTATGGTCAAAACAATACAATGAAAGTGTGGATCTTCAAGGGGTAGCTGTTAGAGAACTTTCAAACGGAACGATTGTTATGCTAGGTAACCGGATAAGAGGGAATGACAAAAATATCGTCCTGTGGTTTTTAAGTCGCGAAGGAAATATTCTCTCCATGAAAGAATTTGGAGACAGCGGGGACCAATCGGCTTCCGACCTGCTTCTTTCCAATGGTCAAATTCTTATCCTTGGAAAAAATAAATTTGATGAAACTAGCCTGATTACCCTTATAAAAACCGATAGTGAAGGAAAATTATGGAAATAGGTGCTTAAAAATTTGGACTATGAAAAGATTATTCACCACTGGCATGGTATTAGGGGCTTTATCAATTGGTCAGTTTTCCATATCACAGACCGCGCGGATTGAGGGAAGTATACTTACCCAAAATTCTGAAAATGATATACGTGCCGGAGGAAATGAGATCGTCATTAGACTCAATGGTGCTGATTGGGATTTGCGTGTGGGCGGGGATAATAAACAAACGAAAGCGTTGATCAATTCATTTTTCCCTGTGGAAAGCAAGGAGTGGAATAAGGTAACTAAATCACTCGACTATTCTATGGTAACCCGGTTGGACGATGCTACCACTTCAATTCTTTTACCGCCCGTCCCAGCCTATAACATCTCCTCGGATGAAACGGTGGAGTGATTGTTGACCAGGAAGCAGTATCGATTAAGACAAAAAAAGGGATATCTTCCATAAATTCAATACTCATAGTAAATGCCCCTGCAGTCATAGGTTTGGGGGGGACAGTAGCGGAAGGGGCCAACGATACGGAGACGGATATTCGTTCCGGCACCTCTACCCTTGAGTTTACCTTGACCAATGACACATGGGTACCTGAGATTGGTGATGATAATGCAACTACACAAGCACTTATTGATGGGATTACCGGTGATCAGTCCTGGGCTGTTGTTCATGATATGCTCAGTTTCGAAGATGTGGAGAGAGTGGATGATCAGATGGTGAGGATTTCCATACCCGTAAGTCCAGATTACTATCTTGATTCAGACGAGAGTGTCTCGATTGTGGTACCCGGGGTTTGTCTTTCAATTACTACTGAAAATACAGATGTTCAAGGTTTTATAATTTCAAACCAGTTACCGGCCGTGACATTGACAGGGACCCTCGCCGATGGCACCAGAAATTCCGAGGAAGATATACGCACCGGTTCGGTAAGTACCATAATTTTTAATCTAAGCGGCGACAAGTGGATGCCTGATATGGGAACCGACGCAGTCCTGACACAGCTTCTGATTGATGGACTTTCCAATACAGTGGGCACAGCCTGGGATGCCTTCGTTCAACCGGTGCTTACGACAGATGATGTTATTCTGGTTGATCCCCAAACCCTCAGCCTTACCCTCCCTGCTGTTCCGGCATACGATATAACTTCTGTTGAGACAATAAGTGCAATCGTTAATGCAGCTTGTCTGGTAAGTACCTCTTCTTTGAATATAACAGCCAGTCCGCTTCTTACCGTTTCCCCGCAGGCAGAGGCGGTGCTTTCTGACCCGGGGCTTACGGAAGAAAACCTTGGGAGTATAAGTCTGGGCCTGAAATTAAATGGAGAGACATTCAATACGGTCACTCCCTCCCTTCTCTCATTTACCCTTAACGGCTCCACTGCCATTTCGGTGGCTTCAGTCGGCTATATTTCCCCCACGGAGCTGAACCTCACGCTGGCGAGGATAACTGATTTTGATCTTGACCAAAATATAAATATAAGCATTTCAGGGACTGTTCTGACAGGGGGAAATCCATTAACAACCAATTCAATACCCATTACTTCCCTTGTTGAGCCAATGGTTACAGCAGTGACCATTCCAGCAGGGGCCTATGGGATCGGGGACGAGGTGCAGGTGAATATTTCCGTGAATAACGACCAGGGGGTTCCCTATACCTATGTTTCAGGAAGTGTTGCCGGTAAGGCATTGCAAAATATTACCCGGCAAACGAACACTTTATATTGGGGATACTTTACCGTAGCTGAAGGGGATCAGGATTATCCTTCTGCAGCAAATATCCCGGTTTCAAACCTCCGCTTTGACAAAGGACCCATTGCGGGTGAGCTATATAACGGCACAATTGTGCAGTCTGGTGATATCATTGATGGTCATCCTCCGGTTGTCACTTCCGTAAGTGTTTCCAACCTGGTCTATTCGGTGGGGGATGTTGTGACTGTGGACGTTATTGCCGATGGGGCAAATTACACCTCTCTTGGTACCAGCACCGTTAATGGAATTCCTGAAAGCGGGCCCTATGTCAATTTTACCAATCTCGGAGCAAACACCTACCGTTTTCTCTATACCGTCCAAGCGGGTGATCCGGAAGTGAATCCGGGTGAATTGCAGGTTTCCGTAATACTCATGGATTCCGCAGGCAATGTAGCAGCCCCCTATAATATTGTTGAAGAAAATCAACTCGCTATTCTTATTAATCCGGCTGTTATAGGTTTGGGGGGCACAGTAGCAGATGGGGCAAACGATACGGAAGCAGATATTCGTTCCGGCACCTCTACCCTTGAGTTTACCTTGACCAATGACACATGGGTACCTGAGATTGGTGATGATAATGCAACTACACAAGCACTTATTGATGGGATTACCGGCGATCAGTCCTGGGCTGTTGTTCATGATATGCTCAGTTTCGAAGATGTGGAGAGAGTGGATGATCAGATGGTGAGGATTTCCATACCCGTAAGTCCAGATTACTATCTTGATTCAGACGAGAGTGTCTCGATTGTGGTACCCGGGGTTTGTCTTTCAATTACTACTGAAAATACAGATGTTCAAGGTTTTATAATTTCAAACCAGTTACCGGCCGTGACATTGACAGGGACCCTCGCCGATGGCACCAGAAATTCCGAGGAAGATATACGCACCGGTTCGGTAAGTACCATAATTTTTAATCTCACCGGCGACAAGTGGATGCCTGATATGGGAACCGACGCAGTCCTGACACAGCTTCTGATTGATGGACTTTCCAATACAGTGGGCACAGCCTGGGATGCCTTCGTTCAACCGGTGCTTACGACAGATGATGTTATTCTGGTTGATCCCCAAACCCTCAGTCTTACCCTCCCTGCTGTTCCGGCATACGATATAACTTCGGTTGAGACAATAAGTGCAATCGTAAATGCAGCTTGTCTGGTAAGTACCTCTTCTTTGAATATAACAGCCAGTCCGCTTCTTACCGTTTCCCCGCAGGCAGAGGCGGTGCTTTCTGACCCGGGGCTTACGGAAGAAAACCTTGGGAGTATAAGTCTGGGCCTGAAATTAAATGGAGAGACATTCAATACGGTCACTCCCTCCCTTCTCTCATTTACCCTTAACGGCTCCACTGCCATTTCGGTGGCTTCAGTCGGCTATATTTCCCCCACGGAGCTGAACCTCACGCTGGCGAGGATAACTGATTTTGATCTTGACCAAAATATAAATATTAGCATTTCAGGAACTGTTCTGACAGGGGGAAATCCATTAACAACCAATTCAATACCCATTACTTCCCTTGTTGAGCCAATGGTTACAGCAGTGACCATTCCAGCAGGGGCCTATGGGATCGGGGACGAGGTGCAGGTGAATATTTCCGTGAATAACGACCAGGGGGTTCCCTATACCTATGTTTCAGGAAGTGTTGCCGGTAAGGCATTGCAAAATATTACCCGGCAAACGAACACTTTATATTGGGGATACTTTACCGTAGCTGAAGGGGATCAGGATTATCCTTCTGCAGCAAATATCCCGGTTTCAAACCTCCGCTTTGACAAAGGACCCATTGCGGGTGAGCTATATAACGGTACAATTGTGCAGTCCGGGGATATCATTGATGGTCATCGGCCTGTGATCACTGGAATGACGGTAACCAATGGGGTAAAAAAGATTGGGGACCTTGTCGAGGTCATTGTAAATGCAGATGGAAATAACTATACTGCAGCAGGCTCCGAAACCACCATTAACGGGTATCTGGTCTCTGCACCCAATGTGGAATTTATTTCTTCACCTACGGGTGGTATTTTAAAATATACCATTCAAAACGGGGATGCGGATGTTAGCGCCGGAAACCTCCAGGTAAGGGTGATACTGGAAGATGAGGCGGGGAACCAGTCCCTTCCCGCCACCCTCCTGAATAGCAATACCCTGAGTATTGATGCCCATCCTCCCGTCGTCACATCTATAAGTGTCGAAAACCGGATCTATTCGGTGGGCGATATCGTGAATGTTGACATTATTGCAGATGGGGCAAATTACACCTCCCTTGGTACCAGCACCGTTAATGGAATTCCTGAAAGCGGGCCCTACGTTAATTTTACCAATCTCGGAGCAAATGCCTACCGTTTTCGCTATACCGTCAAAGCAAGTGATCAGGAGGTGAACCCGGGTGAGCTGAAGGTTTCGGTAACACTCCGGGATGCTGCCGGGAATATAGGAAATACATATACTGTTGTGGAGGAAAATAAGCTGGCCATTTATACCCTTTTGCCAACGGCAACCCTCTTGGGCAGCCAACAAATATGTGAAGAGGACTCGGCAAGACTTCTTGTTAACCTGACGGGAAGAGGCCCCTGGCGGTTTTTCTTGAATACCGGCTCTGGCAATAAAGAGTTCCGCGATATTAATTCTTCACCTTATGAACTGTACGTCAAACCACTTATGACGACTAATTTTCGGATAGATTCAGTGATGGATGTACACGGAGTAAAAAACTCGGGTACCGGAACAGCCCTCGTGACAGTAAATCCCAAAACTGATGTGGAAATTACCAATCTTAATTCCAGTTATAGCAGAGAAGCTTCCGGATTCAAGCTTCAGGCAAATGTTCCCGGAGGAGTATTTTCAGGCCCGGGAGTCGTTACTACTACCTCCTATTTTTATCCTGGAATTGCTGATACCGTGAATTCACCTCATACTATTTACTATACTTTCACCAATGCTTCTGGTTGTACCAGTATGGATAGCGCTTTGGTATTTATTCTGGGAGCGGAAGGAGATATATACATTCCCCAGGCAGTGTATTGTACCTATAATAGCTCCTTTATAGTGAGAGCCTCCAATTCAGTCGGATCGACCGGTGCGTTTAGCCTTCTGAATAATTCCGGACAAAATGTGGGCGGGCTCACCGACAACGGCGATAATACCGCAACAGTTAATCCCGCGCTACTGGCCCCGGGTTCCTATACTGTTTTATATAAGTATGTTCAGGATGGTGCAAACCTTTCCCTACAGGAAGGATTTGCCGTGGAAGCTGTGCAAAAACCCACCATATTAAGTCTTAACCGACCGGAGTATTGCAGGAATGAACCGGCCTTCCCACTTGAGGGGGATATCCCGGCTGCCCTCTTTTCCGGACCGGGTGTTACTGGTAATCCTGTCAGCGGATTCGTGTTCAATCCTTCATTGCCTGCAATAGGGAATACAACCGTTAGTTACACCAATACTTCCCTCAACGGATGTATCAGTTCCGTCTCGAAAACCGTGAAAATGAATTTTGCCCCCAACGTGGATTTTAGTATAAATGATGTTTGTATAAGCCCTTCGGATAGTATCTATTTTACCAATAAGACAGTAAATAAATTTGAGGTGGAAACCTGGCACTGGAACTTTGGTGACATTAATTCAGGAGCTGCAAATATAAGTAGCAAGGAATCCGATTATCATTTCTATACATCGGCCGGTTCCAGGAAAGTCCAATTGGTGGGAACAACGTTTAACGGATGCATAGATACCCTTGAAAAAATTATTGATTTCGGAAACAAACCGACGGGCGATTTTAACTGGGAAACAGATTGTTTTGTTCAGGGAGATTCTATAAAGTTTACCTACGATTCCAGGGAGGTGCCGGTGAATGGGTATTTATGGAAATTTTATTCTTCGGATGGGAGCTATACTGAGAAGACCAAAGGTCCGGTCGTATATCACAGTTTCCAGGATACCACAAGGGTTCAGATAGATTTAATCACGACCACCAGCATTGGTTGTTCTAAAACTTTAAGTAAGAAAATTGATCTTAAACCTACCATTACGGTAGATGAAACCCCCTATTTCGAAGATTTTAATAATAACGGGGGTAAATGGTCTTCAGGGAAAGAAGGCGGATCGGTATATAATAGCTGGACCTATGGGCGTGTCAACTTTAACGGACTGGGAGAAAATGCCTCAAAAAGCTGGTATACCGCATTGCCTCAGTCCGGGGTGGCAGAGAAATCCTGGCTGATCTCCCCCTGTTTTGACATTAGCCGGTTAGACCGCCCGATGATCAAATTGGATTATCTCCAAAGTCTCGAAGCAAAGAGGGAGGGCGCCGTGCTGCAGACTTCGGTGGACGGGGGCAGGACCTGGGAAAATGTTGGAGGGTACCAGGATGGCATCAACTGGTTTAATTCGTTTCAAATCATATCCCGTCCGGGTGGACAGGAAATTGGATGGACCGGTAAACAACCCTTTAATCCGGATAAGAAGTGGGTTGAGGCACGGCACGGACTTAGCCCTGAACTGGCCTACTCATCAAGACTTCGTTTTAGGATTGCTTTCGCCTCCGCAAACAACAGTACCGAGGCACATGAAGGATTTGCGTTGGATAATGTCTGGATTGGCAACAAGAGCCGTAAAGTCCTGCTTGAACATTTTACCAATGTGAGCGATCCTGATTCGAAGAGTGCAAACAGCAATATGAATTTCTTATTTACTACACATTATAAGGATCTTGTAAAATTGGAGTATCATACAAACTTCCCGGGAAATGATCCAATGAATGCGGATAACCGTTCTGTGCCTGCCACCAGAAGCCTTCTTTATGGATTATCGCAGGTTCCATACGCGGTTCTTGACGGGGGAGGAGACGGCAACCTTCGTTTTAATTTCTCACCTCTTGAGCCTAATGGCAGCTACGTGAATCTTCAATCCCTGAAAGATCCGGGATTTGATATTGACCTGAATGCAACTGTCGGCTCTTCTGGTCTTACCGTTCAGGTTAACCTGACTGCATTAAGGGATTTTGATGCACAGGAGAGAATACTTCAGATAGCGGTATATGAAAAGTTTATTGAGGGACTTACAGTACCAAGTGGCGAGACTAAGTTCATGCATGTAGTAAAAACAATGCTCCCCAACGCTGCCGGAACAGCATTTTTTGACGCATGGGAGAAGGGTGAAACGAGAAGTTTTGAGTACAGTTGGAATTATAGTAATATATACGATCCGGGTATGGTGAGAATCGCTGCTTTTGTCCAGAATGATATCACTAATGAAATTTATCAGTCAGCTACTACCGATTCGGTGAACATTTCCACCTCTGTTAATAATAATATGTCGGATGGAAGTGATTTTAATGTCTATCCGAACCCGGCCCGGGACCAGTTAAATATTTATATGAACAGCACCGAAACAGGTGAATTCAAAATTACCCTGCATGATCAAATGGGCAGGACGGTTATGGAGGAGGCATGGGATAAATGGCTGAATGTAAAATCATTGGATGTTAGCTTCCTTCCGAAAGGAATCTATTTCCTTCGAATTAAAGATGGAAGCGACCGTTTAAAAGGAGTCAGAAAGGTCATCATAATTGGAAAGTAGGGGCAGACCTTCCATGCATGCAGCGCGAACTTGCTTCGATGAGATACTTTTACCGAATCAACCGGCCAGGATTTTTTCGCCGAAATTCTTTCCAAATTCAAAGAATTTTAACCCTTTTTCTGAATTTGGATAGAATTTTTCGCTTAGTCCCTCCTGGACAATACTGATTTTCATGTTTTTCAGATGTGCTTCAATTAGACCCACAGCTTCACCGCTCCATCCGTACGATCCGAAGGCTGCGGCGGGTTTACCTTTATCGCGGATCGGGCTGATTACAGAAAACAAACGATAAACAGGCAAAAGGGTATTCTGGTTAATGGTAGGGGATCCTATGATCATTGCATCGCACATGGCAACATTTTCTTCCATATCGCCGAGGAGCGCATTTTCAATATCCATCATTTTCACTTCTATATCGCCAGCCGCTTTCAATCCCTCCATAATTTTGCTGGCCATCTCCCGGGTATAGCCGTATGCGGATATGTAAGCCAGGAATACCCGGTTTTTCCCAGAGCTGGTCCGTGCAATATAATCTGTTGCCAGTTTTTCAGAAAGATCTACATATTTTTTCCAATCTGAACGAAGAACCGGGCCATGACCAGGGCAAATAGCCTTAATACTGAGACCTTTAATTTTTTCAATCGCCTTTAGCATGAATTTACTGAAAGGCCGAAGGATAACATCAAAATAATATTTGAAGGCCTCGTCATAGTTGCCCACGAGATCGTCAAACATCTCTTCGTCGCAGTAATGAGCCCCGAAGGAGTCACAGGTAAATAAAAACCCATCCTCCTCGAGCCAGGTATACATAGTATCGGGCCAATGAAGGTTGGGGGCCGATATAAATTTCAGGGTTTTATTTCCAAGATCCAGTGTGTCGCCATCCTTTACTTTGATCGACTTGAAGGGCTTGCCGACTATTTCCTGAAGATAATTCAAGGCCTGTCCGCTTCCTACAATAGTAATGTGGGGAGCGACATCCAGTAAATTCCCAATATTTCCGGAATGATCGGGTTCGGTATGGTTACAGATGAGATAATCCAGTTTGGAGGGGTCGCAAACCTGTCCCAGTTTAGAAAACCAGGTTTCTTTAAAGCTTTCTTTGGTGGTATCGATAAGGGTTTTCTTATCGGCATTGATGAAATACGAATTATAAGTGGTGCCATATTTCGTTTCCATCACGATGTCGAAGGTTACAATATCCCTGTCAAGAACTCCAATCCAATCAATACCATTGGCCAGCTCAAGTATTTTGTTATCGCTCAGCATTTTTTGTACTTTAATTTATGCGCAAAAATAGAAAATACGCACTCAATTAGCAATAGCAAAACAGGGTATTATGTTAGTGGATAACTACTCAGAAAGACTTAGTTTAAAATAAAAAACCAGATAAATATTATCTGGTTTTTCTGTTACAAATACACTAACCTTTATTTTTTATCTTTGTCACACGCTTTTTTTTCTGCGGAACTGCAGGCTGATTTACAATTCTTTTCAGTCTTGGCCTCTGTATTGCAGTCGGAACTTTTCTTTGTTTTGCTATCATCTGCTTTTTTGGGTTTCCCATCTGCAAAAGTAACTATTGTATTTTGGTTGGAAAGGCTTGCAAATGTTGGTGCAGAAATGCTACCAAGGAACAGGGCTATGGCTAATCCGGCAATTAATTTTTTCATAAAGATGAATTTTAAATGTTCAGGTTAAAAACTCTCCAAATATATAAGGATGCAGCTTTAGACGTTGTTAAGTAAACGTTAAAGAAGCTAATTTAATCATTTTTTAACATTGCGATTTTGTCCAGCGTCCCTCTCACGGTCATACCAGGTTTAATGAGGATTTCAGTACCCAGTGGTAAAAAAATATCGACCCGCGATCCGAATTTGATGAAACCCATTTCCTGGGTGCTGTTCACTTTTTGGTTTTCCCTGGCATAGGATACGACCCGTCGGGCCACTGCCCCTGCAATTTGTCTGAATAAAACCGGAACACCCGAAGGAGTATCTACCACTATGGAGGTTCGTTCGTTCAGGGTGGACGATTTAGGGTGCCGGGCTACCAGATATTTTCCCGGATGGTATTTGAAGAATTTAACGGTACCTGAAACAGGGTACCAGTTTATATGAACATTCCAGACAGACATGAAAATAGAAATCTGTATGCGCTTGTCCTTAAAATATTCCTCTTCAAATGTTTCCTCAATTACCACCACTTTACCGTCGCATGGGGAATATACGGTATCCTCTTCGTGAGGAGAGATCCTGAATGGTTTTCGAAAAAAGCGCAGTGTAAAAATGAATAGTAATAAACCTGCACTAAGGCTAAGATAAAACCACCAGGAAGTAAAGCCGCAAAAGCGCCCGATTACAATGGAAATACCCAACAGGAAAACAAACAAGACGAGGATAATATTCCTTCCTTCTTTATGTATTTTAAAGGTCATCTGATATAAAATAAAAATGAAAGATATATGAAAATAACCGGAATGGAAAATAATACTGAATCCAACCGGTCAAGGATACCCCCATGTCCGGGTATAATGCTCCCGGAATCTTTGATCCCCGCCTTTCGCTTTAGTGATGATTCGAAGAAATCCCCTAAGGTACCGCTTGTTACAATAATAAGGGATATCGCAATCCACTGACCCAGGCTGAGTATGGGAAAAATCCGGGCGGACAGTATGGATGCCAGCACTGCGAAAATTAATCCCCCGGCGAATCCTTCCCATGATTTCGCGGGAGAAATTTCAGGATATATTTTATGTTTACCCATACTTACTCCTGCAAGGTAGGCGAAGGAATCGTAGGTCCAGAGTATGATGAAGAAACCAAAAAGAATATCCGGTGAATATTTTCCGCTTAGAAAAGCAATGAATGGAAAGAGGGAAAGAGGAAGTGCAACATATAGAACGCCAAACAGGGTAGATAAAAACGGGGCTTTAGAGCTTAATTTGTGGCAGGATGGATTTTTGCAAAATTGATCGGGTGTTCTTTTTTCTATAACCGGAGATTTGAATAAAAGGATAAAAATGATTAAGAATACCAGGAGCAGAGCAGGAAAAAAGGCTTTCAGGCTCAACCGACCTGAGGAGGTAAGGAGGGCGGTCGCCAAAAAGATAAAACCCGCCAACATTCCTGCCAGGTTAACCGGTGTATGTCCTATTTTGCCAATAAGTATATAAAACTCTTTCAAGCCCAAAAAAAGCAGGAAGCTGAGAAGCAGGAAAAGGGTAAACTCATTAAGAGAAATCGCAATGAGAATTAGAATTACGAAAACGATTCCGCTAATGGACCTTCTGATCAGATCTTTCACTCTTCAAATTTTTCAATAATCAGTTTTGCCTTGATCACATCGTCGGGGCGTACGTAAACTTCTATTTCACCAAAAAGGTAAGCAGAATCCATTTTGTCAATCGAAAAAGCAGTAATCCCTTCATCTGCGAGCACCTGTTTTAGAATTTCTGCCTGGAAGCCTTTATTAGTGGTATAGACCATGATCCGTTCGTTATCCATGATTGAGACTCTGGCTTAAGGGTTTTTGGAATCTTTTTCAGATGGCTTACTGGTTTTCGCCGGTTTAACCATTTTGGGAGCAGTGCTGCTTTTATTTCCCTTGCTAGGAACGGAAGGTTCAGGTTTCTGGGTGGAAGCAGCATCGGGTTTTTTGCGTTTCCCATTGCTCTCGTTTATTGGTGGTTTCTCAGTTTGGGTAGTGCCGTTGCTTCCTATTTCTGTACCGGGAAGTACAGGTACTTGTTTTCTTTTAACCGCTGCCACCTGGATTTCCTCAGGACTTCCCCATTTTCTTTTTCCGAATATTTTCTCAAGATCTTCACTGAAGATCACTTCTTTCTCCAGTAATTTCTCAGCCAGTTCTATAAGACCTTTTTGATTATCTGCCAAAATCTTTTTGGCCCTTTCATATTGCTGGTCAACGAGTTTTTTTGCTTCCTGATCGATTAGCTCAGCTGTTTTATCCGAATAGGGTTTGGTGAACGAATATTCATTTTGCCCCGAAGAATCATAAAAACTTAAATTCCCTACCAATTTGCTCATACCGAAATAGGTAATCATCGCATAGGATTGCTTGGTGACTCTTTCGAGATCGTTCAGTGCCCCGGTGGAAACTTTGCCAAAGTTTATTTCCTCAGAAGCCCTCCCTCCAAGGGTTGAGCACATCTCATCAAGCATTTGCTCGGTGGTGGTAATCTGTCTTTCCTCGGGTAGGTACCAGGCTGCACCGAGAGCCCTTCCACGGGGGATAATAGTTACTTTGACCAGGGGATTGGCATATTCCAGAACCCAACTTATGGTAGCATGGCCGGCTTCATGATAAGCGATGGTTTTTTTCTCGAGGGTGGAGATTATTTTATTCTTCTTTTCCAGTCCGCCGATAATGCGGTCGATGGCATCAAGGAAATCCTGTTTTCCAATTTTCTTTTTGTTTTTACGGGCCGCAATGAGTGCAGCTTCGTTGCAAACATTGGCAATATCAGCCCCTGAAAAACCGGGGGTTTGTTTAGAGAGAAATTCCACGTCAAGATCCTTATCCAGTTTGAGTGGTTTCATATGAACTTTGAAAATCTCTCTTCCTTTCATTAAGGTCGGGAAGTTCAACGGAAATCTGCCTGTCGAACCGTCCTGCACGGAGTAAAGCCCGGTCGAGAACATCGGCACGGTTAGTGGCTGCGAGGATGATCACTCCGGAATTTGTTCCAAACCCGTCCATTTCGGTGAGTAGTTGGTTTAGGGTATTTTCCCGCTCATCGTTGGCGCCAAAACTGGCATTCCGACCGCGTGCCCGGCCCACAGCATCTATTTCATCGATAAAAACGATACAAGGGGCTTTTTCCTTGGCCTGTTTAAAAAGATCCCTTACCCTCGATGCACCTACTCCCACAAACATCTCCACAAAATCGGATCCTGAGATGGAAAAGAAAGGCACATGTGCTTCCCCGGCAACCGCTTTTGCCAGAAGGGTTTTTCCTGTTCCCGGAGGACCCACCAGAAGGGCTCCCTTGGGTATTTTCCCTCCCAGATCGGTATATTTCTTTGGGATTTTTTAAAAAATCGACAATTTCTTTTACTTCGATCTTTGCTTCCTCAAGTCCCGCAACATCCTTGAAATCGATCTTAACATTGGTATTTTTATCAAAAATCTGCGCCCTGGATTTCCCTACATTGAAGATATTTGCGGCGCCGCCGCCGCCGGTCCCTCCACTCATTCTCCTGAATATAAACAGCCAGATAACCACCAGGAGTGCGATAGGGATTATCCAGCTCAGGATTTCCCCAAAGTAATTGCTACGGGTTTCATTGTGGTATTCAGGCCAGTTTTCCGACCCAACCTCCTTTTGCCATGCTGTAATGGCCTGTCCAAACTGATCTTGAGAAATGATGGAGTATACATATGTTGGGTGATTCCTGACTCAGGCTGCTGAAACCACGGTTGGAGTTGTCGGTTTTTTCTTCACTGGAATTCGCGCTTTTTTTCAGGTATACTTCTACCAACTCCCTGTTTATTACTATAAGTTTCGATACCTCCCGATTTTTTATGAGGGATTCCAGTTTTACCAGATCAATTTCTTCGGGTTTAGTGCCGAAGTTGAAGAGATTGAGACTTAGAAAAGCGAGTGCTATAAAGATGTATATCCAATATCCTCCGATTTTTGGTTTCTGAGGGCCCTTACCGTCTTTCAGCTCTTTTTTTCCGGTATTATTTGCTTTTGAATTGTTATTCATTTTTTAATAAATTATCTCCATGCCTTGTAATTTCACCGTCCGCCCATAGCTCTTCAAGATGATAAAACCGTCTCTGTTCTTCAAGAAATACATGAACCACTATTGTAAAATAGTCTAAAAGTATCCATTGACGGTTTTGCTGACCTTCAACATGTCCGACTTTCACTTCCAGTAGCTCATGGGTCTTTTCCTTTATTTCTTCAGAAATCGCATCGACCTGGGTTGTAGAATCGCCATGAGAGATGATGAAATAATCACAAACTGAGTTATCAATTTTACTAAGATCGATACTAACAATTTCCTTGCCCTTTTTATTTTTTATGGATTCAATAATAACATTAAGGAGTTCCTCCTCAGTAACGATTTTTCTTTTTTTCATTCAATTCTTTTTTCTTCAGTACAAAGGTAATCAAAAAATGCTTTACCGGAGGGGAGCAATGAAATTCATTTTTCCTTTAGGCATCGGGCTTTTATTATTACTTTTGCTGTTGACTAATAAGGTCATTACTTTTATGTAAAAAGATTTGTTAAATATTATATAAAACATTTTCATGACAAAGGACAAGTTCAAAATCATTTATTTCGCAGAGACCGAATCGACAAATATACAGGCGTCTGCCCTTTTGTCAGATAAAAAGAGGAAGGTGCCATTCGCGGTCCGTGCCGAATATCAGACCCGGGGAAGAGGGCTGGGCCCAAATACCTGGCACAGTGAAGAGGCTATGAACCTTCTCTGCAGTATAGCTATTAGGCCGGAAAGGCTTAATGCTGCCCATCAATTTTATCTTTCTAAAATTGCGGCCCTTGGCCTTTATGATCTAATTGCCCCTTTAACCGCAGAAAAAACCTCGATAAAATGGCCAAATGATATATTGGTAGGGGAGAGGAAAATTGCTGGGATCCTTATTGATAACACCATTCAAAACAACGAGGTCATAAGTTCGGTTATTGGTATAGGTCTAAACGTGAATCAGGTTGATTTTCCGCTCTTTCTCCCTGAAGCCACAAGCATGAAAACTTTAAGCGGAAAGGAATATGAGGTGGAAGAAATCCTCGAACTGCTTTTGGCAAATTTTTCATTTTGGTATGAAAGCATCACCACCTGGGATGCGGATTATATTGATCATGCTTATATTTCCGCCCTTTATCGTTTTAACCAAAAAGCCAGGTACATGGCTAAAGGGCAGGAATTTGAAGGTACCATTACCGGAGTTGAAGAAGATGGAAGGTTAAAAATTCAGAAAAGTTCCGGAGAAGCTCTACATTTTGGTTTTAAGGAGGTAGAATTTAAATAACCCTCCCCCGATCTTCCAGGATTCCTGCTAAAAGGGAATCTTCTCTACCTGGTCAATCAAACTGTCAACGAAATTCTTAAGGGGTTTTTTGACCATTCCCAGCATTACAGGATTAATTTTTGGCTCTACCGTAATTTTAATGCGGGTATCCCACTCATCAATTTTTTTGAGCTGTATCCAAAGCTGGAAGTTCACCGGAGTATTCCCCTCAGAAGTTATTTTAATCAACTTGTGAGGCTCTTTTTCGATTATTTTCATTCCGGCACTGCCAATTCCATCAACTTTGAATGAACAGTTGTCCGTTGTGGAAGACCAGTCAGATACCTTGTCTTTTGGTACTATTTGTTCGAAATTATTGAAGTCAGATAAAAAATTATAAATCACTTCATCGCTATGTTTTATCGTGCCTGTTTTGCTCTCTATCTTTCCCATATTCCTTGTATATTTATTGTCCCCAGTTCCCGGGATCTTTTCTCCACTCTTTTAAAATTTCCAACTTATCCTTGTCAATATATCCGGTTTCTACTGCGGTATGAATTAACTCTTCGTAATCTCCAAGGGTAAAGAGGGTGCAGCCCGAATTTTTGAAGTTGAGTTCAGCTTTTTCAAATCCATAGCTGAATATAGCGACCATTCCCATCACTTCAGCTTTGGCCTGCCTTAACGCCGACACAGCTTTCAAGCTGCTCCCACCAGTCGATATAAGATCTTCGATAACGATAACCTTCTGACCTGCTTTCAGTTCCCCTTCAATAAGATTTTCCATTCCATGTTCCTTAGCATTTGAACGAACGTATACAAAAGGAAGATGGAGTGCATCGGCCACCAACGCTCCATGGGCAATTGCTCCAGTGGCCACTCCGGCGATCATGTCAGGTTTGCCGAAATTATCGTGGATAAGGCTAACAAACTCTGTCTTTATAAAATCCCTGATCTCCGGGTATGACAAGGTTTTTCTATTATCACAGTAGATAGGGGATTTCCATCCTGAAGCCCAGGTGAAAGGTTTTGTCGGTTCTAATTTAATTGCTTTACTTTGCAGTAGATACCTGGCGAGTTTTTCCTTTGTATTCATAATTCGACAAATGTATAAAGTTTTTTTTAAGGATAGAACAGTTTTTTTTGAGGAGGATTTCATTCATTCTCTAAAAAATGCCAACGGGTTGTTTTATCCTTGCGACATCCATACCAATATGGAAAAGATCGCCCATCTTTTTTTTGAACTTACCGGGGTAGCAAACCTTTTACTTATTCACCACGATGCCAGAAAAGCATGGAAAACATTTCAATCCTGTTTCAAACCGGTTACCGCAGCCGGAGGACTGGTAAGAAATTCCAAAGGTGAACTGCTCGTTATCTTCCGAAACGGGATGTGGGATTTGCCGAAGGGAAAGCAGGAGAAGGGGGAAAGCAATGAAGATACTGCCTTGAGGGAAGTAGCGGAAGAATGTGGGCTCAAACAATTAAGTATCATCAGACCGCTTACCAAAACCTATCATACCTATTTAATAAACGGTACACAGGTACTAAAAACCACCCATTGGTTTGAAATGATTACCTCAGATACTGAGGACCCTGTTCCTCAGGAACTTGAAAATATAACAAATGCACAATGGGCCGATCCTCAAAACCTTGATTATTTTTTAAAAAATACCTACCTGTCCATTCTTGATGTGCTTAAAGATGGGGGTATTGTGCATTTGCCTAATCCGGTTTCCTCAGAAAATCCCCCGCATCACGCATGATAGTAAATAGCTTTTGTTCAAGTCCTTCAGAAGGGTTCATTGCAGGGGACAAGAGTAAATTGCCATTCCGGTCGATGAGATAGAAAACGGGCATTGCCCTGACATTAAACCGGGTCATCAGGCTGTCCCCGGAAGGAGAACTTACCACAGACCAACCGGACGAATTGGATTCCAGAATGGCTGGAAGGTGAGTTTCGGAAGTGGGGATGACCGTTATGATTTTTAGGTAATCGTTGTGCTTGTCATGAAGGTATTTCAGATATTCAAACTCTTTTAGGCAATCCTTGCTCTGGGCATCGCAAAATCCAATAAGAACATAATCGCCTTTCAGTGAATCCGACCGGAGTGAATCCCCCGAAATGTCCTGTAGTCTGAAAGAAGGGGAAGGATAACCGGTCCTGAGATTTGTAAATTGGTTGTACAGGGTATGGGCAATTTTCATTTCCAGAGGGGAAAATGAAGTGGGTAGATCCATTAACAGCGCAAGAATTAAATTTTTATCATAGAGATTTGAATAGAATGCTTTATAAAGTTCATGAAGATAAACCATATTAAAAATGGATTCGTTCTGAAAAACAGGAACTTTTTGCAGGGTACTTTTGAGACTCTTATAATCAAATTTTGCAAAAATCCTGAATAATTCCGACAGTCCCTCCTTTTCCCTGAGATGTGTGAAATAATCATCGAAAATCAGGAGAAATAGTTCCCTGTAAGCAGGATTATGATAGTTCACTTTAGATTCCAGAATGGATTGCCTTATGATAGAGTCTAAATTGTGATCAGAAACGTTAAATTCCAACAGGGCTTTCTTATACTTAACATAATCGTTATAATAGTCCTGGTCACTTACCATCACATGCCGAAAGGTAACCTGAATAAATGAATCTCTTTTTTCGGCTGAAAGTTTCGGAAGGTAATATCTGAGTAATTGTTTATCCAGGAAAGGGTTAAAATCTCTGTCAATTTGTCTTATCGCCTGGTTAAGTTCCGTAGATTCATCTTTGCTGCATGTATGGCAGTCCACGGAAAGGTTTTTAATATGTAAAGGAACTTTTTGAAAATAGGGATTGTGTTTCCAATCATCCGGGATCATGGATATTTCAGGCAAATCAATTCTGTAATTATTGCCGGGCTCAACAAACAGATAAGGCAGGTAAGGTCCCGCCTGGGTATAAAGGCATAAAGTTTCATCGCTCTGGAACTGCAGTTTGAATTTTCCGTCGTCAGACACCTGAGTCCGGGTAATTTCAGTGATGGTATTAAAAAAGGGATCATCATAGACAAAGAAGCTTAAGGACTCTCCCTTGAAACCCTGAGCAGATCCTTCTATGTTAATCGTTCCAGCGAGCATTACGGTATAAGCCCTAAAGACCAGGAGGAAAATATTCAGAAAGAAAAACTTCATTAGAGATATTTGGCAATGTCTATTCCCTTGGGCAAAAATTTGGAGGCATTGCCGCGATGGCGGAGGATGTCCCTCACAATGGTAGAATTAACCGGTGTATATTCCGGGGAGGTCAGAAGGAAGATGGATTCAATTTCGGGCCTCATGGCTTTATTCACCTGTCCTATGGCACGCTCGTATTCGAAATCGGCCGCTGTGCGGAGCCCCCTTAAAAGATATTGGGCATTCATCTCGAAGCAAAAATCGACCGTCAGCCCTTCAAAATGGGTCACTTCAATTTTGGGATTGTCTTTAAATACATCAGAAATCAAGCGTTTGCGGCTCTCAAGGGAAAGATAGGTTTTCTTCTCGGCATTATATCCTATGCCGATAATAATATTATCAAACAAAGGCAATGCACGACGTACGATAGATTCATGACCAATAGTAAAAGGGTCGAAAGAACCTGGAAAAACGGCTGTTTTTGACATTATTTCAGGGAATTAAATAAATAACAAAGCCCACATCATTCACATTTTAATATTCAATACAGGTCAAGTTCAGCCCCCCCAAAAATAACATCCAGTTTCAGCTCCAGATACGGACTTTCAATATCCAGGCCTGGACTTTCATATACGGAAGTTCCGAAAGCCGTGGAGTTTCCATTCGGAAGATGCACGCCGGCGAAAGCAGCATCGACCTTTACTCTTACGGGTGTGTTTTTGTTGAGTTTAATTTCAGTGGATCCAAAAACACTGCTGATCTTTATCCGGCCGGCATCCTGGAGCAGGTTGTAGTCGCGAAAATCATACACTCCTTTTCCAAATATGACATTGTATTCTTTATGGTTGCTGAATTTGTCATAGCGTTTTTCACCGAAAATGACATCGGAGTCGTTACCGGAAACGTTCACCCTACTGAATCCCATGAAACTTCCAAAGAGCATCTTTATGCCGAGAAAGATCAAGGCAAAGGCGATCACAATTTTAATCAGAGGGAAGTCGATGTTAAAGACGATCCTGAAAACAAGGCTTAATCCGAGAATGATAAGCAGTAAGCCCCAGAAAAGTGCTGAACCCATTTTCATTTGGTTTAGATTATTTTAAAGAAAGAATTGCTGGTTTACTTATTGTGACGTTCACGAAAAGTATTATAGTTGAGGCAACTAAATTAAAAAGAAGCGAATAACTTTTCAAATAAAATTAAAAGTATTTTTTGTTAATATATACATCAAAAAATACACGGTAAAGAGTAATTTAACTGCAATGGGCGCACGAGGGAGAGGCAAATTCCATAGGGTCCCCATTGTGGTTCATTCACGACCTGTCTCAAATTATCTGCACCGCATTCTTTACC
Source organism: uncultured Bacteroidales bacterium (assembly GCA_963779845.1). GTDB lineage: Bacteria > Bacteroidota > Bacteroidia > Bacteroidales > CAVZZV01. The sequence goes on along the minus strand of CAVZZV010000001.1, from coordinate 778,897 downwards.
TTCTCCTTTAAAAGTGCATAGTTCAGCACCTGCATGGCATTTTCAATATAATGAAAATGGAGCCCAATCCTGTATATTTCCTTTATCTCCTCAACATCCTTTTGATTTTCGGAAGACATAATAATTTCGGTAATCCCGGCTCTTTTGGCTGCGAGGATTTTTTCCTTGATCCCGCCAACAGGCAAGACTTTGCCCCTGAGGGTTATCTCGCCGGTCATGGCAATGCTTTTTCTGACTTTACGCTGTGTGAAAGCTGAGGCAATGGCCGTAAGCATGGTAATACCGGCCGAAGGGCCATCCTTGGGGATTGCCCCTTCCGGAATGTGGATATGTACGTTCCACTTTTCAAAGAGGTCGGGATGTATGTCAAGCATATCCGAATGGGATTTGATATATTCCAATGCAATTACCGCGGACTCCTTCATCACATCCCCTAAATTACCGGTTAGTGTAAGGTTCCCTTTTCCTTTGCTAAGGCTTGTTTCAACGAAAAGGATTTCTCCCCCCACCGCCGTCCAGGCCAGTCCGGTTACCACCCCTGCAAATTTATTGTCTTCGTATTTATCCTTTACGAATCGCGGCAGACCAAGGATTTCTTTAATAGTAGCAGCATTGAGGCTTTTATTGTAATCTTCACCGAAACCGATTTTCTTTGCGGTTACCCTGCATATTTTTGCCAGTTGTTTGTCCAGTTGACGTACGCCGGATTCCCGGGTATAGGATTCGATAATCAGCCGTAGGACAGGGGGATTGATTTTAAGATCATTCTTACGAATGCCATGGGCTTCGAATTGTTTTGGGATCAGATGCCTTTTCGCAATCTCAATTTTTTCTTCGACAAGGTAACCCGAGATATCGATCACCTCCATTCTGTCAAGCAGGGCAGGATTGATCATGCTGGTGGTATTCGCCGTAGCGATGAACATTACCCGGGAGAGGTCGAAATCTATGTCAAGGTAGTTATCATGGAAGGTTGAATTCTGTTCGGGGTCAAGTACCTCAAGTAGGGCGGAAGAAGGATCCCCATGAAAATCTTTCCCAACTTTATCAATCTCATCCAGCACGAATACCGGATTGGCTGTTTGTATTTTTTTGAGGTTTTGAATTATCCTGCCGGGCATGGCACCAATATAGGTCTTTCGATGCCCCCGGATTTCGGCTTCATCATGCAGGCCACCAAGGGAAACCCGTACATATTTGCGGGATATTGCTGTGGCTATTGATTTTCCGAGAGAAGTTTTTCCGACTCCCGGAGGCCCGGTAAGACAAATAATCGGTGATTTCATGTCGCCTTTTAATTTAAGTACGGCAAGATGTTCAAGGATTCTTTCCTTCACCTTATCCAATCCAAAATGATCCCTGTCCAATATCTTTTCCGCTTTCTTAAGGTCGAAATTGTCTTTGGTATATTCATTCCACGGCAATTCCACCAGAGTCTGGACATAGTTCATCTGTACGGAATACTCTGCTGAAGCTGCGTTCAGGCGTTGAAGTTTCTCCAATTCTTTTTGAAAGAATACACTTACTTCCTTAGTCCATTTTTTCTTTTTGGCCTTGTTTTTATACTCTTTTATATCCTGATCGATAGGGTTCCCTCCAAGTTCATCCTGAATGGTTTTTATTTGCTGGTGAAGAAGGTATTCCCTTTGCTGCTGGTCCAAATCGTGCTTGACTTTTAACTGGATGTCATTTTTGAGCTCGAGCATCTGCACTTCTTTTGAAAGATACTCGAGAAGCCGGAATCCCCTTTCCCGAAGATCATTAATTTCCAGCAGGCCCTGTTTTTCTGCCAGATTCATGTCGTTGTTTGACGAAAGGAAATTGATCAGAAAGGCTGAACTTTCGATATTTTTGACCGCGAAGGTGGCTTCGGGTGGGATGTTCGAGGATAGTTTGATGATCTTTAATGAAAGTTCTTTAAGGGAAGCCACTATAGCAGTCATTTCATCTTTTGGCCCATCGGCAGCGTCTTCCAGGATATCTATTTTAGCTACCATAAAGGGTTTTTCGGAAACGAAATCGAGGATGCTGAATCTCTTTTTCCCCTGGATAATTACAGAAGTTGAACCATCAGGCATTTCAAGGATTTTTAGGATCTGAGCCACTGTACCAACATCATGAAGGTCTGTTTTGGATGGGTCATCGATCTTCGAATCTTTCTGGGCGATTGCTCCAAGGATTTTATTCTTTTGATATACTTCCTTTATCAGTTTTAGGGATTTCTCCCTGCCTACGGTTATGGGGATCACTACCCCCGGGAATAATACCGTATTGCGCAGAGGAAGGACAGGGAGCACATCAGGTATGTTGATTTTTACTTGTTCATCAATATCCTCTTCGGATAATATAGGGATGAATTCAGCATCTTCATCATATTCCTCCTGGGCATTTACATCGCTGTATCTTAATTCAAAAAATTTCTTCATAAAAAATAGTACTCCTATTTACTGACAAATAGTCAGGATAACTTTATTGAATGTCTGTCCATAATGTCCGTTTTCTGCCCCATGGCTAACAGGCTTGCCGGGAATTTGTTCATCCTGCCTGATAGGGAATCCGCTTTTACCAGTTCACCCCGATGAATCCGGAGGAAAACAAATTTTTTGATCCAGCCTCTCGACATTATTGACAGATGATCATTTTATTCTTTTTATAGGAAAGCAATAGGTATGCCAAAAGAAAACCTTTTGCGGTTAATGCCGGAATTTGCCGGTTCTTCTGAAAACCTCCTTAAGGATTTGCTTTTCCACCTCATCAAATGGGACATCTCTTCGCTCCATGACAAGCTTTGCGGTTTCGAATGCTTTTGGAACAGAGTAGGTGGTAAAGCCGTTCACTCCGCCCCAGCTAAAGGAGGGAATGAAATTCCTGGGGAATCCGGAACCGAATATATTGGCACTGACCCCCACTATCGTGCCTGTATTGAACATGGTGTTTATCCCGCACTTTGAGTGATCACCCATGATCAATCCACAAAACTGCAAACCGGTATCGATGAATTTTTCTTTTTGATAATTCCAGATTTTAACATTCGTGTAATTGTTCTTCAGATTGGAATTATTCGAGTCCGCCCCTATATTGCACCATTCACCGAGGATGGAATTTCCGAGAAAGCCATCGTGGCCTTTATTGGACCAGGTCATCAAAATGGAATTATTGATTTCACCGCCCGCTTTACAGAAAGGTCCAATGGTGGTTGGGCCATAGATTTTGGCTCCCAGTTTAACAACAGAGCCTTCGCCAAGGGCAAATGGCCCCCTTATGAGGGAACCTTCCATGATTTCAGCATTTTTTCCAAGGTATACCGGGCCTGTTGAAGCATTTATGGTAACATACTCTGCCTTAAGCCCTTCTTCGGAAAAGATGTTTTCAGGGGATATCAGGTTGCAGGTTGAGGATAATTGAGCCGACCTTCTGTTTTTTGTAAGCCGTTCAAAATCGTTTCGTATTTCCCTTCCGTTATCTCTGAATAACTGCCAGGGCCAATCGAGCAAGTCAAAGCCGCATTTTACCTGCTTAGGGATTCCGGTTTTTTTGTTGGCGAAAGGTTTGAAAGCAAGAGGGTCGGGAGAAAGGATTTTCGCCGCGAGCAACCTGTCGCCAGAGTATAACCATTCATTGCTTTTAAGATCCTCAAATTCAGCAATTAATTCATTATTGGGTAATAAAGCGGAATTGACCAGCAAGTTTTCCCCTGTCTGCAGCAGTGGATATTTCTGAGAAAGGTAATCCTGAGTGATATAGCTAAAACTGCTTTTTAACTCTGCCTCCCATTTTTCCCTTATCCGGAGTATTCCCCATCTAAGTTCGCCCACCGGACGGGTGAAAGTCAGTGGCAACAGGTTTTCCCAACTATGGTCGTCAAATAAAATATAATTTGGCATATTTGAGTGGTTAAATGATTTATTTGAAAAGCTAAATATAACCCTTCTCCTTCCTCCCTAAATCATAAATTCTCATTCCTTCATTTATTGATTGACGGGTTTTGATCATGATTTTCTGATTCAGACTAAATGTAAACTTATAAAAAAACTCCGGCAATACGCAGATCGCCGGAGTCTAAACTAGTTATTTTATGTGCCTGATTTTTATTGGTTGACCTATCCAATCAATTCAGAATGGTTAAACATCAAATTATTTCCCTGTTTTTTTATCGTAATGGGTTTTATACCGGTTCATAAATTTATCCACACGGCCCGCTGTATCTACTAACTTCATCTTTCCGGTATAAAAAGGGTGGGACTCAGCAGAAATCTCAAGCTTAATAAGCGGGTATTCTTTCCCATCGTCCAATTTGATGGTCTCCCTGGAACCGGCAGTGGAACGGGTGACAAATGTATGGTTGTTGGACATGTCCTTGAAGGCGACCAACCGATAATTTTTTGGATGAATATCTTTTTTCATTTTTCGTATGTGTTCAAACCTGATTTATTAAACGGATTGCAAAATTAACGAAGATTATTATAAATGCAAAGGAATTGAGCCGAAATATTTCTAAACTATTGAGAAATTGAATTCAGCTTCATAGGATAAGCATAATGGATTGCATCTCTGTAGTATAATTAATCAGACCTCGGCTTTTAACTTTTTATTGAGCGGTTTTTGCAGATTTTCAGGCATAAACCGTTCAAATGGAACACTTTTATCGATCATGTACCGGTAGGTGTAATGGGTTTTGGCTTTTTTTGCCCCCACCGCTTCATACAAGGCAATCATTTTTGGATTAAAATCGCCAACCCAGGAAAGTTCAATCTCAGTGAAGTGTTTTTTGTTCTTCATCTTTTCGTTCATATGCCAAAAAATACCCGACTCAACACCAGAGTTTTGATATCGGGGAATAACACCAGCCACCTGGGCTCTGATCCTGGTTATTGTTTTTTTCTTTAAATAATAAAGGAATTTTAATTTATTAAGAAAGTTCAGGTTCCCATTTAGTTTTTTAAGCACCTGATTCACGTCAGGGAACATGATAAAAAATCCAATAGGATTATTATTATGATAGGCAAACCAGATTAAGTCGGGATCAAGGATGGGTTTTGCCCGTTTCAAGACAGTCCTGAGTTCTTTAGGTTTGATGGGGGTAAAGTTACTTTTAAAATCGGACCATGCCTGGTTATAGATGACCACTACATCCTCAATAAATTTTTCAGATTCTTTCCAATTAAAGGGTTTAAAAGTGAATTCCGGCTTTTTCCCTATCCATTCGGCGATTTTCCAAAAACGTTCCGGAAATTTTTTCCTGAGATCAAGATGATAGGAGTATTGTTTGAAATAGATTTCAAACCCATAGTTTTCGAAAAGCTCCCGGTAATAGGGTTTATGATAGGGCATGCCATAAGAAGGATGGGTAAATCCCTCGACGAGCAATCCCCAGTTAGAGTCGTTTTCCCCAAAATTAACGGGTGCATCCATGGCCTTCATTTTCTTCGACTCAAGCCACGCAAGGGCAGTATCAAATAAAAGGTCAGCGGCGTGCTGGTCGTTGATGCACTCAAAATATCCTGCCCCACCGGATGGAATTTTTTCAGCTTCTGATTTTTCCCGGCTGTAAAAGGCCGCGATCCTTCCTATTAATGACCCCGAATCGTCTCTTAAAATCCATCGGACGGCTTCACCGCCAATAAAATGAGGGTTAAATGTCGGGTCAAAAGGCTTTAGAATATCCTCATCGAGCGGGCAAACCCATACCGGATTGTTTTGATAGATGATCTTAGCCACCTTGAGAAAAACATTCTCATCGGTTTTATTTGTGACTTTTTGTATTTTCAATTTCCGGCTTCTTAATCTTTTTTTGAGAGGTTGAGTGCAATGTTTCCTTCAAAGTAAGACACTTCCCTATTATTTTTTTAGCTCTTATCTCACTCAAGGGAAAACCATTTATTCATGGATTCCGTTTCATCTTTCTTCTCCTTTTCATTCTTATGGACAAATTCGTTTTTACGTGATAAATATATATAATCTTTTTTTAATGCTATAATATTTTCGACTATTCTATGCAAGGATTCTATAAAATAATGAATATCATCATTGGTCATGGTAGGATGAAGGGACCATCTTACCCATCCCGGTTTTTCAGAAAGATCTCCATGATTGATCTTTTCTGTGATTTCATTCGATTTTTCATGGCTCACCTGCAATAAATAATGCCCGTAGGTACCGGCGCATGCGCATCCACCTCTCACCTGGATCCCAAATTGGTCATTAAGTATTTTTACCAGAAGGTTGAAATGGATCTGCTCATGATAGAAAGAAAGTATCCCAAGCCTGGGGATGCAATTATCCGCAAGGATTTTGATTCCCGGCACTTTTTTAAGAAGGGGAAAGGCTATTCCGAGGAGTTCCTGTTCGCGCCTGTAAATATTATCAACACCCATTTTCTCTTTTAATTCAATTGCCAGGGCAGCCTTTATGGCTTCCAGGAAACCAGGAGTTCCCCCGTCCTCCCGTGCTTCAATGTCATCTACGTATTTATATTTTCCCCATGCATTGGTCCAATCGACGGTTCCGCCGCCAGGATTGTCCGGCACCGGAGCATGGTACATGGCTGAATCGAATAACAATACTCCTGACGAACCGGGACCACCAAGGAATTTATGGGGGGAGAAATATATTGCATCCAATTTTTCTATTGGGTTTTCCGGATGCATGTTAATTTCCTCATAAGGTGCCGCTGCAGCAAAATCAATGAAGCAAAGTCCCCCATGTTCGTGCATAATGGCAGCCAACTGGTGAACAGGGGTATGGATCCCGGTAACATTTGAACAAGCAGTGAAAGCTCCTATTTTGAATTGCCTGTCGCCATACTCCTTTATTTTACTCCGCAATTCTTCAGGGTCAACAAGTAAGCGACTATCTGGTTCAAGTTGTACAACATCGGCAATGGTCTCGTACCATGATGTTTGGTTGGAGTGATGTTCCATGTGGGTGACGAATACTACCGGTCTGTTTTTTATCTTTACGCAATCCTTTTTATACTGGCTCCCGCAACCTTTAAGACTTAGAATCCGCTGTAGTTTATTCACGACGGAGGTCATGCCAAATCCCGCGGTAATAATAATATCGCTCGGGAAGGCGTTAACATGTTTTTTGATAATTGCATGGGCATAATGATAACTTTTGGTCATCATCGTACCGGTAATATTTGCTTCAGTATGGGTATTTGCCACATAAGGGCCAAAAGTTTCAAGAAGTTTTTGCTCAATGGGCCCATACAATCTTCCGCTGGCGATCCAATCGGCATAATGAATGCTCTTTTTTCCGTAGGGTCCTACAAAACACTCATTTAGGCCAATAATATTCTCCCGGAAGGGTTTGAAATAACTTTCCAGATCCTGCATTAACTCCATTATTAATTTCGGCTGCTTATTCTCGATAACAAACGAAGGAATTCAATATAAAGCCAGACAAGAGTAACCATCAGTCCGAATGCCCCATACCATTCCATGTATTTGGGCGCCCCACTTTGGGCCCCTCTCTCTATAAAATCGAAATCGAGGATAAGGTTCAGTGCGGCGACCACGATAACAACAAGGCTAATTAAGATCCCTACCGGGCCAGTGCTATGCATGAAGCCAATGTTTAGGCCGAAGAGGCTAAGAATGAAACTGAGAAAATAGGCAATGGCAATACCTCCGGTAGCAGCCACTACACCTAATCTGAATTTATTGGTAACTTTTATCCAGCCGGATTTATATACGAACAAAAGCGCAAAAGCGGTTCCGAAAGTCAGCATGACTGCATTCAGAACAATCCCCGGATATTGGGCATTAAAAAATGCAGATATTCCCCCCAGAAACAGGCCTTCAAGAGCTGCGTAAACGGGTGCGGTGACAGGCGACCAGGTTTGCCTGAACACAGTGATCATAGCTACTATAAAGCCTCCGATTGCTCCAGCAATCATATATGCCCTCATACTGTCAATAGCTCCCGTTCCCATTAATCGCCATGAGTAGGCGGCACCAAGTACAACCAGTAAGAGCATCAAAAAAGTTTTGTTCACCGTTCCCTGCACTGTCATAATTCCATCAGAAGTAAAATCACCCGCTGAAGTGAAGGTTTTCAGGTTTAGGGCGGGATTGGAAGATTTGTTCATATTCATCTGTTTATAATTTATTCTCAGTTGTCAGATGGAACATCCATATAAACATTTTCGTGTATGATGAACTTGTTAATCATGGATGGTTCATTTTAAAAAAAAATTTTGATGACAAAGATACTAAGTTTTTAATGAATCCTGGTTTTTCAAAGGGTATGCCAAACTGTTGGATTAATTTCGTTCCTTTGCATCTTTCCTTACAATTATGTCAATTTATTTAAAGCGATACCGGGAAAGCGAATTTATAAGAAATATTTTCACTCTTGTATCTGCTTCCTCTCTGGCACAGGCTATTGCCATTGGCATCTATCCCTTGCTTACCCGAATCTACTCGCCCTCAGAACATGGTCTTTTTGCCCTGTACATGAGCATCATCTCCGTAACATCGATTGTTTCTACCGGAAAATATGAGCTGGCGGTGATGATTCCTAGAGAGGAAAAGGAGGGAGCGGCATTATCTATACTATCTTTCCGGATTTTATTAATATTCAGCATTTTATTAATTATCCCGGTATTTTTTTTTAATGAATTCTTTACAAGGCTACTCGGGAATCCCCAAATTGGTCAATGGCTTTATTTTGTGCCATTTTCTACCTTCCTTCTGGGAGCATCTGCCATTTTTTCATACTGGTCCAACAGGAATAAAAAGTACAGGCGAATTGCCGGTGCGAACCTGGGACAATCCATAATTAACTCCGGGGTGAAAGTAAGCTCTGCCGGCATGAATATACCAGCAGGCGGACTGGTCGGGGGAGCAATTTGCGGGCAAATGGGGGGGGCATTGATTTTTTTTGGTTCTATTCTCAGAAAGGAAAGGAGTATTTTTCGGAACTTGCGAGGATATGACTTTCACAAATTGGCTGGAAAATATAGTTTTTTCCCCCGTTTTAACATGCTACACTATCTGGTCAACAATTTTTCCACTGTTCTGCCCATATTTGTATTTAGCAAATACTTCACTCCCGAAGCAGTTGGTTTTTTTTCCATAGGGTTTATGATGGTTAACCGACCAATGAACCTTCTCACGAGTTCATTCACCCAGGTATTCTCACAGAGAATCATAGAAAAATATAATAAGGGTTTATCGATTCATGGGGAGACCATGAAATTTGTGAAAAGATTGTTTATCTTCGGAATTTTTCCTTTTGCCGCGGTGGCTGTTTTTGGGGTACCGGTGTTTACCTTTATTTTTGGCCCTCAATGGCATGAAGCAGGAAGGTTTATGCAGGTTATGTTACCCTGGTTTTTCGTGATATTTCTTTCGTCTCCACTCTCTTTCCTTCCCGATATGTTGAGTAGACAAAAAAAAGCAATGTGGCTCGATATAAATAAATTTGTTTTGAGAATTCTGGCTCTGGCATTGGGGGTTTTAATAAATAACATATATTTAGCAGTCGTTTTTTTTAGTGGAATTAGTTTCTGGATTGTTTTATATAATCTTTACTGGTATTTAACTTTGTCGAGGAACACTGATCATCAAATTTTGAAAGCAGCCAAACAATAAGGAAATTTTATCAATTGACAAGCAACTTATTATAATAAATTGAAACAGGAAAAACGAGTATTGATCCTTCCTTCATGGTATCCTCCGGATGGCGGTGGGTTTTTTAAAGATCATGCAGAAGCTTTGAATTACGAAAATTTCAAAGTGGATGTATTGGTTAACCGGATTTTGGGTATTTCCCGCCATCCACTGAAGGCAATTATTTTTTCAGGTAGGATAATCGATTCGATGGAGGGGTCTTTAAGAGTAATCCGGTCCGCATATGTTCGGTGGCCCGGGTTAGAAAGAGCCAACGTGAAGGGATGGGTAAACCGTTATCTTGAATTGTTTGAATATTACAGAGACAAATACGGTGAACCGGATATTATCATTGCTCATAGTTCTATATGGGCTGGTTATGTTGCTTCCCTTATAGAGGAGAAATACGGGATTCCATACATTCTTGTGGAGCACCGGAGTAGATTTGCGAGGGATATTGAAGCAACTCAAAAAATGATCCGGGAATGGTATTTCCCTTTTATCCGGCGGTCATTAACTTATGCCGGCAAGATCGTAACAGTAAGTGAAGCAATAGACAACCAATTAATTAGTATCTCACCAGGGATCCGGAACAAGATCATTACCATTCCTAATCTTATAGACACAGAATTTTTTTGTCCCCCAACGATTCCTCGTCAGAAGCAACCTTTCGTATTCCTTGGATTTGGAATTCTCGAAGATGTGAAAGGGTTTGATATTCTTATTGAAGCTTTTGCCAATTTTGTCAGGAAACATGACGGTGAATTTTTCCTGAGGATTGGGGGTAGGGGTGGCAAGTTTCGTAAGTTGAAAGCACTAAGTCGAAAATTGGGCGTTGAGGATCTGGTCACTTTGCACGGTTACGTTCCCCGAATTGAGGTAAAACATGAAATGGAGCTGGCAAACCTCTTCATTCTTCCCAGCCGTTTTGAGGCTTTTGGGGTGGTACTTATTGAAGCTATGGCTACCGGTTGTCCGGTAATTTCGACCTACTCCGGAGGCCCGGAAAGTATTGTTAAGGATCCTTCGGGCATTCTTGTTGAACCAGAAGATCCTGTCGGTCTTGAGACGGCAATGGAACGAATATATGATAATTATTCCAGTTATAATCCTGATGAAATAAGAAGTTCTGTGGTTCAGAATTATTCCGTGGGGGCAATCAGAAAAAAATACCATAACTTAATTCAGGAAATTCTACATGAAAAGGTTACTTCTTCAGACGAATAAGGCTTTTCCCTGGCACGAATCGGGGATTATTGTTGCGAGGGGTGAATTATTTGGCCCTGATAGCAGTTATTTTTCAGGACATGATATCCTTATGTATTTTGATGACATTCAATCATTTCCTGATTTTGAAGAAAGGGTAAAATATGCCAATGGACATTTCTCGGTCATCGTTGCCAATGGAAAGGATCTTTTCGTAGCTGTCGACCCAAATCGTCTATTCCCTTTATTTTACACATATACCGGATCGGACTGGAACATTAGCGATGATCCTTTTCTTCTGGTTAACCCTGAAGGGTCCGACCATGGGATCAACGATCTGGCTCATGCCGAATTTCTGGCCACTGGCTATGTCACCGGAAGAGAAACCCTTCTTGAAGGGGTTTATCAGGTACAGGCTGGCGAAGTAATCCGGTTTCAGGAAGAGAGGCCTGTTTCAAAGTTCTATCATAATTATCGAAGCCATTATGTTTTTGATGAGGATTATCCGGAGTTGAAATCAAGGGCAATGGAAGTCCTGAAAGACTCTTTCGGAAGGTTTATCATTAGCCTTGAAAACAGACCGGTTGTACTTCCTTTAAGCGGCGGGTTTGACAGCAGGCTGGTTGCCTCCATGCTCCGTCGCTTTGGGTATGAGAAAGTGACCTGTATAACCTATGGCCGGAAAGGAAACCCTGAAGTGGAAATTTCCAGAAAAGTTGCTGACCGGCTTGGGTTTAAATGGATTTTTGTGGAATATACCCCTGAACTTATCAAGAATTTTACGGAGGATCCGGGGTTTAATTCCTATTTTCATTTCTCCGGCCGGGCAGCATCCATGTTTTATATGCAGGAATATTTCGCCGTAAAATATTTAAAAGAAAATAAAATCATATCCAATGATTCGATTTTTATACCCGGACTTTACGGCGATTTTTTGGCGGGTGGAATGCTTAACAAACATGGAAACTTAAGTCTTGAAGAAAATGTCGAACAGATCGCTGAACGGATTTACAGGATAAAATACTGCTACAAACAGCCTGATGAAAAAATGAAAGGTATTTTGAAAGACCGGATCCAGAAGAATCTGGAATCAAAATTTCAGAAAGACTCCGATTTAGCCTTTTCTATCCATGAAGACTGGGATTATAAAGAGAAATACGCGAAATTCATTGCCAATTCGACGGCGATATATTTATTTTTCGGTTATGAGTTCCGACTCGCTTTCTGCGATACAAAATGGACCGATTTTTTTAGGCGGCTGCCGCTTCACGCTAAGGTCAATAAGTATCTTTATAACGACTTGCTTACCAATGATATTTTCGAAGGGTTTGGGATAAATTTCAAGAAAGAACTGCAACCCGACGATAGGGAAATTCTTTCAGCCAAAATAAAAAACCGCATAAAAACGGTGCTCCCCGAAGGATTTAAAAGAATCTTCAGAAAGCGCAAAGACGATTTATTTTATAATGAAATTACCCGCTATTTCCGCAATGATCTGGCTGATAGAGGAATACGTATTAAGATACAGGGAAATTCCTATAATTCATTAATTATACAGTGGTATGCTCAAAAGGTAAAGGATCTACTGCTGAAGTAAATGGTTTACTTCTTCGCGTAAAACTGGAAGATATTTTGAAATTTTTAACAATAGATATAGCTATTCCTGAAATGACAAGAATAAATTAATGAAAAAAGCAGGCATTCTTAAAAAAAGCAATGCGCCTGTTTTTCAAAACAAAAATTTAGTTAAATTTGCAGTCCGAATGGATTTTATGCCATTTGAGAATGAGAATAAATGGTGGATGTAGCTCAGTAGGTTAGAGCGCTGGATTGTGGTTCCAGAGGTCGCCGGTTCGAACCCGGTCTTCCACCCCAAAACCCCTGACCCTTCTGATTATCAAAAGAGTGAGGGGTTAACCGTTCAAGATGTTGCGCGACTTGCGCCAAAAATGGTCTTAAAGACATATTACTCCTTGAAATGATGTACCCATTTAAATAAGTCAAGTTGAATGACTGTAATGGTTACCTGGATAAATGGGGGCATATTTGAATTCTCTGCCTAGAATATTCAAAAATTAAAACTTCAGAGAAGAAGATTCTACGAAGTCAATAATTACGAGAATGCTACTGATCTTCGTAATTATGACATTATAAAGTTTTTTTGAATTGACGGTAAAATTATTTGTCATTGAGGAAATATGCAACAATAAAATTCTTTTGGGGAATTTCAATGAATGCTGTAAAGGACCAAATATATTGTGCGATCACAGCTTAAAAAACACGGGGTTTTAAGTGACCACTAATGACGCAATATGAGGATTAATTTACGTAAAATATGGAAAGAAATGTTTTATGTATTATTTTCTTTACAATGAACAAAACTAGGAAAAAACATAGTACGGTAAAAATATTATCTGGCATTGTGCTCTGAGTTATAAGTTCCTTGCCAATATTTTAATTTTTATTAAAAAATAAATTTTTTTTGATATGAAGCCTTATCTGATAATTTTTATTATAATTTTTTCTTCATCTGGTCTCATGGGCCAGCAGAATTATTTGGAAATAGATGATAATACTAATCAATTTTACTCAGGAGGAGAAATATATGAAGTTTATAATTATAACCAGGGTGCTGCAAATCAAGTACCAAAAAATGTAATCCTTATGATTGGAGACGGAATGGGCGTTGCTCATGTTTTCGCAGGTTTAACAGCCAATAAAGGACATCTATTTCTGGAGAATTTCAAAACTATCGGGTTTTCAAGAACACAGGCAGGAAATAAGTATATTACAGACTCAGGAGCCGGAGCTACAGCTTTAGCTGCCGGTGTGAAGACATTCTATGGTGCCATTGGTGTTGATATGGATACTGTTCCGATTAAGACTATCCTGGAGGAAGCGGAAGAAAATGGATTAAGCACAGGAATGGTAACAGTATCAGCAATAACCCATGCTACTCCAGCTTCTTTCATTGCTCATCAGCCAAACAGAAATATGCGGGAAGAAATTGCCTCTGATATTTTGAAAACAGATATTGAAGTATTTATTGGAGGTGGTTATGACGACTTCACTAAAAGAGAAGATGGCAGAGACCTGACAAATGAACTGGTGGAAAAGGATTATAAATTTTGTTCGAACTTTCGAAGATTTAAAAAAAATAAAATCCGGGAAGCTTGCAGCTCTGACTGCAAAGGGACATAATGGAAGGAAAGCCGAAAGGGGTGATTTTTTACCTGTTTCAACAGCTAAGGCCATTGAACTCCTAAAAGATAATGATGATGGTTTTTTCTTGATGGTAGAAGGATCTTCCATAGACTGGGCAAGTCATCAAAAAAATATTACATACATTATAGAGGAGATGCTTGACTTCGACAAAGCCATCGGGGAAGCATTGAAGTATGCTGCAGAAGATGGTGAAACACTGATCATCGTGACTGCTGATCATGAAACTGGCGGACTGGCCATTGTTGGAGGTGACATTGAAAAAGGAGCTGTTGAAGCAGATTTTCCTACTAAAGGGCACACGGCTACGATGGTTCCCGTTTTTGCATATGGTCCCGGTGCTGAGCTTTTTGGAGGGATCTATGAAAATACAGAAATCCACCATAAAATACAACAATTACTTTTTCCTAAATAATATCACGAAAATAATTGTTTCTTAGGATCATTCTGCTTTATGCATTGACCATTTTAATATTCTTCTCGACAACTCTTTCTAACAGTATTTATGATTCTCTTTAACGAATTAGTTCTTGCAATAACCGCGTTAAGGAGCTCAACCTGGCTAAAACATCCATGCCTTTGTTATGCTCGCCTTGTCCTTGAAGTTTTTTTATTAAGCACTGCTGAAATATGAGAGCTTTCTGCCACTCATGAATTTTATCTTTTGACTTCCAGTATTTATGTAGTTTGTTGATGAATTTAAGGCTTTTAACGGACTTATGCCATTTCTTTTTCTATTTACGTATTTTTATCATCAGAAAACGTAAATTAACAATAAAATTCTAGGACAGGTTAACAATAAAATTTCCTGATTTGGAAACTAAATTCAATAATTCGTTAATCAATACAAACAACTTAAGGGGCAGTTTAAACCAAGCGGAATTCATCGTGCATTGCCTTTGTTCCAGACAGGTCCGGTCCTTCATCAAAAAGGATATCCATCTTATCTCCGGGAAACAGGAAACTCCGAGATTCTTAATGTAGTACATCCATAGGGAATTAGCGTTAGGGTACTTTCTTCCCCTTCCTTCCCCGATCCCCGTTTTGGAGGAACAGGAATGGGTCCTGCAGAGTGGTTATATAAAGTCCAGGATGGAATCCGAACTCCTTTCGTGCGAATTTTTACAGGAGCATTCTCTTGGTTCCAGGGCATGGAAGCTAATTTATCATCCACCTTCACCTCAAAATTTCCTTTTTCCAGCTCTTGTTCATAGATTCCGTAATTCCATGGAGTTGTCGGACGTACTTCATAATAGCTGTCTTTCTGGTTCGGGGATTTGACTTCGCGCCAATCTTCCCCGATTTCCAGGGCATAAACCAGTGGTCCTCGTTCGATCCCCACTGAGTTTTCATACCATCGGGAGGTTTTTATATCCATGGGAAGATATAATTCGACTTTATCCTCTTTTTTCCATATTCGGTTGAGGATCATCATATTGTTTTGCACACCGGGATTTTCTGTTTTGCCGTTTACTTTAAGAACGGGGTCCATGCACCATCCGGGGATCCTCAGCCGCAAAGGGAATTTGACACTTTCTGAACTGTTAAAAGTGAAAAGGATCTTTTCGCTAAAGGGGTAATTAGTTTCCTCGGTGAAGCGGATTTCTTTCCCATCGGCCACCCTGGCGGTAACTTCGGAAGCGGCATAAACCATAGCTGCCAGACCATTATCTTCAGTAGCGTACCAGAGGCTTTGAACCAGCTTGGGCCAGCCCTGGTGCATATTGGCTGTACAGCATGGGTAGCCGGTAAGTACGCCATATACAATACGGCCATTTTTATCGTTAATGAAATTTCGTTCATCATCGGAAATTAGAACCTGGTTTGCCTGCTGAAAATATTGCCTCCGGGTGAAAGCATCATCATGCTGTGTAGGAAGCACGTTGTAGGCTATTTTCTCAAGATAGTCAGCGTAATAGGTGTCGCCGGTAACCGGGATGATGCTTTCGAAAGAGAACATCATTTCAACAGCCGAACATAACTCTGAGCCCTGGGTCGGGTTGTTCCCGTGCAGCCCTTCGTCCCCGCCGTACATCCCGTTGATAAATCCATGGACATCCCTAAGGGATTGCAACCCTTTTTTGACTGCATCTTCATATTTTTTCTCCGGGTGTTGTTGGTAATAAATGACAGGTTCCTTCAGCCCTTGTGCAACATTCACGCAATGCAGTTGGGGCAATGGGTTTATGGTACGTATATCGTTGCCAGATAAAACGTCTGTCCAGTTGTATGTTTGTTTATGAATAAGATCTGCCAGCTCCAGAAGGTAGGGCTGTCCTGAAATATTGTAATACCAGTATACCACGGCGAGATTATCTCCACCGCGTCGGTTAGCCCAGAAAGTCCAGTGGCCAAGCGGGAATTCCTCAAGTGTTTTGAACTGATAGCGGAAGTATTTATCCATGAACCTCAGGACCCGTTCATCATTTGTCGCAGAATAGTACTGTTGCATTACCTTCAGCATGACCATTTTCGGCCACCAGTCTTCCCGCATGGCTTGCTGCGTACCCGGGATATTCGGCGCATCTTCGGGCAAAGGCAGAGGGCCGAAGTAACCATCCTCCCGCTGGTTTTGAAGGCTCCATTCAATCCATTTCCGGGCTTTGGCTTTCAATCCCTCATCATCCAGAATATAGGCCAGCGGAACCAGTCCGTCGATCCAGTAGGGTCCCCTTTCCCATCCGTCTCCGATCCCTCCAAGCCACCCGTTTAGGGGACCGCAAACTACTTCATAAACACTATCGAGGTTGCCGGTTAGACCATCGCGTTGGATTTCAAGCATGTTTCTAAGCCATCCCTGAGGTTGTATGCTTCCTAAGGGGAGTGCTGTATAGGGTTGAGCTATAAGTGGAGATTTGTTGGTGATGTAATGGGAATTTCGTGGATTGGAGCCGCTCTGAAAAGAACCAGAAGCGATGGCGATCAGGGCAATGATTAGGATGATTGTTTTTTTTGTTTTCATGTTTCGAAAGTAAGCTTAAAACAATAATATATCAAGTCCTTATATTAGTAGAAATTGTTCCTGTTTAACCGCCAAGAAGGAAAGTAGGAGATAAACCGCTAAGGGTGCATGGAATAGAAACCCATAGCATACTTGGCGACCCTTGCGGTTAAATCTTCAGGATAGATAACCGGAAAGGGCAGGGTTTTGTGCTAAATTCGCCATGAAAGACAGGGTTAAAAACGAAAGAAGGAATACCTCCCTGGGAGATACCCCTTCATTTCTAACCACTTAAACCTAAAAAGAAAATTCTATTGCATAGTTGTACCTTAATTAAAACTCAACATCCAGTTTTCCAGTTGCAAGGGTTCTTCTATAAATTTACCGGTGTTGGTATGGATATCGAAACTTTTGGTCATCCACTCCTCCAATTGAAGGGACTCTTCCTTTAAAGATAAATCCCCTTCACGGAATTTTTCCATATCCAACATCCAGTCCTCCAATTTCATCGAATGGTCAGTGAAGAAAAAATCAGCATTGAGGAATGATTCCAGTTTGGTCATCCAGTTCTCCAACTCCATCGAATTATCGGTGATGAATAAATCTGAGGTGGTGAATGATTCCAATTTCGTCATCCAGTCTTCCAAATGCATGAATTTCTCAGAAAATAAGGAAGAACTGTTGAATGAATTGATCTCCGTCATCCACTTCTCAAGGTTCAGTCTGGAGTCGATTTTCCCGGTAACTGATTTCAGCCCGGAGGTTTTTTTAGTTTTTACATCATCTGCATAGGCACTTGTTCCAAGAATCAAAATGCTTAAGGCAATTATCAGGGGGTTACTTATTGTTTTCATAGCCATTAATTTTAGAATTAATCTAAAACTAACACACTCTGTGCCAATATTTATAAATATCTGACATACAGAATGATAGACTATAAAATAGAAAATAAATATGAATTGAAAACGCACGGTTCCGGAACAAGGGTGTTCGTTTTCGTACGTTAATCCTGCCTTTTCCAGGTGGTCTCTCTTCCAAGAAATCGCATTCCAAGGACGAAGCCTTTGAGTTTAAGGAGGTCATTATTTCCATTTTCAAACCACATGTAGCTGGAATAGGTTTTTCCGCTTTCCGGATCGTAAATCGTTCCTTCTGACCAGTTGTTTTCATCCGGGTCGTACTCAAAGCTCTTCAGGATGAGCAAACCCATCAGGGGTTTTTCTTTTAAAGATGCATCCGGATTTTCCTTGTCCTTTTTAGGAGATCCATTTTCATTGGGTTTCTCAAGCCAGGTGATTTTTCCATAGTATTTGCCGTTTTTTGCCTTGTAAATGCTAACCCTGGAAGTGCCTTTTTCGGTTAACCAATTGCCAATGACTTTATCGGATTCCTGGGCGTAAATGGAAAAAGCGAAAAAGAGGAGCAAAGGGAGAAGGATGATTTTTTTCATGAGTTTTAATTTCTGATTATTTTATTCAAATATACATAATCATTTCAGTTTAACATGCTCTAATTATTCGGTAACATAGAAAGAAAATATTTTTATTTTAGTGCTTTCGCCAGTTCGACCGAAACCTAAGAAAGTAATTTTGTTTCATAGATAATATAACTATAGGCCAAGGGATTTTCATAGCTTGCCGGATTTTCTTCTCTGCTTATCTCGTTCCATTCATCATAATTAATATGAGGGAAAAAGGTGTCTGCATCAAATTCCGCATGTACCCTGGTCAAATATAAGCGGGTGGCGTGAGGCAGGAATTGTTTGTAAATCATGCCTCCACCGATTACAAATGCTTCTTCTTTGGTATCGCATAACTCCAGCGCCTCTTCAATTGATCCTGCCATGGTACAGGATTCAAATTTTTCCCCGGAAACATCGCTTATTACGATATTGGACCGGTTTGGAAGCGCGCCTTTAGGCAGGGAGAGGAACGTATTTCTCCCCATAATCACTTTATGTCCGGTGGTCAGGGCTTTGAATCTTTTTAGGTCATCGGAAATGTTCCAGAGTAGTTTATTTTCTTTTCCTATCTCATTGTTTTCCCCAATAGCTACGATAATTGAAATTTTTTTGTTCTTTACATTTCCCATTTTTTCATTTTTTCTTTAAAATTGTAAGCCTCTTACCAGCACAAATATAGTTTTAGATGCCACAATCTGCGGTTTTCAGTTTAAAGAAACTGTCATTTTTGATCAGACAGAGATATCCCCTTTTATATGAGGTTGGGGATTATAATTATCTATCTTAAAATCCTCAAAGCTATAATCGAAAATAGTTTTAACCTCATTATTGAGGATTAATTCCGGCAACCGGGAGGGTTTCCTTCCAAGTTGAAGCCTGACCTGGGGGAGATGGTTTATATATATATGGGCATCTCCCAGGGTATGGATAAATTCTCCCGGAATAAGTCCGGTCTGGGCGGCCACCATATGCAGCAGAAAGGCATAGGAGGCAATGTTGAAGGGTACGCCGAGAAAAATATCGGCACTTCGCTGATAAAGCTGACAAGACAATTTGCCTTCGGCTACATAGAATTGAAAAAGGATATGGCAGGGGGGAAGAGCCATATTGGGCAGGTCGGCAACGTTCCAGGCACTTACAATATGCCGGCGTGAATCCGGATTCTGTTTTATTGATTGGATAACTTCCCCGATCTGATCAATGTGGTTTCCGTGGAATCCTGGCCATGATCTCCACTGATAACCATAAATGTGGCCAAGATTTCCCTGGTCATCGGCCCATTCATTCCAAATTTTTACCCCATTTTCAGTGAGATATTTAATATTGGTTTCCCCTTGCAGAAACCACAGAAGTTCATGGATTATTGACTTGGTATGCAGCTTTTTTGTAGTCAAAAGGGGAAAACCCATTGACAGGTCAAAACGCATTTGATAACCAAAAACGCTTAAAGTGCCGGTACCGGTCCGGTCATCTTTCCGAACCCCATTTTCCAGGACATGGTTCAGGAGGTTGAGATATTGTTTCAAAACGATGAATTGCTAATTTTTCAAAAAAGTAAAAAGAAACCGCATTTTCTTATCAACAGTAAAAATATAAAAACTGTTGATCCAAAAAAATTGTAACTAATCAGCGTTAAAGTTAAAAATTTCAATCTTATCAACAAGGATAGTTTTATAATGTTATTTGTTCCCCTCTAAACCAGCATGGTTAATCCAACTCGATTACAGTTCTTTTTCCGACTGATTTGCAGCACAGTAATAACCAGGTAGAAATTTAAAACGAAAAAACTTTTTTACCCGATAAAACCTGACTTTTTATTATAAATCCCGTATAACTCCGAAATAAACATTGAACAATTTGAAATTGATCAAATTTCGCCGGCTCCTTGTTGATAAATCGAAACAGATGGATTTGGCTTTTTTTTAAAGGAATTATATATTTACCGGATTATTCCAATGCATGAAATACCTTTTCTACTTTCTCGGCTTGATTGTGGGTTCCTGGTTTCAATCACTCGCAGCCCAAACCAATCCAATCTGTGATTCCCTTATCGGACATGAGAGCCTGAAGGTAATTCAGACCAAAATGGTCGCAGGATTGGATGCTGATTCTTCTTATCAAAATAACTGGGATAAAATTCCAAATGTTTTTTCACCCAACGGAGACGGAATAAACGATTACTTTAGTTTTAAAACTGCGCCCGGCGGCAGATATAATTTTTACGTCTATACCCGTTCCGGGTTGCTTGTTTACCAGTCCGAATCCCCACAGATATTCTGGGATGGGCGGAGTTTGTCCGGACTTGAGATGAGACCCGGTATCTATTATTTTATCATCCAGGGGAACGACGGTGGTGAAATAGTAAAAGAAACGGGTTTTGTTCATCTTTTTAGATAAAATCCTTATTCAATATATTTACTAATTTTAAATAAGCCATTTTTTTCTATTTGCTGAATTTAAAATCAATGACATTATATATATTTGGTAGCGCTATTCAAGCTATTTTGATAAGCAATTGCAAGTCGTTCCCAGCGTCAGGTGGAAAGAAGATTTTTGACGGGCAGGGTTTACTACATCTTTAAATTTTTACGAATGGTCATGCCTCATCTATTTAAGTTTTTTAAATTATACTTAGTCTGTTTATTTCTTTTTTCACTTTCCCCCGCCGGCCTTTTTGCTGAAGGTGATCCTATAGCCGAACCTGTTTCTGACAGCCTTTCTGCCGCGGATTTAATCCGTGGGGAGCGGTTGTTTTACGGTCTTGTTTACAGAGGCGACAAATCGGTCAACTGTGCTTCCTGCCATAACACAAAAGTGGTCGATACGATAAACTGGAACCCCGATGCCTATGAGATTTCCCTAAAATATCTCGATAAAGAGGTTAGCAACCTGCAATCGGTCCTGTTGAAGCCCCGGGGAAAAAAAATGGCCGAAGTGCACTCGGGTTTTGATCTCACTGAATCAGACATTGTAATGCTCAAAGGGTTCATGGACGAATTTACCGAAATTGGTCTTAAAGAAGAGAAACCGGTGTTCACCAATTTGATGCTCTTCATTTTGGCCCTTGTTCTGCTTCTTATGGCCATTGCGGATCTTCTTTTCTTCAAAAAGTTAAAGTTAAAATGGGTTCATTTAATAATTATTCTTGCAACCCTTGGATACATCACCAACACAACCGTCAGGGAGGCTATTGAGATTGGCAGGCAACATAATTATGCCCCTACCCAACCCATAAAATTTTCGCATCTTGTCCATGCAGGACAAAATAAAATCGACTGCAAATACTGCCATAACAACGTAGAATTCAGTAAGACAGCGGGCATTCCGGGAACGAACGTATGTATGAACTGTCACCTCATTGTCCGTAACGGAACCCGTTCAGGAAACTTCGAAATTGCAAAAGTGATAAACAGCTATGAAGAACATCTTCCGATAGAATGGATACGGGTACATAATCTTCCCGATCACGTTTTTTTTAGTCATGCCCAGCATGTGGCCGTGGGAGGGATCGATTGTGCCCATTGTCATGGGGATGTGGCTCAAATGCATCAGGTGAGGCAGGTGTCGGATCTTTCTATGGGCTGGTGCATAGATTGCCACCGGCAGAAAAAAGTTAATTTCTACGGCAATGAATTTTACTCACAATACGAAAGAATCCTTAAAGAAGCAGATCAACACGGGATGGACTCCATCACCGTGGAAAAGGTAGGTGGCACTGAATGCATGAAATGCCACTATTGATAATGAGCAGCTAAAAAAAATTTATTTATGGAAAAATATTGGCAAAGTCTGGATGAATACAATGAAGTTCCAGGCATTCCTGAAGAAAAATATGAGAAAGACCATAAAAACGCGGTCCTGGAACTCTTTGATGAGGAGATTTCAGGTGCTTCTTCTTCACGCCGCGATTTTTTAAAACTTTTCGGGTTTTCCCTCACCTCAGCTGCTATCCTTTCAAGTTGCGAAAAACCTGTACAAAAAGCCATTCCCTACGTAATCGCCCCGGAGAGTATTACCCCGGGGATGTCTTCCTATTGGGCCACGAGCCTTTGTAATGGTAAAGATTTCGGACATATACTGGTTAAAACCCGCGATGGGAGACCGATTAAAATTGAAGCAAACGGTCTTTCTTCTTTTAACCCCAAAGGAACGACCGCAAGAATGCAAGCCTCGGTTTTGAGCCTTTATGACGATGCCAGGATCAAAAATCCTCTTATTCAGGGTGAAGTGACCCAATGGGAGCAAATCGATCAGGAACTTATCAGGAGATTATCCGAAATTAATAGGTCAGGGAGAAAAATTGTCCTGCTTTCTTCCACCCTTAATTCCCCATCTACAATCCGCCTGCTGGAAGAATTTGGAAATCAGTTTCCCTCATTTCAGCATGTAACATACGATGCCATTTCTTATTCGGGAATTCTGACTGCCTCACGTGAAATGTATGGCAAAGCCATCATTCCCGGATATCGTTTTGATAGGGCAGATGTGGTTGTTAGTTTCGGTGCCGATTTCCTGGGTTCCTGGATCGCTCCTGTTCATTTTATCCCGGCGTATGCCTCAAGGAGAAAGCTTGATGAGGGACAAAAGGATATGTTGACTCATATTCAGTTTGAATCAGGCTTGAGCCTTACCGGATCGAACGCAGATAAGAGGATTCAAATAAGGCCTTCCGAAGAGAAAAAAATCTTAAGCTATATCCATAATTATATTGCTTCCAAAAAGAACAGTTTATTGATCGATGCCCCTGAAACTGAGAAGGATTATGCCGATGTGGTGGAGAAACTACTTTCGGCGGGATCGAAATCATTGGTAATATCAGGCAGCAATGACCCGGAATGTCAGATGCTTGTGAATGGGATCAACAAGCTCCTCGGAAATTATGGAGTAACCATTGAATTCTCCCAATCCCTGAATGTTGCCAAAGGCATTGACAATGAGATGGAAACATTGGTGAAGGATATGGAAAGCGGAAAGGTGGGAGCGGTTATGTTCCACAATGCTGATCCCTTGTATGATTACCACGATCCTGACGGATTTCTCAAAGCTCTTTCTAACGTGGAGTTAAGTTTGTCATTTGCTGGCAGTGCTAACCAAACGGCTGCTGCATCCCATTATGTATGTCCGGTTCACCATTTCCTCGAATCATGGGATGATGCTGAAATCGTATCCGGCACCCTGAGCCTCATTCAACCCTGTATCCACCCAATTTTCGATACACGTTCCCTGCAGGACAGCTTACTCAAATGGATGGGGAGGGAGGTCCAGCATCTTGATTATATAAGGCAATTTTGGAACGATCATTATTATCCTGGTGAAGGCAGCTTCACCGATTGGTGGAATTCCTGTCTGCAAAACGGGGTTTTTCAGACCAGTTCCCTCGCGACAACCTCTTTTGAGTATAATGAGATGGTTTTGGATAAACTTTCCGGGAATATATTTAGTGAAGATATTGTGGGTCTGGAATTGGTCCTGTTGGAAAGTATACAATTAGGGGATGGTAAATATGCCAATAATCCCTGGTTGCAGGAACTCCCTGATCCGATTTCAAAGGTAAGCTGGGATAATGTATTGTATGTGTCCCCTTATGATGCGGAACGTTTCGGTGTGGTGAACGGAGATGTGGTTTCCTTACCGGGAATAGAAGCTGTCCCAGTACTGATTCAGGCCGGGCAGGCAGAAAGGACTTGCGCCCTCGCTCTGGGGTATGGCAGGAAAAATTCCGGAAAGGTCGCTGATGGCGTAGGGATTAATGCCTTTCCGCTGGTGAGAATGGTGAATGGGAGCAGAGTATATTTCAATACTGGCATTTCCCTTCAGCCTACAGGAAAAAATGTTCCCCTTGCCCTTTCCCAGACCCATAATTCCATGGAAGGAAGGCCGATTGTCAGATCCGCCAGTCTTGAGGAATACCTTATTAAATCCGATGCAGGAAACGAATTGCACGAGGAATTTGAATCCAAACATAAAACATTATATCCGGAAGTGGAATTCACGGGATTTCACTGGGGACTGGCGGTCGACCTGAATGCCTGTGTGGGTTGTAATTCCTGCGTCATCTCGTGTCAGGCTGAAAATAACATCCCGGTCGTGGGAAAAGATGAAGTATTCCGTAGAAGGATCATGCACTGGATAAAAATTGACAGGTATTACTCCGGCACTCCGGAGAATCCTGTGGTTCTTTTTCAACCTCTGATGTGCCAGCACTGCGACAATGCCCCCTGCGAGAATGTCTGCCCTGTTTCCGCTACAAACCACAGCAGCGAAGGTTTAAACCAGATGTCGTATAACCGTTGTATCGGCACAAAGTATTGCATTAACAATTGTCCTTATAAAGTAAGAAGATTTAACTGGTATCAATATGCAGGGAATAAGGAGTTTGATTTCAATATCAATTCCGATCTGGGGAAAATGGTGTTAAACCCCGATGTCACGGTAAGGGAGAGAGGCGTGGTAGAGAAATGCTCTTTCTGCGTGCAAAGGATACAGGAGAAGAAACTCAAAGCCAAATTGGAAAACAGGAAGCTTGAGGATGGAGAAATTGAAACTGCTTGCGTTCAGGCCTGTCCCGCTGGCGCATTGGTATTTGGAGATCTTAACGATCCGGAATCCAGGGTCTCAAAATTGAAAAATGATCCGAGGAACTACCATTTACTGGAGGAATTGCATACCCTGCCCTCGGTCGGCTATTTGACGAAAATACGAAATATACCAGGCGAAAGTGAAAAGGCTGAGGATCCGGGATTAAGCAAGGAACATAATAGTTAATTACAAAATAAAGGCACATGTATAACAGAGAGGTCAGGGGGCCGCTTATTGAAGGAAAGAAGTCATACCGTCAGATTTCCTCGGATATCATGTCCCCGCTTGAAACAACTCCGGGATTATGGTGGTTTGCAGCGATGGCAATCGCCAGCCTGGCATCTTTATGGGGTTTTTATTCGATTTATATAACCGTAACCAAAGGTATCGGGACCTGGGGTGTGAACAATACGGTGGGATGGGGTTGGGCAATCATTAATTTTGTCTGGTGGATCGGGATAGGGCATGCCGGAACTGCCTTTTCTATTTTCCTTCTTATCTTGCGTCAACGTTGGAGGACTTCTATTAACAGGGCTGCTGAGGCCATGACAGTGGTAGCTGTAGGCTGCGCTGCACTTTTCCCCGCATTGCATATGGGAAGGATATGGCTCGCTTTTTTTATCATTCCCTATCCCAATACCCGGGGACCCTTGTGGGTCAATTATAACTCTCCTTTATTTTGGGACTTTATTGCCATCTCAGCATACCTTCTTATCTCCTTTTCATTTTGGTACCTCGGTATGCTACCCGATTTTGCCACCATACGAGATAAAACAACTTCCAAGGTGAAAAAAGCCGTTTATGGTTTCTTCTCCATGGGATGGACAGGGGGTTCACATCAATGGATCCGATTTGAAGGACTTAGTTTCATTCTCGGCGGTATCGCTGCTGTA
Source organism: uncultured Bacteroidales bacterium (assembly GCA_963779845.1). GTDB lineage: Bacteria > Bacteroidota > Bacteroidia > Bacteroidales > CAVZZV01. The sequence continues at coordinate 752,977 of CAVZZV010000001.1, read as the reverse complement.
CTGGTTGTTTCTGTACATTCTATCGTAGCCACTGACTTCGCTGTTTCAGTCGAACCAGGGTGGCATACCACTTTATTTCCCCCATATTTTGTGGTTGGGGCCATTTTTTCCGGCTTTGCCATGGTGCTCACCCTTATGATTCTTATGCGCAATTTATTCAACCTCAAAGCTTATGTAACTGACAGCCATCTGGATGCAATAGCCCGCATATTGATTTTCATCTCTCTTATCATGGGGTCTTCCTATCTGACAGAAATTTTCGTTGCGTGGTATTCAGGAAATCAATACGAAATCTTCACTTTCTTTCATAACCGTATTACAGGTGAATTTACTATTCAGTTTTGGACCATGTTTATCAGCAACGCCATTATTCCGCAATTATTCTGGTTTAAGCGCATACGTAAAAGTGCCATTGCTCTTTTCATGATCTCGATTATCATAAATATCGGCATGTGGTTCGAAAGGTTTAATATTGTAATAACCAGTTTGTCCAACGATTATCTGCCTTCCAACTGGGCATCCTATTCTCCGACTCTTATTGAGGTTGGAATATATGTCGGTACTCTTGGTCTCTTTGCCTCAGGTGTATTGTTGTTTTTCAGGTTTGTACCGGTAATCGCGATAAGTGAGGTGAAAAGCGTTCTTAAAATCGGAAGCCGGAAAGAAGATTAGGATTTAATTTTATGTGCCATGAACAAAAAATATAAAATAGGGGTTTTTGATGACGAGGAGAAACTCCTTTCATCCATACGGAAATTGCAGGAGGGGGGATATGATATTCATGATATCTTTATGCCATATCCTATCCACGAGGTACTACACCTGCTTAAAAGAAAAACAAGACTGCCCCTGGCCGCTTATTTTTATGGTCTTATGGGAGCCTTAGCCGTGCTCGCATTCCTTTATTATACCTCGGTCATTAGTTGGCCCATTGTATATGGCGGGAAACCCTTCAACTCCTTTCCTTCCTTTATCATTATTACCATTGTGCTTACAATTTTCATTGTTACCATAAGCAGCCTGGCTACCTTTTCTGCGGTTTCAAAACTTTATCCAGGGCGAAAGAACTTTATTTTTGATTCACGTGCAACTGATGACATGTTTATAATAGTCCTGGACCGGGATGTTCTTGGAGAAGAGAAATATGATGATGCCGGAGGGATTTTAACAGAAGCAGGAGCAGTTGAAGTAACAGAAAAAGAACCGGAACCTCTAATAAATTGAATTATGGCCAGAAACGCGATGAAATATTTTATAGTATTAGCCATGATTCTCCTGATGATCCGGTGCGATCGGGACAGGAACGAAACAGGCTGGGATTATTTCCCCGATATGTTCTATTCCTACGCTTACGAAAGCTGGAAACCGAATCCGAATTTTGAAGATGGCAAGACCATGAGAACTCCCGTGGAGGGAACAATCCCGAGAGACTTTATCCCCTTTCAGTATACCCTTGATCCTGGTGAAAGGGAAAGGGCCGGGGAAGAACTGGTAAACCCTGTTCCTTTGGATACTGCGAGTCTAAAAAGAGGTGAACAGGAATATCATGTTTTTTGCATGGATTGCCACGGTAATAAAGGTGAAGGAGACGGATTTTTATATTCGAGCGGGTTATATGTGGCCAAACCAAGATCATTGGTGGATGAAAATGCCCGTTCACTTAGGGAGGGAGAGATTTTTCATACTATTACCCTTGGATTCGGTTCAATGGGGGCACATGGTTCGTTGATCAGGCCACCGGACCGCTGGAAAATTGTACATTATATAAGGGAAGTCCTGCAAGAGAATCCCCTTCACGATACTGTTTCGGCTGGAAATCAATCTGCTTCGGAAGGGGAGGAATTGGATAGCACCGCAGGGCAGTGAGAAATGTGGATGAAAAATCTGTGAAGAGGATAAACATCCTTTTATAGCTTCAACGAAATTTAACTCGTGGACACTATTCAAAAAAACATCAGTATGAATGAGGAAATTAAGATTTCATTAAGGTTTCGTATACTTGCAGCGGTAATTGCCACCGCCGGATTGCTCATTATGGGGGCAGGATTCTTTATGGATCCGAACCGGGCCTGGGCAAGTTATCTCCTGAATAACTACTATTTCCTTTCGCTTTCCCTCGGAGCGACCTTTTTTCTTGCCATTCAGTATATCACTCAATCTGGATGGTCTGCGGGCTTTAAAAGGGTTTCTGAATCTATGATGGCCTATATTCCCTTTGCTGCCATTTTTTTTCTATTGCTCATTTTTGGGATTCATAACCTATACCACTGGAGTCATGAAGAGGCGACACACGGAGATGCCCTTCTTCAACATAAGTCACCCTACCTGAATACAACATTTTTTTATATCCGAACCATCATATATTTCGGTCTCTGGATCAGCCTGACTCTTGTTTTGAGAAATTTTTCCCTTAAGGAGGATGTTACCGGGGGGCTGAAGTATTTCAAAAAAAGCCATCATTTCTCTAAAATCCTGATCTTTGTTTTAGCCGTGACCCTTCTTTTCTCGGCTTTTGACTGGATTATGTCTCTTTCACCACATTGGTACTCAACCATATTTGCCGTGAAAAATGTTGTTTCCGCCTTATTGCACGGGGTCAGTATTATGGTATTGATAATATTCCTTTTACATTCCAAAGGATACTTTCCATTTATGAATAAGTTTCATCTCCATGATTTCAGCAGGTACATTTTTATGTTAGCCATTCTTTGGGGATACATGTGGTTCGTACAATTCATGTTGATCTGGTATGGTAACATCCCGGAGGAAACGGTATATTATTATTCCCGTTGGCAGGAGGGCTGGAAAATTCTGTTTTTTGCAGAGATTATTTTAAACTGGGCTGTACCTTTTATGGTTTTGTTGCCGGTATTTACAAGCAGGAATAAGAAAGTGATATTTATCGTAATCCTGTTTTTGATTCTGGGTCAATATGTTGAGCAGTACCTTCAGATTATGCCACCGGTTACCGGTGAATTACCATTTTGGACTGATTGAAATTGGGAGTTTTCTTGGCTATGCCGGACTTTTTGCCCTTATTATATCTGTTAGTCTTGGAAAAGCGAGGATCATTCCGGTTAATCACCCCTATTTGGGAGAGAGTTTGGAGCATCATTTCTAAAATAATCCTTCATGATGCCTCCCCAGGCGACCCGGGTTTAAATACGCTATAATTTTTTTAACCTGAGATTATGCTCCTATGAAAATAAAACCCTTATATTACCTTCACTTTTGGTCTCTGGATATTGTGTTGGGGGTGGTGGCTGGCTCAATTTTCGCGGCCTCTGTTTTCGTCCATCTTTTGCCGGTGTCATACTTTATCATCATTGCTCTTTCAACATGGATCATTTATTTCACGGACCATATAATTGACGGGATAAAGGCCGGACCGGAAGCGCCAAATCCAGTTCGAAGGACATTTTACAGGTATAAAATCCCATTTATACTGCTTACTTTTATTATTGCCGTATTTGATTTCAGGTTCATTCTCTACGTGCTGAATCCGGATGTCATCCGTTATGGTTTCGTATTGCTAATGGCCACAGCAGTTTATTTTATGTTGCAGCTATTTTACGGCAGCTCCTACAAATTATTTTTTATCAAGGAATTATGGGTGGCCATTATTTACACTCTCGCCATATGGGGAGGACCGATTATATATTCCGGAAGGGATATCGGTTTTTCCGAAATTAGCATGATCATTGTCTTTGGTTTACTGGTATTGTCGAACGTGTTAAGTTTTAGTTTTTATGAGATAGGAGAAGACCGGAACCAACATAAAAAAACTTTTGCCACCGATTTTGGGGCCGGGGCTACGAGAAAGGCAATGCTTATTATCAACCTGCTGGCATTGTTTGTGCTGCTTGCTTCGATAATATTCACCGGTGCCCGATTTTCATTTCTGCATTATGCCATCCTTTTTCTAATGACGGCCGGACTTATGAGTCTTTATTTGTGGCCTGCATTTTTTAACGTGGGCAGACGTTACGGGCTAATGGCTGAAGGAGTTTTTGTTCTCCCTCTCCTGGTGGTGGTTTTGTAATGTTTAACCGAGAAGGCCGGTGGAAGATTTAACCGCAAGGTTCGCAAGGAGATTTTAACCGCAAGGATAGCGGTGGAAGATTTAACCGCAAAGGTCGCAAGGAGATTTTAACCGCAAGGATAGCGGTGGAAGATTTAACCGCAAAGGTCGCAAGGAGATTTAACCGCAAGGATAGCGGTGGAAGATTTAACCGCAAAGGTCGCAAGGAGATTTAACCGCAAGGATAGCGGTGGAAGATTTAACCGCAAAGGTCGCAAGGAGATTTAACCGCAAGGATCGCAAGGAGATTTAACCGCAAAGGTCGCAAGGAGATTTTAACCGCAAGGATAGCGGTGGAAGATTTAACCGCAAAGATCGCAAGGAGATTTAACCGCAAGGATCGCAAGGAGATTTTAACCGCAAGGATAGCGGTGGAAGATTTAACCGCAAAGGTCGCAAGGAGATTTTAACCGCAAAGATAGCGGTGGAAGATTTAACCGCAAAGGTCGCAAGGGTCGCAAAGGTTAACCGTAAAGTACGCTATGGTTTTCCTTGCGTTCCTTGCGCTCCTTGCGGTTTCTCTTCTCCTCTCGCGTTCCTGGCGGTTTCTCTTCTATTTTCCTTACGTTCCTTGCGCCCCTTGCGGTTTATCGTCTCCTCTCGGTTTCTCTTCCCTAACTAATCTTCTTCACCGCATATCCAAAAAGGGCCGTGGTAAAGAATGAAAATGAACCATAAATAACGGCGACCACTGCCATTGCAGTGTTGTCCAGAAGGGTAGCTGCAACAAAAATGGCCAGGGCAGAATTTTGAAGTCCCACCTCCACGGAAATGGTAAACTGGTTTTTCTTCCGGAGATTGAAGAATCTGGCTGCTAGCCACCCGCCAATCATCGATAAGAGATTAAGAAGCAGTGCAAATGGCAACAAGAAGAGATAATCCCGGGTGGGGGTGTTCAGATTTCCTTTATCGATAAACAAAACTCCAAGAAATACAGAAATAAGAAGAATGGGAAGCGCATATTGTAAAGGCTTTCGAAGGTTGTCGGCAATTCCCTTAAGGTAGTGCCTTATAAATACGCCGGTCAGTGCAGGACCTATAGTTACGAGTAAAATATTCAGGATAGTGCTGAATACTGGCAATACAATCTCGGTCTGTTGTCCCATGAAAAAATCGAGTGATAATCCTACGATCAATGGTATTGTAATAAGTATTATGAGATTGTTGACCACCGTCATGGAAATAGACAAGGCTACATTCCCGGCGAGCATAAAAGTAACCAGGTTGGATGTGGCACCACCGGGGCAGGCGGAGATAATCATTAATCCAACTTTATAAACAGGATCGATATGGGCCATTGAACTAATTCCGAAAGCGATCAGAGGAAGCAATAACAATTGGCAGAGCAAGCCGATAATCATTGCTTTTGGGTAAAGGAAGATCCGTTTAAAATCACTGAGCGTAATGGAGAGCCCCATACCCAATGTGATTATGGCAAGGGTAACCGGGAGTAAGATTCCAGAAAACAGGTTTTCCATAATAAATGGTGAATAAGAGGGCGAAATTAAGCAAATAAAGGGGATTTCAGAATAATTTGAAGAGGATAAAATATTTTTACTTAGAAGTATATTTCCGAATAATTATTATAAGATTTCAACTGGGTAAATGCTAGGCGATTCATCCCTTGAAACGACAATAAGTCCGGAAGGTTTGCTGGTGAAATAATTTTTCTGACAAATGGGTCTCATGATAAAATTCCCCTTCTAAAAGATCTGTAGCAGAAATGATAAACAAGCTTATAAAGGGAGAGATTTACCTCTTCCTAAAATGCTGAAACCACCAGAAGAAGTATTAAAACAAGATAATAGGAATTCAAAACAACAAAGTACCTCTTATTATAAACTATAGAATCCCCCTCTTTTAATATAGGACGGAATAATAACAGGGTAATAAAGGCGCTAAGGAGTAGAAGAAGGGCTAATACTTTCGATTGAATAACCCCAAAAATTACCAGAAGCAGAGAGCTTGCCATGCACACGGCGACCCAGGAAAAACTAAGTCTTCTGATCTGGACCCGGGAGAGTAAATCGGTGAGCACGGGAAGGCCGGCCTTTTTATATTGATCACCATACTTCAAAAGGAGCAACCAAAAATGAGGAACCTGCCCTATGAAGAAAATGCAGGCGAGTATTACAGCTGTTTTATCCAATAAATGTCCTCCTGCCGCTGTCCAGCCGATCAATGGGGGTAATGCGCCTGTCAGAGAACCAGGAACCACTGCAAATGCGGTAACTCTTTTAAGTTGGGTATAGACCAGGTTATACCAAACGAGCGATAAAATGGCCAGAAAAACGGCCATCCCCGAACCGAAAGTCCATAATAGCCATACCCCTGAAAAGAGAAATACAAAGCTTAATGTCCAGGCTATCCTGAGGGATACCCGTCCACTTGGGATAGGACGTTTTTCGGTTCTTTCCATTATTGCGTCAATTCCTCTCTCCTGGATTTGATTAATAATGGAAGCAGATGCGGCCATGCATAGCACCCCGAGGGTAATCAGGAAAACCGGGGGGCTGAAAATGGGGGTATAAAGAATAAAACCGGTAAATGCGGTAAGGGAAACAGGAAGGATCACCGGTAATTTGACCAGGTCAAAGAGCCTGTTTACCCAATTCCCTGAATTTTTAGTTTTCAAGGGTTTTAAGGTACTCAATGATTTTTGCGATCTCTTCTTCACTTACAACTCCTTCGTAACTTTGCATAAGACCTTTTTGATACCCTTTTACGATTTGTGAATTTGGCTGGTATATTGAGTTTTTAATGTAATTATCATCGACCGTAATGGTTTTTTCCGATCCGTTTTCCACAACAACCTGTTCCTCGCCCCAGATCCCCAGATAGGAGGGGCCGACTAATTTAGATCCATCTGAAGAGTGGCAGGCATTGCAGCCCTGATTTTGCAATATGGAAAATCCCTGATCGCCAACAGTGTTTTCAGTGGCGAGGCCGGTAACAACAGCAGCAGTAGTGTCGGTATACCATTCATTAAATTCTTCCGGGGAGAGAACTTCGACACTCGACTCCATGTAGGAATGCCTTAGCCCGCAATATTCGGCGCAAAAGATATGGTATTTTCCCGGGGCTGTGGGACTGAACCACATCTGCTTTGGAATTCCAGGCACCATATCTTCCTTAACCCTGAAAGCCGGTATAAAAAGACTGTGGAGAACATCAACACTCTCAAGGTCAATAATGACAGGCTCATTCACCGGGATCACCAATTTGTCGGAAACTTTACCATTTTCATACTTAAAGGAAAAACTCCACATCCTTGCCGTGCTTGTAATTCGTCGTGCCCCTTCCGGAGGGGTTTTCATAGGTTTCCATCCCGCCCAGCCAAAATAGAAAAGCACGAGGACCAAAATAGTGGGGACCACAGTCCATATAATCTCCAGTTTCATGCTTCCTGAAGCATGACCGGCCACCGGATGTTTTTTCCGGTTATATTTTATAATGAAGTAAATCATTAGGGCAGTCAGGGATATCAGGAAGAAAAAAATTACCCCGAAGGTCACCAGAAAAGCGGTATCCACTTTGCCCGTAAAACTTGTAGCGTCAATGCCCGTTGATGAATACATATCTTTACCGGTATAAATAGTCTAAAAAAGTTATCACAATCACCACACTAATGAGGGTAAGAACCCCTGTTACCATAACGGAGAATAATCGCTGATCGAATTTAAGATGCATGAAATAGGCGAGGACAAAACTGCTTTTTAAAGTAGCAATAATTAGGGCCACAGTTACTGTTACCGCCCCCAGTTCAATATGGGTCACGCCCACCGAGGTCAGGGTAAGGGTGATCAGGATGGCCAATATTGTAAGATGTACACGATAAGGTACAATATGTGGGACAGGATTATCTTCAGACATGTTAATTTATATTTAGGTTATTAAATAGAACAATGGGAAAAGGAATATCCAGATAAGATCGACAAGATGCCAGTATAGCCCGGAATTTTCAAGGTGGACGAAATTATCAAATGTAATTTTATTCTGGACAATCCTCCCGAATACCACAGCAATAAAAGCCATCCCAATAATGATATGAAGTGCATGGAGACCTGTCATGAAATAATATAAGCCGAAGAACAACACATCCCCTCTTCCCCAGCTGGCCAAAACCTCAGAGCCCGGATAAATATGGTGCCCAATCTTGGCACTCCATTCAAAATATTTATTTATTAGAAAAATAAGCCCCAGCAAAAGGGTAACGGCCAGAAAAATAAGAGAAAGCTTTTTGTTTTTCAATTGTATAGCGGTAATCGACATGGCAATGGTCGCGCTGCTTATTAGAAGGATAATGGTGTTCGCGGTGCCGATAAAAACGTCGAGTTCTTTCGCGGCATGATGAAAGGCTTCAGCGTTCAGGTACCGGTACATAGAATATACAATGAAAAGCCCGGCAAAAAGAAGCATTTCGGTAAACAGGAATAACCACATTCCTAGTTTTGATGTTGCGTCGTCGCGGTGAATTTCCATAGGTAACTTATAATGTGGGTTCGGCTTCTCTATAGTCATAGGGTCCTTTTTCAATTACAGGGATTTCCTCAAAGTTTTCCAGTGGGGGGGGAGAAGGAATAGTCCATTCCAGGGTTTTGCCCCCCCAGGGATCTGCCGGGGCTTTTTCACCAGTTCGGTAAGACTTGAAGAGATTAATAATAATAATGATCAATCCCGCGATCATAATCCATGATCCCATGGTTGAGATAATGTTCCCACTATGGAACATTTCATCATAGTCATAGTATCTCCTGGGCATTCCATGCATCCCGAGGAGAAACATCGGAAAGTAAAGGGTGTTATATCCAATGAAAAAAATCACCCAGCCTATATTCGCCCAGCGAACATCGAACATTTTCCCGTATATCTTGGGAAACCAATAGTGTATGGCTCCCAGGAAGGCAAAGCCCGTACCCCCGAAAACAATATAATGGAAGTGTGCAACTACAAAATGGGTGTTGTGCACATGTACGTTAATGGCCAGGGAGCCAAGCGCAAGGCCGGAAAGTCCGCCAATAAGGAAAACAAAGATGAATGAGGCAGCCCAATAAAAAGGGGTGGAAAGAAGTATGGAGCCTTTATGCATGGTTGAAATCCAGTTAAAGACCTTTATGGCAGAGGGTATGGCAACGAGGAAGGTGAGTAGGGAAAAGGTGTAGAGCGCCGTTCCGCTCATTCCGGAGGTAAACATATGATGCCCCCATACGAAATAGCCCACAAAAGCAATGGCCAGTGTGGAACCCACGATAAATCCATATCCGAATATAGATTTCCGGGCGAAAGTGGGGATAATTTCTGAAATCACCCCCATAGCAGGAAGGATCATGATATATACTGCAGGATGACTGTAAATCCAAAACAGATGCTGGTAAAGGATAGGGTCCCCCCCAAGAGTCGGATCAAAGAATCCGATATGGAACAAGCGTTCGGCGGCCACCATCAACAGGGTTATCCCAATAATTGGGGTGGCCAGGATCTGTATCCATGCGGTGCCATAAAGGGACCATGGAAAAAGGGGCATCTTCATCCAGGTCATCCCAGGTGCCCGCAAGCGGTGTATTGTTGTTACGAAATTAATTCCGGTTAAAATCGAAGAAAATCCAATGACAAATGCTCCCATAACGGCTGGCAACATATTACCGGCTGTCCGGAAGGAATAGGGGGCGTAAAAGGTCCATCCGGTATCCGGGGGACCCTGGCCGGCAAATTGTGAAACAAGGACCAGGATAATTCCAAGAATATAAAGGTACCATGAGAAAAGATTAATCCTGGGGAAAGCCACATCTTTTGCGCCCAGCATTATTGGAAGGAAAAAGTTCCCGAAAACAGCTGGCAGGCCAGGGATAACAATTACGAAAATCATGATAATGCCATGCAGGGTGAAGAAGGCATTGTATGTCTGGGCTTCCATGATGGTTTTTCCCGGTGCCAGCAGTTCAAATTTCATTAAAAGGCCCAAGCTGGCTCCTATAATGAAAAAAACCATGATGGTATAAAGGTATAAAAGCCCTATTCGTTTATGGTCGGTAGATAAAAGCCAGGACCATATCCCTTTATGCTTACCCTGATATTCCAGGTAACTTGGCTCGACAGCAATATTCCCGTTCATTCAGTTCTGTATTAAGTTTTTTTTCTTCTTAGAAATACAAGTATAAGGAAAATAACAATTCCGAGGAAAATGATAATTGCCCCGGAAACCCGGGTGATATTAAAAACAAACTGGTTTCCTTCTTTGTCATAGGAATAGCACATGGCCAGCAACCTGTTTATGGATGGGCCTACCTTTCCATCGGCCGCTTCCACCATGGTTATCTTAATGTCAAAGGGCAGAAACTCGATTCCCCGCAAATACCTTGTTATTTTTCCATCGGCCGCTAAGGCGATAAGGCCGGTAGGATGGGTGTATTGTCCTTGTATCCATTTATATCGGAAGCCTACCGATTCGGTCAGTTTAGCAATATTCGCACTATCGCTTACATAAAAGTGCCAGCCGGAGGCCAGCTCCTTTTTTTGCATGCTGGTTACATAATTCGCTTTTTTGTCGATTCCAAGCTGAATGTTTTCTGTGGGATCGAAACTTACGGTAAGGATTTGATAGTCCTCCCCTGGCTTGAGGTCTACCTGATCAATAAACTTCGCTATGCCCCACATGAGAGGGCTACAGGTACCTGGACAACGGTAATACACAAGGGAGAGTATTGTGGGCCGATCGAGAACATCTCTTAAAATTACAGTGTCTCCCTGTTCATTGATGAGCTTGGTGTCGAGGGCAACATATTCTCCCTGTTTCTCTATAAATCCAATACTGGCGTTCGAAGCCTCTGTTTGGCAGAAGGCAGCAAAATGAATGACAGGAAGAAAAGAAAAAAGAAGGATGAGGAGGAAATTTGTTTTCATTGGTTTTGTATTTCAAGGTTTGTCATTTTCTTTGATCCACTGTCAAAAAGTTAAGTTTTCCTGAAAATTCATCATTCACCTCATTAATTATCCAAATAAAATTTTCAATGCATAAAGATAATTTATTTTTAGTTTCCTTTTTGCCTCAAAGGGAACATGATGGTTTTTTATTGATTTTTAAAATCAGTATAAATTAGGGCTTCAAATATTATCCAAAAATTTTTATCCCTTCGCATTTTTCCTATATTTGAACACTCTTTTTTACCTCTATTATACAGATTGAACAGAAGAAACAATATCCCGGCGAGAATTTTTAGATTCTATTATGAAGGCTTCCGCAATATGTCCTTCTGGGGAAAACAGGTATGGCTCGTAATCCTGATAAAATTGTTTATCATGTTTGTCATATTGAAGTTGTTTTTCTTTCCTGACCTGCTGAAAAAGAATTTTAAAACCGATGAGGAGAGGGGAGAGTTTGTTTTGGAGCAGATAACTAATACACCCTAAAATTATGTATGAAAACATCGATCTGTCGCTGGTCGACTGGTCCAGGGCACAATTCGCACTTACGGCGATCTACCATTGGATTTTTGTGCCGCTTACCCTGGGGCTTTCCTTTATCCTGGCCATGATGGAATCCATCTATGTGCGGACGGGTGATCCTCAATGGAAAAGGATTACAAAATTCTGGATGACCATTTTCGGGATCAATTTTGCTATCGGCATTGCCACCGGAATTATCCTCGAGTTTGAATTCGGGACCAACTGGTCCGCATACTCGTGGTTTGTCGGTGATATTTTTGGTGCCCCGCTTGCCGTTGAAGGTATCATGGCCTTTTTCCTTGAATCTACCTTTGTGGCTGTCATGTTCTTTGGATGGGACAAGGTCAGTAAACGTTTTCATCTGGTTTCCACCTGGCTGGTGGCTATTGGGGCGAGCCTTTCCGCTTTATGGATTCTGGTTGCCAATGCCTGGATGCAGTACCCGGTTGGAATGCAGTTCAATCCTGAAACAGCCCGAAACGAAATGATCGATTTCTGGGCGGTACTCTTTTCCCCGGTAGCTGTGAACAAATTTCTTCACACCATATTTTCCGGGTTTGTACTTGGAGCATTCTTTGTTATCAGCATTTCAGCATGGTTCCTGTTAAAGAACCGGGAAATTCTTTTTGCGAAAAGAAGCATCCTTCTCTCTGTCGTATTTGGATTGGTCTCTTCCATATACCTTATTTTCACAGGCGACAATAGTACAAGAGATATCGTGCATACCCAACCTATGAAATTTGCCGCCCTGGAAGGACTGTACCACGGACATAGCGGTGCAGGGCTGGTGGCTATCGGAATTATGTCCAATTCACCTGACGATCCTGGTGATGAAAATATAAAAGACTTTGCCATTCGGATAGAGTTTCCTAACCTGCTTTCTTACATGGCATATGGAAAATGGGATGCATTCGTTCCCGGAATTGTGGATCTTACCAGAGGCAATGAAAAGCAGGGGATTATGTCCGCCGAAGAAAAAATACGCAGGGGAAAAATTGCGCTAGCTGATTTAAAGAGCCTGAAAGAAGCAAAAAAACAAAATGACATCAGCACTTACGAATCAACGAAGGCGAAGTTTTTCAATGAGGAATACAAGGAAAATTATTTCAGCTATCTGGGATATGGTATTGTGGAAGATGTGTCCAGCCTTATTCCCAATGTACCTCTTTCTTTTTATAGTTTCCATCTTATGGTGATCCTGGGGTTCTACTTCCTGTTCTTTTTTATTTACACCATGGTTTTGTTATATAAAAATACCCTTTTAAAAAGGAGATGGTTCCTTCGACTGGCCCTTTTCTCCCTTCCGCTTCCCTATCTTGCAAGCCAATGTGGATGGATACTCGCTGAAGCCGGGCGCCAGCCATGGGTAATTCAGGATCTTATGACCACCACTGCAGCAGTATCCAGGATCAGCACCAGTGCAGTACAGGTTACCTTCTGGATGTTCGCGGTTATTTTCACGGCCCTGGCAATTGCAGAGGTAAGTATCATGGTACGTCAAATAAAAATCGGACCTAAAGAAGAGGGAGGCAAATCAAATGTTTGAAAATTTATCATATCTTGAATTGCAGCAATACTGGTGGATAATTATCTCTATTCTCGGTGCCTTTCTTGTTTTTCTTTTGTTTGTCCAGGGTGGACAGACTCTGATTTATCCGCTGGGAAAAAATAATATGGAGAAAAAAATGCTCGTCAATGCTTTGGGAAGGAAGTGGGAATTTACCTTCACCACTCTCGTAACCTTCGGCGGCGCTTTCTTTGCCTCCTTTCCGCTTTTTTACGCCACCAGCTTTGGCGGCGCATACTGGGTATGGATCGCTATACTGTTCTGCTTTATCATCCAGGCAATAGCCTATGAATTCCGGTCCAAACCCTCAAATGTTTTTGGTCCAAAAACCTTCGACATTTTCCTGAAGGTCAATGGGTTCATGGCAACCCTCTTGCTGGGAACGGCAGTGGGTACATTTTTCAACGGAGCAAATTTTATCCTGGACGATTATAACCTTTCTACCTGGCAAGGTCCCTGGCGGGGACTGGAAGCTGTGGCCAATTTTCATAACGTGGCATTGGGTATTTCCGTCTTTGCTCTTTCCCGGATACTTGCCCTTCATTATTTTAATAAACAGATTGACAATCCTTCGATATACAAACGGATGCAATCCCAGCTGTGGATAAATACCGGGGTTTTTCTTCTGGCATTTTTATACTGGCTTATACGGTTATTGCTAAAAGAGGGATTCGCATATGACCCGGAAAGCTACTATGTTTCCATGGAAAAATTCAAATACCTGCATAATCTGGTTGAAATGCCCGTTGTTGGAATATTGCTGCTCGTGGGTGTAGTATTGGTTTTGTATGGAATTATCCGTTCTCTTTTCTCAAATTTTGAGAACGCAATCCTCTTCTCCGGTGCCGGAACTGTCCTGACTGTCCTGGCAATTTTCCTGACTGCAGGTTTAAACAACACATGTTTCTATCCCTCCCTTGCCGATATCCAAAGTTCGCTCACTATCGAGAACAGTTCATCCAGCAGGTACACCCTCGTGGCTATGAGTTGGGTTTCCTTGTTGGTTCCGATAGTGCTTGCCTATGTTTTTTACGCATGGCGTGCGATCAATAACCGAAAAATTGATGAGGAGGAGATGCAATCTGATGCACATTCATATTAGAAAGAAAGGAGGCACTTATGTACTTATCAGCGATACTGATGTATTTGACCTGGCCAGTCCTGATTTTTATTTCCTACTGGCTGGTTATTTATACAGTGAAAAGGTTCGGGAAAAGATGGAATCGTCTGCCGGAATAATGGCATCATGGTATTGAATCCTGTACACAACTCCAGGAATCGGATAATCTACAAATATTCAATGCTTTAGTGATACTTTTAGTTCATTTTGAATTGGTTTCTAAAAACAACCGATAGAAATATGTATAAAGGAATCACGGTGATCGCTATGCCTTCTATCCCCAGTACCAGGATTGCTACAAGGGACCCGAGAATGAAAATATAGCGGAGCATATTCTCCTTAAAACCTAAAGATCTGAATTTTAGGGAGAACATATTTATTCGGGAAACAAGAAGAAAGGACATGAATATGGTAATAAAAAATAGTCCGAGGCTTACTGCAGTTTGATTATCCATGAAAGTTGCCTGTTCCCTGTTGGCAAGGAAGAAACTCAATGAGGCAAAAAACAGTGCATTGGCCGGAGTTGGCAATCCCCTGAAATTTTCTCTCTGGTTTTCATCATTATCAAAAATGGCGAGACGAAGGGCCGAAAAGGAGGGGATAAGAACAGCCGTATAGGGAATGAACCCCATGAGGCTTTCGGGAGAAGTGTTCAATTCTGTTTGCATACTATAAACCAATATTCCCGGGAGCAGGCCAAAACTGATTACATCTGCAAGCGAATCAAGCGATTTCCCAATAGTTGAATAGGATTTAAGCAATCTGGCGGCAAAACCATCCGTAAAATCAAAAACAGCCGCCAGCAATACCATATACACAGCCCATTGAATATGTGAATTCATGGTAAACACAATACCCATGAATCCACTTGCCAGATTTAAAGTGGTAATAAAATTTGGAATATGTCTTTTAATCATGATATTAGAACGTTCATGGATTGTTTAAAAAGGTTGCCTGTTTAGGATGCTGACAAAGATAGTATTTTGTTTTTGTGCTTTTCCATGAAAGGTTTTGTAAATATCTTTACATAGCTGAACTTTGGCATTCACTTATTGTTGTAATCTTTTTAGGATAATTATGAAAGAATCATTCGCTACGCTGCTGGATAGGATAAACAAAGGGTATTGTGCAGAGGTCCCTTCAATGTTGGATGCACACTCCTTTGTAAATGACATGGTGCTGCTCTTATTTCCCATTAAGGAAAACAGGCATATCAGTTTACAGGAAATTGAAATTAAACTTGAGCGCATGAAATTGCGCCTTAAAGAATTGTTAATCCCCCTGCAGGAGGAAATTGATAAAGAACCCAAAGAACTGGTAAACAAATTTTTCACGGAACTGCAACAGGTTTACCAAACCTTGCTCGATGATGCGGAAACTTTTATTGCCTCCGATCCTGCAGCCTCTTGTGTCGAAGAAATCATCCTTTGTTACCCGGGATATTACAGCCTCATAATCCATCGGCTGGCCCATGTTCTCTATAGTTTGAAAATTCCTGTCCTGCCCCGGGTGCTGAGTGAATATGCCCATGGAAAGACCGGAATTGATATCCATCCCGGGGCAAAAATAGGTAAGAATTTTTTTATTGATCATGGTACCGGCATAGTCATTGGCGAAACTGCTGAAGTAGGGAACAACGTGAAGATCTATCAGGGGGTGACCCTTGGGGCTATATACGTAGAAAAGAAAATGCAGGCGACCAAGCGCCATCCCACCCTGGAAGATAATGTGATCATTTATGCGGGAAGCACTATCCTTGGGGGGAAGACAGTAATCGGACATGATACGGTGATTGGCGGGAATGTCTGGTTAACGGAAAGTGTACTCCCGTTTTCAGTGGTTTACCGTCAGCATAAGGCAATAATACGCGACAGTAAAGATTTTACAGAGCCATTGAATTTTGTAATATAGGGTTAACCGGATTTCATCTAAATAAAATTCAGCCTCTTTTTAACCATTTATGGATTGGATTTGTTATTCATTAATGCAATTAAAAACAATCAAAAATAATGAAAGCAGTTAACATTTTAAAGACAATAGGAAACACACCCCATGTTCGGATAAACCATCTTTTCCCCTCTTCCTTTGAAGTCTGGGCGAAACTTGAAAAGGCCAATCCAGGGGGCAGTATAAAGGACAGAATCGCCCTAAGCATGATCGAGGATGCTGAAAATAAAGGATTGTTAAAACGGGGGTCAGTAATAATTGAACCCACCAGCGGCAATACAGGTATTGGGCTGGCGATGGTGGCTGCCGTAAAAAAATATCGTATAATTCTCGTCATGCCTGAATCCATGTCTGCCGAAAGACGTGCCATTTTAGCTGCCTATGGTGCCGAATTAGAGCTAACTCCCAGGGAAAAAGGGATGAAAGGTGCTATCGAGAAAGCTTCGGAATTGAAAATGTCCATCCCTGATTCATGGATACCATCCCAGTTTGATAATCCTGCCAATCCTGCGGTGCATGCCGATTTCACTGCTGCCGAAATTATGGAGGATTTCCCCTTGGGTTTCGATTACTTAATCACCGGCGTTGGAACAGGGGGTCACATTTCCGGAGTGGCCAGGGTACTCAAGCACCATTTCCCCAAAATCAAAGTATTTGCAGTAGAACCTGAGCAATCCCCCGTGATAAGCGGTGGTGCCCCGGGTCCTCATCCTATTCAGGGAATAGGGGCCGGTTTCCTTCCAAAAAATCTTCAAATGGAATATATTGACGGTACTATTCAGGTAAAAAAGGAAGAGGCATTTGCTTTTACAGCAAAGGCCGCCAAAGAGGAGGGCCTCTTTGTGGGTATTTCATCCGGTGCCTCTCTGGCCGCCGTAAATAAGAAGATCGCTGAAATACCTGAAGGTTCACGTGTTTTAACCTTTTGTTATGATACCGGCGAACGATACCTTTCCATAGAGGATCTTTTTTAAGATTTAAACTTTTGTATCTTTGGCTTTTGATTTGGAGAATTATGAAGATTGCGGTAGATTTTGATGGCACCATTGTAGAACATAAATATCCTGAAATAGGTTTGGAGATGCCATTTGCCTTTGAGACCCTCAGGGCTATGCAGAAGCAACACCATCAGCTTATCCTGTGGACTTTTCGGACTGGAAGCACGCTGGATGAAGCTGTGGAATATTGCAGGAAGAACGGGATCGAATTCTACGCTGTAAACAAGTCCTACCCGGAAGAGCTTTTTGATGAAAAGGAGGTCAGTCGAAAAGTTGAGGCAGATCTTTTTATTGATGACCGGAATATTGGAGGATTTCCTGGTTGGGGAGAAATATGGCAAATGTTGAACCCTCATGAACACCCTTCCATCAGGGAACAATTAAGGAATCTCCCCTCTGGCAAAAAATCCCCGGATGGCTGGTTAAAAAAAATATTTACAATATGAGTGTTCTGATTCTGAAAAGGGATCTGATTTTTGCCGGCCTTGTCCTTTTCCTTGGGTTTTCCTGTAACAGGACCCAAAAGAGACCAGTATCTGCTCCCCTGAGCGATTCAGTTATATCGGTTAATACAAATTATTATTCGATCTCCTTCAGGAAGAAATCTGGCAAACCAGGAGAGATGGCTCCGAATACCTTTACCTGCGGTGAGGAAGTTTCAGTGATTCTGGAACCGATAGCAGAAAATCCTTTGATTGACTCTCTCCAGGTATATATAGGAGGTCTGCGGTATTCATTCACCAAAAGCGGCAATAATCTCAATATTCCGACGGAAAATATAAATCCCGGAAAAACCAGGGTAAGGGTCAGGATATACCTTCAGGAAAACCGGAATGAGAGCCATACCCTGGATATGACGCTTTTATCGGATATTATTCCGGACAAGTACACATACACACTTCTTAATGAGTATCCCCACGATAAAAGTGCATACACGCAGGGACTGGAATTTCATGACGGGTACCTGTACGAAGGAACTGGTACTAACGGGCGTTCGTCTATCCGGAAAGTGGAGCTGAAGACCGGTGAAATTTTAAAGTTTAAAGATATTTCTTCGGAATTTTTCGGAGAGGGAATTACTATTCTCCATCAGAAGCTTTTCCAGATCACCTATCGTTCCCAGGTTGGTTTCGTCTATAATCTAAATGATTTTAGTCTCATAAATAAAATCTATTATCAAATGAAAGAGGGATGGGGACTCTCCAACAACGGTTCAGAAATTTTGATGAGTGATGGGACAAACATCATTTATTTTATGGATACAACCTACTTCAGTGTTCAGAGAAAGATTGAAGTTTATGACAATGAACAAGAGGTCAGTATGCTGAACGAACTGGAGCTAATTAACGGCACTCTGTATGCCAACCGCTATACAACGAATGAAATTGTTATGATCGATACTGCCTCCGGAAAACTTACTGGCCGAATAGATATGTCAGGCCTGCTCAAACCTTCTGACAAACACACGGGCATCGATTATTTTAACGGTATAGCCTGGGATAAACAAAAGAACCGGGTATTTGTTACCGGCAAGAACTGGCCGAAGATTTATGAGGTAGAGTTTAGGAAGATATGAAAGTGATGAGTTTTTGGGATGGGATGGTAAAGGTCTGGTGCATCACGCTTTATCCGGATAAATTGAATAGGGTTATGCTCCCATAATTACACGTACGGCCCTTGGAATAATCTCAAATTCCATTGGATTATTCCCAAGGCTTTCCCCATCGGTTTCCAGTGCAATGTGTCCGCCGGATTCAATTTTAATATTTTTCGCTGTCATGGTAATCACCCGCTTGTGCTTTTTGATCCTTCCATTATAAAGCATGGGAAGGCTGCGGAGCACCCTGAATTTGCTCATTTCTTGAATTATGATGAGGTCGAATTGCCCGTCATCGGGAATGGCATCGGGGAGCTGAATCATCCCACCTCCATTGAATTTGCATATACCAATGCTCATAGAAAATATATCATGTGTAAATTCATTTCCATCAATATTTAGCGTCGCTTGAAAATGCCGGTAACCGAACAACCCGGCGAAAATATTCATGAAGTATAAAAGCATGCTGCTTTTTCCCTGTTCCTTCAGTTCATTTCCGCGTTTAGCCACGACGGCATCAAAACCGATGCCTGCGATGTTGATGAAATATCGCTTGCAGGGATGTTGCTTCTTACGGAAATAGACCTTCCCCACATCTTGTACAAAGGTATTTCTTTTCAGTAATGTAGTGATCGCTTTATTGTATTCTAAAGGAATGCCAAACATCCTGCACCAGTCATTTCCAGTGCCCACAGGGATCATTCCGATGGTCATTTCAAGGGGATCCAGTTCTTTTTGGGCAAATATGCCGTTGATCACTTCGTTCAGTGTTCCATCACCACCAACAATAATTATCTCCCGATAACCCTCCCTGATTTTGGCCCTGGTAATTACCATGGCATGAAATGGGCGAATGGTCAATTGATAGTCATATATTAATCCGGTACCATCAAGAATTTTCTTTATCGCCTGCCAATCCCTTTTGCATTTTCCCCCACCCGCATTTGGGTTAACTATGACAAACCTTTTCATCCTGTGTTTCGTATAAAAAACTATTTTTCATCAAAACAATAAAATACCGGGTGAAGTTAAAAAATCCTGTAAATTTTTGTTCATTTTTTTATTTTAGTCCTATTTTTGGAAAATATCAAAGAGGCCCCAATGCTTTTGGAAAAAAGCGGAATGGTATATTAAAAATTTAAGGAAGCTGAAATTTCTGGTAAGGGAGGTGCCTTGTTAGTAAGATGTTGGTATTTGCAAATAGAATGTTTACAATAAAAAAAGGAATACGCTCGGGGTCTGCTATATATTATGTAAATTTGATCCCCTTTCAAAATTCATGTTGTTAAGGTTAAAAATAGTTTTTCATGGGAAAAGTAATCTCTCTGGCTAACCAGAAAGGTGGTGTTGGAAAAACCACAACTGCGATAAATTTAGGAGCAAGCCTCGCTGTACTGGAAAAGAAAACCCTTATTATTGATGCGGATCCTCAGGCCAATGCCACATCTGGAATTGGGTTTGATATTAAAAAAGTCAAGACAGGAATCTACGAATGTCTTATAGACGACGTTGATCCCAAAAGGGTAGTACTGAATTCAGAACTTGAAAACCTTGACCTTATCCCTTCACACATTGACCTGGTTGGTGCAGAGATCGAAATGCTGAACATGCCCGAGAGGGAATATATGTTGAAGAAGGTGGTAGAGAAAATCCGTGACGAGTACGATTATATCCTGATCGATTGCTCTCCCTCGTTGGGATTAATCACGGTTAATGCTTTAACTGCTGCTGACTCAATTGTGATCCCGGTGCAATGTGAATATTTTGCCCTTGAAGGTCTTGGCAAACTTTTGAATACCATTAAAATTATACAAAGCAGGCTGAATCCATCGCTTGAAATTGAAGGTTTTCTTTTAACCATGTACGATTCAAGACTTCGTTTATCAAATCAGGTGGTGGAAGAGGTGCGGAAGCATTTTCAAAGTATGGTTTTCGAAACCATCGTGCAAAGGAATATTAAGCTCAGCGAGGCTCCGAGTTTCGGGAAACCTGTCGTTATGTACGATGCTGAGTCCAAGGGCTCGGTCAACTATCTTAATCTTGCCCGGGAGATCCTTCAGCACAATGAGGAGACCATGATTAAACAGGAAAAAATAATAGAATAATATGGCTAAAAAAAACGCGCTAGGGAGAGGTCTCGGGGCACTTATTGAAGATGCGGGACAAGAAAATGCGATAATCGCCGCAGCAATAAATGAAATTCCTGTTCGGGACATTGAAGCCAACCCCTGGCAGCCAAGGTCAATGTTCGATGAGCAGGCACTCGAAGAACTGGCAGACTCTATCCGTCAAATCGGCATTATCCAGCCTGTTACCGTTAGGCTGACGGGGGAGGGGTCCTATCAGCTTATAACCGGTGAGCGAAGGTTCAGGGCCGCCAGGAAATTAGGCCTTAAAACCATACCTGCTTTTGTCAGGCTGGCTGAAGACCAGAATATGCTGGAAATGGCCCTTGTAGAGAATATCCAACGGGAAGACCTTGATGCCGTTGAGGTGGCGATTAGTTATCAGCGGCTGATTGATGAATGTAAATTAACCCAGGAATCACTTAGCGATCGTGTAGGAAAGAAGAGGTCTACCGTGGCCAACTATCTCCGTTTACTAAAACTTCCGGCTGAGATCCAGCTTGCCATCAGGGAACGAAAACTGAGTATGGGTCATGCACGTGCCCTGATCAATCTTGAAGATGAAGAGCAACAGAGGAAGGTATGTGAAAAGATTATTCAGGATGATTTGTCAGTGCGGGCAGCGGAAGAAATGGTAAAAAAAGTCCAGGATACCACCGAAAAAACCACAAAAAGTACCGAAATTCCTGCAATGCCAAAAGAATATCTGGAGTTAAAATCACATCTTATCCGCCATTTTGGAACAAATGTAGATTTTAAACGTAGCAATAAAGGATCAGGTAAAATCGTTATCCCTTTCAAATCAGATGAAGACCTGGAAAGGATAATCGCAATTCTTGATAAGCTGAATGCACACTAGATGGAAAACCGACAGGTACAGGAGATTGACAATAATCCTGGTTATTCTCATGAACCTCATAAATTTTCATGGTTCAGCGCAAGTGCCTGAGCTTCCGCCCGGGAAACCAGGGGATACCCTCATTATCAAGGCAGAAGAGAAAGAATCCGTGATCGATACCACGGAACACAGTGCACGAAAGGCGGCAATATATGCTGCTGTTTTGCCAGGGCTGGGTCAGATTTACAATAAGAAGTATTGGAAGCTGCCCATTGTATATGTTGGTTTTGGAACCTTTGCTTATTTTATTGACAGGAATATAAGGTATTACCGGGATTTGAAACAGGGATTAATCAATTTTCCCGATCAGAATTTAAAATACTTCCCCAATGAACTTAGCGAGGATCAGCTTAAAAGAGGACTTAGCATTTACAGGCGGTACAGAGATCTTAGTTTTATTGGGACGGCAGGATTTTATGTCCTGCAGATCATTGATGCAACGGTAGATGCCTATCTGTTCGATTGGGATGTGGGAGAGGATATCACGCTCAGGTTGGAACCGGGACCCGTTTCCCCAGGCATCATGCCCGGAAATGCTTTTGGGTTGAGGGCCTGTCTGTCATTCTAGGCCAATTGCCAGGCTTGAGCCTGAGGCCGATGGAATTAACATTCTGTAGGCTACTTATTTTGACAGAATATTTATAAAGCAGATCTCCTCAAAATTGTAGATTAATTGATTCAAAGAATACAACATTTGATTTATTTTGTCTAAATATAATATTAGTCGCGGTATGAAAGGAAGAGTTTATTTGTTGATTGGCCTGTTAGTTACAGGATACGGACACGCTAAAGCGCAAGATGAAAATATCGATACGCTTTCATTTCCCGATGAAGAGATTGTAAGTGGCTTCGGCAATAACCTCGACAGTCTCCTGAACCTTTGGTATGTTAACCAGTCCATACAACTGGAGGATGTCAACAATATGTACCTTCTCGAAGAAGATACTCTGGTACCTGATTACTCCGATTCTGTGTATATTGACCGCCTTAGCCGCATTCCTTCTGTCATCGAGTTGTCCTACAACAGGATCGTAAAAAATTTCATTGATCTTTATACCAAACAGCGCCGGGAGAGGGTTAGCGTGATGCTCACACTTTCTGAGTTCTATTTTCCGCTTATCGAGGAAGTATTTGACCGCTATCAGATACCCTACGAGCTGAAATATCTCTCGATTATTGAATCTGCTTTGAATCCCAGGGCAGTATCAAGGGTGGGTGCTACTGGTTTATGGCAATTTATGTACTCTACCGGCAGAAGGTATAATCTTAATGTGAATTCGCTGGTCGATGACCGTCGCGATCCCTATAAGGCCACTGTGGCCGCCGCGGAATTTCTAAGTGATTTGTACAAAATTTATGGCGATTGGATTCTCGTGATTGCCGCTTACAACTGCGGACCCGGAAATGTCAATAAGGCCATCCGTCGTTCCGGAGGTAAGAATAATTACTGGGATATTTATTACAACCTTCCTCGTGAAACGCGGGGATATGTGCCAGCTTTTATTGCGGCATCCTATGTGATGAACTATTACAAGGAACACAATCTGGCGCCGGTAGCGGTGGATTTCGAATTGTATTCCGATACACTTATCATTAAGGATAAACTTCATCTTAAGCAGGTATCCGAAGTCCTCGGGATGCCCCTTGGCCAATTGCGCGACCTGAATCCCCAGTATAAATACGACATCATTCCTGGCGATGGAAAAGGATATGTGCTGAGAGTCCCACAAATTCAGGTAACCCGTTTTATTGAACTTAAAGATTCAATTTTTGCCTATCGTAAGGATGAACTTTTCAACGACCAAAATCGTATTGTCAGCCCTACTTCTCCTTCTAACCATGTGGCCGACCTGCCCGGGGATAAATATACCAAAATGTATTATACTGTAAAATCGGGCGATAATCTGGGCTTCATTTCCACCTGGTATAATGTGCGCCTTTCCGATATCAGGTATTGGAACAATATTCGATCGAATATGATCCGTTCAGGACAGAAGCTGGTAATTTATCTCCCCAATTCAAGAGCTGATAATTATAAAGGGGTCAATACCATGAGCTTTACTGAAAAACAGAGATTCTCGGGTAATCCGGTATCTCCTTCAACTGGAAATAGCGCGAATAAAAATGCAGTAGCCCAACTTAGTGCCGAAGATTACATCTATTATACGGTAAGAAATGGCGACACGCTTTGGGAAATAGCTAAAAATTATCCAGGGGTATCCGATTCTGATATCGCCCGCTTAAATAACCTTAAATATGGGGGATCTATAAAACCGGGACAAGTACTTAAAATAAAATAAAAACCCAACCTCCGGCAAAACCATTCAGCAGCGATGAAGCCCTACCGGATACTGGCCTTCTTTATTTCCGTAGCCCTGATCCTGCTTCTGGTAGCCTGGCTTTTCCCGAAGGATGGAATAAAGCTACCAGGGGGGATATCCCTTCAATTCCCGACGCTGGAAGAGATATTTTCAAGAGATAAACCAGTTTATGCGGACATAAGTGGGATCCTTAAGAATAGTTCACAGTCATTCATGGAACCTGAAATCCCCGCTATGGTCGATGCCTCGGGGAGTATCCTGAGCAACCCGGATACCCTTAGGGCCAATCCCGATAGCCTCAAAAAGATAACCTGGTTGATTGAATTTCCGCGCAAAGATCCTTCTTCCTTTTACCCTTTTTTCTCGACACTGAAAAATCTTAAATCAAGTGGTAAGCTGACCAGAATTATGCACTATGGTGATTCACAGATTGAGGCCGACCGGATGACGAGTTTCATACGTAATAAGCTTCAGGCTGGTTTTGGGGGTTCGGGTTGCGGTTTTATTCCTGCTGTACCGCTTTACAACGGGAAAATGTCGATCAAACAGGAGCATTCATCAGACTGGAACAGGTATACTGTTCTTCCCAAAATGGATAAAAGCTTGGGGCATAAGAGATTTGGGGCTCTATTTTCTTTTTGCCGCTATCATTCCCCGGGTAACCAGGCAAATGATTCTGCCTGGCTTAGTTTTTCACCCTCTCCCATCGGATATCCCCTGTCCAGGAATTTCAACCTAATTTCTTTATATATTCGAGGGAATAAGGGAAAGTCAACCATGTTGGCAAGTGTAAATGATTCTTTGATCGATTCCGTTTCATTTTCCCCTGTTCCGGCCTACCGGAAAATAAGCTGGAAATTTAAGAGTACGCCGGAAAAGTTCAGATTGGATTTTACCGGCGAGAGCCCTGATATCTATGGCATAAGCATCGATAATTCATGGGGGGTTGCCGTTGACAATATCCCTTTAAGGGGAAGTTCAGGGCTGGTTTTTTCCAAGACAGACACCCTCTTTTTAAAAAAAATGTATAAAGAGCTGAATGTAGGGTTGCTGATTCTGCAATTTGGAGGTAATATTATCCCACACAATGCCGGAGATTACAAATTTTACGAGGGCTTTTTCAAACGTGAACTTGCCGTACTTAAAAGGATGCTCCCGGGTATACCCATAATTGTTATCGGACCTTCGGATATGTCGCTGAAGGAAAATGGCAGGTACATTACCTATCCCAGTCTCGAACCTGTTCGTAACGCCATGCGCAGGGCCGCTTTGCAATCCGGCTATGCTTTCTGGGATATGTATGAAGCCATGGGCGGGAGGAATTCAATGCCTTCCTGGGTATTTGCCGATCCCCCCCTGGCCGTATCGGACTTTGTCCATTTCAATCCTCGTGGGGCAAGAATTATTGGAGAGATGTTTTATAATGCTTTTATATACGAATATAACCGTTGGCTAGTTAAGGAGAGACAAATAGCAAAAAACGAACATTAGCCTGGCTGAGCTCGCAAACCCAGTGCTGATCCAGACACTCAACATTATTGACTAACGTTGGAGTCAGTCTGCTTTTCGGCAGGCTCACCTTAATTCGGCAGGCCTCTGGGGCAGACCAGCAGTTAACTTTAAAATGGTGATAGTGGAACATTTCAAAGATATATTTCTTTTCAACCCGGAGAAACCTCTACTGTTCACCCAGACCTATTTCTGGGTATTCTTTGCCATTGTCCTGGCTATATATTCATTCCTCTACCCGCATAAAACCCTGAGGAATGCCTTTCTTTTTCTTACAAGTCTTTTTTTCTACTGGAAGACCAGCGGTCTTTTTTTTATACTCCTGATATTTTCTACCCTGGCCGATTATTTCCTTGGTTTCGCAATATACAAGAGTAAAAAAAAATTTTGGAAAAAATTTTCCGTAGCCTCCAGTGTTATCGTAAATCTGGGCCTTTTATCCTATTTCAAATACGCGTATTTTATTACTGAAACAATCAATAATTTATTTGGGACCCATTTTGAGGTATTCAATTTTCTGGCTTATTTTAGCAATACCTTCACCGGGTCGATGTTCGATATCGCTGCAATCGGGCTTCCGGTGGGGATATCGTTTTTCACCTTTCAGACTATTTCCTATTCAATAGATATTTATCGCAATAAACTGGAGCCGGTCAGGAGCATTATCGATTTCGGCTTCTATGTATCTTTTTTCCCTCAGTTGGTTGCCGGCCCAATTGTCAGAGCCTCGGAATTTATTCCGCAGCTCTACAATAAGTACAACCTGTCCAGAGAAGAATTTGGATATGCCCTTTTTTTAATCCTCAATGGATTAGTGAAGAAGATGTTTATAGGGGATTATCTCGCAGTCAACCTTATAGACAGGGTCTTCGCGAATCCGGCAGGGTACACGGGGATTGAAAACCTGATGGCCCTTTATGGTTATTCACT
The DNA here is from genome assembly GCA_963779845.1 of uncultured Bacteroidales bacterium. GTDB lineage: Bacteria > Bacteroidota > Bacteroidia > Bacteroidales > CAVZZV01. The sequence goes on along the minus strand of CAVZZV010000001.1, from coordinate 726,440 downwards.
CCAGGTATATTGCGATTTCTCAGGCTATACCGATATTGCTATCGGGGTTGCTTTATTATTGGGCTTTCACCTTCCCAAGAATTTCAATTCCCCCTATAAGGCAGAGAACGTAGGGGATTTCTGGAAACGTTGGCATATTTCCCTCTCGAGCTGGCTGCGCGATTATCTCTATATTCCACTGGGAGGCAACCGGAAGGGAGCATTCAGGACAAATGTAAACCTCATGATCACCATGTTGCTTGGAGGGCTGTGGCATGGGGCAAGCTGGCAATTTGTTATATGGGGCGGGTTAAATGGCATTGGCCTTCTCGTCTACAAGTACTGGAAACGAATTAGTCCTTATCAGCATAGTCGACATTGGCTGACCCATTTCTGGAAGGTTTTTATCACATTCAATTTCATCACCTTCACCCGTATCTGGTTCCGGTCCGATAGCATGGCCCATGCAGGGGATCATATTATGCAGATGTGGAATAATATGGATTGGAAGCTCTTGCCTGAGGTAGTTATTTCCTATAAAGAGGTATTTGCCATTATGTTCCTGGGGTACCTCCTGCATTGGCTCCCAACCTCCCCGAAAACTGTCCTGCGGGATTGGTTCATTGCCAGTCCGCTCTATGCTAAAGCAATCCTCTCCTCTCTCGTGGTATTTGTGATTTATCAATCATGGTCGGCAGAATTGCAGCCGTTTATATATTTTCAGTTTTGAGTAGATAAAATTCATGAATCTTCCCTCTGTTATCCTGATAAAGGATAATGATTAATTGGATCTAAAATATTAAAATGAAGGATATAACAGGTTTATAATTGGTTTAAATCAAATTTATCGATATGCGCTGGTCGCTCGGGTTAGAGGGTGAGAGGGTTATGATTTAATAGATTCAGGATAATTAAGTGGATTGCCTATTTCTAATCATTAACCAATAAGCATTAATGATTACCTGTATTGTCTCTAGCTTCAAACTCTGACAAATCTTTCCTGGCAACCAGATCAGGAAAAAGATAAAATTTAAAGCCATCGATTGTAATTGAATCAATTTCCGAAGGCTTAAAATATTTATGGATCGCGGAACTATCCTCAAAACTCCTGAGAACCAGAAAATTGTAAATGGTCTTAGAATTCTCCTTGTAATCTGAAAACAGGTAATGGTGCGGATTATTTGCCCAATAAACCGGATTCATTCCTGAGCCAGCGAAACTGACATTTACAGCTTCCTTTGAAAAAATGCTTATATACCGTGCATCCCAATAACCCCCCAGACCATTCCTAAAGTGATATTTTTTGAACAATTTATCAGTTGCCCTGGCAATCGAAGGATAGAATCCCTGTACATTACGAATTGCTAAACGTGGTGGATATTGTTTGAAGTTAATGACAATAAAGCTGCCATAAAGTACCAGAAGGGAAATCGCGAGTATTTTGGATAAGATTCTTCCTTTCAGCGAATTCCGGGTAAAATATTCAATTATTAGTCCCAGATTAAAGAGTTGCAAAAAGAGAGAAGGCATGATGTACCGTATGCAATCGATGCCAAGATAGGAACCATTCAATACCGGGGCGGCAAGGGAACAAATGAAGAAAAATACCGAGAACAGGAAATAAAACAAATAATTCAAAGATACATTATCCAATGAATCCTTGGTTTTAAAAACCAATCCTGCCGCAATAACAACTGAACCGATAAGTGAAGCTAGCGTGAGGCCTGCAACAACCGACATTAGGGCACTTCGGGTGGAAAAGTCAGCAAGGTTTGAAACCATGAGTTGAAAAGAAGATTGAATATTATCCGGATGGCTCATTAGGGGATAAAGGTGCATTAAACCATTTTTGGTTATGAAAAGAAATATAAGATAACCGGTTATTCCGGAGATTAAAATAGACAAACCCGGAATGTATAATCCCCTTCTCCTCAAGTGCGGCCTGAATATGAAAATTACCAGGAATGAGACGAGTACGGGTGCAAGAAAGAAAATGATAAAGATAGTATCAGAAAAAACGGCCAATATGATCAGGGCCGATAACAGAAATATATACCTTTTATTGTTGCTGTTATGATAAGAGAAGATTAAAAACAAGCCGATCAAGGTATTTATAAAAGCACCTGAATGCAAGGGCAAAAAGAGGTGTGGAGTGAGATTGATAAAATCCCCGGATTTAATGGTGTAAACCATGAAAGCAAGAATGGCCAGATTGGCAATAATCAGGTTGAACTTTGATATCCCCCTTGATACTTTATTGAACAACAGGTTGATAAATAAGAGCTGTAATGAAAAAATTAGTAACGAATTGATGAACAATACGAAAGCCGGGTTAAAAAACAACAGGTCCAGAATGGTCATGAGGATTAAATTGGGGAAGAGGTAAAAACAGGTCCCAAAATCCCAATCTAATAGTGAGGCCGGGTGTTTAAGAAAATCCTCGCTAATCTGATATAATAAGCTTGGATCCGAACTGACCAAAGTATAAAATCCATTGTAGTGGCTGGAGGGATCAAAACTCATGGAAGCAAACATCATTAGTACCAGTAAACCTGCTTCAAGAAAGCCAAAAAAATAGGGTATAAAGTAGTACTTTTTCAACAGGTAACATTTCATTCTCTTTCCTTTTTGGCTTTTTCATAATCAGGGGATTCCAGCAATTGGTAATATTTCCCATCAGGATGAATCTTGAAAAAACTATATTTCATGGCCTTCCAGGTCATGGCATCATGGTGGAGTGAAAAATAATAATATTTGATATAGAAATATATCCCCAAGAGAAATGTGAGAGTAAAAGCCGAAATGGTAAGATATCTGAAAAGTTTCCTGAATTGAACCATTTTCTGTAAGAATGCGGCCATGGGAATGGCAAGAAGACCATAATAATCAATATAGGGTCTCATCCCAAAGCTGCCCCCGTACCACCATGTCCACCATGAAAGGATTATATAGGTGGTAAGAATAAATACAAGTGGAACGGCCATGCTGAAATCCAAAGCAGACTTTTTAAGGTAAAACATACCCCACATGGCAAAGAGCATGATGGGGGTATAAATGAAGAAACCTTTTCTGATCCCGAACAAACCTTTCCAAATTACAGGATGCGCCCAGAAAAAACCTTCATCGTTTGTATAGGAAAAGAAGAGCCAGTTCCCGGTTGTAAATTTCCAGTAGGTAAACTGGGGCATCCAAACTATGATGGTAAAAATTACAATGATTAGCATCCATTTCCAGTTGGAAAGCAATACTTTCATTTTCGGTGGAATGTCTTTCACCGATGAAATCCCATAGAAAATGAAAATAAGGAAAACTACAATATTAGTAGGCCTGATAAGAAATATTAAACCAAAAAAAAGTCCGGTGAGAATGGAGAGACCCCAGCCTTTCCGTTCATGCCATTTGATGGTGAGCCAAATGAAAATCGTAATAAGAGAGAAGCTGAAGGAGTGCGACATGGTTGCCTCTCGAGTGGTATAAGCCATAAGGTTTGTGCCAAGTCCGATGGCAAGAATGGTAATTGCCACTACCCATTCCTTAAAGTACCTCCTCAATATTTTTACAAGAAAGAAAAGCCCGAAAATGAGGTAAAAAATACTGCTGAATTCCATGGCTACCTGATAGGGTTTGGTGAATCCATTTGGGTTATAATCAGTCAGGTTGGCATAAGCATGGGCAGCGAAAAAAAATGGGGAATATAGGAAACTCAAGCCCATGGATGTTTTTATCACGAATTTTCCATCCGTGGTGGTTTCGGGCCAGAACTGGTTCCCATAATCATCTTTTCCGTCATGGATGAATTCAAGCGAAAGATCTTTATGGATAAAAGCGGCAGGGAGATAGGCGTAGTAGGATATGGTGTCCCAATAGATGGTTCCTTTTCCCTGGTTCCAGAATCTGACATTAAAAATATGCAAAAGATACACCCCAATCACAATAGTGATAGCAATGTAGGCCAGTTTACCTTTTAGTTTTTCAGGAAAAAAGTTGATTTTCATTTCCGGATGCTATGCTTGAACATGGACCACAACATTTTAATTCCATCGACTGTCCTGATTTTTTTGCCTTCGCCGGTACTTCTTGGAAAATAATTTACAGGAACCTCAGTAATATTGTTTTTCCTGATCTTTAAGGCTTTAATAAGAATTTCCGCCTCAAAGCCAAAACGGTTTTCAGTAAGGTGAAGTTGGTTATAAAGCTCACGATGAAATAGTTTATACCCACATGCCATATCGGTAAGTCTAACATTGATAAGAATTGAGGTCAGCCATGTAAATAACCGGTTTATAATGTACCTTCGGTAGGAAGATAAAGGTCTGGGAATCCCTGCCAGGTATCTTGAACCGTTCACAAATTGAACATTAATGGCCTTCATGGCAAGTAACATGGAGGGAATATCGGAGGGGGTAAGTTCGAGATCGGCATCCTGGATCATAATAAGTTCACCCTTTGATTGGCTTATTCCCTGACGGACAGCGGCCCCTTTTCCTGAATTTTTGTCCAGGTTGAATAAAAACATATTGTCCTTGTCCCTAATGTAGTTTTGAATAATCTCCCCGGAACCATCTGTGGAGCAGTCGTTCACAATGACGATGTTTACAACTTTAATAAAATCCGGGAAAATGACCTCCCTGATCCTGTCAAGAGTCGTGGTCACCAATTCTGATTCATTATAGACAGGAATAATAATATCGAGCGTCATGTATGCCTTTTAGAATTAAAGAAATGATAGTTTATGCTAAACATGAAGCGATAATTTTATGTAAAGCTAACGATTTGTATTCTTACAACAAAATCCCTTCTGTACTATACATGTTGTGGTTCAAAACTAATCATTGGATAACCCTTGAAAAAACTTACTTATGTCAAATCTTATTATATTTGCCTCTGTCATTTGATTTGGATCCATAATTATCATCGTTTGAGATCGCCTCTCTTAAAAAGCATTATCTATTCTTTTACCGGAAGCATTTTTCTGCTAATGATCGCTTTTTATAATGGTTATCCCATTGTTTATGCGGATACTTCCACTTATATTGTTTCCGGTTTTACATTTGAACCCCCCTTTGACCGGCCTCTGACATATGGGATATTTATCAGACTGGCCAGCCTGAATGGTTTTTCATTATGGGGAGTAGCTGTTTTACAAAGCTGGGTGCTTTCATTTCTTATTTTGCTGTCAGTTCGCGATCTTACCTCATTTAAAAGGCCATATGCCATGTACCTTGCCATTATGGCGTTCTTTTCTGTATTTACTGTATTGCCCTGGGTTTCCGGCCAGATTATTGCGGATATTTTTACCTCTGTCGGAGTGCTTTGTATCATTCACTTATTTTTAAATGATAAGCTAAAACGACCAGCCAGGATATTTTTGTATTTTTTATTTTTTCTATCCACATCCATGCATATGTCCCATATCCTGATCAATGGATTATTGATACTGCTGATAATTTTGTGGCAACAACCGCGTTTTTTTCCCTCCGTAAGAAAAAATTACCAAACAGCCGGACTTTTGTCTCTTTTCATCACACTGGGATTTTTAACCATGGGCTCTTCCATTTCGAAGTCGCGGAATGTTTTTATTATGGGAAGGATGGCCGAAAATGGAATATTGGTGCAATTTCTTAAGGACCATTGTGCCAATAATGAATATAAATTATGCGATTGCAGAGATTCTATCCCTCAAAATACTACAGATTTTCTTTGGGACAGCCATTCCCCATTGTATACCCAATTTGGAAGCTGGAAGGAGGCTCAGGAGGAGTTTGGCAAAATAATAGGGGCCACAATGGTGCGTCCTGAATATCTGTACCTCCATCTAAAGGAGTCAATAAAAAGCACGTTCAGACAACTTTTTGAATTTGACGCCGGGGATGGGAACGGACCCTTTATCGAGGGATCAGTTTTGTATGACCGTATACAAAAATATTTTCCTTCAGAAGTCAGGGCCTATAGAAATTCAAAGCAAAACAGGAACGATCTTCTTCCTGCCATGAGGGTACTGAACATGTTATATCGTGTTATAATTGCCGGTAGTGTCCTTTGTGTACTGTTATTCCTTTTGATCAGGAGATATTCCTGCAGGATTGAGATTGGCAGGAAAAGGATTCTTTATATTTTATTGTCAGCAATAGTTTTAAACGCTGCCATCAACGCCTCCCTGGTGATCACTACCGATCGGTTTGGCGCAAAACTTATATGGTTTCTTCCCTTTGCGCTGTTTTTAGTTTTTCCTTTGAAAAAAGGAAAAGAGTTGGATTAATTAAATTTCATCTGTTTATAATTTAGTTTCTCTGGGCAGATGGAACATCCATATCAACATTTTCGTGTATGATGAACTTGTTAATCATGGATGTTTCCTATTTTTACAAGTCAAAATTCACTCGGGAGACTCCTTTTAATAGTTGTAAATTATGCCACTGAACAAACGCTGGTTGTCAATACGAAATGCTTCCTACTTTCCAAAGTATTCTCTTTGGATTTTACTGACGGCATTTTTGATCATCTCCTTTTCGTATAATTATCACAATATTTTATTGAAACCAGCTCAAAGCATCCATCTCTGGCGTCAATGCGATTGTCTTTCACTGGCCATGAATTATTACCAGGACAACAATCCTTTTCTGGAACCCTCGGTTCATTACCTTGGCCGTGACGGAACAGGCAAGACAGCTAGTGATTTCCCAATAATTTACTTCACTGTAGGTAAGGTATGGCAACTTGCAGGTCACCATGAATACTTATTCAGGGCTTTCGTATTGCTTTTGTTTCTGCTGGGATTGCTTGCTGTTTTTAAAGTTTTTGAAGATACCCTTGAAGACAGTATAGTGGCACTGGGTGGAGCACTTTTTCTTTTTACCTCCCCTGTTTTGGCCTATTATGCCAACAATTATCTCATGGATATCCCCTCATTTTCCCTGGCACTGATTGGGTTGTATTTTTTTTACAGATACTATAAGGAAGGAAAGCGCTGGCAATTTATAATTTTTTGCCTTTTCCTGTTGATTGCAGGATTGATTAAGATATCCTCCCTGCTCAGTTTTGTGGCTATTGGCGGATTATTTTTACTCGAATCGATGAATGTTAAGCTTAGGAAAGAGATAAGGGTCTTCAGACACTCCAAAATTTTCTTTCTGGTCCTTTTCGCTTCCGTCTTTGCCATTCAGTTTATATGGTTTCATTACGCCCAACTCTATAATAAAGAGCACAATTCAGGTATTTTCCTCATTGGAATTTTACCAATATGGGACATTACCAGGGAACAAATCAATATAGTGATGGATCATATCAATGTCCATATACGGTTCGACTATTTCCGAAGGGAGACACAAATAGTATTCGTACTCATGTTAATGGCAATCCTTTTATTCTTCAAGCGCGCAAACCGCACACTTCTATTGTTGACTCTGATGCTCTTAATCGGATTTGGAGCATTCGTGCTGTTATTCTTTCAGGCATTGAAAGACCATGATTATTATACCATTAACCTTTTTATTCTTGTTCCATTTGTATTATTGGGTTTTTTTCTTCTGCTGAAAAATTGGTCAGAGTATATTTTTCATTCGATCATTTTTAAAATAATCCTTCTTGGCTTCCTTGTCCATAACATAACTTTCACCGGAAAGAGATTGCAAGACAGGTATGGCTCCGTGGGATGGGAAAACAATTATTATCTGACCAACCTGCATAATTTTGACAACATCGAACCATACCTGGATAGTATCGGGATACTTAAAGAGGACCGGGTAATAAGTATTTCCGATCCCAGCATCAACATCAGTTTATATAAGATGAACCGTAAGGGCTGGACAAATTACGGGTTGAATGCGGATAGTGCGAAGATTATGGAAAAAATCGAAATGGATGCCAGGTACCTTTTCGTGAGCGATACCATGAGCTACGAGGAACCCGGAATACAATCATTTCTGGGGGATCCGGTTGGGAAATATGAAAATATAGATATTTACCGGTTGAAGAAATAAAAGGTATGCAGAAGCATGAACATACGGTGTAATTTCCTCTCGTCTCTTGATCCGGATTATTTTTTATATTTGCGGCCTATCCTGGTTCCACCCGGTTCACTGTATACTAAATTTGACAACTATTTTGTAAAAAAATGACTCGCACCATTCCCGGGAAATTGAATTTATTCCTCTTTCTTATTACCCTCTTTCTAAATCTGATGATAAGGATTACCCCACCAATGTGGACTAATTTTTCTGATCCTTATGATTATCTGCATCAATCAAAGATTCCTCTCAACGAGAAAGATTTTTATTTCCCTGAAAAAGCTTCAAATTTTTATCCTCGTCCATTCACTGTCCCCCTTTTTTATAAAATAGCCGGGAGTGATCCGGAGACCATTATTCAGCTTCAAAAATTCATGCATTCTCTGGCTGCCTTTTTCCTTTGCTATGTGGTCTTGTTATTTTTGCGAAAAATAGGGGCTGCAGTTGTTCTTCCTTTTCTTTTGGTACCTATTGATGTCGTGGTGGAATATTGTGGGCTGGACACATACGCTTCTTTCGGAATCCCTAAGTGTATCCTTCCTCTTTTTTTGGTTGGGCTCTTTTCTGCTTTTTTATAGGAAAAGGACAATGTACAATTTTGCTTTTCATCTTATAATTATAATCTTGTTTTCCTTCACAAGGGATAGCTGGCCCTATCTGCTAATTCTCCTTTATGGCATGTTAGGAATTTACGCCTTGACTATGAAAAGAAAAATGGTTAAGTATTCATTGCTGTTTTTACTTGTAAGTATATCAATATTTTTTGTGCAGCAGCATTCCGCTGAGAAAGGTCAAAGATACAGGTTGCCAATAACCAATAATATCCTGCTTCGGATTGTTCCCAATGAAGAATATCTGGAATGGTTCACAAGTCGCGGCATGCCTCAATCAGAGAGATTGAAAGATGAGTTTTCGAATATTACGGATAGGGTGCAAATTTATCAGATATACAATGATAGTTCCTACATCAATTTTTTTGAATGGGCAGTGAATGATGGTAAGTCCCTATATACGAAGTTTTTAATAAGTCATCCTTCCTATGCTTTGTTGTTAAAGGAAAGTAGGCAGGACAGAAGCCGTATATTTGCCCACGACTTTGGTTATATAGGGGATCCCCAAGGATGGAGCAGGATAAGTAAACCTCTCTTCCCTCTTTTTAACCTACTGGCCGTTTTGGTCCTAAGTGGTATATTGCTCTTTCTTTTCCTTAAGGAATCCCGCTTCATCCTGCTATTTCCTGTATTTCTCCTTGTCTTATTTACGTTTAATGCCTTTCTGCTTTATCTTGCTGATGCATTGGAAGTGGAAAGGCATTTGTTTTTCACCCAGGTTATGATCCAGTTCATCGGTATCCTTGGAGTGAGTCTTATCGCAGATTCTCCTTTTATGATCTCTTTTTCAAAAGATATTTACCACCGTGTTTCACGAAAGAGATGAATCAGCCTGTTGCTAGAATGCTATAGGTCTTTAATACGTGAGAGGCGGAGCGGAATATTTTCCCATCGTGTTTCGAAATTGTAAATAAGTTCTTCTTCGGGCCGCAAATGGTCACGTCCATCAAAAATGTAAAGCTTGCCTGGCTGGTACTCTCCCTCGGAACGTCGCAGGATTTCTCCCCGGCGGCTTGAGATGTAAAAAGTAGTTTCATGGCTACAGGTGGCAAGGCGTTGAAGGATCAATTCCTCGCCTTCCGAAAGTTCAGCAACTTTTAAAGCCTGTTCTTTTTGAATAACCCTCCTGCTATCAGCAGCCCTTTCGGGCAGGACAACCAGGTTAAAAGCAATCCGCACAACAAGAAGGAATATCACTAAAAATTCCAACCGGAAAACCGGGAACCTGAAAAATAAAAATAAAATGCCTCCTATAATAAGTAAAAGTGCAATGGCCGTGATGTTCACTGGCGCATCGGAGTGGAAAGTGGTAAGTTTCAGTCCCAGAATTATTGCCGGTATTATCAAGACGAGGGCCAGCAGGAAAACTGCATCAACCATCCTTCTCCAGGGGTTGTTCAGAGGAATTTTCAGGTAGCTGTGAACCAGTAAAATCAGCAGGAGGGGATAGAGCATAAACATGTAACGGGGGTAGGTTTCCACAGAAATCCAGTAAACCGCGATATTTACCAGAAAGACAAGTCCGATATAGGATAAAAAAGTATTCCCCTTCAATTCCTGAAAATTTTTTTTTCTGATTGCCGGAATAATAAGAAGAGACCAGGGTAGAAGATGATAAAGCTGAACAAAGGGAAAGGTAAATAAATTAAGTATTGTTTTTCCCATTCCGTACACCAGAAAGGTTCGCTTCGCTGATTCATTGTAAAGTGTTTCAAAATAGCGGATATCCGGATTATCTTTCCATAACATGAGGTAGTAGCCTCCGGTGATTAGCAGAAAAAGGATTATTCCTGAAAAGTGTTTCAGGGAGAGCAATTTTTTCATTTTTTTCTGCCATATAAAAAGGGTAGTTAGGGTGAGAGCCTGGAATAACAGGGTAGGTAGGCCTTTCATGAGGAATGCTATGGCCATTATCAGGTAAGAAAGAAGGAAAAGCTGAAGAATTTTTTTATTTTTTATTAAATTAAAGATGAGCATAAAATTAAGAAAGATCAGTAAGGAGTAGGTTGTGTCGATCAGCCCAAGCATAGAATCATAGAAAAGGATCCTGCCACAGGTGATAAAAGCCATCGAACTTAGAAAAGCACTGCGATTTCCTATATACTTTTTGGTAACAAGGAAAATAACAAGACCATATAAAAGAAGGGAGATCAGCATAGGGAGCCTGATGATCCATTCTGAATGACTTCCGCTGATTTTGAAAAAAGAGAGCAGGATCCAATTGTAAACAGGAGGTTTGTTATAATAGGGATCCCCGTTAATGGTGGGTGTAATCAGATTCCCGGAATATTCCATTTCAAGGGCAACGGTTGCCCGGGTAGATTCGTCGGCAGACAAGGGCAGTAAACCGATATTGATAAATAAGGAAGGGAGAAGCAGAATCATTATGGTTACAACCAGAAAAAGATTGAATTTTGAATTCTTGCTGTACATCCTAAATTATTTTGCGGGAAAATTTATGAGTTTTCCCTGCCAATGGGTTGTGCGTATTTTTCAACGTCCATTCCAGTAATTTCCTTATCGCATAAAATGATCAACCGCTCCAGTACATTCCGGAACTCCCGGATATTTCCTGTCCAGTTTATTTTTTGCAATTCATTTAAAGCCTCCTCCGTGATATTCTTAAGCGGAATGCCATAATCCGAACAGATAATTTCATTAAAATAGGAGGCAAGGAGTGGAATATCTTCCTTCCGCTCATTTAGTTGGGGAACATGAATAAGAATAACACTTAGACGGTGATAAAGGTCTTCCCTGAAATTATTTTTTTCAATTTCTTCTTTCAGATTTTTATTCGTAGCAGCGATTATGCGAACGTTCACATGAATATCCTTATCGCTGCCGACGCGGGTGATCCGGTTTTCCTGAAGTGCCCGAAGTACTTTTGCCTGGGCAGAAAGGCTCATGTCTCCAATTTCATCGAGGAAGATTGTACCTCCGTCGGCTTGTTCGAATTTACCTTTCCGTTGTTTAATGGCTGAAGTGAAGGCTCCCTTTTCATGACCAAAAAGTTCACTTTCAATAAGTTCCGAGGGGATAGCCGCACAATTTACCTCTACAAAGGGCTGATCTGCCCTTTCTGATTTCTCATGGAGTAACCGGGCAACCAGTTCTTTTCCTGTCCCATTGTCCCCGGTAATCAAAATTCTTGCTTCGGTATGGGCTACCCGGTCGATCATATCCCTTACATTACGAATGGGAGTGGATTCCCCGATCATATCGTTGTTTTTACCGGTTCTTTTTTTAAGGACTTTTGTTTCCGTGATCAGCATTGATTTATCCAATGCGTTCCGGATAGTAATTAGTAAACGGTTAAGATCCAGTGGTTTCTCAATAAAATCGTAAGCCCCTTTTTTAATAGCCTGCACCGCAGTATCAATATTCCCGTGACCTGAAATCATAATGACCTGAGCTTCCGTGCCCATTTCGAATATTTTGCCAATGACCTCCATGCCATCCATGTCTGGCATCTTGATATCACACAATACGATATCATACTTCTCATTCTTGAATTTTTCCAACCCTTCAGGCCCACTCGCGGCGAGATCCACCTCATATTTTTCGTATTCAAGGATTTCCTGAAGTGTGCTTCTTATTCCTTTCTCATCGTCGATAACCAGTATTTTTGCCATAATTGTCAATGCTAACTAAACTAAATATTCAAAATTTCGGCAACTACCCCTTCTTTTAGAGCATAATCGGATTGGATTAGCTTTTGAATGTGGCAATGCCGAATAATAAAACCCACAAAAACGGAAGCGAGTACGATCATTTCAACACGGACAGGCTCCATTCCCGGCATATCCTTTCGTTCTTCAAGTCGGGATTGGAGAAGTTGAGTATGTATTTTTTCAAAATCCGAAAGATCAATTTCCCTGTGGATGCCTTCATTCATGATATATTTTTCGGGGTATTGAAAAGAGAGCAGGGCCGAAAGAGTTTCAAAAGACCCTGATGCACCGATAAGAGTTTTTGGCTTGTAGCTCTTAATGGCCGCAAACAGGTTCTTCATTTCAGTTTGTAAAAAATTTTCCACGCAGGTAATTTCCTCGGATTTAATAGGATCTGAAGGTTCGAAAATTTCGAGCAACCGGGCCATGCCAAGGTTAAAGCTTTCCTTCCAGTAGATATTTTTTCCGTCGGCAATAATCAGTTCGTTACTTCCACCCCCTATGTCAAGAATAAGAGCCTTTTCCCCCCGGGTATTATAGGATAATCTCACCCCTTTGTAGATTAATTCTGCTTCCCGTTCTCCCGGGATAATATTCACGTAAAGGTTATAGGTGTTCTTGACCTCCCGGACGAAGTCCTTTCCATTATCCGCATCCCTTATAGCGGAGGTGGCAAAAGCATACACTTTTTCAATTTCATATTTCCGGATAATTTCAAAATGCTTTTCAATGGCCTCCATCCCGCGTTTAAATGCCTCCTGTGTGATGGTTTTTCTTGTTATCCCCCCCTGGCCTAATTTGACCGGTTGTTTACTGGTATGAATGATATCAAGTGCTTGGTTATCAGGTGTCTCGGCGATCAGGAGGTTGAAAGTATTGGTTCCGAAATCGAGTATTGCAATTTTCATCCTTATGAATTTAATTAAAGCTGGATGGGCTTACTACTTGTCACAAATTAAAATCATTCCTAATTTTTATATCTGAGCCACTTCCATATTTCCGCGTAGTTCACTTTCTTCCCATACATAAGAATGCCAGTCCGGTATATTTTCCCGGCCATCCAAACTGAGCCTATAAAGGTAAGAACAAGTATCAGGGCGGAAAGTGCTAATTGCCAGACAGGGGGCTCAAATGGAATCCTCACCATCATAACTATCGGTGAAGTAAGGGGAATCATGCTGAACCAGAATGCCAATGGGCCTGAGGGGTTTTCAATGGTATTGATCATCACAAAAATACCTAAAATAAGTGGAATGGTTACCGGAAGCATGAACTGCTGGGTCTCCGTTTCGTTATCGACGGCCGATCCGATAATGGCAAAAAATGACGCGTATAAAAGGAATCCTCCGAGAAAATAAAAGATGAACATTCCGAGAATAAGTCCGAAATTGATATCGCCCATTGAGGAAAATACTTCCTGTACAATATTTGGTTCCCCGGCAGGCTGATCTGTGTATTCCAGAGAGGTTTTGCTGTTTTGGTTCATGATATCGGGAGAGACAACATTAACGGCCATATCTGGTGGAGCATGCTTCTCCGGCATAATAGTTTTTTGAAGGCCGGTAACAAGAAGCAGGGTGAGGACCACCCAGATCACAAATTGGGTTAAGGCGACCAGACCAACCCCGACAATCTTGCCCATCATGAGTTGGAAAGGTTTGACCGATGAGATAATTACCTCAACAATACGGTTAGTTTTTTCTTCGATTACTCCCCTCATCACCATTGCACCATATAGGAATATAAAGAAATAAATAAGCATCCCTCCGGCATATCCAATACCCATTGCAATGCCGGTATTACTTTCTTTTTCTTCCCCGGCTTCGTTCCAAATGATATTACGCAGATTAATATTGGTTTGAACACGCTTCATGATCTCATCAAGATTGTTGATGTTTTCTGCAATGAGCTTTTGTTTTTCGATTTCCTCCTCAATCGCGCCACTGATATGCTTTTGCATTGAATAGCTTGGCTGCTCTTCGGTATAGAGTATTGCTGTGTTCGAGCTTATAATATTTGAAGGAATATAAAGGACTCCATAATATCCCTCTTTGGTATAGGTCCGCTTTACTGTTTCAATATCCGTCCCGGGAAGATATTTGAATTTAATAAAATCTGTTTCGGGAAGATCTCCGGTTAGAATATTAACGGATCCCTGTGCGGTTTCATCCACTATGGCGATAGTTTTTTCTTTAGTGTCCTTTAGGTTTGCCATCCATGCCGGGACCAGCATTAAGGCGGCAAACAATACAGGGCCAAGGAGTGACATGACCAGGAATGATTTCTTTTTTACCCTCGTGGTATATTCCCTCTGAATAATAAGTGGTATTTTGTTCATGACAAATTGGTTATCAGGTAGGTTCTGAATTTGCGCCTTCAACGACACGAATAAAAACATCGTTCATATTCGGAATAATCTCAGAAAAAGAATGTAGTTCCACCACCGGCAGAAGTTTTGAGATCAAAAGGTTGTTGTCGGGTTTCCCGGTGGACTTTATTATTGCAAAATTCAGTTCATGGTTCGACTTCTCCTCCATAATTTCATACCCTGGGGGTATGGAGTTCCTTAAGTTCCCAACCTGCCCTTTGTAAGAAACTTCAAAGGAGTTGGTGCGATAAGTCTTGCGGATTTCATCTATTTGGCCCTCCAGGATAACCCGCGATTTGTTTATGAGGGAAATATGGTCACAAAGTTCTTCAACGGAGGCCATGTTATGGGTGGAGAAGATGATGGTGGCCCCGCGTTTTTTTTGTTCAAGGATTTCATTCTTGAGAATATTTGCATTGATGGGATCAAAACCGCTGAAAGGTTCATCGAAAATAAGGAGAGAGGGTTCATGGATAACCGTGGTGATGAATTGCAGTTTTTGTTGCATCCCTTTCGAAAGCTCTTCAACCTTTTTCGGCCACCAAGAGGTGATTTCGAATTTTTCGAACCAGTATTTAAGTCTCTTCATGGCATCGTTTCGGGACATACCTTTAAGGCGGGCAAGATAAAGTGACTGGTCGCCTACTCTCATTTTTCTGTACAATCCGCGTTCTTCCGGAAGGTATCCGATTTGGGAGATGTCCTCCTGTTTGAGCTTTTCTCCCTTTAGATATACCGCCCCTTCATCGGGGGCCGTAATCTGGTTAATGATTCTGATAAGAGTGGTCTTGCCGGCCCCATTTGGGCCAAGTAAGCCGAAGATCGAACCTTGGGGAACCGAAATGGAAACCTTATCGAGGGCAAGGTGGTTTGAGTATTGTTTTACAACCTTACTCGCTTCAAGGAAGTTCATAGCTTTTGGAATTATTCGAAAAAGTTTTTCATTCTTTCGAAGAAATTCTTTTCATCTTTATCGGGTTTGGGAATAAAAGTAGAAGATTCTTTTAGTTTTTCAAAAATTTTGTGTTCTTCTTTCGAGATTTCTTTTGGAATCCAAACATTTATGGAAACTAAAAGGTCACCTGTACCGTAGCCGTTAATGTCGGGAACCCCTTTTCCCCTGAGCCTTAAAACCTTTCCTGGCTGCGTCCCGGGATCGATCCGGATTTTCACTTTTGCGTCGATAGTGGGAATTTCAGAGGTGGTACCTGTAATCGCCTCCGGAATTCCCAGATAAAGACTGTATAGAAGATCGTTCCCGTCTCTGATTAACTCCGGATGTTTTACTTCATGAATAATTACGAGGAGATCCCCGTTTATCCCTCCACGGCGGGCAGCATTTCCTTTTCCCGTACCTTGAGTTGCATTCCTTCCCTTACTCCGGGTGGCACCTGGAAGGATATTGTTTCTTCTTTATCAATAATTCCTTCCCCATAACAGGTTGGGACATTTCTCCGATATAATTTTCCCTTCACCATTGCATGAAGGACAGGTGGAGGTAGTTTGCATTTGTCCCAGGAAGGTATTGGTAACCCGGGTTACCTGCCCGGCTCCGCGACAGGTTGAACAGGTTGTATAGGCATTGCCATCTTTAGCCCCTGTTCCTTCACAAGTAGTAGCAACTGTCATATTTTTTTACTTTCACTTTCTTCTCAACCCCTTTGGCTACCTCGCTCAGGTTAAGCTTTACTTTAATACGGAGGTCGGCTGCCTTTGCTAACCGCGTCCTGCCCCCCTGCCTTGGCCTCCTCCCCCGAAAGCCGCCAAACCCAAAATCGCCGAATATGTCGCCGAAACTGGAGAAATATCTTCCATGGTCATGCCTCCGGCATGGAAACCAGCACCCCGCTGCAAAAGCATTATGCCCGAACTGGTCATATTTGGCCCGCTTTTGCGGATCGGAGAGAATTTCGTAAGCTTCGGCTGCTTCTTTAAATTTATTCTCCGATTCCTTATCATCCGGATTTTTATCAGGATGAAATTTAAGGGCCATCTGCCTGTATGCTTTTTTAATCTCCTCCTGGGATGCGCTTTTTGATACTCCCAGATACCTCGTAGTAATCTCTTTTTGCCATAATCTATAATTTATTCCCCAATTATGACCTTTGCATACCTGATCACTTTGTCTTTTAGCCGGTATCCTTTTTCAACTACATCCACAATTTTTCCGTTAAGCTTTTCATCGGGGGCTGGGGTCTTGCCCACAGCTTCATGAACATCGAGATCGAAATCCTTATGCATGCGCATCAATCTCCTTCAGTCCCTGTTGTTTGAAAAAATCTTTGAAGTTGCTGTAAATAAGTTCAATGCCTTTTTTAACCCCTTCCATGTCGGTGGCCTTATCGATCACATTGAGTGCCCGTTCAAGGTTGTCCATGACAGGCAAGATTTGCATGATAAAATCGGAACCTGCTGCCTGAATAAGTTCGGTTTTTTCTCGTAAGGTGCGTTTGCGATAGTTGTCGAACTCTGCCGATAATCGCATATACCTGTCCTGTAGTTCTGCGATCTTAAGCAGTGACTCATTCAGTTCTTTGGCAGGATCCGTTTGATGATCGCTGCCTTCGGTAGCTTTGGGTTCATTATCCTCCGCCTCCTTCTCTTTTTCAATGTCCTCCGGATTATTATCCTGGGAAGAAGAGTCCTTCAACTCCTGATTGTTCAATCCTCTGTTTTCTGTATTTGATTTTTCCTCCCCGGAATTATTTCTTCTCATATTTTTATTTCCTGATTTCCCTGTAAATTTTTTCACCATTTCTATATACTTATTATAAGTAACCGGCTAGGCATTACAAATTTTCTGCCAGTAGATAAAAGCGAGACAATTTGGCATGAAAAGAACCAGGCAGCAGATTTTGCTGACTATTTTGACAGGCCAATAATTTTTTGGATTATAGAGGAAACAAAAGAATTATACTTTGTATGATCGATCTTTCGTTTTACTTAAATAATAAAAAATCATCTCAATCCCTGAAATCTCATCTCATACCCTTAATGGGATGAGTTATCATCCAAATTATTTGACCATTGAGTTAAGGGCAGCGCCGAGTGCTTCTCCGCGGAGATTTTTTGCCACGATGATCCCGTCGCCGTTAATGAGGTAATTCATTGGGATTCCACGTACCTGGTACATGGCTGCTGGTTCCGACTGCCAATATTTCAGATCGCTGACATGGTTTTCCCAGGATAGTTTATCGTCTTTAATTGCTTTTACCCAGCTGTCTTTTGACTGATCCAGAGAAACGCTGTAAATGGTAAACCCATCGCCATTTTGGAAATCCTTATCCTTATATTGGGCATAAGTGCTCACCAGGTTTGGATTTTCCATTCGGCAGGGAGGGCACCACGCTGCCCAAAAATCAATCAGGACAACTTTTCCACGGAGGGATTTCAGGCTTATCATTTTCCCTTCAGGTGAAGGATATTCCATGTTCGGGGCCTGATCACCAATGTTTAAACCGACCTTCACATCTTCATCCGCAGCCTGGATCTCTGTTGAATTATTCTCAGCAAGGTTTGCCGAATTGTTTTTGGCATCTTTTCCTGAGCAGGAGGCGGTAAAAACCATGAGTGTAATAGCCGAAAGATACAAAACTGTCTTTTTCATGAAATTCATTTTTTAATTAATTATGTATATATATATATTTATGCAAAGATATAATTATTTTAGTCAAATATCATACCGGAATTATACCCCTATTCAATCCTCAAAGAAACATGCTTAACAGAATATGCAGAAATTATATCCTGTTAGGGATAAAATGTAGGCAGAAAATCAGTCGGATGCTTCGGAATGTCCCGAAAAGGGACAAAATAATATGTTACAGGGCACAACCAATTAAATTTGCCTGCTAGATTCTTTCAATGGAAGCTCCGATACTATTCAGCCTCACGTCAATATCCTGGTACCCCCGGTCGATTTGGTCGATGTTATGTATTGTGCTTTTCCCATCTGCCGTCATCGCGGCAATCAACAAGGCCACCCCTGCCCTGATATCCGGTGAAGTCATAGTGGTCGGCCTCAGTTTCATTTTATTTCCGAGTCCGATTACCGTTGCTCGGTGTGGATCGCAAAGTATTATTTGAGCCCCCATGTCTATCAATTTATCCACGAAGAAGAGACGGCTCTCGAACATTTTTTGGTGAATCAGCACACTTCCCCTGGCGCAGGTGGCCATAACCAGAAGGACACTTAACAGGTCAGGGGTCAGTCCCGGCCATGGAGCGTCTGAAATGGTCATTATTGACCCGTCAATAAATGTTTCAATTTCATAGGAGTCTTGGGGAGGAATCCGCAAATTATCCCCGTTGATTTCGATCTCAATGCCAAGACGCTGGAAAGATTCAGGGATAATTCCCAGTTGGTTGAAGCCAACATTTTTCATCAGTATATCTGATCCGGTCATCGCTGCCATTCCGATAAAACTGCCTATTTCGATCATATCGGGCAGTATCTTGTGGTGGGTACCGTTCAGGACTTTAACTCCGTCGATACGCAAAAGGTTGGATCCTATACCGGATATCATCGCTCCCATTTTATTAAGCATCTGACAGAGTTGCTGAATATAGGGTTCACAAGCGGCATTATAGATGGTGGTGGTACCTTCCGCCAGTACAGCGGCCATAATGATATTGGCAGTCCCGGTTACGGAAGCCTCATCCAGAAGCATGTAACAGCCTTTCAGTTTTTCTGCACGGACATGATATTGTTGGTTTCTGGGTTCAAAAGTGAATTCAGCACCCAGCTTTTGAAAACCAATAAAATGAGTATCCAGTCTTCGACGTCCGATTTTATCCCCACCCGGTTTAGGGATATACGCTTCACCGTAGCGGCCAAGCAGTGGCCCGATAATCATTACAGAACCGCGCAGCGTCGCCGTTTTTTCCTTAAAGGAGGTATCACGAAGAATGTCAATATTTACATTGGCTGCTCTGAAAGCATAACTATTCCGTGAATTCCGGGTGATTTCCACTCCCATGTCAGCAAGGATTTCTATGAGTTTGTTGACATCATGAATATCAGGAATGTTTTCAATCGTCACCTCACCGGTGGTCAGGAGGACAGCGCACAAAACTTGCAATGCCTCGTTTTTTGCACCTTGTGGGACAATTTCACCTTTTAGGGAATGGCCGCCTTCAATATGAAAACTGCTCATGGATGAAAAGAGCTTTATTTATTTTTTCTGGGAATTTTCTTTTTTCTGTTCTTCTGGAGTATGTCACGGGTTTCGTTCAGCTTAATATCTTCCTGGCCCATATCGAAAGCTCCCAGCGAAATTTCTTTAAGGTCGCTGAAAATCTGCTCATCGTCCACCGCCTCCCGGTTCCAGGTTAAATAAGACTTTTTCATGTGGTTAGCCAGAAGGGAGATTAAACTATCTTTTTCTTCCCCTTCTTCCATTTCAGAAACGACTTTTAACATCATTGCAATAGATCGGCCATAATGCTTGTAGCGGATAAACTTTTGATTGTAAGGGATTTTGTTCGGTTTTTCTGTAAATTTTGAAGCCTCGGGTATCTCATAGGGAGAATCGATATCCAGTTTGAATTCGGAAATAATGAAGAGGTGATCCCATAATTTGTGCTTAAAATCACCCACGTCCCTGAGAAGGGGGTTCAGGTTTCCCATGATCCCTATGATGGTATGGGCAGCTTTATTCCTCTCTTCCCGATCCTCAATAGTGAGGATATGTTTGATCATCTTTTGAACATTGCGCCCATATTCAGGAAGAATAAGAGGTTTCCTGCCAGTATTGTAATCGTAATCCATAAAATTTCTTTTTGCAAAGCTAATCTAAATAAGCCTGATTAACAAATGCATTGTTGCTTAACACCGTCAGTGAATATAATAATGAGAAGGCAATACCGGTTAGCGGGCTTATTCTGGATATTTATATCAGGTTTTATTTGTCGCTGAATTTAAGATCAACCCAAAATCCTTAATTTGGCAAACCGAAGCAATAACTGTTTTTGCCCGTGGTTTTGAAAGAAAATTGTTGCCTTGATATTCGGACCCGAACCTTCGGTGTTCAACACTTTCCCTTTTCCGAACCGTGGATGCTCTATATTGCTTCCTGCCACAATTTCCGAAGGATCGGCAAAACCCTCCTTCGAATCATTATGTGAAGCCGTAGGGAGGTTGGTGACGTTTGTCAGTTTGCCTTTTGCTGAGGAAGGAGGGTAAATTGGTTTCCTATGGTCATACACCCCTCTGGCCGGGTTATTTTCATTAATGATTGGAGTGGGGCCTCCCCTATAGTTATGAGGCAGATCCAAAAAATTTTCATCAATATCGTTGATAAACCGGCTGGGGGTGCAAAAAACCGGGCTTCCCCATTTGTAGCGGGTTCCTGTATAGCTGATATATACCTTATCCATGGCCCTTGTAACCGCTACGTAAAATAATCTCCGTTCTTCCTCGATCTCTTTCTGGGTGTTTATGGATCGAAGGGAAGGGAACAGGTTCTCTTCCAGTCCGGTCAGGAAGACCTGCCGGAATTCAAGTCCCTTTGCCGAGTGTACAGTCATGATGGTCACCTTATCGTTATCTTCTTCCTTCTCATTGTCAGCATCAGTTAGCAGGGTTACTGTTTGAAGATAGCCTGCCAAACCGCTATTTTCTTTCTCCGGAGGATTGTCGGTGAATTCCTTGATTCCGTTCAATAATTCTTCCACATTTTCCCGTCGGCTTATTCCTTCCGGGGTATTGTCGCCACCCAGTTCCTTGAAAATTCCGGTCGCTCCCACTATGGTGAAAGCCAGGTCAAAGGCTTCCATTTCTGTTGATTTGCCTATAAAATCCCGGATGAGAGATGTGAAGGACATTATTTTGTTTTGGGTTCCTGTATTAAAGGTTGAATGAAGGAAATTCTGGTTATTGATGACTTTCCAAAGAGAGACATCATGTTGGATAGAAACCGATTCGATTTTATCAATGCTTGTTTTCCCGATGCCGCGCAAAGGATAATTTATTACCCGTTTAAGGGATTCATCATCCTCCGGGTTTACCGTAAGCTTGAAATAGGCGAGAACGTCCTTTATCTCTTTGCGTTGAAAGAAGGAGACGCCCCCATATACTTTATAAGGTATATTCAGCTTCCTCAGGGCTTCTTCAAAAATCCTCGATTGGGCATTCGTCCGGTAGAGGATCGCGAAATCGCGGTAATGCAGATTCTCTCTGAGTGAATTGTCTTTGATCGTATTTGCCACAACAATCCCTTCTTCAGCATCGGTGCTTGCAAAGATCACTTTGATTTTGTCGCCGGTGGCATTTTCGGAAAAAACTTTTTTCTTAAGCTGATCCTTATTCCGGGAGATGATGCTGTTAGCTGCTTCCACAATATTTTGCGTGGAGCGGTAATTTCTTTCAAGCTTGTATATCCGGGCATCCTTGTAATCATTCTGAAAACTCAGGATATTTTCGATCCGTGCTCCGCGGAATGAATAAATGCTCTGTGCATCATCCCCAACCACGCAGATGTTTTGGTGTTGCTGTGCCAGCTTTCGTATGATCAGGTACTGGGAATAATTGGTGTCCTGATATTCATCGACCAGAATATGGCTGAAACGGTTCATGTATTTATCCAATACAGCAGGATAATCCCTGAAAAGTATATTGGTATTGAGCAAAAGATCATCAAAATCCATGGCCCCGGCACGTTTGCAACGCGAAGAGTAACGCGTATAAATTTCACTGATCATGGGTTTTCTGGAAGCCGCATCAGCGGCTCGTATTGTGGTATTAGCAGCGTAGCCATCGGGGGTGATCAGGTTGTTTTTTGCACCGGAAATCCGGGACAATATTTCGGCCGGTTTGTAACTCTTTTCGTCAAGGTTAAATTCTTTAACAATAGTCTTTATAAGATTTCGGCTATCAAGTGTGTCATAAATGGTAAAGGTTGGGGGAAAGCCCAGTGAAGCTGCCTCATACCTCAAAATTCTGGCAAAAATGGAATGGAATGTTCCCATCCATAGTTTAGAGGCCATGGAAAAACCGACGAGTGATGCAATCCGGTTTTTCATCTCATGAGCAGCCTTATTGGTAAAAGTCAGTGCCAGGATCCCATGTGGAGGCACCCCGGCTGATAACATGTAGGCAATGCGGTAAGTTAGTACACGCGTCTTCCCCGAACCTGCTCCCGCGATGACGAGCGAGGGTCCGCTAAAATTTATAACTGCCTCTTTCTGAGAGGGATTAAGCTGATTGGTAATATTATCCACGATTTCTCTTTGAGCTTCCAAAAATAGGGTTTTCATGCCAGAAAGTAAACAATCCCATCCAATAATTTAACTTCTTTCCATCGTTGGCCCTATAACCTTTTGGGGGTGACAGGAAAATGCCTCTATTCGTGAATATTTATCCCTTTAAAATTGCAGGATCTAATATTTTTTTGAACATTCGCAAAATAATTCATGTTTGCGTTAGTTTCTATTAAACCCAAAATAATCTTCCTTTGTTAAAACATATTTATAAACTGTTTATTCCATTTTGGCTGTTTTTGATCTATTTTCCTGCAGGAGCGCAGATTACTTCGCCCTCAGCCGACTTCACCAGATATACCGACACCCTGGTTTATCCCGGGGCTGACCCGGTGTTTGTTTTCTATCGACATTCAGGAGAGCTGGTTACTGGGAGCCTTTTGGTAAAAGGTCCGGTGGCGGGGAACTTTAATTTTGAATGGGCAAGCTACAATTCCGGGACGGCTAGCTGGGATCCTCTAAGCTCGGAAGTAAATGTTCAGCAGTCTCAAATGGCAGGTCTTGAAGAGGGTGGATACAGGATTCACACTTTCAACAGTACGGGAACTGACACCTTTTTTGTGGCATGGGTGTTTATTGATGAGCTCACAAGCAGTATTGAAAAAACAGTGGATAATCAGATAAAACCCTTCAAATATACCTGCGACTTTTTAACGCTCAATGGCAGTGTACACCTTGATAGCTTTGTATATTACAATCCAATAAACCACCAGTCCATTAAGCTGAAAAATGACTTCACTTTTTCATGGACCTCCGACAATAATGACTTGATAATTCCTAATGCTTCAAGGGTATTGGACCCAAATATTACTTACCGTCCTCCTGTTAAGGATACCTGGTATATTCTCACTGCTACTGACAGCATGGGCATGACAGATGTTGACTCGGCCTTTTACGAAACGATCCATACAAAGGCAGAATTCAGTTATCTTTTTTATGACAAGGAAGAAACAAAGGAGTTTGTTACTCCTCCCTCACCCCCTCAAAGTGACGCTCCCTTAAAAGTAAAATTTACCAATACTTCACAAAACGGCAGCTCATTCGAATGGATTTTTATAGATTCCCTGGCCGCAGGTTATGTTGAAAATGAATTGACGGATGACTCCTCCTATCAGCCTGAATTTACCTACCTGATCCCTGATAGTTATTATCCGGCTTTAATTTCGGTATCGCAGGAGGGATGTACGGACACATTCAGGCTTGAGGAACCCATCGTGGTGGTCCCTTCAGAGTTAAAAGTTTCCAATGTCTTTTCACCCAATGGGGATGGGATCAACGATTATTTCAAGGTTACCCAAAAATCCATTAAAACTTTCGTCATCCGGATTTATTCCCGTACAGGCAATCTTGTCTATAAAGAAGATATCAGCGAACTCTACGACTGGGAAGGCTGGGATGGGAAGATCATGAATTCAGGAAGAGAGGCCAGCATCGGGGTATACTATTATATCATTGAGGCCGAAGGGTATGATGGTGAAAAATACCGCAAAGGGGTCTATAAAGGGACGGTGCATTTATTCCGTTAATTTTAACCCCACTCAATACTCCAACTCAAACTTCTTCATTCCAGGGTAAATTAGTTTGAGTTTTAGCCTAGGTAGATCGAGGATCCACACACTCAATACTCACACTCCAAACTTCCTCAAAAATCTCCCAGCTCATGCCGCCTTAAATTAATCAATCATTTATGGTGTTCCATAAAGCTTCTAAGCTTCTTTGTCAAAATATATTGTTTTCCAATTTATTTTAGTTTTTCTTGGACATTAATTGCCTGAAATACACCACAAAAATAATCATTGGCTGCGACCCTACCTCCAATTGTAAAAGATCATTAACCGGGATAGAGTGGTATAGTTTTTCATTTTTTGAGATGGACATGTCTGTTAAATGTCTTTTAAGCTCGACGCTGAAAATTGACTATAACCTTCAATAAATAAACGATCGCTAAATATTCAACTAATCACTCTCCCCCGTCATGAAAACAATGAAATACCCTCTTCCGGTTTTAACCTGCCTTTTATTCAGTGGCATGCTTAATGCCCAGTTTGTAAGTGATCCTGTTAAGAAAGTCTACAAAATTGGCGGTTCATCAGAGATATTCCTCAGCTATACCAACAGTGAGGCAACAGAATCTAACTATGGTATAATGGATGTTTCCACTGATCTGACTGATATCGACAGTGTGGAAGAGCCTTATCAGACCAGGTATATGGACAGAAGGAAAACAGCATCTGCAACGGGCGATTTTAACGGAGACGGAGCCAGTGAGATTGTCACTGTGACTGACAATGAGGAATGGGGAATAAATATTTCTATCCCGTTGATCGGGGAAGATCTTAAAAGAAAGGGACTGATTGAATATGTGGACACAGCACTGAATGAATTGGATTATACCCGCATCAGAATTGTGGCAGGAAATTTTGATAAGGATCCGCAGGATGAATTTGCCATTTGTTATGATTTACCCGATGGAACCCTTAAGGTATCATTGTTTAAAACTGATTCCGTTTTAAACCTGGAACAAATAGCCACGATTAAAGAGATTGTTCATATTGACCGGAACTTTGATATTGCTGCAGGGGATGTGGACGGTGATGGGATTGATGAGATCGTGATGGTTCAAAATAAAGCCTTACCTACACAGAAAACGGGCTCAAGCCCTCCGGTTTTTATTTCGTCATACAATTTATATATCCTGAAATACGATATGATTGCCAAGTTGCTTACCATCCGGCAGAAAAGAGAAAATATCAATCTGGAAAATCAGGTTCCTCTCCATGATTATTATTCCAGCCGCGGAAGTATCATCAATGAGATGAGAATTGCCTGTGGAGATATGAATAATGATGGCAGGGATGAGGTGGTTGTAGGATGGTCGTTCTATTATTGTTACGCCCAGGAAAAATATTGCACGGGGAGTGTGGTAATGGGAGTCTGTATCGGAAATTGGGCTTGGAGATATTATTTCTGGAACACGACATTTTTAAATACCTTTAAACTGACAGGGGCAGGCAACATCGAAAACTATCAGAATATTTTCGTGGATGGTGATGTTTTTGGACAACGGGGAGTTTCGGCTGATCAGCATATCCCTATGACATTGAAATGTGAGCAGATGGACAACATGGGCAGGACTGAGGTTCTGGTAAATAGTGTTTCTGCGATTCGTGTTTTTGGTATGGGTGATGATGACATGGGACTGAGAAAAGTTACGCAGGTAATGCCTTGGAGTGGGTATCTGAATATCCAGGGCAACGAAACTTTTACCGTGGCCGATCTGGATCCGGATACTTTCAGGTTGAATTTCAATAAGGAGGTGATCATTCTCCAATCAGATAAAACGGCCGATGATCAGTTAAAAAACAGATCCATTGGAATCACCAGGATGGTTATCTTTTCAGCGGACACAATTAGCGCGGAGACCATTGCGTTCAATCCTCCCGGACCTGCCCTTGATATGCCTTTTAGCAACACTGACAATATCGTGGTATCAGCTTTTATTGCCGGTGACTTTGATTTAAATGATGCAGAAGTATACTCTGTAGGAACACCGGTGATCACTCCGGTATCAAAACTTCAGCAACCCCTTGTAATTCTGAATTCTCCCCCCGTGCATTTTGATGTGATTGACGGGGAGATATATGATCTTTGCAATGCCTTTACAGGAGGTCAACCTCCCTTCTTCGCTAAATATATTACTACCTTCAACACCCAGAAAACAACGAGTGTTACTGTTGATAACGGATTTGGATTTTCGTCAGACATCAGGGGATATGCTATGGCCGGTGGAAGTGGCTTTGAAGCGGCAGTAAAAACAAACTTCGAAAAGGGAAGATCATTTTATAATGCCCACATTCAAAATGAGACCATCCAGGAGGAGAAAAGTATTTATACGGAGGATTATGTATTGTCTTCAGATTTGGATTATAATTATTATAAGTACCCTGTTTTCGACCGGAAAGGTATGAAATTGGGGGAAATGGCGGTTCTGAATCCTGTGTCAACGGATTTTTCATCTGCCTGGGAAAGTGCAAACAGCTGGTCTAATCCCTCTTATGTGTTTAATCACGAGCCGGGTAATATCCTCTCTTACAAACAGAAAAAAGCGACATGGGATTTCAGCACCAGGACATCCGATTTCATATTCCATCAATATCCCCGGGTTCTGGTAGCGTCTACGGGGGAGGGAAACTTTAGTTTTACCTTTAATAATATTTCTTCTGAGGGAACCTCCTATTCTTATTCCGGGGGAGTCGGAGCTGATCTCTTTACGAAAATAGGAATCGAAACAACGGTAACGGCGGAGTTAGCACCGCTTGGTCTGGGGGGATCGGTTGCTTCAGATGTCAGAATAGGAGTATCCAGCGATCTCTCCGCATTTTACCACAATTCAACCTTGAGTACCCATAGTACCGAGCTAAGCAATAATTTCCGGATTGAAGGAAATATAGGGCGTCTGGCGCAGAAATATGATAATATGTTTCGGTATCAAATTACCCCTTATATTTATCGCTCCCAAAGTGGCGCTTTGGTTTTGGACTACATAGTGGAACTGGATAGCGATTCCTATTGGTGGAATTATTACTATGGCGAAAAACCTGATCTGGCTTTTATACTACCCTGGAGGTATGCCACGGAAAAGGGAGGTGATAAAGTGAGGGTTTCCAAAAAACAAAAGACCAGTGACATTCAGTTCTACCCAGCTGTGGTTAATCCTGGCGATACTGTCGTTATAATCACGAGGGTACATAATTTCAGTCTTAAGATCTTTGATGACCTGCTAAAGATTGATTATTACCTGGGTGACCCTGCTGAAGGAGGGGTTAAGCTCACAGATATTTACGGTACAGCAGGGAGTTCGGAGTCCAGCACTATGAGCTACGGATCCTCAGATGCCCCAGAGCAGGATCGTGGAGAATATTTCACATTTATCTGGAAGGTTCCCGATACGGTAAGTTGTTCACCACGTATTTATGCTGTAATTGATCCTGAGAATGATTGTTCGGAAATTCATGAAAACAATAATTTGGGTTGGAATGGGTTGAATATTTATGATTGCCAGGAGTGTAAATACACTGAAAGAATTACCCATACTGAAAATATCTTTTCCAGGGAGGCATATTTTAGAGCCTACCCCAATCCATTCAGTTCTTTTTGTCAGATCAGGTTCTCCATACCGCAATCCGAAGATGTTCAGATTGACCTGTATAACCTGGCCGGGCATAAAATTGCCATTTTAATGAAAGAAAAATATGCTTCCGGGGAACATGAGCTGAGCCTGAATGCCAGTAATCTTGACAATGGCATCTATATCTGTCGAATCACAGCCGGGGCTTACAGTGAAATTATTAAGTTAATTCTGATCAGGTAACTTTCGAGGGCGGTTTTCTTATTTTGATGTATTAAAGAAATAGCCAGGAGCTCCACACTCAATACTCAAACTCCAGACTTCCTCTAACCATAAGTCCAAAATGGTGGGTGTGAGGTTAGAGTGAAAGAGATGAGGGGGTGAAAGCCGAAATGGACCTACCTAACTAAGTAGATAGAGGATCCACACTCAATACTCACACTCCAAACTTCCTCATTCCTCATTCCTCTTCCTGTTCCTCCTCGTAGGCCTTCAACAATTGTTCCTGGACATCACCCGGTACCTGTGCATATTCAGCGAAGGCCATCGAAAACATTGCTCTTCCATTGGTCAGTGAACTCAGTGAGGTAGAATATTTGTTCATCTCTGCGAGAGGCACTTTGGCGGTAATCTTCTCGAAACCTTTTTCACTGCTCATCCCCTGCACGATGGCGCGCCGACCCTGAAGATCGCTCATCACATCGCCCATTCTGTCTGAAGGAACGAATACTTCAACGTCGTATATCGGCTCAAGGATTTTGGGTCCCGCGTTTTTGAAAGCCATTCGGAAGGCATTTCTTCCAGCGAGCCGGAAGGAAATTTCGTTTGAATCGACAGGGTGCATCTTTCCGTCGTACACACTGACTTTGATATCCCGGGCATAGGAACCCGTAAGCGGGCCTTCTTCCATTTTTTCCATTATACCTTTGAGGATGGCAGGAAGAAACCGGGTATCAATAGATCCGCCGACAATACAATTATAATATATCAGTTTGCCTCCCCAGGGAAGGGTATGTTCCTCTTTTCCACGGACGGATATCTTCTGTTCTTTTCCATTGATCTTATACATAGTAGGATCCGGAGAACCTTCAAGGAAGGGTTCGATAATCATATGTACTTCCCCGAACTGGCCGGCACCACCCGATTGTTTCTTGTGCCGGTAATCGGCCTGTGCTATTTTGGTAATTGTTTCCCGGTAGGGGATACGGGGAGGAATGAATTCAGAGTCCACCTTATATATATTGTCAAGGTGCCACTTGACAATATTCAGATGATGTTCCCCCTGGCCGGAAAGGATAATTTGCCTCAGTTCTTTTGAATACTCAATCAGGAGTGTTGGGTCTTCATCATGGATTTTGTTGAGGGCTTCCCCGAGTTTTTCTTCTTCGCCTTCACTGGATGATTTGATCGCGGTCCGGAATTTTGGTGCGGGGAAATCAATGGGGTTCATCTGATGTTTGCCCGAGGTGAGGGTATCGTTGGTTTTTGTTGCTTTTAACTTAACGGTTGCCCCGATATCACCGGCTACCAGTTCGGATACCTTTGTACGGTTTTTTCCATAAACAGCAAAAAGTTGGGACAGGCGTTCTTTGTTTGAGGTCCGTGCATTGGTAAGATCCATTCCTTCAGAGACTTTACCGGACAATACTTTGAAAAAATTGATTTCCCCAATGTGGGACTCAACGGTAGACTTGAAAACAAATAAAGTGGTTGGGCCTGAGGGGTCACATTTAACCTCAGTTCCTTTATTATCTTTTGGGGCAGGCATCTTGTCGGGGGTAGGAAGTACATTGACGATAAACTGGAGCAATCGTCCGACGCCCATATTTTTCCTCGCTGAGGTGCAGAAAAGAGGATACATGCCACGGTTAAGGATACCTGTCGAGATGCCTTTTCTCATTTCATCTTCCTCAAGGGTTTCTTTCTCAAAAAATATTTCCATCAGGCTCTCATCATTTTCAGCGGCTTTTTCGATGAGTTCATTCCTTAGTTCCTCCGCTTTTTCCAATTCGTTTGAAGGGATATCGATAATTTCCGGTTTTCCTCCATCGGAAGGATACTTGTATAATTTCATCTGGATTAGGTCCACGAGCGAATTAAATCCTGGGCCTGCATTTACCGGGTACTGCACCACCGCCACTTTTCCCTTGAAACGTTCTTTCAACATCTCGAGGGTTTTCTCGAAATTTGTTTTGTCATGGTCCAGGTGGTTAACGACAAACACCATGGGCTTCTCATACCTTTCAACCCAGCGGTTATGGATTTCTGTGCCAACCTCAATGCCGTTTTGCGCGTTGATAACCATCAGAGCAGTGTCCGCGATTTGAAGTCCTGAAACCGCACCTCCTACAAAATCATCGGCTCCGGGAGCATCGATAAGATTAATTTTACAGTTATTATACTCGGTGTAAAGAATACTCGAAAAGATTGATCCCTGGTTTTCCTGTTCAATGGCGTTGTAATCGGAGACCGTGTTTTTTAAATTTACTTCCCCACGACGGTCGATTACAGATCCTTCAAACATCATCGCTTCGGCCAGGGTCGTTTTGCCTGATCCTGCATTCCCGAGCAGGACAATATTTTTAATTTGATTTGTAGTATAGTTCTTCATCTTTTTACTATTAAATATTTATTACCTATTTATGTAACTCAATTATTCTAACTACTTATGCATTAATAAGGACTCTTAAAATCTCCGTCATGAGGAGGATCAGGAACAGAAAATGCAAAAATACATAAATTTTGAAAAGGCACAAGAACTTGATTGATTGCTTTTCAATTATTCCATTTTCAACTTTTGCAATCAAAGATTAAATTTTCAATGACCTGGTCGATAGTTAAATCCCGGGTATTTTATCGAATGTATTTCTCAGGTATGGCTTTGTAATCTGAGTCCTGTCATATAGTTCTAAAGAAGATATTTCTTTGGATTTTCTGTACTAAATATTTTAAAAACTTCTGTACTAAAAAATTTTTGCAAGATCTTCTCTAAAAACATTGCTTTTCCTACTTCGGCTTATCAAATAATAACTATCTTCGCTGCCCGAATTCCAAACCAGAGCAAGGGAATCGGGTTTATCCCCGGATCAGCTTTTTAGGGATGATTGAGTCAAATAATTTATTTTAAAATTATTGTTTTTTAAAAAAAAAGAATACCTTTGCAACCCGTTTCGGAAAAAGTTTTTATTAAATACCAGAAATAATACGATATGCCAACGATTCAGCAGTTAGTTAGAAAAGGCAGGAGTAAGATAGTAGACAAGAGCAAATCTCCTGCACTGGATTCATGTCCGCAGAGGAGGGGAGTTTGTGTACGCGTGTATACTACCACGCCCAAAAAACCTAACTCGGCTATGAGGAAAGTTGCCAGGGTAAGGCTCACGAATAGCAAAGAGGTGAATGCCTACATCCCCGGGGAAGGACATAATTTACAGGAACACTCGATCGTGTTGATCCGTGGTGGAAGGGTAAAAGACCTGCCAGGTGTCCGTTACCACCTGGTTCGTGGTGCACTTGATGCTTCCGGTGTTGAAGGAAGAACCCAGAGACGTTCAAAATATGGTACAAAAAGGCCTAAAAAATAAATTGTTAAGCAAGAATGAGAAAAGCGAAACCAAAAAAGAGAATTTTACTTCCCGACCCTAAATTTGGTGATCCGGAAGTAACGAGGTTCGTGAACAACCTTATGTATGATGGTAAGAAAAGCATCTCCTATGGCATTTTTTATGGTGCGATGGAAATCGTTGAAGAAAAAATGAAGAAGGAAGAGAAAAGCCCGCTCGAAATATGGAAGGCAGCTCTGGACAACATTACCCCGCAGGTAGAAGTAAAAAGCCGCAGGGTTGGTGGTGCTACTTTTCAGGTCCCAATGGAAATCCGGAACGAGCGGAAAGTATCCATAAGCATGAAAAACCTGATCTTGTTTTCAAGAAAGCGTTCCGGACGCTCCATGTCAGAAAAACTTGCTGCAGAAATCATGGCTGCATATAATAATGAAGGGGGGGCCTACAAAAAGAAAGAAGATACCCACAGAATGGCCGAAGCAAATAAGGCCTTTGCCCATTTCAGGTTTTAATATTATTTAGGTTGAAGGTGAAGATTTAGATGAAGCAGGATTTACAAAATACAAGGAACATTGGGATAATGGCCCATATTGATGCCGGGAAGACCACGACAACAGAGAGAATTCTGTTTTATACCGGCATGACCCACAGGTTGGGCGAGGTGCACGACGGGGCTGCTACTACCGATTGGATGGTGCAGGAACAGGAAAGAGGTATTACGATCACTTCAGCAGCTGTTACAACCTATTGGACATATAACGATATTAAGCATAAGATTAACCTCATTGATACCCCCGGCCATGTCGATTTTACTGTTGAAGTGGAACGGTCTCTCCGCGTGCTTGATGGTGCTGTTGCTGTTTTCTGTGGTGTTGGGGGTGTCGAGCCCCAATCTGAAACCGTATGGAGACAAGCCGATAAATATAAAGTCCCACGGTTGGCTTTTGTAAACAAGATGGACAGGGTGGGGGCCGACTTCTTTTCTGTTATCTCTGAAATGCAGACCAAGCTTGGTGCCAATCCAATTCCTTTGCAAATCCCTATTGGAGAACAGGAAAATTTCCGGGGGGTGATCGACCTTGTCGAACGCAAAGCAGTGATCTGGCACGAGGATGAAAACCTGGGCGTAAATTACACCATGGAAGAGGTTCCGGAGGAATATGTGGAGCTGACCGAAGAGTGGAGAGAAAAGCTCGTTGAAGCTGTAGCCATTTCCGATGATACTTTCCTCGAAAGGTTTTTGGAGGATCGTGAATCAATCACCGTAGAAGAATTTATGGCAGTGGTTAGACAGGCAACCATCAAAATGCAGATTGTGCCTGTGTTCTGCGGATCTGCCTTTAAAAATAAAGGTATCCAGCGATTGCTCGATGGTGTTGCAGCCCTGCTGCCCAGTCCACTCGATGTAGATGCAGTAAAAGGGATCAATCCTGATACTGAGAAAGAAGAAATACGCGAAGCAGACCCGGAAGCTCCCATGGCCGCTCTTGCCTTTAAAATTGCTACTGATCCTTTTGTTGGCCGTCTCGCTTATCTAAGGGTTTATTCAGGAACAATTCAGGAGGGGAGTATGGTATTGAATACCCGGACTGGAAAAAAGGACAGGGTCAACCGCCTGTACCAGATGCACGCGAACAAGCAAAATCCCAGGCCTGAAGTGGAAGCTGGCGATATTTGTGCCGCGGTAGGATTTAAAAACCTTAAAACCGGCGATACCCTTTGCATGATAAACAAACCCATCATTCTGGAAACTATCACTTTCCCCGATCCGGTTATTAACATAGCGATTGAACCCAAAACCCAGCTTGATATTGATAAGCTTTCCGTAGCTCTTAATAAATTGGCCGAGGAAGATCCTACCTTCCAGGTGAGAACGGATCATGATACTGGTCAAACCATTATTAGCGGGATGGGTGAACTGCATCTCGAAATATTGGTAGACAGGTTGAAAAGGGAATTTAAAATTGAATGCAACCAGGGTAGGCCACAGGTGAATTATAAAGAAGCAATTACTCAGGAAATTGAATACCATGAGGTTTTCAAAAAACAATCCGGTGGACGGGGAAAATTTGCTGATATCCTTGTAAAGATCGGCCCTGCCGATCCAGGGGTTGAAGGACTTCAGTTCATTAGCGAAATAAAAGGGGGCAATGTCCCAAAAGAATATATACCTTCTGTGGAGAAAGGATTTAAAGCGGCTCTAACTAATGGTCCACTGGCGGGATTTCCAGTGGAAAGCCTTAAGGTAACCCTCATTGATGGTTCCTATCATCCGGTGGATTCAGATTCTCTCTCTTTCGAGATTGCTGCAAAAGAAGCCTTCAGAAGAGCTACTCCAAAGGCTTCCCCCGTACTCATGGAACCCATCATGTCGGCCGAAGTGTCTACCCCGGAAGAATATATGGGAGATGTAATTTCGGACTTTAATAAGCGCCGTGGACAGGTAGAGGGAATGGAATCCAAGGCCGGTGCCAGGATTATTAAGGCAAAAGTTCCCCTTTCCGAGCAATTCGGTTATGTAACCGTATTGCGTACCCTTACCTCTGGACGGGCCACAGCCACAATGGAATTTAGCCATTATCAGCAGGTTGAACCAAACCTTGCAAAACAAATATTGGAAAAAATAAGCGGTAAAACTTTAGTATAACAGTTAATAGAATGAGCCAGAAGATCAGAATTAAACTTAAGTCTTATGACCACAACCTGGTAGATAAATCTGCCGAAAAGATTGTGAAGACTGTAAAATCCACCGGTGCTGTAGTTAGCGGGCCCATCCCTCTCCCTACCCACAAAAGGATATTTACAGTGCTACGATCCCCGTTTGTCAATAAGAAATCAAGGGAGCAGTTCCAACTTTCTTCATTCAAGCGTTTGCTCGATATTTACAGCTCAACCCCAAAAACGATTGATGCCCTTATGAAATTAGAGCTTCCAAGTGGTGTTGAAGTAGAAATCAAAGTATAATTAAAGATAAAATTTAAATAAAATGCCAGGATTAATTGGTAAAAAAATCGGTATGACCTCCATCTTCGATGAAGATGGGAAAAATGTACCCTGCACTGTAATTCAAGCCGGACCCTGTGTTGTTACCCAGGTGAAAACAGTTGAAAGTGATGGCTACGCTGCCGTTCAGCTTTCCTTTGACGAAAAGAAGGAAAAGAAAACCAGTAAAGCGATGGTCGGTCATTTCAAGAATGCAAATACCACCCCCAAAAAGAAGGTGATTGAGCTAAAGGGTTTTGTGAAGGATTGGAAACCAGGTGACGTGATAACCGTGGATTATTTCAAGGATGATATTTGGCTGGACGTTGTTGGTTTATCTAAAGGTAAAGGTTTCCAGGGTGTGGTAAAAAGGCATGGGTTTAGCGGTGTCGGGGATGCCACTCACGGACAACATAACCGCCTCAGGGCACCAGGCTCACTTGGAGCTTCTTCATACCCTTCAAGGGTTTTCAAAGGAATGAGAATGGCTGGCCGTACCGGTGGAAAAAGGATTAAGGTACTAAACCTTAAAGTGGTGAAAATAATGCCTGATAATAATATCCTTTTGTTAAAAGGTTCTGTACCAGGTTCGAATGGTTCATATTTAATTATTGAGAAGTAATGGAATTAGCTGTATTTGGCACTAACGGAAAAGAGACCGGGAAAAAGGTTAACCTGAACGACGAAATATTCAGTGTTGAGCCCAACGATCATGCTATTTATCTGGATGTTAAGCAATTTCTTGCAAATCAAAGGCAGGGAACGCACAAATCCAAGGAAAGAAGCGAAGTTGCCGGTAGCACAAGAAAGATTAAGAAGCAAAAAGGTACAGGAACTGCCCGTTTTGGCGATATTAAGAATCCTTTGTTCCGTGGTGGTGGACGGGCATTCGGTCCAAGGCCCAGGGACTATGGTTTTAAACTGAACAAAAAGGTCAAACAACTCGCACGCCTTTCCGCACTTTCCTATAAAGCAAAGAGAACCAGATTATGGTCGTGGAAGATTTCGAGCTGGAATCTCCCAAAACGAAAGACTTTTTAGCGATCCGGAAAAATTTAAACCTTGGCGATAAAAAGTCACTTTTAATTTTAAAAGAAAGAAATAATAATATATATTTGTCATCGCGAAATTTACAGAATTCAAGGGTATTAACGGTCTCAGAACTAAATACTTATGAGATAATGAACGCATCAACTTTATTGTTTGTTGAGAGTTCGCTTGAGGTTCTTCAGACAAAGGATGCAAATAACTAAGAATTAACAGACCATGACAGTTTTAGTAAAACCAGTAATTACAGAGAAGTTCACCGCGATGGGTGAAAAAATGAACCGTTACGGTTTTTTGGTCGACAAAAAAGCCAATAAGATCGAAATAAAAAATGCTGTTCAGGAGCTTTATGATGTTAAGGTGGCGTCTGTAAATACCCTTGTTTATGGTGGAAAGAGGAAAAACCGTTTTACACGTGGCGGCTCCATCACAGGCAAGACCGCATCGACTAAAAGGGCAATCATCACCTTGGCAAAAGGTGATTCAATTGATTTCTATAGCAATATTTAATTACAATGGCAGTAAGAAAACTTAAACCTGTTACACCAGGTCAGCGATTTAAGATTATTTCCAGTTTCGATGAGATTACCACATCGGTACCTGAGAAATCCTTGCTCCGTCCTATCAAGAAGAGTGGAGGAAGGAATAGCTCAGGAAGAATGACCATGAGGTACATGGGTGGCGGGCATAAAAGGAAATACCGGCTTATAGACTTTAAGAGAGATAAAGACAACATACCAGCAGTAGTTGAGTCGATCGAGTATGATCCGAACCGTTCTGCGAGAATTGCTCTTTTGTCATATGCCGATGGAGAAAAAAGATACATTCTGGCTCCTACAGGATTGAAAGTGGGACAAACGCTTCTTTCCGGCCTTGATATTTCCCCTGATACTGGAAATACATTGCCTTTGGCCAAAATTCCTCTCGGCTCTTCCATCCACAATATTGAACTCAAACCTGGAAAAGGAGGTGCAATTGCCAGGTCTGCCGGTTCATCAGCTCAGATAACCTCAAGGGATGGTAAGTATGCCATTATTAAATTACCCTCGGGGGAAATGCGAATGATCCTGGTTGCATGCCGTGCCACCATTGGAAATGTTTCCAATGCCGATCATAGCCTGGTCAAATCAGGAAAGGCTGGCCGGTCACGTTGGTTAGGGAGAAGGCCGAGGGTAAGCGGTGTGGCTATGAACCCTGTAGACCACCCCATGGGCGGTGGTGAAGGACGCGCTTCAGGAGGGCATCCCAGGTCACGCAAAGGGCTTATTGCCAAAGGGTACATGACCCGCAAGAAGAAGAATCCATCCAATAAGTTCATTGTTGAAAGAAGAAAGAAAAAATAATTAAGATATGAGTCGTTCACTGAAAAAAGGACCCTTTATTGATTTCAAGCTCGAAAAAAGAGTCATTGAAATGGCCGGATCAGGCAAAAAACAGGTGATCAAGACCTGGTCGAGAAGATCTGTTATTTCCCCTGATTTTGTTGGGCAAACCATAGCCGTTCATAACGGGAATAAATTCATCCCCGTATATGTAACTGAAAACATGGTTGGACATAAACTGGGAGAATTCGCACCAACCCGGATATTCAGGGGACACGGTGGAAAGCAAAAATAAAACATTGAGATAACTAAAATCATGGGTGCAAGAAAAAGAAACAGAGCTGAGCAGATAAAGGAGGAAAGCAAGAGCAAATCCTTTGCGATATTAAACAACTGCCCGACATCCCCACGGAAAATGCGGTTGGTTACCGATCTCATAAGAGGTATGGAGGTCAACCGGGCTCTTGATATCCTGAAGTTCAGCTCGAAAGAAGCATCGCGCAGGGTAGAGAAACTGCTGCTCTCAGCGATTTCCAACTGGCAGTTGAAAAACGAAGGTGTCAGAATTGAAGAAAGCCATCTTTTTGTGAAAGAGGTATTTGTAGGACAAGGACGTACACTGAAAAGGTTGCGCCCGGCCCCTCAGGGACGTGCCCACAGGATAAGAAAAAGATCAAACCATGTAACCCTCATCTTAGATAGTATGAGCAATAACGAACAAGAAACAAACAATTAGACAATGGGACAAAAAGTTAATCCGATATCAAACCGTTTGGGGATTATAAAAGGATGGGATTCCAACTGGTACGGCGGCAAAGATTATTCCTCCAAGCTGATTGAAGATGCAAAGATCAGGGAATATCTTAATGCACGCCTGGCGAAGGCCAGCATATCCAAGATCATTATTGAGCGTACATTGAAGCTGATCACAGTTACAGTAAATACTGCGCGCCCCGGAATTATCATTGGTAAAGGCGGGCAGGAAGTGGATAAACTTAAAGAGGAGTTGAAAAATATCACCAATAAAGAAGTACAAATTAACATATTTGAAGTAAAACGTCCGGAACTTGATGCCACGATAGTGGCCAACAATATTGCGCGTCAGGTTGAAGGAAAAATATCATACCGCAGGGCTATTAAAATGTCTATTGCTTCCACCATGAGAATGGGGGCCGAGGGGATCAAAGTTGTGGTTTCGGGTCGTTTGGGCGGTGCTGAAATGGCACGTTCAGAAACCTATAAAGATGGAAGAATCCCACTGCATACTCTAAGAGCGGACATTGATTACGCCCTTAGTGAAGCACTTACAAAAGTGGGGCTCATCGGGATCAAAGTATGGATTTGCAATGGCGAAATTTTTGGCAAACGCGACCTGTCCCCTAACATAGGAGCGAAAAACGTGAAACCAAAACAGGAAAGCCGCGGCTTTAGCAACCGTAAGAAAGGCAGAAAATAAAAATTTGAAATTCCAATAAAGAAATGTTACAACCTAAGAAAACCAAATACAGAAGACGGCAGAAGGGACGCATGAAAGGCAACGCCCAGAGGGGTAATCAACTGGCTTTTGGATCATTTGGAATTAAAGCCCTTGAAAATGCCTGGTTAACAGGGCGCCAGATCGAAGCCGCCCGTCAGGCCGTAACCCGCTATATGAAGAGGGAAGGTCAGATCTGGATACGAGTTTTCCCGGACAAACCCATAACCAAAAAGCCTGCTGAGGTTAGGATGGGTAAAGGTAAAGGTGCTCCTGAAGGATTCGTGGCACCGGTAACTCCAGGAAGGATTATTATCGAGGCAGAAGGTGTTCCCTTCGAAATTGCACAGGAGGCACTTCGCCTGGCTGCTCAGAAACTGCCTATTCCAACCCGGTTTGTGGTAAGACGTGATTTTGAACAAAATTAATAAAGGAGAATAACGATGAAGAATTCCGAAGTCAGGGAATTGTCCTTAAAAGACCTCAATGAAAGGATTGAAAGCGAAAAGGAGAGTCTCGTGCGAATGAAATTAAACCACGCGATAACCCCACTCGATAATCCCTTGAAAATGCGTTATTCAAAAAAGAATATCGCCAGGCTCCTTACCGAGTTGCGTAAAAGGAAATTAAAGGAAAGCGCACAATCCAAAAGCTAAAATATCAAATGGAGACGAATAGAAATTTAAGACGCGAACGTGTAGGCACTGTGGTCAGTAATAAAATGGACAAGTCTATTATTATTGTTGTAAAAACAAAAGCCAAGCATCCCATATATGGAAAGTTTGTTAACAAGACTTCCAAGTTCATGGCTCATGACGATAAAAATGAGTGCAATATCGGCGACACGGTAAAAATAATGGAGACCAGACCATTAAGTAAAAATAAAAACTGGCGGTTAATAGAAATAATTGAAAGAGCTAAGTAACAATGATACAGCAAGAAAGCAGACTATTAGTAGCTGATAACAGCGGCGCAAAAGAGGTTCTTTGCATAAGGGTATTGGGAGGCACTGGAAGGCGTTATGCTTCCATTGGCGATAAAATCGTGGTATCCGTAAAAAGTGCTGTCCCTTCAGGTGAAGTAAAAAAAGGTTCCGTGAGTAAAGCCGTAATCGTGCGCACAAAGAAAGAAGTTCGACGTCCCGACGGATCATATATTCGTTTCGACGATAATGCTGTTGTCCTGTTGAACAATGTTGACGAGATGAGGGGAACACGTATTTTTGGCCCTGTAGCCAGGGAACTTCGCGACAAGTTTATGAAAATTGTTTCACTCGCACCTGAGGTATTATAATAAAAACAAAGCAGATGCAAAAGAAATTACATATTAAAAAAGGTGACCTGGTATATGTGAATGCCGGAGAAAACAAGGGAAAGCAGGGTCGCGTGCTGGATGTCATCCGTAAAAAGGAAAGGGCAATTGTGGAAGGGGTCAATATGGTCTCCAAACATGCCAAACCCAATGCGGCGAATCCTCAGGGTGGAATTACAAAACAGGAAGCCCCTGTGCATATCTCCAACCTTAACCTCATCGACCCTTCAACAGGCAAACCAACCAGGATTGGTAGAAAAGTACTAGATAATAATAAGATCATAAGAGTGTCTAAAAAATCGGGGGAGGAAATTAAGTAATGGACTATACACCGAACTTAAAAACCAGGTATAAAGAGGAAATCATCCCGGCAATGGTGAAAAAATTCAGCTATAAAACCGTGATGCAGGTTCCCCGTCTGAGCAAAATCGTGATCAATTCAGGCGTTGGACAGGCTGTTGCCGACAAAAAACTTATTGATATAACTACCGAGGAAATATCAAATATCGCAGGTCAAAAAGCAATTCAGACCAACTCAACCAAAGACGTTTCAAATTTTAAGTTGAGGAAAGGAATGCCGATTGGAGTCAAGGTTACCCTCCGACGTGAAAAAATGTACGAATTCATGGAGCGGCTGGTAAACGTAGCATTACCCAGAATACGGGATTTTAGCGGCATAAATAATAAACTTGACAGCCAAGGGAATTACTCTCTTGGGATAACTGAACAGATTATTTTTCCGGAGATTGATATCGACAAGATCAATAAGATCATGGGACTTGAAATCACCTTCGTGACCACGGCGAAAAGCGATGAAGAAGGTTTCGCATTATTAAAAGAATTTGGATTACCATTTAAAAAATAAATATTTCCGGTATGGCTAAAGAATCAATGAAGGCACGGGAAGTAAAGCGCCAAAAGCTGGTAGACCAGTATGCAAACAAAAGGGAAAAGCTTAAAGCTGAAGGCGATTATGTGGGCCTTAGCAGACTTCCAAAAAATTCAAACCCGATCAGGTTACACAATCGTTGTAAATTGACCGGAAGACCGAAAGGGTATATGAGACTGTTCGGGATTAGCAGGATACAATTCAGGGAAATGGCTT
Organism: uncultured Bacteroidales bacterium; assembly: GCA_963779845.1. Lineage (GTDB taxonomy): Bacteria > Bacteroidota > Bacteroidia > Bacteroidales > CAVZZV01. Next base: position 685,614 of record CAVZZV010000001.1, on the reverse strand, counting down.
CTGCTGGATTAATCCCAGGCATTAAAAAAGCAAGTTGGTAATAAAAGAGAAAAATAAATAAAAAGATGACAGATCCTATTGCAGATTATCTTACCCGAGTCAGGAATGCGGTGATGGCGAAACACAGAGTGGTCGAAATTCCAGCTTCGAACCTTAAGAAAGATATTACCAAGATTCTTTTCGAAAAAGGATATATCCTGAACTATAAGTTCGTTGATGCCCAACCCCAGGGGAAAATCAAAATAGCCCTTAAATATCATCCTGAAACAAAGGTTCCGGCAATTAAGAAAATTCAGAGAATCAGCCGTCCAGGATTAAGAAAATATTCCGATCACACTTCATTGCCCCGGGTTTTGAATGGTTTGGGAGTTGCTATTATTTCAACTTCACAGGGAGTTATGACCGACAAGGAAGCCAGAAAGCTTAATATCGGTGGTGAATTATTGTGTTATGTATATTAAAAAGCGTAGAAATGTCAAGGATAGGAATTTTACCCATTGAAATACCCCAGGGGGTGACTATAGCTGTTGACAAGGCGAACCTTGTGACGGTTAAAGGTCCTAAAGGAGAGCTGACCCAAAAGGTTGACCCTGATATAAAAATTAATATTGCTGAAAAGGAGGTGACTGTTGAAAGGCCAACCGAACAAAAGAGGCATAAGTCCATGCATGGATTATACCGTTCATTGATCTACAATATGGTGCATGGTGTTTCTGCAGGGTACCAGATTCAACAGGAATTAGTGGGTGTTGGTTATCGTGCTGAGGCGAAAGGACAGATCGTCGAACTCAGTCTGGGTTATTCTCACGATATTCATTTTTTGATCCCTAAGGAAGTAAACGTTGAAACAAAAACAGAAAGAAGGAGCAACCCCATCATCACCCTTAACAGTGCCGATAAACAATTGATTGGCCAGGTAGCCGCTAAAATAAGGTCGTTAAGGCCACCGGAACCCTATAAAGGGAAAGGGATCAAGTTCGTCGGGGAAGTACTCAGAAGAAAATCCGGGAAATCGGCAAGTGTTTAACAGAAAATAATTTATACTAATCATGGCCTTAACAAAGCGTGAAAGAAGGAACAGGATCAAAATGAGGATTCGCCGCGATCTGGAAGGGACCGGCACTAAACCAAGGATGTCTGTTTTCAGGAGCAACAAGCAAATATACGCACAGATCATAGATGATGCTGATGGAAAAACACTCGTGGCTGCATCCTCGGTGGGAAAAGCATTGGCTGAGCAAACCAGTGGGAATAAGACCGACCAGGCCAAACTTGTTGGCAAACTGATCGCGGAAAAAGCTATTGAAAAGGGAATCAAGGAAGTCGTATTCGACAGAAACGGATACCTTTATCATGGCAGGGTTAAAAGTTTAGCAGATTCGGCCAGAGAAAATGGCCTTAAATTTTAAAAGAAATTATGTCTACTAGTATCAGGAAAGTAAAAACAACCGATCTCGAGTTGAAAGACAGATTGGTCAGTATCCAAAGGGTTACAAAAGTTACCAAGGGGGGAGAACTTTCAGCTTTTCAGCAATTGTTGTAGTCGGAAATGAAGACGGCATTGTTGGTTACGGGCTTGGGAAAGCAAATGAAGTGACTACTGCAATTGCCAAAGGTGTTGAAGATGCCAAGAAAAACCTAATTAAGGTTCCTATTCATAACGGTACCATTCCTCATGAGCAACTTGCGAAATACGGCGGGGCATCAGTTTTTATGAAACCGGCCTCCAGTGGTACCGGTGTGACAGCCGGAGGCGCTATGCGTGCTGTACTTGAAAGTGTAGGGGTGAAAAATGTATTGGCCAAATCCAAAGGATCATCAAACCCTCACAACCTCGTGAAAGCTACATTCCAAGCTCTTCTGGAGCTTAGGGACCCTTACACTGTTGCACAGCACAGGGGCGTTTCACTCGATATGGTATTTAACGGATAAAAGAATAGTCAATAATGGCAAAAATCAGAATCACACAGGTTAAGAGCAAAATCGGCGGGACACTTCGACAGAAAAAGACCCTGGAAGCCCTCGGGATAAAGAAACTCAATCATTCCGTCGAAGTGGAAGGAACCCCTCAGATTTTGGGCATGGTAAATAAACTTTCTCATCTCTTAAAAGTCGAAAAAATATAATTGTTAACATCTTATTTGAACAGAAATGGATTTGCACAACTTAAAACCGGCAAAAGGATCAACCAAAACAAAGAAAAGACTTGGCCGTGGGGAGGGTTCTGGTACCGGTGGTACAGCTTCAAGGGGCCACAAAGGGGCTCAGTCAAGGTCTGGTTACTCAAGAAAAATTGGTTTCGAAGGGGGACAAATGCCTTTGCAAAGAAGAGTTCCAAAATTTGGTTTTAAAAATATCAATCGTAAAGAATATAAAGCTATTAACCTTAGTGTTTTACAATATTTGGCCGATAAAAATAAAATAAACGACATTGATGTGGATACCTTAATCACTGCCGGGCTTGTTTCGAAAAATGATCTGGTTAAAATACTCGGAAACGGAAAACTGGAGGCGAAACTTAATGTTAAGGCACATGCTTTTTCAGCGAAGGCTAAAGAGTTGATTGAAGCTTCACAAGGTTCCGCGGAAGTTATTAAATAAAATGGCATAAAAGAGTTATTGCATGAGAGCGTTTATAGATACTTTAAAAAACATATATAAGATTGAAGACCTGCGTAAGAGGATTATTTTTACTCTTGGTATTCTGTTGGTATATCGCCTCGGAAGTAAAGTTGTGCTTCCCGGTATCGATCCATCCGCCCTGGAAGGACTAAAAAATCAGACCCAACAAGGAGTGATGAGCCTGCTCGACATGTTTAGCGGGGGAGCCTTCTCCAATGCATCGGTGTTCGGCCTTGGGATTATGCCATATATTTCAGCGAGTATTATCGTTCAGCTACTCGGTATTGGGGTCCCCTATTTTCAGCGATTGCAGAAAGAAGGGGAAAGTGGCAGGAGAAAAATTAACCAGATTACCCGTTATCTTACGGTGGGTATTCTTTTATTACAGGCCCCTGCCTATATAGCTAACCTTAGGGCCCAGGCTTCCGGAGCTTTCACCCCGGCCTTTTCGCACATCGGGGCAATATTAATCCTCACGGCCGGAAGTATGTTCGTCATGTGGCTGGGAGAAAAAATTACCGATAAAGGGATCGGGAACGGTATATCGCTCATCATTATGATCGGCATTATTTCCAGATTGCCTTTTGCTTTGTTCGCTGAATTTACCGGCAGGGTGGAGCAGGGCGGACTGGTCGCTTTTCTTTTGGAAATTGTGGTATTGTTCTTTGTGTTTATGGGTACGATATTGCTTGTTCAGGGGACCAGAAGAATCCCGGTTCAATATGCCAAACGAATCGTCGGGAATAAGCAATATGGCGGAGTCCGTCAATATATACCCTTGAAAGTCAATGCAGCTGGGGTAATGCCCATTATTTTTGCACAGGCTTTGGTAATGGTTCCCATAACCATAGCCGGCTTCTCGAATTCAGAAGCTATGTCAGGATTTATATCTGCATTCTCTAATTTTACTGGTTTCTGGTATAATTTTAGTCTGGGAATCATGATTATCCTTTTCACCTATTTCTACACGGCTATTACCATTAATCCCGTGCAGATGGCTGAGGACATGAAAAAGAACGGAGGTTTCATACCCGGCGTTAAACCCGGTAGAAAGACCGTGGAATTTCTGGATACGATCATGTCAAGGATAACATTGCCTGGCTCTATTTTTCTTGCCCTTGTTGCCATTTTGCCTTCATTCGCTATGATGGCCGGTATCAATAACCAGTTTGCGCAATTTTATGGTGGTACTTCATTACTGATTCTGGTGGGTGTTGTTCTCGATACCCTTCAGCAAATAGAAAGCCACTTGTTAATGAGACATTATGACGGGCTTATGAAGTCCGGTAGAATAAAAGGAAGGACAGGTAGTGCTGCGGCAATTTAACCTGGTTCCGGGAGACGTTCTTTGATGATATATTTGAAAACGGCAGAAGAGATTGAAAAATTGAGGGCCAGCAACCTGTTGGTTTCGAAAACACTTGCGGAACTGGCAAGGGAAATCAAACCCGGCGTTACCACCGCGGAACTTGACCGCCTGGCTGAGGAATTTATCCGTGACCATGGTGCAGTTCCTGCATTTCTTGGTTACAGCGGATATCCGGCTACCCTCTGCACTTCGGTAAATGAACAGGTTGTTCATGGTATTCCTTCGGAATATCGCCTGAAAGATGGAGATATCCTCTCGATCGATTGTGGAGTGGTACTCAATGGATATGTAGGTGATTCAGCCTACAGTTTTGAAGTAGGGGAGGTTAGTCCCGAAGTGAAAAACCTGCTAAGGGTAACTAAAGAATCGTTGTTGATTGGGGTGGAATTTGCGGTTAGCGGAAATCGGATCGGAGATATTGGTTACGCAGTGCAAAATCACTGTGAAAGCCATGGATACAGTGTGGTACGGGAAATGGTCGGTCATGGTATAGGGAAAAAGCTCCATGAGGAACCTGAAGTTCCAAACTACGGACGCAGGGGAACTGGGGTTAAACTGAACAAAGGTTTGGTAATTTGTATCGAACCGATGATCAACCTGGGGAAACGTCAAATCGTGCAGGAAGCAGACGGATGGACGATCCGGACAGCAGACAGGTCCCCTTCGGCACATTTTGAGCTGGCAGTGGCCGTTGATGATCAAAAAGTCGATATTTTAACGACATTTAGTTATATTGAAGAAGTATTAAAATAAAAATAGTATGGCGAAACAACCTTCTATTGAACAAGATGGTGTAATAACAGAAGCTTTATCCAATGCCATGTTCAGGATTGAGCTTGAAAACGGGCATGTAATTACCGCCCATATTTCAGGGAAAATGAGGATGCACTATATTAAGTTGCTTCCCGGAGACAGGGTGAAGGTGGAAATGTCCCCATATGATTTAACAAAAGGAAGAATTTCGTTCAGATATAAATAGTTAATAACATGAAAGTCAGAGCATCTATAAAAAAGCGCAGCGCAGACTGCAAATTAGTACGAAGAAAAGGACGCTTGTACGTGATCAACAAGAAGAACCCCAAATTTAAACAGCGTCAGGGGTGAAATATTTAAAAAATAACACAACAAGATAATTATGGCTAGAATAGTTGGCGTTGATTTGCCGAAAAACAAACGGGGCGAGATTGGGCTCACCTATATTTATGGGATTGGAAGAAGTATGTCCAAAACAATCCTAGACAAAGCAGGAGTTGACCGCAACACTCTTGTCAGTGATTGGAACGATGAGCAGGTGAACAACATCCGTAAAGTTATAAATGATAATATGAAAGTCGAGGGTGAGTTAAGGTCCTCTGTCCAGATCAATATCAAACGGCTAATGGATATCGGTAGTTATCGCGGAATCCGACACCGTATCGGTCTTCCGGTCCGGGGACAGAGTACTAAAAATAATGCCAGGACCCGAAAAGGCAGGAAAAAGACTGTGGCCAATAAAAAGAAAGCAACTAAATAAGAGTAATTAAGATGGCAAAAAAGACAGGATCGTCAAAGAAAAGAGTTGTGAATATTGAACCTACGGGACAGGCTCACGTTCACGCCTCGTTCAACAATATTATCATTTCACTCACCAATATGAACGGACAGGTTATTTCCTGGTCGTCGGCCGGGAAAAAGGGCTTTAGGGGATCTAAGAAAAATACCCCTTATGCCGCACAGATGGCAGCGCAGGATTGCGCAAAGACAGCCTATGACCTTGGCCTTAGAAAAGTTAAGGTATACGTTAAGGGTCCGGGCGCAGGCAGGGAATCTGCCATCAGGACTATTAACTCAACAGGCATTGAAGTAATGGAAATTGTCGACGTTACCCCATTGCCTCATAACGGCTGCCGTCCACCGAAAAGAAGAAGGGTATAACAAAGAATTGTAAATAATTATATAAATGGCGAGATACAGAGGACCACGAACAAAAATTTCCAGAAAATTTGGAGAGCCCATATACGGGGCTGATAAAGCTTTTGAGAAAAAAAATTATCCCCCGGGGCAACATGGTGCCAATAAAAGACGGCATAAAACATCAGAATACGGTGTTCAGCTTAAGGAGAAGCAGAAGGCTAAATACATTTATGGAATGCTGGAAAAACAATTCCGTAACCTGTTTGAGCAGGCCAATGCCAGTAAAGGTGTAACAGGTGAAGTATTGCTTCAGCTTCTGGAATCACGGCTGGACAATGTGATTTTTCGGCTGGGAGTTGCTCCTTCCAGAGCAGCGGCAAGGCAACTGGTCACCCACCGGCACGTAACTGTCAATGGAGACATGGTCAGCATTCCTTCGTATACTCTCAAACCAGGCGATATCGTCGGGGTACGGGAAAAATCAAAATCCCTTGAAGTGATCACCGGATCACTCGAAAGAAGACGTTTTGGTTCAACATCATGGCTGGAATGGGATAATAACCAGTTGACCGGTAAATTCCTTAATCGCCCGGAAAGAGAAGATATTCCGGAGAACATTAAGGAGCAACTGATTGTTGAACTTTATTCAAAATAAAAATAACTACAATATTTATGGCAATTTTAGCTTTTCAAAAACCGGATAAGGTTATAATGCTCGAAGCCGATGATCAGTATGGGAAATTCGAATTCAGGCCCCTGGAACCCGGTTATGGGATTACCGTTGGGAATGCATTGAGGAGAATCCTCCTTTCATCACTCGAAGGTTATGCTATTACCAATATTAAAATCGAAGGAGTGGAACATGAATTTTCTTCCATTACCGGCGTTATTGAAGACCTTGCACAAATCATCCTCAACCTTAAACAAGTCCGTTTTAAGAAGCAGATAGAAGACATTAATGACGAGAAAGTTACTGTTTCACTTACCGGACAGGAGGAGTTTAAGGCAGGTGACCTTCAGAAGTTTTTAAACGGGTTCAGGGTGCTCAATCCTGACCTGGTTATCTGCAGGATGGAACCAGATGTGAAACTGCAAATGGAAGTGAGTATCAATAAAGGGAGGGGGTATGTACCCTCTGATGAGAATAAACCTGTTGATGCTGAACTCGGACTTATATCTATCGATTCAATCTATACCCCTATCGTTAACGTTAATTATTCGATAGAAAATTATCGTGTGGAACAAAAGACGGACTACGAAAAACTTCTTATTGAGCTGAAAACCGATGGATCAATTCATCCGAAAGATGCCCTGAAAGAGGCAGCGAAAATCCTTATTTATCATTTTATGCTCTTTTCGGATGAAAAAATAACCATTGATTCCGACGAGAAATTTGCTAATGAGGAATTCGATGAAGAAATTCTTCATATGCGCCAGCTTCTCAAGTCAAAACTCGTTGATCTCGATCTTTCCGTCAGGGCTTTGAACTGTTTGAAAGCTGCAGAAGTGGAATCACTTGGTGACCTGGCAAAATTTAATAAAAACGATCTGCTCAAATTCAGGAATTTTGGTAAGAAATCACTAACCGAGCTGGAAGAACTCCTTACCTCGATGAATCTTAATTTCGGGATGGATATTAGTAAATACAAATTAGACAAGGAATAATTCGACATGAGACATAGGAAAAGTTTCAATCACCTGGGCAGGACTGCCCCGCACAGAAAGGCCATGCTGGCCAATATGGCATCTTCGCTGATCATGCACAAGAGGATAACCACGACCACCGCAAAAGCCAAGGCCCTGCGGTCCTACATCGAGCCGCTCATCACAAAATCAAAGGATGATACCACTCATTCCAGAAGGGTTGTGTTCAGCTACCTGCAGGATAAAGATGCTGTTTCTGAACTTTTCAGGGATGTTGCCGGAAAAATTGCTGAAAGGCCGGGGGGATATACCCGAATTCTCAAAATTGGCAGCAGGCTGGGAGACAGCGCTGAAATGGCTATCATCGAACTGGTGGATTATAATGAACTTCTTCTGAGCGAGAGCACCCAGAAAACGGGAAGCCGTCGCAGGAGAAGGGGAAGTAGTGGAAAAGGCAAAACAGCCACTTCTGATTCCTCCGTCGTTAGCGATGTGGAAACTATGGAAGAAGAGCCAAAAACACCTGCTTCGAAACCAACCTCTGCCTCTGACGAACATGTGGACTCAGAGGAAACTTCCGCCGACATCGGGGATAAAGTGGCCGAAACCGATAGTGAAGTGGCTGCTGATGCCTCATCAGAAGAAGCAGTTACTGAGAAAAAGCAGGAAACTGCTCCGGACGATGAACCCACCTCCGAAGAAAATTCTGAAGAGGAAAACAACAAGGCCTGAGAACCATACAAGATTTATAATCTTACTTTATCAGGGATAAAGGCTTTGCTGACTTTATCCCTTTTTTATGAGTTAAATATAATATATTAAAACAAGTTATTATGGGACAAATCGTTGATGTTCATGCACGTGAAATTCTCGATTCACGCGGAAATCCGACAATCGAAGTTGAAGTAACCCTCGCCAGTGGATTTATTGGCCGCGCAGCTGTACCCTCCGGTGCATCTACCGGTGAAAATGAAGCCATTGAACTGCGTGATGGTGACAAGAAGCGCTATGGCGGAAAAGGTGTGCTTAAAGCTGTTGAAAATGTCAATAAGCTCATCGCAAAAGAGGTTATAGGAATGGACGCCCTGGATCAGGTCACTATCGATAAGAAGATGCTCGACCTTGACGGCACAAAAACCAAATCTAAACTGGGTGCCAATGCGATCCTGGGAGTATCTCTGGCTGTTGCCCGAGCCGCTTCGCAATATTACGGCATGCCACTCTACCGTTATATTGGCGGGGTTAACGCAAAAGTTCTCCCTGTACCGATGATGAATATCATTAATGGGGGATCTCATTCCGATGCCCCTATTGCATTCCAGGAATTTATGATCCGTCCGGTGGGCGCGAAAAGCTTTAGTGAAGCATTGAGAATGGGCGCCGAGATATTCCATTCCCTTAAGAAAGTACTGAAAGACCGGGGTCTTAGCACCGCCGTTGGCGATGAGGGAGGCTTCGCTCCTGCCTTGAACGGGACCGAAGATGCACTTGACTCTATCCTGAAAGCCATTAAGGATGCAGGTTATAAGCCGGGAAGAAAATCTGAAGGCGGACAGGTTTCAATTGCCCTGGATTGTGCCGCTTCTGAATTTTTTCAAGACAAAACCTACGATTATGCCAAATTCGAGGGAGGTAAGGGAGCGAAAAGGAGCTCTGTAGAGCAGGCCGATTATTTAGCCGAATTGATTTCCAAGTATCCCATCGATTCGATTGAAGACGGTATGGATGAGTCCGATTGGAATGGATGGAAAATACTTACCGACAAGATTGGCGACAAATGTCAGCTTGTAGGAGATGATGTTTTTGTTACCAACACCGAATTTCTCAAAAAGGGTATCGATATGGGTTGTGCCAATTCAATCCTGATCAAAGTGAACCAGATCGGCACGCTTACCGAAACCCTTGATGCAATTGATATGGCTCATCGTGCAGGTTATACCAGTATTACTTCTCACCGTTCCGGGGAAACCGAAGATTCCACCATCGCCGACATCGCCGTAGCTACAAACTCAGGCCAGATTAAAACTGGTTCCCTGAGTCGTTCCGACCGGATGGCCAAATATAACCAATTGCTCCGTATCGAAGAGGAATTAGGGGATTTGGCGGTTTATGGCTACGAGAAATAAGGATACCCATTCTTAGATTTTAGACTGCCTTCTTTTCGAAAGCGGTCTTTTTTTTGCCTTGTATTGTAGCGGAAGAACCCTTAATTACTTTAACTTTTTATTGTATCAAGTATGATCCCACATATGTATGTATATATCTAAAATTTTTATTATTTTTAAAAATTCTTGTTGAATAGAAACTATTTGAAACTTTTAAAAATATCCCTATGCCTACCCTTAAACAAATCCTGTACGATAAAATTGAAACCTGGCGGCCCCGGACAGAAAAGTTACTGAAAGAATATGGGGATACAGTGGTGGATCAAGTCACCATATCCCAGATTATAGGCGGAATGAGGGGGTTAAAAAGCCTCGTGACCGACATATCCTATCTCGATCCGAAAGAAGGGATCCGCTATCGCGGCTTTACGCTGCCTGAAGTATTTGAAAAACTGCCAAAGCCAAAAGGGGCTGAAATGCCCTATGTGGAAGCCCTGTTCCACCTGTTGCTCACGGGCGATATGCCAACAGAGGAGGATGTTGCTGATGTTGCTGATGAATTCAATAAGCGAAGGATACTCCCACGATACGTCTACGAGGTCATAGACGCCTTTCCTACCCATAGTCATCCAATGACGATATTTTCCACGGCTATCCTAAGTATGAGCCGGGAGTCCTTCTTTAACAAGAAATATCATGCAGGACTGAATAAGCAGGATTACTGGGATCCTACATACGAAGATGCGCTCAACCTTTTGGCAAAATTGCCTGAGGTAGGTGCATACATCTATCGCAAATTATATCGTGACGGGAATCGTATCCAATCGAACCCGAATTTGGATATGGGAGGAAATTTTGCCCATATGATGGGGATCGGTAAACCCTATGACGATGTGACACGAATGCATTTTATCATTCATGCTGACCATGAAAGCGGGAACGTGAGCGCGCATACAGGACACCTTGTGGCAAGTAGTCTTTCCGATATCTACCTTTCCATTTCAGCCATGATCAACGGATTGGCTGGTCCTCTCCACGGTCTCGCAAACCAGGAGGTGCTTCGTTGGCTTCAGGATTTATCTGAAAAGATGAATGGGAAAATACCAAGCGAAAATGAGATGAAACAGTTTGTCTGGGATACCTTGAACTCAGGACAAGTTATACCGGGATACGGGCACGCAGTATTGCGAAAAACAGACCCTCGTTATTCCTTACAGCGCGACTTTTCCCTTAACCATCTTAAGGACGACCCTCTTTTTCAATACACCGACATTCTTTATAAGGTTGTTCCCCCCATTTTAAAGGAACAGGGAAAGGCTAAAAATCCTTGGCCTAATGTAGATGCCCAGTCTGGTGTTATCCAATGGCACTATGGAGTTACCGAATACGATTTTTATACAGTCCTGTTTGGTATCGGCCGGGCAATAGGTATCGCGGCGAATATTATATGGGACAGAGCCCTGGGCTATCCGCTTGAAAGACCCAAATCCATTACTACGGAAATGTTGGAAAAAATCGCTATGGGAACTAAATCCGATGATGATTAGTGAATAGTTAAAAATGGCTTACAAGAGTTTAAGGGAATTTGTCGATAGGCTTGAGGATACCCGGGAATTATTATCTATCAAGACCTTCGTAGATCCCGTACTCGAGATATCTGAAATAGCAGATCGTTTCTCCAAATCACCAGATGGCGGAAAGGCCCTTCTTTTTTCCAATACGGGAACCGGTTTCCCTGTCTTAATCAATGCCATGGGTTCCTATAATAGGATGTGCCTGGCACTGGGGGTAAACGATCTTGACGATATAGCTGTGAGAATGGAGGCTATGTTCACCGATTTCAGCAGTCCAAAAGATACTGTTTTTGAAAAATTAGGAATGCTTCCAAAGCTGGGTAAAATTTCGGGCTTGTTCCCTCATTCCATCAAAGCAAAAGCCAAATGTCAGGAAATTGTTTATACTGAACCTGATCTTTCTATATTTCCCATTTTGAAGACCTGGCCTTACGATGGTGGACGTTTTATTACCTTGCCAATTGTACATACAATTAATCCGGAAACGGGTACACGTAATGCGGGAATGTATCGCATGCAGGTGTTTGATAAGAAAACCACCGGAATGCATTGGCATAAACATAAAACCGGGGCCAACCATTATGAAATATATAAGCGGAAGGGATCTTTAATGCCTGTTTCGGTAGCTCTTGGAGGGGATCCGGTTTATACCTTCGCTGCAACCGCTCCGCTTCCTGAAAACCTGGATGAATATTTATTTGCGGGGTTCCTGAGAAATAAATCAGTACAGATGGTTCGGTGTATCAGCAATGATCTTGAAGTACCTGCCAATGCGGATATAATTATTGAGGGTTATGTAGATCCGGCGGAAGATAAAGTAATGGAAGGTCCTTTTGGTGACCATACCGGTTTTTATTCCCTGGAAGATTTCTATCCTCGACTACATGTTACCTGCATAACTCACCGGAAAGAAGCAGTTTATCCAGCCACACTCGTGGGTATCCCTCCGCAGGAGGATGCATGGATATCCAAAGCCACTGAAAGAATCTTTCTTATGCCAATCCGCAAAACCCTGGTCCCGGAGATGGAGGAGATGTTTCTGCCAGAGTCGGGGGTTGCCCATAATCTTACCATTGTAAAAATTAACAAAAGTTATGAGGGCCAACCAGGAAAGGTAATGAACGCCTTGTGGGGCGCGGGTCAAATGATGTTCAACAAAGTATTGTTAGTAGCAGGTGAAGGAACGAACATACATGATGCGGGATCGGTTCTTGAGGCAGTACGTAAAATAAACCCTGTGAAAAACCTTATATTTTCCAGCGGTCCTCTCGATGTTCTTGATCATTCAAGTCCGCAGATAGGGTATGGAGGTAAACTGGGTATAGATCTTTGCGGGGGGGATCCCTCAAAATTGCCTGATCAGATTCGGGTAGCTTCCTATTCCCCCCCAGTGGAGAATTTTAATTATTTTGACGAATGTATAAAAAATATACGTAAATTTGAGCCTGAAAGTGACAAAAAGGGAATATTTATAGGTTCCCTTAAAAAGAATAATCATTTCAACTTCGAGAAGTTCAATGGTTTTTTAATGGCCCAGGAAAGCCTGCTGGAATTTAGCTTCTTTCTGTTTACAGATGAAAATGTTGCGATTGATGATGATCATGAGTTGCTATGGTATGTCCTTAACAATATTGATCCTATGCGGGATATTATCCTGCTGCGAAATTTTAAAGAAGAGGTTCGACTATGTATTGACGGGACATCAAAAACGGGCTTTCATGATCAGTTTTCCCGCAAGTGGCCAAATATTTTATTAATGGACGATGAGATTGTCGAAAGGGTTAATACGCGGTGGAAAGAATATCGGATTGGAAAGTTTCTTCCTTCCCCTTCTTTAAAAAACAAACACCTGAAAAGAAGTCAGGGTCCTGCATTTCGTGAAGAGAGCAATAGCAATGAGATCAATTCATAAATGCTTAAGGGTTATCCTATAAAGTATATGATGTGGAGAGTAAATTTTCTTCTTGTCCTGACCGAGTTTATTTTTCCACTGTTTGCGGGAGCGCAGACAGCAGTTCCCCTATATCCTGAGGCAGAGCTCTTCACTATCCGGGAAGGTTTGTCTCAATCCCGGGTCAACAATTGTCTTACCGATTCTTATGGTTATTTATGGATTGGGACCAACGATGGGCTTAATCGTTATAATGGATATGAATTCAAAGTATTCAGGTATCAGCCATACGATTCAACAAGCTTGTCGAATGATTATATCCTTTGTATTGCAGAAGATAATGATGCTAATCTTTGGATAGGAACAAACAGAGGCCTGAACCGCTTCGACCGGCCCACTGGTAGATTCAGGCAGTATGGCATTTCTTCCGGTCTGGGGGATGAAAAGATAGAAGCGGTTTTTCCTGATTCCCACGGGATTGTTTGGATAAAGACGCCCAACTACCTTGAAAGACTTGATCCTACAACAGGGAATATAGAAGCCTATGAACATTTTCACAGCATAGGTAAGTCCTCCTTTGCCGATAACACATGTCAGATCATTGAAGATATTAACGGGCTCTTGTGGTTTGGAACTTCTGAAGGTCTCTTTTCTTTTGACAGAATAACCAAGCGGTTTACCCACTATTTCAATGACCCCCTGGATCCATTGTCCATCAGTAACAACGAGGTGAGGACTCTGGCCGAAGATAATAACGGAGAACTTTGGATCGGGACTTCCAATGGGATCAATAAATATGACCGTATTCACAATAGTTTTAAGTCCTACTTTCCGGACGGCTCACGCTATTACCCTTCCCCTTTTAATATCATCAATACCATCATCGAGGATCGGGAAGGGATTTTGTGGCTTGGATCAAAGCAGGGAGTATCCAGATTCCATAAACGAACAGGCCAATTTGAAATCCTTCCCGCTTTTTTTGTTCATAACTCAGCACTTACACTTTCTTCGATGAATTCGGCGTGTATTGATGAATCCAATATTATATGGCTTGGCGGATTTCAGGGTTTGTTCAAGATCGATCTTAAACCTCGGAAATTTAAACTTTTTAATTCATCCCCCACCTCCTTTCCGGCTTTAAGTTCTAATAATGTTTCTGCTATTTTTAAAGATGCCGATGATCACCTCTGGGTAGGATTGTGGAATAACGGAATCGACATTATTGACCGGAAGAGAGGATCAATCAGGCATTTATCCAGGGAAAATCCGGATCCTGAATCGAGGATATTCAGCGATAAGATTAGTGCATTCTATCAGGATAGCAGAGACCTGATCTGGATAGGAAGTGGTGAAGGTCTGGGGATTTATGATGCAAAAAAAGAGTTGATTTCTTCATTTGGCCGTTATTTCCATCCTATACCGGGTGACCTAACTCTGGATCGACATATTTTTACCATACAGGAAGATCAGCGGAAAGATATTTGGATCGGCACGGATAAAGGGGTGTGCCATTACAAGGCACGGCTTAATATGTTGAGCTGTTTTAATAAAATTTATAATAACAACCGCTCAGAAGAGATTGGGCCGGTGCATTCAATCATTGTGGACACGGAAAAAAAGGTATGGCTGGGAACAGCCAATCATGGATTGATTTGCTTTGATATTAAGGAGAATATTTTTCTAAGTTATGGTGAAAGCCAGAAAGGAGAGTTCCAGGGATCGTCGATAAACTGTCTGCATAAAGGTCACGATGGGATTATATGGATAGGTACCCCGTCAGGACTGACAAAATTTAATACGGCAGACGAAAGTTTCTTTCACTTCACGGAGAGGAATGGCCTTCCCAATAATTACATTTACAAAATACTGGAGGACGAAGATGGTCAACTGTGGATCAGTACTAATAGAGGGCTGTCCTGCTTTGACCCATCCACTGAATCATTTACAAATTACAGCGTTTCAGAAGGCTTACAGTCCTATGAGTTTAATTTCGGATCAGCAAGCAGATCCCCTGATGGTGAAATGTTTTTTGGAGGAATTGCAGGCTTCAATACTTTTTATCCCAAAAAAATACCAAATAATCCACGTATTCCTAAAATGGTGTTTTCTAATCCGGAGATTATCAATGCAGGGGATATTCGGGAGGTCCATTTAAATATTCCTAATCCCAAAATGAAGGTAAAGCAAAATGAATCTTTCGCAATCGGATTTTCCGCCCTTGACTTCACTAATCCTGAAAAAAACAATTATAAATATTCTCTTACAGAGAAAGGTAAGAATCCTTCATGGATAGACATAGGCCCACAGCATTCCCTGACTTTTTCAAATTTGTCTCCTGGTGAATACACCTTCAGTGTTACAGGATCCAACAATGACCAGGTATGGAACCCGGCAGGGATAAATATGTCACTGGAAGTTGAAGCTCCTTTATGGAGGACACGTACGGCCTATTTCTTCTTTTTAATTATTATATCGGCACTTATATATGCCGTGTTTCGCATAAGAACACAGGCATTGCGAAAATCCAATAAAATTCTCCGGGAACGGGATGTTATCGCCAGGGAGATAGAAAAGCAGAGGGAAATTCTGAGCCGAAGGAATAAAAATATTGAGGACAGTCTCAAATACGCGCAGAGAATTCAGACGGCGATGCTGACCACCCCCAGATTGTTCAAATCAATCCTTCCTGAATCATTTGTGCTTCATAAACCAAAAGATATCGTGAGTGGCGATTTTTATTGGATTTCCGAGATTGAGGATAAAGTATTTGTTGCGGCTGTGGATTGCACGGGTCATGGAGTTCCCGGTGCTTTTATGTCCCTTATCGGATTCGAACTGTTTCGTAAAATAATCATTACCCAGGGGATAATGGAACCCGGAAGCATTTTAAATGCCTTAAATTCCAATTTTGAGGATATTTTCGGCAATGTTGAGGATGTTTCCCTGAAAGACGGAATGGACCTGGCTTTCTGTGTAATCAACAAAAAAAGGATGACCCTTGAATTTGCCGGTGCATTCAATTCTTTATACCTGATTCGCGAGAATAAACTGATCGAGATTAAAGGAGATCGGTTCTCCATAGGAGCCGATGCCGATCCGGATGATCAAATGAGAAAAGTTTTCAAGACACACCGCTTCAAAATAAAACCGGACGATATGATTTATATCCTTACCGATGGCTATGCCGACCAGTTCGGAGGTCCCGAAGGGAAAAAATTTAAATACCGGCGACTCCGGCACTTGCTTCTTTCAATTCATAAACTTCCTCCTGGAAAACAACAGATCTACCTTGAAGAAACCATCGAAGAATGGAGAGGAAGCCTGGAACAGATTGACGATATATTGATCATTGGGATTAGACCCTCGGTATTGACTATATAAGATTTTTCATTTTCTGTACCAATACCTCCACCTGAAAAGGTTTGCTGATATAATCGTTCATTCCCATGGCAAGACAGTTTTCCCGGTCCCCTGACAGGGCATTTGCGGTAATGGCAATAATTGGGGTCTGGATATTCGTGCTCGATTCTATTTCACGGATCTTTTTTGTGGCAACCATTCCATCCATTACAGGCATTTGAATATCCATCAGGATCACATCATATTTTGAAGTGCCAAATTTATCCAATGCCTCCTTGCCGTTATTGGCCACATCAATATTTTTAACCAGTTTTTTAAGGCTCAGAAGAACGATCTTTTGATTAATATAATTGTCTTCTACAAGGAGGATGTTTGCGTTTTTTAATTCCACCCTCTCCTTGTTTTCCAGGATGTTCACCTTATCAAGTGGCCTGTCAATTCTCCTGGTTAGGTCCTTCCCGAACTCGAGACTGATCTTGAAAAAAGTTTTTTCAGGCGTTTCTTCAATCATCATTTTCCCTCCTCCGCGCTCGATCAGCTTTTGGGTGTTGTTGAGCTCTAACTGCCCAGGTTTAGGGATCGGCAGGCATTTTTCCTTCTCCTTATAACAGGCACTTAAAAGAAATGCAATGACATAGCTGTTTTGATTTTCTTTTTTGATCCCTGAATTTATTTTAATAAATAACGAATTATTTGCTGAAGTGCTTAATATCCCTTGTATCAGGTTTAAGAATATCTGCTTGAGCTTTATCGGATCGCCTATAATATGATTCGTGATATTTTCAGAGATCAGGAGCTCAATATTCAGACCTTCATGGTCCCTGAAAAGGCGGGTAATGCTCTCCATCGTAGTTGCAAGGTCAAAACTGGTTTTACTTTCTTTAAGTTCAATGGCCTCCTGTTGGGTAATATCTACTATTTTATTGACTGTATCCGCAAGGTTGTTTGTGGAAGCCTGAAGGGTATCAATCAGATCCTTCTGCTTCTCATCGAGTTGGGAGGAATTTACCAAATTATTGACCAGTAATATGTTACTAAGTGAGGTTCGCAACTGGTGGGATAATTGCGAAATGAACTCATTTCGTTCAAGTGTTTCTTTCGTGGAAATTTCAATAATCTTTTTATATGTACTGACCTTTCCCGACACCTGAAAAGTTGAAAAGTAAGCAATTAGCGCTATCACCAGGTAGAGTATAATTGGTGCATTGAAAAGAATGCTTTCCTCTGCTGCGCCGGAAAAGTTCCGTGGCATAAGCAGTCCCGGAAGTAAGGTGAAGGGAAGGGCAAGGGAAAGGATAACTGCAAGATTCAAATCCAAAAGAACAAAAGCTATAAGCGGGAAGACCAATATATATGATCCTGCTCCGGGAAAACTACTCAGGAAATAAAAATTGTAAGCCAAAATAAAAATCCATGCCAATACAAGGATGACAGAAGCTAATCGGAATTTTTTGACCGGGGGGAAAATGACCTGAGTAGCAACGAGAACAAGAAAGGTACTCAAATAAACGAGGGAATCCGTTACATTACCACGAGATAGAAAATAAATCCCCCAAATTGCCAATGTTAACAGACTGCCATAGGCAATCAGATTGTACATAAACAAACGGTGATCACTATCATTCTCTTTTTCAGTAGCTTTCGGAAAAAATTTACCGGGAAGCAAATCAGACAAATTCATAATTATCCTTTTCTGGGAATCAACTTTTAAACACTTTTGAATAAGAGTGAGCAAATTATCGATTTATATACGTCAAATTCTATAAAAAGTTGTGGAAAAACCCGGAAATACTGAATGACAGGTTATATTGTAGAAACCCGATAAAATATACTATATAAGCAAATAATTTGAAGAAGGCACAAAACCCGGACCTTGATTTCTGAAGGATAAGTCTATGATTTAAAGTTATAAAAAATTTAGATGACGGCACAATTTATGATAGAAAGCTTTTGTTTATTTAACATAAATAATAATTTTACCCTCATAAAACAGGTTTGTAAATGGTTTCAATAATAAGATTTGTAAGAGCTTTTATAGCTTTTCTGGTCATTGTAGTTGTTGCATCGAATGCCTTTTCTCAGGATAGCGAAAATGGAATGGTGCAATATACGCCGGATTTTGAATTTAACGATGGTATATTCCTGAACTTTCAGCAGGTAAAGACCAACCATGCTCTCCCATATGCACGTATAATTACCAATTATGATCATACCGATCCTGATTTCTATAATAATCTTCTCGCGGAGAAAAAATTATATTTTTTCGATGAAAATGGCATCCGTCAGGAGGTGGCGGTTAGCAATATCTGGGGTTTTAGCCGGAATGGCATCCTTTATATTCGTTTAAGTGAAGGGTTCAGCAGGGTTACTATTGTCGGGAGTATCTGCCACTTCGTGGCTAACATCACTACCTATGACACACGGTATTATGACCCTTACTCTTACTACAATCCCTACTATTACAATCCCTATATGTCCATGCCCCGGTCAACCCGGAATTCAGAGATGAAACAATTTCTAATCGATTTTGAAACGGGCAAGGTGATGGATTATGACGTAAAAAGTATTGAAGTCCTCCTTATGCAGGATCCGGAATTGCATGATGAATTTGCTGCTTTGAAAAAAAGGAAGCAAAAGCAATTAAAATTCCTCTATATTCGTAAGTTCAATGAAAGAAATCCGTTGTATTTTCCGTCAACAAAATAGAATTCCTTAAAAAACGAAAATTTTAAAAGGCAGAAAAGAACAGGCTGTGTGGTAATACCTAAGATATTAATTGAATATCATACGTCCCGAAGCGGGGACCAGAGAGATGCCATCAGGGAAAACAGGCAAAACTGAATTGATTAAAATATATTATTATACTGGTTTATGAAAAAAATTCTTTTTCTTTCCATTTTTTTTGGCGGTTTTATTGGGATAAAAGCCCAACAGGAATATGTTCCGACTCAAGCCGATCTGGATCATTTACTGACCACCAAAACCTATGTTGTCCTGGAAGAAAGCCCCATGTCGGATTTCAATTTCGAAATAAAGGAAGTCATGGAGAAACTCTGGGGACTTACAGAATATGAGTTCATCAAAACAGACGATTTCAACCGCCTATCCTCAAATGAGGATTTTTCTTTCCTTTATACTTCATTGGTCAGTTTTGAAAAAGATAGAACAGATTCCAGGTATGTTTTCCTTCATCTTTCTTTGGGTGGCCCTAACCTGACCATGGACGATTTACGCGATATTGTATCCGTACCTCTAGGTTATTTTGGGGTTGATCCGGAGAATTATATTTATAAACTTGGTACTATTGTTAGGTTTATCCAAAATCATGTAAATCTTTTGCGAAAACATCCGGAATACATTTCCATCAATGTATTCAAACATTATAATGACAATATTCAGGATCTTCATCAGAAGACCCTTTATCTTATTGAAGAGGAATTATCAAAAGAAGTGGGTACGGCCGCACGAATTAAACAGTACTATCCCTATAAATTTAAAATTGTAAGCCGGGAAGATGTTCGGGAGGCAATTATGCAGGGTGATGAAGATATCGTATTTCTTCATAAAGTTGGCCCTGAGGGTAAGAAGCAAAAGGCAAGGTGCTATAAAATACTGATTGGTGCGGAAGATGCCAAGTTTTATTATTTCGATTATCACATGGTGAACGATAAACATCCTGACGGTTTTCTTGAATCGGACTTTCGGAAACTTGCCAGATAGCAAGATTGTGGAATACCCGGGTTAATGAGCTCCTTCATTTCACAAAACAATAATTTTATTTTCAAATATCTAAAGAAGAACATGGCTTCATCCAAACCTTCTGTTCCAAAAGGGACCCGTGACTTCACCCCGGGTGAAATGCTGCGCAGGAATCATATATTTTATACTATAAGGGAAGTTTTTCAACTGTACGGATATTTACCGATTGAAACGCCGGCAATGGAAAATTTATCCACCCTTACGGGCAAATATGGGGAAGAAGGGGATAAACTTTTGTTCCGGATTCTCAATTCGGGAGACTTTCTTTCGAAAGCTGACGAGGCATTGCTTCACGCCAAAGATTCCCCGACATTGGCGGAGCAGATATGCGACAGGGGTCTGCGATATGACCTAACTGTCCCCTTTGCCCGTTTTGTTGTGCAGCACCGTAATGAATTGATTTTCCCATTTAAAAGGTACCAGATCCAGCCGGTATGGAGAGCAGACCGGCCTCAAAGGGGAAGGTACAGGGAATTTTATCAGTGCGATGCGGATGTCATTGGCAGTAATTCCTTTTTGAATGAGGCTGAACTTATCAGCATTATAGACCGGGTTTTTGAAAAATTGAATATAAAGGTTGAAATCCAGATTAACAACCGAAAAATCCTTGCCGGCATTGCTGAGGTCATCGGGCATGTTGACAAACTGACAGATTTGACTATCGCCCTCGATAAGCTTGAAAAAACAGGGAAAGAAAATGTAATTGCTGAATTAAGGGATCGGGGCTTAGATCAGGTCTCAATCGAGAAACTATTTCCATTGTTTGACTTTATGGGAGAGCTGGAAGAGAAAATTTCCTTTCTTAAAGGTTTTCTTTCGGATTCAGAAACAGGATTGAAGGGGATAGCCGAGTTGGAACTTATTTTTAGGCTTGCCCATCAATTTGGCATTTCCAGCCGGTTATTTTTTAATCTCTCGTTAGCCCGCGGATTGAATTATTATACGGGTGCCATAATTGAAGTTAAAGCCACAGAGACAGAGATGGGAAGTATTTGCGGTGGGGGAAGATATGATGATTTAACTGGGGTTTTCGGCCTGTCGGGAACTTCCGGAGTGGGAATCTCTTTTGGTGCCGATCGTATCTATGATGTAATGCAAAATCTGAATTTATTTTCCGAGGACCATTTTAATTCGGTGAAAGTGATGTTCATTAATTTCGGTGAAAAGGTTATATTTCATATTTTGCCATTGCTTAATCAAGTGCGCGACTCCGGCATCAATACCATTTTATATCCTGATCCTGTCAAAATAAGCAAGCAGATGAATTATGCCAATAGCAACAATATTCCCTTTGTGGCAATTGTTGGCGAAAATGAGATGAACGAAGGAATAATTTCGTTAAAAAATATGATTACAGGATCCCAGGAAAATATGACGATTAAGGAAATAATCGGGAAATGGGAGATCAGACATTAGAGGTTGAAAGTTGACTCGTCATAACGCATCACTTTTATCTCCCTCCCATTCTTCCCTGCCCCCCGCCAGGGCCCCTTCCCCTAATCTCACGCAACAAATGTTGTTTGAATTGTTCTTCGGTAATATACAAGAGCAGCACTTTCTTTTCGGGAAGGATCTCAAGAAATTTTTTGTTGTATTCCAGGAAAAGTTCATGTTCCTGATCCTGGAGAAGGATATATTTTTTTAAAGACTCACTGATTTCCTGATCGGTAGTGTTATCAAAATTCCTGTAAATGTAGCGGCATTGGTTCCTGCTTTCATTTGTTAACCGGTCTTTTCTGTACAGGTAATCATTATAGGCCGGCCAAAAGGCTTCTGTTTCCGTTGGGTTAAGTTTAAGGCGTTCCGTGAAGAATGCTTCACGCTGTGCGATAAGCCTTTCTTCCATCGTCATTGGCTGGGCCTGCATCATTTGAGGCCATAACCATCCTGTTAGAATGAATACAATAAAGAAGTCTGTTTTTATCAGGGATTTCTTCATAATGGAATAATTTTAAAGTTCTTCAGCAATAAGACCTATATCTATATCCTCAGCGACCAGGTAATCTATCATGTAATCTGTGTAAAAGACCTCATCCTGTATCTGCTCTGTTGACGGATCTCCGGGACTTCCCAGGTTGGAATAATCCTTGGGTTGTATACTGTCGTTGGAGGCAATGACCGGTGAGCCCGAATTATCATTCTGGTTAAGGATAAACCTGATAAGTGTGAAGGAAACCAGAGCAAGGAAAGCTAATCCTGCAGCCAGGCCTAAAATGGAACGGGAACCGGAAAAACTACGGCGGGTGGGGGATTTTCCCTCCTCTCCCTCCTTCAGCCGTTTGTTCAGTAGAGAAGTAAAATTTTCAAAATACCCCTCCGGCACCTTAAAATTATTTTCCCGGGGCACATCTTCCAGCCGGATCCTATGTTTATTCTTGTTTTCCATGTTTTTATATTCCTTTGATTCAAATTTTCCAATATGGTTTAATCGCCTTTTATAAATTCCTCTATTTTTTTTACTGCATGATGGTAGGAGGCTTTTAAAGCACCTATACTGGTTCCTGAGATTTCCGATATTTCTTCATATTTCATTTCTTCGTAATATTTCAGATTGAAGACAAGTTTTTGTTTCTCAGGAAGGCTGGCGACGGCAGCCACGAGCCTTCTTTGAATCTCATTGCCATCAAAATATGCATCCGACTCGAGAGAATTGACTATGGAATTTCCTTTTTTATCCAGTGGAATAAGACTTCTTGCACTTTTTTTATGAAGAAAACTCAGGCACTCATTGCTGGCAATTCTGTAAATCCAGGTATACAGGGATGATTCGCCCCTGAAATCCTTGAGTTTTCTCCATATAATAATAAATACTTCCTGCAAAATATCATCGGCATCCTCATGATGGATTACCATTCTGCGTATGTGCCAGTATATTCGCTCCTTATATTTCTCAACGATCATGCTGAAGGCTTTTTCGGCTTCCCCATCCTGTTGAAATAGTTCGATAAGATTAATATCTGAATTTTCCTCCATTGGCCTTCTGTGATTTAAGCTTAGAGATGAAATGCCAGGAAAGGTTTAAACTCCTCATCCTTTATAGTGCAAAATTAGTAGAGGTCAATAGTTTCACTCTCTCCTGAACGCACATCAAACTCCCTGGCCAGAGTAAATAAGGTCATTCTCGCCTGTCCCGGTCGGAAGACCACTCTGTATGATCCGGGTTGCAATAACACGGTTTGTTGCCTTATCGCCGGATTTAAATTGTATACCTTTTTTTGATTTTTTCCATCGAGTAAAAAGATGCTTCCATAACCGGTGTGATTCATATTGAAAGAAACCTCCCCTGGTTGTGGGATTTCAATCGTGGTGGTATGGCTCTGAAGAATTTCAATATCGTTAATATATAGTCGGGGGATGGTTGGAATTTCGATGTCATATTTTCCGGTGAGGTATTTTTCGGCCAGTTTTATTTTTTGGTTATTCAACGTTTGCATACTCTCTTTTTCCCTGACAATATAATACAGATCATCATACTCCCTTCCTTTAACTGGTTTTACTACCAGGTATCCTTGTGGCGCGCTGACCGGGATGATAGTATGTTTCCCGGCAGTAATCCTGAAGCTGTCAAGTTTCACCGGAGGAATGGTATGTACGAGCAGGCTATAGGTAACCAGTTGGTCCAGTTCCAGTGTGTCGGGATTTCCAAGGTGGTTCATGGTATGAACATAATTGTACATGATCCTTCCTGAAAGACGGTTATAAAAGGTCATGTTCACATCTGTTTCGGTAGGAAGCCCATTTTCATCCAGCAGGTTTACCTGTGCAGTTGTCTTGTTCAGTACCTGTGTAATCACGAAGCCCAGGGTCTCTCTGAAATTTTTCTCCTCTTTGGCATTATAGTAATAGCCAACACAATCGAATGTTTCCCTGAAACCCGGATCAATACCAATTCCTATAACAAATGGTTTCAAAACGATCCCCTTTTTTTGTAATTCCAGGGAGACTTCACAGGGATCGCCGTCGCATGCTTCAATTCCATCCGTTATCAGGACCACGATATTCCTGCAATTGCCACAATCAGGAAAGTCGTTGGCAGCCATAGCCAGCGAGTGGGCAATAGGGGTTGTTCCCTTTGGGGTAATGAAGCGAAGTTTTTGCCTTATCCGGGCCGCATTTCCCGGGGCAAAAGGAACCTCGAGGCGGGTGTCATTGCAATCCTGTGGGGGAACCGGACTCTGATGCCCGTATACCCTAAGTGCCATTTGTACATTGTCGACCTGTTGAAGGCTGTCGACAATTTCTGTAAGAATCTTGCGTGCGATATTAATTTTCTCGTCGCTTTCCCATGTTCCCGACATGCTCTGCGAAGCATCGAACACAAACAGGATCCTGGTAATCTCATTCGGTTTCACAGGTTTACTTTCCTGGGAATGAACAGGAATGAAAAAAAACAGGATTATTATTCCCTGGATAATGGTTGATAGCTTCATTTTTTCTCCAAAAAGACCTTAGCCTGTTGAAAAATATTTTCTGCAGTATATCCCAGCTTTTCATCAAGGACATTATATGGTGCCGAGAAGCCAAAACTCTCCAACCCAATGACCATGCCCTTATTGCCTACAAGTCCGGCGAGTGTTACCGGCAGACCGGCTGTCAGTCCTATTGTCGGAATATTGGGAGGCAGGACTTCTCTCTGATAGGCGGGATCCTGATCCCTGAACAAACCTTCGGATATTGCAGATACAACCCTCACGGCAATATTAAGCTTTGCTTCCAGAAGATTCGCTCCTTCGACCAGGGTAGCTACTTCAGACCCATTGCCCACAAGCACAAGGTCGGGATTCGAATCTGTCGCCTTCACAATATAAGCACCTTTGAAGGCTCCCTGAGCATCGCTAAAACGGTTAGAGTTCTTAATTAAAGGAAGAAGATTTTTGATGCTCTGTCTTGACAACAAAAGAGCTGTGGGAGAGGTGATGTTTTCCAGCGCCATCTTCCAGGCTACTGAAGTTTCCGGGGCGTCGGCAGGTCGAAGTACCAACACTGATCGTTTTCCGGAATGGTTTCTCAGGTGCTCCATCAGGCGTATCTGAGCTTCCTGTTCTACCGGTTGGTGTGTCGGGCCGTCCTCCCCAACCCTGAATGCATCATGGGTCCAGATATATTTTACCGGAAGCTCCATTAGCGCTGCAAGCCTCACTGCGGGTTTCATGTAATCGGAAAAAACAAAGAAAGTGCCACAAGCAGGAATAATCCCGCCATGGAGCGCCAAGCCGTTAGAGATAGCCGCCATCGTGAGCTCACTCACACCGGCCTGAAGAAAAGCACCTGAAAAATCACCCTTTATAAAAGCCTTGGTATTCTTCAAAAATCCATCGGTTTTATCCGAATTGCTAAGATCGGCCGAGGTGACGATCATGTTTTCGACATTCTTTGCAAAATAGGCAAGCACAGCAGATGATGCGGCCCGGGTCGCGATATTCTCTTTTTGCTCGATACTTTCATAGGCAATTGCCGGGATTTCATTGGTGAGAAATTTTTTCAGTTTAGCGGCCAATTCAGGATTTTTAGCTTCCCATTTTGCCTGTTCATCTTTTTTCAGTCGCGCCTCTTTCTTTTTCTTTTCAATAATCTCTCTATAGTAATCAGCAACATCGGGGAAGATGGTGAAAGCATTTTGCGGATCACCTCCGAGATTGGCTACCGTTTTTTCATACGAGGCTCCGGCTTCAGAAAGTGGCATCCCATGGGTGGATACCTTACGCTCGAAACTATCGCCATTGGCACTTACGGCTCCTTTTCCCATGATGGTCTTTCCAATAATCAGACTGGGTTTTTCAGCTTCTTTAATTGCCTTGTCAAGTGCCTTCCTGATTTCGGAAACATTATTACCGTTGATAGTCTGGACATTCCAACCCCAGGCTTTGTATTTTGCAGCCGTGTCTTCAGAAGTTACGGAACTGGTTTCTGTAGAAAGCTGAATATCGTTCGAATCATAGAACATGATCAGATTGCTGAGACCAAGATGGCCGGCAATTCTTCCTGCGCCCTGAGATATTTCTTCCTGTACACCCCCGTCGGAAATAAAAGTGAAGGTTTTATGGGCCATCCATTCACCGAAACGGCTAACCAAAAATCTTTCTGCAATAGCAGCCCCAACGGCCATGGTATGCCCCTGACCCAAAGGCCCTGAGGTATTTTCAATCCCTCGTGCAACATCCAGTTCAGGGTGGCCTGGGGTGGG
The DNA here is from genome assembly GCA_963779845.1 of uncultured Bacteroidales bacterium. Lineage (GTDB taxonomy): Bacteria > Bacteroidota > Bacteroidia > Bacteroidales > CAVZZV01. Next base: position 659,213 of record CAVZZV010000001.1, on the reverse strand, counting down.
ACTCCCCCATTGCCTGAAATTTTTAAGTTCTTCCATGGAAAATTTGCCAAACATCGCGAGAATGGAATAAAGCATAGGCGACATGTGTCCGGGATCGAGAAAAAACCGGTCTCTAAATGCCCAGTCCATATTACCGGGATCGAATTGCAGATATTCTGAATATAAAATATTAATAAAGTCGGCACCACCCATGGCCCCACCAGGATGTCCCGATTTGGCTTTTTCAGGCATGGAGGCAGCGAGGATACGGATGTTGTCCGAGGCTTTGTTTACAAGAGAATTATTCATTATTTTTTGGTTTAGGAATTTTCTGAGGGCAAAAATACACTTTTCTCCATAATTGGCAATTTGATTTAATGGTTAGTGAACCTATTCTTTCGATTATTTGCATCTAAAACCCGACAAAAAAAATGGTAACCGGGATAGCTACAGGGCCCAATGATAGGGTTGCGGTGAAAAAGAAACGGACTTCCCGGAATTTATTTTTATATACTTAATTCAAAAGATCCGGTTAAAAGGTAAAATAATTTTATTTATATAGTAAGGGTTAAAACGGCAATTTAAATATTCAAAATTTAGAAGTACTTTTGCCCTGAACAAAAAACGGATCAAAAATGAGCCTACAGTGCGGAATAATCGGGATTACCAATACAGGCAAAACCACCCTTTTCAATTGTCTCTCCAATACAAAAGCAGAATCCAGTAATTTTGCTTTTAGTTCAAATAAATCGAATATCGGGATTATTAATATCCCGGATCCACGACTGGATAAGCTCGCTGAAATTGAAAAACCCCAGAAGCTAATCCCTGCCACTGTCGAAATTCTGGATATCCCGGGATTGACCAAAGGCTCCAGTAAAGGGGAGGGGGTCGGGAACCAGTTCCTTTCCGATATCCGTAATACTGATGCGCTGATCCACGTACTCCGATGCTTTGACGACGACGATCTTGTTCATATCGAAGGATCGGTCCACCCTGTTCGCGATAAGGAAACCGTCGATCTGGAGCTGCAGATAAAAGACCTGGAATCGGTAGAAAAAAAAATTGCACGCCTGGAAAGGGCTGCGAAAACCGGCGATAAAGAAGCCAGGCGGGGTGTTGAGGTCCTGAACATCTATAAAAACCACCTTGAAAATTTCATGTCCGCACGTTCCGCTCCTGTGAATGAAAATGACCGCAGGTTTACAGACGATTTATTTCTGCTTACCAACAAACCGGTTCTTTATGTCTGCAATGTCGATGAAGCTTCAGCCTTGAATGGCAATGCCTATGTAGAGGCAGTAAAAGAGGCAGTGAAAGATGAAGATACGCAAGTCCTGGTTATCGCTGCTGGTTTGGAAGCTGAGATTTCCGAATTGGAGGATGAATCTGACCGTCTCGCCTTTTTGTCAGACATTGGATTGTCGGAACCCGGGGTCAACAAACTGGTAAGATCAGCTTATTCTTTATTAAACCTGCAGTCCTTCTTCACGGTAGGCCCTAAAGAGGTAAGGGCATGGACCATTAAGAAAGGGATGACGGCACCACAGGCTGCCGGGGTCATTCATAGTGATCTTGAAAGAGGGTTTATCCGGGCCGAGGTAATGAAGTATGATGATTTTGTTCGCCTCGGATCAGAGCATGCATGCAAGGAAGCAGGGAAGCTGACCATTGAAGGGAAGAATTATGTTATCGGGGACGGTAATATTTTGCATATAAGGTTTAATGTCTGAATCATAAACATAAATTTATCCTTTTTAGAACCCTCCTTCCAACAATAAAAATCATAGAAAATTGTTTTTACCTTATTGCTGTATTTGAGTTAGTCGGATTTTGGCCGATGATCACCTAAAAATTAATTTTAAATATGAGGATCTTCTTTCTTTTGTCTCTTTGCCAATTACTTGCTCAGCCAATATTCCCCCAGGATCGACAAATTCCCTCTGAGAAACCTAAACTGGTTATTGGAATTGTCGTTTCCGGAATGAGATACGATTATGTTAACCGGTATTGGGACAAATTCGGAGAGGGTGGTTTTAGAAGATTATATTCAAAGGGGACGAATTGCAAGAACACTCATCACGACTATTTGATTATTGAGCCCGGAAGCGGTGCTGCAAGTATAGCCACCGGGGCCTATCCTGATGTGCACGGCATTGTTTCTGATTATTGGTACGACCGCTTGAAAAACCGCATAGTTTATTGCGTTGACGATGAAACAGCAGAAGGAGTTGGGGGGAAATTTGGTGAAGGGAAATTTGCCCCAACGCAACTACAGGTGAGCAGTCTCTCGGATGAGCTGAGGATCGCCGGAAAATTTGAATCCAAAGTTCTTTCGATAAGCCTTGATCCGAAGATTGCCGTATTGTCTGGAGGATACCTTGCAAATGGCAGTTACTGGTATGATAATAACTCCGGAAAATGGGTTACCAGTACTTTCTACGCGAAAAGTATCCCTGATTGGGCAAACGAATTCAATAAGAAGAAGATTCCGGATATCTACCTGAGTGAAACATGGGAAACTTTATTCCCCATTAGTCAGTACGACTCCAGCATAGGGGATGATAATGAATATGAAAAAGGATTTGAAGGCATTAAAACCTTTCCATACGATCTTCAGGTACTTGCCGGTAAAAAGAGGAGGGAAATCGATTATAGGATTTTAAAGTATACTCCCTTCGGAAATACCTATACCACCGATTTTGCAATCGCTTCGATACTGGGTGAAGAGCTGGGCAGCGACCTTACCACCGACTGGCTTAGCCTGAACTATGCTGCGACTTCTTACGTCGGGGAGTTATTTACCTCCTGGTCGGTGGAAATGGAAGATATTTACCTTCGCCTGGACCGGGAGCTTGAACACTTGCTTGATTTTGTGGATAAGGAAATCGGATTGAAAAATGTTCTGGTCTACCTCACGGCAGACAATGCTTCGGCTAACCCTCCCTCTTATCTGACCGGACGTAAAATGCCTGGCGGCTATTTTAACTATAACTCTGCCTTGTCCCTTCTTAAAACATACCTGAATGTAATTTATGGCAAAGGAGAATGGATAAATTTCTACTATGCGCAGCAAATATTCCTTAATCGGGAACTTATCGAATCCTCTAAGTTTTCCCTTCCCGATTTTCAGGAAAAGGTGGCAGGGTTTATGGTCCAGTTCGATGGAATATCCAATACCCTTACCGCTACCGATCTAATGAAAAATAACTATACCCATGGTAATTTTGAGAAAATGCAAAAGAGCTATAACCAAAAACGCTCCGGCGATATTTTATTGAATATTAGTGCCGGATGGGTTGAAAAAGGGGCGGACAGGCAATATGCCTCCTCCTTTCATTATGACTCCCATGTCCCACTTGTCTGGTACGGCTGGAAAGTTGGAAGGGAAGAAATCAACACTAAGTTTTCCATCACGGACATAGCACCCACAATAGCAGCATTGCTTCAAATATCCGGACCTTCGTCCATGCAGGGAATAGTTATTCCTGAATTGTTCAAATGAGATTTTGGTTTCTGATTACTTTATTATACTCTGATGTTAAGATTTTATGCTTTTTTATTGCTAATTACTCTAAGTACTGCTCTTCCGGCTCAATCAAAATATTGGGTGTTCTTTAAAGATAAAAATAATATTGAATTCAACCCCTACTCTTACTTCGATCAGAAAGCTATTGATAAAAGAGTGTATTCGGGCGTTGACTTGTTTGAATTTGAAAACCTTCCTCTAAATGAGCAATATTGCGCTGCGTTGGAAAGTTTTTCAGAAATAGGAGTAAAAAGCAGATGGTTGAATGCAGTGTCTGTTGTTCTCAGTCCTGCACAGCTTAAGGCAATTGAAAATCTGCCTTTTGTATCCGGAACCGAAATGATTGATTCTCAATCCGGACTTAACTCTAAAACAGCGGTTGGTAATATTCCGGATGAGGAACAAAAAGAGCATATCTCAAATCAAAAAGAGGCCATGGGGGGGCACTATTTCAGTGAGCGCGAAGTCAACGGGAAAGGAGTAAGGATAGCTATATTTGATGCGGGTTTCCCAGGGGTGGACACATTATCCTGGTTTAAACAGATCAGGGATGAGGGCCGGATTATTGCTACCTATGATTTCGTAAAGAAAAGGGAATTTGTATACAATTACAATTTTCATGGAACGGGTGTTTTTGCCTGTATTGCTGGTTCTGATATGGGGTTAAGCCTTGGGTTGGGAACAGGGGCAGAATTCCTTCTGGCTCGTACAGAGGTGAATGCCGAAGTATTTTCCGAGGAGGAGAATTGGGCAGCCGCAGTAGAATGGGCCGATAAACTTGGAGCAGATATCATAAGCAGTTCCCTCGGATATACTTTTAATCGCTACTTCCCCCGTCAGATGGACGGGAAACATACATTCGTTTCGCGAATGGCCGGAATGGCAGCCCGTAAAGGAATCCTGGTGATCAATGCAGCAGGGAACGATGGAGATAAACAGTGGCAGGTTATTGGTGCACCGGCTGATGCGGATAGTATTCTGTCGGTTGGAGGAATTAGCAGTACAACGGGAATTCATTCAGATTTTAGCTCTTTCGGGCCTACCTATGATGGACGGTTGAAGCCGGAAATTGTCACTCTCAGTGATGTTATTACCATAAAACAAAACGGTAAGCTCCAGCTTGCCTATGGGACTTCATTTGCTGCACCCCTGGCTGCGGGATTCGCTGCCTGCGTCAAACAAATGCATCCGGGATGGAGCAGTATCCAATTGTACAGAGAAATTTGTAAATCGGGACATCTTTATCCCTACTATGATTACGCCCACGGTTATGGTGTGCCACAGGCAGCCTACTTCACAGGTGATAAATTAAATATAGCCCCGACTTTTCTTCTCGAACCGACTGGTAAAACCGTTCAGGTCAGGCTGCAAGACCCTTCCATGGGTGCCGATACCATTATGGTGTTGAAGGATAGTACCGGGAATGGGATGACCTTACTTCACTTTTCCGATGAACTTGGATATGACACCAATATCACGGTCATGAGTGATAATACAGGGAGGGAAAATGGCCCCGTGGCTGGATTATATGGATTATTTGATCAGGACTATCTTTACTATCATTTCGCCGATAAGGTTTCCGGAAAGCTTCGGTCATACAAAGTAATTAAAATGCCCTCCGATGGGGTCTATTCGATCGATATAACTGAGATGAAGGAATCGGAAATATTGCGGGTGCATTACAAAGGATATACGGAAGGAATTGGTATTGATTAAGGAGGGTATTATGAATCGAACAAGATTTAATAATCATTGTATTATATTTACACCTATTAAAGTTATAGGATTTTTTCTCAAATATCCGCAATGAAAAACCAATACTGAAAATATGTCTACCCATGTGATGAAATCCTTTCTTTTACTGGCATTTATGCTATTTGAGAGTAATATCTTTTCGCAGGAGGTGCTTCTGGATATGGAGGTTGAGGATCAATACCAGGAGACCGATGGTCCCAACATGCAAAATTTTAGTTATGTATACATTGGACTTGGAGCTAATCCCCGATTTCGACGAGGAGGGGATTACTTCCATTAACTTTTGGAAATCCGGAGAATATATCATTGGATATCGATACAAAAGAAAATTAAATTCTTTTTATTCAGTTGGATATGATGTTCATTTCAAAGTGGACAATTTTACTCTCAACGCTGCCGATTTGTTTTCTAATATTGACAACCCCAGGGTTGCTGGTACGGTAAAGAAGCACCATATTCTTAATAATTCAATTAATCTGGAGCTATATCAGCGGTTCAATATCGGTCCAAGGGGCAATACCCTCGGCAGTTATTTTGACATTGGGGCATACGGTCAGCTAAATCATTCGGTGAAAGAGGTGAAGGTACTTGAAAACGAGGATGCAAATGCTTTTGCCGGGAAAGAGCGGCAGATTTTTAGAAAGCTTGATTATATTGAGAGATTCGGATATGGATTGACATGCAGAATCGGATACAATAAATGGGCCCTTTATGGAAAATATCGCTTATCCGATTATTTTAAAGGCAGTTATGATTTACCGGAACTGCCCCGGCTAAAAGTGGGAATAGAATTTGCGATCAAATAAAATATTAGAAACAGACTAAATTGCATACCGGGTCTCGGCGAGATGTAATATCAATTCCGGATTGCTCTCAAGCGCATTGCCAACCACAATCAGATCCGCCCCGGCTTTATAAATAACTCTGGCATTTTCGACCGATTTTACCCCGCCCCCAACAATAAGTGGGTGTGAAATACTCTTTTTAACTGCTTCAATTGTTTTTAATCCAACTGTTTCGGATGCTCCGCTTCCCGCTTCGAGATAGGTTAGTTTTAAGCCGAGCATCTCACCGGCCATAGCAGTTGCAGTGGCGATCTCATGCTTTTCAGCAGGAATGGGTATGGTGTTACTCATGTATTCAACCGAGGTTCTTTTTCCGTTTTCGATAATAATATAGGCCGTGGGAATAACCTCAATTCCACTTTTCTTCAGGGAAGGAGCTGCAAGAACATGATGACCGATAAGAAATTCCGGGTTCCTCCCGGAGATGAGTGACAAAAATAAGATGCAATCGGCTTCATCACAAACCTGCATAACATTTCCAGGAAAAATTACTACCGGAGTGGAGGTTATTTCCTTTATTGTTTGAATGCTATCCTTCATGCATGCATGGAGGATACTGCCACCCACAAAAACATAGTCGACCCCCGCTTTTGTGGATAGTTCAATAATATTCCCTATCTTCTTACGGTTGTATTTATCCGGATCGATAAGCACGGCTATTTTCTTTTTGCCGTTCCGGGAGGCTTCGCTTATGGAGGAGTAGATGTTCATTTTTTGCACGTCCAGACAATGGAATAGTCATTGTATTTTTTGTAGTAAAGGGTAAAATCCTCCACCCCGTTAATGTTAAGTACCCTCCCTTTAATAACCCCGTCATTTTTTGGTGAAAAAGGTAAAATGGTCAGATTCTCCTTAAAATTAATGTCCTGCTTATCGCATATTTTATATAAGGCCTCCTTAGCACACCAGTGGAGGTAAAGATGATATCTCTTTATCTCCGGATTTTCGGTAATCAGCTCCTGCCCATTGATGAATTTAAATCCAAGTTCACTTATTTTGTGACTCATTTTCTCCAGATCGATGCCAACCCTTTTGGTTCTGCTTATCAATATGGAAGTTAATTTAATCGAATGAGAAATGCTTATATGATAGGAGTTGCCTTTTAAAAAAGGTTTGTGTTCTGCGTTGTAGATTATTTTGGATTCCAGCCCTGTGAGTTCATTGATCAAAACCCGGACACTCAGCCATTCGAGCTTTCTTGCGGGACTTTTGAAATTATTCAAGGTTGCAATCTCTTCCTCATCAAGCTTGAGTCTTGAATATAGGTCTTCGTAACTCTCACTGATCTCCCAGATACCCAATATACAATCCCCGTTGATCTTTTCTCTTAATACTATACCCATGATTTATCTTTTCGGTCTCTTTCTGGGATTTTAAGCAATGTCAAATTTACATAAATATTTAAAAGTTGGATGATAATGCATTGTTAAACTTCAGGGGAACGAGATGAAATTGACAAATTCACAATTGATATCGGCCTAATTGCAGTAGAGGAGGCTCTATTTCAATGTATTTTTCATTTTCATTTTCCCGCAGGTTTCGCCCATTCGAGGCTATTAATCAGATGGAGCAAGTCCTCTCTTACGAATTGAATAACGGGTGCAAGGGAATCTTTGTTTGGCTGGGTATTAAAATATAATGAACCCCGCAAAAAATTACGTGAAGAATCGGTCAGGAAAAATTGTAAAGCCGAGGCTGTGTTCCCTTTTAGGTCATATAAAATCCCATAGACTTGTCTATCCGGATCATTAAGAAGGGTTTCATCAATGGCGTCCGCCTTTATTGAATGTTTATATACCAGGTTCCGGCTGTCCTCAATATACTCCTCAAGGTTCGAATTTACTTTTTTATAACTTAGATAAACAGTGCCGTTGAACGGGGGCATAAGGATATTATACCAAAAAGCCTCAGCGTTGGCTGAACTGTCGGGTTGGATGGTAGCGTAGGAAGGATATTGAAGGCTAAAGGGCGCTGTTTCTCCTTTAAATGTGTCGTAGGAATGTTCAGGAAAATAAATTCTTACAAACCCATGGGGTTTGGGGGTATAGCCCTCCTGGCAAGAAACCATACTGACTGCAATAAGAAAAAGTAAACCTGCTGTAAACCTATGCTTACTGGTCATTGGGCTTTCAGTTTTTGGGTATTATCAAGCGTCACTTTTATTTTTTTAATTCGCCTGTTATCCACGGCTGTTACGGTGAAGGAGTAGCCCTCTATGCTTACCTTGTCGTCTAAATCAGGTATATCACCAATAAGTTCCAACAATAGTCCGGCCAGGGTATCAGCATCTCCTCTTAACCGCTCAAAGGCTTCCTCATCCACATGGAGGGCTTTATAAAAATCGTTTAGAAGGACTTTAGCATCAAAAATATAATTGCGTTCGTCCACTTTTGTGAAATAGCTTTCGATTTCATCCGACTCATCGGTAATGTCTCCCACAATTTCCTCGAGGATATCCTCCAGGGTAATTATGCCTTCAGTTCCTCCATATTCATCAACGACTATGGCGAGATGATTCTTTTTTTCCCGGAATTCCTGAAGGAGGATATTGATTTTTTTCCCTCCCGGAACATAATATGGAGGACGAATCATAGATTGCCAGTTAAAATCCGCCGAACTATTAATGTGAGGAAGTATGTCTTTTACATAAAGGATCCCTTTAATATTATCGAGAGTTTCCGAATATACCGGTATTCTGCTGTAACCAGAGGAATTGATGATTTCGATCAATTTGCCGGGTGCCGTTTCCAGGTCTGCGGAAATTACATCGGTGCGGGGCCGCATGATTTCATTCACTTCGGTCTGACTAAATTTTACGATGCTCTTCAGGATTTTTTTTTCTTCGGTTACCACCCCGGTGGTGAGATCCAGCGCATCGGACAGGTCGACCATAGAGATTCCGGTTTTTGGGGTCAAAATATTACGGTTAAAGAAGGAAGTGGTAGAAAGCATAAATTTGCTGAGAGGAGTAAAAGCACTATCCAGGAAGGATATAAAAGAGGCAATGAACAAGGCGAATTTCAGGGAATAATGGTTAGCGTAAAGTTTTGGGATAATCTCCCCGAAAAGAAGGATCAGGAAAGTGACAGAGATGACCTGGATGAGAAAAGCGGTAATTGGATCTTCTCTGAAATCAAAAATAGTTGTCGTTACCCAGGTGGAGATCACCACAATGGCAATGTTGATAAAATTATTACTGATCAGAATTGTGGCCAGCAATTTTTCCGGGTTCCAAAGCAGTTTTAAAACTTTTTGTGATCCGGTGGTATTCATCTCCTTAAGCTTGTTGCGATGATAGGGGCCCAGGGAGAAAAATGCCGTTTCCGAACCGGAAACCAGTGCTGAACCAATTAGCAATATAAATATGCTTACCAAACCGTATATCACCCCCGGGGTGATTGGATAAAGGATAATGCTATTGAAGAGAAGCAATCCGGAATAAAATGAGTCTGGATCCAAGCGAAGGTTAAATTAATTATCAGAAGGGAAGGTCATCAGCTTCGTTCCCATCGTTAAGTTCATTTATTGGTTCATCATTATTGCCGGAAAAAGCCTGATCGTTTCCACCTGTATCAGCGTTTGATGAATTTGGTGTATTGGTGGCTGGCTGTCCGCTGCCGGAGGAGGTTTTGGAAGTCCCGGGATATCCTTCGGAATTCCGGTCCTCCTGGCTTGATCCGTCATAAGAGTTATCGTCGCCCCGTTTTCCGAGCATCTGCATATTGTCTCCCACGATTTCAGTAGTGTAGCGGGTATTTCCATCTTTATCGGTATAGGAGCGGGTCTTAATGCGCCCTTCAATATACAATTGACTGCCTTTTTTAACATATTTTTCCGCTACCTCGGCCAGACCTCTCCACAGTACGATATTATGCCAATCTGTATTGGATATTTTTTCCCCATCCCTGTTTTTGTACACTTCAGAGGTAGCCAGTGGGAACCTTGCCAGGGCAGTTCCGCTTTCAAGATATCTGATTTCAGGGTCTTTTCCTACATTCCCGACTAGTATGGCTTTGTTAACAGACATAATTTATTGTTGTTTAAACTGTAAAGATATAAAATTATTCGCAAATTTTTCAATAAGCCGGGGAAGGGCATAATTGTGAATATCAGTAAAGGGGATCATTTTCCAATCAGTATGGGAAAAAATCAAACCCGATAGCTCACCTTCATTAATTTTTATTTCAATAAACCGCGCCAGTATTTTTTGATGACTCAATATATGCCGGTGCTCTTCGGAAATGTTTAGAACTTCTAACTCTTCAAGGGTATTTGCTATCTTACTCGAAGATGAGGCTGCGATCTGCAGGAATTTCTTCTTAATTTCATACATCAGCGCTTGCCTGTTCAGACCCTTGTCTCCTTCAATTAGCGGAAATTGATAAAGGCGCTTCCAAATATCACTTTCCATTCGTTGTTCAATAAAAAAATTCTTATTTTGGATTAATACAAGATAGTAAAAATACCGGGTGCGTGACTTAATTTTTTTGGATGCAGCGGGATAATCGCTCAATTTGTTCTCATTAAAGGCATAGCACTTTTGGGCTAAAGGGCAATGGGCGCAATCGGGGTTTCCCGGTTTGCATACCAGTGAACCAAAATCCATGAGGGACTGGTTGAAATCACCCGGATGTTTGGTGTCCAGAGTTTCCATTACCAAACCTTCAATTATGGATTTTCCCTTTCCAGAATTCGGATTTTCCCCGAACCCAAAAAAGCGGCAGAATATCCTCTTTACATTCCCGTCAATCGCAGGTACCGGAAGGTTGAAGGCTATGGAAGCGATGGCCCCGGCAGTATATTTTCCTATCCCTTTCAGCCTGATTATATCATTAAAGTTGGAAGGAAATATGCCCGCATGTGTTTCCATGATCTGACCGGCAGCCTGATGAAGATTTCTCGCCCTGGTATAATATCCAAGACCCTGCCAGATTTTGAGCACCTCATCAATGTCCGCAGAGGCCAGGGAAAGGAGATCCGGAAATTTTTGAATAAACCTCTTATAATATCCGGTACCCTGTTCCACCCTGGTTTGCTGGAGTATAATCTCGGATATCCATATATTATAGGGGTCTTTGGTCTCCCTCCAGGGCAGATCACGCCGGTTGTCGAGGTACCATTTTCGTAATATTCCGCTAATTTCCATGATCTTGTGAAAAAATAAATTGCAAATAAATCAAAAATAATTGTTTTGAATTTTATTAATCGGCAGAAAAAAATTATATTTGCAACTCTAATTGAAAAGAATATTCTAAATCATTGATAATTAAAGTGTTTTAAAATGACTAAAGCAGATATCGTAAACGAGATTTCAAAAACCACAGGGATTGAAAAGGTAACTGTGCAAAAAACCGTTGAAGCTTTTATGGAGTCGGTAAAGGATTCCTTAGCCAAGGATAAAAATGTTTATCTGAGAGGTTTCGGAAGCTTTATAGTAAAGAAAAGGGCTCAAAAAACAGCCAGGAATATTTCTAAGAACACCACTCTTATTATTCCGCAACATTTCATTCCTTCATTCAAACCGGCAAAGACATTTGTGGGTAAGGTTAAATCCAACGTAAAATAAGATTAAAGATTTAAATTATGCCGAGCGGTAAAAAGAGAAAGAGACACAAGATGTCGACGCATAAACGAAAAAAACGTTTACGTAAAAACAGACACAAAAAGAAGAAATAATTTAACCTTTTTGAAAATTGTTGTAAACCTAAAGATCCTTCCAGGTCTTTAGGTTTATTGTATTGTCCGGTTTCTTTTAATGAAACCTAAGCAACAAAAAAAAATATTTCCGTGAGTAATGAATTGGTAATTGACGCTTCGTCAGCAAGTGAAATTTCAATTGCCCTGCTTGAAGATAAGCGATTAATAGAATTAAACAAGGAGAAAACCGATACCAGGTTTTCTGTTGGCGATATTTATCTTGGCAAGGTGAAAAAGGTGATGCCTGGTTTAAACGCGGCATTCGTCGATGTGGGATATGAAAAAGATGCCTTTCTTCATTATCTCGATCTCGGCCCTCAATTTAGCACGCTCAATAAATATATGAACCTTGCCTTTTCCCGTAAGGGCAAACTTATTCCCGTTTCCAAATTCAAACGTGAACAGGATATCCATAAAGACGGCAAGATCAATGACATCCTGAAATCCGGTCAAACCGTTATTATTCAGGTGGCCAAGGAACCCATTTCTACTAAAGGCCCCCGGTTGGGCTCAGAAATTTCTATTCCCGGACGTAACCTTGTCCTGATGCCTTTTTCCGATAAAGTTTCTGTTTCTTCGAAAATTGAATCGAATGAAGAGAAGGAACGTCTCAAGTCGCTGATGTTAAGTATCAAGCCTAAGAATTACGGGATCATTGTACGTACAGTTGCCGAAGGTAAAAAAGTTGCAGAACTGGATACGGAGCTAAGAGGGCTTGTACGTAAATGGGAGTTGGCCTGTGAAAAGATCAACGGCAGTAAGGTCCCGAAGCTTATCCTTGGTGAAGTGAACCGCACGGCCGTTATTCTAAGGGATATGCTCAATGGCAATTTTGAGAATATCTATGTGAACGAGCCAGCCATTTTCCAGGAAATTAAGACTTTTGTTCAGGATATTGCGCCTGAAAAAAGTAAGATACTTAAACTTTACAATGGTAGAGAGCCGATTTTCGAAAAGCTTAATATAGAAAAACAGATCAAGTCCCTTTTTGGCAAAACGGTTTCATTCAAGAGCGGTGCATACCTCATAATAGAGCATACTGAAGCACTTCATGTGATCGATGTCAATTCGGGTAACCGCTCCAAATCAGGTTCCGATCAGGAAACCAATGCACTAGAGGTGAACCTCGCAGCTGCCGAAGAAATAGCCAGGCAATTGAGACTACGTGATATGGGCGGGATCATTGTGGTCGATTTTATCGATATGAATACCAATGAACACAGGCAGATGCTTTACGACAGGATGAAGGAAATCATGTCTAAAGACCGGACCAAGAACCATATTCTTCCTCTCAGCAAATTTGGCCTGATGCAAATTACCCGTCAGAGGGTAAGACCTGAGATGCACATCGAAACGGTCGAAAAATGTCCTTGTTGCCTGGGAACCGGAGAAGTTGAATCGACTATTTTGTTCACGGAAACCATCCTGAATTCCCTGCGAAAAGTAATAGCCGAATATAAGTTGAAGTTTATTGACGTAAAGGTTCATCCTTTCGTGGAGGCCTATATCAACAAGGGATATTTCAACTCTGTCCGAAAAGGATGGATCAAGGATCTTAAGTGTGAACTAAAGGTTTCCCCTTCACTAGCGTGCAACCTTCTTGATGTCAAGTTGTTTGATAAAAACGGAGACGAGATCGTATTTACAGAATGAAATTAATTTCGGTCTGGTAATCCTGAACCCTGATATCCATACCTGTTTTGTCTGTTTCTTTCCTTGTTAAACTTTCCGGAATATGAGAAAAATCTTTTCTTTAGGTATTTTATTCGCAACTCTTTCCCTGAGTGCCCAGTTTGAGATGCACGATCCGGTAAATTGGACCTCGCGGCAAACGGAAATCGGAAATGGCCAGTACGAAATTGTTTTTACTGCCGCAATTGAAAAACCGTGGCATATTTATGCCATGGAACAGGAGCAATCTGGTCCGGTTCCTACATCCTTTAGCTTTGATCTTCCGAAAGGGGTTAATCTCATTGGGAAAGTGCAGGAGCTGACCAAACCCATTATTAAGTTTGACGAAGGTTTTAAGTTCAATATCGGCGCTTATTATAAACGTGCTGAATTCAGGCAAAACCTTAAGGTAATTTCTCCCGATCCCATCAGCCTTACTGCAAAAGTGGAATATCAATGTTGCGATGATGAAACATGTCTTCCACCCTTTACTAAGGAATTCATTTTATCATTCAGCGGGTCCCAAACAACTGATGTCCCTTCTTCATTGGAAGAAAAAGCAGTAATCAAAGGCATTGATAAACCCAACCGTGCCGGGGTGATCGATTCCCTTGAGGGATTGGAGGAAGTGGTTGAAATTCCACAGACCAGCGAAAATCAGCTGGAAATTGCCGAATCCGAACCGGAAGAAGGAAGATCCATGACCGGTTTCTTGATTCTTACTTTTTTGCTCGGACTGGCAGCGATTTTAACCCCCTGTGTTTATCCCATGATCCCCATGACTATATCATTCTTTATGAGAGGTGCTGAGAACCGGGGACTGGCTATCCTAAAGGGATTGGTTTTTGGATTTGCCATGATCCTGGTATATACAGGCTTGGGGGTTCTCGTCGCTCTTACCGGACTGGATGCGAATTTTGGCAATATTCTCAGTACCCACTGGATACCTAATCTTATTTTCTTCCTGCTGTTTATGATTTTTGCGGCTTCTTTTCTGGGTATGTTCGAAATAATACTTCCCTCTGGAATCGTTAATAAAGTGGATAAACAAGCTGATAAAGGCGGATTGATCGGTCCTTTTTTCATGGGGATTACTACTGTCCTGGTCTCTTTTTCCTGTACCGGACCAATTGTTGGTTCACTGCTCGCTGAAGCCGCGGGTGGTGAGGTGATGAAACCTGTTTTAGGGATGTTTTTCTTCTCCCTCGCATTTGCCTTACCCTTTACCCTGCTTGCGATATTTCCCTCGATGATCAAAAACATGCCAAAATCAGGGGGATGGCTGAATACGATTAAGGTTATCCTTGGTTTCATGATGCTCGCCTTCGGCATGAAATTTCTCAGTGCCATTGATCAGTCATATCATTTGGATCTCATTTCAAGGGAGGTCTACCTTTCTATCTGGTTCGTGATCGCACTGGTTCTGGGACTATATCTTATCGGGATCATCAGGCTGCCCAACGATAGTAAAATGGAATTTGTCAAGGTTCCCCGGCTTTTGTTTGCCATGGCTTCCTTCGTGTTTGCCATGTATCTCCTAACCGGAATATTTGGTGCTGAGCTTCGGGCCATTTCAAGTATGGTGCCGCCGGCAAAATCCACCATTTTCACATCTGGGTCTGGAAACGCCGAAGCCATTCAAATGGATAACAGTGCTACCTTTTGCGGGCCAGGAAGGTATGATGAACTCTTCGAACTTAAATATGGCCTTAAAGGATATTTCAATTACGAAGATGGCCTGAGGTGTGCCCAGGAACTGAATAAACCCATCTTTCTGGATTTTACCGGACATTCCTGTAGCAACTGCAAACAAATGGAGGCCCAGGTTTGGTCTGATCCTGAGGTGTTAAGAAGGCTACGGGAGGATTATATAATTATTTCCCTTTATACCGACGATAAGACCAGGCTTCCAGAGGATGAATGGGAAATAACCGATGAGGGTAAAGTACTTAAGTCTATTGGAGAAATTAATGTGAATTTTGAACTGGAGAATTTCGGAACATTTGCCACTCCCTGGTACGTTCTTCTTGACAATGAAGGAAACCTTCTTTCCCCTCCCATTGGAAAGGAACTGGATATTGAAAAATTTATAGCGTTTTTGGATGGTGGAAAACAGAAATAATTAGGTTTTTTTTGAGGGAATAATCATTTTTACGAGCATATACAGCAGTATTATTATCCCAAAAATGGCCGAGATCCTTCCAAGATAATCCCCATGTTTCGTGTAAAAGGTAATCTTATCATTGGCATTCAATACAGTCTTGATTCCTCCTCTTTTCCACCAGCCAAGCGATTGTATAATATCACCACGCTGATTAAAGAATGCAGAGATGCCTGTATTTGCCGACCTGGCAATGCTACGCCTGTTTTCTATGGCTCTCAGGGAGGAAAAACTGTTATGCTGCACATATCCGGGGGTATCTGCCCACCAACCATCATTGGTAATAACGAAAAGGAAGTTGGCACCGGCATCTTTAATATACTCCGTAACAAACTCACCAAAAATTGATTCATAACAGATAACTGGCCCTACGCGGGTACTATCCTCAATATTTATCAATGTTTCACGGTTTTTCTGGCTGCCATGGCTTCGGAATGTTCCTCCCAACCTGAGGGTGAGTGGTTGAAGGAAAGATAATTGAGCCGCATAGGGCATTTTTTCTACTCCAACTACCAATTGGGATTTATGATAGAACGGAATATTTTGTCCGGTATCAATCTGTATAGCCGAATTGAAGCTGTCGTAAAACGAGCTGTCGCGAAAAGGCCTTGCTGTACCGGAGGCTTTATCCTTTGAAGAGTAAAGCTGATAGGTAGTGGCTCCAATTATAAATTCGGCGCGCGGATATTTTTCTATGAAATCCCTTATGGTCGTTATGCTTGGATTAAATCTCATCTCCTCAATCCATACATTATTGTTGATAAAGGTCTCAGGAGCCACGAAATAATCGGTATGCTCCGTTCCAAGCGAATCTGCAATTCTCAGTAAAATATTCATTTGCTCCTGGGGAGGGATGTCGTTGAATTTCTGGTATGGGTCAATATTAGGTTGAATAACGGCTATTTCGTAAGGTTTCTTCACTTCTTCATACTGATAATACCGAATTAATGAAAAAACTATTGGCACGAAAATAAAGACAGCAGCAAGTATGGCCTCCGTTTTGGCCTCCCTTAGCGATCTTTCAAAAATAAAAGCACGGGACACCTTGAACAAAAAAAGGTTGATTATCAGGACCCATGCTGTACCGCCAAGTACCCCTGTATATTCATACCATTGTACTAGTTTGATGTTATGGGCAAAACCATTTCCAAGATTGAGCCAGGTCCAGGAAATCTCAGCATGTAAATAGAAAAATTCGAACGCGATCCAGAACACCAGGAGAGAGAGGTAGCCAAATACATCTCCAAGTTTTCGGTGAGTAAGGGAAAAAAGCCAGAAAGGCAATGCCATAAGACTGGAATTTACCAGTAAGGCAACGACTAACCCTGCCGGTGAGGCAAAGAAAAGCCACCATGTATCCAGGAGGTTCCATACCATGAAGGTCAAAAAGGGAAGCCAGAAAAAACGACTTCCTTTATAATTTGATTTTATGAGTGCATTTTCAACGAAAAGCATCGGGAGAAATGCGATGAAAAGAAGAAGTCCGGAACCCCAGGTATACCATGCCGGGAAGAGGAATATTCCTGAAAGAACACTAAGATAAATCTGCTTTTTATTATTCATGCCTTGATCATTTTATAACTTTGTACGGTTATGGGAAAGAGATTAATGGTAACAGTAAGCAGGTAAATTTAAAATTTCATCCAAACCGGAAAATTTCAGTCTACAAAAATGCCAATAATTTCGGTTCCCTGCTAAATTATGACGATAAAAGTGGAAAAGAGAGGGCCCATAGACTTTCAATGAAACAATGATGTGCAGAAATCCTGTATTATGCCATGAGCAAATGGATAAGAATTAGTTTCTTTGTATTTTATATCCGGAAACTGCAGGACCAGGGTAATATTATTGTTTCGGGTATATTTGCGTAGTGCCCCGAATTTTTCGGGACAATAAAATAAAGATGAGTATTGAATTATTTTTAAAAGGTATCCTCATTGGCCTAATGGTTTCCATACCCTTGGGCCCCATAGGGGTATTGTGTATTCAACGCACCCTTAATAAAGGCCGCCGGTCCGGATTCATTTCCGGACTGGGAGCTGCCTCTGCCGATACCATTTTTTCGCTCATTGCCGGACTTGGTATAACATTCGTCATTTCCTTCATAGAAGCCAATCATATATATTTCCAGATAATCGGTGGGATATTGGTCATGACTCTCGGGGTGAGTATCTTTTATACCAATCCGATTCGCGAACTTCGCCTGCAAAGAATGAACAGAAATAAACTTTCGCAGGATTTTCTTTCAGTGTTCCTTCTTACTATCACCAATCCTATGGCAATTTTTTTCTTTCTCGCTATTTTTGCAGGAATTAATATCGCTGCCGGTCCCATGCGAATCCTTCCTTTAGGATCCATGGTTGGCGGGGTGTTCGCGGGTGCTGTCACCTGGTGGTTTTTGCTCAGTACCCTTGTAAATTTTTTCAGACATCGGTTCAGGTTAAGAATTATATGGTGGATGAACAAAGTGGCCGGAGTTATTATTTTTATCCTCGGCTTTGCTGCATTGGTTAGTATATGGATTATATAAAATTGACTCAATTTTTCGATTACCTTTGATTGATGGTTTAAAGAAATATCCTGATGAAGAAGTTAATAGAGACTGAAGACATTATTAGAGCGGCAAAGCTGAATAGATTTGGAGGGGCGGGAGCGGCCAAAGTGCTGATGATGCTTTTAAGGATCAATAAGATTAATAAGATCTATTCCGAATTGTCCCATAAAGAAGGAATTGAATTCATTAATGCAGTAATCGATGAATTAAAATTAAGCTATGAGGTAAGTGAAGAAGAATTGAAAAAGATTCCAGCCTCAGGACCTTTTATAACCATCTCCAACCATCCCTTTGGCGGGATTGACGGTATGCTGCTGATAAGGATCATCAGTATGGTCAGGCCGGACTTTAAATTACTGGCAAATTTCCTGATGCAGAGAGTAGAACCTGTAAAAGAGTTCATACTCCCGGTAAATCCCTTTGAAGACAGAAAGGACGTAAAAACAAGCGTGACCGGTATCAAGTATGCACTCCGCCACCTTCAGGAGGGCAATCCTCTGGGAATTTTTCCAGCCGGTGAGGTCTCCAGTTATAATGTAAATTATGTGGGCATCAGTGACAAGCAATGGGGGACAGCGGCACTTAAAACAATAAAAAAAGCACAGGTTCCCATTGTGCCTATCTATTTCACCGGTACGAACAGCCGGATTTTCCATCTTCTCGGACTTATCCATCCCTCTCTTCGGACCGTTAAGCTTCCTTCCGAGCTCTTTAACAAAAAGAAACGGCCGGTCCGGATACGTATTGGAAATCCTATTTCCGTGAAGGATCAGGAAGGTTTTACGGACATTGATCGCTTTGGAAGGTTTTTGAGAGCCAAGACCTATGCTCTCGGTTCAGCCCTTGAAGTCCACAAGTTTTTCTCCCCGGCAATTGCACGCTCACCGAAAATAGAAGAAATAATTCCTGCGGTCGATCCTGTAAAAATTGAAACAGAAGTTGAGCAATTGAGGGAGCGTTATCTTTTGTTCGAAAGCCAGGAATATCAGGTATTTTGTGCTCCTTCTTTTTGTATTCCCTCGCTCATGACTGAATTGGGACGCCTTAGGGAAATTACCTTCAGGTTGATTGGCGAAGGGACAAACAGAAGCATCGACATTGATGAGTTCGACCTTTATTATAATCAAATGTTTATCTGGGACTCGGTAAATAAGAAAATTGTAGGGGCTTACCGGGTTGGTAAAGGGAAGGAGATCATGCAGCAATACGGAGTAAAGGGCTTTTATATCCAAAGCCTTTTCCGGATAAGCAAGAAATTCCAAAATGTGCTGGAACAATCGCTCGAATTGGGCCGGTCTTTTATTGTGGCCGATTATCAGCGAAAACCACTGCCCTTGTTCCTGCTTTGGAAAGGGATACTCTATTTCCTTATCAAAAATCCTGAATACCGTTATCTTATCGGACCGGTAAGCATAAGTAACCGGTTTTCAAATTTTTCAAAAGAGATGATTATCCGATATATCATGCTTCACCACTATCACTACAAGTTCAGTAAGTATATAAAACCACGTAAAAAATTCGTGGTTGAAGGGTTCCAGGATCTGGATACCGATATCATTATGGAAGCATCAGGTGACCTCAATAAATTTGATAAGTTTATTAAAGATGTGGATACTTCAAACTTTAATATGCCGGTTTTGCTTAAGAAATATTTAAAGCAAAATGGTAAAATTGTGGGGTTTAATATTGACCCTAAATTCAATAATGCGCTAGATGGCTTGTTGATCATGGATCTGTTCGATGTTCCCCTGGAAACCATTTCTTCCCTTTCGAAGGAAATAAATGATGAATCGATTCTGGACAGGTTCACCATTCAGTTTCTATACGAACAAAACCCTCCTCTCCCCAAAGTGGGAGAATCAAAGGGCTAAATTTCATATTTCTTCCCGAAACTGAATTCAAATTCTACTCTTAAAATTCAGGATTAAACCCTATTTGAATGGGTGAAAATTCCGGAGAAATACTCTTATCCACGTAATCTCTTGCTTACTTCTTCCCAGTTTACCACATTCCAGAAAGCATCGATATATTCCGGACGCTTATTCTGGTATTTAAGATAATAGGCGTGTTCCCAAACATCGAGTCCAAGGATGGGACTTCCTTTGGTTTCTGAAAAATCCATCAGGGTATTGTCCTGATTTGGAGAGGAAGTAACCTCCAGAGAACCGTCTTTTTTCTTAATGAGCCATGCCCAGCCAGATCCAAAACGGGTCGCAGCTGCTTTGTTGAACTTTTCCTTAAAGGAATCGAACGACCCGAAATTCTTATTGATGGCTTCCATCAGCTCTCCCGAAGGTTTGCCCCCGCCATCAGGCGACATCCATTTCCAAAACAGCAGATGGTTATAATAACCCCCTCCATTGTTTCTTACTGCTGCAGAGGCCTCTGAGACATGAGCCATAATTTCTTCAATGGATTTATTTTCGAGAGGGGTACCAGTAATGGCATCGTTGAGTTTTGAAGTATAGCCTCCATGGTGTTTGGTATGATGTATTTCCATGGTTTTTGCATCAATATGCGGTTCAAGGGCATCGTAAGCATAATCAAGTTTTGGTAATTCGAATGACATAATGTTTAATTTTTAACTATTATTTTTTAACTATTATTTTTATTTAGTCTAAATTGCAGACTTGTTGATATAACATCGGAGGAATGGATTTTGTTTGGACGAAGATTAAAACTTTTTCCAGTCAAACATTTGTAATAAGTTTGGGCGTAATGTATTTATTCCCTCCTCTGGCCGGAAGTCATAATTCAGGGAACCTAGCAAAAGTCATGTTTTACTTTATTAAAAACAGATACTTTTACATTATTAAAGATGGATCTGCTTCGATTGGTTTTGTGAGATAAGTTTAAATACCTTTACAAGGTATCGTTCCAGTTCGTTCCCTGTTTTTTTAATTATTATTAACCAACCAAGAATTATGGCCAGAGGATTTTTCAAGGTGCCGGAACCAAAAAATGAACCGGTTTTTTCCTATTCCCCGGGAACTCCCGAAAGAAAAGCATTGAAAACAACGATAGAAAAGATGCGTTCTCAGGAAATGGATATTCCGATGATTATTAACGGGAAGGAAATCAGGACTGGGAATAAGGTTGCGATCAGACCCCCGCATGACCATCAGCATACCCTTGGATATTACCATAAAGGAGATGCCAGGCATGTTCAAATGGCAATCAGGTCAGCCATGGATGCAAAAGCAGAATGGCGTAACATGTCATGGGAAAACAGGGCTTCCATTTTTCTGAGGGCAGCCTCCCTGCTGGCTGGGAAATATCGTCAAAAGATCAATGCCGCAACATTATTGTGCCAATCGAAGAACCCTTTTCAGGCGGAGATTGATTCGGCATGTGAGCTGGTTGATTTCTTCCGCTTCAATGTCTTTTATATGACTGAAATATACTCTCAACAACCTCTTTCGGGGGATCATATGTGGAACAGGGTAGAGCAGCGGCCGCTTGAAGGATTCATCTTCGCGCTAACCCCTTTTAATTTTACCTCCATTGCCGGCAATTTGCCAACAGCACCGGCCATCATGGGAAACACGGTAGTCTGGAAAGCTTCCAATGCTCAGGTATATTCAGCGAAAGTAATCATGGACGTCCTTATTGAGGCCGGACTTCCCGATGGCGTGATCAATCTCGTTTTTGTATCGGGTCCTGTTGCCGGAAAGGAGATTTTTACCCATCCCGATTTTGGAGGCATCCATTATACCGGTTCCACGGAGGTTTTTCAACAGATATGGCAAACAGTCGGAGAAAATATCAGGAACTATAAGACATATCCCAGAATTGTGGGAGAAACAGGGGGAAAAGATTTCATTATTGCCCACCAGTCGGCTAATCTGGAATATTTGAATACTGCCATTGTACGGGGATCCTTTGAATACCAGGGCCAAAAATGTTCCGCAGTCTCCCGTGTTTACCTTCCTGCTAGCAAGTGGCCTGAAATACGCTCGAAACTCGAGTCTTCCATTGCAAAGATAAAAATGGGCCCGGCCGAAGATTTTACCAATTTCTTTAACGCAGTAATTGATGAAGCTTCCTTTGAAAAGTTAAAATCATACATCGATGCAGCCAGGGAAGATGAGGATGCTGAGCTGATTATTGGCGGAAAGTGCGATAAATCAGTCGGTTATTACATTGAACCGACTGTCATCCTTGCGAAAAAGCCGGATTACGTAACGATGCGCGAAGAACTTTTTGGTCCGGTACTTACCATTTATGTATATGAAGATGAACAATTCGAAGAAACTTTGTGGCTTCTCGACAGAACTTCCATATATGGTCTTACGGGAGCAGTTTTTGCCATTGATCGCTATGCCATTGAACAGGCCACAAATATACTGGTAAATGCCGCAGGCAACTTTTATATCAACGATAAGCCAACGGGTGCAGTTGTGGGACAACAGCCCTTTGGGGGCTCGCGGGGCTCCGGCACAAACGATAAAGCCGGTTCTATCATTAATCTTTATCGTTGGGTTTCACCAAGGACAATTAAAGAAAATTTCCAGCCACCGTCAGATTTTTCCTATCCCTTTATGAAGAACGAATAAAATTTTTATTTCGTTCTCTAATTTCATAATGCTATCTCTTTGTGGTGCAAGAGAGTTAGTGATTGTAAGATTTTGCTATAATTTCTGACGGGAAAAGTTTAGCTGAAATATACGATTGTTAATAGTTTTTCCTGTAATTTAAAACTCCTGGAATCTTTTTTCTTAATTTCGTCGATATAATTTGGGTCATGTACAGGCGATACTGGAAATACTTCTTAAAATTCCTTAAAAACAAGTACCTGGTTGCAATCGTTTTTTTTGTGATCTGGATCGTTTTTTTTGATAATAATAATCTTATCGAGAGGGTTAGATTGGTAAAGGATGTTGATCAGTTCCAAAAAGATAAGCTATATTATCAAAAGCGAATTCAAAGCGATAGTGCCCGGTTGGAAGAACTTCTGACCAGTCCGGAAAACCTGGAAAAATTCGCCCGGGAGCAATATCTTATGAAAAAGGATAACGAAGACATATTTATTCTTGTAGAGAAATAGGGATTTAAAATAATTGATTGGCTGGCCCATTCAGTTTATTTACCTGAGCCCTATTGAGGTGGGACAGCTTTAGGGTCCCTGCCATAAAAGCGAACTGAGGCTTTCATACCTATAATACCGGAGCTCTTTCCAGAATCCTGTACATGGTTAATAAATCAGCGGGATTATTAGCGGCGGAATCCCCGCTCAGTGTCTTATAAAAAATCCCGGCTGCTTTGCTTACCTCTATTTCCGGAAAAATGGGTGAAGCAAAATTCAGGTATTTCAACATCCTGAACATGTTAAACCATCGGAAAAACCGTTTAATAAATCCCTCCAGGCTTCCCGAATTTTGATTTATCTCCGCGAGAACTTCCGGGAAAGACTGGTTTTCCAGAAAGCCGGTAAGGGAATGATCCAGGTTTTTAACCACTCTTCCTACAGTTTCCTCATTAGGCTGGTAGAAATCCGGAACTAGTTGTATGAATTCTCTGAGGATTTCGAAAAGACGGGGGTTATAGCTAAGAATTTCTTTTTGTGTACGGATAAACTTCAGTACTGAGGGGCCTGTCCCAAAGGGCACCCTGTCAGATGGCCGTGGAGAGGGAATTATCCTTGTGGTCATACATTCTGTAAAATTGCCCAGATCAAAAAACTTCTGAAGAAAGTAAAAATCCTCTCCTGCCTGTTTTGTATTCATTCCTCCCTGATGGCAATAGCTCAGGGATTTTACGGCAAATGAGGAACCTATAGTATGAAAGGTATTGGGATGGCCGGTATATTTTAGCCCCTGATAATAATATCGCATATGAAGTTCATAATAAACAATGGCCTTATAAACCTCATCCGGGAACTCTTCCCCTGATAAAGGATGCTCAAAATAGATACTGCATCCATCCGTATCGGGGTGTGTTTTAAAATGGTTCTCAATAGATTCAAAATAATTTGAGTCGCATACCGAATCTGCATCAAAGGATAAGATTATTCCATTTTTGTCCAATGAATTGTAATCGTCGTATTGCCTCATCCATTCCATATTTTCTGGCCATTCCGGGGCCTGCCAGTTTTTTGGGGACATCAGGAAAGAGCAATGGATATAAGGAGAAGTGAAGTGGAGTTGTTTTTTTTAGCCCAGCTAAGACATTGGGTAAAAATAGTATGATTTTTCCTTCCTGTTTCACGGGCTTGATTTTCAGGCCAGTTTATTACAAGGATCACTTCAATAGGCGAACTTATGGGATGGCAACGGAAAAGGGATTCAATCGAATGTAAAATTCCCGGCTCATTATAAGCCGGGATTACAACAATATATTGAAGGTCAGGGGGAGGGGGAGAATCTATTTTTTTCCCGGGTGTGGAAAATCTTTGCAGATAAAAATCGGCAAAGCCCATAGACTATTTTTTACCGGTTTGTTGTTCCTGATTGTACTTTGCATTAAGCCCTTCCACAACCTCCTTGGTGATATCCAGATTTTCAGCTGCGTATAGGATACCCCCGCCGAAGCTATAGGAAAAGATATATCTGTAGTTTTTATCCTGATTGAATTCCTTTAGATAAGACATAATATAATCTATTACCTTATTCTGGCTTACCATATTTTCCTCCTGAAGTTCCCTCAGGTAATTATTTCTTTGTGTTTCCAGTTCAGTATTTTTAGCTGCGAGTTGTTGTTCGAGAGTTTGCGCTTCACTTCTGGTGACCAGACCTTTTTGTACTTTATTCTGATAATCGTTCACCTCTTTTTCAAAAGATTTGTATTGGGAGGTGAATTTGGTTTCTGCTTCTTTTTGTTTGCCTTCTAATTTTCCATTAAGATCCTTAAACATTTTCATGTTCGCGAGGACGGAATCGATCTGCACATAGGCAATGCCTAACCCTGAAGTATCGCTTACCATAGTAGTACTATCCACGGGTTTGAGCTCCACTTGTTTGTTGTTTCCAGTAAAATAAAGGATAAACAGGGTTCCGACAGCAATAATTAAAATTACATTAATGATTAAGTTCGCTTTTTTCATGTTTTCCATTTCGATTATTTTTCAAATTCAATGCAAATATAATTTATTGTTCCTGATCTTAAAACTTTTATGAAAAATGAATTGATAGAATCGCGAATATGATCTCCCCCGATTTTCCGTGAACCTGGGATTTCTCTATAATGTAAATTCGAAATAAAGGATTATTGGAGTCTAAATCACTAAAATTCAGGGCAAGGAATCATATGTCTTTTCAATCTTCTCTGGGTACTGTTGAATTCATAGATAAGGGAAATTTCGTGTGCCCCACCTGTAGAGGAAAGTAATTTTGAAATGGTAAAATCGTAAGAATAACCAATACTGAAATCTTCAATTTTGTATCCTGCCAGCAAACTTATGGCATCACCCACTCGTTCCTTATTGAGAAAAGGTAGTCCCCTATACCAAAGTCCTAGCATAAGTGGCTCCTTAAACCAATAGAGGCCAAGGTCAAGCTGATTGATCCGGTTCTGGGATTTCAGCAGAAAGGCAATAGACAAGGATTCATCAATTGGGTTTAACAAACGGCCCCTGCGGATAACCTGGGCCCCTCCAAAAACGGATAATTTCAGGGGTATAAATTCTTCACTATCATATAAAGAATTATAGGGTTTTAACATATGGTCCACGGTTAACCCCATCCAGTAGCGATCGGAGTAGGCAAGAACGGAAGAGGAGAAGTCAACATCGGCATTGTGTTCGAGAGTAGGTTGTTCAATCGTAGAGGATTGTCCGCCCGGCGACAACTGGTCACCCCATAAAAGCTTGTCAAAATTGAGTCCTGTCTGAGTATACAAAAAATGAATACCCGGACGGATGTGCCAGAAGTTGTTTATTTGTATATCGTATGAATACAGTAATCCAATGTTCGTGGTGCTAAGGTCCCCGGATCCGGCAACATCCCGTAGGACCAATAATCCCACTCCGGAATTAAAATTTGAAAAGAAATGATCATAACTAAAGGAATAGGATACGAAAGCACCCGGGAGATTTGGCCATTGATTACGGAAAGACATGGCAACCCGGTCCTGCTGAACAGCCCCTGCGAAGGAGGGTGCCAGATATAGCTTGTTCGCGTAAAATTGAGTAAACTGAACATCCTGAGAATAGGATATTACAGCCACCATTAGAAGAAATATCGCGGTAAGGAACTTCTTCACAATTTTATACTTAAAGTCCATTGAAAAATGAGTCTAACTGAAT
This sequence comes from uncultured Bacteroidales bacterium, assembly GCA_963779845.1. Classification (GTDB taxonomy): domain Bacteria; phylum Bacteroidota; class Bacteroidia; order Bacteroidales; genus CAVZZV01. The sequence goes on along the minus strand of CAVZZV010000001.1, from coordinate 632,780 downwards.
CAATGCGCATATCAAAAAATCTGGTTCACAATGTCGGCTATCATTACGATTGCTTCAATTAGTTTTATTTAACGGATTTATAAAAGGGAGGTTACGTTATTGGTCGATAAATAGCGATCTTAAATAAACATACCGGGCAAAAAACCCGGTATGTCCTCTAAGAACGGCTAAAAAAGTAAAGATTTTATCAAGACTATACCGGGAACTGTCCTAGTAAAGTAAAGTAACATCTCCGGCTTCCACGAAATTCTTTCCATTGGTGTACTTACCTTTTACTTTCCAGATATAAACTCCCTGCCTTGACAGCCTCCCGTTTATATACCCATCCCATCCCTTGTTCACGTCCTTACTATGGAAAACCTGCTCACCCCAGCGATTATAGATATAAAGGTCATATTTTAGTACCCTGTCTATTACCCCCGGCATGAACATCTGGTTAACCGTATTCGGATCGCTCGGATCCCAGCTATCTCCAATAGGCCCATTTGGGTTTGGTTTGAAAACGTTCGGAAACCGAAGCCTTCCGGCAGGACTTACCCATACCGCATTTTCTCTTAGAAGGGTATCACTGCAATGAATGTTATATGCTACAAGCATGACATCTTTCCATCCAAGGGTTTCATAGATATGTGCCGGTTCATATTCGGTCGAAGCGTTGATGCTTGCTGTTTCTCCGGTTTCTTCGTCAATATCTCCGAAATCCCATAAATAATTGTTGGCTCCTGAAGAATAATTGAAGAACTTCACAGGTTTGTCATTTACATATACCGAGTCGGGTGCAAGGTTGAAGAATGCTGCCGGGGAAGTCCATACTTCGATATCGGCTTTGTACTGATCTGACCCGCCCGGCCCGGATACTGTTAAGGTCACCGCATAAATCCCTGCTTCAAAATAGGTGTAGAAAGGATTCTTTTTGGTGGAAATACTCCCGTCTCCGAAATCCCATTTATAAGCGTTGGCATCGGTCGAAGTGTTATTGAAAAATATCTCCATGGGTGAACAGGCAGGCTCTGGAATCTCGAAACCGGCAACAGGTGGTCGGGGTTTGATGTTAATTGATTGCCTGATACTATCTGAACAGAAACCAGTGTTCACTGTCTGAACAATGACATATTTCCCCGGTTCTGCATAGGTGTGTGTCGGATTTTCTTCTGTTGAAGAAGTGCCATCACCAAAATTATAAAGATAGCTCCATGGGCCGGGACTTACCAGGTTATTGATTTCCACCGTGGCGTCTGGATAGGTCTGCTCCATGGGTACTACTGAAAAGCGTGCGGATGGAGAAGGATATACTACAACCTCCCTTGTGGAGGTGGCCACACAACCAAATGCGGACATGGTGCGCAGAGTTGCTGTATAGGTCTGAACTGTGTTTCCCGTATTGAGGTACTCATGAAGGGTAGTGTAACCTGTATTTTCCTGCTGACCATCACCGAAGTCCCATGTGTAGGAGGCGCCCCCAGGCCTGGTTTCAAATGTGGCAATGAAGGGATGACAAGCTGTATCCGGACTTACCGTAAAGGCAGGATCTGCCTTTGGGTATATCCTGATAAATACATTGGATGAATCGCGGCATCCCTTCAGGGATTCAGCTACCAATTGTACCTCGTAGTTAATTACGGCACCCATTGGATCCATATTATCAAACCCATGGGTTGCGTCAACAGTAGTTTCAACGGGGCTGCCATCACCAAACTTCCATTCATAACTCACTGCTCTGGTGGAAGTATTTGTAAAATTCACCAGTCTATAACCACAAGAAGGAACCGCATCATTAGTGAATTGAGCATTCGGGATATCATTTTCTATAATCACACTTTCCGATGTTCTACAGGATTTACTGTCAATAACCGTGTATGTGAGGTTATAGACGCCGTTTATTTCAGAATTGAATAGGGTATTGTCTTCATTTATGGTATTTAGGGGGAGAATATCACCGGTCCACTGGTGACTTGTATAAGTGCCACTACCCCCTGATGGATTGCCGGTAAGAACCAAATCGTTGCCACCGCAAACCAGCGGGAATCGTCCGTCCCCGGTGATGTTGACCAATGGATTTGGATTCACGGTAATCCGGGCATCGCTGGTATATACTACCATGCACGCAGTGTTCACAGCCAATCTATACCTGTTGCTGTTGAAGGAAACCGGCACGTCCAGTATAGTTAAGGTGGAACTTCCAGTACCGGAATAATTTACCCCATCGGAAAGATCCGTCCATACACCTCCCAAAAAGCCCTGCCAATGATAATTGATGTTCAATCCGACAGCACCTCCGATGAGGCTTATGCTGGAACCTTCACAGATTTCAGCATTAGAGGGATTTGCCGTAATTAGCGGATTCGGATTAACCGACAGAACAGCAGCGTCAGAGACAACCGGAGGAACACAACTTCCGGCTACTCTTATTCTATACCGGTAGCCATTGAAGATGTTTTCAGCATCCAGTACTCTGCAAGATGTTGCTTGTAGTACCATTATAGGAGGTGTCATCCGAAATTGCATTGAAAGCCCCACCGGTACTCAATTGCCACTGATAAGTAAGATCTGAACCGGCAGCAACAACCCTAAATTGTGCATCCGTATCCTGGCAAATCGTGGTATCTACAGGTTGAATGGTAATGACAGGGCTGGTTCTTACATCGAGTTCAACCTCATCGGAAACAACCGCGGGACTGCAAATTCCGGATACCAAAACCCTGAAACGATACCCGTCGGATATACGGGGAATATTAAAGATACTCATATTCGGTGTACCTGTACCAACATAGGAACCGGTATCCTCTAAATCCGTGAACAGGCCCCCTTTATTGATTTGCCAGATATAGTTCAATCCTGATCCCTGAACACTTACATTGAATTCAGCGTTATTGAATTCACAAACTGAAACCGGTAGAGGCTGAATACTTATTTCAGGTGGTGTATTCACATTCAGGACAGCATAGGCTGTTCTTACCACCGGACTGCAGGTACCTTCGATACGTGCCCGATAGCGATAATTATTCATTCTACGTTGAGAGGAGACAATGGTAAGGACTTTTGAATGGGTTCCGCTGTATATTCCTGCCGTATCTGAAAAATCCTTAAAACCTGAGCCATCCCTGGTATCCAGCTGCCAAAAAAAGCTTAGTGAATTGCCCACTGCATCGGCCTGGAAGGTAGTGCCCAGGGATTCACATATTATCGTATCTGACGGATGGAGGGTTATCAGGGGTGAAGTATTTACTATGAGTACAGCTGGATTTGACTCAACCGGTGGGGTACAATTTCCATTTATTTCCACTTTGTACTCATAATTATTCATCGCTGAATCGACAGAATAGATGGTCAGTTCATTTGTATTGCTTCCATTAATATTCCCGCCATCCAGAACATCCTGCCATAGGCTCCCATTGAAATATTTCCACTGATAGTAGGGGTTCGTCGTTGAACCGGCACTCACCTTAAATGAAGTATTGCCCCCTTCACACATGGTAGTATCACGCGGATGTTCAGTTATTTCAGGAACCTCTTCAATAATCAGCCGTGCAGGTGTTGAATTTACGGGCGGGGCACAAAAGCCATTAATGACTACCCTGTACTGGTATCCGTTCAGCGATGAAATAGCTGAAGCGATACTCAGGCTGGGACTTGTTGTCCCTGAATGTCCAGGAAGTGCAACGTTAACAAATGTTCCGGTATTCGGATCTACCTGCCATTGATAGGTTGGACTGGTAGTTACGCCTGCATTAACAGTAAATTGGGCAGGTTGGTTTTCACAAATAGAAATATTGACGGGTTGCAGGCTTATTTCCGGTTTTTCACGAATGGTGAGTTGTGCTTCATTGGATGTGTCCGTTGGGGCACAAGCGCCTGAAACGATTGCCCGGTATCTGAAGGTATTCAGGAAAGAGCCGGCCCCATTAACGATGAGAGTGTCATTATTAAAGCCAGCGTAAATTCCACCATTAATATTCGCCCATGTTGTGCCATTATATACCTCCCATTTAAATAATGGACTGCTGGTAGTACCAGTTCCCACGACAAACATGGCGGTGTCCCCCTCGCATATTGTCTGATTGGAGGGATGGAAAGAAATTTGAGGTTTTTCTTTCACAATAAGTATAACTTCATCCGAGGTAACAGTCGGTCCACAGGAGCCGGTTATTACTGCCCTGAAAAGCACCGAGTCTAAAATTGGAGCGGGGTTCAGGATATGAAGTGTTTGGGTATTGGTGCCCATATACACTCCTGCAAGGTCTGGAATATCAACGAAGAATCCACCGCTGTTGGACTGCCACTGTATATTTATTCCGGTACCGGTTGCCATTAGACTAAAGCTTGTATCAGTGCCTTCACACACTATGGCATCTTTCGGCTGGAGAACAAGCGACAAATTCTGGCTCATTTGAATATCTGCTGATCCTGTAAGCCGGACCGAAGGTGCACTAACTGAACATGAGTTGGCATCAACGATCTCCTCCAGGATGTAAGAGGTATTCATCAGAGGTTTAACATAAACCGGATCATTGCTGATATAGCTCATAACCTGTCCTACACCATTTGATATCCGGATAGAATAGGGGCTAAGACCGGTTGTTACATTTACCATAATAGCTGCAGAATCACCCGGGCAAATCGTATTGTTCCCGCTGATTTCCCCAACAGGTATAGGATTCACCCTGGTTGAGATTTCATTGCTCATACCGGAACATGCAAACATTGTCGTTGCTTTTACAAGGACGGTATCACCATCATTAAGATTGCTGTTGGTATAAACATTAAATGCCGAACTCTGTACCGATGCCCCATTAAGGAAGAATTCGTAATTTACTGCGGATAGTGCAAAGGCGGTGAATGAAACAAATTCTCCTTTACAAATGATATTATCAGCATCCGAACTGGTCAATGTTACAACCGGATTGTCAAAAACATTCATCATGATTGGCATGCTTGCTTTTTCACAGCCATTAACGGACCTCACGTTCACAAAAATCTGTTGTAAATTGGTCAGACTATCCGTGATATAAATATTTGAAGGACCTGATTGTGCGCTTATGCCATTCACGAAGAACTCATAATTGGCCTGCGCCGCCGGACCCGCAGTAAAGGTAACGGCTTCCCCTAAACAGAGGTTTGTTTTATTAACCGTTAAGGAACTATTGGGAAGAGGATTGACTAAAACAAACAAGGGATTATGGTTAGTAATGCAGCCAGCGAAATTCGTTTCTACTACATGCATGCTGCCACTTACTGATCCAAAATCTACCTCCACAGAATCCCTGGAAGGGTCCCCGACAATACCCGAGCCAGTCGGAACAAACCATTGGTAGGATGATCCCGGATTTTGCGGGATACTGTAAATTACTCCCGGCTCTTTGTCGCAAACCGAAACGGGCCCTGTAATATTTTGGGGTATTCCCTGGTCAGCTACGATGAGTTGTTTTTTCTTTTCGATTCCCGTGCAATTGTATTTATTGGTTTCCAGAAGACGGATCGTATCGGTTGCCCCCAGGGCTGATGCGGTAATGATCATGGCATTGGAGTTCAAGCCATCGCCACCGAATATAGTAATTCCAAGAGATGCGGGAAGAGTCCAGTCATAAGTCGATCCGGGAGTAAGGTTCACTGAATAAAACAGATTTGGCGTGCCGGCACAGGTCCTGTCTGCTCCTGCAATCTCTGTGGTATTCGGAAGCGGGTTAACCGTTACATTCTCATAAACGGCCATTCCGGGACAAGCAGTACCTCCGGGTCCGAAAGGAATAATTTCGTAAGTTATGGTCACAGGAGTCTGACTTGTATTCACGAGTGTCTGAATGATCCTGTCACCTGCATTTCCTGTTCCCCCGATTGCACCGGTTCCTTTAGCATCGGCAACAGCATAGGTGAAGCTGGAATTTGCAACGGAAGCATTCAGTAAAATATTTGTCGCTGTTTCACTGCATATTTCCGGAGTTAGATTATTAATATTGGCAATCGGGGTTGGATCAACAATTACAGGAACATCGATCACATCTCCATTACAAAGTGTGGGCAATTGTCCTGTCGGAAGGATGTGGTAAATTACGGTGATGGGGATCGTTCCATTATTTATCAGATTCTGGAAAATTGAATCTCCAATGGCCTTAGTTGTTCCTGAGGGAGTAGCCCCTGACGAACCGGAAGGATCGGTTACGGTCCAGGAAAAGTTAGTGCCCGCGACGTTACTGCCAAGTTTGATATTTGTAGGATTCCCGTCACAAATAACAGGGTTCGTATTGGTTATAATACCAGAGGGTTTCGGATATACGGTAACCGTCGTGCTTCTGGGCGATCCGGCAATAAAGGTCGGTGCAGGCCCCGTGGGGGTCACAGTATAGGTAACCTGAAGGGGAAGTGTTCCATTATTGGTCAGCGTTTGCTGGATCGTATGGGTATTCGGCCCACCAGACCCTGCCAGTGCTCCAAGAAGTCCGGCATCCGCAGAGATGGTCCAGGCAAATGTTGTTCCGTTTACGGCACTGCTAATATCAATGTCGGTATTACTTCCGGTACAAACATCGGGCGCGTTATTGATAACATTAACATCTACGTCAGGATCAATTTGGACAATGATATCTATGGAATCGCCCCCACAACCGTTTGCCGAAGGAGCAATCCGGTAGGTAACCTGAACAGGTATTGCAGTCGAATTACTCAATGTTTGCTGAATGCTCTGTCCGCTGGTAAGCCCTCCGCCATTAGAAGCGCCTGTTGTCCCGGGGTTCAGAACCCTCCATCCAAAGGTTGTTCCGGCGACATTTCCTGTTAGAACAATATCAGTTTGGTCGCCTGTCGGGAATATGGGATTATTGTTGGATGCGGAAATATCAGGTTTAGGATAAACTGTAACCGTTGTAATTGCGGGCGTCCCATTACTACAGCCACTCATTTTTGGAATTACAGAATAGGTAACAATGATATTTGAGAAGGATGTATTGGTCAGATTCCCATTTATTATTGTGCCAACATTCACGTCGTTCAGATCAACGGACGCTGCACCCCCCAGATGGGCATCATCCGTGGAGGTTACCACAACATCGAATTTCAATTTTGAGGGAATGGAAGGGACAGTGGTGGAGTTGATGGTTAAATTGACACTGCCATTGTTGCAAATATCGGGTGTAAGGTTGTTCACGCTGGCCTTAGGCGAAGGTTCAACCGTTACAATCGTGGTAACAGGAGTTCCACTCGCACAACCATTAAGTTTGGGCGTTGCACTGAATGTGATGGTAATATCATCATTCGAGGAGTTGGTAAGTGTTCCATTGATGCTTAAGGGAAAGGAGCTTCCTGAAATATCTGAATAAGCTGTTCCTCCTGTTGCACCCGGATTGGATGAACTTACTGTAAGATCAAACACAAGGTTACCCGGCACGGAAGGAACAGTGGGTGAGCTTATATTCAGGTTCACATTTGCGCCATTACAAATATTGGCTGTACTGTTGGCGATCGCTGCTTTTGGGGTCGGTTCCACAGTAACCGTGGTTATTGCAGCAGAGCCATTGGAGCAACCATTTAACAATGGGGTCACAGTGTAGGTAACGATTATCGGGGAATTGGATGAATTAGTCAGCGTTCCTCCTATGTTGTATGGAAATGATAACCCGGTGGCGCCGCTGGAAGCAGTTCCTCCCAGTGCGGCATTGTTAGTGGAAGTAACAACAAGGTTAAAACCCAGATTTGCGGGAATTGTTGGTACCGTAGGGGTGCTGATGTCAATATTCACAGCTCCACCCTGACAAACGACCGGGGTACTGTTGGAAATGGTCGCTCTCGGTGTGGGTTCAACTGTAATGGTTGTTGTCTGGACCGCACCCGAGGCACATCCGCTCAATTTTGGGGTAAGGGTGTAGGTTACGATTATTATCTGATCAGATGAATTTGTCAAATTTCCTGCGAGGGTGAAGGGGAAGGAGTGATTTATGATATCCGTTGATGCACTACCTCCCAGGGAACTATCATCCGTAGAGGTCACAATCAGATCAAAGAGCAGGTTGGCAGGAACTGAAGGAATAGTGGGCGAGGTAATCTGTAAATTAGCGTTTCCTCCTCCACAGATTATGGTACTTAAGTTATTTAAAATCCCTTTCGGCGTAGGTTCTACAATTATAGTGGTTATTTCCGGTGTCCCATTGCTGCAGCCTGCGAGCGTAGGGGTAACCGAATAGGTAACGGTTATATCGTCATTTGAACTGTTGGTAAGGGTTCCGTTTAAGGTCAGGGGGAATGATTGGCCGGTTAAAGAACTATAAGCCGTGCCTCCGGTTACACCAGGGTTAGAGGAGGTTACCGATAGATTGAATTTTAAATCTGAGTGGCGATGAAGGGATTGTCGGGGAAGATATCTGCACATTTATATTGGATCCCTGACAGATTTTCGGACTTAGATTGTTAAAGGCTGCACTAGGTGTAGGCTCAATCGTTACTGTGGTTGATACCGGAAGCCCGGAAGCGCATCCATTCAATTTTGGGGTGACCGTATAGGTGACTAAAATATCTTCATCGGAAGAGTTTGTCAAAACGCCGTTTATAGTGTGGGGGAATGAACTATTTGTCAAGGGAGCATACGCTGCGCCCCCTGTTTTTGTCGGATTGCTGGAGGATACGGCAAGGTCAAATGTCAAATCTCCCATGTTGGAAGGTACAGAGGGGGAGGAGATGACGATATTGACATTCTGATTATTACATATCAGGGCTTTCGTATTATTTATCGTTGCTTTGGGCGTAGGTTCAACCACTACTGTGGTGGTTTGAACTGTACCGTTCGCACAGGTATTTAAGGTAGGTGTTACTGTAAAGGTAACGGTAATATCATCATCGGAGCTGTTGATGAGGGTACCGTTTATTGTCATTGGAAAATTCTGGCCGGACAAGGCAGCATAGGCTGTACCTGATGTAAAACCCGGATTGGATGAGCTGACGGCAAGGTTGAAATGAAGATCTCCAGGTACCGAGGGTATGGTCGGTGAACTGATAACAATATTCGTATTACCAGAATTGCAAATTTTTGATGACAGATTATTAATGCTTGCTTTCGGTTGAGGTTCAACAATAACAGTCGTGGTTTTTAATCGGGCCATTGGCACAGCCATTCAACTTTGGAGTTAAGGTATAAGTGATGGTAATATCATCATTTGAATTATTGGTCAGCGTTCCATTGAGGTTTAAAGGAAAACTACCGTTGGTAATACCGGCAAAGGCTGTTCCTCCTGTTGCCCCATTGTTACTGGAGCTTACGGATAGATCAAACTTCAAATTGGTTGGGTCAGAAGGAACCGTGGGGGAACTTATAGTAATATCCACATTCTTTCCCTCGCAAATTTTCAGTGCATTGTTGGTCAGGACTCCCTTGGGTTGAGGTTCGACAACGACGGTAGAATAAACGGTATCTCCATTGGCACATCCTGCAAGGGTAGGAACTGCCTTAAAAGTAACTGTAATTTTTTCATCACTGCTATTGGTGAGGTCCCCGTTGATCACCAGGGGAAAGCTCTGGTTGTTCAGGTCATTTTTGGCTGACCCCCCCAGGGCTGCATTATTTGTTGAGCTGACCCTTAGATTAAACATGAGGTCTGTGGGAGCAGTTGGGGAAGTAGGGGATGTGATGTTCAGGTTTACATTCCCGCCACTGCAAATAGTGGCGGTTGTATTGTTGATAGCTGCTTTAGGTGTGGGTTCAATTTGTACTGTCCTGTCAACTGTGGGTCCGGGACAATTCGTTGGAGCCGCTCCCTCCGGGGTAATATGATAGATTACAGAGAGGGCATTGTCAGTGGTATTGCTGAGGGATTGCGAAATAATATCCCCAATAACTCCCGAACCGCCCGTTCCCCCTGCTGTATTGGCATCGACCGTCCAGGTGAAATGATGTTGAGGGCACGGTTGAGGAGAGACTGATGCTGGTAGTTCCATTATTACAAATTACCGGATCATTATTCGTGGTACCATTTGCATTGGGAAGGCCATTGACGGTTACAGTACGGGGGTTTCCGGTTATGGCAGCAGGCGGAACCGGATTACCGCAATTGTCCACTACGGACAAAAGTGAATAATTGTGAACGCCTATGGGAAGTCCGCTAACTGTTTTGCTGCTGAAGAAATTTGATTCGTTATAAGATCCAATTCCATTATTGATCGTAATGGTAAAAGGTGGAGCTCCACCACTGATGTTCACGGTTAGGGTGGCATCGTTCCCGGCACACATGGCACCGCCACCTCCGAATACTGCTGCTGTGGGAAGGGATCCCACGGTAATGGTGATGGGAGTCCCAATGTTTTCAACCGGACATCCATTGGCATCCAGTTACAGAAACTACATTATAAGTAACAGAAGCCGCTAATAAGCCTGTATTTATAGCTTGCTCGCTTGTATAATTATTAATGGTGAAATTTGTAACGCCATCTGAATAAACCAGAGTATAGGGACTTACCCCCCCGGTCATCTTCACATTAATTGTGGTACCGGAGTTTACACATATACTTTGGCTGCTTTGCAATTGTGCCTGCTGGAAACGGGGATTTACGATGACTGTTGGTTCATCGCTGAGACGAAAAACACAACTGGTCACAATATTACTGGCAATAACATAATATTGGGTAGTGGCAGTCAGGTTACCAGTGGGTACACTGACCAGTCCTCCATTCCCATCCACAGATCCTAACAAGGTATCGTCTGCTTTCCGGTATACCGTATATTTTATGCCGTTCTGGGAAGCCAATATCTGTATATTGGTTGGTGTATTATAGCAAATAGGCGTTGATTGAGGGCTGACAGATTTATTAAGGGGTACCGGGTTTACTTCAAAAGACATATTTCGGCTTGCTGTACAGGTAGTATTGTCGGTGGAAACTACATTTCTGAAATTAGCATCGGTCACCAGGAGGTTAATATTATGAGTTCCTGAGAGAACAGGGTTAAACGGGGCTGGATCTTTGGTGGTGATCGTACCTGTAATATCAGTACCTGTCCAGGCATAGGAGAAACCCGCAGCGCCGGTTGAACCCCCGGAAGCAGGAGCGTCCGGCAGGTCAATCTGACCGTCCTGACAAATATCGCTATGGGATATTGCATTCAGAATGACGTTGGCATTCACAGTTACTCCCGGAGTATCATTTAATACCCGGGTACAGCCGAGAGCACTTGCAGTTATGGTATAGGTATAGGTAGTTAAAGAGGCAGGAGTGAAAGGCCCTGTATTAAAGTTAAGATCAGAGGAACCTACCTGATTTTGTGTTTGGGCCGGATTAACGCCATTATTTATGGTATAACTTACTCCATCCTGGGCATTCTCGATTCGTATTACCGTTCCTGTATTATAGCAAAGAAAAGGATCAATAGCCAGCGCGTTTTTATCCAATGGAGAAGGATTAACGGTGAGAATTCCTGCATTTGAGTTTCTGGGACATCCTCCTGTAGTGGTTAATACGACACGATACTTGTAAGTATTCATACCAGTGGTAACATTCGACACAGCGAGAGAAGAGGTCGTTACTCCATTATAGGTTGCGTTATTATTGAGATCTACCCATCCACTTCCCTGATCGACCTGCCATCTGTAGGTAAGGCCGGGTCCCGCGGCTGTGATGGTAAATGTGGTATTGTTCGATTCGCAAATAGTACGGTTTTGCGGTTGGGTGGTAATGGTGGCCAGGGGATGCACGGTCACAATGGCTTTATCGGTAAGTTCTGCCGGACAGCCTGTTGCTGTGATCTGTGCGAGGACATTATAGGTGATGGTCGATGCCGGGTTTACGGTGAAGGTGATGGCCGCTCCATTGCCGGGTACAGCAGCTCCTACATTCGCATTATCAGAATCCCTTCTTAGCTGGTAAGTCGTTCCAATCTCGCTGTTATTCACCGTAATAATGGCATTGGTCCCAACACAAACGGAGGGGTCAGAGACAGCAGGAGTTATATTGGGCAGCGGGTTTATGGAAAGGGTGACCATGGTATCGGGACCCACGCAGCCATTGCTGGTTGTTTCATTTACCCAATAATAATAATTACCTACTGCAGTTTTTCCATGAGTATAGGTATTACTGTTATCCATAATTAAATTACTTAAAGCGGAATCTGAAAACCAGTCGATTTCGCCCCCTGTTCCAGATACGGAAATATTCAATGGTACGGTTCCAAAACAATGGTCATGGATACCCGGGTTGGGAGGGGGGGGTGACAATAATCTAATCGGGAGACTCTGTACAGCGGTCTCAATGGTTGCGCAAAATCAACTCAATTTAGTTACAAGGCCCCCAGTATCTAATTTCACTTCAAAAACATCATTCGCCTGATCGTTGGTATAATTCTCCTCTGTGATAGATAGGAATATTTCTTGGGCGAAGGTGCCAGGGCAGGGTCAGGAATTATTTCAGCCGGACCTTCAAAAAACCCTCTGGAAGTATTATAAGGGGGAATTGTAATCCGGTGTTTGGATCGACGGTCAACGGGCCTGTAATGGTATTTCCATCATTATCAGTTACCTGTACCATCGTACCGTCAACATTGATAAATACATTTGGAATTCACCTGATTTGAGTTGAGTGCCATATACAAATTGCATCCATCTGGTGCTTTCAAACTTGGGCCTATCAGGTTCAACTTCTAATCCGGCAATCAAATGTTGTTTGATCGCTGAAAATAAATCCCTGGAATATTTCCCCAACACAAAATAAAGTGGAAGGGTGATCCAGGAGAAGGGTTTAAAAACAAATACCTCTCCAATGGCTCATTATCATTTCTATAAGCCGGAAGAACATATGTCTTGTGGGCGGTATTCCTGCAAATAAATGTAGGCTGAAGCAAATCACCGGTATTTTATAAATAGGGCATTACTGGAAATTATCCAGCTAAAATTACTGAGTTTTCAACCGGATAATTATGAAGGGAGAGATTACACTCGATATCTACCGAATTCCCAATGATTTTCGGGGATAATATGGTTGGTCTTTGGGCACATAGAGGGTGTTTCCCATCTTACCTTATAGAGCCCGAGGGGGATTAAAATGAATACTGTTTCGGCAGTTCATAGTCATGTCCAGGTTGTTTTCATCTGTACGTCCTTGATGTCAGAACAAATATCCTTATCTCCATTCCAATATAACCCATTGGTAAATCGGACTGAATGGCTATTGTCATTTATTGCAGTAATGGCCTGCTGATTGGTAAAGGTTGGATAGATGATCTTTTGTACTGCCAGTGTACCGCGGTCCGAAACCATAACTCCTATCGCAACATTTTGCGGTTGCATATTTGTTTTTGGTAATGTGAATAATAAACGAAAATTTATGGACCAATTCCACTGCCGGATCAATAATGATGGTTGGGGAGATAGCCGTACTACAACGATGGAAAGTCTGCTGTGGTACCACTAACAGTTACTGACGGCCCGTAACATCTGTGAGTCACAATGTCTTTTGGTCGGGACTGGTAAAGGTTATCGGATATCCTGATTTAGCAGTGATACATTTGGCCGGGATCAATTGGGAGTCTGTGATTTTATGTAAAAAGTGACGGCTAAAACAACCAAACTCATGGTGATCATTTTCTTTAAAAGAGGGTGGAGATCTTTCATCGGATTAAAAGTTAGTTTCTTTAAATATTATAAATTTCTTTTGGTTCAAATCAATATTTTTTGTTCCAGATGAGGGTAACATCGCCTAATTTTACAAACGGTTTTCCATTTGTATACCGGCCCCTGGCTTTATAAATATATACGCCACGAGGCTGAAGTTCCTGCTGGTAGTATCCATCCCAGCCCATCTGAAAATCGTTGCTCTCAAAGATCAAATTTCCTTTCCTGTTGAATATCTTCAACTGGTATTCGACAGGAACATCCACTATATACGGATGAAACACCATGTTGTTTCTTTCTCCGGGAATAAAATAGCCTCCTGTTGGGCCATCCATATTGGGGGAAAAAGCGGTTGGAAAGGTTATTTCAGTTTCTTTGTCAGACCAGGAGTTTCTAAGTCTTAGACTGTCCATGCATCCTTTAGCACTCCAGACCTTCAGAAGAATCTCCACTTTCCCTTTTTCTCTGTAAAAATGAACAGGTTCGCTGCTTTCTGACCCATTTCCATCACCAAAATCCCATAAAAAACGAGTGGCTCCAGTGGAATAGTTGTAAAAATAGGTGGGCTCTCCCTCCGCCAACTCCTTTTGGCTATCAAACTCAAAGCTTGCATCCGGCATCTTAAAAACTTCAATAGTCTGGCTGTACCGGCTCACCTGACGGTTTTCATCCATCACGGTAAGACTAACCATGAATTTTCCCGGTTCGTCAAAAACATACTCAGGTTCTGATAAACCGGAGGTCCCGCCATCTCCAAAATTCCAGAAATACTCCTGACTGTTAATGGACAGGTTTTTAAAATGTATCTTCAGTGGCTGGCAACCGGAAGAACTTGAAGGTATAAAGAGAGCCTTGGTGGCCGGATGGAAGGTTCCAGTTGTAATCCTATCGTCCTCCTGCTTTGGCTCATCCTTTATTTGAGGAGTTGCTCTAATTTCATTTTGGAATTCCGGTATTATGACCCTTTTATTCTTATTCATTTGTACCGGGAGAGTTTTTGCAGAATTTTCCTGTTCATTTATTCCGGATGCTTTTTGAGTGGTTTGGTTCAATTCTGAACTCACATCCATTGCAATGGATTTGGGGACAAATAAAGAATCGGACTAGGGGAAGTTTTTTTTCAATTTTTAAATGGTCTGAATCGGTATGTTGTGTTTGATTTCCCGGGTATGGGTAAACAAGAAGTCCTATGGGTATGATCAATAAGGAGAGCCAATAGATATTGAGAGAATTCCACCTGAACCTTAAAAGATCGGAAAAAAACAATCTTCTTTTAATCCCTCTCCAAACCGAAGGGGAGGGCAGAGGATGGTAATCCTTAAAATTCTCCTTAAACAGCTCTTCTATGTCAGACTTTTTCTTCATCTTTTTTTTGTGCTTCTTTCTGTAAGAGCGCTAATTTCGTTTGAATGACTTTTTTGGCTCTTGAATACTGCGACTTGGATGTATTGATGTCAATTTCAAGTTTTTCAGCGATCTCTTTATGCTTATAACCTTCAATGGCATACAGGTTAAAAATAATCCGGTATCCGGGCGGAAGAGTGGAGACTATCCCAAGAAGTTCCTCATGGGTAAACTCAGCTCCTTCAAAATCATACCCGCCGTCAATCTCTTGTTTCACATCATCCAGCTCGGCATGATACCGATGTTTCTGGTTCTTATGAAAATGTATAATCCCGGTATTGATCAATATCCTTTTCATCCAGGCCATCAAAGAACTTCTTCCTTCAAAATCAGCAATATTGTTGAATATCTTTACGAAGGTTTCCTGCAAAATATCCTCCGCTTCCTGCATATTTCCGGTGAAGCGGACACTAATCCCAAGAAGGGCAGGGGCATATTTTTCATAAAGCATTTTCTGTGCTTTCCTGTCCCTTTTAATGCATTGGCTTATTATGTCCTTTTCATCGATCATATGATCTTTGTGCTTTTAAGACCAGCTTTTGAATTAAATGGTTGCATGGGCTCTGAAAAAATGTTATTGGCATTTTTTTGAATTGTTAAGAAATGGGGTGGTTTGCGCGGACTTGCAATTAGAGTCCAGGGTTTTATACGGAGAAACAATAGAAAAGTTTAAGCGTCAGGATATTACTTTAACTTCCGATATTTTGTATCATGTTGGGGGCTGATGTTAGAAAAATCGATCCCCGGGCTGGGGTGGAATCAAGGATAATGGGTTGGCAACAGGAATATTGCTCCTCTCTCAAGCTGGGAGGAATCGGTAGGGGGTAAGTTTGCCTTAAAGTGGTGGCTCCTTCAAAAGCCGGGATGGAACCGACAAGAAGGGGTGGTTGCAGAATATAGGGCTGGACTGGAACCAGGTGGTCGTTCGTGATTTTAATCAATGGAGATATTTACCGGCAGCACTATCCTTTGAAAAATCTTTTCTCAACGGAAATATTTATCCTTAACACGGCTATATTTCAGCGCTTTGAGGATCCAGTCAGGAAGTGGTTTGGAGGGATCGCGTTTCTGCAGGTTAAGATACCAGCCGAATTTTTTCATTATCGGTATTTTGTGTGTTTCTACAAATTCGATTAGTGTGCGGTCAGGATCTTCAATATAGGCAAAATGTCCTGCCGCCTCACCCATATCAAAACTTTCCCCCTGGGGATGTACGTCACTGTCGACCGTAAAAGGGAAACCCTTTTCGTAGCATTCTTTTCGCAGTTGTGCCATTCCCCTGATGTCGAAGCAAAGATGAATGAATCCCAGGTCCCCCCAGAAACGATCTTTAAAAATAGCATCTGCTTGACGGTCCAGAGATTGTACAAGTTCGATTTCACTTGGGCCAAAAAGTCGGGAAAAACCTCCAAGCCTATTGGTCGCGTGCCTTAACAATACCCGTCTGAATTTACCTTTTCCGCCAATTAATGCACCAAAGTCTTCAAAGTTCCCCTCCTTGTCGTAAACCACCTCATCATAGCCAAGAATGCCGGAGTAGACTTTCATGGATTTGTCAATATCAGAGGATCCTATGATTGCACCAGATGCCGCGCCGGTGAACTTCCCCCTGTCAATCCGGAACCAGGATTCAGAATCGACAATTTGAAAGATGTTTCCGTATGGGTCGTTAATGAAAAAATAGGTCCTTCCCGAAGGGTCTTTCGAAAGACCGTTAACATTCAGCTTTTTCTCCTGAAAGTAATTAAATGTTGCTTTAACATCACGACTTTTGATTTTAGCTGCAAAGATCCCGAGATCTCCAATACTGATTTTTTCAATGGGAGGTTTGGGGGTCCTCTCCGTATATTGCCATATTTCAAATCCTCCGCCACCCATCAGGTTCATCGCAAGGGCAGCATGCCTCATTCTTGGCTCTCCCCCTGTATAGGGAAGCATTAATTCGGCCATGGCGGCATCTTCAAAGATCTTTATATCTACACCAAAATTTTCCCTGTACCACTTCCATGCCCCCTTCATATTTACCACCCCAATTCCAATCTGCTGTATCCCGCTAATTATCTTTTCCTTCATGGCATCCTAAAAAAGTTTATCTCTAATTTCCCTGCAAAATTAATAATAATGCTTCCAATTCATATTTTTCAGGTCGATTTCACCCGGGTGACCATAAAATAAAACAGAGATGGAAAAAATCTCTTAATGTAAGGCATCAAAAGTTCTTTTCCGCCAACAAGAACTATCCTCCGATTTTTCTGGACCGCTCTGAGAATTTCCTGTGCTGCTTTTCCCGGATCAATCCCGCCGGCTTGCCCTGCATCCATTTTCCCATGTGCTTTTCCCTCTTTATTGAGTGCGTGGAGTGATATGTTGGTCTTCACCCTGCCAGGGCATACCAATGTTGTCCTTATTCCCTTTTCAGAAAGTTCGGTCCACACCGATTCATAAAATCCATGCAAGGCGTGTTTGGATGCTGCATAAGCCGAACGCAGGGGAAAACCAAACAATCCTGAAATACTGCTGGTAACGACAATATGGCCACCACCCTGTTCAACCATGGATGGAAGCAGCGCTTTGGTGAGGATTACTCCTGAAAAGTAATTGACTTCCATTATTTTTCTATCCAGTTCCAGGTTGGTTTCGATGGCAGTGGTTCTCTGGGAAACACCCCCGTTGTTAAAAAGGAGGTCTATGCGGGAATATTTTTGAAGGATTTTTGCCGCGGCCTGCCTGACCTGTTCAGGGATTGAGAGGTCAAATGTCAGAATTTCCACCGGATAAAGATGGCCTCTGTTTTCATCCTGAACCCGTCTTAGTTCTTTTTCTTCATGGGATGAAATGATTACCCTTGATCCCAACTTTGAGAGCAAACCTGCCAAAGCTTCTCCAATCCCGGAGGAGCCTCCCGTTATCCAGACTGTTTTATCTTTAAAAAAATCCCTATAAGACATCATCCTGCTTTTTCAATTTCGATTCAATCCTCTTTAGGTAATCATCAATTATATCGTCCATTTCCGACATTATCTCCTTATAATTTCTTTCAAGACCCAGGATCTTCTCATTCCTGTCCTTTTTCATTTTCCGATACCTTAGGCCTGCCTTCCAGCGCTTATACCAAATCGACCAAAATAGTGCAAAATACCCTGCCGGGATGAGACTCACTAAATAAACGAGTGGAATCCATGCTGGACCGGTTAATAATCCGATTATAATGGTTTGAAGGATATAGATGACAGGAAAGGATATCATGGCAAGTGCGAACCGGAATGAGGAGACAAACTGCGGATCTTTTACCTTTCTTGTTCTTGATACAGGAAGATGAAAAGGGATTATATTGTTGAGATACCCATAGAGGAAAAGAGGGAAAGTGAGGATTAATCCAAGGCGTTTGGTGATCAGTTTTTTGGAAGTGAATCCTGAGCGTTCAAATATCCAGGTCCTAAGATTAAGGGTTTTAAGGTTTTCCTGATATTCCTTCACTTTTTCAGCCAAATTCCTCAGCCTGTCGGGTCGGGCAATGAATACTTCATTTAATATGCGGATCATTTGCTTATCGGCCCTGAACCGCTCATAGTGGCTTTTACCTACAATCCCAACTTTGCTACGCATCCTTGTGTTATAAATACCCCTTAGAGATTGAATCAGTTCATATATTTCTTCATTTTCGATATGAACCATAATCTTTTTTAATTCTAAGGCGAGTTTATCCTTAAGCTTATTGATGCCCACGGCAGGATTTATTTCAAATTCGCGGTAGAATTGGGATACTTCAATAGGTTGACCGAAAATTATAAGGATATCCTGAAAAAATTTCTGATAATGCTCATAATCTATTCCTACGGGGAGGATTTTCACATCGGGCTTAATCCCGGAATCCCGCTGTGCACGGAAGGCAATCCGGAATGCCCCCTTCACCATCGGGCGTAACCTTCGTTTATCTCCATGATTGCCCTCAGGCATTATGCAAAAAGGAATCCCGTCGCTAAGTATTTCAAGAGCGGAACTAAAGGTATCTTCGTTTCTGGATAATTCTTCAACTCCGTCCCTCATCCTGTATACAGGCAAGATTTTCAGAAATCGCAATATAGCTGCCTGCCTTTTCTTTTTGAATATATCAGCCCGTGCCATGAATACCACATCTGACCCTGCTTCATTTAATATGGCCAGGGCATCCATGAGGGCATTCTGGTGGTTTGGAGTTAATAAATACTTTTCTCCGAAAGGGATATTTTCTTTTCCAATTACCTGAACATGACGATAAAACCTCTTGAATACGAACCTTTCGTATGCCTTTAGTGCAGAGTAAAAAATATTGGATTTTTGAATATTCTCCTTAACCCTCATTTGTTTTTGAAACTTTTGAAAAGAATATTAAAGGAAAAGCCCTCTTCTACGGGTATTCTCGACCACAATCCGGCGATAATCAATCCGGCAATAATATGCCAGATACCCCACCAGGCTGCGATAAACGCCATCCCACCGATCTCAAGGCTTCTTTGTACCCCGTCCACAACAATTGTTGAAGGAAATATTTTAGGATTGAATAATAAAACCAGGCCGAGACCTGAATTTTGTATTCCGGTCTCTATGGTGATGGACCGGCGGTCTATCCTGTCAACTTTGAATATGCTCCCTATACTGTAACCAGTGGTAAGGGCAAGTGCATTGTGAACCAATACGATAAAGAAGATATAGGTGATATGGTTAATGAAATGCTGATAATTATTGGAAAAGGCCATGATCACGATGGCCATAAAAATAATGATCGAAAGATTTTTTATTGGTTTTACGATTTTCTTTGTCAGTTTCGGAAACCGATAATTAAACAGCATACCCAGCGTAAGGGGAATACCCAGGAGGATAAAAACAGTCCGGAACATTTCCCAGGGGTCAATTACCAGAGGTTGCAGCAGATGCTCGGCTTTAACATTATAAGCCAGTATATATAGCTTACCCCATATTGCAAAGTTTAGCGGCGTAAGGATTATGGCTGAAATAGTGGCTATCGCGGTTAGGCTCACAGAAAGGGCTATATTGGCTTTCGCAAGGGAAGAAATAAAGTTCGATATGTTCCCGCCGGGACAAGAAGCTACCAGGATCATACCCAATGCAATAGTTGGTGTAATCAGGTTGCTTAGCAGCATGACGACGATAAATGTCATAGCAGGAAGAAAAAGGAATTGCGAGATAAACCCGATAATTGTGGAGCGGGGGTTTAAAAGGATCTGCCTGAAATGTACAAATTTAATTTCAAGGGCAACGCCGAACATTATAAACGCAAGAGTCAGGTTAAGTGTGAAGAGGCCCTCCTGTGAGAAATTAAGATGGATAGTGTCAAGAACTTGTAAAGCTTCTCTCATTTTGGGATTTTTATTCCTGCTCTTGATTTCTGTCAAATCACAGGATTTTTGATTAACAGGAATTGACTTTTTTTGTGGGACTAAGTTAATAAAAAATTAAATTGCCAAACAAAAATGCTAATTTTACAGCAATCTTAAATTGAAAAAATGGAACCCTCTTTCAAAATAATCAGTCCCCGACAAATTTCCGATAATCCTTTTCGCCTGATAGGCGACGATTGGATGCTTATTACTGCCGGATCCATGGATTCGTACAATATGATGACTGCGAGCTGGGGCGGACTGGGGATTCTCTGGAATGTGCCTGTTGCCACTTGCTATATCAGGCCTCATCGGCATACATTCCTGTTTGCTGAGCGGAACGAATATTTTACTTTATCTTTTTTTGAGGAGAAGTACCGCGATACTTTAAATTTTTGTGGTACCCGTTCCGGCCGTGACTACGATAAGACTCAGGAAACCGGCCTGGCTCCCTTTTCCACCGATCGGCAAAATATTGGATTTAAACAGGCACGACTGATCCTTGAATGCAAGAAACTTTATGCAGACGATATCCGGCAGGAAAACTTCCTTTCAACAGCTTTAATTGGCAAAAATTACCCAAAAAAGGATTTTCATAGGTTCTATTTAGGTGAAATTGTGAATGTTTTAAGCAGTGATATGATTTGATTTATTAGATTTAATTTATCTTTATAAGCATTAAATATCCAATATCTTAACTTGAACACCTATTATTATGAAAAAGTACCTTCTTTCGATGGCATTCATGCTTTTTTATGTTTTCAGCTACAGCCAAAATATAAGTGAAGAAGAGGACACTCTGGGATGGAAAACCGGTGGGCTAGGAACGCTGACATTCTCTCAGGTAAGTCTTTACCAATGGGCTGCCGGGGGCGATGCTTCTGTTTCCGGCGCCGCCTTATTAAACATATTTGCTAACTACCAGGACGAAAAACAATCCTGGGAAAATATCTTAGACCTTGGTTATGGACTGATAAAACAAGGGGGAACCACACGCAAATCGAACGACCGGCTCGAATTCTCCAGTATGTATGGAAGAAGGATTAACGATGTGTGGAATTATAGTGCCTTACTGAATTTTCGAACCCAGTTCGATAATGGATTTAAATATTATGGGGATACCGCCAAAACAATTATTTCCAAATTCATGGCGCCAGGATATCTGACTACTTCCCTTGGTTTGGATTATAAGCCAAATGATCATTTCAGCCTGTTCCTTTCGCCAATGACCGGAAAGTTTACCTTCGTGCTGGACGATAGTCTAGCGGTGCAGGGAAATTTCGGTCTCGATCCTGGCGATAAGCTGAGGGCGGAATTTGGGGGATTTGTTAAAATACAATATGCCAATCAGATTATGGAGAATGTGGACTTTACCTCGAAGATAGACTTCTTTTCAAATTATCTTGACGAGCCACAAAATATCGATATTAACCTGGAATTCCTTTTATCCATGAAGATCAACCAATACTTGTCCGCCACCCTGAGTACCCTGTTTATATATGATGATGATGTTAACCTGTATAAAACAAAGGGAGCCACACAGCCAGAGGGGCCGGGATGGCAGATAAAGGAAGTTTTTGGTCTGGGGTTCTCCTATAAGTTCTGAAAGCTTTCTTCGTATTCATGAAACCGGAGACTTCAGCAAAGCCATAAAATCACTGATAAATCCAAAGGCCGATACAGTTTCCGGATTTATTGTTTTCTCCTGCAACCGAAGCATGAGCAATCCGTATAAACCATTCAGACATACTTCTATATCTTTTATTTCAGGTTCATGTGTTTTGGTCTTTAATTCCTCAATGGCTGGTTTAGCCCTTTCATAAGCCTCCGTATATTCCGTTTCACCGGGATTCTTCAGGAGCGATTGATGGAAATCATTCAGCTTATCAATAAGCTTATTTAACATGGGGACATGCCCTTTTTGGCCGGTTCCATGCTCCTTCATCATCTTTACGAGAGACCTGTACCACTCCAGGATCTCCCTTTTCACTTCAAAATCCTGATTATATTGTGAGACGATAGTTTCTTCTATAACTCTTGAATTCATATTGCATGCCCTGATGATATCCTCCACCTGGAACATGTACAAAAGGTATTCAGCAATATTTTCCTGTCTTTTTTTCTGAGCAATAATCATAATTATTTAGTCCTTAATTTATCAATTATACGCCTTTCTTTTTTGGTCGGCCTACCGGTACCCTTGTCCCGGGTAATGAAAAAATTGTCCTGAAGTTCAAGTTTTTCCAATTCTTCTTTAGGGGTTAAGTTCTCAATAAATTCGGGACTCAACTTCGCGGATATCCTGCTTTTAGGAATCGTAGCTACTCTATAGGTATAGGTAACAGGCGGTTTCCTGACATAGATAATATCGCCGGCACGAACAGTCCGGGAGGGCTTAGCGGCAAGATTCTGGATAACTACTCTTCCTTTCCTGCACGCTTCGGTTGCATTGCTCCTTGTCTTAAAAATCCGAACACACCATAAAAATTTATCCACACGGTTTTCTTCAGGCATAATTTTTTATTGCAAATTTATTCATTTACGATTAGTTTGAAGCCGGTACGAGGAATATTCACGATAGAAACATTTTTGTCATTCTTTAAAAATTTTCTGAGTTTGGTAATGTAAACATCCATACTTCGACCCATAAAGTAATCATCATCTCCCCAAATATTCTTTAAGGCCACTTCCCGTTTTACAATTTCATTTTTGTTGAGGCAAAGCAAGCGTAATACATCAGATTCTTTACGGGTAAGTCTTTTCTCTTCCCCGGCAATGGAAAGGGACTGATTGGTATAATTGAATGTATAACTGCCTATGTGGAATACATTATTATTTTTTAGGATTGAATATTTAGACCTCTTTAAAATCGCCTCGATCCTAAGGTTTAATTCTTCAGTGCTAAAGGGTTTCGTGATATAATCATCTGCTCCTGCCCTGAAACCCTTGATTCTGTCGGCCTCCATGATACGGGCAGTTAGAAAAATAATAGGGATTTCACTGTTGGTATTCCGTATTTCCTGTGCCAGCTGAAATCCATCCTTTAAAGGAAGCATGACGTCCAGTATGCAAAGATCGAAATTTCCGTTTTTGAATGTTTCATATCCTTCATTGCCATCTCTTGCCAGAACCACATCATATTTGTTCATGGCAAGAAAATCCTGGATGATGATACCGAGATTGCTATCGTCTTCGACCAATAATAGCTTTGTTCCGTTTTTTTTCATTGTAAAAAGTGTTTTAACCGGGATCATTTATATTTTTAGAACTCACCTTCAGCTGAATTTTCCCTTCTTGTCATTCTTATATTACCCCCAACAGCTATAATTACTGTCATTCCTCAGTTTTCCTGAGGGAGGCTTAGTTCAAATTTTGTACCCTTATCAGGTTCACTGTAAACTTTTATTTTCCCATGATGGAATTTGACCATTTTTTTCACGTAGTAGAGGCCAATTCCAAATCCTTTTACATTGTGGACAGCTCCTGTAGGGACCCGGTAATATTTATTGAAAATATATTTTAGATTATCCTTGCTTATTCCTATTCCTTTATCTTCAATTGAAAAAATAAAAGTGTTATTCCCATTACGGCTTCTTATGGTTATTTCCGGTTCCTTGCGGGAATATTTAAGAGCATTGGTCACCAGGTTGGTTATAACATTTGACAGATGAACCACATCAATGTCGACCCTGGGGTTTTTCGCCTCCAGTTTAAAATGAAGTTTGATCTCTGATCCACATTGTTCAAGACATAAATTTCCTACCACTTTTTGCAGTAGTTCATGCATATCTTGTAGCTTCTTGACAAGGAAAAATTTTCCACTCTCGAGGGAGACCAACTCAAGCACCCGTTCAATTTGATTCCGCATTCTCCTGTTCTCATCCAGAATTATCCGTGCATATTTCTCAACCTTCCCGGCAGTTTTTCCACCCGGCCCTAAAAGTACCTCCGCAGCGAGATATATGGTTGAAACGGGAGTTTTGAATTCATGTGTGAGATTATTGATGAGGTCATCCCGAATCTGATTCATCTTTTTTTGTCGCCTGAAATATAGCAGGATGAGGAAAAACGAAGAAAGCATGAGCATGAAAAATATCCCAAGTAGAACCGGCCAGAATGGAAGCAAATCTTTTGCCATGAGAAAAAAGGCAAGGATCAATCCAACAAGTGACAATGATGAGAAAAGCAAAATATAGGGAGGAATTTTTTTCCCCATTTCCCTCAGAATATTAGTAAAATCCACGATATTAACTTAATATTAACAAATAAGTAGTGGGATTGTTTTAATGGATTACGTTGATAAATTACTGTCTGTTGAACAGGTTCATAGTAAAAGGGGTACCAATGGTACCGAACGATTTTATGATTTCGCAGGCGAGCCCTATTCTTTCGGGAAGCTGGGTTTTTTCCTCAGGGGAAAACTGCCCGAGGACATACTCTACCTGGTACCCCTGGGGAAAATCTGAACCAATTCCAAATCGTAAACGGGCAAAAGATTGTGTACCCAGAATGCCGATGATGTCGGAGAGTCCGTTATGTCCTGCATCACCACCTTTAGATCGAAGACGTAATTTCCCAAAAGGCAGGGCGATATCATCCGAGACTACTAAAAGGTTCTCCAGGGGAATTTTATATTTATTGACATAGAAAGCCACCGCTTTCCCACTTAGGTTTACAAAGGTTGAAGGTTTCAGAAGATGGAAAATCCTGGATTTAAATTTAAACTCAGAAATAAAGCCATACCGGGCATCCTGAAAAGAAACATTGGATTCCCCGGCAAGGGAATCCAATATATCAAATCCAATATTATGGCGGGTGTGCGCGTATTCATCACCCGGATTTCCAAGTCCTGTGATAAGATACTTCAAATGCTTTTTTTATATTTTAATTATTGGGCATTTTCATCTTCACCGGATTCTTCCTCGACTGCTTCAGGGATTTCGCCTTCAGCGTTGTTCACCCTCTTCTTCAATTGTCATTGATTTCATTGCTACACGAGATGATACAACGGAAACGACCATGGAACGTTTTGGATCAAGAAGTTCGAGATCTTGTTGTAGGTTAAATCACCGGTTTTAATGACATCCCCGATATCAACTTTGGTAACATCGATTTCAAGGGTGTCAGGCAGGTCTTTAGGCAAGGCCTTTACCTTCAGATATCTTTTCTTTTGCCTTAATTTACCGCCATTTTTGATCCCTATTGAGTTCCCTGTTAGTTCAATAGGAATGGTAGCAACGACGGGTTTATCGTCAAATACTTCAACAAAATCAATATGCAGTATCTTATCTGTTACCGGGTGAAATTGAATTTCCTGCATAATTGCCTTATGTGATCGCCCTCAGCAACAAGTTCAATAATATAAACGTTAGGGGTGTAAACCACTTTATTAAAGAGGTTCTCATGTGCATAAAAATGGAAATTTTCCTTACCGCCATACATCACACATGGCACCATCTCCTGTTTCCTGAGATTCTTTGTCTCTTTTTTACCGAGTTTTTCTCTTTCCTGTACTTCAATTTTTACTGTTTTCATTTTAAGTTGTGCTACTAAGAATTAAACAAATTACTTAATTCCCCATCACACCAGGGATTTAAATAGGGTTTTTAAAAGGAGTGCAAATATAATCATTCAAGTGATAAAATGTGAACTTATTGACTGATAATTGTATACTTTTTTTATCACATCGGCGAAAAGATCGGCAATGGACAGGACAATGATCTTTCGATGACAGAGCCTGAATAGGGATGGAATCTGTCACCAGCAATTCGTCCAGGAAGGACTGATCTATCCTTTCGTATGCGGGGCCGGAAAGGATTGGGTGAGTGGCAATTGCACTTACAGATTTCGCACCGTCATTCTTCATCATTTCAGCGGCAAGTGTAATTGTCCCCGCCGTATCGATCATGTCATCCACGATGAACACATTTTTCCCTTCTATTTCACCAATTGCCCTCATCTCTTCCACCACATTTGGTTTCTTCCGCATTTTGTAGCAGATAATCATCTGGCAACCCAGAAAGCGTGCATAGGCATTGGCTCTTTTGGTTCCACCCATATCCGGGGCAGCTATGGCAAGATTATCGAGGTTCGAGGTTTTTAATATAGGGGACAAACAGGGATGAAGCATAAAGATGATCCACGGGTACATCGAAGAAATCCCTGTAGCTGGTCGGCGTGCATATCCATGGTCATGACTCTGTCCACACCCGCTGATACCAAGAGGTTTGCCACCAGTTTAGCCCCAATGCTTGATCTTGGCTTGTCTTTCCTGTCCTGCCTGCCATACCCGAAATAGGGTAAAACCGCGACCACTTTGTAGGCACTTGCCCTTTTAGCTGCATCAATCATTAACAATAAGTTCGAGGATATTTTCTGCCGGAGGGGGAGTAGATTGAATTATGAAAACGATACATCCCCGACCGATTCCTCGTAAAAGGGCTGAATTTCCCCGTCGCTGAATTCCAAAACCGCTGTTTTACCGAGGGGTTTGCCGAATGATTTTGCAATTTTTTCAGCGAGAGGCTTTGATCCTCTGCCCGCGAAAAACTTAACGGGTGCGTTATTTTTCATTGTACAAAGAAAAGGATAATTTTTGCATGCAAATGTAAACATTCCTCAGGCAATAAGAAATCAAATTCTGAAAGTTTTCTTTTTTTCTCAAATTCTTCGGGTAATATTTAAATGGATTGTTTATTCAATGCGAAGGGTTTTGGCGATAAATTCCAGAATTTCTTCTTTACCTGTCCATTGGACGAAGAACTGATGATATCCTTTGGCAGGACCTGCCAGTCTTTTAATAGTTCTTTCCTGAAATTATCTGTATTCTGGAGAAGCTCTTTTTGGTTGGGTTTATCGGTTTTCGTGAATATTATGGTAAATGGTATCTCATTCACACCCAGCCAGGTAATAAAATCCAGATCATTTTTTTGGGGCTTAATGCGGCTATCGATCAAGATGAAAACACATTCAAGTGATTTGCTTTTGCTGATATAGTTTTCGATCAGCCGGCCAAATCCAGCCCGTTGCTTCTTGCTTACTTTTGCGTAACCATAACCGGGGAGATCAACAAGGTACCAGGTTTCATCGATCAGAAAATGGTTGATCAGCCTTGTTTTGCCAGGGGAGATGGAAGTTTTGGCAAGGTTATTTCTTGAAGTTAATAAATTGATCAGGGAGGATTTCCCCACATTGGACCTTCCGATAAATGCAAATTCGGGAAGGGATGTTTTTGGGCATTCTTCCGGACTGGCGCTGCTTTTGATGAATTCGGCCTTTTTTATGATCATGATACGATGACTATTTTTTCATAAATGCGCTGAAATCTAAACTTATAAGAGATCGCTAAATTTTTGGGAACCAGCTGATCCGGTCTCCCGACAATCCGGACAGACTATTTAACATAAACTTCAATCAGATTACATTCACCTTGCGGGGTACAGTACAAAATTTTTGAGCATTGCAGGAACCAGTACTGTGTCCCCTTTTGCAATATCCACCGTGGTCCGCGGATCCAAAACGGATATCAGATTTTCCCTCTGTACAAATATATATTACAAACGAATCAATTAAATGGAAATCCTTTTCCACAGCTTTGTCAAACTTCATGACATTTGTCGTAAAGTAGGGGCAGTCCACGACGTTCACGACTTTGTTCTTTACTACTTTATAATCTTCCCGATAGGATGAATATTTTTTAAAATCAATGACTTCTATAGCTTCTTCCGTATGCAGGGGACGCTTATGGTTTTGACTGTCCCTGCGGTCGAAATCATAAATCCGGTAAGTGAGATCGGAAGTTTGCTGTATCTCTACCAACAAGATTTCCGGCTCCAATGGCATGTACCCTCCCCGGTGGCACGAAAAACACATCCCCCGGATGGGTCTTCTTCATAGTTCATGATCTCTTCAAGCTTCCCCGTTTCGAGGTACTCTGCATAGGTTTTCTTATCCATTTCGCGATTGAAACCAGCAATCAGGCTGGCCCCGGGATCAGAATCGACGATATACCACATTTCTGTTTTTCCGAAAGAGGAATGCTTTGGAATGGCAGTCTCATCGTCCGGGTGCACCTGTATGCTGAGGATATCCTCCGCATGGATAAATTTTATAAGTAAGGGAAAGACCAACCCGAATTTTTCATAGATTTTATCCCCGACCAGGTCGCCCATGTAAATTTCAATGAGTTCTTCCAGATTGTTCCCCTGCAAAAATCCATTGGCTACTAAAGATTGGTCGTTTTCATAACTGGAAATTTCCCAGCTTTCCCCGGCTTTGTCCCCGGCCTCCTTTTTATGGAGGACGGTTCTCAATTTAGAGCCCCCCCAGATTTTATCCTTAAGAATAGGGTGGAATTTCAAAGGATATAATTCATTCATCGGTATTTTATCATTATTAAATTGCTTTTAAAGGGAAATTTGTAGTTTTATGTGTAGGGACAAAGGTAAAGTTTAAATTTTAAAATGCGCTGTATTGTTCAGTAGATATGGATTTAATCGATTTTATCTCTTTAAAAAATACTTCACATTTTTCAAAAACGATTCCTGTTGCTCAGCGTGTACCCAATGCCCGGCATTGGGGATACTCACTATATCGGCCATCGGAAAAATGGTCTTTATAAGCGGATAGTCTTGTTCATTGATGTACTGGGAATTCTCCCCTCGGATGAAAAGGACCGGAAAGCCGGTAATTCCCTTGCCCTTTTCAAATTGTTCAGGATCCAGCCCATCCAGAATAGCCGGCATGGAATCCCGGAGAGCGGACAGGTTGATCTGCCAGCGGAAATTTTCCTGATCTTTCCGTTCTACGATTTTTTAGCAGGAACTGTCTGATTCTTTTGGAGTGGATTGTATCTTTAAGTTGGGTGTCAATGTCCTTGCGGGAACCAGCCTTTGAAAGATCAATATTCATCATGGCAGTGATGATATTCAGATGATCGACAGTCTGGGCGGAGGGTTGGTCAAGGCTTCTGTAGGATCCTGGTGAAATATCCACAACCACCAGGGAGGCAATCCTCTCCGGATAATCTGCCGCGAAAAACATAATGGTTTTTCCTCCCATGGAATGGCCAATAAGGTGTGCTTTGGAAAGTTTCATTTTATCCATGAAACTAAGGAGGTCATTTTTCATGAGCCTATAGTTATGTTCTTGCGAATGGGGAGACCTCCCATGATTTCGCTGATCTATAATGAAAACTTCATGGTCGGATGCTAATTCCTTGCCAATCGTTACCCAGTTGTCGGAAGATCCATACAGGCCATGAACAATAATTATTGGGGTACCTTCACCATATTTTCTGTAGAATAAATCCATTTATATTTGAGTTAAACCTTCCCTTCCGAACTTTGCGGTTACCGGGAAAATTTTATTATATCAATTGTCTTTTATACAACTGTATTGTATTCTCCAATCCCAGGTAAATGGCATCCGAAATCAATGCATGGCCAATCGAAACCTCCAACAAACCGGGTATATTTTCGTTAAAGAATTTTAAATTGTCCAGGTTAAGGTCATGTCCTGCATTGATTCCCAATCCAACACCAGATGCTTTTTTTGCAGCCAGAATAAAATCCCTTATAGCCAATTCCCTGTCCTTAGGGAAATTAGTAGCGTAAGGTTCGGTATAGAGTTCGATCCGGTCTGTGCCAGTCTTTGCGGCACTTTCAATTATCCCCTCAACCGTTCCTGTAAAGATTGAAGTGCGGATCCCTTTGGATTTAATAGTTGAAATAATCTCCACCAGAAAATCTTTATGTTTAATTGTATCCCAGCCTTCAGAGGAAGTCAGCGCTTCGGGAGGATCTGGAACAAGGGTGACCTGGTCTGGCATTACTTCAAAAATCAGATCAAGAAAGGAGGAAGTGGGGTATCCTTCAATATTGAATTCGGTTGTGATTATTTTCTTGATATCCCTTACATCCTGATAGCGAATATGTCTCTCATCCGGCCTGGGATGCACCGTAATCCCTTCAGCTCCGAATTTTTCACAATCGATAGCGGCCTTAACCACATCAGGGTACTTGCCGCCACGTGAATTTCTTAATGTTGCAATTTTATTTATATTTACGCTTAATCTTGTCATATTTTAAAGAGGTATTCGTTATATTGCAAAGGTAGACTTTATATTAAAAATTTGAGGTATTTATGCTTGCTAAAGATTTAATGTCGGATGTGGTTCCCGCGCTAAGGACCTCAGACAGCGCAGTACAGGCATTGTCCTGGATGGATATTTTTAAAATATCCCATCTTCCTATTGTCAATGAGCGTGAATTTCTCGGGCTTATAAGCGATAAGGATATTTATAACATGAATATGGTGGATGAGCCCATCGGGGCACATAAACTTTCCCTGTTTAGCCCTTTTGTGACGGAAAATCAACATATATATGAAGTTATAGAATTGACATCCCGGCTAAATTTATCAGTGGTCCCGGTTCTGGATTTAAAGAATAATTATCTGGGACTCATCACATCAAGCGATCTTGTAGATCACTTCGGTGACCTATTTGCATTGAAGCATCCTGGTGGAATATTAGTCTTATCCCTCAGCGAGATTGATTATTCCCTTTCCGAAATTTCACAAATTGTAGAAAGCAATGATGCGAAAATTCTCAGCCTGTACCTCTCTTCACCCAAGGATTCCACGAAGGTCTCAGTAACCCTCAAGATCAACCGAACAGATATTACTTCAATAATGCGTACTTTTGAACGTTATGAATACGATATTATAGCCTCCTATATGAGAGAGGATGAGGAAGAGGATCTTTATCAGGATAGGTATGCCCTTTTTATGCGATATTTAAATGTCTAATCAACAGGTATGAAGATTGCCATCTATGGAATAGAATTCAATATGGATTTTCTTCCCAAAATTCAGTCACTTTTCCTCAAGTTAAAAGAAAGCCATTGTGAATTGTATGTCCATCATACTTTCGCTGAATTTCTTCATAACAAAGCCGGATTTTCAGTGAGTGACTTCCATTATTTTGACCACGACGGAGGAATCCCTCAAGGGGTGAAGTTCCTTTTTTCTCTGGGGGGTGATGGAACTTTTCTGGAGTCAGTACGACTTGCCGGAGAAAAGGGTATCCCTGTAATTGGTATCAATACAGGACGCCTGGGCTTCCTGGCCAACATTTCCAGGGACGATATAGAAGAATCCCTTGACATGCTTTTTAATGACAACTACACCATCGAGGAAAGATCCCTGATCAGTCTTGATACGAGTATAGGTTCCCTTGGACAAATCAATACCGCCCTGAATGAGATCACCATTCATAAAAAGAGTATTTCCATGATTACCATTCAGGCGGAGCTCGACGGTGAATTTTTAAACTCATATTGGGCTGATGGATTAATAATCTCTACCCCGACCGGCTCAACGGCCTACTCCCTGAGTGTTGGCGGGCCCATTGTTTATCCCGGTTCCGAAAGCCTGATTATATCACCCATTTCACCTCATAACCTTACTGTTCGGCCCCTGGTTATTCCGGACAGTATAACGATCAGATTGAAGATTGTATCCCGAAGCGAAAAATACCTTGTGGCGATTGATTCCCGGTCGTATGAGGTCGATACGGACACCGAACTGTATATTGCGCGTGCACCCTATTGTGCAAAAATAGTCAATTTTCCTAAACAAAATTTTTACAATACCTTGCGTAATAAGTTGATGTGGGGGGCAGACAGGCGGAATTAGAATTCATGGGTTTAGAATAATTCACGAATTTTCTCGCGGTACTGGGATTTTCCCGATTAATTTTTAAATTTGTAAATCATTTACCCTAAGGCGTATGTACAACAGAGCAAAGCTTTTCTTAATACTGCTAATGGTGATCATTCCCTTGCTAAGCCATGCACAGCGTTGGAGATTAAGAAGATATGAGCCTTATGCAGGTATAGGGGTGACCAGTTTTTACGGGGATATCGGAGGATTTTCCGGGACAAATACAGCGATGGGATTCAAAGATATCCAGTTAGAGTACTCCAGACCCTCCATTGTACTGGGACTCAGGTACAAACTTGATTCCGATATGGCACTGAAGTTTAATATGGTTTATGGCTTTGTGACGGCAAATGATGTCGGTTCCAGGAACGATGCCAGAAATTATGCCTTCTCGTCCACAATTTTTGAACCCTCTTTGCAGTTTGAGTATTATCTTCTTTCAGAGGGAAGAGGCCTTGCCTCCTCTGCCTTGTTCAACAAGAGAGGGATGGTCAATAATTACTCCCGGTTTTATATCTATGTTTTTGGAGGATTAGGGGGTGTTTTTTTCAATCCTAAACCACAAGAAGATTTTGAAACGGTATTTGAAGATAATTTCACTAAGTTTGGGGCCGTTATACCGGTCGGCCTTGGCCTGAAATTATCTATAGATGCCAACTGGTCATTAGGACTTGAACTTGGGCGCAGATTTACAACAACGGATTTTATTGATGGATATACTTCAAAGTTTTCGGATCATAAAGACACCTATTATATTGGTGTCTTCAACGTTATCTACAAGATCAGGAATGACCGACAGGGAAGGCCTCTATTACGGTCCGGGTATTACAGACGTTAAAAAATTCATGCTCCATTTCGTTCGACTTGCCTTTATTTTTCTGGCAGCCATCTTCTTAACAGACCGCGGCCTCCTTGCCCAAAGGAAGTCCGATATCGGATTTTTTGCAGGAACATCCTATTATATGGGCGATATCAATCCATCCAGCCATTTTTACTCACCACAGATTGCCCTTGGACCACTGTATCGCTATAATTTTAATCCAAGGACATCATTGCGCCTGACAGGGATTTATCATAAATTAAGTGCTGATGCGCTCGATTTTTCAAATCCGGAACTCATTTCCCGCAATGCGAGGTTTCAGGGAACCTATGTGGATCTTGCAGCCATGTACGAATTCAATTTCATCCCTTATCAGACCGCTAATCGGAGAATGCCCTATTCATTATACATGACAGGCGGCTTAGGTTATCATTTGGTGCTGAGCTCTACAGTACCAGCGAACAGCCATTTTACCCTTCCCTTTGGGGTTGGGTTTAAATTCAATGCCGGGAAAAAGCTTAGTGCCGGGGTTGAGCTAAGCTCCAGGAAAACATTTTATGATTTTATAGACGGTATTGAAAACAAATTACCCGATGATAATAAACCCTTGTTTGGTAACAAAGACTGGTATAACTTTGCAGGGTTTTTCATAACCTATAAAATTTTTAATTATCGGGAGGATTGCCCCACTTATGACTAGTATTTAATTATGGCACGAATGGATAGTATAGATAAAAGTAAATTGCCCCGGCATGTGGCCATCATCATGGATGGAAATGGAAGATGGGCCCAGCGCCACGGGAATGAAAGGATTTTTGGTCACAGGAATGGGGTAGTAGCTGTTCGTGAAACCGTAGAAGCGGCCGCAGAACTTGGTATTTTATACCTTACCATGTATGCCTTTTCCACCGAAAACTGGAACCGTCCCAAAGAGGAAATTGAAGCGCTGATGGGCCTTCTCGTTCAAACAATAAAAAACGAGATGGTTACCCTAAACAAGAACAATGTACGTCTTATTGCTATAGGCGATCGTGGAAGTCTGCCCCCCAAAGTGAATAATGAACTCGAAGCAGCTATCCGGGAAACAAGCATCAATTCAGGCCTTACCCTGGTACTCGCGTTAAGTTATAGCGGAAGATGGGAGATATTGGACACGATGAGAAAAATTGCCCTTGAAGTAAAAAATAATCAACTTGAACCGGAAGATATTTCCTGCGATACCTTTATCCAACACTTGAACACTTCAGAAATTCCTGACCCTGAATTGCTTATCAGGACAAGTGGGGAGCTTAGGATAAGTAATTTTTTACTATGGCAAATCGCCTATACCGAGTTGTATTTTACCCAGGTTTTATGGCCGGATTTTAGAAAAGAAGATTTCTTTGATGCAATTCTGGATTTCCAGAAAAGAGAAAGACGCTTTGGGATGGTCTCAAGGCCCGTAAACACCGAATCTGTAAATTAAGAAATCTAATGTTCAAAAAAAATATTCTTTTAGTTCTTGGTATTAGCTTGTCGTTTATTTTAAATGCCCAGAAAGATTCTGCAGTGATTCAGTACGACAACATCCCGGTAATTGATTACAGCTTTCCACAGGAATATGAAATTGCCGAAATTACGGTTTCTGGAATAGAATTCATACAAAAGGAAGCCCTCATAGGCCTTTCCGGTCTCATTCCCGGAAAAACTATAACCGTCCCCGGGACAGATATAACCAAAGTGGTTGAAAAATTCTGGAAACAGGGCCTATTCGCCGATGTTAAAATATCTGCTACCAAAATCGAGGATGGCAAAATATGGCTTGATATTTACCTGAAAGAGCGTCCAAGGTTGGCCGGGATAAAGATTAACGGGATCAATAAATCAGAAACCGAAGATCTCATGGAAAAGTTGAATGTCCGCACAGGCAGTCAGGTAACCGATGATGTATTGAACAATATCCGGAGGATTGTAAGGGACCACTATGTCGAAAAGGGTTTCCTTAATACGGAAATTAAAATCCGGGAGGAAACCGATACTGTCAGGGTTAATATGGTAAGACTCTATGTGGATGTGGAGAAAAATAAAAAAGTGAAAATTGAAGAAATTGTTTTTAGGGGAAACGAGGTTTTTTCTGATAAACGGCTAAGAAAAACCATGAAGAAAACAAAACAGCGGGATCTTAATATTTTCAAATCGTCAAAGCTTAATAAAAAAGATTACAAAGAAGATAAGGAAAAGCTGATTGAATTTTATAATGAGAATGGATACCGGGATGCGAAGATACTGAATGACTCCATAGAAAAATTTTCAGAAGACAGGATCAAACTAAATATTGATCTCTATGAAGGCGATAGATATTATTTCGGAAATATAAAGTGGATTGGAAATACTAAATATCTAAACGAGCAATTGTCCAGAGTTCTGGGGATCAAAAAAGGAGATGTTTTTGACCGTTCTGTCCTGGATAAACGGCTTCTCGCTGACGAAGATGCGGTGCACTCCTTATATCTGGATAATGGGTACCTTTTTTCCGATATAGATCCTGTGGAAACGCGGATTTATAATGACACGATCGATTTTGAAATGAGGATCTACGAGGGCAAGCAGGCTACGATTAGTTCGGTGATCATAGAAGGAAATACGAAAACGAATGAACATGTTGTTCGTCGGGAATTGAGAACCAATCCGGGCGACCTCTTCAGTAAATCCGATATTATCCGAACTGTTCGGGAACTTGCTCAGCTGGGCCATTTTGATCCTGAAAAAATCGAGCCCGAACCAATACCTAATCCAAGGGAAGGTACTGTGGACCTACGTTACAAACTGGTGGAAAAAGCCAACGACCAATTGGAAGTTTCCGGAGGATGGGGAATGGGCATGCTTGTTGGTACCATAGGACTTCGTTTTTCCAATTTCTCCATTAAAAATTTATTTAACTTAAATATGTACAAGCCTGTTCCCTCGGGTGATGGGCAGACTTTAAGTCTCCGTGCCCAATCGAACGGGAAATTCTATCAGGCATATAATCTTTCTTTTGTAGAACCCTGGTTTGGCGGAAAGAAACCTAATTCCTTCTCCGTTTCATTTTATCATACTATAATGAATGATGGCTATTATTCCTATTTGCGCGACGGGATTTCCAGCGATAAGTTCATTAAAATTTCCGGAGCCTCCATTGGCATAGGGAAAAGGCTTAAATGGCCTGACGATTTCTTCACCCTCTATAATGAGTTAAGCTATCAGCGGTATAAATTGGAAGATTGGACCGGCTTTCTTTTCAGTAACGGTTCATCGAATAATATAGCATATAAAACAACATTCGGCCGTAGTTCTGTTAGCCAGCCTATTTATCCGCGTTACGGGTCCTCATTCAGCCTTGGACTCCAGATTACTCCACCATACTCACTTTTAAGCAGCATTGATTATAAAAATGCTGAAGAGGAGGTGAAATATAAATGGATCGAATACCATAAGTGGATTTTTAAGGCAGACTGGTATACAACTTTGGCAGGGAATTTGGTAATGTACACCCGTGCACATTTTGGATATCTTGGACATTACAATCCGGATATCGGGCCTTCGCCCTTCGAAGGCTTTGATCTTGGTGGCGATGGACTTACGGGCTACAGCCTATACGGAAGGGAAACCATCGCGCTTCGCGGTTATGAAAATGGTTCTTTGACCCCAGTTATTAACGGAAGTAAATCCGGTAACGTATATAACAAGTTAACACTTGAAATCCGTTATCCCTTTACTCTGAACCCATCCGCAACGGTTTTCGGACTGGTTTTTCTTGAAGGCGGGAATGCCTGGTATTCTATAGACCAGTTTAACCCCTTCCTGATTAAAACGATCTGCAGGTGTGGGCCTTCAGTGCTTTTCTTCCGATGTTTGGATTACTTGGAGTTGACTGGGGATACGGATTTGATGAAATCCCCGGAAAGCCCAGTGCCAATAAAGGTCAGTTCCATTTTACCATTGGCCAGCAATTTTAAATTGTTAAACTAAAAAAATTGAAATCATGCAAAAAGTATTTTTAGCCATTGCCCTTGGTTTTCTTTTTATCGGGGCAGGTTTTTCGCAAAAATTCGCTTTTGTCGATACGGAATATATCCTTGACAGGATTCCGTCATATAAGGCAGCAACCGATCAGATGGATAAATTATCCAAAGAATATGAAGCTGAAATTGAAGGAATGTATACCGATGTCGAGAAATTGTACAAAAGCTTTCAGAATGAAAAAGTCCTGATGACAGATGAACAGAAAGTTAAAAAAGAAGATGAAATCGTAGCTAAGGAAAAGGAGATAAAAGATATGCAAAGAAAATATTTCGGACCTGAAGGTACTCTTTTTCAAAAACGTCAGGAACTGGTTAAACCAATACAGGATGAAGTATATAAAGCTGTTAAGGAACTTGCTGTTGAAGGCAGCTATGCCGTGATTTTTGACACCGCTCCGGAGCAACTATCCTATACGAAAATGCCCGTTATAATAAGAGTGATGAAGTATTGAAAAATTAGGTTATAAAAATTAAATCCTTACTTTTGTACAAATTTTTTATAAATTAATCTTGACGAACCTCCTTTACTTGATGTAGTTCAGTAAATCCGGGACTTCATGCAAATCAATAAATAATTATATGATGAAAAAAGTGTTAAATTTCCTCCTGATTGTAATCTTCATCTCCTCTTCAGCCATGGTTCAGGGCCAACAGGCTAAGTTTGGACATATAGAAGCACAGCAAATTGTACTTCTCATGCCTGAATACAAGAAAGCCGCTGATAGCTTGAACGTTGTAAAGGAAAAATACGACCTTCAGGCCGAAAAAATGCAGGTTGAGGTTAACAAAAAATATAACGATCTGCTTGAAAATCAAAACAAGCTTGATTCTCTTATTCTGGAAAGTATGTACAGTGAACTGCAATCCATGAACGAGAGACTCCAGAGTTTTCAGGGACAAGCCAATCAGAAATTACGGGCACTGGAAGGTGCTTTGCTGGAAGGCGTAATGGCTAAACTTCAAAAGCAGATTTCAGTTGTTGCCAAAGAATTGGACCTGATGTATGTTTTCGACATTAGCGCCAGAAACCCTGTTTATGTTTCCGAAAAGAGTATAAATATCGGGCCTATGGTCAAGGAAAAACTTGCAATTAAGTAATTTTCAATAATATTCAATAAACTTCAGGCCATTTTGCACTATTGTCAAAGTGGCCTGTTTTTATTAAAAATTGGATATGTTAAACCCATCATCACCCATAGGTTTATTCGACTCAGGAGTTGGAGGTTTAACTGTTGCTGGCGCGATCAAAATGCTTCTGCCCTCTGAAAATATGGTTTATTTCGGCGATACGGCACACCTTCCGTATGGCGATAAATCCCGGGAAAGTATCATTAGCTACTCACTCAGAATTAGCGATTTTCTATTGGAAAAAAATTGCAAGGTAATTCTTATTGCCTGCAATTCCGCTTCCTCCAATGCTTTGCAGGAAGTAACGGCTCATGTTGGGGGTAAAGCCTTGGTAATGAATGTAATTGATCCTGTTATCGAACAGGTGGTAAGGGAAGAAAATATTAAAAACCTCGGAATTATCGGCACCAAGGCAACCATTAATTCTAACAGCTATTTTGAGCGGATCAAAGAGCTGAAGCCCCGGCTTAAAGTCTCTTCGCTTGCCACCCCTCTTCTGGTGCCAATGATTGAAGAAGGATTTGTTTTCGATGACATCTCCAATGCCATAATCCGATCCTATTTATCTAAACGGGACCTGGAGGGTATAGATTCTCTTATTCTTGCCTGTACGCATTACCCGATCATAAAAAATCAGATCGGCCGGTTCTTTAATTTTGAAGTCAACGTGGTCGACTCAGCGCAGATCGTTGCCGAGCAATTGAAACGAGTGCTTAGCGAAAAACAACTGCTGAACCCGGAAAAACTTAGTGGACATAAATTCTATGTATCTGACCATACTCCTTATTTTAATGTTATGGCCAAAATGTTTTTTGGTGATAAAATTGATCTGCAAAAGGTGAATATCTGGGATTAAAAATCCTCACCATACCAACTTGCATAAACCAAATAATTTTCCGCGATTTTACCGATCATTTCCCGAATTTTTTCCGGTTCCACTGATTTAACTCTTTTGGCCGGCAGGCCTGCATAGATGCTGCCTGGTTCCACAATGGTATTGGCCAGAACCACCGCTCCTGCAGCTATTATACTGTTTTCCCCGACTACGACATGGTCCATTAAAATGGAACCCATCCCCACCAGTACGTTGTCATGAATTTTGGCGCCATGCACGATCACATTGTGGCCTATTGAAACATTATCCCCAATCTCAACGACAGATTTCTGAAACAGGGTGTGGAGGACTGACCCGTCTTGAATATTTACCTTGTTTCCAATCCGTATTGGATTGACATCACCACGAAGGACAGTATTGAACCAAACCGAACAATCCTCCCCCAAGATCACATCCCCGATTATGGTGGCGTTTTCCGCGAAAAAGCAGTTTTTCCCATATTCCGGTGTGAATCCCCTTACACCTTTAATTAATGCCATTTTGAAAAAGTTTGTCTTCCTTAAATTTTTTACAAAAATAGAGTACTTTTTTATATTTATTAACCACCCTTTCATTCAATTCAAGTATATTGCCGATTTACTGATCATTTGGTTTTTTAATATCATTAACTACACCAATAATTAGCTTAAAAAATATGACATTTATCAGTTTATTGCGTACTTTTATAAATTAATTTTGTTCAGGTAATATTAGGAAAAGTGTTAAAACAATGGTTTTTAACTCCTTTCTGGTGATTATCTCCGGAAATAGCCTATGCAATACGGGATATAGTTGAATTTCAATGCATAAGCACTTTCCCCTCATGGATTGAGTATAAAAATTTTAATCTGTTATGGCTAAAAATCCAAGAATCGTTGAACTGGAAGAGGTGGTGGTGAAATTCGCAGGTGACTCCGGCGATGGGATGCAGCTTACCGGGAGTCAATTTTCTGATACTTCAGCTTTTGTCGGTAATGACCTGTCCACATTCCCCGATTATCCCTCCGAAATCCGTGCACCCCAGGGTACTATAGCCGGAGTATCTGGTTTTCAGGTGCACATTGGCACCAAGGAAATTACTACTCCGGGGGACCGGGCCGATGTGCTTATAGCCATGAATCCCGCCGCCCTGAAAGCTAATATGAAATGGGTCAAGGAAGGGGCCACCATCATTATCGATATCGATAATTTTGACAATAAGAATTACAAAAAAGCTGGTTACATTGAGGACCCTTTGCATGATGAATCGCTGGAAGGCTTTAACCTCATAAAAGCACCGATCACGAATCTTACCCGCTCCACGGTGAAAGAATTCGGATTAGACCATAAAACGGCCGACAAGACAAAAAACCAGTTTGTAGCAGGAATCCTCTACTTTTTATTCAATCGCGATTACAACATAGGACTGGAATTCCTCGAAAAGAAATTTAAAAAATCACCAGAGTTGGTTAAAGCCAATAAGGCGGTTTTGATGTCGGGTTACAGTTATGCTGAAACAATCGAAGCCTTTTCCACCACTTTCCTGGTCAATCCGGCTAAGAACAAAAAAGGAACCTTCCGGAATATAACCGGGAACATAGCTACCTCCTGGGGACTTTTGGCGGCCTCCGAAAAATCAGGAAGAGAGCTGTTTCTTGGCTCTTATCCCATCACCCCGGCCACGGAAATCCTTCAGGAATTATCTAACCGTAAGCATTTAGGAGCCATCACATTCCAGGCTGAGGATGAAATTGCCGGTATATGTGCCTCCCTGGGGGCCTCCTTTACCGGAAAACTTGCGGTTACCTCCACTTCAGGGCCCGGGCTTGCATTGAAAGGGGAAGCCATCGGATTGGCCGTAATCACTGAATTGCCCATCGTTATCGTGAATGTTCAGCGGGGAGGCCCTTCGACCGGACTTCCTACCAAGACGGAACAATCGGACCTGATGCAGGCTCTCTATGGAAGAAATGGTGAAAGTCCTGTGGTAGTGCTGGCTGCAAGTACCCCTGCCAATTGTTTCGATTTTGCTTATAAAGCGGCTAAAATCGCCCTTGAACATATGACCCCTGTAATCCTTCTTACTGATGGTTACCTGGCCAACGGGTCTGAACTTTGGCCTGTTCCGAAGATGAAGGACCTGCCTGAGATACACCCTCCTTTAGTGGAGGATAACCATGCCAATTACTATCCATATTTCCGCGATACCGAAAAACTGGCGCGCCTTTGGGCATTGCCGGGGCAGAAGGGGATGCGCCACCGGGTAGGAGGATTGGAAAAGGCAGACGTGACGGGAGAAGTTTCTCACGATTCTATGAACCATCAGATTATGGTGGAAATACGCGCTGAAAAAGTACAACGCGTGGCCAATTTTATTCCGGAACAAAGTATTTTCGGTAAAGCAGAGGGAGAGCTTCTGGTTATTGGTTGGGGAGGGACCTATGGAGCTCTGTTTACCGCGGTAGAAGAGTTGCAGAAGGAGGGACTTTCTATTAGCCTTGCCCAGTTTAATTTTATCATGCCGTTACCAAAAAATACCCGGGATGTTCTACAAAATTTTAAGAAAAGGATTGTGTGCGAACTCAACCTTGGACAGTTTGCAAATTATCTGAGA
Organism: uncultured Bacteroidales bacterium; assembly: GCA_963779845.1. Taxonomy (GTDB): domain Bacteria; phylum Bacteroidota; class Bacteroidia; order Bacteroidales; genus CAVZZV01. Next base: position 591,242 of record CAVZZV010000001.1, on the reverse strand, counting down.
TCTATGTTTCCCCAATACCATTATATGCAATACAATAAGGTCCAGGGGCTTCCTTTCATGATTTCCGAGTTGAAGATAAAGCTCAGGGAAGCACTCGACAAAAAACAGGAACCTTTGTAAAAAATTAAATTATGGACGAACAAATATTTGCACCTCAGTCAGTAGCACAGGATTATAAATTTGATACCCCGGTTAAGTGGTGTGCAGGATGTGGCTCCCATGCCGTCCTTTCCACCATCAGGAATGTGCTGCCCGAAACCGGGGTTAAAAAAGAAGACATCGTATTCGTTTCGGGAATTGGCTGTTCATCCCGGTTTCCATACTATATCAATACCTATGGATTCCATAGCCTCCATGGAAGGGCGGCTGCCATAGCTTCAGGGATTAAAGTTTCTAATCCAAAGCTCAGCGTTTGGGTGGTAACCGGTGATGGAGACTCTATGGCTATTGGGGGGAATCATTTTATTCATATCCTTAGAAGGAATATTAATGTAAACATAATTCTTTTCAATAATAAGATTTACGGCCTTACAAAAGGACAATATTCACCCACCACCCCGAAGGGAAGTATTACTAAATCCTCCCCCGATGGAACGATCGAGAATGCTTTTGCACCCGGTGAATTGGTAATGGGTGCCCAGGGAACATTTTTTGCCCGTGTAGTTGATACCGATATTAAAATGATGCGTGAAGTATTCCTTGAAGCGGATAAGCATCAGGGAACCTCAGTAGTTGAAGTCCTCCAGAACTGTGTTATTTTCGCCAATGAAGTCCATAAGGAAATCACGGGTAAGGATGTGAAAGAGGACCATCAGCTTTATCTCAGGCATGGAGAACCAATGATTTTTGGAAGGAACAGGGATAAAGGAATTATCGAGCGATGTAATCGCTTTGAAGTGGCTAATCTCTGGGAAAATGGGATTACTGAAGATGACCTCCTCGTGCATAATGCGCATGATCCTGAAGATACAAGGCATTATATGATTTCTACGATGACTCTTCCGGACTTTCCTGTTGCTATGGGCGTTATAAGAGCGGTTAAGTCTACCGTGTATGAATCGATGCTCCATGATCAGATATCCTATTCAAAGGAAAATACCCGCATCAAAAATATGGATGATCTGTTTAATTCCGGAAATGTTTTTGAAATCAATAATCAGGATTGAATTAATTGATCAATATATTGATTGAATTGCTTTGGATCATGTTCTGATTCAAAAAGAGGGATCTCTTCCAACCGGGAACCATCTATTGAGATTATCCACCTCCAAATCCCGGTTTCTCTGCTAACCCTTTTTCTTCTCCATACAGGTTTATGCTATAATGAGCCGTTAATAATATTCTTCAATAATTATTATTAATTTTACTAACCTGAAGGGGCAAAAATGAATCAAAAAATAAAAGACAGGAGGTTAGATTCTCCAACGGTGGATTTCAGTATGACTGAATTCGACCAGCTTATGCTAAAAAGGATAAGAAGAGTCCTGATCATAAGCAGCAATTATGATTTTTTTATGCTGGAAGAGGATGGAAGGATAGATGAGCAGATTTTTAACGAGTATGTTTCCCTGAACCTCCGGTATCCTCCAATCTTTATTAAGGCAGGCTCTTCAAAAGAAGCCTTCGAAATCCTTGGAAAAGAAAATATCGATCTGGTGATCGAAATGCTGAACATTGGCGACATGGATACTTTTGAGCTGGCCAAGAGGATCAAGGCTACCCATCCGGAAGTGCCTATTGTTGTACTAACCCATTTCAATCGTGAAGTCTCACTGAAACTTCAAAATGAAGATCTGACAGCCATCGATTATGTTTTCTGCTGGCTGGGGAATGCCGACTTAATGCTGGCCATTATTAAACTTATCGAAGATAAGATGAACGCCAGACATGACGTTGAAGTTGTTGGAGTACAGACAATTATTCTGGTTGAAGATTCCATACGTTATACCTCCGTCTATCTCCCCCTTTTATATAAGATTGTGCTTAAGCAATCGACGGGATTTTATGAGGGAGGCTTTAAATGAACACCAGAAAATGCTCAGGCAACGTGGGCGTCCCAAAATTCTTCTTGCAAAGACCTATGATGAAGCCCTGGATTTGTACCAGCAGTTTAAGCACAATCTCTTAGGCATTATTTCGGATATCAGTTTTAAAGTGAATAACAAGCGGGATACTAAAATAAAAGCGGGATTTAGATTATGTAAACTGGTTAAAAATGACGATCCCCATATCCCCTTCCTTTTTCAGTCCTCCGATATCACCAACAAAAAATATGCTGACCGGTTAAACGCGGGTTTCCTGCACAAATATTCGAATTCTTTGTCACTTGAGCTGCGGAATTACATTATCCAACACTTTGCTTTCGGTGAATTTGTTTTCAGTGATCCCGATACCGGAGAGGAAGTGGCCAGGGCTTCTGATCTTCAAAGCCTGCAACACCTGGTACTTCGGGTTTCCGATAAAGTTCTTGCCTATCACGCCTCAAGAAATGATTTTTCCAAATGGCTCAATGCAAGGGCTATATTTCCTGTTGCCCAGCTTTTTAAATACCTGAAAAAAGAGGACTTTAGTAATGTGGAAGAGGTAAGGATGTATATTTATGAAGCCATTTCCAGTTTCAGGATTTCCAAAGGTCGCGGGGTCATTGCAAAGTTCGATAAGAACAGCTTTGATGAATACCTTAGTTTTTCCAGAATCGGCGAGGGGTCCATCGGTGGAAAAGCGCGTGGGCTTGCATTCATAAATACTGTCATAAAGAATTATAACCTGTTCAATAAATACGATGATATCGTCATTTCCATCCCCCGGACAGTGGTTCTTAGCACCGATGTTTTTGATGAATTTATAGAATCGAATGATCTTTATAAGGTCGGCCTATCCGATATGAGCGATGAGGAGATTTTACAACATTTTGTACGGGCGAAACTTCCGGGTTGGGTTCATCAGGATTTATACGCCTTCATATCGGTAATAAAAAACCCCATCGCTATCAGATCCTCCAGTAAGCTGGAGGATTCACATTACCAGCCTTTTGCAGGAATCTATTCGACCTATATGATCCCTATTATTGATTCTGATCACGCGGTAACCATCCGGATGCTTACCAATGCGATCAAATCAGTGTATGCATCGGTTTATTTCAAGGAGAGCAAGGCCTATATGGAGGCCACTTCCAATGTGATCGACGAGGAGAAAATGGGGATCATCCTTCAGGAAGTTTGTGGATCGAGGTATAATGACCGTTTTTATCCCACCCTATCGGGTGTGGCCAGGTCCATTGATTTTTATCCTGTCCACCCTGCAAAGCCGGCGGATGGGACTGCTACAATCGCTTTTGGTTTAGGAAAATATATCGTTGATGGCGGAACGGCTCTTCGTTTTTCTCCAAGGTATACAAAGAAAGTCCTTCAATTATCCACCCCGGACATGATCCTGAGAAATACCCAAAAGGTTTTTTATTGCCTGGACCTTTCCAGTGAGAGTTTTGTCCCTTCAACTGATGATGCCATTAACCTGTTTAAACTGAAAATTGCCGAGGCAGAAAAGGACGGCACCCTCAAAAATGTTGTTTCAGTATATGATTTGCAAAATAACGTCATTCGGGACGGATACCATACAACCGGGAAGAAGGTGGTCACTTTTTCAAACATTCTCAATCATAAAATTTTCCCTCTGGCAGAGATTCTCCAAACCCTTCTGGAAATAGGACAAAAGGAGATGAACCTTCCGATAGAGATTGAATTTGCCGTTAATCTAAATGTTCCAAAGGGGGCGCCGAAAGTGTTTAACTTTTTGCAGATCAGGCCTATAGTCGTCAACGATCAGCAAATATCCAGACTGGCAGAAGAGGTTCGCAAGGAAGATACTATTATCCTGTCAAAATCAGCTCTTGGGAACGGCTTTATTGAAGGAATCAGGGATTTTGTTTATGTGAAACCCCAGTCTTTTGATGCATCGATGAACAGGACTACGGCAGTTCAAATTGAGGCATTGAATAAACGGATGAAAAATGAGTCCAGGAATTATGTACTTGTCGGACCCGGGAGATGGGGTTCCTCAGATCCGTGGCTGGGTATTCCTATTAAATGGGCACAAATTTCGGAGGCCAGGGTAATTGTGGAAGCAGGACTCGATAATTACCGGATCGACCCCAGTCAGGGTACTCATTTTTTCCAGAATCTTACTTCTTTTGGAGTGGGATACTTTACGATAAATCCCTATATTGGCGAAGGGAATTATGACATGGAATACCTAAATTCTTGCGAGACTTTTTTTGAGGATGTTTCTATCCGGCATATTCGTTTTGAAAATCCACTAAAAATCCTGATCGACGGTAAGAGCAATACTGGTGTGATTTTCAAACCGGAAAATTTACCTGCACAAAAGAATTTATGATATTTTTAGTTGCAAGGTCATTACTTAAGGGTTTTATGATAGATACCCTATTCAAAACATGCTTAATATCATATATTTATATACATTAAAAATTTGGAAATATTGAGTTTTACATTCAATTTTACACAAGAATTCAGAGCCTGGCACGACGGGGCAAACCTTAATTAAATCCGATATGAACATCGATTTTATCATGAACGACCTGACCCGGAAGTTCCCGGGTGAAGTGGAATATCACCAGGCGGTTACCGAAGTATTGGAATCTATAGAAGACCTTTATAATGAGAACCCTCAGTTTGAATCGGCAGCGATTATTGAGCGACTTATTGAGCCTGACAGGGTTTTCCTTTTTAAAGTGCCCTGGGAAGACGATGAGGGTAACATTCACGTTAACCGGGGTTTCAGAGTTCAGTTCAACAATGCAATAGGGCCCTACAAAGGGGGTTTACGTTTTCATCCGAGCGTCAATTTAAGTATTATGAAATTTTTGGGATTTGAACAAATCTTTAAAAATAGCCTTACCTCTTTACCAATGGGGGGAGCAAAAGGCGGTTCTGATTTTAATCCTAAGGGAAAATCCAATCGTGAGATTATGCGTTTTTGCCAATCCTTCATGTTGGAATTATGGCATGTTATTGGTCCTAATACGGATGTGCCTGCCGGGGACATCGGAGTTGGAGGACGAGAAATTGGTTATCTCTATGGGATGTACAGAAAGCTGGCCAGGGAAAATACCGGGGTATTGACTGGCAAGGGGTTGAATTGGGGCGGTTCTCTTGTCAGACCGGAGGCAACGGGTTACGGGGTGGTTTATTTCACCCAGGAAATGCTAAAGACCAGAGGAGAAACCCTGGCAGGAAAAAATATTGCTGTTTCAGGTTTTGGAAATGTAGCCTGGGGTGCGGCAAAGAAAGCAACTGAGCTGGGAGCCCGGGTTATTACACTTTCAGGCCCGGATGGGTATGTACATATCCCCGGTGGTCTGACTCCTCCAATGATTGAATATATGCTTGAATTGCGTGCTACCAATGAAGATATCGTAATACCCATGATCTATGAATTCGAAGGGGTTGATTTTGTTCAGGGCAATCATCCATGGGAAATCCCATGTGACATAGCCCTTCCCTGCGCCACACAAAACGAGCTTAACAGAGAGGATGCTGAAAACCTGATTAATAATGGTGCGGTATGTGTCACCGAAGGAGCAAATATGCCTTGTACGCCGGATGCTATAGAATATTTTCAAGAAAAGCATATCCTATTTTCCCCGGGGAAGGCCTCCAATGCCGGCGGTGTTGCAACATCAGGCCTTGAAATGGCCCAAAATTCCATGAAGATCAACTGGTCGGGACAAGAGGTGGACGACCGCCTTCACCATATCATGACGAATATCCACACCAATTGTGTTAAATACGGGAAAAGTCCCGAAGGGTATGTTGATTATGTTAAAGGGGCAAATATTGCCGGCTTTTTAAAGGTTGCCAATTCGATGATTGATCAGGGGATCTATTAAGGATGGCAGCAACGGCGGAGGAGTTCTATGGCTGCAAAAAACCTGGCAGATGACACCATCCGGAAGGGACGAAATCCTAAACTATATCAGGCTTCTTAAATATGCTCTAAAATCCTTATATTCCCTGGTCATCAGGATAGTCTCCTTTTCACGGCATTCAAATATTTTTAATCTTTCGGGCAATGGAATTTTTTCCCCGATGACCTCCTCTACCGTTTCCCGAAATTTCGCCGGATGGGCTGTTTCCAAAAAGACCACAGTGTCTTCCGGGTGGGCCTGATAATATTCTGATGCTGCCTGATAGCCAGCTGCTCCATGTGGATCTAAAATGTATCCCCTTTCAAGGTAAAGAAATTTCATTGCTTTCCTTATTTGATCATCTCTATAAGCATATCCACTGATTTCTGTACTTATCGCTGAATGGTCATGATTATATAAATCGAGCATCCTGTCAAAATTGGATGGGTTTCCTACATCCATGGCATTCGCAATGGTTGTTTTCGAGGGCCGGGGAGTGAACACCCCATTCTTAAGGTACCCTGGAACAATATCGTTGATATTTGTGGCTGCAATGAAATGTTTTACAGGCAAGCCCATTCGTTTAGCGATCAATCCGGCCGTAAGGTTCCCGAAATTTCCGCTGGGAACGGAAAAAGCTATATTTTTTATTTGCGGAAGCTGGCGGAAAGCCTGGAAATAATAGAAAATCTGAGGGATCAACCTTGCTATACTAATTGAGTTTGCAGAGGAAAGGGTTATAAGCGGTCTTAAATCCTTATCATTAAATGCAGATTTCACGAGACGCTGACAATCATCAAAACTGCCATCGATCTCGAGAGCTGTAATATTTCTGCCAAGGGTCGTAAATTGTTTCTCCTGTAAAGGGCTTACCTGACCCATGGGATAAAGAATATGAACTTTAACACCCTCCACCCCGAGAAAACCGTTTGCTACTGCTGAACCGGTGTCTCCGGAAGTGGCCACCAGGATATTTATATCCCTTTCATAATCCCGACTTAGATATGAAAGCATGCGGGCCATGAATCGGGCACCGATGTCTTTAAATGCCAGGGTGGGTCCATGGAATAATTCGAGGGTATAGATATTTTTCTGTACTTCCACGAGTGGTACTTCGAAACTGAGTGCATCAAAAACTATTTCCCTCAGGTCATTTTCCGGGATATCCTCTCCAAAAAATTCCCTGCTCAACTGGAAAGAGGCTTCGGCAAAGTCCAATTGCAGGATATGTCTGAGATGTTCAGGGGATAGTTGGGGGACCCTTTCAGGCATGAAAAGTCCATTGTCTTCGGCCAGACCGCGAAAAACTGCTTCTTTCAGGCTAACGCGGGTATTCCTATTGTTCGTGCTATAATAGTTCATAGATTTTAATTTTCCCTCGCGACCTCTGGTGACCTTACGAACCTGCAGTTAAATTCTTTTTTTAACCGGAGGGACGCCAATGGCCATGCAAGGAATCCCAATGAGGCCTTGTTTGTTATTTTATTTTAAAATTCTCGTTCCTAAGCCACATATTTTACTTACATATACTTTATTGGGTATTTGAATTTTGTCGAATGAATCTGCCATAATGGAAGAAATTCTCTCAGCTGTTTTTTCATCCGTACAAAAAGCAAAGACTGAGGGCCCGGAGCCAGAAATATTTGCCCCTATGGCTCCGGCTTTTACTACATCTTCTTTCAGCTTCTCATAACCCTCTATAAAGGGTGCCCTCACCGGTTCTGCGATGAAATCGTGCAGGGATCGCCCAATCAGCCCGTAATCGGAAGTATTTATTCCTGTTACCAATCCGGCTATATTTCCACATTGTTTAAGGGCCGTGGAAGTGGGTAATTCAACAGGGATATGTTTACGGCTCTCAGAAGTTTTGATTTCAATTTCAGGATGAACCACCACACAAATTAGTGCCGGGGGAACAGCGAGCCGGATAATATCCAGAAGGGAATAGTCGCGTATAAGTACGAAACCGCCGAGCATGGCGGGAGCAATATTATCGGCATGTATACTTCCGCTGGCGAGAAATTCCCCTTTCATGGCAGAAGGGATAAGTTCCCTGGGGGTCAAAGGAGATCCCAGGAGTGCATTTATACCATATACGGCAGCCGTGCAGCTTGCCGCACTGGAACCGATCCCGGAACCCGGTCTGATTTTTTGATGGAAAATGATATCAAAACCCTCATTAATATTCAACTCCTCCAGTAATGCACGACCGGCTACGGCTGAAACATTCTTTTGCAGATCCAGAGGTATATCAAATTCGGTGTTATTAATAATTTGGAATTCTTTTATTTTATTCCTTCTTATCGTCAGTATATCGCCGGGGTTCTCCATGGCAAACCCCATTAGGTCGAAGCCAGGCCCTACATTGGAAACAGTGGCCGGGGCGAAAATTTTAACTGAATTTTTTAACATTAGATCATTTGTAAAGATAAAACATAATGGGCGATCAGTAATCTGCAGATTGCACCCCACCGGGGGTTGGGGAGACAATATATAAAATTATGCGAGATTTGTAAAAAAGTTGCCTGCATAATTTTCTGCGCTATAAACTCAAAAAATCCCTTTCTGTAAAATCCATCAGGGAACGAATCTTGAGATCAGTAATCGAAAGGTTCCTATCCCCGAAATGTTTTTCAGGAGGGACAATAACGGTCTTCATTTTAGCCGATTTGGCAGCAAGTAAACCATTGAAGGAATCTTCAAAGGCTAAACATGAGGAGGGTGGGGTCCGGAGTGCTTCTGCTGTGGAAAGGTAGACAGCCGGATTCGGCTTCCCGTACTTTTCCTTTTCAGCAGAGTGGGCAACTTCAAAAACTTCGCTCATCCCGAATTTTTTTATAAATGCATTGATTAGGGTAAAAGAAGAGGAGGATGCGAGAGCCATTTTCAGCTCCTTCGCCTTGAAGAAATCAATGATATACCAGGCCCCATCCATAAGTTGAGCATCGGACAGGAAGTATTCATGCATTAAATTTTCCAGTTTATTAATGATTGCCTCAGGTTCGGCCTTTTCGAAACGATTTTGATTAAACCAATGCATAACCTGTTCATCAACCCTCAAACCAAAGGTTTCCCTTTGCATTTCACCTGTTATTTCAAAGCCAAGTCCTTTAAAAATTTCAATTTCCAATCGCTGCCATTCAGGTTCGGTATCGATCAATAGACCGTCCATGTCAAATATGACTGCTTCAATGGCCATTATTAAACGTTTGCTATCCTGATTATGTCGGCAAAAATCCCTGCGGCGGTCACTGCTGCACCAGCCCCGTAACCGCGAATCACCATGGGTTGCTCTTTATACCTTTTTGTAGTAATAAGAATGATGTTATTACTGTCGGCTAGTTCATAGGAGGGATGGGTTTTGTCTACCTCCAGCAACTCGACCGAACCTTTACCCTCCTTTAAAGTGGCCACAAAACGCCATCTTTTTTCCCTCGCCTGCACCTCTTTTCTTTCCTTTTCAAACTCTGTATCCAGTTTCTTGATTTCTTTCCAGAAATTATCGAGATTTCCCTCAAAACAGGAATCGGGGAGAAATCGTTTCATTAATATATCCTTTTCTTCAAGCATATAGCCTGATTCACGGGAAAGAATAAGCAGTTTCCGCATCACATCCGTACCACTAAGATCAATCCTCGGGTCAGGTTCTGAAAATCCTTTTTCCTGGGCCAGTTTTACTGCCTGGCTAAGGGGAACATTCTCAGAAACGGTATTAAAAATAAAATTCAACGTCCCTGAAAGCACAGCTTCGAGGCCCAGAATTTTGTCCCCGCTCTTAATAAGGTCGTTAATGGTAATGATTATGGGTAATCCGGCACCTACATTGGTTTCAAAACTAAATTTAAGATTTTTACTTCTCGCCGAAGCCTTCAATTTGTGATAGCTCTCATAGGAGGAAGAACAGGCAATTTTATTGGCCGTCACCACGGAAACATATTGATCGAAGAGCCTTCCATAGAGGGCTGCCACGTCGCTGCTGGCTGTACAATCGATGAAAACGGGATTCCTAAGGTTCAACTCTTTCATTTTTGCCAGATAAATTTCCATATCTGCCTGTTCACCGTTAGAAAGAAGTTTTTTTGATTTTGGTATATTAATCCCTGCAGGGTCGATCAGCATTTGCCGGGAATTGCTGATTCCCACAAGATTGATTTTTAAGTTATGTTCCTTCATCAGGTTTTCCTGTTGGGCACTAATCTGATCCAAAAGGTCCCTGCCTACTTTTCCGGTTCCAACAAGGTAAAGGTGGAGTTCTTTGTAGTGGGACAGGAAAAATCCCTCGTGGATTACATTCAAAGCTTTTTTAAGCAGTTCATTCCTGATAACCACAGATATGTTCAATTCTGAAGATCCCTGAGCCGTAGCAATGACCGAGATCCCGTTCCTGCCCAGGGAAGTGAACAGATTGGCCGAGATTCCCGGGGTGTTTTTCATTTTTTCCCCCACGATGGCAATCACCGATAATTCCTTTTCAATTCTCATATCGATGATGTTCTTCATTTTCATTTCAACAAGAAATTCCTCCTGCAGAGCCGCTGCGGCAATTGCCGTATCCGTTGGGGCCACCGCGAAGCTTATGGAATATTCTGAGGATGCCTGAGTGATTAGTATGATATTAATCTGATGCTTTGCAAGTGCTGAAAAGAGCCTCATGGAGATTCCGGTAACCCCGGGAAGACCGCTTCCCTGAATGGTAATCAGATCGATTAGATCTATAGAGGAAATACCCTTGATAGGGCTGTCGGTACCATTCCCGCTTTCCCTGGAAATCAATGTCCCCGGGGCAGAAGGGTTAAAGGTATTTTTGATCCTTATTGGTATGTTTTTCTGATAAGCCGGATGAAGGGTGGGGGTATACAAAACTTTCGCACCAAAATGGGAAAGTTCGAGCGCTTCGGAATAGCTAAGCCTTCCAATAACATAGGCTTTGTCCACTTTTTTAGGATCGGCTGTCATGAACCCGTCCACATCTGTCCATATCTCAAGCACTTCCGCATTTAATGCTCCGGCAATGATGGCCGCAGTATAGTCAGAACCACCCCGGCCAAGGGTCGTAATATCCCCACGTTCATTGGCGGCGATGTACCCTGGCACGATAGCAAATCCCTGAAGATTTTTAAACTCCCCGACAATGTTTGCATTCGTTACCTCAAAATCTACCTGTGCGTTTCCAAAATTACTATCGGAACGAATGAAATTTCGCATATCGATACAACGTGCATTTTCAAAGGTATTGGTTACGATGAATGAAGACAGTCGCTCACCGAAGCTGAGAAGATGGTCAAGAGTTTTGGGGGTTAGGTCGCTGATCAAAAAGACTCCGTACATCAGGTCTTTTAATTCATCCACCATTCGGTTCACTGATTTAAGCACGGGAGATTGCCTTTCGCCCTGGACAAGCTGGAGGACAGCATCGGTATGCCGTTTGCGTAGAGCCTGTACTTCCTTCTCGTACAGTTGGTTACGATTACAGGCCATTTCACTGATCGAGAGGATATCGTTGGTGATCCCCTTAAACGCAGATACTACCACAATGCAGTTTTTGTCCTCTTTATCGAGGATGGATTTCGCTTGCAGGATAATTTCCGGTGTTCCCACCGATGAACCTCCAAATTTCAATACTTTCATAATCCAGGTATATGAATGTGTCCCCTTCATGCAGGACAGCGATTAATTCATTGTTTAAAAGATACAAAAAAGGGGCCTCTCAGCCCCGAATATATTTTTAATTACAGGGTGTAGTTCATGCACTCATGGTGGTCATTCCACGGTCAATTTTTTTAATAAGTCCCTGAAGTACAGATCCCGGACCCACTTCAGTAAACGAGTTGGCACCATCCTTTATCATATTGAGAACCGTCTGAGCCCATCGTACTGGTGAGGTAAGCTGATCTATCAGATTGGCTTTAATAATTTCGGGATCGGACGATGGCAGGGCATTAACGTTTTGATATATTGGGCAAACAGGGATGCTAAAGTGGGTGGAATTAATGACCGTTGCCAGCTCCTGGCGGGCAGGTTCCATTAACGGTGAATGAAAGGCCCCTCCCACAGCCAGTTTAATAGCTCTTTTTGCTCCTTTTTCTGTCAGTATGCCCATGGCCAGTTCAATGCCCTTTAGCGATCCGGAAATAACAATTTGCCCCGGACTGTTATAGTTTGCGGGAACAACAATTTCATCGATTTCGGCACAAACGGCTTCGACAAGAGCGTCATCCAATCCAAGAATAGCGGCCATGGTCGAAGGTTCAGCCTCACATGCTTTTTGCATGGCCTGTGCACGACGGGATACGAGCAACAGTCCATCTTCAAAACTTAATGCTTGTGCTGCCACCAGGGCCGAGAATTCGCCCAACGAATGCCCGGCTACCAGGGCAGGATCGAATTCTTTATCCAGGGCGGCAGCAAGGATAACCGAATGAAGAAAGATCGCTGGCTGAGTAACTTTGGTTTGCTTTAGCTCCTCCTCAGTACCGGAAAACATAATGGCGGTAATATCAAACCCCAGTATTTCATTTGCCTTCTCAAATAAAGCCTTAGCCCTGGAATTATTTTCATACAATTCTTTACCCATTCCCACAAACTGGGCACCCTGACCAGGGAATACAAACGCTTTCATGCACAAAACTTTAATAAGAGCACAAAAATAGTGAGATTAGTTATAAAAACTAATGAATTGGAGAATAATTTAAAAGAATTGTAAGTTGAAAAAGGTTCTCCATGAAGTTTCTTGTCAATTTTAACCCGTTCATCTGAAAGCAACGCCGCGGGTTCCCCATTTGAAATTCAGCAGTGAATATCAGAGGGTACCGATGAAACTTAGTTTGCCTGTTTATTGAATTCTAATGATTCCTGATCAGATGAATAAATTCCTCCCTGGTTTTCGTCTGTGCGAGAAATTCACCGGTAAAAGCCGAAGTGGTAGTGATGGAATTTTGTTTCTGCACCCCACGCATAATCATGCAGAGGTGACGGGCTTCGATTACCACCGCCACGCCCATTGGATTAAGGGTTTCCTGAATGCAGTCGCGTATCTGCACGGTGAGTCGTTCCTGCACCTGCAGCCTCTTGGAAAAGGCATCCGCAACCCTTGCCAGCTTGCTTAATCCCGTAATATAACCATTGGGGATATAGGCAATATGCGCCTTGCCAAAGAAGGGCAACATGTGATGCTCACAGAGGCTGTAAATTTCAATGTCCTTCACGATAACCATTTGCTTGTAATCTTCTTTGAACATGGCTGATTTTAATATCTGAGAAGGTTCAATATCATAACCGTTCATCAGGAACTGCATGGCCTTTGCAACACGTTCCGGTGTTTTTACCAATCCTTCGCGCGAAGGGTCTTCCCCAATCAATGAAAGGATATTGCGGTAATTTTCGCTTAACTTGATCGTTGCCAGCTCGTCATACTTGTCTATTCGTTCGTAACCATTCTCTGTTTCCGTGATTACATCATGTTTGTGCGGGTCCATTGTCATTTAATTTCCAAAATATTCAACAAAATTGTTCTCGGTTTCTTCCAGTTTTACACTATGCAGTCTAACACCCAGTTCACTGACTTCCTGCTCCAGTTGTTCCCATACCGCTTTGGCCAGATTCTCAGTAGAGACCTTTTTATCTTTCATAAACTCAACTTCCAGGTTGATGTTTTTATGGTCCAGTTGGTCAATGACCCTAAGCTTGATAATTCTGCTCAGTTTTTTAAGATCGCATACATATCCGGTCAGTTCATTGACTTCACCCTTAATGGTTACCCACAAAATATAATTGTGGCCGTGCCATAAAGGATTTGAACAGGCACCATAGACCTCCCGGTTCTTTTCTTCGCTCCAGTCTGGGTTAAACAACCTGTGCGCAGCACTGAAATGCTCCCTTCTTGTAATATAAATCATTTTACCAGTATTGATGAGTGTTTTGTCAGTCACTTCTTACCAAAGGAGGAAATTGCCGGTCAGTTTTTTTACCGGATGTACTTCCATTTCAGCAAATATACATATTTTTACCGTAAAACTTAGCCTTTTAGGGTGGGTTTGAGCCTATTGAGTGTCTCTCCCGCTACATGATATTATTGACATAGCCTATTAAATACGATAAATGAAAACACTTCTCATTACTTCATCATCCATGGAGTTTAACGCCATTGCTAAAACATTTAAAAAATTAAAATGTTTACATGAAGAGAGGCTTTCCTACAACGGATCGTTGGGTGAAGTGATTTTCCTGAATTCCGGTACAGGAATGGTCGCTATGGCATATACTTTAACAAAGGAAATCCAAAACGGGGATTATGATCTTCTTGTTAATGCCGGTATTTGCGGATCCTTTCGCCGGGAATTGCCTCCCGGAACTCTGGTAATGGTCCAACAGGAGGTATTTGGCGATTTCGGCTCTGACAGTCCCGGTGGTTTTCTGGATATTTTTGACATGGGTCTTGGAATAAAAAACATGGAGCCGTATGAGGAGGGAAAAATATTCCACCAACCCGGCGATTACGTGGGATTATTCAAAGGAATAAAAACAGTTTCAGGAATCACTGTCAATAAAGTTACCGGGACCAGAGAAGGGGCCGATAACCTGGCCGGCAAATATTCATCTGATATTGAAAGCATGGAAGGGGCTGCCTTTTTTTATGTTTGCCGGAAGGAAAACCTTAACTTTGTCCAATTAAGGGCTGTTTCAAATTTTGTCGGGCCCAGGGACCGTTCGGCCTGGAAGATAGATGAAGCTATCACCGCCTTATCCTCAGCCCTTTATGAAATTTTTAAATAAATGATGGAGAACATTAAGATAGCATTTTCCTCTTGTCCGAACGATACCTTTATGTTTGAGGGATGGGTACACGGGAGGACGAAGCCTATTGGTAAATTAAAAATACAGATTGCCGACATCGAGGAATTGAACCATCTGGCAATTGGAGGTTGGCCGGATGTGTCAAAAATTTCCCTTGCCGCGTTTCCTAAAGTTATGATGCACTACCGTATCCTGAACTCAGGATCAGCCCTGGGTTTTAAAAATGGGCCGCTGATAGTGAGCAGGCAAAAGATTGATGAAGCGGATCTGAAGGGTTTACGGTTCGCTATACCCGGAAAGAATACCACAGCAAACAGTTTGCTTACCGCTCTTTTTCCCGGAATAACGGATAAAAGAGAGTTTACTTTTTCCGAAATCGAGGAGGCGATTTTAAATGATGAAGTGGATGCCGGGCTGATCATTCATGAATCAAGATTTACCTATGCCGAAAAGGGGTTAATACTGATAAAAGATTTGGGGGTAGCTTGGGAAGAAAAGTACAGGATGCCCATCCCCCTGGGGGTGATCGTGGTTAAAAAAAATCTTCCCGTGGAATTTCAGCAAGAGGTAGACAGCAATATCAGGGAAAGTATTGAAGGTGCCTTCGCACATCCCGAATTGTCCACTCATTTTATCAAGGAGCATGCACTCGAACTGCAGGATGAGGTGATTAAAAAACATATTGGTTTATATGTCAATGAATTTTCACTTAACCTGGGACCAAAGGGAAGATCAGCCATTCGGTTTTTTCTCCAAAAAACGGGTCTGTTAACAGAAAATGAATCGACTAAAAGTGATCTTTTTGTCCCAGAAATAAATTATCGGATATGATTGTAATAACCGGAGCAGCGGGATTTATTGGAAGCAACCTTATCACCCTGTTAAATGAAGAGGGTTACCGGGACCTGGTGCTGGTTGATGATTTTAGCCGGGAAGATAAGCGCCCTAACTGGGAAGGAAAGATTTATTCGCACCGGGTGGAAAGGGAGGATTTTCATGAATGGTTGGAGGAAAACCAACGAATGGTGCAATTTGTCTTCCATCTCGGGGCCAGGACAGATACTGCCGAATTTGACTGGTCGATATTTGAAAAGCTGAATCTCAATTATTCAAAAGAGATCTGGAAAATTTGTGCCAGATATGGAATCCCCCTGGTTTACGCCTCCTCTGCTGCCACCTACGGAGATGGCAGCCTTGGTTATAAAGACAATCCTGCGATTATTGATGCTCTTCAACCCCTAAATGCCTATGGCCGTTCCAAGAATGAGTTTGATAAATGGGCTGTACGGCAGGAAAAAACTCCGTCATTCTGGGCTGGGTTAAAATTTTTCAATGTGTATGGACCCAATGAATATCATAAAGGGCGTATGGCCTCTGTGGTTTTTCACGCATTCAATCAGATTTCAGAGAATTCCGTCATGAATTTGTTCCGGTCCCACCGGGCAGATTTCAGGGATGGGGAACAACTAAGGGACTTTATTTATGTTATGGATGTTTGCAGGGTGATGATCTTTCTTTTGGAAAACAGGAAATATTCTGGCCTTTATAATTTAGGGACCGGAAAAGCAGAGACTTTTCTCGAACTTGTTCATCAGACCTTCAGGGCCATGGAGGTTCCTCCTCAGATTAATTTTATCGATACTCCGGAAGATATAAAGGACAAGTACCAGTATTTTACTGAGGCGGATATGGGCAAATTGAGAAGAATCGGCTATACTGATCCATTCAGGACTTTGTCGGAGGGGGTGCCTGATTATGTGAAAAATTATCTGATGGGAGCGAAAAGGAATTAGAATTTACATTGTTATTGAAAAGGGAGACAAATGTACCTTTAATGGCTATTGCCAACTCTATTTGCCTTCAAGAGATGAATCCGGTTCCATTCTAAAAAATTAAGAGCCCGCTTGAATGAGAAATACGCAGGAAAACGGATACCAGTTTAATAGCTCCAATAGGGTTCCTCCTGCTTTTGATAAATTATGGATTCGGTATTTTTTTTTCTGGCCATGGTGGATTATCAAATTAAGCCTGAGAAGCCTGACCTTTTTTTTCCATAGCGAGTTTCTGATTCCTTCCTTCATTGCTGCATTTCTTTCCCTGTTTGTCAGCCTTGCCTTTATTAGTACTGCCTGGCTAATGGAGATGAAGCTTCCCTTTTTTGTCGGATTGATTTATGGAATATTGCCTTTGATATGGGTGTTTGGAGAGATATCCAGGGTAAGACGGGGCAGGGATTTTCCTGAATTAGGGTTGAGGATATCAGGTACAGGTTATGAAGCGGTCCGATGGATCCTTGGGTACATCCTGATCTTCATCCTCTTGCTGCTGCTGGAAGTTTCATTCAATCTTCTTGCTTCAGGATTACCGCCGGGAAATGCACTGCCTGCTTTGCTCCTTGGTTTGAATACATTTCTTTCAATGGCAATGCTCGTGGTTTTTGTTATTATTGTTCTTTCCCTGAGCATGATGCCTCCCCATCTGGTGTATAGGGGAAATATTAATCCTCTGGTGGACAGATCTTTAGATTTCCTGGATCTTACAGGCCGGAAGTTTTTCCGGTATGCTTTCGCCCATCTTCCGGGGCTGTTTTTTGCAGGGCTGATATCGGTTTTGCCAATACTCTTCGTTGGATTGGCGTTGTTGCTCACCCTCAATATTAAAAGTCTGGTAAGAGAAGGTAGTTTTTTTTCTCTCAAAATGAATAGGGAACAAAGGATCGTGAAGGGAGAACCTATAATGCTGAAATCTTCCAAAACCTGTCTGATAGTTCCTGATTCTGAAAGGAATCCAAATTATTCTATACCCGGTGTAGTCAGAATGAAACAGAAAGCGGATTCTCTGATTCAGCTTGCCAGCTCTTCCCTGGAAGTTGAGAAAATTATTTATCGAAATAAAATGGATTCCCTGAAGATGCGGGTGGAGGAATATTTACTAAGTGTCCCAGCCGATAGGGATGTTCAAAGAGCTGTAGTCGATAGTATTTTCAAGACTGCGGGCATCTCCTTTGAAAATTGGGAGAAGTCCAGGAGAGCCGCATTTCAACATGTCGAAAAAATCGAAAAGGAAACGGAGGTTTTCTTCATACAACTTCCTTTGCTTTACTTCTACCTGGTCCTGTTGGTTTCATTCTTTGGAGCAATTATCCTGGCGGGTCCGTTGGCCTATCTTGGAAACCTGTTTTATTCTTTATACGATTTTGGTGAAGTAGATCGTGGCCCGTCTACTTTTCGGCTGCAGGATTAATATTTATTCATTGGTTACCGGTGAAGACTATTGGCAATTTGATAACCAATCAAACGATCATATCTGGAAGTAATGGAATGGTGGTAGACCAGGATAATGTAATCGTTTTCCGTTTCATAATAATTCCCTTCCAGGTTTTCCATGTTCGCACTCTGGGAATTCTGCCCAACCACCCCATATTGATAATTATAATATCCTTGCTTCAGGAGTAAGCGAAGATTGTACTGTTTTTTTTCGAGGTCATACTTCATTTTGTTCTCAGGGGCATAATTCCAGTTTGTAAGGGCCCCAGAAACGTAAATATCTTCTCCGGCCATAGGAACAGCCATGGGAAGGTTAAAATCCACCCAAACATAATCCGCATCCGTGTCATCATTCTCCTGCTCCTGGACTTCAATGTAAAATTTCCCGTTCAGGTCCTCTTCATAAAAATAGACTTTATTGGATTTAATCGGATCGGGGAACAATTCAACGTAATAATTATTTTTTTTGAACACAATATCCTTTATGTAGGGCGACTGGTAACGAAGGCTTTTTATATCAAACCACCGGAACTCATTTCCACCGGGAAAAAGATTCTCGCGCTGATAGTCGTAGTCCAGGATATCCTGACGGGTAAAAAGTGGCTTAAGATCAACGATAGCATTATCCCATCTACCATTCTGCAGAATCACTGCCTGGAGGTCATGGAAGGGATCTTCAATGGTAAAATTTCCATAAGCGATGCTAAAATCTACTTCCTGATGTGTATTGCGAAATCCGGTCAGGGAAGGCCTTCTAACGGTTGCGCTAATATCCACCAATTTTTCTGTTACCATAAATCTTTTTATGAACAGGACATCATTTTGATCGAACTCATTAAAAACCCGTATCGCATAGTTGCCGGAAATTTTAAACCTGAAGTTACTATTCGGCAGTTTCAGTTCATAGTGCACATAATTTACATAGGTACTAAAGGAAAATTGATAATCGGATATCTGAGCGTACAGCGAGCCCTCGATATACTCCATTTCACTTAATGACGTGGGGTTCCAGTCTGCATCACAATGGATCAGATCGTAAGAATAATTTTTCACTTCAGAGCCAAGGAGATCGAAACTTAATACAAGACTGACCTCTCCGGTAAGCTCAATTAAAGGATAACTCAATTTCCAACCTTCACGGTAAAGTTGAAGAGATTTTATGTCCTGGTCAATTATTTTATCTTCAATCTTTTGACTATAAATTGCAGTAGTGAAGCTCAAGAGAAGAATAAGCAGAAGATGTTTTTTGAGTCTTTTTTGCATTATAAAAGAATTTAGGAATTTGAAACTCCAAAAATTATACCGAATATCGTGGTGGATTCCTCCATCATTCATAACTAATCCACCTCATGAACAGTTTTCCCCATCCTTTGTTATTCAGTTAACAAAAAAATATTGAGATGAGTTTAAAACGTATATTCATCTATTAATAGATATATAAAGATATATTTTTACAGAATATGTAATTTATAAATGCTCCAAAAGGAAAAATAATTACTTTTGTCAAAGTTTTTAAAATAACAATCATAAGATGTCAGATGTTATCAGGATCAAAAAAGGTCTGGATATAAATTTAAAAGGGGAGGCAGAAAAAAAGATTTTGCCCCTTGAGCGGGCCTCCACCTGTGCCCTTAAACCGACCGATTTTATAGGGGTAATGCCAAAAATGCTTGTCAAACCCGGTGATACGGTAAAAGTTGGCTCTGCCTTGTTTTTTGATAAGTATAATCCGAAAGTTAAATTCACTTCACCCGTTTCCGGAAAGGTTCAGGCTATAAACAGAGGAGAAAGAAGAAGGATACTTGAAGTAGTTATTGAATCTGCACCCTATGATGAATTTGTTGAATTTAGATCGGGTGATCCAAAATCCTTAAGCAGGGAGGAGATTGTTGATACCTTATTGGAGAGTGGAACATGGCCTGTGATCCGTACACGACCCTACTCAGTGATCGCGAATCCGGATAAATCCCCGAAAGCAATTTTCATTTCGGGATTTGACTCCGCCCCCCTGGCCCCTGATTTACCATTTATGGTAAAAGACAAAAAAGAGGCATTTCAGACAGGAATCCACATTTTGTCGAAGCTCACCGAAGGCAAAATCCATCTCTCTCTTAGGGCATCGGAGCCACAGCCTGAAACCTTCACTGCTGCCAGGGGGATTGTTCTCCACCATTTTGAAGGGCCCCACCCTGCAGGGAATGTAGGGATCCAAATTCACCACATTGATCCAATTAATAAAGGAGAGCGTATCTGGTATGTCCAGGCACAGGACGTCGTTGCGATTGGTAATCTGTTTTTATCCGGAAAGTTCGATAACCAGCTCATAATTGCTGCTACCGGTTCCGAAATACTTAAACCTTCCTATTATCATACCCTGCGCGGAAGCATCATTACCCCATTTATCGACGGGAATGTTACCGGAGGGGACAATCGTTTCATAAGCGGTGATGTACTTACCGGAACGGAAATCAGCCGTTCAGGCTATATTGGGTTTTATGACAATCAACTCACGGTCATCCCTGAGGGCAGGAATTTTGATTTCCTCGGTTGGGCAAGTCTGGGTTTTGGGAAGTATAGTGTTTCAAGATCCTTTTGGAGCTGGTTGAACCCTTCCAAAAAGTATCGCCTCGATACGAATCTAAAAGGTGGGCGCCGGGCATTTGTAATGACAGGGGAATATGAAAAAGTATTTCCAATGGATATTTACCCCTTGCAGTTGTTAAAAGCTATTCTGGTAGAAGATATCGATCAGATGGAACGTTTGGGAATTTATGAAGTCTCTGAAGAAGATATGGCCTTATGCGAGTTTGTATGTACCTCAAAAACGCAGGTCCAGCGAATCCTGAGACAAGGTCTTGACCTTATGCGGAAAGAAACAGAATAGCATTATAATATCGTTTTAAAGCTTATGAAAATTCTAAGAAAATATTTAGATACCATCAAACCCCGGTTTGAGAAAGGAGGAAAGTTCGAAAAACTCCATTCCACTTTCGATGCTTTCGAAACTTTCCTTTTTGTGCCAGACAAGGTAACTACATCAGGTTCGCATATCCGGGACAATAATGATATGAAGCGTGCGATGTCGATTGTGGTTCTTGCAATGGTTCCTGCACTGCTGTTTGGGATGTGGAACACAGGATTCCAGCACTTTCTCGCTTTAGGGCAAAATGTGGGATTCTGGGAAACCTTCCTGTTTGGCTTCCTGAAAGTTTTGCCACTTATCTTGGTTTCTTATGTTACCGGGCTCGGAATTGAATTCGTTTTTGCCCAGTACAGAGGACACGACGTGAATGAAGGTTTTTTGGTTACCGGTATGTTAATCCCTCTGGTAATGCCTATCGATGTTCCCCTGTGGATGGTTGCTGTTTCTACTGCCTTTGCCGTGGTTATCGGGAAGGAAGTATTCGGCGGAACCGGGATGAACATCCTGAACCCTGCCTTAACTGCCAGGGCATTCCTGTTTTTTGCCTACCCGACCAAGATGTCGGGCGACCTCGTTTGGATTGAAGGGCTTACAAACGGAAATGGTATTGTGGATGGTTTTTCCGGTTCTACCATACTGGGACAGGCAGCAACCGGTTTTGACAAGGTTTTCGTTAACGGCCTGGGCGATCCTTACAATGCCTGGGATATGTTCCTGGGGAAGATTCCTGGTTCGGTTGGTGAGACATCGGCTCTGGCCATCCTTCTTGGGGCGTTCATCCTGATATATACCGGAGTCGGGAGCTGGAAAATAATCCTTTCGGTTTTTGCCGGCGGAGCCACTATGGGCCTTATATTAAATGCCTTTGCGGTGAACCCGTTTATGGAAGTTCCCTTTTGGGAACAACTTATCCTCGGGGGTTTTGCCTTTGGGGCGGTTTTTATGGCAACCGATCCTGTGACCGCGGCCCAAACTCAAAGAGGTAAATGGATATACGGGTTTCTGACAGGCTTCCTCGCCATATTGATCAGGGTACTTAACCCGGCTTATCCGGAAGGGGTTATGCTCGCGATTCTTCTGATGAACGTCTTTGCTCCGCTTATTGATCATTACGTGATTGAATCCAACGTAAGAAAACGTTTAAAGCGGGCCAGGCACGCGATTCAATAAATGAATTAAATATCAGGTTATTAAATAATTGCATAAATAGTATAAAATGGAAGATTTGGGAAAAAAGGCGAGGGAATTCAGCAATACCTACATTTTCGTTTTCGCGGCGATCATGGTGGTAATTGTTGCCGCGCTCCTTTCATTCGTAGCAGAAGAACTTCGGCCGAAACAGGAAAAAAACGTGGAGGTGGAAAAAATGCAGGGGATTCTTCAGTCGGTGGGCAAAACCGAAGGCATTAAAGAGGCTAAGGATAAAAATACTTTTGTCATAAAGGAGTATAATAAATATATTAAGGAAACCTATGTTGTCAATTCTCAGGGAGAGATATTGGAAGGAAGGGATGCATTTGCGATAACCAAGGATTTAAAGGCTGAACTGGACAAACCCCTTGAAGAAAGAGGGCTCCCCATCTTTGTTTACGAGAGTGCAGAGAGTGGTAAAAAATTTATTATCCCGGTTAGAGGAAAAGGCTTGTGGGGACCGCTTTGGGGATATGTTGCCCTGGATAATGATTTCAATACCATTTACGGGACTCTTTTTGATCATTCAAAGGAAACCCCCGGCCTTGGCGCTGAAATCGTCGAACCATGGTTCCAGGCCGATTTTAAAGGTAAAAAGATATTTGATGAAAATGGAAATTTTGTTTCGATCAATGTGGTCAAGGGGGGAGCAGTTGAGGGAGATATCCATGGAGTTGATGCGATCACAGGAGGAACCATTACCAGTAAAGGTCTTGAAGCAATGTTAAAAGATAATTTAGAACCCTATGTCAATTATTTTAAGAAACAAAGAAAGGAAGGAGGCAAAGAATGAGCAGGGAACCCTTATTTTCACCTAAAAACATGAAGCTCCTCAGGGAGCCTTTAAACGATAATAATCCCATAACCGTTCAGGTCCTGGGCATCTGTTCGGCACTTGCTATTACGGCAAAGATTGAAAATTCAATCGTTATGGCTATATCTGTCATGGCCGTGCTCGCCGTATCAAACGTAGTGATATCTCTGCTTAGAAAGTTGATCCCTCCCCGGATCAGGATCATTGTTCAACTCGTGGTGGCTGCGGCCATGGTGATTCTTGTCGATGAAATCCTTCAGGCTTATGCTTACGATGTGAGTAAGCAGCTGTCCGTTTTTGTAGGGCTGATCATTACCAATTGTATTATCATGGGCCGTCTCGAAGCGTTTGCCATGGCCAATAAACCCTGGCCTGCCTTTCTCGATGGTATTGGAAACGCTGCCGGGTACGGGCTTATTCTTATCATTGTTTCCTTTTTCAGGGAACTTCTCGGATCCGGTACAATATGGGGACTTAAGGTGATTCCCCAGTCATTTTATGAGGCCGGGTACGAGAACAATGGTATGATGATCCTCCCCCCAATGGCCCTGATAACAGTCGGGATCATCATTTGGGTCCAAAGAAGCAGGAACAGAAAACTAATTGAAGATAAATAAACAGTAAGGAATTATCAATCGGATATACCATGGAAAATCTTGTAAATATATTTGTCAAGTCGGTTTTTGTCGATAATATGATCTTCGCCTACTTTCTGGGCATGTGTTCATACCTTGCCGTTTCCAAAACGGTGAAGACCTCCCAGGGCCTGGGAATTGCGGTCATTTTTGTCCTTGGCTTCACCGTCCCGGTGAACTATCTTCTCGAGAACTATATCCTGAAGGAAGGGGCACTCTCCTGGCTTAGTCCGACATTTGCCGACATTGACCTTAGCTTTCTGAGCTTCATCATGTTTATTGCAGTTATCGCTTCAATGGTGCAGCTCGTGGAGATGGTTATAGAAAAATTCAGCCCTACCCTCTATTCCTCATTAGGAATCTTCCTGCCACTGATTGCCGTGAACTGTGCAATTCTTGGGGGCTCATTGTTTATGCAGGAAAGGGAATATAATAATATCGCGGAAGCGACCGCATTCGGTCTTGGCTCAGGGGTTGGCTGGCACCTGGCTATTATCAGCATAGCTGCCATCAGGGAGAAAATCCGCTATTCAAATGTTCCGGAGCCTCTTCGGGGACTCGGGATTACTTTTATTATAACAGGTCTCATGGGGATTGCCTTCATGAGCTTCATGGGCATAAAATTGTAATAATATTAAGGAATTAACGAAATATGACACTTCTTGTTTCTGAATTAGGGATTATCTTGATCAGCATCACAGTCTTTTTGCTGATTATTCTGGCATTGGTCATTTTACTTTTATTTGCCAGATCCAAACTCACCCCTCAAGGTGAGGTGAATCTCAAGGTAAATGATAAAGAGTTCGGGGTATCGCCCGGTACAACCCTTTTATCGACACTTTCCTCCCAGGGTATATTTCTCCCGTCGGCATGTGGCGGTGGGGGTACCTGTGCCATGTGCAAGTGCCAGGTGATTGAGGGAGGAGGATCAATTCTCCCGACAGAAACCGGGTTTTTTACGCGCAAAGAACAACAGGACAACTGGCGTCTTGGATGTCAGGTGAAGGTGCGTAACGATATGGTGATTAAAGTGCCTGAAGAGGTTATGGGGATTAAGAAGTGGGAATGCGAAGTTATTTCGAACCGGAATGTGGCCACTTTTATAAAGGAATTTAAAGTCAGACTCCCGGAAGGGGAGTCCCTCGATTTCAGATCAGGTGGATATGTGCAGATTGATGTACCCAAAGTTGAAGTAGATTTTAAGAAATTTGAAGTGGAAGAGGAGTTCCGCGACGAATGGGACAAGTTCAAAATGTGGGATCTCAAAATGAAAAATTCAGAGGAGACTTTCAGGGCGTATTCCATGGCCAATCATCCCGCTGAAGGGAACATTGTAATGCTGAATATCCGTATCGCTACTCCCCCCTGGGACCGGGGAAAAGGTCAATTTATGAAAGTAAACCCCGGCATTTGTTCATCATACATCTTTTCGCGCAAAGCCGGGGACAAAGTGACCATTTCCGGTCCTTATGGCGAATTTTTCATCAAGGATACCGGGCGCGAAATGGTTTATATAGGTGGGGGTGCCGGAATGGCCCCTCTCCGATCGCATATCTTTCATCTTTTTCATACTCTGAAGACCAACCGAAAAGTAACATACTGGTACGGCGGACGCTCCAAACGCGAAATTTTCTATGAAGATGAGTTTCGCCAAATCGAGAAACAGTTCCCGAATTTTAAATTCAATATAGCCCTTTCCGAACCTAAAAAAGAAGACAACTGGCAGGGTTATACCGGGTTCATCCACCAGGTCGTTTACGATGAATACCTAAGCAAACACGAGGAACCGGAAGACATCGAATTCTACCTTTGCGGCCCTCCGATGATGAACGATGCTGTAATGAAAATGCTTTATGATCTCGGGGTTCCCAATGAAATGGTTGATTTTGATGATTTTGGGGGATAGCGCTTTAAGCCGCATCACCGTAGGGGAGTGGGGCAACTAAGTGTCAGTCATAACGATAAACTGAGGAGCAATATCCATCATGTGAAGGTAATTTCTCCAGTATGAAATGTCAGTTTAAAATGATCAAAAAATGAAAAAGAATATAATAATCCTTTCCTTCCTTTTTTCTCTTGTGGCCTGTAATCAACCACGTGTCTTCAATTATATGAAAATTGAGGGCTTTGCGCAGGGAACAAGCTACCATATTACCTATGGAGCGACCGACTCTGTCGATTACAGCCTCGCCATTGACTCCATACTTAAGGATTTCGACAGATCCCTCTCTACCTACGAACCATCAAGCCTCATTTCCCGGCTAAACCGCAATGAAACCGATTCGGTCAACTTTATGTTTAAAAGGAATTTTGAGGTGGCCAGGGAAGTATACGAAGCCTCCGACGGAGCCTTTGATATCACCGTTCTCCCGCTGGTAAATTCGTGGGGTTTTGGCCCTGGTGTCAAAAGCCAGATAGACAGTATGCTTATCGATAGTATATTGCAATTTGTGGGAATGGACAAAGTAAGGATTTCCGGGAACAGGCTTGTTAAGGACAAACCGGAAATTGAAATCGATGTCAATGCCATTGCACAGGGCTATTCTGTTGACATTGTGGCTGAATTTTTCGAGGATGAAGGTATCCATAACTATATGGTTGAAATCGGTGGCGAAGTCAGGACCAAAGGCAGGAATCCTCACCATGAAGTTTGGAAGATCGGACTGGACAAACCATTTTTCGGCAATTTAATGCCAGGGATGAGTTTGCAGGCTATTATCCTCCTTGATGGAAAATCTTTGGCAACCAGTGGAAATTACAGAAAATTTTATGAAGAGGATGGGATAAAATATACCCATTCTATCGATCCCAAAACAGGGTATCCTGCCCGCCGGTCCTTACTGAGTGCAACAATAATTGCCGATGAGTGCATTGTAGCGGATGCCTATGCCACGGCATGCATGGTCATGGGACTGGATAGCTCAAAGGAATTACTGGCTCGCCACCCTGAACTGGAAGCGTACCTGATCTATGGGGATGAGGAGGGAGGTTTTCAGATTTACTTTACCGATGGAATGCAGAAAATGATAAAAGACCAGAAAAAATAGATTGCACCGCGCTTGTCGCCGTATCTTAATCGTTGCACATTCCTCCGCAGCCACAGCTAATTCCTCTTTTTTCGAGTTCAGGTGAAGAGGCTTTGCAATTTCCCCCGCTGAATTCAGCCTTTTTATTAAGGAGCATTTTTATCGCCAGGCCCAGAAGTGCCAAAGCAATCAATATCATAGAGAGAATTAATACTTTTAACATTGCTTTACAAATAAGTGGTGAAATACCATCGGATCATCTTTAGGTACACCTTTGCCATAAGCGTGACGCACATACAAGATTCCGTTCGCCTTTTAAACAAGTTTTTCAACCGAATGTTCAGACTTAATTTGTGTATGATCCAGCCTTATCCTGTTGACAGACTTTTTAGTATCAACACTATTACCCAGACAGAAATGAATGGAGGTGAATTGAGATGGAAATATCAGGAACAGGAGCCGCACCCCTCTGATTTCATTCCCTTTTTGTGGCAGCGAATTTCATCATGTTTGACACAGGTGATGCCGAGTTTTCGCATCTCCTTATTATGCCCTACCCTGTATTCCGGGAACTTTCGTGCTTTCCTGAAGAGCAGGTTGAAGGCCAGGCCTATGATAGAGAGGCTTAGCAATGCTATACTTATAACTAAAATCTTAAGCAAGGTTGAACTATTTAAAGTTATTAATTGTCAGTAGGGTACAAATTTAAATAAAAAAATTTTGACTTAACGGAAACTTTCCTTACTATTCCATCAATCTTCATAAATCTTGTGAAAAAACTCCTTAACTTTGAATCTCATCTTCTCTTTTAACCATACTTGGATAGTCCAGAATGAATGAAGAAAAGATAAAAGCTGACAATGATTTCCAGGCGGAAGTATTAAATGACTACAGGCTTGCCCATATGAGCAGACAATGTAGTCTTCTCGCCCGTAAAGAGGTCTTTACCGGAAAAGCCAAATTTGGTATTTTTGGGGATGGAAAAGAGATCGCCCAGATAGCCTTCGCGAAAAATTTCGTGGACGGAGATTGGCGATCGGGGTATTACCGCGACCAGACATTCATGTTCGCAACCGGGATGGCTACCGTAGAAGAATTTTTCGCTCAATTGTATGGGGATACCGATTTGGAGCGGAACCCGGGTAATGGCGGTCGTTCTTTCAATAACCACTATGGGACCCGCCAACTTAATTCAGATGGGACCTGGAAGAATCAGGTAAACCAAAAAAATTCCGCCTCCGATCTTTCTCCCACAGCCGCCCAAATGCCCAGACTGGTGGGATTGGCATATGCTTCAAAAATTTACCGGAACAATCCTGCACTTCATGAATATTCAGGTTTTTCACGAAACGGGAACGAGGTGGCTTTTGGTACCATCGGGGAGGGTAGTACTGCTGAAGGGCATTTTTTCGAAGCCGTTAATGCAGCTGCTGTCCTTCAGGTTCCTCTTGCTCTGGCCGTATGGGACGATGGGTACGGAATTTCTGTGACCAGGGAATTTCAAATTGTCAAAGCAAGCGTATCAGAGGCACTACGGGGTTTTGTAAAAACCGACTGCCAGGATGGAATCCTTATTTACTACGGAAAAGGCTGGGATTATCCCGGCTTGTGTAAAATGTTCAATGAAGGGATTAGCCGTTGCCGGGAGGAGCATGTCCCGGTAGTATTTCACGTTGATGAACTTACCCAGCCATTCGGCCATTCCACTTCCGGCTCCCATGAAAGGTACAAGTCGAAGGAAAGACTCGACTGGGAAAGCAGGCACGATCCTCTTTCCATTATGCGCGCATGGATTATTGAGAAAAAACTCTCTGACGAATCGGAACTTGATGCGATTGAGGCGGAAGCAGCTGAAGAAACGCTTGAAAAAATGAAGGGAGCGTGGAGGAATTTTAGAGATCCGATAAATAGGGAACGGAACTCACTGCTGGCTTTAACAGAAGGCAAAACCTGTCATTGTAAAACCGACGATTTTGATAAAATATTATCCCTATCCGTTGATTTAAAACGTATTACAAACCCTAGCCGGAAAGACATCCTCAGAGCAGCCAGACGTATCTTACGGAATGTATGCATTGACTGTCCTTCTAGAAAGAGCCTGCAGAAAGAAATTGGAGAGTGGATAGAGAAATACCGGGTAGAGAATTACCAGAGATACAGCTCTGTACTTTACAATGAATCCCCGCGGGCAGCGGTGAAAATTGCGGCTGTTCCGCCCGAATATCCTGAAAATCCTTCTCTCGTCAATGCCAGGGAAATTCTTCAGCAAAACTTTGACAGACTTTTTGCCAGGGTTCCGGGACTATTAACCTTTGGTGAGGATACCGGAAAAATCGGAGATGTGAATAAAGGCCTTGAAGGGCTTCAGGAAAAATACGGTAAGTGGAGGGTAACCGATACCGGGATCCGGGAAACAACGATTATTGGGCAAGGAATAGGACTTGCATTGAGGGGGCTAAGACCCATCGCCGAAATTCAATATTTCGATTATTTGTTATATGCGCTTCAAACTTTGAGCGACGACCTGGCCAGCCTGCATTACAGGACCCGCGCAGGGCAGGCATCCCCGCTAATTATCCGTACCCGCGGACATCGCCTTGAAGGGATTTGGCATTCCGGCTCTCCGTTGAGCATGGTCATCAACTCCATACGGGGGATCTATGTATGTGTGCCAAGGGATATGACGCGTGCCGCTGGATTTTACAATACTCTTCTTGAAGGCGATGACCCTGCATTGGTAATCGAACCGCTCAATGGATACCGGCTTAAAGAGAAGATACCTGCCAATCTCGCAGAATTCCGTGTCCCCCTGGGCATCCCCGAAATTATTCATGAAGGGACCGACATTAGCCTGGTTACTTATGGAAGTTGCGTAAGGATTGCAAGATCGGCCATTGATCAGCTGAAGGATTTTGATATCAGCATTGAGCTTATCGATGTTCAGACCTTATTGCCATTCGACATTCACCACTCGATCCTTAAATCCATTAAAAAAACCAACAGGGTTATATTTTTCGATGAAGATGTTCCCGGGGGGGCATCAGCCTACATGATGCAAAAAGTGCTGGAAGAGCAGAAAGCATGGTATTTCCTGGATGCGGAACCCCGGACGCTTACCGGGAAAGAACATCGTCCGGCCTATGGAACAGATGGGGATTATTTCTCAAATCCGAGTGCCGAAGATGTTTTTGAACTGGCATATAGTATGATGAGGGAAAGCGATCCGGATAAATATGCTGATATTTTCTAATTGTTATTCACTTATTTCGATTTTACGTTCATCCTTGCCCAGCCTGCGGATCTTATAATTCATACTGGCAATAATAATACTTATGACCGGATTTACCAGATTGAAAAAAGCATAGGGAAGGTAATCAATGGTGGCTACCCCCAGGACACGCGATTGTGTGGCCCCGCAGGTATTCCATGGGACAAGGACAGAAGTCAGGGTACCCCCGTCCTCGAGTGTACGGCTCAGCACTTCCGGTTTTAATCCCCTTTGTCGGTACACATCCGAAAACATGCGCCCGGGAACGACGATCGATATATATTGGTCGGAGGCGGTAATATTGAAAAATATGCTTGTGGCAATAGTAGTGGCGACGAGCGAACCGGTCGATTTTGCATAGCCGATTATAGAACTGCTGATGCGCTGGAGCATCCCTGCCGCTTCCATGGTTCCACCGAAAATCATCGCAGTTAGTATAAGCCACACCGTGTTAAGCATACCGGCCATTCCACCGGTCGATAACAGTTCATTAACCATAGGGTCTGAAGTAGTGATGGAAACCTTTCCATAAATGGCTTTCATCACTGTTACATAGGAGGCTTTAAAATAGCTGAAAGTATCGCCAGCCACTTCATGGATAATATGCGGCTGAAAAATTACCGCGAACAGGCCCCCCAGCAAACTGCCTGCAAGCAGGGAGGGCAGCGGAGGAACTTTCAGGATAATGATGGTGATGAGTCCAAGTGGAACCAAAAATAAAAGTAAGGAAATATTAAATGTGTTCTCAATGGCGAAAAGCACCCCGGAAACATCCGGTACTTCGCTGCTAAGATCATCGGTAAAGCCAATAATCAGGAATATTAAAAGCGTAAGGATAATACTTGGCGTGGTGGTAATCGCCATGTAGCGGATATGGGTAAAAAGATCAGTTCCTGCAATGGCCGGGGCAAGATTTGTGGTATCAGAGAGCGGGGACATTTTATCGCCGAAATAGGCTCCGGAAATGATCGCCCCCGCCACAATACCTTCCTGGAAACCAAGGGCTTTACCAATGCCGATCAATGCGATCCCAATGGTGGCTATTGTCGACCAGGAGCTGCCTGTCACTGTAGAGACAATAGCGGTGATGATCACCGTAGCGAATAAAAAAATGGTGGGATTAAAAACTTTTAAACCATAATAAATCATGGCGGGTACCACCCCGCTAATCATCCAGGTTCCTGCCAATGAACCAATTAAAAGAAGGATTAAAATCGAAGGCATCGCAGAACTTATGGACTTGACAATCCTGTTGCGGATGGTATCCCATGAATTCCCCAAACGAATAGCGAATAATCCTCCGATTGTTGAAGCAAGGATCAACGCAATCTGATTAGAGCCATCGAGGGTATTTTCCCCAAAAAATAGTACATTCAGGGATAGTAGGGCAATAAGAAAAGTGATGGGGATAAGTGACTGGACAAGCGAGGGATTCCTACCTTTTTCTTCCATGGATGGAGGGAGTATTTTAAAAACCGAAAGATAGACATTTATTTTTTATGTTAAATCCCTGTTTAATGGCAACCATTTCCTCTATTTTTGTGTCTTTATAATATTGATTCATGAATTCCTTTAAATCTTCATTATATGCCGGGCAAACTGGCATAATATTAGCTGGACGATAAATATTTCATGTTTTATTTAATTTTCGGTAAAAATGGACTTCAATATAGATTTTTTCAAAATCAAAAACGATAAAAAGGTTGAGCAGGGACGGGTGCTTATTTCTGAACCTTTTCTGGAAGATGCCTATTTCAGCAGGTCTGTTGTGCTAATAACTGAACATTCTGAGGAAGGGACAATAGGTTTTGTGCTAAATAAACCCATTGAGGTAAAGTTAAACGAAGTTCTTCAGGATTTTCCGGTACTTAATGCCGGGATATCCCTGGGTGGACCGGTGAATACGAATACCATTCATTTTTTACATACCCTGGGTGGGAATATTCCCAATAGTGTTGAGGTGAAAAATAATATTTACTGGGGTGGCGATTTTGCTGCATTAAAAATGATGGTAGACTCGGGGGGTGTCAAAAATGACCAGATACGTTTTTTCCTGGGATATTCAGGATGGACGGCCAATCAACTTCAGCAGGAGATCGATGAAAATGCATGGCTTGTAGCAGAAATCGATAGTGCATTAATCATGAAAAATGAAAAGGAAGTCTTCTGGAGTGATGTCCTTAAACAAATGGACAATAAATACAAGGTATGGGCAAACTTTCCCGACAATCCCGGATTGAATTAGGATAACTTCCCTATCAAAGCCATATTCTGATTCGACTTCACCTTATAGACTTTTAATCCTGCTTTTTGGCCTGCCTCCATATCTGAATCCCTGTCCCCGATAAACCAGGATTGTGATGCATCTATGGTAAATCTGGAAAGAGCTTTTTCTATTAACAAGGTACCGGGCTTTCGGCAGAGGCATTTTTCAAAAAGGGGGTGATGGGGACAATAGTAGATTTCCTTAAGTTCAATTCCTGAATCTGAAAGGATTCCGCACAGGTAATCATGCACCCGTTCCACATCTTCTCTGGAATAAAGCCCTTTTGCAATCCCTCCCTGATTTGAAATAATGAAAAAAATGAATCCTTTATCCCGTAAGCTTTTCATTGCCTCTACAATGCCTGGGTTCAAACGAAAATCCTCTTTCCGGAAAATATAATAATTATGTTCTTCATTATTGATTACCCCATCGCGGTCAAAAAAAACTGCTTTGGTTTTTCTGATTTCTGTTTGCGTATTGGTCATAGGGCATTCATCTCCGGGCCTGAGGTTAAAAGCTATTTATAAATTGGGGTATTATAAAGGTGGGATGAAGAAGCAAGGGAAAAATAAATCCAAAAACTGCGCCCCAGAAGTGGGCTTCATGGTTAATGTTATCCCTTCCTGAACGTCCCATATAGCTGGCATAAGCCAGGTATAAAAAACCGAAAATTATTCCTGGAACGGGCAGGACACCATAAAAATAGACTTTCTCAAGCGGGCCGAATAATATGCTGGTAAAGAGGATCGCCGATACTGCTCCCGATGCCCCTACACTTGCATAATTAGGGTTATCCTTGTGCTTAAAAAAGGTGGAAACCGATGCGACTATGGCACCTCCGAAATAGAGAAGGATATATAAAAATCCTCCTCCAGAGCCAATCCCGCTTGCTTGTGGATTGTTAAATTTACTTTCTACAACCCTTCCAAAGGAGAAAAAGACCAGCATATTGATTATTAGATGAAGCCAGTCTGCATGTACGAAAACATGGGATAAAAACCGGTAGTATTCCTTTTTATGGGCTACCCGGTAGGGAGCGAAATCGAGCTTGTTGAATAAATCCGGGCGCTGAAAACATACTATGGAAATAAGGGCGGTACTGGCGACGATTAGAAGGGTTATCATATTGTTAATGGATAATTTTAAATAATAATTCTTTCATTAATTCACCCTCCTCCGCCGGGGCCTGATAGAACCCCTTGCTTTTCATGTCGTATTCCCGTAGCCAGGAAAAAACCCTGTAGAGTCTGCTCATTGGGTAGACAGAGGCAGCCTTCGCATATTGGTCTACGAAAAAAGGATGGATTTCCAAAGCAGCGGCAGCATTTCCCCGGCTTTTATCTTTCAGGGAATGGTAAAGAAGGATCTTAATAAAATAGAAATAGAGGCTGGTAATGGTGGCGGTAATATTATTGTTTTTGGGGTTGGCCGCAAAATACCGTATAATCCTGTTGGCTTTGACGATATCCCTCGATGTAAGGGCTTCCTGTAATTCGAAGTTGTTATAATCCTTGCTGATCCCAATATTTGCTTCAATATGGGAAGGGCTGATATTGCGTGAATTTGGGGGAAGGGAAAGGGTCAGTTTTTTCAGTTCATTTTCAATTTTTGAAAGGTCGTTTCCCAGGAATTCAGTTAGAAGGATGGCTGCCTTGGGATCAATGGTATAGTCTTTTGTTTTAAGGTAGGAGGATACCCAGGCAGGAATTTTATCATCATAAAGCTTCTTTGATTCAAAAATAATTGCATTTTGTTGAAGTGCCTTGTAAACCTTTAAGCGTTTATCAAGTTTTTTATACTTGTAATTAAAAACAAGCACCGTAGATTGTAAGGGCTTTTCAAAATAGTTTACCAGTGCATCAAAATTTTTTACTTCCTGCGCTTCTTTAACCACAATAACCTGGTTAGTGGACATCATGGGGAACCGCCGCGCAGCCTGGTCAATAGCAAGGGCGTCCACATCCTTGCCATACATGATGGTCTGATTGAAAGCTTTTTCAGATTCGTTTAAAATATTCCCGATAATGTATTCGGTGAGTTTATCAATGTAGTAATTTTCAACTCCGGTAAAAAAGTAGATAGGATGCAGGATTTTTTTTTGTAAATCGCCGAGAATCTGCTCGTAAGTCGGATTATCTTTTCTCATGCTTAATCGAACCTTAGGTGTTTAACCGATTCGCCGTTATTTTTTAATTCAAGCATCGAGTCGATTCCGATCTGAAGATGCTCCAGTACATATTTTTCGCGAACTATCCGGTCACTTTCGGCAGTTTTAATACCCGGAGAGATCATCGGCTGATCGCTTACCAGGAGTAATGCCCCACTGGGTATTTCGTTTGCGAAACCCACGGTAAAAATGGTAGCTGTTTCCATGTCGATGGCCATGGAACGTGTAGTTCTTAGATATTCCTTAAATACTTCATCATATTCCCAAACCCTTCGGTTAGTAGTAAAGACAGTCCCAGTCCAGTAATCTTTCCCGTGGGCCCGGATAGTTGAAGAAACCGCACGTTGAAGTTTAAAGGCAGGAAGGGCGGGAATCTCCGGAGGCAGATAGTCGTTTGAGGTGCCTTCACCCCGGATTGCTGCAATTGGCAGGATGAGGTCTCCTACCTCATTTTTCTTTTTAAGCCCGCCGCATTTCCCCAGGAATAATACCGCCATGGGGTTGATCGCGCTAAGCAGGTCCATAATCGTCGCAGCATTGGCACTCCCCATGGTGAAATTGATGATAGTCAGTCCATTGGCATTTGCCGTGGGCATGGGAACTTCCCAATTCAATACCTGGGTGTTGTTTATCTCACAAAAATGTTCCAGATAATGACTAAAATTGGTGAGTAAAATATATTTTCCAAAGTCCTCCAGTTTGTTCCCGGTATATCGGGGCAGCCAGTTTTGGACAATTTCTTCTTTCGATTTCATCATAGATTGGTACCTCCCTTCTAAACGCAAAGGTAATATTTAAGAATGATATCTGAAATTATCTATATTTGTTGATCGGGTGAGAAATTGGAAAACCCATAAAAAAGTAAAAACATGAGTTATGCGGTCAAACCTAAACCTGCCTTCCTATGCATTCAGGTTTAAAACTATGGAGGATACCGAATGTATATTTGATGTCTTCCGGAAAAAGTATGTAAAGCTTACCCCCGAAGAATGGGTAAGACAGAATTTTGCCCGATATCTTGTCGAGGAGCGTGCCTTTCCCGCCGGAAGAATTGTGGTTGAAAAATTTTTGAACTACAATAATATGTCTAAAAGATGTGACCTGCTGATCTACTCTGAAAACCCGGATCCGATAATTATGGTGGAATGTAAAGCCCCCGGTGTAAAAATAAAGAAAGAGGTGTTTGACCAGGTCGCAGTGTACAATATGGTTTTTAAAGTCAGGTACCTCCTGGTAACCAATGGTTTAACCCATTACGCTGCGGAAGTTAATTTTGAAAAACAGGAAGTGCGGTTTCTGGATGAAATACCATATTACCCGGATTGTTTGTAATCATAACAGCGGAAAGGTTATTTTCAGATTGTCTTTTAATGAGCTCCATTTACCTTTTGAAGGAAATATTCGGTTAACCAACCGTCCAGGGTACGGATCCAATCCTGTTTTTGTCCTGTTATGACAAAACCCTGACTGATAAAAAGTTTAAGACTCTCTTCGTTGTTCTCAGTGATATTACAGTAAACCTGTTTTAGCATCAGAGTCTCGAAGCAGTATTGGGTCAGGGTGGACAATGCTTCAGAGGCGAGGCCTTTTTTCCGATCATCCTTCTCACCAATGATAATCCCAATGCCCGCCCGTTGATTAAAAGGATCAAATCCGAAAAGATCGATAGCACCCACCGCTTTTCCGCTTTCCCGCTTTTCAATTATCAGACGTAATTGGAGGCATTCGTATATATCCTTGTTGGAAGACTGGATATACTGACTAAGGGTAAATTTTGAAAAAGGGGTCAGGGTATTTCCAAGATACCATATCGCTGCGTCATTTTCCCATTTATAAAGTGTATCCAGGTCCTCCGGTTCGAGGGCACGAAGGAGGATAGTTTTATTTTCTAATACAGGCATAAAAAAGGTAAAAGGTGTAGAGACATATCAGGAACTTGCTTCCGGCATAAGTTGTTAATGGTTAATTAGATAATGGATGGCTAATGGAAAATATTATTCCCCTGACAGAGTTTGTTTGATTTGGTCTCCCTGGGATGTTCAACACCTGTTCGGGGGAGAATTTGGATATTGTATATCTCTTCTTTTCCTGCATCGCTTCCCTGGGAAATAACCACTGGAAGGTAGCCGCTATTACCGTCGCCAATGGGTTGAAAGAACTTATTGTCGTTGGTTGTATTTACCGGATAGCCATAATTAATGACATATTCCCAGTTACCCTCCGAATTTTGGGTTGCATAAAACAAATCATACCCACCCATGTTATAGTGTCCTTTAGAACTAAAGATCAGTTTTTTTTCATTTTCAATGGCGAAGATGGAGGTTTCATCCTCGGGGGTGTTTATTCGGGGGCCAAGATTCACGGGGCTTCCCCATGTTCCGTCGGCCTGAAGGGAGGATTTGTAAAGGTCAAGATCCCCCATTTCCGCCACGACGGTTGCTTGAGAAATAGATCGTTTTGCCATCCGGGGAAAATGAAGCATGATCCTCATTACGGGATGTATTTATATTATCACCAAGCTTTTTGGCAGGGGTCCACAAGCTGTCTGATTTTTTACTAAGATAGATGTCCCCCTTATCATTTTTTGACCTTTTAACCAAAAGAAGCCTGCTGCCATCGGAGGAAAGTGCAGTGGGGACCATATCGCCGTCCGAACCTATGGCAGGAGTGATATTGACAGGTTCCTGCCAGTTGCCATCAATCTTTTCGCTCATCATAATGGCATCGTAGAATTTCATTTCCCGGACAAAAACCATAATGGTCTGATGGTCGTTTACCACCGGTTGATAATTCTTCATTTCATTGTTGATAGCCGGTCCCGGATCTTCCTGAACAAGATTCACTGGGGAATCTTTTATAATCTTCGCCCTTTCAACGGCCTTTATTTCGTTTTCGGTAATGCGGAGATTATACTTACGCTCAAATTTACGGATATCCATAAAATGCTGATATGCAGTAAGGGCTTCGTCCAAATCGTTATGGATACGGTAGGCATTTCCAAGGAAGAACCAGGCGTGGTGTGGGGCTTTTTGCTGATCAAAGTCCCTCTCCTTATATTTCATGGTAGTATTTTCAACTGCCTTTTCGAGAAATGGAATAGCCTTTGCCTCACTGCCCGGAATGTTGAGGTATGCCATTCCAACCCGATAGTTGAAATTCGCGTTCTCAGGATCTGTTTTTAATACTTCGAGGAAAAGGTAAACAGCTTCTTTATAATCCTCGGTAGCGAAAAAAAATTCTGCATCATCGAACATTACCAGAGCCTCTTCATTTTGGGCAAAAGAAGAATTAAAAATGATCAGGCAGAACAAGATTAAGGATAAGGAGCTTTTCATCCATTTAATTTATTTAGAGAGAATAAAGATAAAAAAGATCATTATATTTTACGAATCCAAAGATGGAAAAGATTCAATATGAAATGAGGATCTTCCATCCAACTTATTTTGTTGGTTTCAGGGGTTCAGGGACCTCGACTTCCTGAATAATAACATTTTCAACCTTCCCCGGTACAATTTTAAATTCTACCCGTCGATTTAACTGACGGCCCTCTTTTGAATCGCTCCCATCCGGATTTGTATTTCGGGCAGCCGGGTTGTTCTCGCTAAATCCCGCGAATGATAACCGGCTGGCATCTATTCCGTGATCAGTAAGGTATTTGAGGGCAGTCTGTGCGCGTTTCTCGGAGAGTTTTTGGTTGTATGTCACTGATCCCATAGCATCAGTATACCCACGCACTTCCAGCCTGATTTCCGGGTGTTCTTCAAGGGCTTCGATGAGGGTATTAAGCTTGCCAACGGAAATTTCCGTGAGTGAATAGCTGTCGAATTCAAAAAACAGAGGTTTCACAAGATAACGGGACATTGCCTCTGTTTTGGCCGGCACCGGTACCAGAGTAACATCAACTTCCGCGGGAACTTCATGATCAGCGACCTCAATACTGTCGGTAGGAACGGTCTCAGTCACATTTAACTGTATCCTCCGGCACAGTGTCAGGTTCCTCGGTGCTGCTTTCCGTCACCGTTTCAACCGGAGCCTCTTCAATGGGACGTAATTCAACCCGATAAAGGTCGCCACTTCCATAGCTGTCATTTTCATAGCGGGTCATATAGCCTGCATTTCCGGTTTCCAGGGGGAAGTAGAAAACATCGTCATCGGTGGTATTCAAAGGGTAGGGAAGGGCGTGGGGTTGGCTCCAGGTACCATCATCCTGCAATTTGCTGTAAAAAACATCAAACCCACCAATCGTCGAATGTCCCTGGGAACTAAAATAGAGCGTTTTTCCATCATCCATAATGAAGGGGCTTTCCTCGTTCATTTTGGTGTTGATAGTCGGTCCAAGATTCACAGGTTCGCCCCAATTTCCCTTATCATCCAGATTGGATTTGAAAATATCCATCTGTCCAATGGACTCCTTTCTGTTGCTGGTGAAATAGAGTGTTTTTCCATCCGGTGAAAGAGAGGCATGAGATTCAAAATACTTTGTATTGACCGGCTTTCCTATATTTTCAGATTTGGACCATACTCTGGATGAATAATAACTTGTCAGGATATCGCTGTCAAAGTTGGAAACTTTGGCAAGGAACATTTGATTCCCATCATACGAAAGAGAGGTAACTATCTGGTCGCCATCCGACTGTACCTGTGGGGTAACATTAACGGGATTGGACCAGCCTGATTTGGTTTTACGGACCACAAGGATGGCATTGTAGAATTTCTGTTCGGTCATGTAGGCCATTACTTCGCCATTTCCCGATACAACGGCATTAAAGTTATTGAGTCCTGTATTGTAGAATCTTCCGAGGTTTGTTAATTTAAGATATACGGGGTCCTTCATAGATTCAATCGCCCTCCTGCTGGCTTCAATCTGTTGTTCTGCATAACTGCGATTCAGGATTATTATTATCGGCGAGTAGATCGATATAGGCCTGATAGGTATGAATGGCCGAATCGAGCATATTATTTATCCTGTAGGCATTTCCGAGGTATAGCCAGGCATCGGGAGGAGCCTTTGTTTCATTGAAATTTCCTTCATTATATTTGTCTGCGATATCCTTCACTGCCTCCTGAAAATAGGGAATGGCTTTTTCTTTTTCCCCGGGAATGTTCAGGTAACAAATGCCTATCCTGTAATTAATATTTGCATTTTTTTCATTACCGGCATCATAAACCTTGAGGTAGGAGATGAGTGCATCCCGGTAGGCTTCTTCGGAAAGAAAAAATTCGGCATCGTAAAAGTCAATGCGAACAGCATCTTTTTGGGCTGAAAGGATTAGCGGCAGGAGAAAAAGTAAAATCAAAGAGGTCAGAAATGGCTTTTTCATGGCAGGTTCTATATGGATGAGATTAAGCAAATTTATAAATTAAATCAAAAGATTGGAAAAAAAGCATGAAAAATCCAATTTAGGGTTAAAGATTCGCTACCTGCTGGTCTTCCGGTCTTAGCCCCCGATTAATCATTGAAAAGGGAACAGGGATAAAGGAACCGGTTCGCAGGACAGGTTTATTTCCTGCTTTCAGGCTCTGTCAAATCCCCAAAGTATGAAATGGTTCGCCGGTAGGTGCTGCTTACCGTTAGATTCACAGAGCCTGTCTCCGAGATAAAAAAGATGAATTCCAGGTGGTCACTCTTATTGGAGGTTGAGAAGGAGATAATCCATCCTCCTTTTTTCCAGGGTTCCTCATTTAGATCCTTTATTTTTCCTTCAAAGCTCATGGGGGATTCCGTGCCACTCACATCGGCCCGGTAAGCTCTTCCGAAATAAGGCAAATGGCAATCGAGATCATGATTATGGACAAGTACTCTGTAGGGACCGGTGATTTCTCTGCTCCGGCCGGAAGACGGCAACATGCGACGGGCTTTAAATACCCAGTATCCTGATTTAATCAAATTTTCGGTTTTTTCAACAAGGTCCTCTTTTTGGGCAGCTCTTGCCTCCTTGGGGAGTTGAATGGGATTCCTGGCCAGTCAGGGGGCTCAGAGAAAACAAAATGACAATAAATACCAGAGCAGGTTTCATGATGACTCTAAATAAGTTTAAAAGTGCCATTCCAGTATATATAGAAGGAAAAAGCACAAGTAAAGATATTAACAAGCCCAATGACAAGAATGTTTGGCGGTAAGAATTTCCCGGGGGGATTTTCTATTAGCTTCCGGCAAAGGGAGTTCCAAAAATTCCTACTGCCAGTTCTGCCCATATTAGTAAGAATACCTCTGGCTTCTCCTAAGATTTAATTGCGGAAGGGCCTGTGGATTATCCCCTCTGGTGAATGTTACAGAAAAAAAGATGAAAATTTTTCGATTGTTATTTTTTTAACATACATTGTGACCCTTCTGTAACCACTAAACTTTAACTACATGGAGAGTTCAACTGATGGCTATCACATTAGCTTTTTTAAACCGACTACGGAACGAGCCCGTCTCAATCGCAATTTGACTATTTGGCTGGTTTCCATTTGGTTCATTGCCATTTTCGGCTTTCAAATTATCCTCAAAATCATTGGAAATCCGGTCCCTCAAGAGGCTTATATTAGCTATGAAAAAGCCTGGAGCAATATTAACGGGGGGAATTATTCTGAACAGGATGTAAAAGAACTTGCTAAATCCAGCCTGTCGGTCCTTGGAAAAATCATTATCAGCCCGGAAGCAAAAATGGTTCTTGATGATGTATTCAGCTGGAGTGTATATCAATTGTCCCCGGTAGATGTACGAACAGCGCTCCTTAATGACATTAAAAATTATGAGAAAGTTAATGCCACCATCAATACTATTGATGATAAGGTTTATATTCAACTAAAATCGTCATTGTCAGCAAAAATTAGTTCCCTTCTTGATTTGCAGGAACAGGATGTGAGAAGGGAAATCATTCCTTTTGCCCTGGAATCAGATGGAATGGGGGAACTGAATCCGAATACAAAAATGGTTTTGCCAGAGGTAATGCAGAAGTATCTCATTCATAATCAATCCATCCTTACCGATTTCCGTTTCCTGGGATTTCCGTTTCATTATTTCTATACCGCCGTCTTTCTGCTGATCCTGTTTGTCGGATTATGCCTGATATACTGCCTAAAAACGGACTCAATGAATAAAAAACTGGAATTCGCTGATTAACCCCCTAAAGATTCAGAAAAAATGAAAAAGATATACATTCCCTTACTATTAGTTTTCCTCCCCTCTGCACTCCAGGCTGCAACTGCAGCTACTCAACTTGAGGGGAGTTTTAAAGTCGGTCCTGCGATCATTCTCATTACCATCCTGGTGCTTTTTGTCATGATAGGAGTTTTCTTTAGGGCTAAAGATACCACAGATTTTTATGCCGCAGGCAGAAGTATTTCCAAAGTAGGTTCCGGAATGGCAATTGCTTCTAACTGGATGAGCGCAGCTTCCTTTCTGGGGATGGCAGCTTTGATGTATGGCTCCGGTTATCATGGTTTGGCTTTTGTGGTCGGATGGACCGGCGGCTATGTTTTATTGCTTATATTAATGGCAGGACAAATTCGTAAATATGGAAAATATACCGCTGCCGATTTTATTGGCGACCGTTACTATTCTCAGGGACTCAGAGCTGTAGGGGCAATTATTGCCATCCTGATATCCATTGCATATTGTGTCGGGCAGTTTGGGGGAATCGGTCTCATGTTCAGATGGATACTGGGACTTAATTACGGATTGTCGGTTATCATTGGAGGGACAGTTGTGCTTTCCTATAC
This sequence comes from uncultured Bacteroidales bacterium, assembly GCA_963779845.1. Lineage (GTDB taxonomy): Bacteria > Bacteroidota > Bacteroidia > Bacteroidales > CAVZZV01. The sequence goes on along the minus strand of CAVZZV010000001.1, from coordinate 549,260 downwards.
ACTGATATCGGGAATGTTGGGCGTTACTAAAAATATGCAGGTTCAATACATTATTATCATTATTTCTTTTCTTATTCCTCTTTTCATTCTCACAGCGAAATTTGATTATTTCTGGCTTCTTCCTCAGATTGGATATGGTTCTGTTGTCACCGATGTTATTCAGGGAATACCCCTTGGGGAGAGTGAAAGGCTGATGAATTCCTTTGGACATGATTTTGCAGTAGTCCCTTCACCCGAATTTGCCATGCCCTGGGATCCGGCAACCGGCCAGACTTTTTTCCAGTGGATCGCCATAGCCTTTTCCCTGATGATAGGAACTGCCGGGCTTCCCCATGTTATTCAGCGTTTTTACGTCGTTCCTAAAGCAAGTGATGCCCGATGGTCGGTCGTTTGGGGACTTTTCTTCATCTGCATTCTTTACTGGAGCGCTCCGGCTTATGCTGCTTTTGGAACGGTTCTCTCCTCAAATCCTGAGGTAGGAAAACTGGCCAAGGATGCAATTGTTGTGTATACTGCGCAATTGGGATCAGTACACCCGCTTATCGTAGGCTTACTAGCTGCAGGTGGGGTTTCAGCCGCCTTTTCCACGGTATCCGGATTGCTCGTAGCAGGTTCCTCTGCCTTCGCACACGATTTATATGTTAAAGTCATTCATCCTACAGCAAGACCTAAAAGTCAGCTGATGGCTGCCCGCCTTGGAACCATCCTTATGGCAGTGATCGTTACACTGCTGGCTTTGAAAAACTGGGCCCTCATTGGTCAACTTGTGGCAGTAGCCTTTTCTCTTGCAGGGTGTACCATCTTCCCTTTGTTCCTGCTTGGCATCTGGTGGAGCGGATCCAACAAACAGGGTGCAATAGCAGGTCTTATTACCGGCGGTTTGGTTTCTGTAATAGCAATAACCTATTTCATCGCAGGAAGGGAAGGACTAGAACTTCCCTTTCACAGCTTCATCAGCTATTGGCTGGAGGCATGGTACTTTGCAATTTTTGGTGCTCCTCTGGCAATCATCGTGCATATAATTGTTGCTAAAATAACAAAACCAACTCCTTTAGCCATTCGAAAATTTCTGATTGAAGATGTACACTCATAATGAAAGAAATGAAAAATAATAAAACAAGGATTCTCATCATTACGATGACAATCCTTGTCTTTGTTGGTACCGGAATCGCCTGGATCTATTACGAAGGGATAAACAGATCGGTTGATCCCAGAATAAAAGAGGCCCGGAAATTATATGAGAAATATAATGAATATGCTCAGTTAAGCCACTACGATTCTATATTGTGGCTCATGGATACCATCGAAAGTATATACACTTCAGTTGATCATTACAAAGAGGGTTATGAGACCGCTGTTTTGCACAACAACCGGGCTGCTGTTTATTTGTCCATATATTTACAACCGGAAAATAAAGCCCTTTTTGGTGATACTATTGAATATATTTCTAAAGCTGAAAATGCAGTTCGTAAAAGCCTTCAGATATACTATGAAGAGCTGAATAAATTTGAAGGGTTGAACGAGATGGAAATCCGTAAAGAGATTAAAGATAATTTTCTGAGAGGCCTTAATGAATATTCTCCCGAGAAGAGGGAAAAATTCCTCAATAAGAGGATAAAAGAGATTATGGAAGCACAAAAGGAAAACCAGAGCCGATTGTCAGTAAGTTATACTAATCTGGGTATCATCAAGAGACATCAGCAAAAGTATGATTCTGCCGCAATTTATTACCAGCAAGCTCTTAACCTGTGGGACCGCAATCTTACCGCTGAAAACAACCTTAACCTTCTGCTTAACCTTCCCTTGAAAAAACGCAATCTTATTCAAAGATTGTTTCCCCCGGTAAAATAAAAACCATATTAACAATAAAAAATACCAGAATTATGAACAAAAAAATACTGTTTTTATATCTCATCGTAAGCCTGGGAATAACTCTTCCTTCCTATGCTCAGGATGAAAATCAGTCTTACGGAATCCGTTTCAGCGGATACGTAAAAAATGATTTTTTCCTGGATACACGTCAGATCGTATCAGCACGGGAAGGCCATTTTCTTTTGTATCCTGCCGATGAGTTTTTAGACAAGAAGGGTGAAGATATCAACGCGAGAGCCAGTTTTAACTATATGGCCATTCAATCACGGCTCTCAGGAAAAATAACAGGACCGGATGCCTTCGGGGCAAAGACTTCCGGGCTTCTGGAAGGTGCCTTTTTCGGTGTCAGCAATACAGACATTAACACTTTTCGGCTCCGGCATGCCTATGTTAAGTTGAATTGGACAAACACAGAATTAATTCTTGGACAGTACTGGCATCTGATGTTCCAGAATGAATGTTTTCCGGGAGTGATTTCTTTTAATACAGGTGTTCCGTTCCAATATTTTTCCCGAAATCCGCAAATCCGCCTCACCCAGAATTTAGGGGATATAAGCCTTACCGGAATGCTCGCTGCTCAAAGAGATTTTTCCAGCCCCGGAGGTTCAGATGTTCTTCGAAATGCGTTACTTCCCGATATTCAAGGAAAAATTACCTACAAAAAAGGGAATTTACTGGCTGGACTTACCGCCGGATATAAACAAATCGTTCCCCGAATTGTCACCGACAGTCTCTATAAAACCGATGCTAAGGTAGGGGGATTCTCCGGAGAAGCATTTTTTAAAATACTTACCCATGCAGTTACCTATAAATTTCAGGCAACATACCTGCAAAATGGATACGACGGTCTGACAATCGGAGGATTTGCTATTCAGTCCATAACAGATCCTCTGAGAGATACCCGGAAATATGCTACCCTGAATGTTATGAATTTCTGGACAGACATAGAAACCAATGGAGAAAAATTCCAACTGGGTGTTTTTGCCGGTTATTCAAAAAATCTCGGGTCAAATGAAGAACTGAAGGATCTGAGTAAATTACCCCTTTATTCAAGAGGGTTTGATATTGCAAGTCTTTACCGGATTTCCCCCCGGATAATCCTGAATAGCGGGAAACTCCGCTTTGCCTTTGAGCTCGAGCATACCGGCGCTTATTATGGAGAAACCATAAGTGAAATGGGGGTACCGGAGGATCTGAGCCTGGTGATTAACAACCGTTTATTGCTCGCGGTATTTTATTTCTTTTAATAATACTGAGGTAAAACATTGAATGGAGAGCAGGAATAATTTCAGATGGAAAACCATAGGAAGAAGGGGATCCCTACTTCTTCCCGAATTTGACTATGCGAGACTCAATAGCATCAGTTTGGGGTGAATTCCGATTCATCGGGTTAACATGTGAATGATGTAAAAATTATCCAGAATTGTGTAACAAAGCCAAATGAAATATCCATTACTTTTATTTTTGAAATTTAATTTAAAAAAACACAAAATGAAAAAATCAATTTTTTTTGCAATCGTAATGATTTTCGCCCTGAGTGCGCCAATGGCATTTGCCGTGAATGCTGGTTTAAATCCGGTTGATGAAAAGCCTGCTGTTCCGGTAAAAACAGAAAATAAATTATCAGATGCGGAAATTAGCCGTTTAACCCGGCGTGTTAATGAAATTCGGGATATGGATAAATCAGCAATGAATGCCAACGATCGGAAGGAACTGAGAAAAGAGCTAAAAGAGACTGAAAAAACTGTAAAAAAAGCAGGGGGAACCATTTATATTAGCGGAGCTGCACTGATTTTAATTATTATCCTGGTTATCATTTTGGTTTAATTTATTTTTCAAAACCTGAGATTAATAAACATTAATTCAATACTTTCTGATCTATCTGTATCAGCATAGCAAAGGTATGAATATGTCAGCAGGCGCCATTTTATTAAGGGCTCCGGAGGATATGACAATTATTATGAATGATTTTGGGTTACTGAAAAAAAATGGGGAACTTTCCGGGTTCCCCATTTTCAGGTTGAAGTTAATCTTCACCTGCCTGTTATTTATAGTTTTCGGTCCCAAAGCCTTATCTCAGGTATATTTCCAGCAAGAGATCAATTACCTAATTCATGTGTCGCTAAACGATCAGCTTCATGAATTACATGCGTTTGAAGTCCTGGAATACATCAATCACTCTCCCGATACCCTCCATTTTTTATACTTCCATTTATGGCCAAATGCGTATTCAAATAATAATACTCCTTTAGCCAGGGAATTGTTCCAATTATACGGAAAGAAACGATTATTTAATGATCCGCTACTACGTGGATTTATTGACTCACTCGACTTTGAAGTTAACAACAAGCAGGTTTATTGGGAATTGTTGCCCGATCAGCCCGATATATGTCGTATTCATTTGGAAGCTCCCCTTATTTCAGGAGACAGCATACGAATTACCACACCATTTCGTGTGAAAATCCCCAAAGGTGTGACTTCCAGATTGGGGCACGTTGGTGAATCCTATCAAATTTCGCAATGGTATCCCAAACCTGCGGTTTATGACCGGGAAGGCTGGCATATCATGTCCTATCTCGATCAAGGGGAATATTTTTCTGAATTTGGCCGTTTTGATGTGCGTATTACGTTGCCGGATAATTACATTGTAGGGGCATCGGGAACCCTTCAAAACGATCACGAAATTAAGATGCTGGACAAACTTTCAACCGATACTTCCTGGATTAACACAGCCAATGATGTGGATGCAAATTTCCCGGTTTCATCGAAACAATCGAAAACGCTCCGTTATACAGCGGATAAAATACATGACTTTGCATGGTTTGCCGATAAACGATTTCATGTACTAAAAGGGAGCGTACAACTCCCCAACTCCGGGAGAGAAGTAACCACTGTGGTTTTGTTTACAAATGAACAATCTGATCTTTGGAAGAATGCCCTACAATATACCAATAATGCAATCTACTGGTTCTCAGATAAAATTGGCGATTATCCCTATCAGTGGTTTACATCTGTTCAAAGTGCACTCACTGCCGGTGACGGAATGGAATATCCTGGTATTACGGTAATCAGCGAGGTAAAAGATGCGTATTCCCTCGATGAAGTAATTGCTCACGAAATTTGCCATAATTGGTTTTACAGCGCCATTGGGTCGGATGAGCGAAGATACCCCTTTATGGATGAAGGCATCGTTAGCTCATACACCGACCAATATCTGAGTGATAAATATCCCGGAAAAAAACTTTGGGAGGCTTATGGAATAAACAAAAAGCTGGCAAAATTTATAGAAATCGATAACATGCCAATTCAGCGAAAGCAGGAACTGGAATGGCTCGTTCAGACCCGGAAAAATCTGGAACAACCGATAAACCTGCCGGCAACCGACTATTCAGAATTAAATTACATACTTATACTTTACGATAAAGCTACCATTGCTTTTAGTTATCTCCGGGCTTATCTTGGTAATTCTCTATTTGACTCTGCAATGCAGGAATATTTCCAACAGTGGAAATTCAGGCATCCGCAACCAGAAGATCTTCGTGAAATTTTTGAAACTCAATCCGGCGTGGATTTAACCTGGTTTTTTACTGATCTGCTGGGTACTACAAAACGGCTGGACTACAAAATGGTTCGGATTCAGGACCAGCAAGTGCTAATACAAAACGAAGGTGAATTGGTTTCCCCACTTCTTATTGCAGGCCTCCGTAGAGATTCAATACTATTTGAAAAATGGGTGGATGGTTTTGAAGGAAAGAAATGGATTAACCTCCCTTTTGGTGACTATTCTGAAATAGTAATCGATCCCGGACATGTAACACCAGAAATTTTTAGAATTAACAATAATATCAAAAGAACCGGAATCTTTCCTAAGGCTGATACCCTACAGACTCACCTTCTTTTTACTGTTGATGATCCCGAAAAACGCACCCTTATTTTTATGCCAGCCATTAACTGGACAAAGGAAAACGGTTTTATGTTGGGCATGGCGTTTCATAACGGTTTCATAATACCCAAACCCCTGGAATATTTTGTGATGCCATTTTATGCATTTGGAAATTCCGATCTGGCTGGATTTGGCCGGATTGCATACAACATTACACCTTATGAAAAGTTTATCAGGCTGACAACCATCTCATTGGAGGCGACGCAATTCGGGGCACCCGGTTATCAAAATTACCACAAGTTAAAAGCCGGAATGGAAATCAATTTTCGGAATGAAAGTATGCCCCAGTCTTTAAACCAAAGATTAACAGGAAATTACATTCTTACATCTAATCTTTTTCAGATTGAACTTCAAGAGAAAGCAAAAATGAGTTCCTATTTACAATTTGGATATCTCCTTGAAAAGACAAGCCAAATAAATCCTTTTTCCCTGCTGACTTCCTTCGAATCCGGTAAAACATACCAAAAAACATCGGTTCAGATAAATTACAGATTAAGTTATTGGGGTAAAAACAATGGATTGGATCTACGGTTTTATACCGGAAGGATGCTGAAAGCCGATCCCGAAATCCCTTTTTATGGATTTTCAGCCAGTGGGAGAGGTGGAAGGGAGCAATATTTTTACCAGGGTACATACCCCAACCGTTTCGGTGAGTTTCCTGAAAGCTTTTTTTCGCGGCAAATGACTCTTTCTGAAGGAGGCCTGGTTTCGTGGGTAACCGCTAGTCTGGGTTATAGCAAGTGGCTCTTTTCATTATCCTTATCAAGTAATTTGCCCGGTAAAGCTGCCCGTTTTCCGGTAAAACCTTTTTTTAATATTATACTGAACGATCATGGTGTCTCCGCGATCCAGGATTCCCCATTTTTTTACGAAGCAGGGTTGAAAACCGGTATTTGGAATTTTTTTGAAATTTATGTCCCCTTGCTGGTTTCTAAAAACATTGATTTAGTCAATGGTACATTCAAAAACAGGATTCGTTTTGTTTTCTCCCTCGATTCTTTTAGCAGCTTGAAGTTTAACGGTAAACGATAAGAGATTTTCCTTTACCAAATGTGTGAATGATGTAACTTTTCACGGAAACTGTGTAATACTTTTTATGACAGGAAAGCTGACCTTTGGCATTCGATTTAATAACAATTTAAAATTTAAAGCTATGTCTGTTTTGACTATTATTATTGTCATCATGGTTGTTGGGGTAATTCTTTGGCTTATTAATAGCTATATTCCCATGCAACGTACCATTAAAAACATCCTCAATGCAGTGGTTGTAATTATTCTTGTGATTTGGCTGCTGAAAGTATTTGGATTGCTGGATAGTTTACAGAACCTTAAAATATGAGAAAACCCCATACGGAAATAAACAAACTGCGCCAGAATGCAGAAGTTTTATTAAATACAAAATTGAAAAAAGAGGCAGTAGCAACTTTATCTGAAGGTGATTATTTAAAGCTCATTAACGAGCTTGAAGTGCATCAGATAGAACTGGAAATGCAAAATGAAGAATTAATACTGGCAAAGGAAACAGCAAAGTCTGCAGAAAATAAATACATGAATTTGTATAATTTTTCTCCCTCAGCATACCTGACCCTTTCAAGAGTCGGGGAAATAAGTGACCTGAATATTTCTACAGAACAGTTATTGAAAAAAAAGCGTTCTCAATTGCTTAAGAGTAGTTTTGGATTTTTTGTTTCTTCTGATACAAAGGAAGTTTATAATAATTTTATTCGGAAAATATTCAAAACCAATTCAAAACAAACATGCGAACTTAAGCTGGTAACTGGCAATAATTCAGCACTATATGTGCTTGTTAATGGTATTGTAAGTAACAAGGAAGAAAAATGTCTACTCACCTTTACTGATATTTCAAAACGTAAGCATCTAGAGTATGAATTGATAAAATCCCAAAAAAAAGCAGAAGAAAACGACAGGTTAAAATCAGCATTCCTGGCTAATATGAGCCACGAAATAAGAACTCCCATGAATGGCATTCTGGGGTTTACTGAACTTTTAAAAAATCTAACCCTTAAAAGTGAACGCCAGCAGGAATTTATTGATATCATTCAGAAAAGTGGAATCCGCATGCTCAATATCATCAACGACATTATAAGCATTTCGCGAATTGAATCACACCAAATTGAAATCTCGATTAGCGAAACAAATATAAATGAACAGGTGGAGTATATCTATAACTTTTTCAAGCAGGAAGCAACTCAAAAAAAGCTGAATATTTTCTTCAAAAACGGGCTTGACTCAGAGAATGCATTAATACGGATTGACAAGGAGAAAATATATGCAGTGTTGACTAACCTTGTCAAAAATGCTATCAAGTTTACTAAAACCGGCTCCATTGAGCTGGGCTACGATTTGAAGGGAGAATTCCTGGAATTTTATGTAAAAGATACCGGATATGGTATTAAGGAAGAGCAGATAGAGATTATTTTTGAACGATTCAGGCAGAGCGGTGAATCATGGGACTCGAATATCGAAGGATCGGGATTGGGTTTGTCAATTTCCAAAGCTTTCGTTGAAATGCTTGGAGGTAAAATTTGGGTAGAGACTTTAATTGGACATGGTTCAACATTCCGTTTTACCATTCCCTATGTTCCTGCGACTGAAAAAAAAGAACGGCTTCAAAAAGAGGCAGAGAAGGAATTAATGCGGAAACAAAAGTTGAACATTCTGGTAATTGATGACAACGAAACATCACAGAAGCTATTCAACGTTATTTTAAAGCCTATTGCTGCAAATTATTATAAAGCCGTTGATGGTTATGAGGGTGTTGAAGTTTGCCGGCACAATCCAGGTATCGACCTGGTGCTGATGGACATCAATATGCCGGAAATGAATGGTTATGAAGCTACCCGTCAAATCCGTGATTTTAACAAAGAGGTCATAATTATTGCCCAAACAGCTTTTGCACTTCCTGAGGATCGCGAAAGAGCAATCGAAGCAGGTTGCAATAATTATATTTCAAAACCAATAAGCCGTGTGGACTTGTTCGGTTTAATCAACCAATATTTACCTGTATACGAAAAATGTGTGAATGATGTAACATATTCATAAAGTTGTGTAATGGTTTCATGGGTGAAGAGCAATACATTTGTTTGAGCATTCATTTTATATACACGCATAATAAATAACTAATTAAAAACAGGAAATCATGGGAAATTTACTTTACATCATCGCAGTAATCCTGATTATTGCATGGGCAATCGGATTTATTGGGTACAGTGCCGGTGGCATTATTCACGTTTTACTTGTGATTGCAGTAATTGCAATTATAATCAGAGTGATTCAGGGAAGAAAAATATTTTGAACATAAATCGGAGAGAGTAGAAACTTATGAAAAGAAGATGCTGGTTCATGGTTTAGTTCTTGAAATTGCAATTGAAGCTTCCGCTTTTTCGATTAATAAATTCAATGTATGAAAAAGATTTTATTTTTATTTATTGTTGCCGCTCTTTTCACTGGATGTGTACTCAATCTGGTAACAGGTCGTAAACAACTGAGTTTGGTACAGGAATCGGAGTTGCAACTAATGGCAACAAGTCAATATAAAACATTCCTCGACGAAAATAAAGTATTAAATCCTGGCAGCAGTAAAGAGGCAGCATTGGTTGACCGGGTAGGTGCGCGCATTTCCAATGCCATAACGAAGTATTACAATGAACAGGGACAACAATCGGTAATAGAGGGATACAAGTGGGAATTTAATACCATTGAAAGCAAGGAGGCTAATGCATGGTGTATGCCTGGCGGGAAAGTCGTTGTTTATACGGGTTTATTACCGTTAACCCAAAATGAAACAGCGCTGGCTATTGTTGTTGGTCACGAAATTGCCCATGCCATTGCTAAACATGGAAGCGAACGAATGAGTCAGGGTATCGTTCAGCAATTGGGAGGAGTGGCACTCGAAGTTGCCTTGTCGCAAAAACCCCAGGAGACACAAAATTTATTTATGCAGGCTTACGGCATAGGAAGCACAGTTGGTGCTGTGTTGCCCTGGTCACGGCAGCAGGAAACTGAAGCCGACCATTATGGGCTGATATTTGCGGCCATGGCAGGATATAATCCACAAGAGGCAATTCCTTTCTGGCAGCGTATGGCAGAAGCCGGAGGTGCCAAACCACCGGAATTTTTAAGTACTCACCCAGCCGATGAAACAAGGATAAGGAAGTTAAAACAATTTATGCCCGAAGCCATGAAGTATTATAATTCGGGCAATGGATAAAAATTTCATTTCAGAATAAAATTGTAAATCTTCAAAACAATCTTTAGCGGTGATAAAAGAGATGTCAGTTCCATTGTGTGAATGATGTAACTCTTTTTTGGAATTGTATAACATACCAAAGTGATAGAAGGTGGATCTTTGTAACATTAGTTAAACCAATTTAAAAAAAATATTATGAATTCAGGAAAAGTTTTATTAGGGATACTGGCTGGCGCAGCCGTCGGTGCATTGGCAGGAATTTTATTTGCCCCCTCAAAAGGTTCTAACACCAGAAAAAAGATTTTAAAGAAAGGTGAGAATTACTATGACTCATTAAAAGAAAAAGTTGATGAATTACTAGATGATGCTACTGAAAAATTTGAAAAGGTAAAAGAGGATGCTTTTATAAAATAATAGTTATGTCCGAAGTTGTTGAAAATATTGTGGAATCCATTGAATCGGTGTTGGAGAGTGCTGCCGAATATGGTAAAACAAGCTATGAACTTGTGAAACTTAAGACAATTGATAAAACATCAGATATAGTTTCCTCTTTAATTCCGAATGCTATCATTTTATTAATTCTGATGACATTCCTGCTTTTTGTCAATTTAGGTGTGGCTTTATACCTGAGTGAAATATTCAGGAATATCTTTCTCGGATTTTTTATAGTTGCGGCATTTTATGGAATTGTTGGACTGATATTTCATTTTTTTATGCACGTTCGGATTAAAAAGAATGTTTCCGATTTTATCATTAAACAGGCACTTAAATAAAGTTCTATGGGAAATATATCTTGCAAAGCGGAACTTCAGGAAGCCATCCAATTGCTGGAAGCAGAGCAGTCCATCAAATTTAAATTGATGAAGGATGATTTTCGTAAGGTTTATGGAAATTTAAATCCAGCCAACTTGATTAACAGTACTTTGAAAGAAATTTCTTCATCTCTTTACCTTGCTAGTGCCGCTGTTGGACTTGCTACGGGGTATGTATCTAAAAAGGCTATCAGTGGGTGGTCAAACAATAAATTCATAAGGCTCTTAGGAGTCTTTTTACAGTTTGGTATTACCAGTTTGATCGGTCAAAACCCGCAAACAATTAGATCTTTACGTCAATATATTTCTCATCATATTTTCCATAAGGAGGATTAAATTATGGCAACTGTGCCAGGCTCAACATTGAGAATCCCTGTAGGGGTAAGGCTATCAATTATTCTTATAGGGTTGATTGCTTTCTTTGCCGTTTTGCATCTTGCCAAAGCCATTATTCTTCCTCTGGTTTTTGCAACCATAATTGCCATTGTTTTACATCCGGTAGTTAACATGTTTGTCCACATCAGGATAAACCGGATTTTTGCTATCATCATTACTTTACTGTTGACGTTTCTTGTTATTGCAGGCATAGGCCTCCTTTTATTTTCACAGGTTAGCCGGTTTACCGAATCTTTGCCGACACTCGTCGATAAATTTACAGAAATTCTCAATAATCTGATTATCTATGTTTCGCGGCATTTTAATTTAAGCCACAAAGAAATTACCGGGTGGATTACACAAACCAAAAATGGACTCATAGACAGTTTTGCAATTGGACAAACCATCGCGAACATTGGCAGTGTGGTAGCTTTCTTTTTCTTGATTCCTGTCTTTGTGTTTATGATATTATTTTACCAGCCTCTTTTAATTGAATTTTTTCGTAGGGTTTTTGGCAAGGGTCAGCGCAGCAAAGTAAGCGAAGTGATTAATTTGATAAAGTCACTTATTCAGCACTACCTCATCGGACTGCTTTTACAAGTTGCTATAATTTCAACCATGTACTCAGTAGGACTTTTGATACTTGGAATAAAATATGCAATAATTATTGGCATTCTTGGAGCCTTTCTCAACCTCATCCCATATCTGGGTTCCATTATTGCAGCAATCATACCAATGATCATTGCCATTGTAACTAAAACGTCGCCCTGGTTTGCTTTGTTGGTTTTGGCTCTCTACATATTCACACAATTCGCCGACAACAATTTCATTACACCAAAAATTGTTGGCTCAAAAGTAAAACTCAATGCCCTTGCTTCAATCCTTGCGGTAATAATTTTTGCTGCTTTATGGGGCATTCCGGGAATGGTGATAGCCATTCCGCTTGCTGCTATTGCCAAACTTGTATTCGACCACGTTGAATCCCTGCAACCATGGGGATTTTTAATGGGCGATACGATGCCTACATTATTTAAGATGAATCCGAATTTGAAAAAATTAATTCGAAAGTGATTTACAGCAATGTGTGAATGATGAATATAAAAAAAGGAATACCTGAATTCAAACGGACTTTATCATGAAAAAAAGCCATCCGGTTATTAAAGTTAAAGGATTTGCCACTCTGCAATCCAAAAGGCTGAGTGAGAAAACATTGAAGAAAACGCAAATTGTAAGCATTTTTCTCGCAGAGGTGGCTGATGTTTTCATTTTTATTATCGTATTGATAAAAGAAACATTTTCCCGCGATTTTGAAGTAAAGGAATTTTTTCGTCAGTGCTTTCAAATTGGGTATAAAACGTTACCCTTAGTTTCAGTTACCGGAGCAATTATGGGCCTGGTGCTAACGATTCAGTCGCGTCCGGTACTGGTTGATTTCGGAGCAGTTTCCTTGCTTCCTGGAATGGTAACTGTGTCCCTTATCAGAGAAATGGGGCCAGTAATAACGGCATTGATATGTGCCGGTAAAATTGGTTCTGGCATGGGAGCAGAACTGGGTTCAATGAAAGTAACGGAGCAGATTGAAGCAATGGAAGTTTCCTCCATCAATCCGATGCGTTATTTGGTTGTTACCCGCGTACTTGCAGCCACGCTCATGATCCCTTTACTCGTATTATATGCCGATGCCCTCGGTATTTTGGGAGGCTGGGCAGGCGCCAATATAAAAGGCAATGTAAGCTTTATTTTGTTTTTCTCGCAGGCATTTAGCTCGATCGATTTTGTTGATTTCCTGCCCGCGATTGTAAAATCGATTTTTTTTGGAGCAGTAATCGGACTGGTTGGATGCTATAAGGGTTATAACGCGGGGCGTGGTACCGAAAGTGTTGGTATTGCAGCTAATTCAGCAGTAGTACTCTCTTCTCTTCTGGTGATCATAATCGATTTAATTGCAGTTCAAGTATCTGATATGTTGCTATTATGAACTCAAAACTAACAGAACTGATTATCATATTCTCCCCATGTTAACAATAGAGACGAATCAGTGATTGAGATATCCAATCTCAGCAAATCGTTCGGCAATCAGGAAGTTTTAAAAGATGTTTCCTTAAAACTTTTTAATGGGGAAAATCTGGTGGTACTTGGTAAATCGGGCAGCGGAAAATCTGTATTAATAAAATGTATTGTCAGATTATTAAATTCAGATAGCGGAACAATCAATGTATTCGGGGAAGATGTAACGGCTTTGCACCGAAAAGAATTAAACGAATTCAGGAAAAAAATTGGTTTCTTGTTTCAAAGCGGGGCCTTATATGATTCCATGACCGTGAAACAAAATCTGGAGTTTCACCTGACAAGAATAAAAAAGGGTATTTCTGAAAAAGATATTAAGGACAAAATTGAAGAAGTTCTTGAAAATGTAGGATTACCCGATGCACTGAATAAACTGCCCTCGCAACTTTCGGGAGGAATGAGAAAAAGGATAAGTCTGGCACGGACCATTATTGTTGATCCGGAGATCATGCTGTATGACGAACCTACAACCGGACTCGATCCTGTAACCTCAGATGAAATAAGCCTGCTCATCAACGAGGTTCAGGAAAAATATAAAACCTCCTCCCTAATTATTACACATGATATTGCCTGTGCACGTACGAATGCAAACCGTGTGATTATGTTGCTGGAGGGCAAAATTTATATGGAGGGAAGCCTGGAAATGTTTGAAAATTCGACGGATCCTAATATAAAACCGTTCTTTAAATAAAAAACGAAAAATGTAAAATCATGGATACACATACTGAGAAATTTAAGGTGCGGTTAGGATTGTTTATCATTGGTGGGGTGGCTTTATTTGTACTGGCCATTTTTATTATCGGTAAACAGCAGAATTTGTTTAACCCTGTTTTTAAGCTTTCCGCTACTTTTCGTAATGTTAGTGGGTTACAGGTGGGGAATAATGTCCGCTTTACCGGAATAAACGTTGGAACCGTCGACAATATAAAAATAATTAACGATTCAACCGTTTTGGTTGATATGTTGATAAAAAAGGATGTCCAACAGTTTATTAAAACAGACTGCGAGGTTGCAATTGGTTCTGAAGGGCTCATTGGCGATCGCCTGTTAACTATTTCATATGGAAGTCCCGACTCGCCCATAGCAGAGGACGGGCAAAAGCTTATTTCTAAAGAACCTGTTGAAACCGATGCTATTATAGCGAGTTTGCAAACAACATCGACAAGTGTCGAGGTTGTTGCGCAACAACTTGCTGAAATAATGATAAATATTAATAGCGGAAAAGGCACGCTGGGCAGGTTAATACAAGATTCTACCATTGCAGAAAATATCAATCAAACCATTGGGAATTTCAAAAAAAGCTCGGAAGGATTGGATAAAACCATTGACCTTACCCAAGAAAATGTATATGCTTTTATGGAGAGCTTACAAAAAACTGCAGCTAAAACAGAAGTAGCTTCAAACCAGCTCGGGGAGATTATGATAAAAATTAACAGCGGCCAGGGTACATTGGGCATGTTAATCCAGGATACAGTTATCTCAGAACACTTGAATGAAACTATTTTAAACCTCAAAGAAAGTTCACAGGGACTGAATGAAAACATGGAAGCGCTCAAACATAATTTCTTATTTAGGGGTTATTATAAACACCAGGCAAAAAAAGAGGAGCAGCTGAAGAAAAATGCAGTGCAAAAAACAGGTGATAAAGAATTAAATGAAACAGAAAAACAATAAACGATTGAAACGAGAAACTGAAAATGCGGTTCAGAAATGTGTTCATACTAATTTTTATTGCATCAATGGCAAATGATTTGGCATTTGCACAGGAAATTTCACCCCTTGAAGATTCAACCCATCTTTATGAAAATATTGAAAACTATACCGACAAAAGTAAGTTTACCAGATTCATGTTCCGTCTGTTTTTTAAACCGGTTGCTCCCGACTTGTCACTAATCAAGAAGAACAAAACACGGATACAAAAACCATATTCTGCATTTGAAGGGAAAATCATCAGGAATATTAATATCACAACATTGGATCCTTTTGGAAATTCAATTGGTGATACCATTACCTCATCGCAAAATTTCGTATCCAGGACAGGGAATAGTTTTCATATAAAAACACGAACTACTACAATTCGTAACTTATTACTCATTCATAAAAATCAATCCTTCGATGCATTGCTGGTAAATGAATCCGAACGACTGGTCCGTAGTATGAGTTATGTAACTGATGTATCATTTTATGTTGAGGTTGCAGCTGAAAGCCCTGATTCCGTTGATCTGTTTATTCGTGAATTAGATAAATGGAGTCTTATTCCCGGAGGTTCAGTTTCCTCTTCGCGCCTTGCTTTTGAGTTGAGAGATAATAATTTTCTTGGATTAGGACATGAATTTCAAAATAAGCTTGTGTGGAATCATTCAACCAGCGACTATGCCTTCAAAACAAAATACTTCGTTCCCAATTTCCGCAATACTTATATTAATTCAACTTTGCAATACGGCATCGATGAGTATGGAAATTTTATTAAAAGTTTCGCCATTGACCGGCCGTTTTTCTCACCTTTCGCAAAGTGGGGCGCAGGCGTAAATATTTCACAATTCTTTCATACCGATTCAATTTGGTCGGTCAACAAGATGCTTTTTAGATACAACCAGCAAGATTACTGGGCAGGAAATGCCATTCCTGTTTTCAAGGGAAATTCAGATTATAAACGCACCACTAATTTTATTTCAAGTGCCCGGTTTATCAGAACCCGTTTTCTCGAAAAGCCGCTTGAATCGATTGATACACTTCAGTTTTATACTGATGAAAATTTTTATTTTGCAAGCCTTGGTGTCACATCACGCTTATATAAGAGGGATAAATTCATTTTCAAGTTTGGGATAACAGAAGATGTTCCGGTAGGGAAAGTTATCAGTTTAACCGGTGGCTATCAGATAAAAAATGATATTGGACGTGTTTATATAGGAGGGCGCTTCTCTTCAGGAAATTATTATTCATGGGGTTACCTGAGTTCCAACTTCGAGTATGGCACATTCCTGCGTGCAGCTAATGCCGAGCATGGGTGTTTTTAGTGCAGGCATTAATTATTTTACCAACCTGATTGAAATCGGGCAATGGAAATTCAGGCAATTTGTAAAACCTCAGCTTATTGTTGGCATAAACCGTATTGATTATGACAGTTTAACCATAAACAGGGAATATGGCCTGAGTGGATTTAATAGTCCGGTATTGTCTGGTAAAAGCCGGATGCTGTTTACTTCCCAAACCCAATTATATGCCCCATGGAATTTTATAGGTTTTCATTTTGGGCCCTATTTAAATTTTTCGCTGGGTATGCTTGGTGATGCAGAAAATGGATTCCGGACCGGTAAGGTTTATTCGCAAATTGGCCTGGGTGTTTTAATTAAAAACGAAAACCTGGTGATGAACACGTTTCAAATCTCCCTTTCTTTTTATCCGGTAATTCCTGGTCGGGGCAATAATATATTTAAATTGAACTCTTTTCAAACCGCTGATTTTGGCTTCCGTGATTTTGAAATTGGAAAACCGGGAACTGTAGTGTTCCGGTAAACAGGGGATGACCCTAAATGTGTGAATGATGTAAATTTTCCCATTAATTGTGTAAAGCTTTAAAACTTTAAAGGGCATAATTTTATATTGAATTATTAACCCTGGCTCAAAAAATAAAGAAATGTACGATAATAACAAAGGCTACTGGAACACTAAAAAAGGAATCATTAAACAAAAGTTTCCGTTTATAAGCGATGAAGATTTGAACTTTCATGAAGGAAAGGAAGTTGAAATGATAGAGATGCTTGGGTATAAACTTGGAAAGACGAAAGATGAAATGCGTTTGATTGTTGACTCACTTTTACCATAAACCAATTGGTAATGGCCCATTTATAAAACTAGTTTATAAGCATTACTGATGTAAGACCTTCTTTTTTCAGGAATAAAAGAATTATCATGAAAGCTACTTTAAAGAGAATTGAAAAGGCCACCTTTGTTTTACAAAGATGGCCTTCATTTATGAATCGATACCTGATATTCTGCTAGAACCTATACCCAAGCGAGAGCCCGAATCCGGTATTTTTAATCGATAAACTACTATCGGGAAAACGCTTGTCGTCAGGATTAATATCAAGCATACCGAGTTGAGCATTAAGTTGGAGGAACAGTCCGCCTGCCAGTTCATATCCAAAGAATATGTTGGCCCCGGCATCGAGTGGTTTAAAATAGGCGGTGGTTAATGGATCACCCACAACCACTTCTTTTTTGAATTCAATATCTGAGTCAACCGTTACAGAGCCACTATTAAAAGTAGCTTTGCCCATTATTCCATAAGCTACGTAAGGGCCAAATCCTAACATAAAATATCCATTTCCTAACCAGGCTTTATAAACAAAGTTCAGTGGTAGTTCAATGTACGAAAGCTTGTACGTACTGGTTAATAATGTACTGCTAAGGAAATCAGTACTGCTTTTTCCTCCTTTGGTGCTGAACATTAATCCCGGTTGGAAGTAAAACTGCGGAGCAACTGGTATCTGAACATTGACTCCTGCATGAAAACCGATGATCATATCATTTTCAAGTTTATTGCCGTTCATAGCTTTCCCGTTTAAGTTCTGCAGGTTTACCCCTCCCAGAATACCAAACGAAGTTTGTGAATCTCCGGTGCCTTGTGCAAAAGCCAGGCTTGTGGCAAGAATAAATATCAATGTAATAGAAAATAGTCTTGTTTTCATTTGTATAGATTTTTAATGAATTAATTTGTCGTATTTTTCTCGGCCTCAGCTTTCATCTTTTCATTGGCAGTAATCAGGAATTCGACCCTGCGATTTTGTGACATGCCCTCTTTGGTATCGTTTGAATATTTCGGTACATCTTCACCAAATCCTTTAATTGTTAAACGATTATAGGCAATCCCCTTACCTGCCAGATAAGAGGAGACAGCACCAGCCCGTTCTTCTGACAAGGTCTGATTATATGATTCACTCCCTCTACTGTCGGTATGTCCCTGAATTTCAATATTGGTATCAGGATAACTATTCAGTACAACAACCAGTTTGTCCAGGTTCGTTTTTGCATCGTCTGAAAGGTTCGATTTGTCAAACCCAAACAACACGTTGCTGCTGAATTCCACAACAATACCTTCTCCAACGCGTTCGACTTTTGCATCGGGAACTGTTTTTTTAATTTCCTCTGCCTGTTTATCCATTTGCCGGCCGATTACAGCGCCTGAAGCACCTCCAACAGCGGCTCCTATTATTGCACCCAGAGCCGTGTTGCCCGAAGCCCTGCCAATTACTGCACCGGCTGCACCACCGGCTGCGGTTCCGACTACCGCCCCTTTCTGCGATTTATTCCATGAAGCACAACCCGCAAAAAAAAAGCTTGCGCTTAAAAGTACGACTAAACCGATTCTTAATTTTTTCATTTTAAATTTGTTAATTGTTTAAATTAAATTGTTTTTCAAAAATTTTCGTTAAAGCAAATTATCTATAGTTGCCTTTACCTACAAATACAGTTAAAAATATCAAATAAAGGTAGGTGCATTTTAACATGGAAGTCTTACACAATTCTAATTAAGAGTTACATTATTCACACATTAGCCGGTTTGGGTTTTTTTGTTAGGAAGGTTTAAATATAGCCGGGATAGGAAATTATTACAGAATACAGCAATTAAATTCCGGTATTTTCGGTAAAATGTGGTAATTATGTAAATATTTTCTTAAGTTTTGTAACAAAATCGTCCGTCAGACTTTCTATTTTCGTACTCAATAAACAGTAAATGACAAAACGATTAACATTGAAAGTAAAGAAAACAAATACGGCCACACTGCCCAATCGCATAAACTCCAATGTAAAAAGTACTCTTTTCCCAATTGTCGGAATCGGGGCATCAGCCGGTGGATTAGAAGCACTGGAACAACTTCTGGGGAATGTGCCGGATAACAGCGGAATGGCGTATGTTGTTATTCAGCATTTGGATCCAACCCAGGAAGGAATGCTTCCCGAACTGCTTCAGCGAATTTCCAAATTGGAAGTTTTCAGGGTGAAAGACAGGATGAAAGTGCAGCCTAACTGTGTATATGTTATTCCGCCTAATAGAAGTATGTCGATCTTAAAAGGTTCACTCTATTTGTTTGAACCTATTGAAGCAAGGGGATTACGACTTCCTATCGATTTTTTTCTTCGTTCCCTGGCCGACGATCAGAAAGAGCATGCCGTAGCTATTATTCTCTCGGGTATGGGCTCCGATGGCAGTATTGGAATTGGAGCGATTAAAGAAAAAAACGGGATTGTAATGGTACAGGAACCCGAAACAGCAAAGTTCGACAGTATGCCCCGTAATGCAATTAATTCGGGATTTGTGGATGTAGTTGCTTCTCCCCGGGAAATCCATTTAAAATTGACAGAATTTCTCGATCATGTACCTATTGTCAGGCCGGATGCGGGTACAGGAAAAAGCAATAAAAGCGCGTTGGAGAAAATTATTATTCTACTACGCACGCACACCGGAAACGACTTCTCTTTGTATAAAAAAAATACAGTTTACCGCCGTATAGAACGACGAATGAGCGTGCATAAAATTGATGAAATCAACTCTTATGTTCACTTTTTACAGGAAAATCCAAAAGAGGTGCATATCCTGTTTAAAGAATTGTTGATTGGCGTTACTGGTTTTTTTCGCGATCCAGTGGTTTGGGAAAAATTAAAAGAAACAATTATACCTGCAAAAATTGATAAGCACCAGGCCAACTCAACCTTCAGGGCATGGATACCGGGTTGCTCTACCGGAGAAGAAGCTTATTCTCTGGCCATTGTATTTAAGGAAGTAATGGAGCAAATAAATCCTCATGGAGGATTTACCATACAAATATTTGCTACCGATCTTGACAACGAAGCCATTGAGACAGCCAGAAAGGGAATTTTTCCTGTAAATATAGAAGCCGATGTCTCGCCAAAACGATTGAGTCGTTTTTTTACCAAAACAGATGATGGTTATCGCATAAATACTGAAATCAGGGAAACCATTGTGTTTGCGCAACACAACGTAATCATGCATCCACCATTCACGAATATCGATTTTATTTCGTGCCGGAACCTGCTTATTTATTTGGATCCCGAATTGCAGAAAAAGCTGCTTGGTTTGTTTTTCTACAGTCTCAATCCTGAAGGAATTTTACTACTGGGTAATTCAGAAACACTGGGATCGCAAAGTCATCTTTTTACACCCGAAAATTCCAGTCTGAAAATTTACAAACGTAGCAATTCCGGCCTGAATCCCGAACTATTCGATTTTCCTTCTTCTTTTTCACGATCAAAACTAACCAATGACGAGAACAAAGTATCCGATAAACCCATCATGAATATTCAAACTCTTGCCGATCAATTGTTACTCCATCAATTTACACCTGCCGGTGTTTTGGTAAACGAAAATGGCGACATCCTTTACATCAGCGGACGTACAGGGAAATATCTGGAACCTGCAGTAGGTAAGGCAAATATGAATATTTTCGCGATGTTAAGGCCCGGTTTCCAAAACGATTTTGCTATTGCTTTCCGGCAGAGTGGTTACGAAAAAGGAAGCAGTTATTTTGCACAATGTCAATATAGGTACAAACGGAAGCACAATTACGCTAAACGTTAGTATTCATTGGATTAAAAAGCCTGAGCTTTTATTTGGGAAGATATTGATAATTTTTACAGATGTTGCTAAAATTACTGAAAACAAAACAAGCCTAAAAAAGGAAAAACAAACTGTTGCCAGTGTCAGGGAGAAAGAGCTTGAGGAAAAGTTGCAGCATTCACAGGAAGAAGTGCAGAACATTTTGGAAGAAATGCAAACTTCACAGGAAGAGTTGAAATCGACCAATGAAGAATTGCAATCGACCAATGAGGAACTGCAATCAACCAATGAGGAACTCACCACCTCGAAAGAAGAAATGCAAAGCCTGAATGAGGAACTTCAAACGGTAAATGCCGAATTACAGTCGAAAGTAGATGACTATTCGCGGGTAAACAATGACATGAAGAACTTATTGAACAGTACTGATATTGCCACCCTGTTTCTCGACAAGGAACTGAACATTCGTCGATACACCAATCAGGCAACCAAAATTTTCAAATTCATAAAAGGCGACATCGGGCGACCTTTCACAGACCAGGTTTCCCAACTCATTTATCCGAAATTGACTGAAGATGCTCTTGAAGTTTTGAGAACCCTTATATTTATAGAAAAACAAATCCCAACTGAAGACGGCCGGTGGTTTTCCACCCGAATTATGCCTTATCGCACTTTCGACGACAGAATAGATGGTCTGGTTATCACGTTTATTGATATCACCGATCTAAAACAAGCAGATGAAAAATTGAATGAAACCGGCCAAATGTTTCAACTGCTTCTGAATTCAACCAGCGAAGTCATCATTAAACTGTCAACTGATTGGAAAATACTGGAGTTTAATTCAGCAGCAGAAGAATTTTTTGGAATAAAGCGCGAATAAGGTTATACATCAAAATTACCTTGAATTATTTGTTTCAAAACCATTAAGGGTTAAAACGGAACAACAAATGAACCAACTTTTAAAACAGGGTAACAGGAATAAAATAAAAATGAAGGTATGTAGAGCCCATGCTCATGAAATGGAAATTGAATGGATGGCAAATGTCGTTTTCGATAGTCGGAATTTGCCATTGGGAGTAATAATTACAACTAAAAAATTAAATTATGAATAGCGAAGAAATGGATTTTACGAATGCCGAAATGTTGCGCGATAAAGCAGAAGAGGAACTCAAAACAATTCATCAGAAGGAAATGGTCACCAAGGGAGAAGCCGATTTACAAAAACTCCTTCATGAATTGCAGGTTCACCAGATAGAATTGGAAATGCAGAATGAGGAACTCCGTCAGGCAAACGAAACGGCAGAAAAGGCACTGAAGAAATACACGCTGTTATTCGATTTATCACCCATGGGCTATTTAACCCTCAACTCAGACTGTGCCATTTGCGAATTGAATTTTGCAGCTGCAGATATGCTTGGAGAAAGACGGTTTAGTTTAATAGACAGTAGTTTTAAACTATTTATTTCAGAGGGATCAAAGCTTGTTTTTAACAATTTTTTCAGAAAAGTCTATAATAGTAATGCAAAAGAATCGTGTGAAGTGAAATTGGGGTATGATAAAAAAACACTTTGCTCTGTTTATATGGAAGGAGTTGTTACTGAAGATGATCAAAAATGTCTTCTGTCGGTGGTTGATATTTCAAAATTCAACTTACAGAACAATTTGTAGAAAAGGCAAATAAATTTTTTTATCCCATATTTCCTTGCACGAACATTTGCTTCGCTAAGCTCGCGAGCTCGGTTCTGATCCGGGCAATCTGCATTAATGAAAGTCTCCATTTATATTCCCGATTCTCATCAACAGAATGTGTGAATCATGTAACTCTTATCCTGAATCGTGTAACTCCTGACATTGCTGTTTAGCTTATCTTTATTCCATTAATCGAACCTAATTCGGGTTCGAAATTCAATGTTATGAAACTCACATGTTTGACATGCACAATTTAGCTTGCAAGCTCATTAAAGCCAAACTCTGAGATATTATTCAATCCATGTGGATTCTCTTTAGCTAATAACCGTAAAAATTAATGAATACAATAAACTTAAAAACACATCTACATGAAAAAGCAAATTTTAATTCCCTTTTTCCTGATTATGACAAGTGCAATTTTTGCACAAGGACCAATTTCAAAAGGGCAGTCACAAATTAATGTCGGGGTTGGACTTTCAACTTGGGGGGTTCCTGTTTATTTGGGATTCGATTATGGCATACACCCCGATTTTACTTTGGGTGCAGAACTGTCGTACCGGGGGTACTATGACCATTGGCGCGAGTACAAATACCATCACTCAATAATTGGATTTTTAGGTAATGCCAATTATCATTTTAATACTATTTTAGGTATTCCTTCGCCATGGGACTTTTACGCCGGGTTAAATCTTGGGTTTTATAGCTGGAGTTCACCAAATGATTATGAAGGTTCTCATAATTCGGGGATTGGGCTTGGCGCACAAATTGGCGGTCGGTATTATTTCAATAATAAATTGGGTGTAAACCTGGAGTTTGGAGGAGGTAACGCATTTAGGGGTGGGAAATTTGGGTTGACAATTAAACTATAATCCCGCCCGCGACTGGTGAGATGAACAATGGGTGAATGGATAGGGTTGTATATAAATACACTTGTATACAGTTACTGCAAGATGTATATCAAAGATATATTTTTCGAATATGACAGACCCAGCAATGGACCATTATCCTATCACCGGAAGAATCCTGCATCACCATGTTCATGAAGTTGTCGTGGTGAAATACAAACCCTATTATGCTTTATGGACTTACAAGGTATTTAACAGCGAGCCGTTAGATATGCCAGGAAACAACCTTGCCCTCCTATCGGGGATTACTTTGGAACAATTTTTAAATTGAAAACAGATGAAAAAGAAAGTAAATAAGTCGAATCAGCCTCAAAGTGAGGCTGGAAAGAAAGAGAAAGAGTATCCAAAGGGGTATCCCCTTTATCCTGATAGCGAGGATATTTATAAGAAATTTCAGGAAGAGGAGGAAATCAATCCGGAGAATATTTCTAAAACAAAAGCACCAAACAGCTCCAATGCTTCAAGACGAAAAGATCTGGAAAATGTGTCCAGCGAAAACGATCTGGACATCCCCGGTTCAGAATTAGATGATTCTCAGGAAGATATTGGCAGTGAAGATGAGGAGAACAACTATTACAGTTTAGGGGGCGACCGGCATGAGGATTTGGAAGAGGATAAGGATGAAACCTAAGAAATAAATAAAATGAAACTGAAAAAAGTACTGATTGCACTGGATTATAATCCAACTGCACAAAAAGTAGCAGAGACAGGCTTTTTGCTGGTAAAAGAAGGCGATTTTGCCGGGACTATTTTGGAGACAGCCAAAGACTTGCATGCTGATCTTATTGTCATGGGATCGCACAGCCAGAAGTGGCTGGAAAACATTCTTGTAGGAAGTGTTACGGAAAAAGTTTTGCGACATACTTCATAGTGAATGAGATACTTTGGGAGTGTATCACTATAATTTATGATATGAACTGAAAAGGACGATACCACGGGAAGAATCATGAAAACAACAAGAACAATAAATTTAAAAAGCAGGCCCACAGGAAAGCCTGAATTGACAAATTTTGACTTTACTACTTCAGAAATACCAGAATTAAAGGAAGGAGAAGTGTTATTAAGGTCTGAATATGTGTCTGTAGATCCATATTTAAGAGGCAGAATGAGCGATGCTCCCTCCTATATTAAATCATTTGAGCTCAACAAGCCAATTACCTCCGGTATTATTGCTGAAGTACTGGTGTCCAAGAACACCAACTTTAATAAAGGAGATCACCTCTCCGGAATGTTGCAGTGGAAGGAAATACAGGGAGCAAAAGTCGATGGCCTAATTCAGGTAGATCCTGATAAAGCATCCCTTTCAGCATATCTTGGGATTTTAGGTGTGACCGGGCTTACGGCCTATTTGGGCCTGACAGAGATCGGTAAACCTAAAAAGGGCGAAACCCTGCTCGTATCCGGTGCAGCAGGAGCTGTAGGAAGCATTGTGGGCCAAATAGGGAAAATACTGGGTTTACGGGTTGTAGGTATTGCCGGAACCGATGAAAAAATTGAAATGCTCAAATCTGAATTCGGTTTTGATGAGGCGATCAATTACAGTACTGTCAAAAATATGGCCGAAGCCATTGCTCATGCATGTCCCGACGGGGTAGATGTCTATTTTGACAATGTTGGGGGTGAAATCTCTGAAGCTGTACTTTTTAACATCAATAAGTTCTCAAGAACAGTTAACTGTGGAGCTATCTCAGTATATAACGACACTGAACTGCCGAAAAGCATTAGTGTTCAACCCTTCCTGGTAAAGAAAAGTTCTTCGATGCAAGGCTTCATAGTCTCCGATTATGCAGATAAATATCCTGAAGGAATCAGGCAATTAAGAGAGTGGTTAAACCAGGATAAATTACAATATTCTGAAACGATCAGAGAAGGATTTGAAAATATTCCACAAGCCTTTATTGATCTTTTTGAAGGAAAGAACAAAGGGAAAATGTTAGTGAAACTTTAAGGAAAATGGAATGCTGAATGGTGCGGATTATTTATCCGTTTTTTCCTCCAGTAAATTGGAGTCTCAGGTGATTTTGTCTTTAAATACCTTTACTCTCGGTTGGGAATTTAGTCTGATCATTTTTGGCTTTCATCTATTGCTTCTTGGATATTTGATACTTAAAGCCGGGTATATGGGCAAGATATTAGGTATACTATTCACACTGTTTGCCGGGAATTTAAGCCTGTAGTTCCACAATTCCCTCAGAATGCCCCTAATAATTTCGTATTAAAAAAATTGTTCTGCAACATGTTTTTAACTATATTTGCCCGCCCCTGATTTTTTTAGTAATAAAATTTGATCATTGATTAAATCCGCATAATGAGTTGCCTCTTGTCTTTAAATATTAAACCTCTAAAAAAGTAAGATTTCCCTATAAAACTGATAAAAATTAACATTGAAATGATGAAACACCCCGATCTGAGTATTTATGGTATACAAAATGTAGAAAAAGTTTATTATAATCTTTCTTATGACGAATTATATCAACATGAAACAAATCCTGACCTTGAAGGATTTGAAAAGGGAAATGAAACCAATCTGGGTGCCATTGCTGTAGATACCGGAATATTTACCGGGCGTTCCCCGAAGGATAAATTCATTGTCAAAGAAGAAACCTCCGAAGAAAATATTTGGTGGAAAACCGAACAACGGAAAGCATCCGACAATAAGCCTGTTTCCCAGGAAGTTTGGAAGGATCTTAAAGAGAATACGATTCAACAGCTTTCAGGCAAGAAATTATACGTTCAGGATGGTTATGCGGGAGCAAACCCTGATACCCGACTTAAAGTTCGTTTTATCATGGAGGTTGCCTGGCAGGCTCATTTCGTGAAAAATATGTTTATCCGACCGACGGAAAAAGAGTTGGAAGATTTCACTCCGGACTTCGTAGTTTTCAATGGTTCGAAAACTGTCGATGAAAAGTGGAAAGAGCATGGGCTTAATTCCGAAGTATATATAGTCTTCAATTTAAAAGAAAAAATGACCTGTATTGGAGGTTCGTGGTATGGGGGTGAAATGAAAAAGGGAATTTTCTCCATTATGAATTACTACCTTCCCCTTAGAAATATTGCCGCGATGCATTGCTCTGCAAACGTAGGGGATGAAGGCGATACCGCCATTTTCTTCGGCCTTTCAGGAACTGGAAAAACCACCTTATCGGCCGATCCCAACCGGGCACTGATCGGTGATGATGAACATGGATGGGACGATGATGGCATTTTTAACTTCGAAGGAGGATGCTATGCAAAAACCATTGATCTGGATATTGAAAAAGAACCGGACATATACAACGCGATACGTAAGGATGCTTTGCTTGAAAATGTGGTGGTTAAGAAAGATGGGGAAATAGATTTCAGCGATTCCTCCAAGACAAAAAATACCCGGGTTTCTTATCCTATTTTTCACATTCCAAATGCCGTTAAACCAGTATCCAAAGCCGGTCACGCGAAAAATGTGATATTTCTTACCGCGGATGCATTTGGTGTACTTCCTCCGGTTTCCAGGCTTACTCCGGAACAAACCGAATACCACTTTATCAGTGGGTATACAGCAAAGGTAGCCGGCACGGAAAGAGGAATAACCGAACCACAGCCCTCCTTTTCCGCATGTTTCGGAGCAGCCTTTCTTTTACTCGACCCAACGGTTTATGCACAATTACTTAGCCAAAAGATGAAGGAACACGGATCCAGCGCATGGCTGGTAAATACCGGTTGGATTGGGGGTCCGGTTGGAGTAGGGAAGAGAATCGATATCCCCTCCACCCGCGCTATTATTAGTGCGATCCTCAATGGTTCACTACTGAAGGAAAATTATGAAATTCTTCCCTTCTTTAATCTAAAGGTTCCTTCCCATGTAAACGGAGTGGCTGACAAACTCTTGAATCCCAGGAATTCCTGGTCTGATCCTAAGGAATGGGATGAAGCAGCCCGTTCCCTTGCAAAACGATTTGAGGATAATTTCACCAAATTTACTGACAACGAGGCAGCCGTTACATTAGCAAAATTAGCGGGACCTACATTATAATTTAATCCTCTTTCTGCGAACTTTTCTTGTAAGCTTTTTGTTTTCAATTCCAAGGAGGAGTTATTTTTATACCAGATGCAGATATATTTTTTAATTGGCATTTCCGCAGTTCTTGCCTACCTGACAGGTGCAATACCTACTTCGGTTTGGATTGGGAGGGTTTTTTACGGGATTGATATCCGCGAACATGGAAGTAAAAATGCCGGTGCCACAAATATGATGAGGGTGCTGGGTGTTCAAACCGGCATACCTGTGCTAATTTTCGATATTTTTAAGGGCTGGCTGGCGGTAAATTATGTTTTCATTCTACAAGTTTTTCCTTCCCTGTCCCAACAGATCCAATGGGGAATTATCCTTGGGATCCTTGCGGTCATAGGGCATATTTACCCCATCTGGGTGGGATTTCATGGAGGGAAAGGCGTTGCTACCGTATTCGGTGTCCTGCTTGCCCTTCATCCGTTGGCTACTTTATGTGCCGCAGGGATTTTTCTTCTTGTCCTGGTTATTTCAAAATATGTCTCTGTTTCCTCTGTAGCTGCTGGAATCTCATTCCCACTATGGATTATATTGGCCTTCAATCACCATAATCCCTTCTTAAGCATTTTTTCACTACTTGTCGCTGTACTGCTTATCATTACCCATCTAAAAAATCTACAAAGATTTGCGAAAGGGGAAGAGAAAAAAGCAACCTTCTTATTCCGAAATGCTGGATAACTTTTCAGGTTTTTTAAAAAAGGAATGTTCGCCCTTTTATCCGGGGTGAAATTCAGCCTCAAGTTCCGATAAGAGCGTTTTTGGACTGATGTTTTTATTTATATTGCCATTTTTAACAAAACTTATTTCCCCCGTCTCTTCTGACACCACAATCACGATTGCGTCGGTCAGTTCCGTGATGCCCAGTGCTGCCCTGTGCCGTAGCCCATATTCGGGTGGCAGGTCGGGATTATCGGTTATGGGAAGGACGACACGTGCCGCAAATATTTTTTCCTGGTCGATTATTACAGCCCCATCGTGCAAAGGGCTATGCTTATTAAAAATGCTGATAATTAAACGGCTTGAAGCATTGGCATTTAACACATCGCCAGACTGGGCATAAATGTCCAGGGTCGACTTCCTGCGAATAACAATTAATGCACCTGTGCGGGTATTGGACATGTTGATGACTGCCTTTAAAATTGATTTTGTCCTGATGACCGGCCGTGAATCAAAATCCATATTGAAAAAGTTTTCAAATCTCATGCGGTTTTTGGCGACATACCTTGAACCAATAAGAATCAGAAAACGACGGATTTCCTGCTGGAAAACGATGATCAGAGCAATGACCCCTACACCGATCACCTGTCCCAGTATGTTGCTAAGCAGCTCCATCTTTAACATTTTTACCACTCCCCAGAACAGGTATATTGCCAGAATGCCCAGTGCAATATTGATGGCTACGGTACCTTTTACTAAGGTATGCAGCTGATACATTAGAAATGCGACGAGGAAGATATCCAGGATGTCCAGAATCCTTATGTTAATAAATAGAGGAATCATTCTTTTTTAAGATTGCAGATAAAATATTTTCCGCAGGAATTTTTTAGGTGCCAATGGCAAAAATACTAAACCCTGTGGATTTATCCTTCACTTTCAATTTTTTTCAGTGTATTAAAAATGGTCACGATTTCAACCGCTTCCTTAACATCGTGTACCCGTAGAATATTTGCCCCTTTTTGAAGTGCATACATATGAAGGGCATTTGTTCCGGTTAGTGCATTGTCCGGAGAACCTCCACCTATCTTGTAAACCATTGATTTTCTTGATATACCGATTACGAAGCGGTAAGGTCGAATGTCCTGAAAACTTCCAGGGAAGCCATTAACTGGTAATTATGAGTCAGCGATTTTCCAAACCCAAAACCGGGATCAACAAGGATATCATTAATACCTTTATCTATCAATAAATGCACTTTTTCCGCAAGAAATTTCAGTACTTCATTTACCACATCCTTATAAAAAATATTTTTTTGCATAGTCTGAGGATGTTCCCTGCATATGCATGACAAGGTAAGGCATTTTTTTGTCGGCAATAAAATCGATCATTTCCCGATCAGCTTCTCCGGCAGTAATGTCATTAATGATATCTACCTTGTACTTCTCAACAAGTTTACGGGCAATGGCACTGCGGAAAGTATCAACCGATATAATCGCATCAGGATATTTCTCCCGAATATATTCAATGCCCGGGATAAGTCTTTCGTATTCTGCATTTTCGGTAATATCATCAGCACCCGGCCTCGATGAATACGCGCCTACATCAATAATGGCAGCTCCTTCCGTAAGAATATTGTCTACCCTTTCCTTCATTCCGGGAAGATTTATGTATTTTCCGCCATCATAAAAAGAGTCCGGGGTAAGATTTAATATGCCCATAACCAAAGGGCTTGAGAGATCGATAATTTTGCCGCTGCAATTAAGGCTATGGTTTTTGGAAAAAAATGTATCTTTAGAATCCATTTATATGGGTTAGTGAGCAACAAATATAATACTTTGTAATTCTCCGGCATAATCTGTATTTATAAAGCAGCATGGCCGGCTTCAGCATAATTTGACAATTTAAATAAATTTTTTTGAATGAAATTCGTGGTAATCGAAGGTCTTGATGGTTCTGGAAAATCGACACAGATTAATCTCCTTAAGAGACATTTTGCAAAAGAAAACATTAAGTATCATTATCTTCACTTTCCCAGAACAGATGCTCCTGTTTTTGGTGAATTAATCTCCAGATTTCTCCGGGGGGAAATGGGGGACATCAACACAGTCGATCCATATCTCGTGGCACTCATTTATGCCGGGGACCGTTTTGAGGCCAAAAACCTTATTCAAAAGTGGAGAAGCGAGGGCTCTTTTGTATTGGTCGACAGATACGTCATTTCGAATATTGCCTTTCAATGTGCCAAGGTTAGAAAAAATGAGGAAAAGCTAATTCTCCGGGATTGGATTATGCATCTGGAATACAATCACTTCGGCCTACCGGTGCCGGATATGAATATATTCCTGGATGTCCCTTTTTCCTTTACCAGATCGCAATTGCAGAATGAGCGCTCCGGAGAGGACCGGAAATATCTTCAGGGGGCAAAAGATATTCACGAGGAAGATCTGGATTTCCAGTCCAAAGTACGCGATGTTTATCTTTCGTTGCCATCCGGAACGAAAGGTTTGCAAATTCTGGACTGCTCCAATGACGAGGGTCAAATGTTAAAACCTGAAGAAATCTTTTATAAACTTAAGAAAAGTATATTCGAAAATGAGAACAATTAGAATGATTTGCAGGATTATTATTGGAATAGTATTTATTTTTTCCGGTTTTGTCAAGGCAGTAGATCCCCTTGGATCCACTTATAAATTTGTGGATTATTTTAATGCCTTTGAGCTTGGTTTTTTAAACCAGCTTGCCTTCCCATTGGCAATTATTCTTTCCGTTGCAGAACTTTTAATTGGGATTTCCCTGTTACTTGGATACCGGATGCACCTCTTTTCCTGGGTCGTATTGGTCTTCATGTCATTTTTTACCCTTTTGACCTTCATCCTTGCGCTCACCAATCCAGTGACGGATTGCGGCTGCTTTGGGGATGCAATAATTCTTACCAACTGGCAGACTTTTTTTAAAAACATTGTCCTGATGGGTTTCGTGTTATTCGTTTTCCTTTCCCGGCGGAGTTACCCACAGGTTCGCACTGCCAATACAGAATGGGCTATTCTGGGGCTCTATTTCATTGTCGGAGTAGTTTTCTCCCTGTACAATTACAGGCATTTACCGATCGTTGATTTCAGGCCCTTTTCAATAGGAACCAACATCCCATCGGCCATGGAAATTCCTGAGGGAGCCAGTCCTGATGTATATGAAAGCAAGCTGCTGTACCGCAATAAGGGAAATGGGGAAATCCAGGAATTTACCATTGAAAATTTTCCCCGGGATACCGGTAAGTGGGAATTTGTAGATGCTGAATCTGTGCTGGTTCTAAAAGGCTTTGAGCCTCCCATTCATGACTTTTTAATTACGGATCCTCAACGGAACGATATCACCAGTCTCATAACAAACTTCCCCGGATTTACTATGCTCCTGATCAGTCATGATCTTGAAAAGGCAGACAGGAATGCCCTCATCACTGCGAATAATTTTTATCAACATTCTCTTGAATATGCAGACTTCAATTTTTTTGCGATAACGGCTACTGCTTCTGAGAAGTGTGCACAAATAGAAGATGACCTGAACCTAAAGTATCACTTCAACGTGGCAGATGAAATAATGCTCAAGACGGTAATTCGTTCAAATCCTGGATTGGTATTGATCTACCATGGTACTATCCTGGCAAAATGGCCATACCGGGACTTTAATGATCCCGAAAGCAAGGGTATTTTTCCGCCCTTTTCAAATATCAAAACCAATGAAGCCATAAGTTCCTCTGATCTGATTTTTATGCCGGGAATATTATCACACTATCGTCAGCTGATGGAAAAGAGGATGATCTATATCTTTATTCTTGGCTTTATTGTTTCGGTTTTTGTGATACGGACGGTTCTGGTTAAGCGTCGATAAAAGCAAGGGTGCATTTGTATGTTTAAAATTATCGCTAAAAAAATCTTTTACGGACTTCTGGTTATCTGGGGGGTAATAAGCGTTATATTCTTTCTTTTCAATGTCCTGCCTGGCGATCCAGCCGAGATGATGCTTGGCCAACGATCCGACCTGGCAAATGTAATGATCATTCGTAAGGAAATGGGACTTGATAAACCCATGCACATACAATATCTGAAATATCTCAATGACCTGTCTTTTATCTCCTTTCATCGCACTTCGGATCCGACCTCAGCATTCTGGCTGGATAATTCTACCTATCCATCCTTTATTACCCTCGTGAATTTAGGAAAGGGATTTAAATTGATTCTCAAGAAACCATGGTTCGGGAGATCGTTCCTGAGTGGAAGGGCAGTTGGAGATATGATCGCAGAAGCCTTGCCCAATTCTTTGATCCTTGCTTTCTTCGCGATCCTTCTGGCTTTTTTCGCAGGGAATTTTTTGGGTGTTCTTGCGGCATTGAAAAAAGATGGCTGGTATGATCGTTCAGTATTGGTCATTTCAACTCTTGGAATGTCTCTGCCTTCCTTTTTTGCAGCCATTATTATAGCCTGGTTATTCGCTTATAAGCTTGG
This sequence comes from uncultured Bacteroidales bacterium, assembly GCA_963779845.1. GTDB lineage: Bacteria > Bacteroidota > Bacteroidia > Bacteroidales > CAVZZV01. Next base: position 516,607 of record CAVZZV010000001.1, on the reverse strand, counting down.
CGACATAACTCATCTCAACCTCACCGGGAACCTGTTTGTGGTCGATGATATGGACGGAACTCTTCACCTGGAATTAAAAAACCTGATCCTTCCCGCTATTACCCTGGGAATAAGGCCACTTTCCGTTGTCATTCAGCTTAGCCGCAATTCCATGCTTGATGTGCTTTCCCAGGATTATGTGCGCACAGCCTTTGCCAAAGGGTTAAAATATTCACGCGTGATCACCGTTCACGCATTCCGAAATTCTTTAAACCCGGTAATCACGGCTATCAGTGGCTGGTTCGCGGGAATGCTCGCCGGGGTTGTTTTTGTTGAATATATTTTCGGTTGGAAAGGTCTTGGATACCTGATCGTAAACGCCTTGAATTATTATGATTTACCGGTTGTTTTGGGCTCAGTGTTAACAATTGCCGTAGTCTTTGTAATTGTGAATATCCTGGTTGATGTTATTTATATTTTATTGGATCCGAGGCTTCGGTGAGGAAAACGGAATGAATTATAAAGTATATGGGTGAATAGTTGATGGTTTGATGGGTTATAGGGTGAGGATCCCCGGTGCCATCCTGAGAATCCCCGTCGCAGGAAATACCTATGTAATTTTCATCGAAAAATTCCGCAATTCCGACCATTTTTGGTATTTTTGGCCAAGCAAAAACGCATTAATTTAAATTATTTAGAATGAGACAAAAAATTGTTGCCGGTAACTGGAAAATGAATACCTCTCTTAAAGAGGGCCTCGAATTGGCCTCTGAAGTTGATAGCCTGGTTTCGAAGCAAAGGGAAAATGATGTGATTGTAATCATTGCACCTCCCTTTACCCATCTTTCGGAGATAAAAAAGGTACTAAGCCACCTGAAGCTATCTGCCCAGAATTGCGCCTCTGAGAAGAGTGGCGCCTATACAGGGGAGGTTTCTGTGGATATGTTGAAATCAGTTGGTGTAGAATATGTTATTATCGGGCATTCAGAAAGAAGGAGTTATTTTAGGGAGGACAATTCCATGCTGGCCAGGAAGGTTGATCTGGCCTTGGAAGCGGGACTGAAACCCATTTTTTGTATTGGTGAAATTCTCGAAGAGAGGGAATCCAATCAATATTTTGCAGTTATTGAAACTCAGCTTAAAGAAGGCTTGTTCCATCTTTCAGAGGATGCCATTCAAAAAATTATCATCGCTTATGAACCTGTATGGGCCATTGGAACCGGCCTCACAGCCAGTCCCGCTCAGGCTCAGGAAATTCATAAATATATCCGGGAGCAGATTCGATCTAAATACAATTCTGAAATAGCGGAGGGCACCTCAATTCTTTACGGTGGTAGTTGCAAACCATCCAATGCTTTTGAACTATTTGAGAATCCCGATGTGGATGGAGGGCTTATTGGAGGCGCTGCTCTTAAGGCCCGTGATTTTATGGGTATAGTGGAAGCTCTTTAACCCAATTTTAGAAAAGTTATGGATTATATTCAGCTAAAGATTGAAATCGAGCCTTATTCCGGGGAAATTTCTGAAATTTTTATTGCTGAATTGGCCAATATGGGTTATGAAGGGTTTTTCGAGGAAGGGAAAACCCTCCACGCGTATCTTCCGGCATTAGATTTCAGGGAAAATAGAGTGAATAACATGCTTAAAAAGGATATTTTTCGTGCTGTTAATGTTCAGTATTCCATGGAAGTAATCCCTGAAAAGAACTGGAATGAAATATGGGAAGGAGGTTATGAGCCGGTTGTAATCGACAGTATTTGTATGATCCGCACGGAATTTCATCCGCCGGGGGATGTGGAAAATACTATTATTATTGAGCCCAAGATGTCCTTTGGCACCGGCCATCATGAAACTACGCGATTAATGATTCGTCAAATGAACCAATCCTCCCTAAAGGAAAAAAAAGTGCTGGATATCGGTTGTGGTACAGGCGTTCTCGGTATCTTCGCTCTGCTTCGGGGTGCGGCAAATGTAACGGCTATTGATATTGACGAATGGGCGTGTACTAATTCCCGTGAGAACTTTGAACGGAATCTCCCCGGTTCCAATTTCAATATTATCCAGGGAGATGCGGGTAAAATCCCGGATGTGCATTTTGATGTGATCCTTGCCAACATTAACCGGAATGTGTTAATGGAAGATCTCCCGAAATACCGGCACCACCTAAGTTCAGACGGAGAATTAATTCTCAGCGGGATTCTGGAATACGATAAGCATTTCATACTGCAGTCTGCCAGGAAACTTAAGTTGTTGTTGAATTGCGAAATGAGTGAAAACAACTGGTTTTCCCTTAAATTCAAAAGGAATAATCATTTTACCTCCTAAGCATGAAAAAATTCTTGCTGACCTTTTTGTTTCTTTTTTCCATGTATTCTCTTTTTTCCCAGCAGAGAAGGTCGTTTTCTGTCGATACCCTCGAATATATCGATCAATTAAGCGATTTCATGAAGAATATTGGCGATGAACGGAGGGATACCGTAAACCGTTTTATCAATCTCTGGAAATCAGACAGTATCCCCGCTCCTGAAAAGATGAAGATCATCTCCTCTTCCAATCTGATGCTCCAGCGAAGGGCAATGCCTGAACCCCATTTTTACAACTATCTATCATTGTATCTTTTAAAGCTCTCCCCGGACTATTCGAGTTTGAAAATTAATGTGCTGCTGGATGCATTTGAAAAGCTCGTTGCCGATAAAACGATTCCATTCCGTGATACTGAAAGATTATTGACTTTTTCCCTGGATATAATTAATCATAATAACTTATACAACCTGGCTGGGATTAACTGGAAAGCTTTATATGGAAGCTATTATTTTAGCCTGTCCGGAAATCGGCCCGTCGTCGTCTTTAATAATTTCGATCTCGCATGTTACTCCAATCGTGATACCATGAAGATCGCGAAAACTTCGGGATTTTTTGACATCATGGCAATGAAGTGGAACGGAAAAGGGGGAAAAGTAAGCTTCGAAAAAGCCGGTCTGGACCCTGCCGACGTATTTATAACCCTGGAGGATTATGCCATCGATGTATCACGGGCTCAATATAGTGCCGATTCGGTGCTCTTCCATTATAAAAAGTATTTCGATTATCCTCTCAAGGGAAGACTGGAAGAAAAGGCGATCCCGATCACCAATCCTAATCAGGCTCTTTATCCCAAGTTCTTTTCTTATCAGAGAAAATATATTCTGCCAGATCTTTTTAAAGGAATTGAATTTATCGGAGGATTGTCTATGCAAGGGGCTAAACTCGTAGGAACAGGTTCTGAAGATGAGTTGGCCCGTCTAACTATATTTGAAAACGATACCTTGCGGATGAAGCTCTTTACCAGGAATGTTTTAATCCGTGAGAATGGTATGAACGCTCAATCTGTCAGCCTCACGCTCTATCTGGACAATGATTCCATTTACCATCCAAATCTTCAGTTCCTTTTCCTTGAAAATACCGACGAAATAAGGCTTACAAAAGGAGATAACTTTACTTCAGGTGTTCCCTTTAAAAATTCATATCATAAGCTTGACATGAATTTTGAGCAACTTTCCTGGATAAGAGGGAGTGGCATAATTAAAATCCAGCCATCTATAGGCCGGGCAAGCGGCCAGGCCACATTCGAATCGTACAACTTCTTTAATTATCGCTTTTTCGAGGAAATCCAGGGCCGCGATTATGTAAACCCCCTGGTCTCCCTTTGGAAATATTCAAAAATGCTTAATAACTACCGCCAGTTTACCGTGTCTTCCTACGCGGGCTATATTGGTATGGCCGATTATCAGGTAAGGCATCAGATGATGAAACTCTCCCGTCTGGGATTTCTATTCTTCGATGAAGAAAGGGATCTTATCCGTTTGAATGATAAATTATTCTATTATCTGGAGGCAAGCATTGGCAATACTGACTATGACGTCATGTTCTTTACCTCAAAAGTTGACGCTCCCCATGAAATTGCTACCTTAAATCTTCAGAACAAAGACCTGCTTATTTATGGGATTCCTCAAATTTTCCTAAGCGATTCCCAAAATGTCGTTCTTACTCCAAAATCGAACCAGATAATCATGAAGCGGAACAGGAATTTTCAGTTTGGAGGGAAAATCACTGCAGGACTCTTTTCCTATTATGGAGATAATTTCTTCTTCCGGTACGATAGTTTTAAAATTAATTTGCAGGATATCGATTCCATGCAGTTACAGGTGACTGAATCAGACAAAAATACAGGGATACAGAAGGCTCTTCCCATCAACAACCTGATAGAAAATATCACAGGTGAACTTCTTATTGACGACCCTAAGAACAAATCCGGGATCGAAGATTTTCCCCAGTACCCGGTATTTATCAGCCGGGAAAGCTCCTTTGTTTATTTTGACGAACCTGCCATTCAAAATGGAGTTTATACCCGCGATAAGGTTTACTTTGAACTTCTTCCATTTAGCATCGATAGCCTCGATAACTTTTCACGAGAGGGAATGCTGCTGAAAGGACAATTCTATTCCGATGGTCTTTTGCCTCCTATTGAACAAACCCTGAGCCTTCGGGAGGATAATTCCCTGGGGTTTATTTATTCCACGCCGGAAAATGGAATCCCGGCTTATAATGGGACAGGAACCATTTACAATACCATAGAAATGAGCAATAAAGGGCTGCGTTCTTCCGGAAGACTGGATTATCTTACCTCTTCCACCTATTCAGACGAATTTATGCTCCACCCCGATTCGGTCATGGCGAATGGCCGTGAATTTGAGATACGAAAGCAAATTACCGGGACGGAATTTCCAATGACTTCATCATCGGATATTAGCATTAAATGGCTGACAAAAAATGAGAAATTTCATGCCGATATGGGTGAAAGGCCTTTTGCCATGTTCAACGACAGTGTAATCCTGAAAGGAAACCTGTTGATCGAGCCCCAAGGTCTGTCTGGTAAAGGCACGGTTGATCTGGTAACCTCTACTCTCCGGTCAGAACAGTTTAAATTCCTTGCAGATAACATCATTTCTGAAAATGTTGATTTTAGCCTTAAGTCCCCCACATCAGCACAAATGGCCATCTCTGCCGATAGCGTAAAGGGAAATATAGATTTCAAACGTGCCATGGGTGAGTTCGTAGCCAATGGAAGATTCGCGAAGGTTGATTTTCCGGCAATCCGGTACATCTCCCAGATCGATTATTTCAGCTGGGACATGAAAAAAGAGTTGATTTCGATGGGAAATACCTCCTCCGGAACTACTGGTCAACCGGAAGGACCCAAATATATATCCATGCATCCGTTGCAGGATTCACTAAGCTTCAATTCTTCCCTTGCCATCTATGATTATCGAAAAGAGTTGCTGACAGCCACTGAAGTAGAGTATGTTGAAGTGGCCGATTCACGGATTTTCCCGGACCAGGGCACTTTAACGGTGCGTAACAATGCACAAATGGATAAGCTTTCGAAGGCACGGGTATCTGTGGGCTTTGTGAATGATAAATATCCCCTATATGCCGGTAACATTAGCATTCAGGGAAGAAACAATTATACCGGAGACGCAAGCTATGATTATATCGATATGACGGGAACACCATCAGAAATCACTTTTCAATCTATTTTGGTAGATTCTTCCCGGCAAACAATAGCTCATGGAGAAGTTACTGTCAGGGACAGTTTCAGGTTAAGCCCCTTCTTTGATTTTCAGGGAAAATATACCCTGGAAGCCCGTCTGGATCAACTGTTCTTTGACGGAGCCACAAGGCTTACTCATAATTGTGACATCGGGAAGGCATGGCTGAGGTTTAAATCATCCATCGACCCGGATAGTGTGATGATTCCCATACCAGAGCAGCCGCTGGACATCAACCTTAATCCTATCTATTTTGGATCGATGATCACCCGGGACTCCACCCACATCTATTCAGCCTTTGCTTCCACCAGGAAGGATTTTTTCGATGCACACATTACCCAAGCCGATGGAAAAATGTACTTTGATCCCTATGCCCAAAAATATGAAGTGGCAAGTACGCAAAAACTTCGGGACAAGTCGCTCACGGGCAACTATCTTTCCCTCAATACTGATAGCTGTTCGGTTTACAGCGAAGGGTCGATCAATTTCCAGGTCAATTATGGCCAGCTTAAATTGACCAGTCCTGGAATCGCGATGCACCATATCGCTGAAGATAGATTCTCCACCAATGTAATCCTGGCGCTTAATTTCCTCTTTTCCGAGGAAGCCCTCCATGTTTTTGCCCGGGAAATCGACAGTCTTTCAGCAGCAAAGCCTTATGATATCACTTCTCCCTTTTACCGCAAAGCTCTTGCTGAACTCGTGGGCAAAAGTGCCGTGGAAAGAATGGAGACCGATCTGGGAATGTATGGGGAACTTCGTACTATTCCTCCTGGACTGAACCAGACTCTTATTCTTTCCGAAGTGAAGCTCCAATGGAATCAACTTACACGAACATTCAGGTATCATGGAGATATCGCGGTGGTACAGGCAGGCAACCGACAGATCAATAAAAAGGTAGAGGCCTATATAGAACTGACCAAACGGTCCTCCGGTGACTTGCTGGATATTTACCTTCAGCCTGACAGCAGGAACTGGTATTACATAGGCTACAATCCCGGTAGTCTGCAGGTGGTTTCCACTAACCACAGCTTTAACCAGATCGTAATGGATACCAAGGAAAGCGAAAGGACGGTTAAAGCACGAAAAGGTACAGGATACATATATTCTGCTGCAGCCGACAGAAGGGCACAATTGTTTCTAAGGAGATTTATGGCAGATGAAGACAAGTAACGGGAAGTAAAGTGGGTGAATATGGAAACAAAAATTGAAATTATCAACGCTGATATTACCAACCAAAATGTGGATGCGATTGTAAACGCAGCTAACCATTCATTATTGGGTGGAGGTGGGGTCGATGGCGCAATTCACCAGGCTGCAGGGCATGAATTACTGGAGGAATGCAGGACCTTAAATGGCTGTCCCACTGGTCAGGCAAAAATTACGAAAGGATATAATCTGCCGGCAAAGTATGTCATACATACCGTGGGTCCGGTTTGGTCGGGGGGTGAAAATAGGGAGGAAGAATTACTGGCTGCCTGCTACAGAAATTCCCTGCGGATCGCAAAGGAAAATAATGTCAAATCTATAGCCTTTCCTTCTATCAGTACCGGAGTTTATGGGTATCCAATTGAACTTGCAAGCAGAATAGCTTTAGGTGAAGTCTTAAGTTTCTTAGAGAAGAACAGGGAAATTGAAAGAGTGGTGTTTGTTTGTTTTGGAGAGAGAAATTTTAAGGCTTATCTGCAAAGCTATGAGGAGTTGATTTAAAGGAATTGCTTTAGCAGGATTGTTAGCTGGCGCGTTATACATGGCAGAAGGAGAGTATGTATCTGTAAGTTCCCAAACGGACAAAGAAAAAGCTGATAAACCGCTCTAAACCGCATTGGCGTCTGGTTCATCATTTACGATTAAGGAGAAGATACAAGCGGGGGTAAACTGAAAAATGAATACTTGCAGATTACTTTAAGTATGTAACTTAAATGTTCCAGAGTTCGTAAGAAAAGCCAACATGTAAACTGAAATTATGAAAAAGAATTATAGTGAAGTTATACTTCTGGCCATCCTTACAAGTATTTTATTTTCTTCGTGCAGCACTACAAACATAATGACAATAAGTGTTACAGAACCACCGCTGGTATATGTTCCTTCTGATGTTAAAGCAATTGGCATTATTAACCGAAGTCTCCCTTCAAAAGAAAATGAGAAAATTGACAAATTGGATAAAATTCTTTCTGCCGAGGGTAAGAATCTGGATAAAGAAGCAGCGAGTCAGGCTATTGTTGGCCTTTATGACGAAATGTTGAACAATAGCAGATTCTCTGAGGTGAAAATAATCGATAGTGTGAATGTTAAAAGCCCCGGCCTGGGCATATTTCCGGCTGTACTGCCATGGGAAACTGTTGAGAGGATTTGCTATGAGAACAATGTAGACGCACTTTTTGCACTATCCTTTTACGATACAGATACAAGAATTGATTACAAGGCCATTCCGGTTCAGGTTGGCGGTGTTCTTGGAGTGAAAATTCCAGCCATTGAGCATCATGCAAATGTATCAACTCAAATAAAGTCCGGCTGGAGAATTTATGATCCTGGTAACAAGCTAATTCTGGATGAATTTTTGAATAATGAAAATGTGGCATCCCGTGGTGTCGGGATTAATCCGGCGAAAGCTATCGAATCAATTTTAGGGAGAAACGAAGCGGTTTTACAGATAAGTAATAATATGGGACATAATTATGCCTTTCGGATCGCTCCTTACAGGGTGCGTGTGAGCCGGGATTATTATGTAGGGGGAACAGATAACTTCAAAATAGCCAAACGCCGGGCACAGACCGGTGACTGGGATGGTGCGGCTGAGTTATGGCTGCAGGAGGTATCGAGCCCTAAGCGGAAAGTGGCCGGCAGGGCATGTTATAATATGGGAATTATCAACGAAATTAATGATGATCTTATTGCAGCAATGGATTGGACCTCAAAATCGTATACTGATTATAAAAATAAAGATGCTTTAAGATATCTCAACATCCTTAAAGGGAGAATCGATCGGAAAAGAGAGTTAGAGCAACATTATTTAAAGTAATTTTCTTATTCATAAAAGGTTTTCTTCCCATCGCTTATACAGAGAAAAATTGAAGGTGACTTTTAGACCGGATAAAGCTTTTTAAATAATTAGAGCTCATCTTTTCAATTCGAGAATTTCAAGCCCGGATATATTACCGTCATCAATTTCGAACCTGACTGCCGTGCGAACCTGATGAAATCCATTTTTCCCTGCCGCACCGGGATTGATGTGCAAAAGTCCAAGCTTTGCGTCGGGGATTACTTTAAGGATGTGGGAATGACCTGAAATAAATAACCGGGGAGGGGAATGAAGAAGACGGTTTCTGATGTGTTGATCATAATGCCCCGGATAACCCCCTATATGAGTCATAAGCACCTTTACCCCTTCACAATTAAAAATATCAGTTTCCGGGTATCTGGCCCTTAACTGATGGTTGTCAATATTCCCGTAAACTGCACGAAAGGGCTTGAATGATTCGAAATCATCAGCCAGATCAATGGTTCCGATATCTCCTGCATGCCATATTTCGTCGCATTCTTTAAAAAAGTTGAATATTTTCTGGTCACAGGTACCATGGGTGTCTGATAAGAGGCCGATTCTTTTCATAATGGCAGGTGTTTTCTCAAAATGGGAATTAGATTAAGTCACAAATATACAAAACCTTAACCTACCTTATGTTACCTTTGCTCTTCCTGGGGAGGCCAAGAAACATGGGTATCTTTATTAAGTTATTTTCCCCGGAATAAAGGAATTCCTATTTTTGTAAAATTATTTCCAAAAATATGCAGGTTTTTTACACTCATCTCATCGAGAACGGCAATTTTACCCTTGATAGTACTGAATCCCATCATTGTATTCATGTTTTACGGATGAAACAAGGAGATAAAGTACATCTTTTCGATGGACTGGGAGGTCTTTATTTGGGCCAGCTCATGGAACTGGGCAAAGAGGCAGTCAGAGGACATATTCTTAGTAAAAACAAGATAAAACCGAAAAATTATCATCTCACACTTGCTGTTTCTCCAACGAAAAGCATCGATCGTTTTGAATGGTTTGTCGAAAAGGCCATTGAGATCGGGGTTGATCTTATCGTCCCACTGATGTGCAAGCGAACCGAGAGGAAAAGCCTGCGGCTGGACAGGTTGGAAAAGATAGCCGTTTCGGCCATGAAGCAATCACTAAACCCCTGGCTAACACAAATTCAGGAACCTACGGATTTTATGGATTTCACGCGGTCCATAACAAATGTTCCCTCCCAAAAATTCATAGCTTATATGGGGGACGAAGACAGATGCAATCTTCTTATGGCGGGTGAAACCGGCAAAGAGTTCATCGTTTTAATAGGCCCTGAAGGGGATTTCTCTCCCGATGAAATAGCATTTGCCCTGGATCATAAATTTATTCCGGTTAGCCTGGGCATGAACCGTTTACGTACGGAAACTGCTGCAGTGGTGTCCTGCCAGATTATGGCAAGCCGCATGTATTCTTTACATGGTCACGGCTAAAATCTTTTTTATCAGTTCATTTCCGGGAGAAACCTCGAGGCCGGCGAATAAGCTTTCCAGCTCTTCCCGGAATGGGTCATACGAATCAAGAAAATCCTCAGACCTTACAAGTTCATTTTTTAATTGGGTATTGTCATAAAAAAAGAACAAAGTAGAATTTTGGTGCATAGGCATGATTTCAATTTACAGTTATGTAGGATTCAAACGTAAGTTAAAAATCATTTATTGTAGCCACGACCCAATTATTGCGCCGTAAGTGATATTTTGTGTTTCTCAATGAGTTTCCTCAAGTTAATAAGGGCATACCTCATTCGGCCCAGTGCAGTATTAATACTCACATCTGTCTGATCTGCAATTTCCTTGAAGCTGAGACCTCCAAAATGCCGGAGAAGTATGACCTGCTTCTGGTCGTCCGGCAACTGCTCTACAAGTTTTCTTATATCGGTATGAATCTGATCTTCAATGATGAAATCTTCCACGTTCTTATCAGACATCTTTCTTGAATTAAAAATATCCTTTTCGTAATCATCGTTTGAAAAAGTATTCAACTGCTTTTCTTTCCGGAAATGATCGATGATCAGGTTATGGGCTATTCGCACGACCCAGGAAAGGAACCTGCCATTATCCTTGTATTTTCCATTCTTTAAGGAATTGATCACCTTAATAAAGGTGTCCTGGAAAATATCTTCGGCGAGATGCTCGTTCTTTACTATTAACAGAATATAGGTAAAGACACGGTTTTTATGTCGATTGATTAAGACTTCAATGCTTGTGGGATTTCCATTAACAAATTCCTGAACCAATTCGTAATCAGTTTTCTGAATTGCTTTCAAATCAACCTCCTCTGTATTTAAATAATTAAGTGGAGTACATGTTCTTTCTATAGGCAGAAATTTTTAATATTTGGTCATCAATTTAATAATGCAGTGCGAAAATTACGCTAAATAATTCTTTCTGCAAAAAATATTACTTTTGTATTTCGTTAATTTGTGTTAAAACATAAAATATTAAACAATTTCTATGCCAGAACTTACTGAAACTGATCCTCATCAAATTTATATTAAAGGAGCCCGCGTTCATAATCTTAAAAACATTGATATTGCCATCCCACGGGATCAGATGATCGTAATCACCGGCCTGTCAGGTTCAGGAAAATCCTCTCTTGCATTTGATACCTTATATGCCGAAGGACAAAGAAGATACGTGGAAAGCCTTTCCGCATACGCCAGTCAGTTTCTCGGAAGGATCGATAAACCGGATGTGGATTATATTCATGGCATCCCGCCGGCTATAGCCATCGAGCAGCGGGTAAACACCCGTAACCCCCGCTCTACGGTAGGTACTTCCACTGAAATATACGATTATCTTAAATTGCTTTTTGCCCGTCTGGGGAAGACCTACTCTCCGGTAAGCGGCAACGAGGTGAGAAAACATTCAGTAAGCGACGTTGTCAATTATATTACCAGTTTTGCTGAGGGTGAAAAGATTTTTATTATGGCCCCCTTTCTTTGTTGTGATGGGACTACGGTAAAATATCAGCTCGATATATTCTTAAAACAGGGGATAAACCGGATAGAGATTGACGGGGAACAGATGAGCATCGAAGAGTTGCTTGATCAGGATTCCGATTTAATAATGAAAAGTCCTGGTCAGAACATCATCATCGACCGGCTCAGTATCTCGAAGGATGAGGATTCCCTTGCCCGTTACGCTGATTCTGTGCAAACAGCTTTCAGCATCGGAAAAGGGATTTGCGGGATTAAGAATCCGGAGACAAAAGCATACGAAGAGTTTTCCGACCGTTTTGAAGCCGACGGAATATCTGTTCGAGGAGCCGACGGAGCATACCTTCAGCTTTAATAACCCTGTTGGGGCTTGTCCTCTTTGTGAAGGTTATGGAAAAATTATTGGGATCGATGTAGATCTTGGTCGTGCCTAATAAAAGCTTATCGGTTTATCAGGATGCGATCGTTTGCTGGAAGGGAGAAAAAATGCAGCAATGGAAAGAAAAGCTCCTTTATAATGCCGATAAATTTGACTTTCCGGTACATACTCCCTACTACAAATTGAGGAGGAACAACGCGATCTTTTATGGAATGGAAACCGCTATTTTAAGGGCATCGATGCCTTTTTTGCACATCTGGAAGAAAAAAAATATAAAATCCAATATCAGGGTGATGCTTTCCCGCTACCGGGGCAAAACAACCTGTCCGGAATGTAAGGGAACCCGCCTGAAAAAAGAAGCCGGGTATGTGAAGATATCGGATACTTCTATTATGGAACTGGTTGATATTCCGATTGAAAGACTTATCCACTTTTTTGACATGATCAGGTTGGAGGCGAAGGAAGAAAAAATCGGCGGACGTCTCCTCCTGGAAATTAAGGGCCGGCTGGGATTCCTGATAAATACCGGTCTCGGTTACCTGACTCTCAACCGATTATCTGCCAGCCTGTCCGGGGGGGAATCACAAAGGATAAATCTGGCCACCTCTCTGGGAAGCAGTCTGGTAGGGTCTCTTTATATACTTGACGAACCCAGCATTGGCCTGCACCCGCGGGATACCCATTTGCTTATCTCCGTGTTGAATGAACTCCGGGACATTGGCAATACCCTTGTTATAGTTGAGCATGATGAGGAGATCATCAGGTCTGCTGATATGATTGTAGATATCGGTCCCGGTGCCGGCCGTTTGGGGGGAGAGATTATATTTAAGGGAGATCATATACAACTCGAAAAAGATAACAAGAGCCTAACTGGCCAATATATAACGGGGAAAAGATCTATTCCTGTTCCGGACAATAGAAGAAACTGGAACGATTATATCCTCTTACGGGGCGCCAGAGAAAACAATCTGAAAAATATCGAAGTAAGGTTCCCGCTGAATGTGCTGACCGTTATCACCGGGGTAAGTGGTTCGGGCAAATCCAGTCTGGTCGGTTCAATTCTTTTTCCTGCATTAAGTAAGAGAATCAATGGAGCAGGGGTAAAATCAGGGTTGTTTGATTTTCTTGAAGGGGATATTGCTAAGATTAAACACGTTGAAATGGTCGATCAGAATCCTATCGGCCGGTCTTCCCGTTCAAATCCGGTGACCTATATAAAAGCCTATGATGAAATCCGGAAATTATTTTCCGATCAGCAGGCTTCAAAGCTAAACGGTTTCAAACCCAGTCATTTTTCCTTTAATGTGGATGGAGGTCGCTGCAATGAATGCCAGGGCGAAGGGACGATTAAAGTCGAAATGCAGTTTATGGCCGATGTCTATCTTTTGTGTGAAAACTGTCATGGAAAAAGATTTAAGGATGAAATTCTGGAGGTTAAATTCAGGAGTAAAAGTATTTTTGATGTTCTTGAAATGACAGTAGATGAAGCAATTGAATTTTTTTCTGAAAAGGCAGACGCCTCCTGCAGGAGAATTGTCACCAGACTTAAACCCCTTCAGGATGTGGGTTTAGGGTATATTAAACTGGGTCAATCTTCCAATACATTAAGCGGAGGGGAAAGTCAACGCGTCAAACTTGCTTTTTTTCTTTCTAAAGAGGGGGCTTCCGATTCCATGTTTTTTATCTTTGATGAACCTACCACCGGACTTCATTTTCACGATATCAACAAACTTCTCGAAGCATTCACTGCACTGATTCAAAAAGGCCATACAATTCTCGTGATAGAGCATAATCTGGAGATCATAAAATCGGCTGACTGGATTATCGATCTTGGGCCGGAAGGGGGGAAAAGGGGGGGGAACTCCTTTTTGAAGGTACCCCGGAACAACTAATCAAAGAGAAAAAATCCTATACAGGAAAATTTTTAGCCCAAAAACTGAAGGGGTAGAACCAATAAACCGGGTAAATTATATCAGGATTTTCCAAAAACCCTCTGTAGGATATTCCCTACAGATGTCTGTGCCCACCTCCACGGATCTCGCCTAATTTTGATCTCTTCCACAGCGACTTTTAGAAATAGGCCATCCAGGGTGCGTTCCGTTACATACTCAGACAAATCGACTGTTTCAACAGCCTTGATTACACCAAATGAGTTTTTGGCAACTGTATTGTAAGATCTGGTCAGGCCATCCCAAATCTGGTTCGCCGAGTAGCTTCCTACTAACTTTTTATCGAGTGACTGATTTATTTTTGGGGAGAATGCAGCGACTAACTGATCGTAGGTTGTGACCCGAAGGTAACCCGTAGCCGCAGTGGAATCAAAATTTGCCGCGTTATTGGCCGCGGATGGATTCTTTCCCCGGAGAATGCTTAGTCCATCACTAATGGACAAACCGGTAATAGCGTTTTTGAAAATTGGCCCCGCCTCAGATGCAGCGTCTTCAGCTGCGCGGTTCAATGCCATTACGGCCTCTTCAATTTTCCTGTCAAGCCCAAGCGTTCTCAACAGTGCATTATTTCTATTTTCATAAATGACGGCGGCTTCAGGGGGAAGAAGGATTTTTATTGCTTCATCCTTATAAAAGCCATTTAATCGTGAGGTGGTCCAGACCGATGAATCGGCACCTACCTTTAGGGCGGTTTTAAGGCCTTCCACAATTTCATTGGAAGTTAACGCTCCGGTATGGCCACCAATCCCTGATGTGGTTTTTACCAGATCATCGCAGGAGGGAACGGCATAGGGGGAAAATAAGAACAGGAATATAAGCAGGGGATTTTTCATGTTAAAATTATTACCGGTTTGTTAATGGTCCTAAATTACATATAATTTGAAAAGATAAGCCTGATATTTTCTAAAAAGAAAAAGCAGCCTGTGAGAACAACAGACTGCTGGTATGATTTGTTTTTTTCCGGTCACTTGTCCTTGAACCCAAACATAATTGCCACGCAACCCTCTTTTGGTTCCTGAGCAAGACTGTCCGTTACAGGAACCTTCACAATGATTTTCAATTGCTGGGATGATTGAAGCCTGAAATCCCATTTCGGATTATAATCATTATATTTATTATTATAAAGGACCTTGCCCTTCCCATCGACCACGCTAAATTCGATATTCCCAAGATTATTGGCTCCGCAAACATCAATACGGTAATCGGTATCGGAATAGAAGGTCTTATATAGTTCAGCTTCTTCACCTTCCAAAAGGACAGCTGCATGGTAGTTTCCATCATGCTGATAGGGAGCAAGGCCAATTTTACAGGTATTTTTTGCAAATTGCTTACATTGGCTTTCCGCTTTATAAGGCACGAAGATGAATAGTAACAATAGAATCCCAGCAAAAAAACTTCTTTTCATAATCAAGGGTTTTGAAAATATTTTATGATATATATCGTGTTCTGATCTGATCAATTTTTTCAGCTAATTCTTTGAATACCGCGGGAGGAACCTGCATTATAGTCTCAGAATTAAGCATGGTAACATTTGTTTTTGGATTTTCTACGGCCGTAATTTCAGTTTGCTCAATGCTGATTTTATCGTAGATTTCACTAATTGCCCTAACATCTTTCAGAAGGGTTTGGGCTTCAACATTCTCATTATGGCTTTCGAGAAGACTGATAATAATGTTCAGGGAAAGCTTCTGGTCCACGATCCGCTCAACCATTTTATCCGTTTTCAGATCAACTGAACCCTGATCCACCAGGTTTGTCGCTATATACAAACCTTCAATCCAGCCGCCAACCAGTATTATTGCACTGGTGGCCTGCAACCCCCGGTCTTCCAAAAAAGAGTTTGAATTTAAAAGGGTTTCAGATATAATATCAATGATGATGTCGCGGTTATTAATATTTTCTTCTAAACGTTGTATGGTCTGTTCGTCAATGGCATCCAGAATTTTTAGTCCGTCGGCCATTTTTTTGGCTGCATTGATGTAATTAAGGGTTGCCTGGGTCTGATCAAAAAGGCTGGCATAACTCAGATCCGTGGTATAGATACCTAAATTAATGGCCATCTCGAGGTTCGTATTGTATTTTTCCGTGTTGTTTACCGGATTCAAAAGAGACTCATCATAAGTAGCACCGGCATTTTTAATGAGCATGGCTGTTTCCAGTGGAGAAGGAAGGGAGTAAAAAACCCTTTTCGCTGTATTGATTTTCTCTACGAGGTCGTCATCGAGCTTGGCGTTATATTCATCAGTTGATCCTGATTCTTTTTCGCTCTTATTCCTGTCGGATGCACAGCCAGAGAGAACAAATACCAGCATCACACTGAATAAAAAGATAATTTTGGATATTTCCGGAAATTTGATAGTCATAGGGGTCATATTTATATGATACTGATTACATATTGTAAGTAATCCGATTTATCGGAATTGAAGTAAAATTACTACATTTTTTAAAAAAACAAAACCACCTGAAAATTAAAACAAATGTGGTCTCAAAAATTATAGACCCATTTTCCCGAATTGCAAATTCCTAATTTTGAGATATCAGGTAGAATTATGTTGCTCAGGTTTACGCAATCCAAAGGAAAAGGTTTTAGTTTTTAATAGAAAATTTATTGAGGGAGACCAAAATAATGTTCGTTTCCATTGGGACAATCAGATGAACGCATTTACTAACTGGAATAGGAAGTAAATGGCAATTTCCCTTGGGACAAATATGCAATTAGTGAATACTTATAGTCCCGGATGAATCCTGGTTGAGAAAGTTGCCAATGACCGCAGAACGTTCCATCCCTGAATGGTGCAAATCCCGGATAATCTCTTTTTCATATCTGGAATCCACCGTGAACATCAATCCCCCTGAGGTTTGAGCATCGCAAAGGACGAGCTTTGTAATGTTATCTATTGAATTATCCCATTTTAACCAGGGTTCCAGCCACGAAAGGTTATTTTTAGTTCCACCCGGAACAAATCCCTCCATGGCTAAGTCCATAATTTCGTCAATAAGTGGGACCCTGTCAGAGAATATTTCCACACCTAAACCGGATCCGGCGGCCATTTCCTTCAAATGGCCTAATAACCCGAAACCGGTTACATCCGTGCAAGCGTTCACCGAATAGGAGGAGATGACCTCCGCGGCTTTTTTATTTAGCTGACGCATGGTAGAATACAATAAATCTCCAAGATGATCTCCCTGCTTTCCCTTTTTTATGGCGGTGCTCAGAATCCCCGTTCCAATGGGTTTAGTCAGGATGATACTGTCACCCGGCTTAGCCCCGGAGTTACGGTAAATCTTTGAAGGATGAACAGATCCGGTAACAGCCAGACCAAATTTTGGCTCATTATCTTCAATTGTGTGTCCGCCAAGAATTGGGATCCCCGCCTCAGCCGCAACCTCAGCCGCACCGGTAAGGATTTGTTTTAAGACATCCAGGGGAAGCTGATGGGTAGGGAAGGCCACAATATTGAGTGCAAAAAGGGGTTTCGCCCCCATGGCGTATATATCACTTAAGGCATTGGCTGCGGCAACAGCTCCGAACCGGAAGGGATCGTCGATTACCGGCGTGAAAAAATCAAGCGTTTGAACGATGGCCATATCTTCACTTATTTTGTATACGGCAGCATCGTCGGAGGTTTCTGCTCCCACCAGAACATTGGGGAAGGAAGGGGCAGGAAAGTCTTTAAGCAAATTTTCAAGGATACCCGGGGAAACCTTACAACCACAGCCAAGGCCATGAGCATATTTGGTCAGTGCTATATTTTCTTTTCCTGAAAGATCGTTAGAGCTATATTGCATTTAATTAACATTTATAATTTTATCCTTCATAAGACCTTCATATTTGCTCTCCAGTTCATTTGTCCAGCCAATAAGATACCGGGTGTATTCTGAAATTCCCAAGGTCTTGATATTTTTGGCGTAGGGGTCCTGCATAATATCGTTTGGAAACTCTTCCGCTAATATTTTTATGTTTTTTGCTGATTTTCGAAAAGAGGTACTGTACATATCCGCAGCTCCATAGAGATGAAGGAAATTGTGAGCGATTTCGGAAGGGTACTTGTAACTTACTATACAATATTCTGGTTTATCGCTTGTAAAAGTATTCAGCGCCACCGATATATCGTCCTTAAAATAATTATTCACCAAAAACATCAGGGCAACGCTTTCCACGGAAAATTCATCCCTCAAAAGCGCAATGAGCCTTTCAGTATCTTTTGGTTTCTGCTGTTTTGGAATCCCGTCTTTATCGGTTATGAAGAATGATTCTCCTGCCTTGCGCGCAATATTGTCTGCCCAGCGGTTTAATTCCTGGATTCCCTTGTTCAGTGATGGCTTTTTAAGTGATTCTTTCACTGTACCCCAGGGCAGGCTTCTGTTTATGGTTGTATAATCTTTTCCAATATAATAATCAGATTTGATGGTGAGCTTTACCTTATTTTTTGCAGCTTCGGCCTCGATCCACTTCATGGCGGTATTTATGGAATCTATGGTACTTATAATGTCAAATTCTGTCCAGGGTGCAGTGTCTTTCGAGTCAATAAAAATGAAATAGAGCAGGGCATCTCCCCGGAGATCCTTGCACACATTATTATAGCGCCCCTCACGGTAATTGATCCGTTGGGGAAGAAAAGAGGAAGTCAGAAATAGTATCAGGAAAAGTAAAAATCCTTTTTCAATTGTTTTCATTTTTTTCCTTTTGTTGAACTATAACCAAATTTTGCACTCCAAAAATAGGAAGATATCGCTTCAAAAGCAATTTTGTCCTTCGTGATAGGATACTTTTATAGTGGTAATGGAAATTTTGCTCAAGGTTGAAACAATTCCTCCTCAAGCCATTCATAGATTAAGCCTTCAATTACCCACATATTTACAGTAATCCCGAATCCCACACTCTCCGCAATGGGGATTCCTTGCCCGGCATACATACCTTCCGTGCAGGATGAGCCAGTGATGAGCCTTTCCAAGTATGTTTTTAGGAAGATATTTCATCAGTTGCCTTTCCGTATCCAGGGGAGATTTCGAATTAACGGTGAGTCCGATCCTTTTGGCTACCCTGAAAACATGTGTGTCGACCGCGAGGGCTGGAAGGTCGAAGATAATGGAGGCAATGACATTTGCCGTTTTTCTTCCCACACCGGGTAGCTTCTGAAGAAGGACGATGTCGGAAGGGACTTCGGAATTGAAATCATTGACGAGCATCTGCGCCATTCCCGAAAGGTGCCTTGCCTTATTGTTGGGATAGGAACAGGAGGAGATGTATTCGAATATTTCATCGGTGGAAGAGGCGGCAAGTGTTTCCGGATCAGGAAACCGTTCAAAAAAAGAGGGAGTTATGATGTTTACACGTTTATCGGTGCATTGTGCGGAAAGGATTACCGCCACAAGTAATTCATAAGGCTTCGTGTACCGCAGCTCTGTCCCGGCAAGGGGCATATTTTCGGTAAACCATTGGATGACTTTGATAAATCTCTCTTTTTTTGTCATTAAATCTGGATCAAAAATCTTTTTTGATTGGGAATGAATGGTCGATTTAACATTAATCTTCAGTTCCGCAATGTCTGTCTTATCCTTCTTAAAAAAAATGGAATAACCAGTTGGGAAGCTAACATAACCGGATCCGGGTGATTTCTTCGCATTCAACATCATTTCAGTACCGGCTTTATACAATACAAAGGTAATGATAATCTTATTTTCTAATAATTCTTCATTATTTTTGCCGAAACGCTTGCATATCTTAATCAAAATTCCTTATTTTGCATAAAGTTATCAAAAGATCATGGCCTGCAATTACGGATTTCATTACTTTTTTAATACCTGAAGCACGGGGCAATAACTTTTTTAAAACAGTTGAGTGTCCCGGTTATATCGGGATTTTTTTTTGAATAAAATGAAAAAAACGAACATTTATACCTGGTATTATTTCTTTTTCTATTTCTTTAGAAATTGAACAGCCGGGCTGTATGTGTTCGCGTAAAAGCAATATATAACTAAGGTCCCGGACAATTCGGGGCCTTTTTTTATCATTAAGATGAAGAAACCAGTTATCAAGAGAATTGCAATACAGGGCGGGTACGGAGCTTTTCATGAAATAGCTGCGATGCATTATTTTGAAGAGGAGAATATCGAAATACTCCCCCGGAACACCTTCCGCGATCTGATGAAATCGCTTACCAAGGGACAGGTCGATTATGGTATCATGGCCATAGAAAACAGTCTGGCGGGGAGCATACTTCCTAATTATGGGTTGATGAAGGATTCGAAAATGAAAATCACCGGTGAGATTTATCTTCGTATACGACAAAACCTGGTCGCTTTAAAAGGACAGAAAATTGAAGAGCTGCGCGAAGTCTACTCACATCCGATGGCCATTCTTCAATGTCAGGATTTTTTCGAACAATACCCTGAAATAAAACTAATTGAAAGTATCGACACAGCACTTTCGGCACGCGAAATCAGGGATAAGCAGCTCACCGGGATTGGCGCTATTGCGAGTCACCTTGCAGCGACCAAATATGATCTTGAAATCCTTTCTGAAAGCATTGAAACCAATAAGATGAACTATACACGCTTTCTGATACTCAGGGAGTCAAACGGATGGGAAACCGATAAATCCAAGGTGAACAAATCTTCCATTCATTTCGCCCTTTCACATAAATCCGGAACGCTTGCCAAAATCCTCTCTATTCTCTCCTATTATGATATAAACCTCTCGAAAATTCAGTCAATGCCGATTATGGGAAAGGATTGGGAATATCAGTTTTATGCCGACCTGATTTTAGAGGATTATCAATGGTATATAAAAGCCCTGGAGGCGATCGCCCCATTTACAAGTGAATTGGGTATCCTGGGTGAATATGAAAAAGGAAAATCAATCATGGGATAATATATAATATCATGGGAATAAACTTACAACTTGAAAATTTTAGGTTATGCGGGGAATGCCTCAAAAGACCTATTATTATCGCCGGTCCCTGCAGCGCCGAAACGGAAGAACAGGTGATGGCCACAGCGAGAGATCTCGCTGCACGTGGAGTGAAAATTTTCCGCGCAGGTATATGGAAACCCAGGACCCGGCCAAATGCTTTTGAAGGCGTCGGCTCTGAAGGTCTGCGCTGGCTCAAAAGAGTCAAGGATGAAACCGGGTTACTTACCTCGACAGAAGTGGCAAACGTGAAACATGTTTACGAAGCATTAAAAAATGGAATAGATATGCTATGGATCGGGGCAAGGACCACGGCAAACCCCTTTGCCGTTCAGGATATTGCCGATGCCTTAAAAGGAGTGGATATTCCGGTCCTTATCAAAAACCCCGTTAATCCTGATATTGAATTATGGATAGGGGCCATAGAGAGAATAAACAATGCCGGTATCCGCCAAATCATGGCCATCCATCGCGGATTTTCCATGTACGATAAAAATCTCTTCCGGAACGATCCACAGTGGCAGGTGCCAATTGAGTTGCGGCGCAGGATTCCTGACCTCAAAATTATTACTGATCCAAGCCATATCTGTGGGAACAGACATCTTTTGTATGATGTGTCACAAAAGGCAATGGATCTTAATTTCGATGGCCTCATCATCGAATCGCATATCAACCCGGACAACGCCTTGAGCGATGCACAACAGCAAATTACCCCGGCTGAACTGGAAGCCCTGTTACATCGCATTGTTTTGCGGGAATCCGACATCGACTTAAGCATGGAACTTACCCTCGCGGAACTAAGGGAGCAAATTGATAAGTATGACGATAAGCTGCTGAATCTGCTGGAGAAAAGGATGAGTGTGGTGGAAGATATCGGCCGCCACAAAAAGGAAAGCAATATTACCATCCTTCAGACTAAAAGATGGGATGATATTTTGAAAAAGCGTATTAATCTCGGGAGCCGTAAGGGACTGAGCGAAGAATTCATCCTTAAAGTGTTCCAGGCTATCCATCAGGAATCTATTAATCATCAAACGGTGGTCATGAACAAGCAGGGGAATTCACAGTCTGCAAAAATAGAACCTTAATTACTATTTTTACCCGGGTGGAATCCCGATAAATTGCCTGTCTGCCTATGTTAACACACTGCAGAGTATGCGAAGCTTCCCCCTGGTCGCTATTAAAATTTATATATGAAAACCGAAGTGCTTAAAACCCTTTCCGGCGAATGTCAAATAGTCATTCCCCGGGGAATGACTGAATTGAAGGATCATATGGATCCTTCCTCTTCCATTATCCTGGCCGACAGCAATGTCCTGAGAATTTATAGTTCCGAACTCTCCTCTTTTAGGGTGATTGATGCCGGCACAGGTGAAAAGGCGAAGGATATTGAACATGCAGCTTCAGTTATTGGCCGCTTAATCGAACTTGGCATTGACAGGAATACCCTTATCGTGGGGGTGGGAGGGGGAATAATTACAGATCTCACCGGTTTCATCGCTTCAGTTTTCTTGCGCGGGGTAAGGTTTGGTTTTGTCTCCACTTCCCTTTTAGGACAGGTAGATGCAGCCATAGGAGGTAAGAACGGGGTTAATTATCAGGGATATAAAAACATGATCGGGACGATCAGGCAACCGGATTTTGTGTTTTGCGATATCGCTTCGCTTTCAACTCTTCCATCCAGGGATTTCACCGGTGGTTTTTCGGAAATTATTAAATATGGGGCTATTAAAAGGCCTGATTTATTTGATTACCTGGAAGATAACATTCTCCCCGCCCTTCAGAAGGAGCGGAATGTGCTTGAGTA
The DNA here is from genome assembly GCA_963779845.1 of uncultured Bacteroidales bacterium. Taxonomy (GTDB): domain Bacteria; phylum Bacteroidota; class Bacteroidia; order Bacteroidales; genus CAVZZV01. Next base: position 493,978 of record CAVZZV010000001.1, on the reverse strand, counting down.
CCTGATCTTTGAATCGGTAATGACCAAAAAAGTCATTGTAGAGAGGGATGAAAGGGAAATGGGAGAGCGTAAATTGTTAAATTTTGGACATACCTTTGCCCATGCCATCGAAAAGATTTACCAAAAGTCGCATGGGGAAGCGGTGGCGATCGGAATGGTCATGGCCGCAAAACTTTCTGTCAATCTTGGTTTAATGCCCTCTTCAATAGAGGTCAGACTGAGGGCGCTCATAGAAAATGCAGGGTTGCCCACTGAAATGGAAACGGATCCGAAGGCAATGGCAGAGGTGATGCGAAGGGACAAAAAAAGGGCAGGCGATAAAATGAGCTTTGTTTTATTGGAAAGCATCGGGAAAGCCATTACTTTCGATATCCCAATTTCAGAAATTGAAACGGTTTTAGAGGAAATTGTTTATGATTAGGCCACAATCCTAAATTAAAATAGTATGATCTGCACCAGTTTGGGAAACCTTGATTTTCAACAAGCTTTGGAAATTGCTTCCAAAGCAGAAATGGTTGAAATCCGCGCTGATCTTTCTGATTTCAACGATGAGCAATTGGTAAGGATTGTTTTAGCTTCCCGGAAAAGCATATTTACCTTTCGCCCGGGGAAAATTGATGATAACGAACGTCTTCGGCTTTTTAAACTGGTTTGTGAAAACAAAATTACCTATATTGATGGCGAAATAGAAAATAATCCTGCCTTTATCCGGGAATTAAAAAACCTCACTAAAAACAGCGGCACAGATCTCATTCTTTCATATCACAACTTCAAGCTGACCCCCCCAGTTGCTGATTTAAAAGAAATTTTGGGTGCCTGTTACAGGGCTGGTGCCAATGTGGCAAAGATTGCCTGCCTGGTGAACAGGCCTGAAGATAACTCGGCACTTTTAGGCCTCTATCATGAAAAAGGGAGAAAAGTTATCCTGGGCATGGGAGAAGGAGGTATGATAACCCGGGTGGCTGCTGTTCCCATGGGGGCAGAATTTACTTTTGCCAGTTGGGAAAAGGGAAAGGCCACTGCGCCCGGACAGCTCACAATAGAGGAAATGGAGAGCATAAACAGGATTTTAGATGTTCGTGAAAAAAATTAATTGGGTTGAGAAGTTAAAGGCAAAGATATATTTTCATTAAGTTATGCATTATGAATTCATTTGGAAGGATTTTCAGGATCTCGGTATATGGTGAGTCGCATGGAAATTCTGTTGGGGTTATCGTTGATGGTTGCCCGCCGGGTTTGCCCCTGTCTGAAACAGATTTTGAGCATGACCTTTCCCGGAGGAGGGCGGGGGCAAAAGGGACCACACCAAGGATCGAGTTCGATATCCCGCGCTTTTTAAGCGGTGTTTTCAATAACACCACTACCGGCGCTCCCCTGAATATCCAGTTTGAAAATTCCAATACCCGATCGAGCGACTACAATAAGCTCCGGGAACATCCGCGCCCCGGCCACGCCGATTTCGTGGCTGGTCAAAAATACGGAGGATATGAAGACTATCGTGGCGGTGGACACTTTTCAGGAAGACTCACACTGGCCCTGGTGGCTGCAGGGGTTATAGCCAAAAAACTCATGGATAATATCAGGATAGATGCCCGGTTAATTGAAGCCGGGGGCTTGCCTGATATTGAAACAGCTATCGAAAGGGCAATAACTGATGATGATTCAATTGGCGGAATTGTTGAATGCAGGGCAAATGGCATTCCTCTTGGGATTGGAGAACCCTTTTTTGATTCCGTCGAATCGGTAATAAGCCATCTGGCTTTTTCAATACCGGCCATTAAAGGAATCGAATTTGGTGCTGGTTTCAAGGCTGCAAAAATGAAGGGAAGCGAACATAATGACCTGTTATTGGATATGGATGGGACAACCAAAACGAATAACGCCGGCGGAATTTTGGGAGGAATAAGCAACGGAAATGAACTGGTTTTCAGAGTCGTGGTCAAACCAACCAGCAGCATCTCAAAGGGACAACAAACATTGAATATAAAAACAAAAAATATTGAAGAACTTAAAATTAATGGAAGACATGATAAGTGCATCGCTGTTAGAGTTCCTCCTGTTCTTGAGGCAATTACAGCCATCGCACTGGTAGACTTGATGATGATGGAAGGAAGAATCTCCGGAATTTACCCTAAGAGAGGATAAAAGGTAGCAGAGACACACTACCTGTTCATTAAAATGATTATAAAATGAGAATAGCTATTGTCGGAGCCGGAAACATGGGCTCCTGGTTCGTAGAATCACTTTGTCTTGATTATGAGGTCGGAGTTTATGATGCAGACCGGAACAAATTGAAATATTTCTTCAATTCGCGAAAGTTCATGTATCTGGAAGAATTATTCGAATTCAGTCCGGACATCCTGATCAACGCTGTTAGCCTGGAACATACCCTCAAGGTATTTGAAGAAATTGTACCGTTTCTGGAAAAAAATTGCATTCTGGCCGATATTACATCCGTGAAAAACGGCCTGTCTAAATTCTACGAAAAGTCGGGACGAAGATTTGTTTCCACCCATCCCATGTTTGGGCCAACTTTTGCCAATGTGAAAAACCTTTCCGATGAAAATGCCATTATCATAAAAGAATCGGACGGTGAAGGGAAGGCCTTTTTTGAAAAATTCTATGCCAGCCATAACCTTCGCATCCATCATTACTCATTTCGGGAGCACGATGAAACCATCGCTTATTCTTTGTCCATTCCTTTTTCATCGACCCTGGTTTTCGCCTCCTGCATGAAGAGACAGGATGCGCCCGGAACAACCTTCAAAAAACATCTGGAAATTGCCAAAGGGCTTCTTTCCGAAGATGATTTTCTATTATCGGAAATTCTCCTGAACCCCTTTACTGTTGAACAGGTAGAGAACATCAACCGGAGTATCGGGGATTTGCTGGAGATGATAAAAACCCGCAACACGAAAGGCTTACGGGATTATTTTGCGGTGCTGCGGAACAATCTTGGATTGATCGAACCGACAGAAACCAACCCTTCATGATATATTTGAATTTCAGGCAATTTAGGATGATCAGACACTCTGGAAACAATGTATAAATACATTTTTGGCCCGGTACCTTCACGGAGATTAGGTATTTCATTAGGCGTTGATCTCGTCCCCAAAAAGGTATGCTCTCTCAATTGCGTTTACTGCGAAGTTGGGGAAACCACTAAACTGACCACTGACCGTAAAGAGTATATCAAGAGCGACAAAATAGAGAAAGAATTACAACATTATTTCCTGAATAATCCAGATCCTGAATACATTACATTTTCAGGATATGGCGAGCCCACCCTTCATCTGCATATCGGGGAAATCCTTCAGTTTATCAAAAAAGCCAAACCGGATATTCCTGTTGCTGTGCTGACAAATGGTACGCTGCTTTTTGATCCTGAGGTCAGGAAATCCTTATTGCAGGCTGACCTTGTACTTCCTTCTCTCGATGCGGCAACGGAAGAAACTTTTAGGAAAATAAACCGTCCTGTTGAAAATTTGGATATCACCGAGTACATTCAGGGCATTATTGATTTCCGAAAGGAGTTCAAGGGGAAAATCTGGCTTGAGGTATTCATCCTGCCTGGTTATAATAATGATCCTTTTGAACTTACGGCTCTTAAAAAAGCCATTCTACAAATAAAACCTGATTCCGTTCAGCTAAATACCCTTGACCGACCGGGTACTCTTTCTGATTTGAGAGGTGCTACCAGGGATGAATTGCAAAAAGTGGCTGATTTTTGGCAAATCCAACAGGTTGAAATAATTGCTGCCGCGGATCAAAGGAAAAAAAACCAGTCCTACCGAAAGGAACCAGAGACGGCAATCCTCGAAACAATCGCCCGCCGCCCCTGTACTATAGCGGATTTGACCAATATACTGGGGATTCATACCAATGAGATTAACAAGTATCTTGATGTTTTAACCGCAGAGCAGAAAGTTGAGTTGGTGGTATTGGAAAGGGGAGCGTTTTACAAGCTGAAATAGGTAAAATAGTCAATTGAAGGGTGGTTGGTTACTATTAGCATAGCGAACCTGAAATGGCTAATAATTCTTTTGGGACTTAATAACCGGGAAAGCAAGGGACAATTTTGAATTAAAGTAAAAAACTATTCCATTCGGATCCTTAATGAGCGTTTTGTTTCTGGGCTAATCTTAAACCGTTCATCAATTCTCAAACCCATCACCCATACGATATTTTTTTCACTGGTGAGGATCCAGGTTTGTTCCTTTTGGCTTATGGAGAGTTTGTTATCGATAAAGAAATCGGAGAGCTTTTTCATGTTTTTCATTCCAAGAGGTTGAAAGTAGTCTCCTTTTTCCCATTTCCTTATTATCAGAGGGAATATGAGTTTATCCAGATCAAGCCAGGCGGTATCGGGACTGGGTGGAATGCGGAAACCGTTGGGAATCTCTTCAATGCTCATATCCAGTCGGATAGGATAATCAATCGCTTCGAGAGGGTTTTCAATGTAATATTTCCGGCTCTGCTCTTCCCTGAGTGGTTCTATAATCAGATCACTTCGGTCTTTTATCAAACGATGGGAGAGGGAATAGAACATTTTTCCCGACCTCGAGTGGAGGTTTCCGCCAATGTCCCTTATCACGGCCTGGGAAAACCCGAAATCTTTAAGTATTTCATAAAGCCAGGTTTCGGATGAGGTTCCGTCCACTATTTCCTGAATAGATATCCTCATGGAATTCTTGTCCCGAATGAGCAATTGTTTTTTCTTTTCCTCCAGAATTTCTGTAAAAACATCTTCCACTGCCCTCAGGCGCTTCATGTTTTCTATCATAATATCGTCAAAACGGGGATTGATTTCCCGGCAGGAAGGAACAATCGCATGTCTTATTTTATTCCGGGCATATTTTTGACTTGCATTACTGGAATCTTCCCTCCATTCAAGTCCTCTCTGTACGGCAAATTCCAGAATTTCGTCCCTTCCTGCAAAGAGAAGGGGCCGGATCAGCCGTCCGGATTTTTCTTTTATCCCGGTAAGTCCCCTTATGCCGCTTCCCCTCACCAGGTTAATAAAAAAGGTTTCTGTAAGGTCGTTTTTATTGTGGGCGGTTGCAATGAAATCGCAGCCATTTTGCACCCTTATTTCCTCAAACCAGTCATAGCGTAAATCCCGGGCAGCCATCTGAAGGGATATTCCATTATTTTTGGCATATTCCCGCGTGTTGAAGGTAGTGGTTAAGACCGGTATGTCATATTTTTCCCCTAGACTTTTAACGAAGATTTCATCTTTATCCGATTCAGATTCTCTGAGGTTAAAATTACAATGGGCGATTATTCCCTCAATCCCTGCCTGCACAAAAAGGTTTAACATGACAGACGAATCAACACCTCCCGAAACAGCAAAGACAATCCTATCCTTTGGATACCATAATTTATTTGATTTTTGAAAGGAAGAAAACCGGGAAATCATCCAATTTTAATTTGTACCAAGATACAAAATAATTCAGGAGGTTGAGGATTACTTTTGCGAAAGATAGGAAACAATTCCTTCCTGGGTTTCCTTCAATCCGGCATCCCCTTTATGCCAGTCAGCCGGACAAACTTCTCCATTTTCTTCGTAAAATTGCAGTGCATCAATCATACGAATCGCTTCATCAACACTTCTTCCCAAAGGCATGTCATTGACCACCTGATGCCTCACAACGCCCTGTTTATCAATTAGAAAAAGTCCGCGGTAGGATTGGGGGATCCCGTTAAAGCTTACCATCCCTTCTTCGTCATATTCATAATTACCGGCGAGAACATCGTAATTTTCTGAAATTGTTTTTGACTGATCAGCCACCAAAGGATACTTTACCCCTTTAATTCCTCCCTCTTTTTTCTCCGTTTGCAGCCATTTCCAGTGAGAGGACTCAGAATCAACCGAACATCCGACAACGGCAACATTGCGATCTTCAAATTCCTGAGCTTTTTCCTGAAAAGCAAGAATTTCGGTAGGGCAAACAAAGGTGAAATCGGCAGGATAGAAAAAAAATAGGACATACTTCTTTTCTTTATACTGTTCCAGTGAAAAATCCTCAACGATATCATTCCCGTTAATTACTGCAAGGGTTTTAAATGAGGGAGCTTTTTTACCAACTAATACTGACATAATTTGATATATTTTAATTATTTAACAATACAGCGATTAAGATGCAAATATACGGAAAAATTTTTACCGGTAACGGATTTCAGCCGGGGGGCCAGGATAAAAATTCTTGGGATTTAGTTTCTCTTCCCCCAAAAAACGGAGATAATCATTGAACTCCATACCTGAAATATTTGGATAGAAGCTGAATCTCAACTGGAAGGTGGGGAAAACCAATCTTTCATTTCTAAACCGTATACCAAAACCAAGGGAGGTGTATCCTTTGAAATCTTTCAGGGACGAGTTTTGCTGGCCCAAAAAGGCAATGTCGGTAAATGCAAAAAAGGAAAATCGGAAACCATACAGATAGTACGGGGAAAAACTGACAGATTGAAGATTGATCACTATTTTTTGTTTCCCGTTAATATCGTTCCTGTATAATCCGCTGATTCCCGTGGGGTCATTCAGGTTGATCCTTTCCGTCGTGAAGCGGTTAATTCCCCTGATATAATAGAGATTTGCAAAATGACGGAATTTAAATCTCCCGGCATCGTGAAGATGGCTAAAATAGTTAATTTCTGTACGCAGGACGCCCTGTTGAAACTTTTTCTCCGGAGCAATAAATCCACCGATGGCCGCAGAACCATATAAATAGCCAATCTGCGGAAAAAAAGCACTTCCCGATGCATCCACCGCTGTATATATCCTGTTTTGGAATTCCCCAAATTCCTGACCAAAGGTCCACTTGGCAAGGAATCCGGTAGGGATGTCCTCCGTACGTCCAAAATTATATATCAGATTTGTTTTATAGAATTTTTGGGAGGAAAAGGCAATGTAATTTAGCCACAGGAACCGGTTGGAAAATTCCAGGAGATCGTTGCCTTCAAATTTAGGTCTTTCTTCGTAGGTGATCCAATAGGTTCTTGAAGCAAGAACAATATTTTTCCTTGTGTTTTGCCTGTGATTTTCCTGATGAAGTTGAAAAGCCCTGCCCAGCCAAAAGTCGAGGCCTTCGAAAGATAAATATTCCTTTGTAGCGGAAGTGTCGTAGTACCATACATTTAGGGGATAGCTCGTTTTGTACAGGCTAAAACCTCCTGCATATTTGGTATTTGGGGTGAAAAATTTTCGCTCAAGGTCTGCTCCGATGGATTGCCGATCGAAAACATCCTGATAATGTAACCGGGCATCGATAAAGGTACCAAAAATATTCCTGCTTTTAAAAAAAGCTTCATTCCCCCATTTTTTGGGTTCATTCCCATCCCAGTGTATATTATCCTGAAATTCATTGGCTGTTCCAAGAATATTATTGTCCCACATTTCCAGTTTACCTGCATTAAAATCTTTAAATACTGGATAAAATGCTGTGGACCAAACATCTTTGGTGATAATGGTCACATCGACCAGGTCAACGTTCCCTTCTACTTCAGAAATAATGATCCTGACATCTTCAATAAAAGGAAGATCCCTGATCAACCTTTCATTGTCGGCCAGTTCCAGTGGCTTAACCAGATCTCCTGGCGATATAAGGAGTTGCCTTTGAATTACCTTTTTCCGTGTCTTTACATGAACGGTATTGGCCACATCATTGAGCCAGGTCTGCCGGTAGAATCCGGTGTCTGAAAGGGTTGTCCCAAAAGGATTTAAACGGATCAGTCTAATATTCCGGATGGTTTTCCCCCTGTACCGGTCAAACTGATCTTCAGAATTTCTGTCATTCTTAGCTGAATCCCTTTTATTCTCCGGTACGATTACCGAATGCAACAGACTTCTGCTCCATTTCCGCTGTTCTGCCTTGGACTCAATTGAGTCGTAAATATTCTCTATTTTTTTAAAATATTTGCCCGTTTCCAGCGTGTCCCGTGGAATAGTGTCGTAAATTTCAGGATGCATCTCTCCCGATTGGGGGTAGGCCAATATTGGAAATAAAAGATTAAAAATTATATAGTAAAACAGTCTCTTCACCATTGATAACCATCACTTTCACATTTTCCGGAGAGAGGGAAAATACATGACCACGGCTTCAGTATCAGGCTTTATATCCCTGCGGCTTCTTTCCCCTGTTCAAAAATAATATCTACCGGAATGTTCATACGGTCAAGCCGGTGTAGATCAGATTGAAGTTCTTCGCCAATAGTGCCTTTTTCCCGGATCAGGCTTGCTGCTTCTTCGTAACTTCCAAGTCCTTGAATCCGAATAATTTCTTCGGTAAGGCTTTGCATTGCTTCCTTCATCTTATCAAAATTGATCCAGTAGGTTCCGGTTTCCGGATCACGGCTGAAGGCCCCTTCATCTTTAAACCAGGCAAAGCGGATCATGTTCGCGGTCCCATGGGCGGAAGATGCCCCGAACCTTACTGAGCGGAAAATTCCGGCCATAAAGGTAACGTAATTGGTCATGAGCTCTTTTTCACCCAGTTCACCCATTTCTGCAAGATGGGTAACAATGAACAACCCCAGTATATCAGCTTTCCCTTCTTCAATGGCCGAGTAGGTTTCCTTTAATGAAGTACGGACCTCACCCTTTCCGTTAATGGTATAGTCGAGCCCCAATCCATGCGCTACCTCATGAAACATGGTATTTTCAAAGAAAGCATCAAAATCGATAAATTGCCGTTGGTCTTCAGCGATAAGTACGTTGGAGATAGGGACCAGGATTTGTTCGAACTTATACCGAATTGAATTTTTTAGCTGAAGCTTCCGGCTTCCATATTTTGATCTGACTTTCGGATCGTTCGGAAGGTTGATCGCAATTGTTTTACTGCCTGCATTGCAATCGCCTGCATAATACAGGGCATCGTAGACATTGATATCCGAATTTGCAGATGGCTTTTCTTTTTTGAATTTTTCATCCACCGGCAGTTCTTTTTGCAAACCGGGCAATAGGGCGGTAAGCCTGCCCAGTTTTTTGCTCCATTCCTGGTCTTTAATAAGGATGAAGGATTCGTGTGCGGACTTATAGTTAAAAAGCTTGTCCTCATAGTTCTCAATGGGGCCGATCACAAAATCGATATCGTTGTCTTTCATCTGCATCCAGGCCACATCACTTTCATAATAATTGTCGCTTAGCAATGCCTCCGCCCTTTTCCGGAGATATCTGGCAAATCCTTGATCTTTAGATAATTTGGAGGCTTCTTTGAGAAGGGTGGCAGCATCTTTTAATTTATCAGAAAAGGCATCGTGATACCAAATAGCATAAAGTTTTCCCTGGTCATTCCTTCTTATCAGGGTATACTGGCTTGTTTTGTCGGGATCGTCGAGGGTATCGAACTCTTCAAGGCTCATATCGCGAGGATAAAAGTTTGCTCCCCGGGGTTTTTCCTCATACCGGCTTAGAAAGGGCTGGTCATTATTCAATCTTTCCCATGGACCGTAATTTATTTCAAATAAGCGTTGAAGGGTATCATTTTCCGTACTTTCAAACAAGGCCGATTTATCCCCGTATGCCTCTTGCCAAAAGATATCGTCCATAATTTTTGCCGCATCGAACAACAGTCCCAACATTTTGACCTGATCTGCATCAAGATGTTCCAAATTACTGCTAAGCTTTACCTTCGCGAAGGAATTAAGCTTTTCGGCCAGCATTTTTTCCGTAGTCATAAGCTTTATTTCTGATTGATCCCCATTCTTCATCATTGTTAAGATATCATTAACCTTGTCATATCTGAATTCAGAGCCCGGAACGCTATTTTCGGGGTCATGTTCCACCTCTACCATCAGATAGTCCTCACTGTCTTCAATGACCTTGTAGTTGAAGGCCTGATCATTGATATACACCTTTCTTTTATCAAACTTTACCTCCAGGTTCATAGGAGATCCTGGATTTACATTTTCCGGAGAAATAGTGCTGCCCGTCTCCGTCGAATTAAAACTTTGATAAAGGGCGGGATATTCCTTACCGGTACATGAAATGATGAAAACAACGAAAATTAAGATTCCAAAGAGATAAAGTTTTTTCATGGCAACTATCTTAGTTTAATATGAACGAGCGAATATAACCCTTTGTTCAGAAGGCCTGCCTGTATAAACGCAAGTTCCCTTTTCTGTTTGGGTTTCAAGGGGAATGACCCGTATGGTTGCTTTAGTAAGTTCCTTGATTTTTGTTTCCGTTTCAGCGGTTCCGTCCCAGAAGGCAGAAATAAATCCTCCCTTTTCCTCCAGAACGGTTAGAAATTCATCCCAGCTTTCGACCGTATGGATATTTTTGTTCCTGAAGTCAAGGGCTTTATTAAAAATATTTTCTTGTATTTCCTGCAATAAGTTCCTGACGTGCATCGCGATATTTTCCTGTCCCATTGTGCTTTTTTCGAGGGTATCCCTCCTGGCGAGCTCTATTGTGCCATTCTCAATGTCTCTCGGACCCAGTGCTAATCGGACGGGAATTCCCTTGAGTTCATATTCGGCAAATTTCCATCCTGGTTTTTGAGTATCCCTGTCATCATACTTCACCGACAATCCCAATGCTTCCAGCTCATTTTTAATTTTATTCGCTGTTTCTGAAATCTCAGATAACTGTTCAGTATTTTTATAGATGGGCACAATAACTACCTGTATGGGTGCCAGTTTGGGGGGCAAAATAAGACCATTGTTATCGGAATGCGCCATAACGAGTCCGCCCACAAGCCGGGTGGAGACGCCCCAGGAGGTGGCCCAGACATACTCCAGTTTTCCTTCCTGACTCGTAAACTGTACATCGAATGCTTTAGCGAAATTTTGTCCCAGAAAATGTGAGGTTCCTGCCTGAAGGGCTTTTCCATCCTGCATGAGAGCTTCTATACAGTAAGTATCGATCGCACCTGCAAATTTTTCGCTCTCCGATTTTTTACCGATGAGAACAGGCACCCCCATGAATTCCTCAGCGAAGATCTTATAGATATTCAGTATTTTCAAGGCCTCCTCAACGGCTTCCTGTTGGGTTGAATGTGCCGTATGTCCTTCCTGCCAAAGAAATTCGGAGGTGCGCAGGAACAATCGTGTCCTCATTTCCCACCGCATAACATTGGCCCATTGATTAATAAGAAGTGGCAGGTCCCGATAGGACTGAATCCAGTTTTTATAGGTATTCCAGATTATGGTCTCTGAAGTAGGGCGGATGATGAGTTCTTCTTCAAGTTTTGCCTCAGGATCGACCATCACCCCGCCATGTTTCTCATCGTTTTTCAATCGGTAATGGGTCACGATGGCACATTCCTTTGCGAATCCCTCCACGTGAGAGGCCTCTTTGCTAAAGAATGATTTTGGGATAAGCAGCGGGAAATAGGCGTTCTGATGGCCGGTGTCCTTGAACATTTTGTCGAGTCCTGCCTGCATCTTTTCCCAAATTGAATAGCCGTAGGGCTTTATGACCATGCATCCGCGAACGGCTGAATTTTCGGCCATATCGGCTTTAATAACAAGGTCATTATACCATTGGGAGTAATTTTCTTCACGGGAGGTAAGAACTTTAGCCATCATTTCAATTTTATTAATTCGCAAAATAAAGAAATAAAACTTTTATAAGGAAATAAAAATTCAATTGTTAAAAACGGTAAATGGCTTCGTAATCCATGAGGATTTCCTTATTTTGGCAACATGAATGGAGTGGTTGATATTAAAAGTGCGCTCACTTAACTTTTTGGTATAGTATTTGCTTTTAATCAGGCACGCATCAAAAAATAAACCATTAACAGGCAGGAGGAGAAAAAATGAAAACTTTACTTTATTTATCAATTGCAGTAACAGCACTTCTTGCGTCATGTTCAAGCGGGCAATACCCGGCCACAACGGGATACTATGACGATGTATACTACGTTCCCGGTGAAAGTCAGATTAGCCAGAACACTGAAAAGAATATAGCTGTGGAAAATCCGGTCAGAAACCAGGCAGTCAATCCGGAAAGGGTTAAAAACGCCAATCCTGTTCCCAATGATAATGCAGCCCAATACCAAGGCCTGACCGATTATGAAATCTATGCCCTCAAAAAAGAACAAAACCTTTTGAGCGACGAATCGGAGAATTATGACCAAAACAACAATAATGAGGGTTATTACACCGATGACGGAGCGGACGGGTATTATCCGGAAGAGAGTTATGATGATGGTAAAAAATCGGTGACCATAAATAATTATTATGGATACGAGGATGATTACAATTATTACTACACTTCCCGGCTGCGTAGGTTCCATAGCCCCTATTATGGCTGGAATTATTACGATCCATTTTATTCAGACCTTTACTGGTACTCCTATAATCCCTCTTACTGGGGATTAAGCATCTATTCCGGATTTTATGGTGGAGGACTCTCCTTTGGCTTTGGGTCCCCATACTACTATTATTATCCCGGTTATTATTCGAGAATGTACCCTTATTACGGCTACGGTGGCTACGGCGGCTACGGTGGATATTATGATTATTATCCCTCTTACGCTTATGGTTATGGTTATGGATATAATCCATACTATGGTGGCTATTATGGCAGACATTCCAACGTATACAGCGACAGGGACTATTATTATGGCCATCGCTCCTCAAGAAGTTCGAATTCTTTATATGGTACAACTGCTTCAGCAGCCGGAACTTCAGCAGTCAGGAAATCAAGTACAATAGAAAACCCCAAACTCCGGAGCCGTTCGGGAAACAGCACCTACGACGCTGGCGCAGTCCGGAAATCCGGGGAAGCAAGGCCGACCACTTCCAATGGTGCAGTAAGGACAAGGACAGGAACCGGCAGTAATAACGGAGCAGTCCGTTCGACTACCCGTTCCGGAGAAGGTAACGGTACAGTTAGAAGTACAACCCGTACCGGAACGAATGACGGTAGAACGATTACTCGTCCCGAAAGCAGGTCAAGAGTAGCGACTCCTGATAATAACGGAATAAACAGGTCCAGGACACCGGGATCGCAGGATAATAGAAACCTTAAGAGTACAGGTCCCGACAGATCTGGTAACAGGGAATACACCCCCAGTTATTCCAGGCCCCGAACAAACACGGCACCGGCATACAACCGAAGTGAAAACAGAAGTACTTATAGCCGTCCCGGGACAAGAGAACCAGGTACACGTACTACCCCGACATATACCAGACCCTCCGGTTCATCCACATCGGGTGCAAATAAAAGTACTTATACCCGGCCTTCTTCCTCCTCTTCAAGTCGTCCATCGACCATATACAGCCGTCCAACTACAAAAAGCCCAACCTATAGTGCACCTTCTTCAAGCAGCAGGTCTTCCAGCTCTTACAGCAGGCCTTCATCGAGCAGCAGCCCAAGCAGAAGCTATACTCCATCGAGCAGCAGCCCAAGCAGAAGCTATACTCCATCGAGCAGTAGCCCCAGCAGGAGTTATAGTCCGTCAAGCAGTGGTGCCAGCAGGTCATCATCTAGCGGCTCAAGCAGTTCAAGGAGTTCAAGCAGCTCTAGCAGCTCAAGTCGTAGCAGCGGTGGAAGAAGATAAACCGGGTTTATCCCCGGAATTTCCCGGGGATAATTCCGCTTCAATGTACATTTAAAAAGAAAAATGATGAAGAAATACATTTTCATACTTATAGGAATGCTATTCACTATGAGCATCTCATATAGCCAAAACGAGGCGGATGCTTTGAGGTATTCACAGAACTTTATGACAGGTACAGCCAGATCGATGGGACTTGGTGGAGCCATCGGGGCTATTGGCGGCGATTTTTCATCACTCAGCATCAATCCGGCAGGCATCGGACTTTACCGGCAGTCAGAGTTTTCCTTTACCCCTTCTTTATTTATAAATAATAGTTCCTCCGATTTTCTTGGAAACAGCAGTGAGGAAACTAAGTATAATTTCAATTTTGGAAGTATCGGCTATGTCGCTAACTATAAAATGAAAAACAGTGGTTCAGGACTACTAAACCTCAATGTTGGTTTTGGTTATAACCGTCTCAACAGTTTCCACGCAACTTCCTATATGGAAGGTATCAATTATAATAGCAGTCTACTCGATAATTTTACCCAATTTGTCAATGCCGATCCGGGGAATCTTAATGAGTTTTATGAGCAAATAGCCGTGGATGCTTATCTTATTCCTGAAGATGCCGACAATCCGGGAACCTATTTTAATGATATCCAGAATGGCGGGTATGGCCAGTTGCAACGGCGAACACTGAATACGAAAGGTGCCATTGGAGAGTATGCACTTTCTCTTGGTGCCAATATCAGTAACAGGGTCTATTTTGGTACCACCATCGGCATCGACCGGGTAAATTATGAACAGGAGGTTATTCACATCGAAAGCGATTCAAAAAATGAACTGGATTTAATTAAAGATTTCAATTTTAATGAATCCCTCAGGACCTTTGGGACAGGGATAAATGCAAAATTTGGAGTTATTGTTCGCCCAATTGATCCCCTGCGTATTGGTCTAGCCTATCATATTCCAACATTCTATAGCCTGAATGATGAGTTTCACACCGATATTAGTTCTACATTTGATGCTAATAACCTTGAAATTCCCATAAACAACTATGAGGAATCTCCTCTTGGCGAATTTTCATATGATATACGGACTCCCGGACGATTTATCGGAAGCATAGCCGCCACTTTTGGAAAAGTGGGACTTCTTAGTGCAGATTATGAGTATATTGATTATACCAAAGCCAGGTTGAACGGAGGAGCAGATTTCGATTTTTATGATGAGAACAACGCGATCCAGAACAATTACCAACCTACCCATAATTTTAGGATAGGGGGTGAATTAAGATCAGGTGAAGCCTATTTACGAGGGGGTTATTCTTTCTATCAGACCCCATTTAAGGTAGTCGAGCCCGAAATTACCGGTAACAGGAATGTCTTTAGCGGGGGCATTGGAATCAGAAGTCAGTATTTTTTCCTCGATTTCAGCTATTCCTATTCCAGGCAGGAATCCATGTATTATATGTATAAGGTAAATGACAGTCAAATGTCCGATCCGGCAGTACTTTCCAATAATATGAATTCTGTACTGATGACCATAGGTTTCAGGTTTTAATGCGTTCAACAAAGCATTGCCACAAGCTGGATTTAACCAACAGATTCAATTTAAATTTTTAACTGAGGGGCTCTTTTAAACACCCCTCATTTTTTTTAATATTTCCACCGTTTCGGGACCAAGATTGAAAATCAGATCAAGGATACTTACATTTTGAATAAAACCATGCCGATCCGCGAACATCTGGGGATAAGTTTTACTTTTTAGATGCACATCCAGGGAAAATTGCTTTTTGGGGTGAATAATTTCCCTTAAATCCATATCTCCCTCCTTTGGCAAAAGATAGGATAATGACAGAGACAGATCAATTTCCAATGCCAACAGCTCCATGATTGTTTCTGTACATTCCATATCAAGATCAACCAGGAATTTATAGTGCTTTAAAAGGATATTTTGTATTTCATCAAAATAAAATTCGAAAAAAGGGGAATGGGAATAGGCGGAGGTGATTCCCCTGTAATGAAGTTTCTGCCAGTTGGTGTCATAATCAATTAAAATATTTTTGGTCAATGTTTTGGTTCCCTTCTTTCTCTTTACAGGGATGGAGAGCGCGATTGGCCCATTGGCAGAGGCAATTATGCAGCGGTTCCGGTAAGTTTGTTTGGAATAATTATCGAATTGCTCGATTACCACTTTACTGCCGGAGATCAGATGGGCAAAGTATTGAATGGGGCCAAAGTATGCCGCAGAAAGTAATATGGCAGGTATGTTTTCCATGGAAATAGGTGTCCCAAAAATAGGTAAAAATATGATGTAAAGGATATTGATGAGATTGTCCATATTTTGAAAGGCCTATACGATTTTGAAAAACATTAGGTGCGGACGGTATTGATGAGATTGTCCATATTTTGAAATATACATGAAAGCTATGGGAAACCTGATTAAAATTAACAGCTGTCAGGGCAATACGAAACATTATGGAGAGGCACTATTTAGACTTTTTAAATATAACTCGTAATAGTCTCAATAATCAGTTTTACAGGCTTTTATTTAAAGATTTTGTGCTATTTTTGTTCATTATGGAGTATTGATTGGTCTGCCCGGAAGAAGAATAATATACAGATGTTTTTGAGTCTGTCAACAAAGGAGCGGCTGGATCAAAACCCAGGTGCAATCTCAGCGAAGCTAATGTTCCTTTTCCTCCCGATTCATCGGGATAAACTGGGAAATGCAGAAAACGGACATTATGAGCCGACACAATTTATAAAGGCCGAATTAATCTTACTGGAAAATTGAGTTTATATATTGAGTTAAATTAATTTTTGAAGATGAAAAGAAGAGATTTCTTAAAAAGGGGAATCAGTATAGGGTTTGTAGCAGGCACCGCTTTTACTATTCATCCGACAAGCAGGTTATTGGCCTCCTCTATGAGCGCTAATTATGATATGGTGGCCATTATGGGCGGGGAGGCGGACGCGATGTTCGATCGTGCCATAGAAGAATTCGGTGGAATGAGAAGATTTGTCGCCAAAGGCCAAACAGTCGTGGTTAAACCTAATATCGGCTGGGATGCAAGTCCCGAAAGGGCTGCAAATACCAATCCGTCACTTGTGAAGAGAATTGTACAGCATTGTATTAATGCCGGTGCAAAGCAGGTATATGTTTTTGATCATACTTGTAATGAATGGAGCAGGTGCTATAAAAACAGTTCCATAGAACAGGCCGCCAAGGAAGGCGGGGCGAATGTGGTGATGGGTAATACCGAAAAGTATTATCAGGAGGTCAATATAAACGGTAAAGTTATGAAAACTGCCAAAGTTCATGAGCTCATCCTGGATTCTGATGTTTTTATCAACGTACCGGTTCTTAAGAATCATGGAGGAGCCAAAATGACGGTCTCCATGAAGAATCTTATGGGCACTGTTTGGGACAGGGAATTTTGGCATGCAAACGATCTTAACCAATGTATTGCCGATTTTGCCGCTTCCCGAAAACCAGATCTTAATATTGTTGACGCTTACCGGGTTATAAAAAGAAACGGCCCAAGAGGGGTTTCCGTGGAAGATGTTGTTACTATGAAATCCCAAATTATCTCGACTGATATGGTTGCTGTTGATACAGCAGCCTGCAAACTTTGGGGTATCGACCCAACAGAAGTGGGTCATATCGGCCTTGCCGAAAAAGCCGGAGTCGGTACTACGAACCTGGAAAGTTTAAATATTCGCAGGATTAAAATATGAGTTACAAGTGGTTGAAAAGGGGCAGGGTAATAGTTGCCCTGATTTTTATTGTTGCTACCAGCCTTGTCTTTCTGGATTTCAGGGATCTTTTAACCGATAGGAATATAAGGTGGATTTTGTATCTGCAGTTTGTACCATCTCTTCTGCGATTCCTGACTATATTTTCATTGGCTGCTACTGGCTTTGTAATTGTCCTTTTACTAACCCTCCTCTTCGGCAGGGTATATTGTTCGGCTATTTGTCCCCTTGGTATATTTCAGGACATAGTCATACGCGTTTCCCGTTTATTCAAATCTAAAAAGAAAAACCGGTTTAAGTACTCCAGCCCCTGGACAGTAATTCGTAATTTAATCCTTGGAGTTACTCTCCTTATTTCTCTTTTTTTTACGGTTTTTTTGCTTAACCTGCTTGATCCATATAGTATTTACGGGAAGATGGCCACTGGTCTGTTCCGTCCGGTGGGAATCGTCGTGAACAACCTGATTGCCGGTTTGCTTGAGAGCATGAATATATTTTATTTTTACCTCAAAGATCAGAACCCGGTCCATATATTAAGTATTGCTTTTCCCATAATTGCCCTGGTCATAGTAATATATATGTCTGCCAAACGGGGAAGGCTCTATTGCAACACCATTTGTCCGGTGGGGACATTGCTGGGATGGTTGTCCCGTTTTTCCTTCTTTAGGATAAGGATGGACCAAACTGCCTGCACCCAATGCGGTAAATGTGCCGTAGCTTGTAAAGCTGAATGTATCAATGTAAAAGAAAGATTTATTGATCAATCACGTTGTGTTGCGTGTTATAATTGTCTTCCTGTTTGTAATGATTCAGCAATAAGATACTCTTTTAAGAAAATGCCGGACAGGAGGGAGACTCCTCCTCCTGTTATTCACAAGGTCGATACCGGGAGAAAACAGTTCATATCAACATCCATTTCAAGTTTACTTCTCCTTACCGGAATCCGAAATGCTATCGGTGGAAGTTTAATCAATGATGATGATCAACCCTTGAACAAAAAAGCTACTACGGTCCCTATAGTTAAAACATCTGTATCTTCCCCCCCCGGTTCCTTAAGTATTGACCACTTCAATTCCATTTGTACTGCATGTCAGTTATGTGTCAGTCAATGCCCCACGAAAGTGTTGCAACCATCAGTAAGTCAGTATGGTTTCATTAATTATATGCAACCTTTTATGGATTATGATACAAACTATTGCAATTTTGAATGTGTACGCTGTGCAGAGATTTGTCCCACTGGGGCCATATTGTCTCTGGACGTTGAGTCGAAGAAAACCCTTCAGATCGGCAGGGTCCATTTCATAAAGGAAAACTGTGTTGTCTACACGGAGAACACGGCTTGTGGATCCTGTTCGGAACATTGTCCTACCCAGGCGGTCAAAATGGTGCCCTACATTGGCAACCTTACCATTCCTGAAACGGACAACACCATTTGCGTGGGATGCGGAGCCTGTGAAAATGCCTGCCCGGTTGTTCCCTACAAAGCAATTTATGTTGATGGGCACCGGATTCATGAAACAGCCCAGAAACCAAAATCGGAGAAATTAGAAGAACCCTCCATGGAGGAGGAATTTCCATTTTAATGGAATGTTTTTGAACCAAAAATTGTTGCCATTAATACGGTCTTAACCCACCGTGGCGCGAAGAAACCTCAGCGGCATACGATTTCATCAGGGGATTAAACAGGTTATTAAAAACCATTACAGCAGAAAAATTCCCACTCCGTCAGGGATTAAACAGGGGTATGGCAATCCAACTTTATTTTGAAGGATCAATGCTGCTGAACATCCTGTTAAGCCTTATTTTATTGAGGAATTTTTTGTTTTTGTCGAGGGACAGCCAAATAAATTTGGGTTTACCCACAATATGATCTTCCGGAACATATCCCCAGTATCGCGAGTCGGAAGAAGCATGTCGGTTATCGCCCATCATCCAGTAATAATCCATTTTGAAGGTGTAATCCCGGGCCTCTTTTCCATTAATAAAAATTCTATCGCCGTCAATCCGCAGACTGTTTTTCTCGTATGCCTCGATAATCCGTTTGTAGAATGAAATATTGCTTATGTCAATATTGATGGTAGTACCTTTTTTAGGGATCCAAACAGGCCCAAAATTGTCATCGTTCCAGCGGTAATTCGGATCATGAGGAAATAACTGGTAGTTGTATCCTTGCCTTTCCCGTTGTTCCACCCTGATGATATCCGGGACCTCCCTCTTTAATCTCTCAGCCTTTTCAATTGTTAAAGGAAGAATATAGTTAGGATTGTTCTGGATGCCAAGAATGTTTGAGGGGATATCGAATTCTTCAAGTGCACGGGGATTTAAGGGACGGCCATTGGTTTGCACGAGGTAGTCATGCTGGATTCCCTTAAAGGCAGGTTGCGCTTCACCATTAATATAAACCTGACCATGAATAATTTTGAGGCTGTCACCGGGTATAGCTACGCATCGTTTTACATAATTATCTTTACGGTCCACTGGTCGTTCAACAATATGAATCCTGCCTGAGTTTCTCAATTGGCTTTTTGCTTCAGGAATATACTTTTCCCAAGCCGGATCATTTTTTGACATGGCATTGGAATAGGCTACCTCCCGGGCAATACTGTAATAACTGGCTGCTGAATTTTCAAGAATAACGGTATCCCCGGCCGGAAAATTGAAAACCACAATGTCGTTTCTCTGTACATGCCCAAAGCCAGCTAATCTTTTGTAATCAAGTTGAATCCATTTCACGTAGGATTCGAAGTTCCCGACCCTGTTTTGAGAAAAGGGGAAGGATAGAGGTGTCATCGGGGCGCGGGGGCCGTATGCTACTTTGCTCACATACAGATGATCGCCTACCATAAGAGTGCTTTCCATGGAGGGAGTGGGTATTTTATAATTTTGAAAGAGGTAGATGTTGATGAGGGTAACCGCTACAACAGCAAAAATAAGTGCATCGAGCCACTCAATAACCGTGGAATTTTTTCCTTTACGTTTTTTCCAGAAAGTCCAGTTAACCTTTTGAGATACATAGAGATCGTATATGACAGGAATCCCCAGGAGGAACCAGTAATTACGGAGCCAAATAACGAAAAGGATGTAAATAAAAGTGACTACACCAAATTTAAAATAGCGGTTGTGCAAAATACCATTCATTTTTTTCTATTTAATTGTTTTCAAAATGCGAGTGGACCTGAGCCCTTTAAAAATATTTTCAGCCGGATCCCTGGAAAACCAGATAAGTACTGCTTTACCTACCACATGGTCTTCCGGCACAAAGCCCCAGAACCTGGAATCCAGGGAATTATGCCTGTTGTCTCCCAAGACAAAATAATAATCCATTCCAAAGGTATAAAAACGAGTTAATTTACCATTAATATATATTTGATCCCCGGAAATTTTTAATTCATTGCCTTCATACACCTCTATAATTCTCCGGTATATGGGTAAATTCTGGTTTGTAATCTCTATCGTGAGATCTTTAGCAGGAATCAGCAGAGGGCCAAATTGATCAGGAGTCCATTCAAAGCGGGCTTCGTGAGGGAATACCTCTTTATTCCTGAAGGAAATAATGGGTTCAGTGTAGCGTTGAATACTCCGTATACTTTTTAGAGCTATAAGGTATTCCACGTCATCATTACTCAAAAGCAGGGTATGGATGTTGTTTTTTGGATTGTAGTTCATTTCATCCCTATTTACCCCGATCCTGGCGAGGATAGAATCATGCATCATGCCGTCGATTGTCCTTACGTAATATTTAAATTGCTGGCCAGGAAATTCCTTTACCAGCTGGTCATTGACAAATACCCTTGCTCCTCTTAAACTCAGGGTATCCCCGGGTAAGCCAACACACCTCTTTATATAGGTGTCACGTTTATCTATTGGGCATATTATAAGGGTATAGTTTTTTTTCATATATTCCCTTCCGTATTGCCGCACGAGGGAGTAGTAATCCTGGCCTGGATATTCAACCACCACCGTATCTCCCTCAGGAAAGTTGAAAACGATAATGTCGTTCCTGTGAATACCTCCTATTCCGAACAAACGTTTATAGGGGAGACGGATCCGCTCAGAATAGCTCTTGTGACCACCATGAAGAATATTGGGCAGAAATGGGATCGAGAGGGGAGTGTTGGGAAGTTTTGGGCCGTATGCTATTTTGCTTACAAAGAGGTAATCTCCCACCATCAAAGTTTCTTCCATGGAAGGGGTAGGGATTTTATAGGCTTCCACAAAATATGTTTTAACCGCCACGGATATGACCAATGCCAATAATATTGCAGCTGGCCATTCAAAGATTTTCTGTGGCCTGGAAGAGAAGCGGAATCTTTTCGTTAGTTTATCCCACGGGAGGATCCCTGTTATGAATCCATCGATAAAAAGGAGAATGACAGGAAGCAAGATCCAGGCTCTGAACCATGTAATAATAAAAAGACAGATCAGGGTCCAGAATAGAAGAAGGATAAAATCCTTCAGGGAAGGCTTTGGTTTCATCCGCATTAAAGGGCCAGTAATTCACGCATCGTGTATACTCCTTTCTTTTTATAGACGAATTCAGCGGCGAGCAGGGCCCCAAAGGCCAGTCCTTTTCTCGATTTTGAAGAATGACTTAGGGAAAGGAGTTCTATATCCGATTCCCAGCTAACTTCATGAATTCCTTTAATGTCTCCCTCGCGTACAGACTCAATTCCAATTTCATTGATGGAAGGGGAGGCAGAGAGTTTCCAGTTTGCTTTTCTCCGGACCTTATTAACGATTTGCTCAGCAATAGTAATGGCTGTTCCACTGGGTGCGTCAAGCTTTTGGATATGGTGTGTTTCCCGGATCCTCACGTTGTATTCCGGGAATCCATCCATAAGGCCTGCCATATAGCGATTGACCGCAAAGAAAATATTTACCCCGATGCTAAAATTAGAAGAGTAGAACAGCGTTTGGTTGCGTTCGTTGCATTCCTTTATAATATCTGCCTGCTTATCGTTCCAACCCGTCGTTCCGGTAACAACAGGTATACCTGCCTGGAAGCAGGCCCTGATATTGGGAATCGCGGCTTCAGGACGGGTAAAGTCGATGGCTACATCACACTTAGAAAGATTGGCGGGGTTTAAATCCTCATGGTTATCAAGGTCGACAATCAATTTTATCTGATGACCTCTTTCCAGGGCAATTTTTTCAATTTCCCTGCCCATTTTACCATATCCGATAAGGCAGATATTCATATTCTGTTGTTTAAAATATCAAGGGCCGGTAAAGTCCGGCCCTATGATCCTAATATCTTAATGATTTCTATGCTTTTACCTTGGCGACGATTTCGGCAAAAGCTTCCGGTTGATTCATGGCCATATCGGCGAGCACTTTCCGGTTGATGTCGATATTTTTTTTGTGCAGCAGACCCATAAATTCAGAATAGGACAATCCATGTTCCCTTACCCCGGCATTGATCCGCTGGATCCATAATGCCCTGAAATTTCTCTTTTTGGTCCGTCTGTCCCTGTAGGAATATTGCAACCCCTTTTCAAGGGCGTTTTTGGCGACAGTCCATACATTTTTTCTTCTTCCAAAGTATCCTTTGGTCTGATTTAAAACCTTCTTTTTTCGTTGCTTTGCAGCTACAGCATTAACTGAACGTGGCATTTTTCTAAGTTTTTTGAATGGTAGCGTTCCGGCTTAACGGAAACTTGAATGCTTTACCATTCTGGTTAACAAAAATTAATTTATTTCATGGCAAGAAGAAGTTTCACATTCTTTTCGTCAGTTTTATTCACTGTGTCGAAATATCCGAGATTCCGCTTTCTTTTGGTTGACTTTTTCGTCAGGATATGGCTCTTGTAAGCGTGCTTCCTTTTAATTTTCCCGGTACCGGTAAGGGTGAACCTTTTCTTCGCCCCGGGATTCGTCTTCATTTTAGGCATAATAGGAATAATTTTTATTCAAATATTTAACTATTTCTTTTTCAGTTGTTTAGGCGCAATCAGCATAGTCATTCTTTTTCCTTCCAGCCTGGGAAGTTGCTCCACTTTCCCAAACTCTTCCAGGTCCTGTGCCAATCTTAACAGAAGGATTTCCCCTTTCTCTTTATACAGGATGCTTCTCCCTTTGAAGAAAACATAAGATTTAAGCTTGGATCCCTCTTCTAAAAATTTTTGCGCGTGCTTCAGTTTAAAGTTGTAGTCGTGCTCATCGGTATTTGGACCGAAACGGATCTCTTTAACAACAACTTTGATGCTTTTGGCCTTAATTTCCTTCTGCTTTTTCTTTTGTTGATAGAGAAATTTCTGATAATCGGTTATGCGGCAAACAGGTGGATCGGCGTTTGGTGAGATTTCCACCAGGTCCAATTCCATTTCATCTGCCATTTTTAAGGCTTCCTGGGTTGAAATAACGCCCGGATTCTCTATATTATCCCCAACAAGTCGTACTGCATCAACACGGATTTCCCTGTTAGTCTTATGGGGGTTTTGTTCTCTTTTCGGGGGGTAGTTTCCCCTTCTGAATGTAGGTCCGGCTATAGCTAATTCCTCCTTCTTTTAGTTATACTTATTTTAATTTGCTTTACGAAGAAAAAAAGATCTTCGTTATATTCATTGATCGTCCACTTTAAAACAAAAGACCCAGGTCAGTTTTCATCAATTTTTGCGAGCTGGGATTTTACCTCCGATTGAATAAAATGAACGAATTCTTCCAATTTCATGCTTCCCTGATCCCCTTCACTTTGCTTCCGAACAGCGATTGATTCGTTTTCCTGCTCCCTTTCACCCACAATTAGCAGATAGGGAATCCGCTTTAACTCATTGTCCCTTATCTTTTTACCTATCTTTTCATTCCTGTCGTCAATGAGTGTGCGAATATCGGAATTATTTAGGAATTTTAAAACTTTTTCTGCATATTCCTGATATTTTTCACTAATCGGTAAAATAACAGCCTGATCGGGTGTAAGCCACAAAGGGAATTTCCCGCCTGTATGTTCAATTAAAACTGCCACGAAACGTTCCATGGATCCAAACGGAGCTCTGTGTATCATGACGGGCCGATGTTTCTGGTTGTCTGACCCTACATATTCCAGCTCAAATCGTTCCGGTAAATTGTAGTCGACCTGTACAGTACCTAACTGCCATTTTCGCCCAATAGCATCTCTGACCATGAAATCAAGTTTAGGTCCGTAAAATGCCGCTTCTCCAATTTCGACTGTAGTCTTTAAGCCCTTTTCGGCCGCTGCTTCGATAATAGCGGTTTCGGCTTTTTCCCAGTTCTCATCGCTTCCGATATATTTCTCCGTATTTTCCTTATCCCTGAGGGAAACCTGGGCAGTGAAATCCTGGAAGTCGAGTGCTTTAAAAATATATAAAATGATATCGATCACTTTTTTGAATTCCTCTTTTAGCTGGTCGGGGCGACAGAAAATATGGGCATCGTCTTGCGTAAACCCGCGAACCCGGGTAAGCCCATGGAGTTCCCCGCTCTGTTCGTAGCGGTAAACGGTTCCGAATTCTGCATAGCGAATGGGCAGATCTTTGTAGGAATATTGTCTGGATTTGTATATTTCAATGTGATGCGGGCAATTCATTGGCTTAAGGAGAAATTCCTCCCCTTCCTGCGGAGTATGGATCGGTTGAAAGGAATCTTTGCCATATTTTTCATAATGCCCTGAAGTTACGTAAAGTTCCTTTAGGCCAATATGTGGGGTAATAACTGGTTGATAGCCATGCGCAACCTGTACTTTTTTGAGAAAGTTTTCCAGCCGTTCCCTGAGTTGCGCTCCTTTTGGAAGCCATAATGGCAGCCCGGGACCTACTTTTTGGGAGAAGGTAAAAAGTTCAAGTTCCCTTCCGATTTTTCTGTGATCTCTCTCCCTGGCCTTTTCGAGCATTTCGAGATATTCATCGAGCATGTTCTGTTTCGGGAAAGTAATGCCGTAAATACGGGTGAGCATCCTCCGTTTTTCATTGCCCCGCCAATAAGCCCCTGCGATATTTAATAATTTAATCGCTTTAATGGGAGAGCTATCCTGCAAGTGGGGGCCGCGGCATAGATCGGTGAATTCCCCCTGCCTGTAAAAAGAGATGGTGCCATCTTCGAGTTCGGAAATCAATTCAAGCTTGTACTCGTCCCCTTTATCTTCAAAATACTTTAAGGCATCATTTTTCGATACTTCCTCACGGGCATAGACCTCTTTTTTGGAAGCCAGCTCTTTCATCACTTTTTCTATCCGGGGCAGGTCAGCATCGGTAATCTGCCGGTCTTCCCCGGGATCCACATCATAATAAAATCCATTTTCAATGGCCGGTCCGATACCGAATTTTGTTCCGGGAAACAGTTTTTCGACGGCTTCAGCCATAAGGTGGGCAGAAGAATGCCAGAAAGCGTGTTTGGCCTCAGCATCTTCCCATTTATGCAAACGAATGGAGGCATCCTGGCGAATCGGGCGGTTAATATCCCATAGCTCATCATTGACAGTGATGGCGAGGACTTCGCGGGCCAGACTGTTACTCAGGCTTTTCGCGATATCCATTCCCGACACTCCCTCTTCATATTTCCTGACCGATTGGTCAGGGAATGTTATCTTTATCATCATGGAGAAACTTGATTTTTGAGAGTTGCAAAATTAGTGAAATTCATCCGGAATTACCCTATAAATTGAAATTGTTTACCGGCCCTGAGGAATAAAAATAAGAAGGGGTGTATGAAAAAAACAGAATCATAAATATTTTTCTGCTTCCGACCGGATAATTTCCCAGGCATTTAAAACATGTTTCCGTTCAACATATGTTTGCCCTACCACCAGTCTTATGATAAACCGGCCTCTGACTTTGGTATGTGACATGTAAATCTTCCCGTTTTTATTGATATTTTCGAGAATATTGCTGTTCAGACGATTGGTTTTTTCAATATCCCCTTCATCCTGTCCTTTGAAGTAAAAACAGACGAGTCCGAAATTTTGGGGTTCGACCACATGGAACAAGGGGTGCAACCGCATCAAATCGGCGAATTCCCCGGCCCATAATAATATGGTTTTGTATTTTTTTTTGCATTTCCCTTACGCCCATTTCCCTTATAACGAACCAGAGCTTCAAAGACCTGAACCGCCGGCCCAGCTGAATGCCCCAGTCCCGGTAATTGTTCACCGATTTATCTGCTTTGGTTTTGAGGTATTCCGGCATTATCTCGAAGGAGCTGGTGAGGTTTTTTTTGTCCTTCACAAAATAGGCCGAGCAATCGAAGTTGGTGAACAACCATTTATGGGGATTGAAAACAAAGCTGTCGGCCATTTCAATTCCTTCGATCATCCCCCGGTATTGCTCAATAATCAGGGCAGAGCCGGCATAGGCGGCATCTACGTGCAGCCAAAGTCCGAAACGCTCACAAATTTTTGCAATGGGTAGGAGCGGGTCAATGGCGCAGGTGCCCGTGGTTCCCAGTGCAGCTACCACTGCACAGGGGATCAAACCTTCCCTGATATCGTGCATCAGGGTTTCTTCGAGTTTTTCCGGCTCCATCCGCAATTGTTCATCGACCTCAATTTTAGTAAGGCTCTGTTTCCCAAACCCGGCAATTTTCACTGCCTTTTCAATCGAGGAGTGAGCCTCACTGCTACAATAGATACGATATTTATTCGTCAGGAAACCCTTTTCATTTACCTGGAACTTACTAATCCTTTCCCTGGCGGAAATCAGTGCAACAAGGGTTGAAGTAGAGGCTGTATCCTGTATCACCCCTTGCCAGGAGGAAGGAAGACCGGTCATCTGTTTTAGCCAGTTCATTACCACTTCCTCCAGCTCAGCCGCCGCGGGGGAGGTCTCCCAAACCATTCCCTGAACTCCCAGACTTGCGGTAAGCATCTCTGCCAAAAGGGAGGGATAGGATGAGTTCGAAGGGAAAAAAGCAAAAAAGTTAGGGCTTTGCCAATGGGTGATCCCCGGGAGTATGATCTCATTAAAATCCTTCATGATCTCAGTAAATCCCACACTCTCTTCAGGGGGAGGGACAGGGAGCTTTTTGGAAATATCTCCCGGGATAATATCGGGCTTAACGGGGTAATTTTCAATATTTTCAAAATATGCAGCCATCCATTCGACCAACTCGTGACCGTATTCGCGAAAATGATCTATATCCATTCGATTTAAGTTTATTTGTAAAGCTACAGTAAGAATATTAATTATCAAATTTTGCCTTTCCCTCTTTTGGCACGTTATTTGGTTTTTAATTCCACTATATTTTTCATTATAACCAAAATGTAACGCTATGAACCGTTTAATTTTTCTCCTTATAGTATTTCCTGTATTTTTATCCTCCTGCAGGAAAGACCCACAGGCAAGCTTTTTAATGGATAAATCCAATGCTTTCGTGGGTGAAACCATAAATTTTACAAACCGCTCCATGGATGCTCATGATATCACATGGGATTTTGGGGATGGGTACACCTCTTCGAATTTTAATGTTGCACATGCCTACAGCGAACCGGGTATTTATAACGTGATCCTCACCGTTTATGGAAAAAGCGGAAACCGGGATGTAGCTACAGGCACCGTGCAAATTTTGGAAGAATACGCAACGCTCGAGGTTGAAGTTGTATTATATACTGATGATAATACGGGCTATGTTTTACCTGATGCAAGCGTAAGATTATACCCCTCGCTGGATGATTGGGAAAATGAAACCAATATGGTTGTTGAGGGATTTACCAACAATAACGGGAAAGTAACCTTCACCGATCTTATCGCCCAAAGAAGGTATTATGTTGACGTTTGGGAAGAGAATCATGATAATTACCAACTGGCTTCAGAAGATGCAGGCTGGATTGAAACTCAGATACTTGAGCCGGGAACTTTAAACTCTTTTGTTGCCTACGTCGATTATTATGCCCCTTCCAAAAAATCTTCGGGTGCAAGAAAAGGAAAAAGACCCGTGGGTTCCAGCGTGGGAGAGGAGGGCCAGTCTCTGCGAATACGATCCGGTAGCCTCAGTCCTCTTCATCCGTAAGGTGGAGATGAAGAATGCTGATGAGTTTCTGCTGTGTGACGGGCTTTGTAAGATAATCGCTAAAGCCTTTATTTAAGCTCTCTTTTTTATCCTCCGGCAATGCATAGGCCGTTTGGGCAATTACCGGGATTTTGGGGTGGGTGGAGTGTATTTTTTTAAGCACTTCATACCCATTCAGTTTGGGCAACCTGATGTCCAGCAGGACAAGGTCCGGAATTTCCCTGTAAAAGATTTCCACGGCTTTTTCCCCATCCTCGGCCACGAATAACTTTACGTGGGTATCTTCCAGCATATAGCTCATCAGGACGATACTATAGGAATCGTCTTCCGCCAGGAGAATTTTTTTATTGCTGAGTACGGGCGAGTAAAGATCCTTTTTTTTGGGTTTATGTTTTCGTTCCAATGGAACACCGGGAACAAAAGGAATCGTAAAAATAAAACTAGATCCTCTGCCAGTTCCGGATTCTGCCCAGATTTTTCCGCCCAGAAGATTGCATAATCCCCTGGAAATAGCAAGACCAAGACCCGTTCCGCTTACAACCGAGGAAGCACCTTGTTTGCTCTGCTTAAACCGCTCGAAAATACTTTCAAGTTCATTTTGATCAATGCCGATTCCTGTGTCCCTGACAAAAAATTGAAGCCTCTTTTGTTCCGCAATCGTATAGCCAAATTCTATGCTTCCTTTTTCGGTATACTTGAAGGCATTGCTGAGAAGGTTTTGAAGTATTTGACTCAAACGGTTCCGGTCCGAACGGATAATATTTTTTTTAATATCCTTGGGTAAATTGATCAATAATTTAATATGTTTTTTATTTTGGTTGATGGCAAAACCCTGGAATATCTCTTTTAATTCTTCCATGAGCTCATGAAGATCAAAACTGGTGTAGGTCAGGGGTAGTTCATTGGCATCAAGCCGGGAAATATCCACAATGTCGTTCATCAGGTTAAGCAGCTGGATCCCTGAATTCGAGATCGTTCGTATGTGGTGCTTATGTTTTTCATCCAGATTTGATCTTAGCAGGATATTGGTAAACCCCAGAATGGAATTAAGAGGTGTGCGCAATTCATGGGATATGTTCGCCAGGAAAGCCGATTTCAGGTTCGCCGATCTGTCTGCCTCCTCCCGGGCTCTGACAATGGCAAGCTCCCTTTCTTTTATAATGGACATATCTCTCACGATATAGGAGACGGCAACCACATCATCCTTTTCATTTTGGATAAGGGATTCAGTTACATAAACCGGGATCACTGTACCGTTCTTTAAAGTATGTTGACTTTCATACTTACTGATGGTAGAACCATTCTTTTTCTCTGAAATGCTGCCCCTTCCAAGTTTTGGGTGGATATTCATCTCCTTAATACTTTTTCCCAGTATCTCTTTTTGGGAAAACCCATACAAATTTTTAGCCCCCTCATTCCAGGAATAGACCCTGCCGTCCAAACTAATACTGTATATAGCGTCTGCGTTGGATTCTACTATGGCAGCCAGATGCTGTTTTGATTTTATTTCCTGGGAAATGCTGGTGATATCCTGGGTTAGAATAGCCAGTTTATCCTGGTCATTGGAAAAATAAAGAATCCTGAAAATTTTATTAAGAGAGGGTATTTCCCGGTCTTCCCGTATTGATTTTCCTTTGAGAACTTTTCTGCCCAATTTAATGAAATCGCTTTCGTAGCTGTTTAAAGGGAAAATATCGGCAATGCCCTGATGTTTAACAGCCCCCTGATCAATTTTGAACGACTCTTCGAAGGCTTTATTGGATTCAATAAACTGAAAGCCTGTAATGTCTCCCTTCTCGTCCGTGGTAGATTCAAAGAGCGCAAAGCCATTATCCATGTGCTGGAATAATTGTTGATAAGTCCTCCATTTCTCTGAATCCCTTACCAATTTCTCAATCCGGAGTTTTTCAGAAATATTGGTAAAGGTAAGTACGGTGCCTTCGATTACATCCTCGGAGGTCCGGTAAGGGAGTATTCTCATCCAATATTGCTGGTCCCTGTCTTTACTGATCTCTTTTTCTACAGGGATGAGATTTTCCATTACCCTTTCTATATCGATAAATAAATGTTCATCGATATAATTTATCCCAAAATCTTTGATAGACCTGCCGATGTCACTTTCGGCGAGGTTGACGATCGATTTGATCTTTGGTGTGAACCTTTTAATTCTGAGGTTCCTGTCGAGAAAGAGAGTGCCAATTTCTGTACTTTGAAGAAAATTGTTCAGGTCATTGTTAACCGTGCTCACTTCATCTATTTTTCGCTGAAGCTCATTATTGGAGGTCTCGAGTTCCTCATTCAGCGATTGCATTTCTTCACGGGAAGTTTCCAATTCCTCATTGGTGCTTTGCAGTTCTTCGTTGCTGGTTTGGACCTCTTCATTGGAGGATTTTAACTCTTCATTCGACAATTCCAGTTGCTCAATGATATTTTTGAGGTATTCCCGGGTCTCAACCAGTTCGTTTTCCAACTGGTGTATGTATTCATCATTGATCGAATGAGCAGAGCGGCCGCTTTTTTGAGTTTTATCGGACAGATCATTAATGGACTGGGAGGGCTGAAGGGTTAAAATTAGGAATGCATTAAACTCTTCCGGTTGGCTTATCCGGGAAACAGAAAGGTCAACAAACTCTTTTCCCTTCGGGGTAAGTATCTGAATGCCCGTATAGGAAACCGATTGACCATTGATATTGATCTTCCGGAGCGCGTTTGATATAGGGATCTTTAACCCCTCCCTTGCCAGATTCACAATGTTCTGATTCGGCACTCCGGTATTAAAGGAAAAATAATCTTCACACCTGCCCAGAGAATACTGTATCTCTCCATTCCTGTCGATAACCAGGTAAGGAAAAAGACTCTCACTCATTGCTTTTTTCTCGGCAAACTCCTGCAGGGAAATCTTGTTGGGGACGAGTCTGAAAGGATTTTTCTCATATTCCCAACTCCGACTGTAGTTTTTTGACTTTGCAATATATTCCATACCCGCTTTCCGGTTCTCTATTTTTTTGTATATCCTGAATTTAACATCCACTGCTTCGAAAATGCCGCTTTGTAAAAAGTTTGTTTCAGAATTGCCTAAAAATAGGTAACGGTTCTTTTTAAGAGAAAAATGGAAGGTATTCAAAACGTGTTTCTGGCTTTCCGGCTCAAGATAAATCAAAAAGTTCCGGCAGGAAATAAGGTCCAGTTGAGAATAAGGGGCATCTTTTATGATGCTGTGATAAGCAAACACCACCATATCCCGAATGTTTTTATTTACCTGATAGTAGTTCTCCTTTTTTGTGAAATATTTGCTTAGAATGTTGGGCGAAATATCATTTACTATTGAGAAGGGGTATCTTCCATGCCGGGCTTTGTTTAAGGCCTTTTTATCAATATCAGAGGCGAAAATGACAACTTCGTTTTTTAAATTTTTCTCTTCCATAAACTCCCTGGCTAAAATCCCCAGGGTGTATGCCTCTTCCCCGGTTGCACATGCAGCGGTCCATATCCTCACCGGTTCCGAAGGGTCCGCTGAGAAGATGGAAGGGAAAACGTTGCGATAGAGGCTCTCGTAGGCTTCAGAATTCCGAAAGAAGGAGGTGACACCAATAAGCAGTTCTTTGAAGAGGGCTTCCAGTTCATCCGGCTTTTTTTTGACCAGGTCGATATATTCTTCAAGGGATGATAATTTATTAAAAATGATCCTTCTGTTGATACGTCTTACAATCGTGATCCTCTTATACCTTGAAAAATCATGTTTATTATAAGATTTTAAAAGAAGTAATAAAGCCGCCACCTGACTTTCATTTTTCTTGTTGAAGAGGTAACTTACGCTGTCCAGACTATTGGTAAGGTCCTGAATAATTTCCGGCATTTCTTCAATCCTGCAAATGATATCTACCATTCCGGTATCGATGGCATGCTGGGGCATTGAGGGAAAATTGGCGCTTTCAGGTACCTGAGCAATTATGAATCCCCCATTACTCTTAATGCTTTTTATCCCATTTACCCCGTCTGATCCGGATCCGGTAAGCAGGACTGCTATAGCCCGATCTTTCTTTTCATCGCCCAGGACATGAAAAAAGTGATCGATAGGGAGGTTGAATGATTTTTTATTATTGGGAAATTTTTTAAGAAACAGGTGGTTTGATTTTATCAAGGCATGATGACCTCCCGGGACAATATAAACGTGATTTCCCTCAATGGGTTGTTTATTCTCAATTTCCCCGACTTTCAGGTTGGTTTTTCTCTGGAGAATTTCCGAAAGCAGACTCTGCCTGTTGGCACTCATGTGTTGCACCACCACATAACTTAGGTCGGGATCCGGATGTACGTAGGTAAAAAAAGTTTCAAGGGCATGTATTCCATCGGCCGAAGCTCCAAGGCCAATAACCGTCACCTCCCGGGAAAGGTCTTTCTCTCTCTGTTGCACCGAACCCAGCTTCTGGCCTTTCTCCTCTTTCATCGCATGGGGTATAAAAAATTGCAGTAAGGAATCCCCTGTTCAGAAAATTTTCCGAAATGAATCCCTTAAAATAAAGGCAAGATACTAATTTAGAAGGATTAATTCAAAATATAATCAACCAAATTTATCTTGTTTATGAGGAATATCCTGTTCAATGGAAAAGGAAGGTTCTTAGGGAGTCATTTTCTTTTGCAAATTATGATCCTTATAGAGAAAATTCATGAATTTTCTATTTTTTCGATTTTTGGACATTACCCAATAAAAATGGATCATTTAAAATTGACGGACCCTTGTCCAAATTCAAAAATAAATACCGAATCGAGCCAAACCGTTCGAAATATTTGGATTATTCTGCACCTGGAAGATATTTTATTACCATATCCACAATTAAACGGCAATCATGTCAATTCCCGATAAAATCAACCATTGTTCAAATAAAACAATGCCGTAAATATCGGCGAAATATGGTCATTCCAAAATTGATGGGCAAATTCAAGATGGGGAGATCAAAACAAATTATCGGTGAGAATAATCTCTTTTCCAGATTCAAGCCCGAGGAAGAGATGCAGGGTATTGTAATTTAACAGAAGGTTTCGCTCGCACCTGATGCAATTGTGCTTGTTAATAATATGTTAAATATTAAAATTTTAATAACAAGTTGTTTTAAATTTAATCATTTTATACACTAAAATATTTTTACTATGAAAGCAAAAATCAGTATTTTTTCAACAGTGTTTTTATTATTTTTTGTTTTTAATTCATCTTTATCTGCACAGAATCAAAAAGAGTCAACAAAATCAACATACAATCTTAAAGCAGTTGAGATAAATGATAATGTTGTGAAGGTTATTTTAGGACTCCTCCCAGCAACTTTGGAATGTGATAATTCATCTTACATCGTTTGTGAAATGAATTGTTGTTGGTGCGCTGCATTATTAGTTACAGAAGGTCATGGGAATGCAAGTAATCCACAAGGAGAATGCCCCTCATGTGGATGGGATCTTTCTAATTGCATTATAACAGAATAGTGATAATTTTATTAAATATACGATGCTTAAAATAATTATTTTATTAGCCTTCGTTTTGATCTGTCTGAATAACAATTATTCACGGCCCTACCCTGATTCCTTCAGCTTAAAAAGTCAACACGATGATTTACGAAATAAAGAGGCTTTTCTTCCTGCAATTTCTTTGATGGAAGGTAGGGCATTTGTCAAGGGGAGGGTGTTTGGATATAATCCAGTTTCAAACAGCCACATTAGATTAGCATACCACAACCCAATATTGAATGAACCCGAAGCATTTATCGTCAATATCACGGGGGATGGTGATTTTTTTATTGACTTTCCAATCATTTCGAATTCCACTTGTCTTTTTATATCTGATTATTACATGGAAAATATTTTGTTATCACCAGGCGATACATGTTATATTCAAATTGATGCCAAGCAAGTTATGAATATAAACGGGTTTGATCCCAGGGAAAGACGAAATATAGATAACCAATATGTCCGATTTGGCGGAGCTTTCGCAGAAGTAAACAATGATTTGAATTATTTACATTTTTTGTATAATACCGTTAGTCTTTTTAGCTTTAACAATGAATATCAAAATGCAGATCAATACAAAGCACATATACTATCCACATTGGACAACTCATTAATGGATTTCCTAAACACGGACATTTCAAAACAAACGAAAGAATTAATTACAATAAACCTCCAACAGCTTGCAATGCGATGTTTGGTAAATAACAATACTTTAATGAGAAATCATCTCGATCAAGGTGATTTATCAAAGCCTGCTGTTGACATAGGTTATTTTTCATTTTTGGAACAAATGAATATAAATTCCCTAAATTCTTTTTACGGTCGTTTTTTTTCTAATATAATTTATGAATGTAAGCAGATAGAAGATAAGGTTATGCCTTTAGAAGAGGCGCTGAATATGAGGCTAATTCCCCGGAAGAAACTGAACCAGGATGTTTTAAAACGGCAAAAAAATTATCTTGCCCAAATTTTAAAAGAAGATACTGGCCCTGCATTTGATTTATTGGTAGTATTAAATTTTATGTCAAAGATAAAACAGGAGATAACATTGGATGAATGGGAAATTGAAGATTTAAAGCAAATAAAAGAGCCCGTATATTACAATTATTTGGCAAGAAAAAACGAATTGTTATCAGCCCATATAGACAACATTAGGGAAAATTCCTCCGCAGTCCTTTCTAATGTTACAACAGAAAATGATAATTATTTTGAAGACATACTGTCCTTATTTGAAGGAAATATTATATTGGTTAATTATTGGTCGATGGGATGTATACCTTGCCATACTGCAAATAAATTTATTGAACCATTAAAAATAAAATACAGAGATGAAAAAGTGGTTTTTATTTATTTGACAGATGAACATTTTTTGTTCCCATCCTGGGAAAATCAATCGGTTCAGTTTGAAGGCCTTCACTATAGGTTAAATATGAATCAAATAGATTATGTTCTTTCAAAGTATAAGATGACAAAAGCAACGCCAGGTTTTCTGGTATGTAATAAAAGAGGGGAATGTATACTTACTCAAAAAGGATTTTCAGAATTCGCAGTAAAGAATATTTTCGACACGATTGATAAAGAGTTAAATACCAAAAATTGAAGTATGAAGTACACTTGCTTCAATTGTGTTTGATAAATCCTCCATCTTGCAGGCAACCATTACATAAAATTGCATGAAACAAAATTAATTGAAATAGTATCCTTTTCATAAGCATTGATTTTATTGTTGAGTAATTCACGCATCAACAGAAAAGTCCGGTTGAAATTTATACTTTTCCCTGCTCACATGTTGAGGGTATAAGGAGCAGAAGGCTAAATTTTCACCATATAAATTAAGGTTGTAAAAGCATACCCCATTAGGTAACTGAGAAACATCAAAAACATATTTATTCTCTCTACATTTTAATGCCAGCGCAACTCTTTTAGAAAGGCAGCTTAGATAGCTCCACATTTCCTCCCGAAAGAATAATCCCGATCTTTCTGTTTGTAAATAATTCAGGACGTTTATATATTGCTGCCAGCCCAACGGCCGCGGAAGGCTCCACGATAATCTTCATTCTTTCCCAAATTAACTGCATAGCGAAAATGATTTCCTCTTCTTCAACGCGGATAATTTCCTTTACAAGCTTTTGAATTATGGGAAAAGTGATATCACCGAGAGAGGTGCGTAATCCGTCGGCAATGGTATTGGGATTAATGGAAGGTTGGATGATTCCGGTTTGGATAGACCGAAAGGCATCATCGGCTGCCGAAGGCTCGCCGGCAAAGATTTCAATTTCAGGATTGATGAGTTTCGCGGCAAGGGCCGTGCCGGAAAGGAGCCCACCCCCGCCCACCGGGGCAATAACAGCATCCAAATCCGGGTAATCTTCCAGTAATTCCAATGCTGCGGTACTGTTGCCGTGAATAACATTGATATTGTTGTAGGGATGGATAAAACACGCTCCGGTTTTTTGAAGGACTCGTTCCAGCATCTCCTCTCTGGCTTTTTGCCCGGGCTTGCTTTCTATAATCTCTGCACCATATCCGGCTACGGCATTTTTCTTAATCTGAGGCGCATCTTCCGGCATCACAATATAGGCTTTAACTCCAATGTTTCTTGCGGCAAGGGCCAAGGCCTGGGCGAAATTACCGGAGGAATGGGTGGCAACCCCCTGCAATTGGTCTGGAGGGGTGAGGAGGAGCAGGGCGTTCATGGCACCCCGCATTTTAAAGGCTCCCATCTTTTGGAAATTTTCACATTTGAAAAAGAGTTCAGCCCCGGCTAATGCATCAATAGTGTGTGAAGTAAGCACCGGAGTCCGGTGGATATAGGGTTTAATCCTTTCCGCAGCATTTAGAAGTTCATCTTTAATCCTTGATTTCATCTGACAACAATTTAGGTTCAATGGAAACTGAATAAAGAATCCGGAAGCCTTTTCTATCCTGCTACCAATGGGGAAAATACTTAATATACAGACAAATCCGGGGCGCTCTTTGCCATGACCAGATGGTTGAATCCAAGAATAATTTCAGGGCTGAAGCATCTCATCCCTTCTGATCACCACCCTAACATAGGGGAGTTATGCATATTGGCCCTCTTCGATGGTTAATTTCATGAATAATCTTTTCCAGTGATTCTCCTTAAAAAATCAGAACATAAACCGGAATGACAAGGCGATATTGTCTCCCCATAAACCTGTATTTCCAATAAGATTTATGGCAGGCTTCCAATCAATTCCAAGATTAAAGGGTATTTCCGTGAAAACATATTCGAGACCCACCAGACCATCAATTCCGATCACGGTATAATGGTCCCGGTTGTCGAACCAGGGGTTTGAGTAGCCGTCCCAAAATCCGATATGGGCTCCGGCGCCATAGTAGAAGTAAAGCTCATCAACATCGAAAGCGGTCATGTGGCGCTCGTACAGGCCGGTGATATTAAAACCGCCCCAGCGAAAATCCAGGAGGCCTTCAATGGCATCTGTGGTTGATACGAAATGTTTAAAGGTGATTCCCTGTCCCAAACCAATCCGCACCCCGACCGCGTTTATATAATCCTGGGATTTGAGATTTGAAGAAAGAAAAAGTGAGATTACGGCAATAATAATAATCCTGGTTTTCATGTTTTATGAAATTTAATGTAGGTGTGAAATTTGGGTTTTTAGCCTTTCCCCCTCAAGCTGGAATCATTTCCCGGGCTTGTATGAAAATCCCTGTAAAATCAGAGGAAGACATAGGTTCTTTCGTTGCAAATTTACTGTAAAGTTCCGGAATCCGGTGAATAAATCCTGGCCCATTCATATTTTTTCCTTTTTGCAGACCAATTATCTTTGTGGAACACATAACTTACAATCAAAGGTACGACAGTGCTTGCTTCGGCATACACCATTTGTTCATAAACCGTATCCACCTTTCCCCAGGAGGCGGCTTCTTTAAGGGTTGAGCTTGAACAGGCCCCATCGCGGACGTCTGCTACCGTGATCTGAACGGCATATTTATGCATCGGGACCTCTTTCCCGAGAACTTCGGCACAAACGACAGTGTCCTGAACAAAATTCTTGGGCACCCCGCCCCCAATCATAAATAAACCCGTTGTTTTCGCCTGCATTTTTATCTTTGTCAACTCCAGGAAATCTTTCACTGAGTCAATGCTCACATGCTTCTCAGGATTTTCCCACTGATGTTTTACCAGGCCAAAACCGGCACTGCTATCACTAAAGGCCGGGCAGAAAATCGGGACATTGTTTTCATAGGCTAACTGGACAAGGGACTCCTTCTTTTTTGAATTCTTCACCAGCCATTTTCCCATTTCCCTGATGAATTCCCTGGATGAATAGGGCCGGGGTTCAAGAGAATCCGCAATCTCCTTTATGGTGCTGTCGCACACCTGCAATTCCTCCTCATCTATAAATGTATCGTAAATGCGATCGATGTAATGATCACGAAGAAGGGTGTCATCCACCTGCGAGGTTCCCACGTAATGATGGAAGCCCAGGGCTTCGAAAAAATCCATATCCACGATGGATGCACCTGTTGCTACGATCGCATCCACCATGTTGTGCTTCACCATGTCGGCATACACCTGCATACATCCTCCGGCACTGGTACTCCCTGCAAGGGTAAGAATGACGGAACAATCCTTATCATTCAACATTTTGAGTAATATTTCAGCCGCTCTGGCGGTATCCCTTGAACTGAAGGACATGCCCCGCATAGAATCGATTATTGGAGAAGGGTCGAAGGATTTGATATCAATGTGTTTGATCTTTTCTTTTAAATACTTTTTTTTATCCATGGCTATAATTATTTCCTCTTTAGGGGTTTTATCTGTTAAATTAAAAAGTCCATTAAAGGGTCTCGATGGTTTATATACATTTACTTCTTATATCATTTTATCAAGTGATGCCTCCCATCCTTTCCTCACATCCTCAAATCCTCACATCCTCAAATCCTTCAAATCCTCACATCCTCCCATCCTCACATCCCCCACATTCCTCACATCCCCTCATCCCCCAAACTTCATGCTCAAAATCTGATAAACCAGCTTTGAAGCCAGAAAATCTGAGGCCGGGTTTCCCGGAATGGGACATAACTCAACAACATCAAAAGCGACAATGTTTTTGGCAGCATTTACTTTCCTTAGAAATTCAATGACTGTCGGGTAGTCCATTCCGCCTGGTTCCGGGGTTCCTGTAGCGGGGAGACAGGCCGGATCGAAAACATCCAGGTCAATGGTGATATAAACGTTCCCGGATAATAAGTCCAGGACTTCCTCCATCCATGTGCTGTTGTTTCTTATCTGATGTCCCCAAAAAACCCTTGAAGCATCCATATTTTCCTTTTCCTCCACGCACATGGAGCGTATTCCAACCTGCACGATGGGGGAGATTTCCTTTGCACGAGCCATAACGCAGGCATGATTATATGCCGAATGTTCATATTCCGGCCGCAAATCAGAATGTGCATCGAGCTGAAGAATTGTCAGATCATCGAATTTTTCACCGGCAGCCTGAAAGGCTCCAATGCTCACTGAATGTTCCCCACCCAGCAGGACAGGGAACTTCTGATCATCAAAAACCTTCTTCATGGCATCTTTCACCAGGGGAGCCAATATCTCCGGGCTTTCGGATGTATGTACAATCTCTGTTGTGTGGATTCCCCGCAGATATACTTCTGTGTCGGTCTCAATATCATAGAGTTCCATATTGGCCGAGGCTTCAAGCAAAGCTTCCGGTCCCCTTTCTGCTCCCTTGATCCAGGTCGAAGTTCCGTCATAAGGCACTGGAATCACTACAATGTCAGAATCATTATACGAGGTATATTCTTCTGACAATCCACCAAAATTTTGCATTTCCGCTCTAATTTGTGGGGGTATCGAGAACAGGATAGACATAACTGGTGAAGCATAAGGCCACCAATGCGGTACCATATTCTTTTTCCGGCTGGCAGGATTGGGTGATCAACCGGATATCCTTCATTTCATATTGTTCGTCGAACCCATTCCGGTACAACTCTTTCAGACTGTCGTTCAATTTTGAACGGATATCCTGATCGGTGTAGTTTCCGTTATGTTCGCAAACAAGTCCACCAAACTTTTCATGCGTTTGACGGTCATACAACCAACCATATATTATTCCTGCATTAAGCAACTCACCCCTTGTCCCATTTGCGACAGCCATAATGGATTCCATCACAGCACCATGGGTGAAGTGGGAAGGTTTCGATGTTTCGTTCGCGATTCCGGGGAGGATTGATGAGTAGGTCATTATATTAGCCATTTCGATTCCTGCTGCCTTGAGAGCTAAATGGTAGGAGCCAGCATGGACGGTGATATCGCTTTCTCCTGATCCCGTGGTAACGAAGTAATCCCTGGGAATACGGTTGCCAATAATCAGGTTCTTCTGAAAGCTGCCAGCCTGGGCTAATTCAGGTCTGAGCAATGTGCTTAATTGCTTATTTTTCATTTACTTAATTAGGTGAATACGTTAACCATAAATTTTATTTTTAATAACGGCCGTCAAAAATACTATTTTCCGGAAAATAAAAAACAGATTACGACAAAATTTATTGTGAAATCTGAACTAAATTAAAAGTTTTTATTTATCCGTTAAAACCCTTAAGTTATAAGAATGTTTAAACGAAGATAAATAAAAGGACCGCAGAGTTAAATATTTTAATCTGCGGTCCCTGAAAAAAAATCAGACTTGATCCCTTGAAAATAATATTGCTGACTATTTTCTAAGGATTATGTGGACTGTAAGTATCCATATCGCTGTGTGAATCCCATTTAACCACATTGCCATTGGGATCAATTTTCACTGTTTTCTGATCTCCATCTTTGGAAACTTCAAAACGGTATACTTTGCCCTTGGCATTTTCCGACAGGTATGAATTATCAATTCTGTAGCCTTCATATTCCTTGTTAAGTGTGGATCGCACATTGGAAGGAACGTCGGACGATTTCAGGTCGTATTCACTGTCGACCCAATTTCCCTGTGCATCAAAATTGGATCTGTAGTTTTTGCCATCCATCTGAAATTCAGCGCCCCATCCATCATCGCTTTGTTTCCAGGTTGGATCATAAGCAGTGGGGTACTTCTTGGTAAAACCCTCTTTCACATTTGCAGGAACGGTGGTGCTCGACTGCCCGATTGCTGTAATGCCAAATATCGCAATAGCCGACATTAATAAAAAGCACTTTTTCATAATTTTAAATTTTAAGTTGTTTAATTACGATCCAGTTTTGATCCGACTCCACAAATTATTCGTAATTTCCCGCTGGATCAGTGTTGAAAGGAAACATCATGAAAACAGCTTTAGTTTTGCAGGAAAAGTAAAGATTAACAACTTTTTAGGATTTC
This sequence comes from uncultured Bacteroidales bacterium, assembly GCA_963779845.1. Taxonomy (GTDB): domain Bacteria; phylum Bacteroidota; class Bacteroidia; order Bacteroidales; genus CAVZZV01. Next base: position 452,935 of record CAVZZV010000001.1, on the reverse strand, counting down.
AAGAGGTCTTATCAGGAACATTTACTCCACAATAAATAAACCGAAACGCAGAGAGAAAGAGAGGGAGGCCCATACTTAAATATAAAAAGGACAGGTACTTAGGGGAAATTATTCCGGAGGTTCGCAGGAGGATCCCAAAACTGATCATAAGGATCATAATAAGATAGCCCCTGACATTAAAAAAGGCCAAAATATTCCGTTCTTCTTTCTTTAGATTCATAATTCTGAGGGTATGCCTTCTTGATATTCGGGTGAACAGGAGAAAATAAAAGAGTAATCCTGAGATAAGACTTATCATCAACATCAGCAGCATCCGATCATTCCATTCAATGAGGAATTTTACTCCTTTGTACAGAAGCATAAATCCTGCGATAAGCCAGGCCATTGCTGCGATAAATAGAAGGCGCCGCACACTGGTTTTGGGCAGGGAAGGAAAAAATTTCATGTCAGTTTTCCAGGCTTATAGTCGTGTTGTTCTTAAGGATTATCCTTGTCGGAACATCGACGATCTGATCGGCATCCGGATCGGGCTTAAAATTGATCGAACCCTTCAGTTCCCTTGTTAGGGTGGATTTATTGCAAAGGAGTAGCTTTGGAAACAGTAGCACTTCGCTCAGGGACTCTCCCGTGAGGTTCATGGTACCGGTATAGCCATTCATATTAATGGCCTCGCTGGCCCTCGATTTTACGCTGCCAGTAACCTGCAGTAACAGATGTTTTGGGTTCAGGTCCTTAAGGGAAACAATATTAAACACACTAAAGGGCATATTGGAGGCAGAGGTTTCATAGCTGTCTGTCCAGATATCCCCTTCACTGACGCTTTCCTCTGAAAAGGGAACAAAGATCTCCCGGAGGTTTTGTTGGAATGCTTCCTCCCCGAAAGTTCCCAGTAAGGAGGACTTAAAATCAAGGATTGCAATCGAATCGAGATCTGTATTATTTGCTGAATTTTCGATGATGCTGTCGAGGCCTCTTACGCTCTGCACGTTTCCTGTTTCGCTTAAAGTAACCTTAAAGGGTTTACCGATAATGACCCGCATCAGCATGCTTTCCTCATTTGTCCCTTCATCTGTGTCGACTAGTGAATTGTAAAGGGCAGAAAGCGTTTCCATCCTCAGGGACTGATAGAAATATTCGAGCTGATAAATTCCGTTTTCAAAATCGGTCACCCTTGCCTGGGTAATTATCTGCATATCGATTCCTATTTCCTGTTCGATCCCGAAGACCGTTTGCTTCATCTCGGTATGGCTGTCGGTTTGGGTTGAAAATTTCAGTCCTGTCGGAAGATTTAATCTTAGTTTTTCTCCCTGTGGAAAGGCATTAAAAGAAAAAAGGATAAAAAGATTCAAAAGGATTGAGAGCTTCATGACCATTTCCCTGATTTACTTGGAGGTTATTTATTTATAATGATCTGTTCTCTGTTAGGCCCAACAGAAACGATGGAAACCGGGACTTCCAGTTCTTTTTCGAGAAAGGATATGTAGGCTATCAGTTGTGACGGGAAATCTTCCCGCGACCGAATATTGACCAAGGAAGTATTCCAACCCTCTAATTCAGTATATACCGGTTCCACATCATCCTGAAGCATATAGGGAAAATCGGTAATGGTTTGATTCCCTGTCTTATATGCGGTAGCCAGTTTAATGGTAGGAAAGCTGTCGAGAACATCCGCTTTGGTCATTACCAGCTGGGTAACCCCATTTAACATGATACTGTACTTAAGGGCAACCAAATCTATCCATCCGCAACGCCGGGGCCTTCCTGTGGTGGATCCGAATTCGTTCCCCTGTTTCCGTAATAACTCCCCTGTTTGGTCGGTAAGTTCAGTGGGGAAGGGGCCACTTCCAACCCGTGTACAGTAGGCTTTGAAAATTCCAAACACTTCGCCGATGGCGGAAGGGGCGACCCCAAGGCCGGTACAGGTGCCTGCGCAAATGGTGTTTGAAGAGGTCACAAAAGGATAGGAACCAAAATCAATATCGAGCATAGTACCCTGTGCTCCCTCGGCAAGAACTTTCTTCCCCGATTGAAGATACTCGTTTACCAGGAATTCACTGTCAATAAACCGGAATTCCTTTAGGGTCTCTATGCTCCCGAACCATAATTTTTCTTCTTCGCTATTCTCGTACTTATCATTGTACATTCCCAGAAGCTCCTGGTGCTTATTCTTTAATAAATTGTATTTCTCCTGGAAATTAAGCTCTATGTCGCCTACCCTCAGTCCGTTTCTTCCAGTCTTGTCCATGTAGGTCGGTCCGATTCCCTTTAAGGTGGAGCCGATTTTTGTCTTTCCCTTAGCCTTTTCGGAAGCAGCATCCAAAGAGCGGTGTGTAGGTAATATGAGGTGTGCCTTTCTGGAGATTACCAGATTGTTGACCGGTTCAACGCCCAGTTTTCTAAGTTCTTCTATTTCTTTTTTAAATATTACCGGGTCGAGAACTACCCCATTTCCAATAATATTCAAGGTGTTGGTTCGGAAAATTCCGGACGGGATATTGTGCAATACATGTTTAATATTATTGAATTCAAGAGTATGACCGGCATTGGGCCCACCCTGGAATCTGGCAATGATATCATATTTGGGGGACAGGACATCAACTATCTTGCCTTTTCCCTCATCGCCCCATTGCAGACCCAGAATTACATCGACTTTGTTCATTATTTAATCTTTTTGTTAAAGAGAGAGAGTTTAAAAAATGGCGCAAAAATAAATTCGGATCAAAAGAAATAAAATATAACTCCTTGATCTGTTTCACTTTATAAAATATGGCGGTTCAAATTTTTCGCGGGGATAAAGATAGATAAAATCCTTCAGGAATGAAGAAAACTGTTCAAATATTCATGCATAGACTCGTGGGACCATTTTTTCTCCCGGGTTGAATAATAACAGCAGGAATGGGTTAATAGTTTTCTTCTTTGTTATTGCTCCGCCCATAAATATAGAGGGAATGGTGAGAAGGCCTGAAGTTGTTTAATTCACAAGCAGTGCGTATGATTTCGTCGATTCGGGGATCACAGAATTCTATAACCTTGCCGGTGTCGAGATCGATCAGATGGTCATGCTGCATGCAGTGGTAAGCTTTTTCAAATTGTGCAATATTTTTTCCAAACTGGTGCTTAATGACCAGGTTGCAGTCGAGCAGCAGTTCAATTGTATTGTATAAAGTGGCGCGGCTGACGCGATAATTCTTGTTTTTCATGAAGATATACAGCGATTCAATGTCGAAATGCCCGTCGCGGGAGTATATCTCGTCTAAAATTGCAAATCGTTCAGGCGTTTTTCTGTGGCCTTTTTTTTCCAGGTAATCCGTGAATATTTTTTTTACGGTTTCCCTTGTTTCATCGCTTACCATAATTAAGTCTAATTAAAAATTAGTACTCAAATTAACGAATAAATAATGGAATTTGGAAATAGTGGGAGGCAATTTTTTCTAATCGTTGGTTTCGACACGGTAAACGCTCTCGACTCCCTTGATTTTTATCAGGTTCATGATGAGGTTATTCAGGTCGTTTGCATTATGGACATAAAGATCTATGGTACCTTCAAAAACACCATCGTGCCCGTGGAGGTTGATTGTACGGATGTTTACACTTAATTCCTTGGATATTATCGTGGTTATATTATTATAGATGCCAAATTTGTCATAGCCCTCGAGATGGACGCGTACCAGGTGGGAAAGGACTTTGTGGGTTGTCCATTTCACCGGAACAACTCTGTTCCCTTCGCTGGACATCAGTTTGACAGCATTTTCGCAAACCGATTTATGAATAACCACATCATCTTCATCCTCCAGGTAACCGATTACTTCATCCCCGGGAATAGGATTGCAACATCTTGCCAGGGAATAATTCCGTTCGTCATCATTTAGCTGCTCCCTTGCAATGAAGGTTCTTATATCTTCCGATCCGACATCCTCTTTATCCTTCGTTTTTACCACTTTACTAATAGAAAGATCCCAATATTTTACCCACTTGCTTTTGGTATTGGTACGGAGAATTTTTTTCAGGTCTTCAAGTTCAATGATTCCGGAGCCAATTTTACTATAGAGTTCATCTTTACTATTGCAATCGTATGCAGGAAGGAGCTTTTTGAAGATCCGTGAACTTGGCTGGAGTTTCATCTCATGGAGTTTGTTTTCCAGTTCTTTCTTCCCCTTTTCGATCCGGTTTTTGGTTTCGGATTTAAGGGCTGCCTTAATTCCCGATTTAGCCTTGGCTGTAATGACATAATCGAATCGCTCTCTCTTAACTTTATGATTTTCAGAACTTATGATCTCCACCTGATCTCCACTTTGCAAGCGTTGATTTAAGGGGATCAGATGATGATTGAGCTTTGCCCCGATGGCCTTATTCCCGATTTCAGTATGGATCTCATAGGCAAAATCCAATGCGGTGGATCCCTGGGGAAGGGTTTTTACATGCCCTTTAGGGGTAAATATAAAGATTTCCGAGGCAAACAGATTGAGTTTAAAATCGTCCAGAAATTCCAGTGCATTGGAATCCGAACTTTCCAGCAGTTCCCGGATCCGTTTTATCCATTTGTCTATTTCGGTTTCACTTCCCCCGGCCTCTTTATATTTCCAGTGGGCAGCGAATCCTCTTTCCGCGATTTCATCCATTCTTTTCGACCGGATCTGTACTTCAATCCATTTCCCATAAGGGCCCATTACGGTGGCATGTAAGGCTTCGTACCCGTTAGCTTTTGGTGTAGAAACCCAGTCTCTCAGGCGGTCGGGCCTGGGGGGGTAGATATCGGTAATAAGGGAATAAATATTCCAGCACTGGGTTTTCTCCGCGACACCATTGTTAGGTTCAAAAATAATCCTGATCGCGAGGAGGTCAAAAATCTCTTCAAACCCAACATTTTTTTGTTGCATCTTGTTCCAGATGGAAAAAATTGATTTTGACCGGCCTGAAATATTGAAATTTATTCCGTTCGAATTCAATTTTTCTATGATAGGCAGAGAAAATTTGTTGATCAGGTGGGTCCTCTTTTCTTCGTTATCCTTAATCTTTGCGGAAATTTCTGTATAAATTTTCGGATATCGGTATTTAAGGCTTAAGTCCTCCATCTCAGTTTTTATCGCGTACAAACCCAGCCGATGGGCCAGAGGGGCAAAAAGGTAAATGGTTTCCCCGGCAATTTTTATCTGTTTGTACCGGGGAAGAGCATCCAGGGTACGCATGTTGTGAAGGCGGTCCGCCAGTTTAATCAGGATTACCCTGACATCTTCGGAAAGAGTAAGTAACATTTTCCTGAAGTTTTCGGCTTGCAGAGAGGACTTGGTGTCGAAAACTCCGGAAATTTTTGTAAGCCCGTCGACGATAACAGCCACTTTTGGGCCAAAGGCCCGTTCTATATCTTCAATGGTGAAATCGGTATCCTCCACGACATCGTGCAACAGGGAAGCCACCATGGATTTAACCCCGAGGCCAATCTCCTGGTTCACTATTTTGGCAACGTTTAAAGGATGAATGATATAAGGCTCACCCGATTTCCGACGCATTCCCCGATGAGCTTCGGAAGAAAAATTAAATGCCTTGATAATCAGATTCCGGTCCTCTTCCGTTTTGCAATGCACGCAATGGTTAAGCAACTCGTCGAATAGCTCCTGTACGTATGCCTGTTCCGTATGTTCAATAACCTTCATCTAAAAAGTTTAAGGAAGATTTATCTTCAATAAACATGCAAATTTAAACATTACAATGTTAAAAAATGGGATTTATTTTTTACGGCAAAAAGAGGGTTACTTTACCGGTCTTCCTGTTTCGGGTCCCGTTAAATGATGTATACTGAAGATGATATATATAAACACCAGCAATGGCCATTTGTTTACCATTAATACGGCCATCCCAGCCCTCCCCCGGCCGTTCAGTCTTAAATACCGGAATACCGTAGCGATCATAAATAATGAAGAGGTAATTTTCCGGAAAGAAATCGAGAAGTGGTCTGAAGGTATCATTTAATCCATCGTTGTTCGGAGTAAAAGCATTGGGAATCTTTTCGATGATTGAAGGGATATTAACCACCAGCTCATTGGATACCGATAGAATGTCATTGGCTCCGTTCCTGTGTGCTTCAACCCGGTAGATGTGATTTCCCGACAGGGTATTCGCGTCAATTTGATCAAGATTTATGGTAAAAGACCCCAGGCCAGGCGGTACCTGTCCAATCTCCTCAAAATCGCCGTTCTGTGATTTTCTGAAAATATGATAGGAGGATACCCCTTCATTCCAAAAAACATATGGGTTCCAGTTTAAAATCACTTCCCTGCCTGTCGTATCTGCCTTTAATAAAATATTCACCCCGGGATTTGAGGTTGAGATTACCTCCTGGCAACTATTGAGGGCACCAATTTTGTAAAAGTAGGATTTTAAAGAGCTGGTGACCTCATCGGTGAAAGTATATGGAAGCGCTGACACATTCATTGCATAGGCGAGTGGAACAAAATCAGAGGAGTCCACACTGGAGCGCAAAAGGGTAAAATCCTTCACCTGGGAGATGGGATCGAAGCTAAAACTTATGTTCACAGTATTTTGTCCTGCCACGGTAACATAGATCAGTTCAAGGTCCGAGGGGGGTGGGGGCATGAAGGTGAATTTACTGAAAACATTTGAAGATGAGATTAAGCCATCGTTTTTGACCGCTTCGATATAATAATGGAATTGGGTGTTCTCAGGAATATCATGATCAGTGAAGCTTGTGTCCTGCGGATTAAATCCTTCGATATTTTCAAAAATTCCATGGTCAATGCTTCGGTATACCCTGTACCCCGAGATATTCTCCTCCCATCCGATATACTTATTCCATTTCACAAGCATCGAATTGGCGCAGGAGTTGTAACTGGCCTCTACATGGACAGTGCTGTGGAAGCCGGGGGTCCGGAGACTTTCGTTTCCTGAACTGTCTATGGCAGTAATGGAGTAGAACAGATTTTCCGAACTGGCAGAAGTTCCGGAATGCCGGTAAGAGAGGGAGGAGGCATCCACCGAATCGATTTTGATCCCCTCGGGTCCGTTCACGGTCTGCACTTCATAATAAATAGAATACCATTCCACATCCGGAGAAGGAGTCGGGTCCCAGTATATCAGAACATCATTGTTGGAGGAATCGACGGTCACATACCGGATCAACGGCCGTTCAGGAGGGGTAATATCCTGTGCTGATGCCCTTCCGGAAAGCACCTGAACGATAAAAAAGAAAAATACTATTGACAGGCTTTTCAGCATGGGATCAGACTTAATCTCACTACTAATAATTTATTCCCAATGCCTTAAAACTTTCCGTTAAAACGCCGATCTGCCTCGTGGGAAAGGTTAGGACCGGTATGCTTGATTTATTGATCATTTGTTGAGCAAAACTGCCCAGTAATATATTGGCAAGGCTTTTCTCCTGCTCCGTCATAATGGAAATCAGATCAGCATTTACCTTCTCGGCGTATTCAATGGTTTCGTCAGTTATATTTGAGCCGGTGAGGTCAGCAGTGGTATATTCAATATGGTGTTTCCTGAGCCAGGTACAAACCTGAGACTGATAATCGTTTAATTTACTCCTTATATCCGGGAGGTCGGTGGATGAAACGGTAACCACATGCACCCTGGCATTAAACTTCTCCGCGATGATTCCCGTAAGCGGAACTTTTTCACGGGTTTCAAGTGTATGATCCAGGGGAAGAACAATATTGTTAATTTCAGAAGGAATGTTTTTCCTTACTGAAATTACTGGTCTGTTGGCTGATGAGGCAATTTTAAAAGTATTGCTTCCTACAAACATTTCCTCGAAGCCGGAACCTCCATGCGTTGACATGATTATTATAGAGGACTCATGCGCTTCGGATTGGCTTATCACTTCCTTGAAGATAACCCCTTTTTTAATGATATAGCTAATACTTTTACCCTTGTTTAATTTAGGCTGGTATTCCCTTATCAGGGTTTCAAATTTATCCCGGATTTTGTCTTCTGGTAACCGGTCAAGATCCTGCTGGAAGACATTTTCTTCATCTTTTTTTACAAAGACCATCTCAATTTCAGCATCTAATTTTTTTGCAAAGGGAATAGCAAACTTAAGGCCTTTAAAAGATTCGGCTGAAAAATCAATAGGAACAATAATGGTTTTCATTTACAGGGTTTTTTGTTAAAAAAGGTTTTTCGAATATAAACATTTTTTTAACAGGACGACGGATTATTTTCTAATTTTTCCCTGAGAAGGGTAGCGCGGATTTTGACTTGAGACCCCGAAATATACATATTGCCAAGAGCCGTTAGAAGCGGATTATAAATTCCTCTTTCATTTTGCATAATGAGCCCTGAAATTACGTGGTGAACGCTCTCTCTTAATAGAAGAGAGTCCTCAGTTTGAATCAATTTTTCGATGGTCGGACAGATGGATTTTCTGCCAATTTTGATCAGCCCTTCTGCTGATAGCCAACGTATATCTCCATAATCATCATTGAGCAGGTTCAGGAAAACAGGGATCATGGAGTCCATTTCAAGGCTGGTAAGGGTTTTGATCGCTTCCCATCTGATTTTTTGGTCGGAAGAAGCAAGAAGAGGCACAAGGCATTCAGGATCTTTTCTTCCCTGAATTTCTAAACGGCGCCGGGCACCCTTTCTTTTTAATGTTTTGTTTTCGTAAAGATTCCTGACAATACTCTGAATTTCAGGAGAAAAGCTTTCGGAACTTGCCGGCCCCGGGTCTTGGCTATGTACATTCATGACTGTAAATTTAGTTAAGATAGAACAAAGTCATTTCCCATTTAGTTTAGTTTTATTGTGTCGTTGATCCGACTGATGAAATAACTGTCAGTTTTTGGATAGGTAAGTTAGGGAGATTTTTGTAGAAATGCAGGACTTTTTTCTGAATTTTTCAACGAAATCCTCAAATTTTGAATTTAAAGGGGAAATGAACATGGATTAATTTTTGATCTTTAGTCTTTATACTATTTTTGTCATCCATGAAACTCACTGAAATTTTTGAAAGAATAGAGACATTACGGATGAAGTATGTACATCCCAGGCAGTTTCTATTAATTCTCAGTGCATTCGTAGGTCTGGCCGCGGGTTTTGGGGCGGTCATCATGAAAAACCTGGTTCATTTTATAAAGGAACTGGTTACATCTGGTTACGCAAAAAATTTTCAATCTATTCTCTATTTTGTATTCCCCGTATTTGGCATCTTGCTGGTAATATTATTTATAAGATACATAAACAAAAATCCAGTGGGACATGGTATCCCCAGTGTCCTGTATGCAATCTCAAAGAAGAACGGGATACTGAAGAGCCATAACCTTTACTCCTCGATTATAACCGCTGCCTTAACGGTAGGTTTTGGGGGTTCGGTGGGACTGGAAGGGCCAACGGTTGCTACAGGGGCAGCCATCGGTTCAAATATCGGGCGCGCATTCAGATTGAGTTACAAGGAGATTACCCTGTTGCTTGCCTGCGCCAGTGCCGGTGCCATGTCTGCAATTTTCAAAGCCCCCATTGCAGGGATTGTTTTTGCCCTTGAGGTGATTATGGTCGACCTTTCCATCTACAGCATGGTCCCTTTGCTTATTGCCTCTACGGTAGCGGCCCTGACCTCTTATTTCTTTCTGGGACAGAACCTCCTGTACTCCTTTAAAGTTCAGGAAATTTTTAAATTGGGGGATATTCATCTGTATATTTTTCTCGGCGTATTCGCTGGTCTGGTCTCCGTATATTTTACACGGGTATATGCTTTTATCACCTCTTTTTCCGAAAAAATGAATAGCTGGGTCAAACGCCTGCTTATTTTCGGGGGGCTGCTGGGAGTGGTAATATTCCTGATGCCGGCATTATACGGTGAGGGGTATGAGGAGATCAATTCCAGCCTGAGAGGGGATGTATCCTACCTTTTTCAGCATGACCTATTCAGCCATCTGAGCGAAAATTCCTGGATGACCCTTCTTCTTTTGCTTCTGGTTATTTTATTTAAATCAGCCGCCACTACTCTTACATTTTCCGCCGGAGGGGTAGGAGGCATTTTTGCCCCTTCCCTGTTCACCGGGGCGAACAGCGGTTTGTTCCTCGGACTTGTTCTCAGTAAATTAGGGGTGAATGTTTCCCTTAGCAATTTTGCCCTTGTGGGAATGGCCGGGCTTATTGCCGGGGTTATTCATGCTCCCCTTACCGCCATATTTTTAATTGCTGAACTTACCGGTGGGTATGAACTCTTCATGCCCCTGATGATCGTATCCACTATATCTTATGCAACCGTCCGGTTATTTGAGCAGAACTCGGTATATACGATCCAGCTTGCCAAAAGGGGCGAACTTATGACCCATGACAAGGACAGTAACATACTTTTAATGATGAATGTGGATGAACTTATTGAAAAAAACTTCAGCATTATTCATCCCAATGATAAACTCGGAGAATTGGTGAAAACCATAAAACGCAGTAAACGGAATATTTTTCCGGTGGTGGACAGCGAGAATATCTTTCTGGGCATCGTGAAGCTGGATGACATTCGCCATATTATGTTCGAAACGGATCTTTATGAAAAAACTTCAGTAAAGGACCTTATGTTCATGCCTGAAAAAACCATTGATCTCCATGAACCGATGGCCACTGTCGCCAGGAAATTTCAGGAAAGCGGACGCTTTAATATTGCGGTACTGGAAAATGGGAAATACCTCGGATTTGTCTCCCGCGCAAAGGTTTTTTCTTCCTACAGGGAAATGCTTAGGCTGTTTTCTGATGAATAGAGAAATTCTTCCTTACCTTTGCGGCTCATGAAAATCCATAGTTTTATAGGCAAAATAGCCCGGTGGCGTGAAAAACATGTGTCACACCGAAGGTTTGTAGTGATCATGAGTTTCATCATTGGCTTGCTGGGAGGACTGGCTGCCGTGCTTCTTAAAAACATCGTTCATTTTACCCAGCAATGGCTGACAAAAACCGCCTCCACGGGACAGGTAAATTATTTGTATTTTGCCCTTCCCCTGGTCGGACTGCTGCTCACGGTTCTGTATATCAGGTTTTTTGTAAAAGATAATATTTCTCACGGCGTAAGCCGTATTTTATTTGCTATCTCCCGTAAAAAAGGGATGCTTGCCGGTCATAACACCTTTTCTTCCTTAATTTCCAGTACCTTGACAGTAGGTTTCGGCGGCTCTGTAGGACTGGAGGCTCCCATCGTCCTGACAGGATCGGCCATCGGATCCAGAATTTCCCGCATTTTACGGATGAATTATAAGACCACCATTCTCATGCTGGGATGCGGTGCAGCGGGTGCCCTTGCCGGAATCTTTAAGGCTCCGGTGGCCGCATTGGTCTTCGCCCTTGAAGTTTTGATGCTCGATCTGACAATGTGGTCCATCATTCCTTTGATGATTTCTGCGGTAACGGGCACAATGGTATCCTATTTTCTCATGGGAAAGGAGGTGATTTTTTCTTTTTCGGTAGCCGATCCCTTCGTCATGAGCAATATTCCCTTTTATATCTTGTTAGGCATTATTTCAGGAATGGTCTCTTTATATGTAACCCGGGGCGTGAAAAAAATCGAGAAGCTTTTTGGAAGGATTGAAAACCCCTACCATAAATTGGTAATGGGCGGCATAATCCTCGGTGTCCTTATATTTCTGTTCCCTCCCTTGTATGGAGAGGGTTATACAACCCTGAAGGCATTGATGACAGGGGAAGAGGTCAATCTCATGAACGACAGCTTATTTTATACTCTGAAGGATCATGCCTGGATGTTGGTTCTTTACCTGGGACTTATCCTGGCTTTTAAAGTAGTGGCCATGTCCGTTACCACCGGAAGTGGCGGGGTGGGAGGAATATTCGCCCCTGCGCTTTTTATGGGCGGGGTTACCGGATTTATTGTTTCGCGGGTGGTGAACAGTATCGGGTTCTGGTCGATCTCCGAACGAAATTTCACCCTGGTGGGTATGGCGGGAATTATGGCCGGAGTGATGCATGCCCCCCTTACGGCTATATTCCTCATTGCTGAAATAACCGGCGGATATACACTATTCGTTCCCCTGATCGCTACTTCAGCCATTGCTTACCTTACCATTATTGCCTTTGAACCCCATTCTATTTACACCGAACGCCTGGCCAGAAAAGGCGATCTGATAACCCATCACAAAGACAGGGCGGTGCTCACCCTTCTCAACCTCAATTCGGTCATCGAAAAAGACCTCAAGCCGGTACACCCCGAGGCGAAACTGGGTGATCTTGTGAAGATTATTGCGAAATCCAGGCGGAATATTTTTCCGGTAGTCGATGAAGGGGGGGTGTTTTACGGGATTGTCCTGCTGGATAATATCAGAGATATCATTTTTAACCGGGAACTTTACGACACGGCTCTCGTTTCGGAATTGATGATCGATCCGCCGGCACTTGTGGAACTGAACGAGCCCATGCAATCGGTTATGAAAAAATTTGAGGAAACAGATGCCTGGAATCTGCCGGTAACAGAGGGAGAAAAGTACGTGGGTTTTATTTCAAAATCCAAGATATTTAATGTTTACCGGAAACTCCTGATTCAATTTTCGGATGAATAATATTTACCCATGCCTTGCTTTTAAAGTGAGACCCTTTTCGGGAAATATATTACTTTTGCCTTTTCTGTCTCCCAAAAAAGAAAGAAATGCCAACCCTCATTTAGACAATTATCAACCTAAAAACAAAAAAATATGAAAAGGGATACCCGCTTATTTAACATTATTGATCTTGAGAATCAACGTCAAAGAAGAGGCATTGAATTGATCGCCTCTGAAAATTTCGTAAGTCCGCAGGTTTTGGAAGCCATGGGCTCCTGTCTGACCAATAAGTATGCCGAGGGATATCCTGGAAAAAGGTATTACGGGGGTTGTGAGATCGTTGATCTTAGTGAACAACTGGCAATCGACCGTTTAAAGGAGCTCTATCAGGCCGAATATGTAAATGTTCAACCCCATTCCGGTGCCCAGGCTAATATGGCCGTTTTCCTTACCCTGATGAACCCGGGGGATACCTTTATGGGACTTGACCTCTCTCATGGAGGACATCTTTCCCATGGCTCTCCTGTGAATAGTTCGGGGATATTGTACCATGCCATTTCCTATGGTTTGGATGAAGAATCCGGAAGGATCAACTACGACCGTATGGAAGAAACGGCGCTGAAAGAAAAGCCCAAAGTTATTGTGGGAGGGGCATCGGCCTATTCCCGGGAATGGGATTATGCCCGGATGCGCAGCATTGCCGATAAAATTGGTGCCCTGCTTATGATCGACATGGCCCATCCCGCAGGACTGATTGCCGCCGGACTGCTTAAAAACCCGCTTGAACACGCCCATATTGTCACCTCCACCACCCATAAAACCCTTCGGGGGCCCAGAGGAGGGATTATCCTTATGGGTAAGGATTTTGAAAATCCCTTTGGTATTGAAACAAAAAAGGGGGAGATCCGCATGATGTCTTCCCTCCTTGATTCAGCAGTATTTCCGGGTATACAGGGTGGCCCGCTGGAACATATTATTGCCTCCAAGGCAGTAGCCTTTGGAGAAGCCCTTCAACCTGAATTTAAGAGCTACCAGGCCCAGGTTCAGAAGAATGCGGCCGTTATGGCCCAGGCATTTGTCGAAAAAGGATACAAAATCGTTTCAGGGGGTACCGATAACCATTCCATGCTCCTGGATCTGAGAAGCAAAGTCCCTGATATTACCGGGAAACAAGTGGAAAATATTCTCGTGAAGGCAGATATTACCGTGAATAAAAATATGGTTCCCTTCGACAGCCGTTCGCCTTTCCAGACTTCGGGAATCCGTGTCGGGACCCCCGCGATAACCACCCGGGGGATCGTTGAAAATGAAATCCGGTTGATTGTGGATTTAATGGACAGGGTGATCACCAACATCGAAGAGGAATCCATTATCAAAAAAGTGAAAGAGGAAGTGAACGCTCTTATGAACGAAAGGCCTATGTTTGCCTGGTAGTAATTCTATTTTCATGGAATGGTATTTTGTTTATCCCCTGATCATCCTGGCAGGGTTCCTTGCCGGGGTCATTAACAGCATTTCAGGAAGCGGCTCCCTGATCACGCTACCTGTTCTCATGGCTTTTGGATTGCCGGCGACGGTAGCCAACGGGACAAACAGGATCGGCATCCTTCTTCAGACACTTTCAGGGACGGCAAGCTTTAAGAGGGATAAGGTGCTGGATTTACAATCCTCCCTGTTTCTGCTCATCCCGGCCATCGGAGGGGGCATTGCAGGAGCAGTGATCGCGGTGGATCTGAACGAGGAGGTGATGAAAAAGATGATTGGGGGACTCCTTCTTTTTATGTTTTTCATTGTATTGTGGAAACCGTCAAAATGGTTGAAGGAACATCGTACAGAATCGGGATTGCCCGTTTGGGTGCAGGCATGCCTGTTTTTTCTTATTGGTGTCTATGGCGGTTTCATCCAGGCCGGTGTGGGTTTCTTTTTGCTGGGAGGGCTTGTGCTGGGGAGTGGTTATGAACTTGTAAAAGCCAACGCACTCAAGGTGTTCATCACCTTGGCCTTTACCCTTTTTGCCCTGCCGGTTTTCATCCTAAACGATCAGGTGAACTGGCTTTACGGATTTTTACTGGCAGCCGGGTCCATGGCAGGGGGTTGGGTAGGGGCAAAGGCCGCAGTAAGAAAGGGGGCCGGATTTATCAGGATTATCTTGCTGGTTACGATCGTTATCGCCTCTTTGAAACTCCTGGGGGTTTTTTAGACGCCCTGTTTTTACTTTTGATTCCATTCCATGATCTGTCAGACACCCTGTCAAAGAGGGTTAAATACAGATGAAAACAAATCACTATGGGGTTTCTATAGTTATTATTTTATTTTTACTGGTTCAAAGATCGGGAAATACCGAATGGAAAGATAATTATAGCTTACAGATAGGTTTCGTTGTGTGCAAGGCGGGAAAAACGAAAGATTGTGCAAACCTGATGGAATTTTTGTTTTACCGACGCGCTAAAATCGGAATGATAGCCAACGCACATTACACACATTGGCAAGCCTCACGAGCCGATGCTCAATCCAAAGCTTACAAAGAGTGCAATTTTTGCCAACACACAGATTTCAAAAATTACCAGAATTTCTATTCACTGGCATATTTTTGATTTCTAATATTAACCAGAATATTGTATATTTGGCAAAAATTGGATTTTAAGTATGCCAAAAATTATAGAAAATCGATTAATAGAAGAATTTAAAGACAGAGAGGCATTCTCCAGAGATGACCTTTTTGAATTCTTTAAATACTTTGAACCAGAACTAAAAGAGGGAACTTTTGGTTGGAGAATCTATGACTTAAAAAACAAAAATATAATTAAACCAATTATGCGTGGTTTATATACTATTTCATACAAACCAAAGTACAAACCAGATGTTTCTCAAGATTTACTAAAACTCGCTAAGAAAATCAATGAGAGATTCGAAGATGTAAAATATTGCATTTGGGAAACAAATTGGTTAAATGAGTTTTCTCAACATCAGGCTAGTAAAAGGATTTTTATAATTGAGACAGAAAAAGACTTTTTAGATTCCTTTTTCTACGAGCTAAAAGAAACATATAAAGCGGAAGTCTTTCTGACACCAGATGAAAAGGCTATTAATTTTTATGTAGCAGAAAGCTCACAACCTATTGTGATTAAAAAACTAGTAACCCGCTCTCCCATTGGCAAACGAACGGAAAAAAAATTAAAATTTTATACGCCTTTCTTGGAAAAGATATTAGTTGATATTTTTTCAGAGGATAAACTTTTTTATTACTCGCAAGGTTCAGAATTGGCACACATTTTTGAAAATGCATTAAAGAGCTATGATATTAATTATACAAAACTCTTGAGTTATGCAAAGAGACGAGAAAGAGACAATGATATCAAATTGTTTTTGAGTAATAACATGAATTATTTAGTAAAAGATATTATAGATGTTTAAAGAGAAATGTTTTACGGAAGAATGGCTGCAATCCTTTAAACGACAGACTGCACACAGAAGAATTGATGTAATCATTTTAGAAAAAATGATTTATGCATTGCATTTATTGGAACAACTTCAGCAAAATGGATTGAAATTCACTTTTAAGGGCGGTACTAGTCTGGTTATACTTTTAGAAGAAGGAAATCGATTTTCTATTGACATTGATATTATTTCAAATACAAAAAAAGAAGAACTTGAAGCTATATTGACAAAAGTAATCAAATCATCAAGGTTTACCGGTTTTGAACTTAATGAACACAGAAGTTACAAACCGGGAGTTCCCAAAGCGCATTACATATTTGCTTATGAATCTTCAATAAAAGGGGCGTATACTGGAACCGTACTTTTAGATATTCTTCTTGAAGATTCTCCCTACCCAGAACTAGCAGATAAAGAGATAAAAGCCAAGTGGATAGAAACCGACGATAAAACTATGGTTTCGCTACCAACAATTGATGCAATTATAGGGGACAAGTTAACTGCATTTGCACCAAATACAATTGGTATTCCATACGAAAAAGGTGGTCAACCTGCAACAATGGAAATTTGCAAACAACTTTATGACTTAAGTAAACTGTTTGAAAAAATTTCTTCTTTTGAAGTAGTTGCAAAAAGTTTTCAAATCTTCGCTAAACATGAAATCGAATATCGAAAAGAATCACACCCGGATTTAACACCAGAGAAAATCCTTCAAGACACTATTGATACATGTATAATTATTACAAAAAGGGAAAGAGGGACTACAGAGGAGAAAGCAAAGTTTGCACAATTACAAAAAGGAATAATTGCCTTCGGTACCGGATATTTAATGTCAGGGAATTTTAGAATTGATGATGCTGTTCCGGCATCAGCCCGAATAGCCTATTTGGCTACCAAAATATTAGTAAATGATATGAGCCCTTTATCCTACTATGAAGGACAAGATATTAAAGAATTGAATATTGAAAATGCGGATTGGAGTTTTATGAACCGCTTGAAACGACAACCGGATAAATCCTCATTTTACTACTGGTACCAAACATATGAATTAATAAAAACAACAGCCTCATAGATTGATAGCAATGTAAAGGAATTAAAGTAGGCATTAACCTTCCAGCCAGGGTAGTAATCGTCTATCTAGAACAAAGAATTGAATTAAATGGTAAACCAAAGAAAATCAGAACCGTCAATGGTCCTGAGTTTCGCTCAAAGCTATTTCAAAAATGGTTGCAAAACAACAATATAGAATGGAAGCCAAGGGACTTGAATGGAATGTTGTATTCCTTATTTGTGACAGTAAACAGGATCAAAAGAGTAATTATCAGTTGTTTATTGGCGCGTCACGGGCGAAGGTTAAATTGTATGTTCTGGTTGCGGTTTGACACCTACTCGAATACCTTTTGTGAGTGAGTATTTGAATATGTGGATGGACCTTTCTTTGTGAATACTTCTCTCACGCTAAATACACCTAGAAATTTTGGATAATGAAAAATGTAATTAACTTTAAAAAGACAATTTGAGTATGCCTGAGTGAGTAAATCCACGATATAATTTGATAGGAAATCGTGTTCAAAAGGCATCTTTTTTTCGCCACCAACAATTAGAATAAAAACAAAAATTAATAATGAAACGGATTGAAGTTGTTGCAGGAATAATATTTTTTCAAGATCTGATTCTATGTGTTCAAAGACCAAAAAACAAACTCCATTATATTTCTGAGAAATATGAATTTCCTGGGGGTAAAATTGAAGAGGGTGAAACCAAAAAGGACGCCTTGCATCGAGAGTTATATGAAGAATTAAATATCTCAACAAATATTAAATCCTCATATCTTACAGTTATTCATGAGTATCCAGATTTTGAGCTGACAATGCACAGCTTTATTTGCGAGGTTGGATCTAAAGAACTCATACTAACAGAACATATTGATTACAAATGGTTAGCTACTTCTGACCTTGAAAAATTAGATTGGGCTGCTGCTGATATTCCAATAGTCAAACAATTAGTATTGAATGGATAAGCTAACCACATTATTCAATAACAGTTTACAAACAGGTTATGTAGATAAGACAGTTTTATCCAGTCTTGATTACCAACCCGAGTTACTTGTCAATCAAAAAAATCCACCAAAAAAGGTGCTTTCGACCATTCTTCATGAGCTTGAAAATTGTAGTCAGTTTTTTATATCCGTAGCATTTGTAACTACAAGTGGAGTTGCTACAATAATTAACAAGCTTAAAGAGCTCGAAAATCGAGAAATAAAGGGCCAAATATTAGTCTCACAGTATTTAAACTTCACTCAACCTGAAGCTTTAAAAAGATTATCCCAATTCAAAAATATTGACCTAAGAATTGCAACAACTGGAAATGTCCATACAAAAGGATACATCTTTAAAAACAAGGAACATTATAATTTAATAGTTGGTAGTAGTAATTTAACAGACCAGGCTTTGTCAACTAACAAAGAATGGAACATTAAGGTCTCCGCATTAGATGACAGTGGTCTAGCTGAAAAAGTAATCAATGAATTTCATGCTGATTTTGAAAATGGGACCCCCGTAACGGAAGAATATATTTTGTCTTATGAAATTATATATCTGAAGCAAATTCTTTTATATAAGAAAAACAAATTTGAAAACTTAACTGACCCAGAAGTAAATATAACTCCCAATTCAATGCAATTGGAAGCATTGAAAAACCTAGAAAAATTACGGTCAGATAAAAAGAACAAAGCTTTAGTAATTTCTGCAACAGGAACAGGAAAGACATATTTATCAGCATTCGATGTTAAGGCATTCAATCCGAAAAGATTACTGTTTGTAGTTCACAGATTAACTATTGCGGAAAATTCTTTAATTACGTTTCGAAATATTTTCGGTCAAGATAAAACCATGGGTTTGTATTCTGGTGAACGCAGAGAATTAGATAGTGAATTCATCTTTTCTACTATTCAAACTATTTCAAAGTCTACACACCTGGAAAGCTTTCCAAAAAACCATTTTGACTATATAATTATAGATGAAACACATAGGTCTGGGGCGGATTCATACCTACGACTAATAAATCATTTTGAACCAAAATTTCTTTTAGGGATGACGGCCACTCCTGAAAGAACTGATGGGAATGACATTTTTCAATTATTTGACCACAACATTGCTTATGAAATTAGATTAAAAAGGGCATTGGAGGAGGATATGCTTAGTACATTTCATTATTATGGAGTAACGGATTTATTAATAGAAAACCATAAGATTGAAGACAAAACAGATTTTAACCGCCTAATTAGAAGTGAAAGAGTTAACCGGATAATCGAACAGGCAAAATTTTACGGTAGTGATAATGGCATCACTCGAGGCCTAATATTTTGTTCACGCAAGAATGAAGCAATTGAACTATCTGATTTATTTAATTTTAAAGGATATAAAACAGTTGCCTTAACTGGTGATAGCTCTGAAGAAGAAAGAGTAAAATCCATTGAAAAATTAGAATCAGATAATTTAAACGAAAAGCTAGATTATATTTTTACCGTAGATATTTTTAATGAAGGGATTGACATTCCAAAAATCAATCAGATAATATTGCTTCGACCTACGGATTCAGCAATAATTTTCATTCAGCAATTAGGCAGGGGGTTACGAAAAGTTGAAGGAAAAAGCTATTTAACCGTTATTGATTTCATCGGAAACTATGAAAATAATTACCTAATACCTGTAGCATTGTATGGGGATACATCGTTCAACAAGGACTCCTTGAGAAAATTAATTACCGAAGGTAGTAGGATGATACCGGGGGCTTCAACTATTAATTTTGATGAAATTACCAAAGAAAGAATATTTAAATCCGTTGATTCTGCAAATATGCAGTTGTTCAAGGATTTGAAAAAGGACTACACCCTTTTGAAATACAAATTAGGTAGAATTCCAATGATGATGGATTTTATTGAACATGGCTCAAGAGACCCTTATTTATATGTGAATTATTCGAATTCGTATTATAATTTCATTGTTAAAGTTGAGAAAGAATACAACTCAGAATTAACTAATCAGCAAGTTAAACTTTTGGAGCTTTTTGATAAAGAAATAAATAATACTAAAAGGATTGAGGAAAGTTTAATAATCAAATTATTAATTGAATCTGGTAGCCTATCCGTAAAGGAGTTAAAAGAAAAGGTTTTTAAAAAGTACATGTATTCCATTTCTGACGAAACCATTAAATCTTGTGTTGCTAATTTAAATTTTGAATTCATTAGAGAAAAAAAAGATGGTGAAATGCTTTCCGCAAAGGAAATTTATGATATAGATGTTCTGTCAATTGAAAAAGGAAATTTTATCTTTTCATCTGCTTTTCTTTCGCACTTAAGCAATGAAACGTTTATGAATTTTCTTCTTGACTCCGCTGATTATTCGATTCACGAATTCGATAAATTATTTGAACCAGATTATTGGCAGAATGGATTTGTATTGTATAGAAAATATTCTCGCAAAGATGTTTTTCGAATACTAAATGTTTCGGAAAACCCTGTTGCTCAAAACGTGGGAGGCTACTTAATAAGTCCCGATAATACTCATTGTCCTATTTTTGTAAATTATCATAAAGAAGAGAATATTTCTGAATCAACAAAATATGAGGACGAATTTGTAAATAATAAAGAACTTGATTGGATGTCAAAATCCAACAGGACATTAAATAGTAATGATGTTCAATCCATTTTAGGTAAAAACGGCACGATCCGCCTACCACTATTTATCAAAAAGAATAATGATGAAGGAATGGACTTCTACTATATGGGGGATGTAAGTCCTGAATTGAAAAAGGTTCAGCAAACCACAATGAGCAATGATAAAGGAAAAAAAATTTCTGTCGTGAAAATTCGTTTCAATTTAACGAATCCTGTTACATCTTCCATGTATAATTATTTACAAGATAAGGGAATGGTCAGAGATTCTCAGTCAGAAAAGAAAGAAAATAAATTTCCACTGCAAGACTCTATAAATAAACAATGCAAGTTAAAAAACCCGATCCCACTATATGATTTTTATGCGGCAGCTGGTTCCTTTAGCGAAATGCAATCAGAAACTGATTATATCTTAATTGAAAGCCCGGAAAACAGTAATTCAAATAACGAATATTTCGCTTGTAAAATAGTTGGAGAATCTATGAATAGAGTGATCCCAAATGGTTCAATTTGTTTATTTAAAATGTATTGCGGTGGCAGTAGAAATGGAAAAATTGTTTTGGTCGAAAATAGGGATATTCAGGATCAAGATTTTAATTCAGCTTTTACCATCAAGACATATTCAAGTGAAAAAGTGATTTCTGAGAATAGTTGGGAACACACTTCAATCATTCTAAGGCCAAATTCATTTGATAATTCATATAAAAACATCATTATCAATGAAGAAAATGGTTTGGGAATGAGGGTTATTGGTGAATTTGTTAAAATTTTGTCGGATTCTAAAGATGAAACTAGTGGGTAAGTTAATATTGACCCTTTTAATGAAATTGTTCTTCGTCGGTTTTATCTGTATCAACTCTTTCAAAGAAACCCTCATCAAATTATACTTTCCTGAATGGTCAGTAATTTTTCTTAAATTTAATCGCAATTTTCAAAATCACAAATGCCCGACTTCACCCTTACCGACCTTGCCCGCATTATTGAGCGTGACAGCAAAGACTCAACCTACAAGTTTGCGCTGCTGAGGGGAACCATTGATATTATCCAGAATTTTCCGCACTTTAAGCAGATTGACTCATCCATGAAGGTATCTTATCCCATGGGGCTGATGGTAATAAAGTGGATTGATTATTACTATCCTTTGCTGGCGGCCAGGATCCCCCAAAAATACGGGGAAAATGAAAGTAGAACCATTGCCTTCAGAAAGGAATTTGAAGAGCTAATTGATATGTATCCGCCGGGGGCTTCGGCTGAACAACTGATGTACGATCTTAAAAAAGGCATCCGGGATCAGAATAGAATAAAGCCGGTTCTTAGGCTATGTCGGAAGCTGAGAGATACTATTGTAAAGCAACCCATGCATTACATCGGAAGTGCTATCGGACGGGGCGGAGAAATATATTCATACAAAGGAAACCGAAGCGGAAAAATAACCACACTCGATCAGGAATGGCTGATAAATCATATGGGATCATTCTCCATTCCGATAGAGTTTCATCATGTACTTTTGGCGGTGGGGGCATTTATTTCCGGGACAAATTCGATAATTTTCAAATGGGCGGAGTTTACCTCCGGATTGAAGACAGACAGTTCTCTCCAAACAAGCGATATCATAAGTATGCTAAGCAAGGATGTGAGTGAGAGGGATGTGAAACAGGCAAAGGATTTCTATTCCGACATCCTTGTCCGAGATAAGCTGGAATGTGTTTGGACCGGGAAAAAACTACAGGTGAATTCTATGAATATCGATCACGCTTTTCCTTTTGTTGCCCTCAGAAATAATGATTTATGGAACCTTCTTCCGGCACATCAGCAGGTGAATAATGAAAAAAGGGATGCAGTTCCAACGACCGACATTCTTAAGCAAAAACAGGTTAAGGAAAGAATCATTAAGGTATGGTCAAACCTCGCCCTGAAATTTGAAGATCAGTTTTTCAATGAGATAAGAATCGCTCTCCTGGGCAATAACAGGCTCGACCTCAACAATTGGGAGAATTCCTGCTACACAGGATTAATCAATATGAGCGAATACCTGATCAATCAGCGGGGACTTATCCCCTGGCAAATTAGAAAGTAATGAAGCAAGACTGCATATTCTGCACGCCTCCCTCACCTCCTGTCATTGAGTGGGATTTAAGCTATGCCATATTTGATAATTTCCCGGTTTCCCCCGGGCATGTCCTGATTATTCCCAAGCGGCATGAGGCCGATTATTTCATTCTCGAAGAACATGAAAAAAATGACTTATGGAAAATGGTGGACAAGGTCAGGAACCTACTTAATGAAAAATACCATCCTGATGGATTTAATGTAGGCATAAAAATCGACCATGCAACCGGACAAACTATTTTTCATGTGCATATTCATGTCATTCCGCGGCATATAGGGGATGTTGAAGATCCTGAGGGCGGGGTAAGAGGAGTAATCGCCGGGAAGCAGAAATACTAGTTTCTTCAAGTTGTACAAATCAATTACTATATAATCTCATGTTTCTGAAACACTCCCATGATTTTAGATTTTCCGGATTAAAAATCCTTCCCGGAATAGGATAAAAAAAATT
Organism: uncultured Bacteroidales bacterium; assembly: GCA_963779845.1. GTDB lineage: Bacteria > Bacteroidota > Bacteroidia > Bacteroidales > CAVZZV01. Next base: position 429,756 of record CAVZZV010000001.1, on the reverse strand, counting down.
ATGGCTTTATGGCGCTGTATTAAACAATTAAAAGCTAAATTTAATTTTGAAATGAGTTTTTGCAAAGATTCCCGTTAGCAGTAAAGAAGCATGCTCTGCCTGCTCGATCCCCTGATTGTTAGGTGTAAGCTTTACTATAGACGCAACCAAAATACTTAAAACGACATCTTTTAAGAAAATATACTTATGAAAAACGTGATAATTTTTGCTTTCTTCCTCTTTTTTTGCCTGGGCTGTGAAAAAGATGATTTCAATGTAAATAATCCCGACGTTGAACAATTTGTTCAACAACTTAAAAAGGGGACTTACGACAGCTATGAATTCGGAGAAAATGGAGAAAAGCTTTGGACAATAATGCCAAACTTTACCAAAAAACACATTCCTTTGTTAATTCATTTAGCAAAGGATACATCATTAGTATCTCCCTGCCATCATTTCCCTGTTAATCCAATTTCATCTATACCTCCCTATAGAATAGATGACAACAGGGAATGTATAATGATTGGTGAATATCTGCTATGGTGTGTTGAAGGAATTATTGAGAATAAAGATTTTGCTTCGTTGACACCGATTCTTATAAATCAAAGTTATAGTACAGAAAAAAGACTTAATGGAGAGAATATTTTAGAAGTGAGGATTATCTATCAAGAATGGTGGGAGAAAAATAAACAGTCAGAAAATATCCATGATTTTCCCTTAGAAGAAACAATTTATAGATGGAGATAAAAAAACCAGCCCCTAATAAATAGGGAAACATAAAACATAGCCAATTAAGTTTTTGCACAGACTTACCTTGGGCATAATTAAAAAACAGAATATGAAAATTGCAGTAACAGCAGCGAATGGGAAATTAGGTTCTTCCGTTATAAATGAACTAAAAAAAGAGATTGGTCGAGAGAATGTAATCGGGATTGTACGGACTCCAGAGAAAGCCTCCCACCTTAGGATTGAAGTCAGAAAAGGAGATTACAATAACCGGGAAGACTTTAATTCATCTTTAAAGGGTATTGATTCCGTACTTTTGATTTCAGGAATGGATGATCCTCAAAAAAGAATCCTGCAACACAGAAATGTAATTGAAGCTGCAAAACAGAATGGAGTTAAGAAAATTGTCTATACAAGCATTATTGGCGATGAAGAAGAAACCGCCTTTAGCCCAATTGTAAAAAGTAACCGTCAGACTGAAGAGGATGTTAAGGAATCAGGTTTGAATTGGGTAATTGGCAGAAATGGAATTTACATTGAACCCGACCTTGAATATATTGACACCTACATAAAAGAAGGTGAGATTAGAAACTGTGCAGGTGATGGCAAGTGTAGCTACACCAGCAGAGATGAATTAGCTTTCGCATACACAAAAATGCTACTTCAGGACCAACACAATGGACTGACCTACAATTTGGGAGGAGAACCCATTAGTCAGGCTCAATTAGCTGAATTAATGAATCAGGAGTTTAATACGAATTTGAAGTTTAACCCGGTATCTGTTGACGAATTTGAGGAGGAACGAAAAGCTGAGTTAGGAGATTTCATGGGAACTGTTATTGCAGGAATTTACGATGGAATTGAAAAAGGTGTATATGATGTCCCTTCTGATTTTGAGAAAGCGGCAGGTAGGCCTCATAAATCAACAGTCGAAATGATGAAGGATTGGTTAGAAACCTATGATACCCATAAATAAGGAATTTTCTGTATTTACTGCACACAAAATGACAGTAAGCCCCCATGCCCCATGCCTTGTTCTTTCTGAAAACTAAATTATTTGCAAGCAACAATTCGTTTGCGGACGACTCAGAACCAATGCGATGATTTAATTGTTTACCGACAGATAAAAACTTTAAGTTATGGCAACGATTTTAAAAAAAGACCAAAGAGAATTTAAGGAAAGTCCGAATAAGATTGATAATTACAGAATATTCACAGATTTATCAAGAATTAAATCCCGAAAACCTGAATTTTGATTTAAGACAATTAAATCCAGACGATTACTCTGCTCCCTACCATTTTCATCGATATGCAGAGGAACTTTTTACTTATTGAAATGTTTATTTTCTTAAATGAATTTTTGCACAGACTCCCGATAGCGAGCATTGTAAAGTCGAATCGAATAATATACCTGGAATTTTGAAATAACAAATAACGAATAGGAGAATATGAAGCAAACAACTATGTGCCTGACCTTGCTAAGGGAACGGCTATCCTGGGCAATACCCCTGAAGCTTTCCAACAGATTTGGAATCTGCCTGCCGACACGCAAAAAATTACTGGCGAGGAATGGATCTATCTTTTTGCTACTGAAATGGAAGCAAAAAACAACTATACAGTTCTACCTAATTGGCTGGTAAGGGCATTTGGATTATTTGTACCTGTGATGAAAGAATTAGCAGAAATGAACTATCAATATGACAGAGACTATTACTTTGATAGCAAAAAGTTTAACGACTATTTTGCCTTCAAACCGACATCCCATGCATCTGCTGTAAAACTGACCATTGAACAAATAAAAAGCATAAAACAGAGTAATAAAACAACGGCTCCTTAAGGCTCCAGGATATATTTAATCCACCCCCTTTGCTTGGCGGTTTCAGACACAGAAAACTTCGATTGCATGGCAGCCCTTATTACCGCGTTGTATAAACATTCGTCCTGATAGGTGGCTTCCATGACCATAGGAGTGCCGATAACATTTCCCTGGGGATCGACATCTATCTGTACTTTAATTACAATCCTGCTTGTTATGACACAGGCACTCAGCAAAGGCTTAGGTAAATCCCCACGGCTTTTCCGGCTGCCAAGACCATAGGAGATCCCATTTCCGAGACCGCCCCCGGGGCCATAATTTTCAGCACCAGCCTGTCCGCCCATGCTCCCCTGGTTTCCCGGACCCGTTGTAATACCTTCAGAACCTTGTTCGGTACCGATCCCTTTGTTACCAAAGGCGGATTCGCCCATTTTTTGCAGTTTCTCCGCCTGCTGGCGTTTCTTTTCTTCTTCGGCCTTTTGTTTTTGGAGTGCTTCCAGTCTCTCCCGTTCTTCTTTTTGCTTCCTGATCTCTTCGGCTGTAGGTTTTATCTCTTTCACCGGGGATTCCTCATAAGTCTGTGCCTTTTCGGGAACTTTTTCTTTTGGAGAGGAATTAACGGGTTTCACTTCAGGAACGGTTTCAGTGGAAGTTTCGGTGACCGGCGTGGTCTCCACAGTCCCTCCCTGCGTTTCGTCTCCTGACGGTTCGATATTCCCACTGCCAAATTCTTCCGTGCCGAAATTTACCAATACCCCTTCTTCCTCCGGTGGGGGATCAGGGAAACTGAACCCGAAGAAGATCAGGAGAAAAGCAATCAAAAGATGGAAAATTGCCGTACCAATTACGCCATTTCTGTTTAGGTTCATATCTTTATAATGGGCGGGTCCCAAGTATTACCTTAAATTTGTTCCGTTTGGCGATCTCCAGAAAATCAAAAACCTGTGACATATCCAAATTCTCATCCGCATTCAATCTTACGGTCAGGGGCGTTTCAGGTTCATTTCGGGGGATTAAGGCCATCCTGCTTTCCAGATCGCTGAAGGGGACCTCCTCTCCGTTGATAAAAAACTCCCTGTTGGGGGTAATCGAGATGTTCACGTCCGGATTGGCGGCAGTCTGATTGTTACTTTGCGGAAGGGTGACGTTGGCCGTGCCGGGCGATATTAAGGTGGAAACGATCATGAAAAAGATCAATAACAAAAAGACAATGTCGGTCATCCCTGACATGGCAAAATTTATATCCCGTTTGTTTTTGGCCTGAATTGCCATTTTCTTAGTTTTCTTTGAGAACTACTTTGAAGTTATTTTTCGCCGCTACATTCATCACCTTGACTGATTCCTTCACGTTCGCACCCCTTTCGGCGATAAGGGTTACCGCGGGATCCGCTTGTCCACTCAGCTTGTTGATCAGTAAAGCCTCCAGGTTTTCGAAGGCGATCGCACGACCGTCAAGTCGTATATCCCCTGAACTGTTTAATTCAATGACCGGGATTTCCGATTGTGTGGAGACAGAGGGTCCTCCCATAGGAAACAACAGCTTTAATGCGTTCGGAGCAATAAGGGTTGAGGTAAGCATGAAAAAAATCAACAGAAGGAAGACGATGTCTGTCATCCCCGACATGCTGAATGCATTGCTCACCTTGCTTTTTGACCTGATCGCCATGATGTTTATTTTACAGGTTCGTTCAACAGGTCCATAAATTCCGTCGTGCTGGCTTCCAGGTTATTCACCACCTTTTCTACTTTGGCAACAAGAATATTGTAAGCAAAATAGGCGATAATTCCGACAATAAGTCCTGCAACCGTAGTGATCAAAGCGGTGTAAATCCCATCAGAAAGTTTGGAAACATCAATATTATTGCCGGCTTTTGACATTTGCATGAAAGATTGGACCATCCCGATCACGGTCCCGAGGAATCCGATCATTGGGGCTCCACCGGCAACTGTGGCAAGGGTTGGAAGTCCTTTTTCCAATTTATAGACTTCCAGTCTGCCTACATTTTCGATGGCGGCATTTACATCATTCAGCGGCCTGCCGATGCGGGAAATCCCCTTTTCGATCATCATGGCCACCGGGTTGTGGGTGGCCCGGCACAGGGTATTGGCCGCATCAATTTTCCCATCCATGATATAATCGCGGATACGGTTCATAAAGTTCATGTCAATATTCTGCGCTTTTTTGATGGCAAAATACCGTTCAACAAAAATGTAAATGGCTATAATGGAGAGCACCAGAATGGGGATCATCACCCAACCACCCCTTACGGCAATACTAAAAAAGGTTTCTTCACTGGTACCTGTGGAAGGCAGATCGGATGTTTCTGTGGTCACGATCTGCAAAATGGATAAAATGCTCATAGTTTCTTATTTTCGACGAAGATATAAAAAAAACGAGATATAGCCTTTTGTAGTATATCCCGTTTTATAAATTTGTTTTGCCTCCGAGGGAAGTTTTCAGAACGTGAGGCAGGGTCCTGAAGTATAAACCGGTCCCAGTGGCTTTTTATTTTATAAATGTAAAATAATCCCCGTTTGAATATAGTAGGCTCCGGCACCCGCCAGATAACCTAAAATTGCCAGCAGGGATATGTGTTTCATGTACCAGATAAAATCAATCTTTTCCAATCCCATGGCAGCCACACCGGCAGCACTTCCGATAATCAGAATACTTCCGCCTGTCCCGGCAGTATAGGCTAAAAATTCCCAGAAGGTGCCATCGACCTGGAAATTGTGCATATAAAAGGCAGCATCCGGATCAATTAATGCAAGAGCCTGTAGGGTATCGTGTGTTTCAACCGGATACATTCCCATAGCCCCGGCCACCAAGGGCACATTATCGACTATGGAGGAAAGAAAACCAATGGCAAGGTCGATGAAATAAATATTGTGCAGGTTTTCATCGAGATATTTGGCCAGGATGTTTAAATGACCAGCGGATTGCAAGGCGGCTACCGCACTTAATATCCCCAGGAAGAAAAATACCGTCGGCATTTCAACCCTTCTCAGTATGGCGGTAACCTTTAATTTGGATTTAATTTCCTTCTCCTTGTTCCGGTGCATCACCTCTGTTACCAGCCAGATGACAGACAAAGAGAGGAGCATTCCCATGTAGGGGGGAAGATGGGTTATTGTTTTAAATACAGGGACAAAAAGCAGCCCCGAAACCCCAAGTATGAGAAGGAATTTTCTTTCGAAGAGGGTGGTTAATTCCAGAGTGTTTTCCTTGATTGCAGGCCGGGTGACATGTCCTTTCTGGGTAAAGCTTAGAACGATCAGGGGCACGATCATACAAATCAGACTTGGGATAATTACCCTCGAAATGATGGAAAGGGTGGTGATTTGTCCTCCGATCCAGAGCATGATGGTCGTGACATCCCCAATGGGAGACCAGGCTCCACCGGCGTTTGCCGCCAATACTACCATACTGGCAAAGAACCAGCGGGTATGCTTGTCGGTTATCAGTTTGCGAAGCAGGGCCACCATTACAATCGTTGTAGTAAGGTTGTCGAGGATAGCCGACAGGAAAAAGGTGAGGAAGCTGAGGATCCAAAGTAATTTTACTTTATTGGTGGTTTTGATCTTATCGGTGATCACCTTGAAGCCCTCATGCTGGTCAATTATTTCCACGATGGTCATTGCTCCCAGAAGGAAAAAGAGGATCTCGGAAATTTCTCCAAGATGCTCGATGATTTGCACTTCTACAATCCATTCGCGCATCACTTCCAGCCAATGGTGGTGTTGTTCACCGGAAAGATTGGAAAGGCCCCGGACAAATTCTCTGCTGGCCTCGCCTTCAGTGCCTTGCTGACTGCCAATAAAGTCATTAAAAGAGGGGCTTAAAGCCTGGGTCAGGATGTCAAATGCTCCCAATATATAGGCAACCCAACAAAGTGTACCAATGGCCAGAGCTGATACTGCCTTATCCACCTTCAAGGGATGTTCCAATGCTATGGCGAGATAGCCCAAAACAAAAATTACTACAATTGCAATAAACATATTTACGGTCTTTAGGGTTAAAAAAGATTGGCAAATATAGCAAGAATAGTCAATTTGTTAATCGCCTGAAAATAAATTCAGAGGCTTTCCTTGAAAAATATATAGGATTTATTCGGATAGTTCAGGATTTTCCTGTACAGTCTCCTTTTTCTTCTTCTCTTCTGAAGTAAAAAGTCTTAGAATTGCATCACGGTACCTCTTGAAAAGGTCCCCTATGGAGTTGAAGTCTTCCTTGTACATCACCCCGACCCCCTGGGTATAGGGGGAAGTATAAACCAAAAGGTTATCATTGGAACGGTTGAAGGCTTTTACATGGAATTTTCCGTTTTGGGTAATCTTCACATCCACATCAAAATCGCCGACGATATTATTGGTATTCTGCACATAGGTCGGGGTTTGCTGTGATCCACCTACATCAACATTTCCATTAATAGTCACTCGGTCATTAAGGATCTGGGTGCTCAGGGCGACTTCAAGTTCATCAGTAGTTATTTCATTGCCAACCCGGTAATTGACCCCAATGTCCACCTCCTTGCTTATCTGGGAAACCAACCTGTTGAACTGGTTCGAGAGAAGTTCGGAAGTGGTGGCCAGCCCGGCTTCATAAGCAGTATTTCTGCCACCCCCCCCGGAATTGTTGAGATTCTGGGTCGAGATGAAGTTGTTTATGACGAGAAGTGAGAGAAACTGGACCATAAGATCTTCCTCGGTAGAAATGCTGTTCTCTACGATATTCCGGGTTTGCTGATCGGCAGTAGGAAGTTCAATGTCAGGTTTAATGGTGGGTTCAAGAAGCTTCCCGGTCATCCTGATCTGACATTCAACCGGGATTCTTTTCTTTAGCGATTCAAGTTCAGAGGAGCTCTCATCATAGTTAAACCCCAAAGCAAGATTATATACTGAGGTCCTGAGAGGGTAATAAGCTTCCAGGTCTATATTTGCATCTGCGGGGTCGCCGGTCCAGGATATCCTGCCCCCCGGCTTAACCTCAAATTTTTTGTTTATTACATTTTGAAGTGTGAAGAGATAATCTCCGTTTTCAATAATGATATCCCCGAATATTTCAAATTTTCCAAGGGTATTTACCCCTATGTTAAGGTTTCCATTGCCCCTTCCTTTTAAAATATCCCCAATAACCGGATCGAATATTAGCTGAACTTCAGCATCCGGAGTTATTTCCAGATTAAAGTCCATGGATAGCCCCTTCATTTTTACCTCATATCCGGAAGCAATAGTTTCTCCTGATTTTTCATCTGTTTTCCCGTTACTGAAAGTGATAAAATCACTTTGGTTAACTTCTCCCACAGTATAAAGAGGAAGGTAAAATATTGAATTGGCTTCCGTCCGTGCGTTTATCGACATCCGGATATTATCCAATGGACCGGTGATATTGACCAGACCACCAGCAAATACCCTTCCATAGAAAAGCTCGTTATCGTGTTCATTGGTATTAAGAAACATAAATTTATTCGTTTGTATCCTGAAATTAAAGGTCATGTCTCTGAGATACCTTGTGCTTATCCTGCCCTGGACCTTCGCCCGGTTTCCTAATTCATCAAAAAGGTCGAATTCGTCAAACAGAAAGTTGTTGTTTTTGACCGTGGCCACATTGCTGAGATGATACCTGGTTTGCAGGTAATCTATTTTCAGGGAGGCTTTAAACAACTGAATTTGTCCGTTAAAATCCGGTTTTTTCAGGTTTCCCCCAAGACTTAGTTTTCCGCTTCCCAATCCCTTGATATCACTGACATATTTTTCCAGAAAGGGATGGAATGTGTTTAGCTTTATTTTATCAAATTCAATGGCAAAATCCAGCTTGCCCTCTTTGGGAAAATAATCTCCCCTGACCGAAAGAATGTCGCTGGTTTCCTGTTTGAACCCGGCCACGATATTAATCTTTTTCCCTGAGTTGTTCCAGAAGGCTTCCAGTTTACCGTCGCCGAGCCTTTCATTGTTCAGGCTTACTTCTTTTAGCCTTAAATTTGAGAGAATTAAAGGATTATTGTACAAGTCCATGAGATTAATCTCACCCGTGATACTTCCTTCAAATTTAAGTTTGCTTTCACGGGAGAGCGCATCAAGTCCCGAAAGATCAAAATTTCTGAGCCGGATCGAAAGGCTGTCCCCTGGATTTTTAGATACCGAACCGCTTACCTGGAATAGCTGGTCTTCATTTTGGGTTGAAAATGAATTTATCTGTATGGCATTGGAATCGATCAATATTTTGCTTTCAGGAATATGCCATACCTTGTCATTAAAAACTAATGAAGAGGGAAGGACAGAAAGCTCGATATTTGAATTTCCGGTGAGGACATTTTGTCCCAAATCAGCCAAAAACCGAAGATTCCCATTGTATTTTGGAGATTCATCGCTATGCCAGTCCATTTTCATCAGTACAGTATCATTGTATGCCCGTGTGTTCAGGCTGATATTTTCCAATGTAAACTTATCTTTAATGGTCAGTCTTTTACTGCTGGTGTTAATTTCTGTAACCTCCAGATCGGATTTAGAATCAATTAGAAGATCTTCCCAGGTATTCTCAAAAATAGTCAGCCTTTCCGATTCTCCCCTGAACAGAAATTGATTGTCAGCAGGCCTGAAGCTCCCAGTGAAACTGGAATTGTTGGCAATATTATATTCCGGCAGGAAAAAATGCATGGTTCGGCTTATGTTTTTTAACTCAATATTAAAATCAAATTTATTTGTTTCAGGGATCCCGGCAACCGAATTGCTCAGACTATCATTAATCAGCGAAGGAACATAACGGTCAACCAGGTTAATAAAAGATGTCTTAAGACTGCTAAAGTGGTATGAACCTTTTAGTTCCGCATCCATTATATCCGATTCTACTTTTATATAGGCAGAATCCTGTCCGCTATTAGCCTTGAGGTTAAAGTTATAAATCTGAAGATTTTCATCCGACTTCTCGAAGTAGGAATTCACCAGGTTTATTTCTCCGGTTAAATTATCCATATTGTTTCCCTTGAAATTGGTGCGCAGAAGAAATGAGGTGAAGTAAGAGGGATCGGATTTTATGAGATTTAAATAGTAGGGGCGCAGGTGCCTTACATCGGCGGTAAATTTAAATTCGGGCAAGGCCTCACTGAAATCAACTTTCCCCAAAAAATTCATTTGGATATTCGGATCGCTGATTTTCAATGCGCCATCGAATGTTTTGTTGATCAGGGTTCCGCTAAGGTTTATATTTTTATAAAGATAGGAATTGAGCTCCACGCTGTCGATTTTTCCGGTGAGTTCAGCGAAAAGGGAATCGGAAGCATTATACCCATCGACATTAAGGCTCATTGAGATGTTTCCTGCCAGTTGTTCTTCATTCAATAGGTCCCCAATATTAAAGGATTCAGTTTTCAGGCTCCCCTGAAAAGAGAATCCTTTTCTGGCATTAGGCTTAATACGAATATCACTTGAAACCTGGCCTAAGGAAGTCTTAAATTTTCCAAAAGCCACAAAATCATCAAAATACCCGGTGTACTCACCTGAATATCTTATAATCTTGAATTCATTTAGCGGGTCGGGCAAAGGTATGCTTTTTCCGTTGGGAAGGTTAAGCGATCTAAGATCCTCCATGCTAGTTTGAAATCTGGTAATGTTGAAATGCATGAAGGTTTCACGAAAGTCCGGCAGTCCAATCATATAAAAGCTGGTTTCGAGAACCGTGTTCTTGTTGTATGAAATGAGTATATTATCTGCGTGCATATCCGCGATAGTCCCGGTAATTAATCCGGAGATCTGAAAATACTGGGAATAATCTCTGAATGCAGTGGCAAAATACCCAATATCCCGGAAGTCCACCTTTGAGGATCGGATATTGAACTGGTTTTCAACCTTGTTGACATAATCTGAAAAGTCATTGAAATCCGAAAAATTAAATTCAACCGTGTTTGCGCTTACCTCTGAAAATGGGGTGCTGAACAAGATGTTGTCGAAGGTCATATGCTTCTTGCTCAGGCTCATTTTAGCCCTGAAGTTGGCGAGGATAAAACCTGATTTTTCCTCAAAAACCAGTTTTCTGACCAGGAAGTCAATAGTATCGCCCCGGATATCGAAATTGCCTATTCTCAGATTCAGTTTTTCAATATCCATTGCCTTGAAATCGATTCCCGAATCGTGGATATGTTCTTCATCCTTGCTGTAGCGAAAGCGTGAATCGTTCAATTCAATATTGTCGAAGCTCAGCTTCCAGGCGTCATTTCTCTGCTTTTTCCGGTTTCCTTTCAGGTATTCAGTAATAAATTTAAGGTTGAGAATACCGCTTGAATCAGAAATGAAGTGTATGTCTGCTTCGTCTATTGCCAATTTTCCGATACTTAGGGATTTATCAATCCGGTTGAGTTGCCGCAGGTTAACTTTAACTTTTTTCGCATAAAGGAGGGTATCGCCGTTTAAATCCTGGATATAGATGTCTTTCAACTGTAACCGGTTCAGAAATGTGACTGAAACGTTTGCCACGCTGATTTCAGCGCCTATAATCTTACTGATTTCAGTGGCTATATACCGGGTAATGCCGGTTTGTACCTTTTCATTCTGTAGTAACAAAAGCGTCGCTGCCGGCAGGGTAATGACTACCAGTGAAATGATGAATAATATTTTAAGAAATTTTTTAATAACAGGGTTTTGTTTTGTAAATGTAAAGGAACGAAAAAATAATTATTTAAGTATGTAAATAGAGTCGTAGAGGTGGATCAGGCAAAAACTATTAAGCCTATTGGTCCTTAACCTGTATTGGGAAATTGATAAGCTTTAGTGTAAAGCAAATTTTGTTCCAATTTATCATTATTTTTGTACAGCCAGACTTAAGACTTCATTTTATTTTAAACTTCGGTATAAAAGGATTGTTTATGCAGAAATAGATGGATTTTGAATTGGCCAATAGTATTGAGAAGCCGGACCGAAAATTGGAGAGTCGAACATTTATGAAACCTTACAACGCAAAACAAATTATCCTCGGAATCGAATCATCCTGTGATGATACTGCTGCTGCGGTCATTCAGGATGGCTTCCTGCTGTCCAATATTATCGCGAATCAGGATGTCCACGAAAAGTTCGGCGGGGTTGTTCCCGAACTTGCCTCCAGGGCGCACATGCAAAATATTGTCCCTGTGGTAGACCTGGCACTCTCACAAGCCGGGGTTCTCAAGGAGGAACTAAGTGCTATAGCCTTTACACGGGGGCCGGGCCTTCTGGGTTCTTTGCTGGTGGGTACCTCTTTTGCCAAGGGCCTTTCCCTTTCTCTGGATATCCCGCTTATAGAAATACACCATCTTCAGGCACATATTCTCGTTCATTTTATCAAATCGAAGGAACCAGATTCCGCTCCACCTACCTTTCCATTTTTGTGCCTGTTGGTTTCTGGCGGACATACTCAGATTGTCCTTGTAAAGGATTATCTATCGATGGAAATAATTGGTAAAACAATTGATGATGCAGCCGGGGAAGCTTTCGATAAAAGTGCCAAGCTGATGGGGTTGCCATATCCGGGAGGTCCCTTTATCGACAAATTGGCCACGAAAGGCAATCCGGAAAAGTTCACTTTTAGTAAACCCAGGATCCCCGGATTGGATTTTAGCTTCAGTGGCCTGAAAACATCCTTCCTGTACTTTTTGAGGGACGAACAAAACAGGGATCAGAATTTCATTCAAAATAACAGGGAAGACCTGGCGGCCTCTCTTCAGAAAACCATTATCGATATTCTCCTTGCCAAGTTGAAGAAAGCATCTGTTGAGACAGGCATTAAGGAAATTGCGCTCGCCGGGGGGGTTTCAGCGAACTTTGGTTTAAGAAATGCCTTGCTCATGGAAGGAACAAAAAGAAGTTGGAAAATTCATGTCCCCGCCTTCAGCTATACAACCGATAATGCTGCAATGATCGCTATTACAGGTTATTATAAGTTTTTGAACAGAGAGTTCAGTAATTTTTCTGTAGTGCCGAAGGCAAGAATGAACATCTAAAGAGGGAGCATATGACAAAAAAGGGACAGGATGGATCGATCCTATAGTTCGTTTTGAAACTTCTCATTTCCCTCCCTGATCGTCTTATCGAAAACATCTTCCAGCATCGTGTTCTGTCCGCGGCATCCGGCTACTACATCCTGGGCCCAGTTCAGATAGCTTATTTTCCTTTCCGTGCTCCAATCCAAAGGGTAATAAATAATATCGCGCATATTACAGATTTTGTCTGCTATCTTTAATTTTTTTGCTAGCTCACTCAGCTTTGGGGCAGCTTTTACCTGTAGCTCCTTGCGCACGGCATAGGGCAGTTCTTTATCATCAGTAACCTCTTCCACCAGCCGCGAGACATCCTCTCCAAACTCTTTTCTGAGATCTTCAAAAGTGGCATCTGTATCTTCCACCACATCATGCAAAATTGCCGCAAGAAGGAGTGCTTCGTCATTCTCGCCGCATTCTTCTAAAAGAAAGGCCACTTTTAGGGGATGATTAATATAGGGAATCTGGTTAAACCCTTTTCTCCTCTGGTATTTGTGCTTGTCGGCAGCATACACTGCTGCTCTTATTATCAGACCCGAATTCATTTTAAGAAATTTTTTACAAAATTATAATAAGGAACGTAGATTCAAAAAGATTATCGTTTCTTTGTATTGCTTAGCTTCCTTGATGAAAATCTTTATTTATAATCAAGATAAATTTTGCTATCAAAGAAAAACAGATTATTTTAGAACAAATAATAAACCTTGATGGAAGATTATCACATTGAAGGCACCCGTAAGACTCCCACCATCTCGTTAAGGCACGATGGGATGATAAAAATTGAAGGCAGGTCCATTCCGGAAAATGCTGCGATGTTTTTCGAAAAAGTGGTCGAATGGATCGAAAAGTATGTTGCTGCTCCCAATGACATAACCCGTGTTGATATCTCACTTGAATACCTTAACAGCGGTACCTCTAAGTTTGTTCTTGAAATCCTGAAACTTCTCAAATCCCTGGCCAAAAGCCCCCATAATCTTATCATCAACTGGTATTACGAGGAGGGTGATGAGGATATCCTGGAGAGGGGGGAGTACTATTCCTCAATCCTTGGACTTCGTATCAATTTCATTGAAATAGAATAGAAGGGTAAAATGTGGGAACGAAAGGATTTTCTAAGCATTTTAAAAAATAGTAATGACAAATTCTGGGATGTGGTAATCATCGGCGGGGGAGCTTCAGGGAATTGGCGAAAAATTACTGTTGAAAATCATTGCTTATGAAAAATGTGGAGCAGGGTTCCTCACTAAGGATTAAAGTACTTTATAACAACCTTGGACGAAAAGAGGGATGTTCCACGGATTGGGGCTTTTCAGCCCTTGTAACGATGAATGGGGTCAAGCTGATTTTCGACACGGGCGGGCAGGCCGGGATTTTTGAAAGGAATATGCGTACGTTGTCTGTAGCCCCGGACGATCCAAAACATATTGTTATTTCACACGAGCACTGGGATCATGTAAATGGACTTAAATACCTGGCAGGAAAGACAAATCCTTCCTATACACTCTATCTTCCTAAACAGGCTTTTGAGAAAATACCCTATACTGCTAATTTTGGTTCAATACAAAGTGTTGAGCATTCCCTGGAAATATCCCAAAATATTTGGCTGACCCCGGAGATGGTTGCTGAAGAAAAAGAGTTGACAGAGATTGCCCTTGTCCTCCATTTTTTGGATAAATTATACATTGTATCCGGTTGCTCCCATTCGGGAATTGAGAATATCGTGTCAAAAGCCCTTGACATACTTCCGGGTAGAAAAGTTGGACTGGTGACCGGTGGATTTCATATCGGGGAAAAATCCAGAACGGAAATACTGGACATTTCTGATCAATTAAAAAGCATGGGCGTGGAAAAAATTGCCCCTTCCCATTGTTCAGGTGATTTAGCGATCGATATTTTCCGTAAAGAATGGGGACCCAATTTTATTCAGCTATATCTTGGGGATGAGTTTGTCCTGGATTCCGGAAGCTAATAAAGTCCATCAATAAAGCGGAGTGGCTGGATCCGGGAGGGGTTTACGGACTTCCATCAGATTTCTTTTCTGAGGTCGGATAATTCAGTAAACTCTGAATACAAATTCCGAATTTTTTCCGTATCATGCTCTTCATTCAAATATTTTTCCGCGGTATGAAGGAGCATACCGGCGTGCAAACCAATAGTTTCAATTTCCTTCATGTTTTTCGTACACGGAAGGATACGTATACAAGCTAACATGAGATGGCGCAATATGACAGGATTTTCTTTACCATATTCTCTTATCTGCATGTAAGAAGTATCTATGGCCTCCGGGAAGGTGAGGGGATAGGCAAGAACCCTCAGGTATCTTTCCTGATCGTAACGATATGCGGAGGGAAATCCGGAATGCATAAGCTGGCAGAGGACAGAAGAAAGATTGTCTATACAACTAATAGCCGTGTATGGATCATTTATGCCCGGGGACAATGCCCGGCAGGCGATTTCAACAATTTGGTTTATAGCAAATTCAGGATCACTGGTTAAAGTCCGGTGCTTCCCAATGATAATCGTCTTTCTTATTTTATTTCGCAATTTTTCGCTTATTGCCTTAGCAGAATGAATACATACCAACTCTGAGTTATTGATCACAAACTCGCCCTGCCGGTGCCTGATGTTAAGCAGGAGATTGTGTTGAACACTTAGTTTCAGGATATCCTTTTGGTTTATTGTCTGGAGGTAACCACTCCGATCGCTTAATACATAACTTTCAATTCTCAATTCCTCTTTCCTTTCCTGAAAAAGTTTCTCATGGTCATTTTCCAATTCAACTCCCAGCTCTCCGGGAAACAAATTGTGTATGCTTTTTTGAAGCTTTGTATGCACTCCGGCGATCAGATTTTCCGCCTGAATACTGACAGCCACATGATGAATGAAGGCAATCAGGAGATAAATATTCAAGATGGAAACCAGAATGGCAAAGAGAACAGAGAAATTGGGGACAAATCCTGAAAATTCCTCCGACTTTACCGTTTTAAGGATGATCAGACAATAGATAAAGGTAGCCACAAAAACCCCAAGAACAGATTGATTTAGCCGGTCATTCATGAAATTACGGATGAGGCGGGATCCAAATTGAGAGGATGCGAGGCTTAAAGCCACTAGAGTTATTGAAAACACAGTTCCGGCAACGGTAAGCATTGCTCCGGCAATTGTAGAGAGGACACTTCGTGCGGAATCGGAACCCCCGGAGTAGAACCAGGAAAAAAATCCCTGAGGCTTGTAATCATAAACATCATCCAGATGGAGGAGCCCGAAAGACAGAAAAATGGCGGAGAGAACCATAATCAGTGGGATAAACCAAAAACTGGATTTAAGAAGCTCCCAGAAAAACAGAAGGCGGGTTTTCATGAAGTTGGTGATTATGAACAGGAATAGGTTAACAATTGGGTAGGAAGATTTGTTTCGTAGGGGTTATTCACCCCTCACGTGGGTCGATTCGCCCCTAAATTATGTCAAACAACCCTTTAATTTTTCTGTTCCCTACAGATATGTAACTTTGTAAATATAAAAATAGAAAACTTTATGCAAACAACGATACAACGACAAAAAATCAGGTTTCTTCCAAAGGATAAACCTGAGTTCATCATCGATTTGAGAAGACAAATAGAGGGTTATTTTAACGATCACCATCTATCCAAATATGGAAACTCAACCCTGATTTTCAAAACTGCCATAGTTTTTTCCCTCTATATCCTCCCCTACATTTTTATGATAAGTGGTATAATTGACTCATTTGCGCTTGTCTTTCTTTGCTGGATACTTATAGGGTTAGGAAAAGCCGGTGTGGGCATGGATGTGATGCATGATGCAAACCACCGTACCCTTTCAAAGAACCGGAGGGTTAACAGCTTCTTCTCCAACTCCCTTTATCTTTTGGGCGGATTCCCTCCTAACTGGCAGCACCAGCATAATACCATGCACCACGGTTTTACCAATATCGACGATCAAGACGAAGATATCGACCCGGGTCCCTATTTGCGTTTTTCCCCACATAAACCCTTATATAAAATTCACCGTTACCAACATTTATATGCATGGTTTTTATATGGCTTAATGACCTTTTCGTGGGTTACTTCCAAAGATTTTGTGCAGTTGAACCGATATCGGAAGGAAGGGGTGAGGCTGAACTCGCGAAAAAATTATCCCCAGCTTTTTACCACCCTGGTAATTGCTAAACTTGTGTATTATTCAGTTTTCCTGGTAGTTCCCATGATCGTCTTGCCATTTGCATGGTATTGGGTCATTGTATTCTTTCTTGCCATGCACTTTACCTCAGGGTTTATCTTAACGGTAATCTTTCAAACGGCCCATGTAGTTCCATCTACAGATTTCCCGCTGCCGGACGAAAACGGTACGATTGAGAATAATTGGGCCATACATCAATTGGCCACAACTTCAAACTTTGCCCCTAAGAACAAGTTGCTCTCCTGGTTCATAGGCGGTTTGAACTATCAGGTGGAACATCATTTATTTCCAAATATCTGTCATGTTCATTACCGTAAAATTTCTGAAATTGTTAAATCCACCGCTTTAAAATACAAACTTCCATACCATGTACAACCGGGATTTATCAGGGCTGTGATTGAGCATGGGCGTATGTTAAGGAATTTAGGGAGAAAACAAATTCATACCTAAAATATTGCACTGCAAAATTAGGAACTGGCAACTGAACCGTATTTGCCGGCGCTGACCGGAAATTTAGCCAACCCCCACCTGGTTCAGTATCCAGTTTTTCGCATTGACAAAGGCTTCTATCCAGGGGGTGATTTCATCCTTTTCCCGGTCAGAAGGATAGAAAGCACATTGATAGGGTAAGAAAGAGCGCTCCAGATGGGGCATCATGGCAAGGTGGCGTCCATCATCTGAACAAATTGCTGCGGCATTGAAGTTTGATCCGTTTGGATTGCCCGGATATTCGGAATAGGTGTATTTTATGGGAATATGATAATTTTCTTCTGGCAGGCTGAATTCAAATTTCCCCTCCCCATGTGCAATCCAAATACCCAGACGGCTATTGGCCAGGCTTTTTAGCATCACCGATTCGTTAGGATGGATGTCGACGTTCAGGAATGCAGATTCAAATTTGTGGGATGAATTAAAGTTCATCTTCACTTTGCCTGCTTCCCCCGGGAAAATCAAGCCGAGTTCGACCATTAGTTGACAGCCATTACACACCCCAAGGCTTAATGTATCTTTCCGCCGGTAAAAATTAAAGAGCGACAGACGGGCTTTTTCATTGTATTTGAAGGCTCCGGCCCACCCTTTTGCAGAGCCCAGTACATCTGAGTTCGAAAATCCACCCACAAATACGACCATGTTCACATCTTCCAGGTTTTCCCTCCCTGAAATAAGGTCAGTCATATGGATATCTTTCACATCCATTCCGGCGAGATGCATAGCGTAGGCCATTTCCCGGTCTCCATTAACCCCTTTCTCCCGAATAATGGCAGATTTTATGCCTGTCATTCCTTTCCTGTCCGGGTCGATACCATAGGAAGATAATTTTCCGGTAAAACTATTGAAATCAAATCCAAGCGACTGATTTTTATAATTGATAAACCTCTGTTGGGCCAGATCGGCTCCACTTTGCATGACATCCAGTAAATAGGAGGTTTTGAACCATTTCTCACGGTAGAGATCGATATCCAGTTCATACAGCTCCGTGGAGGTTTTTATTTTTAATATCCGGTTCATTACCGGCTTTCCGATAATTTCATAATCAATATCTTTCTCATTCAGCGTTTTAAGAATATTTTTATCGGGCACCTGGATGATAATCCCCGGATTTTCCGAAAAGAGGGTCTTAAAACCAAGACGGGCATCAATTCCGGAAATATCGACTTCCATTCCTCCATGGGTATTGGAAAAGTTCATTTCGAGCAGGCATGTTACCATTCCACCAGCAGAAATGTCATGGCCGGCCATGATCTTCCCCTCCATGATCATTTCCTGAACGGTTTCAAATGCTCTGATAAAATAGTCTGAATCCCTGATAATTGGGACCTCCTCACCAATTTTCCCCACAATTTGTGCAAAGCTGCTCCCCCCCAGTTTTTTATTGTCCTGGGAGAAATCTATGTAAACGATCCATGAATTGGGATCGGGCTTTATCACAGGTTCAATGATCAGATTCACATCCACGACCGGTGCAGCCGCAGAAATGATAACCGTCCCCGGTGCATATACCACCTGATTTCCGTATTTCTGAGTCATTGAAAGAGAATCCTTTCCGGTGGGGATGTTGATTCCCAGTGCAATGGAAAAGTCGCTTGCGGCCTTAACGGCCTCATAAAGACGGCTGTCTTCCCCCGGATTTTTGCAAGGCCACATCCAATTGGCAGAAAGGGAAACAGATTTAATTTTTTCAGTCAAAGGGGCCCAGATGATATTCAGCAGAGCTTCAGCAATTGACAAAACAGAACCTGCAGCAGGATCAATTAATCCAGCACCGGGGGCATGACCTATCGAGGTGGCATACCCTTTCTTGCCACGGTAATCCAATGCCACCGCCCCAAGGTTGTTGAGGGGAAGCTGTAGCTCTCCTGCGCATTGTTGTTTGGCAATCTTCCCGGTCACTGAACGATCGACTTTGTTGGTAAGCCAGTCTTTACAGGCTACCGATTCAAGTTGCATTAATTCGCCCAGGTATTCATAAAAGGATGAAACCTCATAACTGACCGCGGAAAATTTTGAAACCAGCTTTTCATCCTTAATGACTGTCCGCGGTGGATTCCCAAACATATCGGTTAGCTCTAAATCAATAGGTTTCTCTCCGGTTTCCGAATTTTTAAAGGTGAAGTGATGGTCTCCCGTAACTTCCCCTACCACATATAGGGGAGCCCGTTCCCTTTCGGCTATTTTCCTGAGCAATGGAAAATCCTCTTTTTGAATGATGAGCCCCATTCTTTCCTGGGATTCGTTCCCGGCAATTTCTTTAGCGGAAAGAGTGCTGTCTCCAATAGGAAGTTTTGTGATTTCAATGGTACCTCCGGTCGATTCAACCAGTTCAGAAAGGCAATTGAGATGTCCACCCGCCCCATGATCGTGGATTGACACAATGCTGTTGATGCCGGATTCCGATAAGGCCCGGATGGCATTAAAAACCCTCTTCTGCATTTCCGGGTTTGCCCGCTGTACTGCATTTAACTCAATGTCATTTTTGAATTGCCCTGTGGCAACTGAAGAAACGGCACCTCCGCCCATTCCAATCCGGTAGTTGTCCCCACCCAGAACAATAATAAGATCTCCTTTTTGTGGTTGCTCCTTCTCACTGTCGCGCCGGTTTGCTTCCCCGATCCCTCCGGCGAGCATTATCACTTTATCGTATCCATATTTCCGGCCATTTTCGAAATGTTCAAATGTCAGAATACTTCCGCAAATCAATGCTTGTCCAAATTTATTCCCGAAATCGCTTGCCCCATTGGAAGCTTTAATGAGGATTTGATCGGGCCTTTGATAAATCCACTCCCTTGCCCTGGTTTTTTGTTCCCAGGAGCGTCCTCCATTGAGCCTGGGGTATGAGGTCATATAGACTGCCGTCCCTGCCATGGGAATAGCCCCTTTTCCTCCGGCGATCCGGTCCCTGATCTCTCCTCCGGTGCCGGTAGCGGCTCCATTAAAGGGTTCTACCGTAGTGGGAAAATTGTGGGTCTCCGCCTTTAAAGAGAGAACACTTTCCATTTCTTTTATTTCGAAGATCCCTGCAATATCCTGCCTGTTTGGGGCAAACTGCTCAATGAGCGGGCCGGCTACAAATGAGCAATTATCCTTATAAGCGGAGACAATTTTATTGGGGTGGGTCTGACTGGTTTTTTTTATGAGCTGAAAAAGGCTGGACTGCTTTTCTTCCCCGTCAATAACAAATATACCGTTAAAAATTTTATGCCGGCAATGTTCAGAATTAACCTGTGAAAAGCCGAAAACCTCCGAATCGGTTAGTCTGCGGCCCAGCTTTTCGGATAAATCTTCAAGATACTGAATTTCTTCAGGATTAAGTGCCAGTCCCTCCTTTTCATTATATTGGGCAATATCCTCAATTTCCAGTATGGGTTCGGGAGACTTGCGAACAGTAAATATATCCTGTTCGAGGTTAATATACCTTCGCTTGAGCATAGGATCGAAATCTGTATTCTTGCCGGCTCTGAAAAATTGTTCGATTCGTTGAATCCCGGAAATGCCCATATTCTCACAAATTTCGACCGCATTGGTGCTCCAGGGAGAGATCATCTCCCTTCTGGGACCAATAAATTCACCGGTTATGGGAGCGGTTCCCGAGAACAGGGCATCCCCGAATAACCAGGAAAGTTTTGAAATATCCTCTTCGACAAGCTCTGAATGGGCTTCGACTGCAATAAAATGATCGTTGTGAACTTTAAAAAAAAAGACCATCGGGATGGGAATTGAATGTTTATTTCTAACCAATGGTGCAAATATAACGAATAGGGATGAATCCTCCATCTCAAAGCATCCCGAAAGACCAGGAATTTAATCCGGCCCCGGGAGTTTCTCCATGCTGCTCCTTTGTCAAAGGAAATTATACTTTCCTCAATTCTTACCGGCAATTTGCTTATCAATTGCTTTTTTATTTGGATTCAATTATTAATTTTGAATGATCCTAAAAAGTCAGATCCGGTACAGGTCCGAATATGCCTTTTTTTTAAAGGAATCCCTGCGGCGGGATTCCTATTTATTGACATTACTAATATAAATAAGTATCTATGAAAGAATTCTGGAATGAACGTTACGGCTCCTACCCGCTGGTGTATGGCGAAAAGCCCAATGAGTTTTTTCAGCAGGAACTTCCAAAGATCAAGCCCGGTAAAATCCTTTTGCCCGCGGAAGGAGAGGGCCGGAATGCCCTGTTTGCTGCAGCTTCCGGATGGGAGGTAGAGGCTTTTGACTTTAGTGAAGTGGCCAGGGATAAAGCCTTAAAAACTGCTGCCGGAAAAAAACTCAGGATTGATTATCATCTGACCTCCTGGTTGCTGTATCCCGGAAGAAACGATTATTTCGATGCCGTAGGCCTCTTTTTTTTCCAACTAATGCCGATTCAGCGCCGCTTATTTCATTCTTTCCTTGTTGAATGGTTAAGACCAGGAGGGACAATCCTGGCTGAAGTTTTCAGCAAAAAGCAGTTGGGGCGAACTTCAGGTGGGCCGGGAAATGTCGAGTTTCTTTACTCTCTGGAGGAATTGCATCATGATTTTTCAGGATTTAAAATTGAAGTGCTGCAGGAAGTGCAAAGAAATCTTCAGGAAGGCCCTTTTCATCAAGGGGAGGCAGAGGTAATCCAATTAAAAGCCATTAAGCGCTGAATTGTATATTTTAATCAAAAAAGATTAAATTTGCCCGGCTTTATGCCTCATTAGCTCAGTGGTAGAGCAGCTGATTCGTAATCAGCAGGTCGGGGGTTCAACTCCCCTGTGAGGCTCCTTGAAAATCAGCCTTTTACGGCTGATTTGTTTTTTTAGACAAACCTATTTCGGAAACAATTTGCGATACATATAATTTTACATTGTCTTACCTATTTTGTAACAAGTAGAATATTTCTTGTGTATCAAGCTAAAGCTTTCTCTCGTTATTGTGACCTGGTAAAATCTCAGTTAGTATAGAATCCGGATCCTGCCCTTATCAATGCCCAACAGATAAGCCAAGTTAAACCGGCCTCTGTCGAAATGGGAGTCTGTGAGGACAAGGGGGGGTTATACTCTCCGAAAGAATGCCGGACTCATAAGGATCATCACTGCGGAAACAGCGATAACAGCAAATCCTACCGAAGTTTTCTCTGCCGTAAAACCGATCAGAAAAGCCAGTATCCCACTGATAAGCGAGCTCAACTGCGATTCTGCGGATAAGGAGGAGGCTAAGACATTTTTTTCCATTTTTTCTGAAATGTAGGCTATTCCAATGGGTTTCCGGCCATTTTCAGTCATGAAAATGATTATGAAAGGCATTATGGCCAAAAGTTTCCAATCTGAAATGGAAAAAACACCTGCTACGATTCCAGCAAAAGTGCCAATTAGCAGGGTAATCCATAATGCCCTTTTATAATTCTTAAGGCGAGTCAGTAACCTTCCTGCATTCCGCGACGACCAGGCCGTTAACAGATAAATAATAAAATACACTCCCCCCATGGCAATGGCCGTTCTCTGATTGGCTTTAAACATTCCAAAGATGGGAATTAAAAGGACTCCTGACTTTATTATAGGTTGAAGGTAGTCCTTCGCAGCCTTATAATATCCTGAATAGGAAGCGACAACAAGAATTTTTTTAAATATTGCCTCTTCCCGGAACGAGATGATCAGATCATGCATAGTCTCTTTCAATTTCTGAAAAATAATCTCTTTTCGTAAGCTGCTCATTTCCCCGTCAAGTACTTTCGGGTAGCTAAGAATAAGAAAAAAATCCAATAGGTAAGGAAGGATGGAAAAGAGGAAAATCAGCCTGTAATTTCCTGACCAGAATACTATGGCTGCGGCAATTAATGAGGAAAAGGCAGATCCGGTCTGGGATGCGGCTCTTGTCCCGCCGTAATAACTGACTTTTGAGCTTTCTAAATTTTTTATTTTAAGGTACTCGAAAATCATGGCCTTATGCGTGCCCGTTCGAAAGGCATCCCCAAAAGCATAAACGACCATGCCCCCCAGCAAAAGAGGGAAACTCTGGCTGAAATAAAAAAGGACAAATGCCAACATATAAAAAACAAAGGAACCCGCCAGTACCCTTCTTCTTCCCCATGCATCTGCCAGGATGCCCGAAGGCATCTCGAATATATAGCGGGCAATCTCCCGGCTTGCATAAATGGTCCCGATCTGGGTGAAGTTAAGCCCCTTTTCAAGGAAGAACAACATTAAAAAGGGATCAAAAAATTTAAGGTTTTTTAAAAAACCGTATGCCTGGAACTTCCGGTATTGAAGGTCTTTCTGAATTGAGGATCCAGGCTTTGAGGCCATTGATTACTGAATGAGTAGTTTTAAAAAATTTCTTATTTCCTTATATGATTCCACATAATACTTTGCCCGGGTGGATTTATCTCCTACTTTAATGGTGATCGCATCTTCGGGCAGTGCCTCAAAAGTAAATTCATCCGTCCAGTCATCCCCCATGGCCATGATGAAGTCATATTCTATTTCTCCCAACCTTGCCAGGGCAGCCCTGCCTTTATTAATGCCCGAGTTCTTGATTTCAATAACTTTGTCTCCGTCCATGATCTCCAGGTTAAGGTTTGTTACCAGACTTTGCAGTTCATCCTTGAGCTCCAATGATCGCTGCATACCCAGATCCGGATCGGCATCCCGGTAATGCCAGACAATGGAATAATTTTTTTCCTCTATGAAGGAACCAGGTGTTCGGTCGACATAAAAATCGATGGTGGGGCGAATGATTTCCATCCATCCTTTATCGATTTGGTCAAGCATTCTCCATTCTTCTCCGGGATCTTTTGTCCATACCCCATGTTCGGCTATAAAGCCCAGCCTCCATTTTTCATCGAACCATGTGGAGAGGGTTTCCTTATCCCTGCCACTAATGATCACCACATTATTCTGTTGATCGGATATCAGGGCCTTCACCACTGAATAGAGTTCGGCATCGGGCCGGGCATTTTGTGGATCCTTGAAAAAACCCTGCAAAGTACCGTCATAATCCAGAAAAATCATTCTTTTTTCTGAATGGTTATATCTTTCTAAAATGGCTCTTGAGATTAAGTCACTGATCTTTCTGGTTAGGTTGTACTCCTGGATTTTTTTAACACTGTTAAGCCCATTGATGAAGTCGGAAGCCCATTTCGACTGGGTATAGGTCGAAAGCCTTTTTTGAAGGATTTTATTGCGGCGGACCATTTCCTCTTCAGGCATAGAAAGCGCAGTGTGAATGGCAGCGGAAAGTTCGCTCGGGTTATGAGGATTGACGATAATGGCTTCTCCCAGTTCTTTGGATGCACCCGCCATTTCAGAGATGATCAATACCCCTTTATGATCGGGTTTGCTGGCAATGTATTCTTTTGCAATCAGGTTCATTCCATCACGCAAAGGGGACATCATGGCAACATCTGAAGAGACCATCACCTGGACAAGTTTATCAAATTCAAGTTGCTCATTAAAATAATGAACCGGCGTCCAGTCTATCCTTCCATATTCAGAATTGATCCTGCCTACCTTGGAATCGAGCTCTTTTTTTATTTCCCTGTTTTCTGTATCATTCTCCCTGAGAGCCGTTACATACAGGAGAAGGCTCACTTTTTCCTTAAATTCAGGGTAATTATCCAGAAAAGACATATAGGCGTTAAGCCGGTTGATGATCCCTTTAGTATAATCCAGACGGTCAACGATAAGAATGATCTTGTTTTCCTTTTTCACCCTCACATGTCTTTCGATCTGGTCCCGAAAACTGACGAGTCCTTTCGGGGTTTTTTCCATTAATTCGACCGCCTTCCCGTGGAATTTTTCATAATCAATTCCCATGGGAAAATTTTCCACCTTCAATACTCTTTTCCCATACCGTATTTGATTGAAGTAGGTTTCCAGTCCCATGATCCTTCTAATGGAGCTGATAAAGTGCCTTTCGTAATCATACGTATGAAAACCAATAAGATCGGCCCCCAGCAAGCCCTCAAGGATTTGCTTTCTCCAGGGAAGCAGCCGGAATATTTCAAAAGAAGGGAAGGGAATGTGTTGAAAATAACCAATGCTCAGGTCAGGGAATCTTTCACGAAGAAGGCTCGGTAATAACATAAGATGATAATCATGAATCCATATCTGGTCTCCCTCCCGAATGATCTTTTCGAGCTCCTCAGCATAACGGTGATTTACTTTCACATAATAGTTCCAGGTATCTTCGCGAAAAAAGGATTTGCCGGTGTAATAATGAAAAAGGGGCCAGATGGTACGATTGGAAAAACCATCGAGGTACATTTCCCGTTCTCTTTTTCTCAGGTAGATCGGGTAACAATTCTTGTTTTTCAGGGCTTTGGAAATCACCTCCTTATCTGCGAGGGAAATCCCTCTTTTTTCCAAACCTGTCCAACCCATCCAGAGTGAAGAATGGGATTTGTAAAATTCTTTTAAGCCCGAGGCGAACCCTCCGATTCTTGGTATATAGGTTATTTCATTGTTGTTTTTTAAAATTTTAATGGGTAATAAATTGCTGACATAAATTATTCGGCTCATGGTTCTTTTTAATGGTTTTGTATAATAAACACTATTTTCTAAACATTACCAAGCTTTATTTGGTTTTATTTCTATATTAAGTAAAAATTTCCAGATGAGGATCGTCAATTAAATTTGGTTCTTCCAATTTTATTATTATTATAGCCATACAATTATTCATCTAAGTACAAATAATGCAAAACCAACATGCTTTCGATGCGGTCATTTTTGATCTTGACGGTGTCGTTACAAAAACCGCTAAAGTCCACTCCACTGCCTGGACGAGAATGTTTAACGATTACCTGAAATTCAGAGAAGTCAAATATGCAGAAAAGCACCGAGAATTTACCAATGAAGAGGATTATCTTCCTTTTGTTGATGGAAAACCCAGATACAAAGGGGTCGCTGATTTTCTTGCCTCCAGGGGAATTGATCTCCCATTTGGGAATATTTCTGATAACCCCGAAATGGAGACCATTTGCGGACTTGGAAACAGAAAGAATGGGTATTTCACGGACATTTTGAAAAATGATGGGGTAGAGGAGTACGAGTCAACGGTTGAATTTATAAAAAATCTGAAAAAAGAGGGTATCCGGGTTGGTGTGGCCTCTTCGAGTAAAAACTGTAAAATGGTATTGGAAACAACCGGATTGTTATATCTTTTTGAAACCCGTGTGGATGGTTTGGTTTCTGCTGAACTGGGATTGAATGGAAAGCCGGAGCCGGATATATTTACAAAAGCTTGCGATAACCTGGGGGTACAATACGATCGTTCCGTCGTGGTCGAAGATGCCGTAAGCGGTGTTCAGGCAGGTGCAGCGGGAGGTTTTGGCCTTACTCTCGGACTGGCAAGGGACGCTAATATTGAGGAACTCCGTAAAAACGGAGCCGATATCGTGGTGGAAGATATTTCAGAACTCGGGGGAATAGAACGAATCGACCGCTGGTTCGGGAAGGAGAAGGAAGACCGGGGTTGGGGATTGTTTTATGAGGGATACTTACCGGAAAAGGAAAAATCCAGGGAGGCTTTACTGACAACAGGGAATGGCTTTTTTGCCACAAGAGGGGCAATGGAAGAAGTTGCTCCCGGCGACCACCATTACCCGGCAAGTTACATGGCCGGATTATACAATAAAAGGAAGTCCTCTGTGGCGGACAGACAGGTCGAAAACGAGGATTTCGTAAATTTCATCAACTGGAGTACCGTTAACTTCAGACCTAAAGGAGAAGAATGGTTTGACCCGGACCAACACAGGATTATATCCTATACCAGACATCTGGATTTTAAAACAGGAATATTGAGTAAAAAGATGATTACGGAACATCCGGACGGACAGGAAACCCTTATTGAATCCAGACGTTTTGTAAGTATGGCCAATCCACATTTGGCAGGTTTGGAATACTCCATTACCCCGCTTAATTATTCCGGGGAAATTGAAATGTTCACCATGCTTGATGGGGACCTTATCAATGATGGTATAGCACGTTACCGGGAACTGGACCAGAATCATCTTGAACAAATAGATCAGGGACAAAAAAATGGCTTTGGATACATAACCGTACGAACTAACCAATCCGAAATCAGCATTTCTATTGCGGAAAAACTGATGGTCAGGAACAGTGGACAGGAAATATCCGGATCAGACTTCAAGGTTGAAAACGGAAAGATAAAAACTGTTTTTTTCTCAAAGCTTAGGAAAAATGAGAAAATCATCCTTCATAAGCTTGTCAGTATCCATAATTCACGGGATTTTAATGATTCCAATCCTCTGGCTTCAGCTATTAAAAATCTAAATGATGTTAAAAATTTTGAAAGCGCACTGAGTGACAGCATAAGACAATGGAATGTTATTTGGGATAAGACGGATCTTAAAATTTCGGGAGACAGGTACAGCCAGAAATTAATGAGGCTGCATATTTATCACCTAATGGTCACAGCCTCTTCCTTTAATAAGGATCTGGACGTGGGTATCCCGGCCCGAGGGCTTCACGGTGAAGCATACCGGGGACATATTTTCTGGGATGAATTATACGTGCTTCCCTGGTATACCGGCCATTTTCCCCCGATCGCCCGTTCCGCCCTCCTGTACCGCTACCGTCGCATGGAGGAAGCCCGGAACTATGCCCGGGCCCATCATTACAACGGGGCCATGTTTCCCTGGCAAAGCGGAAGTTCAGGGGTCGAGGAAACACAGGTAGTACACCTTAATCCTATTTCAGGCGAATGGGGTGATGATTATAGCTCTTTACAGCGGCATATCTCTATTGCAGTCGCATACAATATCTGGCAATACTATCACATTTCGGGGGATCAGGATTTTATGGATAAGTATGGTGCTGAGATGTACCTCGAAATATGCCGTTTCTGGGCGAGCAAAACCAAAATGAATGAGCAAACCGGCAGATATTCCATTGACAGGGTCATGGGGCCGGATGAATTCCATGAAAAACTCCCCGATGACAAGGAGGGGGGACTAAGGGATAATGCCTATACCAACCTGATGGTGGTCTGGTGCATGAGGCATGCATTCCACATACTTGAAAACATGGACCCCCGGGGCCGGGAAGACTGTGGAAAAAACTATTTCTCTTGAATCCTCTGAATTGGAACAGTGGAAGGAGATGAGCCAAAAGATGAATATCCGTTTTAACCGGGAAATGATCATGGAACAATTCGAGGGATATTTTGACTTGAAAGAATTGAATTGGGACGAATACCGCGCAAAATACAAGGATATCCACAGGATGGACCGAATTCTGAAAGCGGAAGGAAAATCTCCTGATGATTTTAAAGTTGCCAAACAGGCCGATACCCTCATGCTGTTTTACCTTTTGGGAGAGACAGAAGTTAAAAACCTTCTGCAGGCATTGGGCTATAAAAATCTGCCGGATGACTTTTTAAGACGCAATTTTGAATATTATATTCAACGAACTTCCCACGGGTCCACATTATCCAGAGTGGTGCATGCTTTTCTGGCTGAGAAGCTCCATGAAAGAGAAAGATGCAGGGAAATGTTCATGGAGGCATTGGCCAGTGACTATAATGATATTCAGGGAGGAACCACTTCTGAAGGGATCCATGTGGGAGTCATGGGCGGAACGGTCCTTACTGCCTTAGCCATGTTTGGAGGATTGAACTGGGACGGGGATATACTCGAACTCGATCCGGATCTTCCTGACCATTGGAATCTGATGGAGTTTAAGTTCTTATTTAGGGAGGATTGGTATGATTTCCGGATTGAACAGGAAAAAATCCAGGTGAAGGTGTCGATGAAAAACAAAGCGGAAAGAAAGATAAGGATCAAAGGGAAGATTTACACAATTGATGGTATCCTTAAAATTGATGGATGGTAAGACTGGTTTTGAACCATATGCTTAATAACAGAGGTTTGTTTTACATTCATACCATACCCTAATAAATATACTTCAAGTTGATTGATTTCCCATTATTTGTTTATTTTTGAAATTCATACTTTAAAAATATTACTAAATGCTTGGTGACATCCTTCTTATCCGCGATATGCACAAGGCTGCTGCAGAATCCATTGCCCGCAGGGTCCTGGAGGACAGAGATAAGTTTCCTAAAAACTATAAATTCATTGTAGCCATATCCGGCGAATCGGGGGCTGGAAAATCAGAAGTTTCTCATTCTCTGGCACAAAGGCTAAAGAAAGAGCATATCCGGGTAAAAATTCTTCATACCGACAATTATTATAAAATCCCCCCTCTTTTACGGGCTGAATGGCGCCGTACCAAGGGACTGGATACTATTGGGATTAGTGAATATGACTGGAACCTGATCCATCGGAATCTGCAGGATTTTAAAGAGGACCGGGAATCGATGATGCCCTGCATTGACATAATTCCGGAACAGATAGATAAACTTATTACCGATTTTAAAAAGATCGACCTGCTGGTAATCGATGGCCTTTATGCTCTCAAAGCAGACGGGATAGATCTTCGGGTATTTATTGATCTGACCTATCTTGAGACGAAAATTTCACAAATTGTCCGTGGTAAAGAAAATGTGGATGATTTAAGGAATCAGGTATTGGAAAGGGAACATCAGAATATACGCTCCCTGAAACCCCTTGCAGATCTAATTATTGACAAGAGCTATGAGGTGTTCGATGCGAAAACCGGCGAATACATTTAATGATTCGGGCCATGCTTCTGCTTTTTTAAATTACTTTCTGATCATTATCCGACAATTTGAGGCAGGGATGATTCCCTTCCGTTACCCTTTTTTCTTTTTAGAATATAAGCTAAATACTATTTAACCAGTTAGTTGACCAAATTATTTTCTTATCTGGGTTTCGTGAGATGAGAAGGTATATTGGTAGCTGGTATTCCCCTTGTCCATCCATTTCCAACAAATTTCTATTGATTGGTGTTTCCCTTAGAAGTCCAAAATTTACTTTAGGTTATGAGGGTATACGCTGCAATAAAAAGAAATTTTGTTCCTTTTGGTCCGCTATGGACAGGGTTCCTGTGCATGGCTCTTCTGGCTTCATGCAGCAATAAAGCACAGGTGAATGCCACAAAAGAAAGAGAGGCATTTATGGCAGATTTAAAAAAGAGGACCTTCAACTTTTTTTGGGATCAATTTGATGAATCAACATTTGGCATACCTGACCGGTACCCTTCCGGAAAGTTTACAAGTATCGCGGCCACCGGGGCAGGTCTTACCTCATATATTATAGGAGCGGAGAACCATTATATTTCCCGTGATGAAGCTTCGGATAGAGTAATGAAAACACTGGAATGGTTTTATAACTCACCCCAGGGCGCTGATCTGACGGGGATGACAGGCTTTAAGGGGTTTTATTATCATTTTCTCACCTACACGGAGGGGCACAGATTTGGAAAAACGGAACTTTCGACCATTGACACCGGACTTCTTATGGCCGGGGTACTTGCCTGCCAGTCTTACTTTGACCGGAGCAATTCCACGGAAACAAAGATCCGTTCACTGGCCGATTCCTTGTTCCGTCGGGTTGAATGGGACTGGGCCATGAATGGAAAAAGTACGATGTCGATGGGCTACCATCCGGAAAGGGGTTTCATTGATGCTCAGTGGAAAGGATATAATGAGGCCATGATCCTTCTTATCATGGCAATGGGTTCTCCCACTCATCCTATACCGGCTGATTCCTGGAAAGTATGGTGCGACACGTATGAATGGGCCGGTTTTTACGGCTATGAACATGTTAATTTTTCCCCCCTCTTCGGGCATCAATATTCCCACATGTATATTGATTTCAAAGGGATTCAGGATGAATATATGCGGGAAAAGGGAATCGATTATTTTGAAAACTCCCGGCGTGCCACCCTGTCTAACAGAGCTTACTGTATCGATAATCCGGAAAAGTTTAATGCTTATTCTCAACAAATCTGGGGACTTACTGCCTGCGATGGTCCGGGTACCATGAAACAGGTATTCAAGTCCGATACAGTGCAGTTTTGGGATTACAGGGCCCGGGGAGCCAGTTCGAACCATATTGTGGATGATGGGACAATAGCCCCTACCGCCTCTGGTGGCTCTATTCCATTTGCACCGGAAGAATGCCTGGATGCCTTGTTCACGATGAAATCCCAGTATGGAGATTCATTATATGGGGAATATGGTTTCCGGGACGCTTTCAATTTAAGTTTCCAAAAAAGTAACGGGAATTATAATTGGTTTGATCAGGACTACCTGGGTATTGACCAGGGTCCTGTACTTATACAACTGGAAAATTATCAAACAGGATTCATTACAGGGCTTATGAAAAGGAACAAATATATTATAAATGGTTTAAAGAAGGCGGGATTTAAAGGGGGTTGGCTGGAGAAGGCTTTCCAGCCGAATCCTACCGTTTCTGATTTGATACAATAAAATCTCTCGTATATGGGACCACAATTTTTCAGCTCTTTTAGGAAGCCAGCCATTTTTTTTCTGCTGGTTATGCTGTCCATTCCCAATGTTATGGCTCAGCATACGGTATCCGGAACCGTTACCTCTTCTGATTATGAATCCCCCTTACCAGGAGTAAATGTTTACATAAAAGGAACGATGAGAGGCGTGATGACTGATGTGGATGGAACCTATTCCATTCAGGTGGAAGAAAACGATAAAGTTCTTGTCTTCTCTTTTATCGGTTACCAAAATGCGGAAATTCCCATTAATGATAAAACGACTATTGATGTGGTGCTTCAACTGGAAAAACAGGCTCTGGATGAAATCGTGGTAATAGGATATGGCACTGTTAAAAAGAGTGATCTGACCGGCGCAGTTAGTTCGGTTGCAGCGGAAGACATCTCCAAAATTACCTCCTCGAATCCTGTACAAAGCCTTCAGGGAATGGTTTCAGGTGTCAGAGTGTCCAGTACCAGCGGAGCCCCGGGGGCGGCTCCTTCGGTCCGGATCCGTGG
Organism: uncultured Bacteroidales bacterium; assembly: GCA_963779845.1. GTDB lineage: Bacteria > Bacteroidota > Bacteroidia > Bacteroidales > CAVZZV01. Next base: position 397,660 of record CAVZZV010000001.1, on the reverse strand, counting down.
TGTGGGTACCTTTAACAATTCTGCTCCAATTTATGTAGTCGACGGAGTGATCCTCGACGATATTTCCTTTTTGAATGCGGCCGATATTCAATCCATGGAAGTGTTAAAAGATGCTTCCGCAACCGCTATATACGGAAGCCGCGGTGCGAATGGTGTCATTATAGTAAGTACTAAGCAGGGGACCATTGGGGAACCAAAAATCAGTTATAATCTTTCCGGTGAATATGGGATGCAGTTCCTGGCTAAAAAAATCGACCTGCTAACCGGAAGGGAATTCGCTATCATTTCCAATGAAATTAACCCGGGTTCCTATAATAATGTCGATGCGGTGCCAAACACGGATTGGCAGGATCTTGTTTTCAGCCCTGCACCGTTTCAAAATCACCAGTTTTCCATAAGTGGAGCGAGTAATAATTCCCAGTATTATTTTGGGGCAGGATATTATAACCAGAAGGGTATTATTGAAAAATCGAACTTTGAGCGTATGACGCTCAAATTAAATAATACTTATAAATTAGCGGAAGGCTTAAAACTGGGCAATAATTTCACCCTCTCCCCTTACAAACAACAAAATGCTCCCAATGTCACTTATGCAGTTTATCGGGCCCAGCCTTTACTGGCGCCTTATTATGCCGATGGAAGTTATGGAGTTGTGTACAATGTAGGAAACCCTCTGGCCTCCTTAGCCAATTCAAACGATTTCAATAAGGGTATCCGTGGAGTGGGAAATGTATTTGCCGAACTAAGGCTGTTAAAGGATATAACCCTGAAATCGAGCTTCGGTATCGATGCGGGCTACCATAAATCGAAAAGCTTTACTCCCTCGTATACCGTATATAATCCTGACGGGACAGCCTCGCAACAAGACAATCAATTAAGCGATCTTTCTAATTCTCATGCGGATAATTTAACCTGGCTATGGGAAAATACTGCCAGCTATTATAAGGAATCAGGCAGGAATACTATCGATGCAGTTGTGGGTTATACTATGCAGGAGTCGGTTTCAGAAAACCTTCGTCTTAGTGGTGAGAACATTATTAGAAATGGCCCGGATTTTTGGTATTTGAATCCTTCCTATATTTTGGACGAAAATAGCAATGTCAATACATTATCCTCCATCCGAAACGAGGTAGATCCAAATTTATATTATTCCATGATCTCTTATCTGGCAAGAGTGAATTATACTTTTGACAGGAAGTATATATTAACAGCCACTTTCAGAAGGGATGGTTCGTCCAAATTCAATAAGAAAAATAGATTTGCCGATTTTCCTTCCTTTGCTGCCGGCTGGAATCTGGGAAGGGAATCCTTTGTGCGCGGACTGGATCTCTTTTCAACCCTTAAACTCAGAGCCAGTTGGGGAATGGTTGGAAATGAAAAAATACCTTACCTCGACCGGTATGATCTGGTAAATTCAAATCTTCTTGCCGTTTTCGGGAATAATCCCCGGGTTAATGCTGCTGCTACCTATGGCCAGCCTGGAAACGATGACCTGAAATGGGAGACTACTAAACAAACAGATGTTGGTTTGGAATTTGGTTTCCTGAACAACCGACTCATCGGAGAATTGGACTATTACCATAAAGCTACCGAGGATGTCCTTGTCCTTCTGTCGATTCCCGGACATCTTGGGAACGGGGAGGGGACAAAAATACGATACAATGCCGCGTCTGTTCTTAATGAGGGTTTCGAATTTAAGCTTACATGGCGGGAAACGAAAGGCGATTTTGATTATAGTATAAGCGTCCTGGGTTCCACTATTCATAATGAAGTAACAGGAATCGGAGGGAACAAGGGAATTGACTCGACTCTCCTCGGTGGATACCTCCCCAATGGACAACCTGTAACACAGAGCAGGGTTGGATTCCCTATTGGATCCTTTTATGGTTATAAAACCGATGGAATATTTCAAAGCCAGGCTGAACTGGATGCCTATCCCCACACTTCAAATGCGGGTGTAGGAGACTTGCGTTTTGTGGATGTATACCAGGATGGTATTATAGACGGGAAAGACCGGACTTTTATCGGATCTCCCATTCCAAAATTCAGTTTCGGTATAAATTTGGCATTGGGGTTTAAAGGATTTGATTTTTCCCTTGACATTCAGGGCCAGACGGGAAATAAAATTTTTAACGGAAAAGAGGTTGTCAGGCCGGATCCCTACAACTTTGAGTCGCATGTAATGAATCGCTGGACCGGAACGGGATCTGGTAATACGCTGAGCCCCGGCCTTCCTTCGGGGGCTATAATTATACTCCCTCGGACAGGTTTATCCAGGATGGATCCTTTGCTCGTCTGAGAAATGTGACGATAGGATATACCTTTCCGGTTTCGCTAAGTGAGAGACTTAAAATGCAGAACCTGAGAATCTATCTGAAAGGTACCAATATCTATACCCTCACAAAATTTACGGGTTATTCCCCTGAGATTTCCAGTGCTGACGACCTCTCAAATGGGATTGATATGGGAATATACCCTATTACTTCCGACTATTCATTTGGTATTAATCTTTCTTTTTAACAGATATGAAAAATATTTTTAAAATACTTGTTCCCTTATTCCTTATGCTGGTATTGATTTCAGGCTGTGAGGATTTTTTGCAAAAGGATCCACAGGGAGACCTGACCCAGGCCCAATTTCCTGTGAATGCGGAAGATGCTCTGCTGGCTACCAATGCAATTTATTCGAGCCTTCGTTCGTGGCATTATAATTCCGGGGGGTTTCCCATCCTGGATATCATGTCAGATGACGCGCTTAAGGGAAGCAGTCCAAACGATGGACTTCCCACCGTGGGGCCTTATGATAACTTCACCATAACTGCTACTCAGGATGGTTTGGACCGTTGGTGGAACAGCCTGTACGAAGGGGTCAAGAGAGCGAACGTGGTGATCGAAAAAGTTCCGGGGATCAATATGAATGAAGATTTAAAGGCGAGATATATTGGGGAAGCCTATTTCCTTCGCGCCCTCTTCTACTTTGATTTAGTGAGAGCCTGGGGAGGTGTTCCGAAAATTACTTCCCTCACCCCGTCCCCCCGGGTTCCGAGATCCTCTCGGGAAGAGATTTATCAGCTCATAGAAGAGGATTTGCTTTCCGCTATTGACCGGCTCGAAGAGAAAAGTCAACTTTTCGGTCCGGATATAGGACGTGCCACAGTAGGGGCAGCCAGATCACTGCTGTCAAAAGTGCATTTATTCCAGAATGAATTTTTGGAAGCGAAAAATTATGCCCTTCAGGTTATCCGTTCAGAAGAATATTCACTGGAACCTGATTTCGCCGATGCGAACAGTGAAGCCGGGGAAAATGGAGTTGAATCCATTTTTGAAATAGGAGCCTTGAGGACGGAGACCGGGGGAGGTGGCAATCAATATGCCAATACCCAGGGGGTAAGGGGAACCCCGAACCGGGGTTGGGGGTTTAATCGACCCTCGCTTGACCTGAGGGCATCTTTCGAGCCAGGGGATCCAAGGAAAGAGGCCACAATCATCGAATTAGGGGAAACCCTCGACGGAATCCTCATAAAGGGGGATGGTACTACTCCCGATGAGGTTAAGGACAATCAGGGAAATGTGATTGAAATTGAAAGTTATAATCAAAAAGTTTGGACAGCAGGTGATAATACGACCACTCAATTTGGGTACAATCGAAGAATTTTGCGCTATGCAGACATACTCCTTATAGCTGCAGAAGCCTATAACGAGCTGGGTCAACCTGACAGTGCGCTTTTTTACCTTAATAAAGTCCGTGAACGTGCAAGAGGAGGAAATTTGGAAATTTTGCCGGATATTATGGAAACTTCGAAAGATCCATTGAGATCCCTTATCCTGAAAGAACGCCGGAATGAACTCGCCCTTGAAGGTCATCGATTCTGGGATCTTGTGCGGACAGGGATGGCACCCGCCGTTTTGGGTCCCCTTGGTTTCACTCCGGGAAAAGATGAACTGTTGCCCATACCGCAAAACCAAATTGACCTGACGCAGGGAGTGATCACCCAAAATCCAAATTGGTCTTAATAAATAATTATTCACAAATGTTAAACTAAAAATAATAAATTATGAAAAACATGAAATTCGCAATCAAATTGCTTGGCGCAATCCTAATTTTAGGCCTTGCTCTGCAAAGCTGTAAAAAAGACAACGAACCAGTAAAGATCCAGTTATCCACCATCAAGGCAGGGGATATTGATCTAAATGCTGCTACACCGCCCAATACGGTGCCGGTAGAACCCACTATTGTGGCAAGTTTTAATACAGAGGTTGAGAATAGCACGGTGAATGCCAGTAATATAACTCTGACCAGAGATTATGATGATTATGTAACTCCAATCAACGTTTCTTCCACGGGTAGAGATATTACCATCACCCCTTCGGAAACCCTTGCCAATGGTGCGTTGTATGAATTAAGTTTTAATAACATCATGTCGATGGATAATCAACCGTTGGAATCTTTTTCGCGGGCATTTACTACAGAAGGCACATTTTCTCCTTCCGGTGCGGTTGCTTACTGGAATTTTGAGAACAATGCCAATGATGTTATCGGAGATTATGATCCGGATGCCAACGGAGTTGTGGGGATTACCTATACCGGCAGCCGGAATGCAGATGCCGGCCAGGCTGCTACTTTTGACGGGGATGTAAGTATAATTGAAATCCCGGATGCAGCCTCCCTTTCCAACACTCACGATTTTACGCTTAGTTTTTGGATAAAAACAAATTCAAACGGACATGTCAATGAGGTAGGAGATCCGACAGGACATTTTGTTTTAGGACTTGGTGGCGCAAATGGTTTCCAGTTTGAAATTCCTGGCGATTATTCCTCCTGTAAGTTGGCAGCATCCTACGAAGTGGCAGGTGGCACAACAACAACCGAAGACTTATGGTTTAACGGAAGCGGTGAGGACAAAGACAACGGGGGCTGGCAAGGCTGGGACTTTGTAAAGGATCTGACAGGTTCTGGAGGAGTGGAAGGATTACTGAAAGACAAATGGGCCCAGGTTATTTGTGTATATAATGGAGATACCAAAAAAGGGATGATGTACATAAATGGACAATTGATGAAAAGCCAGGATTTTAACCTGTGGCCTGCTGGGGATGCAAAAAGGAATGTGACTGGACTCAAATACGCTGGTACCACACCTACCGTTTATCCGGTGTTAGCTTTTGGGTTTATTCACTCCAGGCAAGGAGAGTTATTCAATGGCACCCCGTGGGGAGATTATAATGTAACCACTGCCCAGCATTTCAAAGGACAACTCGACGATGTCCGGATTTTCCATAAGCCATTGACGGCTAAGGAAATTGAATTGATGTATAATTCTGAGAAACCCTAGGAAAGGGTAGAGATAGTGTTTTTTGGCACAGGGAGAAAAGGGGTCATTTGGATTTCCGGCTTTTCCCTGTGCCTTCAAATTCAGAAGTTTTGAAGATTTTAGGTATGCCTGTTCCTTATTCCAGATACTCCTGAATACTAAAAAAATTCATTTTGAAATATTACCAATTCCTCCTGCTGTCTGGGTTCCTGATTCTTTTCCATTCCTGCAGTAAAAAGGAGGACCCGGGAAAAACCGAACCAGGAATTCTGCAGTTGACCAAAATTGCCATCGGCAATCAGTCTCTGAGTGCCAATGAACAGGTTGATAATATTCCTGTAGAGGGTAAAATCACATTGCGGTTTAGTGGTGCGATAGATACAACTAATCTCAAAAATCAGATCATGATTTTTGAAGATAATGTTGAAAAAAGTCTGGAATATTCTTATAGCTTATCATTAATGGGCCGGCAAATCCTAATCGATCCCGGGGAGGATTTTGCTTATTCCAGATCATACTTAATTAAAATCCAGGACAGCCTGGAAGGTCTGCAGGGTGAACTTTTCACCGGGCAACAATTTGGTTTTAAAACAGAAAAAAAGGAAATCCTGATTTCCTCAATAAGCATTAACGAACAAGATTTTTTATCTTCAGAAAGTCTCATTAATATTGACCGGGAAAATATCAATATTCTGGTTCATTTTTCTGATCCTCTGGATCCTTCGGATTATCAGAACGACTTTACTCTATCGGGGAATATTCCACTTTCCTTCTCACTAAAAGACAACAATCAGACTGTGGAAATCCAGAATACCGCAATTCTGAAAGGGTTTGAAAAATATATCTTTACCATCTCTTCAAACCTTGGAGCTTCCATGGAATATGCTTTCAACGGCTTTTCAGGAACATTCTACACCTCTCCCGACTCCAGCTATAAATTTCCACTTATTTCGGACTCTGAGCTTTTAACGAAAATTCAGCAACAAACCTTCCGGTATTTTTATGATTTTTCGCATCCTTCCAGTGGCATGGCCAGGGAACGAAATACTTCCGGGAATATAATTACCACAGGCGGGTCCGGGATGGGGATCATGGCACTCATTGTAGGAGTGGAAAGGGCCTTTATTTCCCGTGCTGAGGCTCTTGAGCAAATGGAAAAAATTCTAAATTTCCTGGAAACCGGAGAACGTTTTCACGGGGTTTTTCCCCATTGGATGAATGGGTTTACCGGGTTAGTTCAGCCATTCAGCACTTATGATGACGGTGCAGATCTTGTGGAAACCTCTTTTCTGATGCAGGGCCTTCTGACTTTTAGACAATATATGAATATAAATATCCCTGAAGAAAATTCCATTGTAGAAAGAATCAATCTGCTTTGGGACGCCGTGGAATGGGATTGGTTTGCCCGCGGACAGAATGTATTATACTGGCATTGGTCTCCCAATTTTGAATGGAAGATAAACATGCAACTTCGCGGTTACAATGAAACCCTGATCGCCTATATTCTTGCCATCGGATCCAGAACCCACCCGATCCCGGCCATAGCTTACGATATGGGCTATATGCGGGAGGGGGCTGTTTTAAACGGGGAGAGTTACTATGGAATCAAACTCCCCATGGGTCCGGCATATGGGGGGCCTCTTTTTTTCACCCACTATTCCTTCCTTGGCCTGGATCCCAGGAATCTAAAAGATAAATATGTCTCCTATTGGGAGCAGAACGTGAACCATACCCTTATTAATCATGCGTACTGTGAAGATAACCCAAAGGAATACCTGGGATATAGCAATGAAAGTTGGGGGCTTACTGCCAGTGACGGGTATACCGGGTATAGCGCTCATTCACCAACTAACGACAGGGGAATTATTACCCCCACTGCTGCATTATCCTCTTTGCCTTATACCCCTGATCTCTCTTTGAAGGCAATTCATACATTTTATTATATTTTTGGAGATAAATTGTGGGGGGAGTATGGCTTTTATGATGCCTTCGGACCCAGTTATGGTTGGTGGGCAGACTCCTACCTGGCTATTGACCAGGGACCCATTGTCATTATGATTGAAAATTACCGGACAGGATTACTCTGGGATTTATTTATGTCCGCCCCGGAAGTAAAAGAGTCGTTAAATGATATAGGGTTTACCTATTGATTGGCAAATCCTGTATTATGTGTTGCCCCAAAATAAAGATGCCGGTTATGAAAAGCAATAAAAATGTAATGGAAAAAATAGAAAAATTATGAAAAGTCTGGTTGCCCTGCTCCTAAGCATCTTATTTTTTTCCCTTTACTCCTGTAAAAACCATGAACAGGAAAGGTCTACGGACGATAAATTTATCGATAGTTTAATGATCGTGATGAGCATGGAGGAGAAAATTGGCCAGTTAACCCTTTTCACAAGCGGATGGGACATAACAGGGCCCATCTTGCGGGATAGTTACCGGGAAGACATTATTAGCGGTAAGTGCGGGAATATTTTCAACGCCCATACAGTAGGCTATGTGACCGAACTCCAACGGCTGGCTGTAGAGGAAAGTCGTTTAGGGATTCCGCTTCTTTTTGGATATGATGTGATCCATGGTTATAAAACCATTTTTCCTATACCTATCGCTGAAGCATGTTCCTGGGATACCCTACTTATTGAAAAGTCAGCCAGCCTGGCCGCAAAGGAAGCAGCAGCAGCAGGGTTGAACTGGACCTTTAACCCGATGGTGGATATCGCCCGGGATCCGCGATGGGGACGCATCGCTGAAGGAGCAGGGGAGGATCCCTTCCTGGGAAGTCTTATTGCCCGGTCCAAGGTGAAAGGAACGCAGGGGGACAATCTGAACAATCCCTTCACCCTGGCTGCATGCGTTAAACATTTTGCAGCGTATGGGGCTCCCGAGGCCGGACGTGATTATTCCACCGTAGATATGTCGATGCGCGTATTTCGCGAGATATATCTTCCTCCTTATGCTGCGGCCATTCATGCAGGGGCAGCGACAGTTATGACCTCTTTTAATGAGTTGTTTGGGGTTCCTGCCACCGCAAGCCCATTTCTGCTGACTGAACTTCTCCGGGACGAACTGGATTTCAGGGGAGTGGTGGTGACAGATTATACTTCGATCAACGAACTGGTACCCCATGGAGTTGCTTCCAATGAAAGGGAAGCCGCTAAACTGGCTCTTCGCGCTGGGGTAGATATGGATATGCAGGGGGCAACCTATTATAACTATTTGCAGGAACTTACCGATTCTGGTGAAATTGACCCCGGACTGATAAACCGTTCCGTACGCAGGGTCCTTAAACTCAAGAAAGATCTGGGCCTTTTCGATGATCCCTACCTCTACCTCGATAGCATACGGGAAAAGGAAATAGTTCTCTCTTCTGAGATGCTTGATCATGCCCTGGAAGCAGCCCAAAAATCAATTGTGCTTTTGGAAAACAAGAAGGTCAAATCGGGTAAATTGTTACCCCTTGACAGTAGTAAATATCAAAATATCGCGGTTATTGGGCCTTTGGCCGATAATCATCTTGATATTTTAGGATCCTGGATGGCTGCCGGCGATCCGGCAAATTCGGTTTCCCTGCTGGATGGCCTTAAAAGCAGATTTCCAAACAAAACAATCCGGAGTGCCGTGGGGCCGGCGATTTCAGGGGATGACCGTTCCGGTTTTGGTCCGGCATTAGAGCTGGCTAAAAACTCCGACCTGGTAATCCTTGCGTTAGGGGAATCTTTTTCCATGAGTGGGGAAGCTGCCAGCAGAACGGACCTGAACCTGCCGGGCGTTCAGGAAGAATTTGCTCATAGGATTCTGAAAACCAATAAACCGGTTGTAATCATTATTTTCGCAGGTCGGCCTCTTACGATTCATAGCTTAAGCGAAGAGGCGAATGCCCTTGTTTATGCCTGGCAACCCGGGACGAGAACCGGTGATGCCCTTGCCTCTATCCTTGCCGGAGATTTCAATCCTTCGGCCAAACTGGTCGTTACTTTTCCTTATAATGTGGGCCAGATCCCGATTTATTATAGCAGGAAGAATACTGGAAGGCCATTCGTACAAGAGCAAAAATACACCAGTAAGTATATAGATGCCCCCAATGAACCTTTATATCCCTTCGGATATGGCCTCAGTTATACGGAGTTCGAATATTCGCCCATTGTTACCGATAAATCCATTCTTGATGAAAAGTGATACCCTCACTGCAAAAGTGAGGATTAAAAATACGGGAAAGTATGCTGGTGAGGAAATCATACAGTTATACATCCGGGATATGGTGGGCTCCCTTACAAGACCTGTGAAAGAGCTTAAGGATTTTACGAGGGTTACCCTTGAAGCAGGGGAAAGCAAAGAGGTGGTCTTTAAGGTTTCAGCGGAAGCATTGAAATTCTACGGACCCCAGATGAAACCGGTTACTGAACCTGGCGATTTCAGGATTTATATTGGAGGAAATTCCCGGGATGTTTCGGAGGTGGGATTTAAATTAATTAAGAACAACAATTAGTTCAAACCTCTTATAACCTGAACCCGATCACCAGAATATCATCAACCTGGTAATAATCCCCCTTCCAATCCAGAAAAGTACGATCGATTCTCTGTTTCTGATCCGCCATGGACAGGCTGGAATTTTCCAATAATAGATCACGGAACCTTCTGTTCAGGAATTTCTTTCCCAGCTCTCCTCCAAACTGGTCAATTATACCATCCGTAAAAATATAGAGGGAATCGCCCGGTGAAGATTCAAAATGGGTGTAATGGAAAGGTTCCATTTTCTGAAAAAAGGCCACGGGCATTTTATCCGGTTCTATTTTATTTATTTCCCCTTCACGAACATAGTAAAGAGGATTATTCGCTCCTGCAAAAAGTATTTTGTTCGATTTTGAATCAAGGGTTACCACAGCCATATCCATCCCATCCATGGTTTCGAAATCATTATCCCCCCGGTTCAGTGTACTGGTAATCTTCTCGCGTAGCATGTTCAGGATTTTATCTGGCCTGTAAATTTTTTCCTTGTTGATTATTTCATTCAGGAAGGCGATCCCATACATGCTCATAAATGCCCCCGGAACCCCATGGCCGGTGCAATCGGCCGCGATGATGATAACCTTTCCTGATACTTCCCCAAACCAGTAAAAGTCCCCACTCACAATATCCCTTGGCTTATAAAGGATAAAGGATTCGCTGGTAATCTTCTCCAAAATTTTGGGGGAAGGGAAAGATGCCCCCTGAATTCTTTTGGCGTACTCAATACTCTTTTTAATATTTTGGTTCCGCAGCAAAAGAAGTTTCTTTTGTGCTTCTACCATTCGGTTTTTTTGAACAAGTTCGGTATTAGCTGCCTTAAGTTCCACTGTTCTTTCATCCACTTTTCGTTCAAGATCAAGGGTTAACTTATCCTTTAGTTTAAGGTTAAGCTCCAGTTGATTTGTATACCTTTGCTGGAATTTATGTTTTTGATTGTCAATCAGTTTAATCTCGGCAGCAAGTCCGATGGTAAAAATGAATCCTTGCAATACCGAACCCATTATTACCGGGTATTTATTATCTAAAAAAATATTTACCCCCAACGAAATCAGGATAATGATATTGGCAATAAGAAAGTACCTGGATTTTGCCTCTTTTTTAAAAACAAGGATGGATTCGATCAATCCTACCAAAACCGCAAGGATAAAGAGAAGGAGGGATGAAAAAGCAAGAAATTCATTGTAGAACCGGCTTATATAAACCGTCAGATAATAGTAGGGGATGGCCAGTACCAGAAAAAAAATTATCACATTGGTCACAGTATTCCATCCGGGCAGGTTTTTTTCCAGGTTGAGGTAATGTTTGCTAAGAAATAAAAACAATATTAATGTAAGTATATAGGATGGAAGACCGATTGGGAAATGGATATTTCTTTCAAAAAGAAACTCATCGTAAAATCCCAGGAATGAAATTGAAAACAGCGCCAGGGAAGCCAGATAAAAAAAGAGGGTTATAAAAGATTTTGTTTGTAGTATCCTGCCGATAATAAGATTCAGCAGGGCACTGAACAGTAGGAGGCCAATTAACAGGGAATCTACGAACCGGTTTCGCATTTCCTTCTCCAGATAGGTAGAATGGTTAATTATTCTAAATTTAAGCTCCCCAAGGTTCCATGATCCATTCTTTTTCTCTTGTTTAATCTCAGTATATAAATTTACAGAAGAATTGGGGGGAAGGTCCACATGCCCATAAAGAATCCTGCCACGGATGTTAACTTTGTCCAGCACTGCCAGTTCTCCTTCATTATCAATAACAAAGGCATTCATTTGATCTTTACCATTTTTGGAAATGGAGATGGAGATGATTTTAGGGGTGCTATTTTTAACGATGAATTTAAAATATATAAATTCCTTTCCTGAATATTTCTCCTCGGATCCCACGGCTTTCCTGAAATGGTAAAATGGTAATGCCCGTAGTTGAAGTTGGGTAGCCTTTTCAGAAAGGATCCCTGTCTCTTCGGGCAGGGCTAATATTTCGGGAGATTCGTCTTTGATGGATATTGTATCCTGCGACTGACCGCCCGGAAAATAAACTAAAAAAAGAAGAATCAGGAAAAAGAAGTATCTTGGCATTCACGATTTATTTACATGACAAATATATTAAAGCAAAATGAATATTCTTGCCATCCAGCATGTCGGTTTTGAAACCCCGGGCCAGATTCTCAAAGTAGCAAAAGATAATAAATGGCCGGTGGAAATTTGTATGGCTGGTGATCTCGGTCAGGTTAAGTCCGGATTTGATTTGCTTATCTTAATGGGAGGGCCGATGAATATCGATGAAGAAGAGAGATATCCCTGGCTGGTCCCTGAAAAACGTTTCATTAAGAAGACTATACAGGATAACAAACCTATTCTGGGAATTTGCCTTGGCGCTCAGCTCCTGGCAGCCTGTCTTGGAGCAGAAGTGTACCCATCCGGAAAAAAGGAGATCGGCTGGTTTCAGGTCAGGCGGGAGCCGTCTCTTGCTTTACCGGAATTTTTTCCTGAAATACTGACGCCATTTCACTGGCATGGGGATACCTTTGATTTACCTAAAGGAGCACTAAAATTATATACTTCATCTCAGACCGCCAATCAGGGGTTTATTTTTAATCAGAAAGTCATAGGCCTCCAGTTTCATATTGAAATTACCTTGAAGGGTATCGACAATTTAATTCATTATGGAAGGGAAGAATTTAAGGATAAAGGAAATATTATGGGTGAGAAGGATATGCTATCTGGGGTGCAATTATATGCCCGTGATAATTACCGGCTTCTGGACTCCTTGTTAAATTATATCTCCTCTTTGGTTGAATAAGAAATTACCCCTTCCATAAAAAACACGGCATTTCCCCCTATTTCGACACGTTCCCCTTTCATTGTGCAGCTTAATTCACCGCCGCGAGCCGACAGTTGCCTGGCCTTAAGCTCCTTCTTTTGTAATACTCCTGACCAAAAGGGAATAAGAGAAGTATGAGTGGATCCAGTTACAGGATCTTCATCAATTCCGGCTGAAGGGGCGAAAAAACGGGACACGAAATCATGTTCGCTTCCCCGGGCCGATATGATAACTCCCCTTTCTGTATATTGCGCCAGTTCTTTAAAGTCGGGCTTGATTTCGCTGATTTGGTGCTCGTTTTCATAGATGAACAGGTAATCCTCCCGGCCTTTAAAAGCTTCCACCGGGGGGCTTCCAATGGCTTGGGCCACCTTTTCGGGAATGGGGATCTTTTTTATTTTATCTGCTGGAAAGTTCAGCAGGTAAAGTCCATTGAGCTTTTCGACTGTGAGCATGCCCGATTTTGAATGAAAAAGGATACGGTCAAGGCTATAATCGAGCCTTTCAAATATGACGGCAGCAGCAGCGAGGGTTGCGTGTCCGCAGAGGTTCACTTCAGTTACAGGGGTAAACCATCGGATATGAAATCCTTCCTCAGTTTTTACAAAAAATGCTGTTTCTGAAAGGTTATTCTCCCGGGCTATTTTTTGCATAAGTGTATCAGAAATCCATTCTTCCAGGGGACATACCGCCGCCGGATTTCCTTTAAATACCTCATTGGTGAACGCATCGACCTGAAAAAGCGGGATTTTCATAAATCATTTGGATTATACCTTTACAACAAAACATGCACGTTATAGTTCAGGGTATGCCTATACCCATCTCTATCTCCACGGGAGCCTGAAAGGATTTTCTTCGACTTTAATTCAATCCCCTTTTCTCAAGCAATGGTTCAATGCCTGGCTCTTTGCCCCGGAATGTCTCGTAAAGTACCATTGGATCCCGAGTGCCTCCCTTTTCAAGGACATTCATTTTAAATGCTGCGGCTATGGCAGGGTCAAAGATATTCCCAGATTCTTTGAAGGCCTGGAAGGCATCCGCATCCAGAATTTCTGCCCAGATATAACTATAGTAACCTGCGGAATAACCGCCGGAGAAAACGTGACTGAAATAGGGACTTCTGTACCGAACCACAATTTCAGGAATGAGTCCGGCCTCCGTCAGCGTGTTTTTCTCGAATTCGGTCACATCAATATCAGCTGTACCCGTGGTAAGGGTGTGATATTTCATATCAAGGAGGGCTGCTGAAAGGTATTCTACAGTAGTAAAACCCTGGTTAAAAAAGCGGCTTTCCTGAATTTTTTGAATCAGTTCTTCCGGAATGGTTTCTCCGGTTTGGTAATGGATTGCATAGGATTTGAGGACCTCCGGTTCCATTGCCCAGTTTTCCATAATCTGGGAGGGAAGCTCCACAAAGTCCCGGGTTACGGATGTTCCCGACAGGCTTTTATAAGTGGTCTGTGATAGTAAGCCATGAAGGGCGTGTCCAAATTCATGGAAGGTGGTCAGTACCTCATCGGAAGTAAGAAGTGCAGGCTGATCGCCCACAGGTTTGGTAAAATTGAAGTTTGTTGTGACCACCGGACGGATGTCCTTACCGTTTTCCCTGTGCTGGGCTCTGTATTCACTCATCCAGGCTCCCGCACGTTTACTGGCTCTTGGGTAAAAATCCATATAAAGGATGCCTACATGGGAACCATTTTTGTCTTTGACTTCAAAAGCCTGTACATCGGGATGATAAACCGGAATATCACTTAGCTTTTCAAACTGCAGCCCATAGAGTTTGTTGGCAACATCGAAGGCACCATCCCGTACATTCTCCAACACAAAATAATTGCTAAGTGTTTCCTCGTCAAGATCGTACTTTTGTTTTCTCAGTTTTTCAGCATAGTACCACCAGTCCCATGCCTGAAGTTTAAAACCCTTGCCCTCGTCGTCTATCATTTGTTGAAGTGCGACCACCTCCTTTTTTGCCACCTCAAGAGCCGGATCCCAGACCTTCTGCAGAAAGCCAAAAACCTTATCCGGGGTTCTGGCCATATTTTCAGCGAGGATAAAATCGGCATGGGTGGCAAATCCCAGTAATTTAGCCTTTTCCGCCCGTAACTTAACGATTTTTTGGATAACTCCCTTATTGTCCCGCTCGTTTCCATTGTCACCTAACATAATATAGGCTTTAAATAATTTCTCCCTAAGGTCTCTGTTATCAGCATAGGTCAGGAAAGGGATAAGGCTGGGCTTCTGGACCGTGAATAACCATTTTCCCTCTTCACCCGCTCCGGCAGCATTCTCTGCTGCTGCCGCTTTGACATTCTCCGGTAGGCCACTAACCTCTTCCTCATCCGAGACGATCAACTTGAAATCGTTTATTTCCCCCAGGACATTTTGCCCGAATCTTAAGGACAAGGTGGAAAGTTCTTCATTTATCCTGCGCAATTTTTCCTTATTTTCCTCATTGAGGTTAGCCCCACCGCGCACGAAGGATTTATAGGTTTCCTCCAGAAGCATGGAATCCTCTGCTCCGAGATTCAGTTCGTCCTTTTGGTCATACACAATTTTCACCCTCTTGAATAAATCTTCATTCATTTTGATGGCATCGGTGTGTGCCGACAATTCAGGAGAAAGATCCTGGGCTATTTTTTGAATCTCATCGCTGGTAAGCGAACTGTTTAGGTTGTAAAATACCGTTAGAACCTGATCAAGAACCGCACCGCTGGTTTCAAGAGCCACAATAGTATTTTCGAAGGAGGGCGCATCGTTATTTGCGGTGAGCTTTGCAATTTCTTCCTCATGCAGTTTCATCCCCACCTGTGCGGCAGGAATGAAATCTTCATTGTTTATTTCATCAAAAGGAGGTACCCCATAGGGAGTTTTAAATTCGTTTAAAAGAGGATTGTTCATGTTCTCATTTTTTTCATTTTGTTTACATGAAACAAGAAAAAGTGCAAAGCTAACGGATATCAGAATAAATTTTCTCACGGATTAAATATTTTTTGGATTAAAACAAATTTTTAATCTGCCAAAATAGCAATTCCTGATTAAAAAAAGATAGTGCTTGCTGTATTTTTTTATTTCCGGCACCTACTTACCTTCCATAAAGATAGTTACCAATTTATTTTTAACATGTTTCTCTCTCAAGGATTTCTATTTGAGGAGCTTTTTTTCGGATGGATTCGAACAATTTCAAATTTCAAGGCATTAATAACTATAGTACTAATAAGTTACACCACATGAAAAGATTCATCCATTTCCCCGTATCCATCTTTTTTCTGATGGCAGTATATTTTCCGGTTATCAATGGCCAGCGTCCGCAGACTGAGCAAGATGCGGCCGGTAGCAGGGATGATGGCTTGTTCTCAAGATATCCTGGTTCTGTTATTGAATATTATCAACAAAAGGTACAACCCTATTTCCTTGTAAAAGACAAGCCCTTCTATTCGCAAGCCGATGCAAGTTATGTTTTCCCGGTTATTTCTCTGAATGGATTGGTGTCCCGCATCTTGTATTCCACGCCACTACAGAATACCACCGATGACCTTTATAATTATTATTTGAATATTCTGGAGCATTCAGGATTTGAGATACTTTTTAAGGGGAGCGGAAAAGATGATTTAGGGCCTCCGGAGGAATGGTATTATAACCTTTTTAAAAGTGAAAAAGGTTATAACCCATTGGAAGATGTGGATATCACCTTCATGGGATCAAACCACCGCTTTATTTCGGCCAGGTCTACGAAAGACCCCGATCGTCCGGTGTATGTATCCATCTTCATTGAAGATGACCGACAAAATTGGGATTTTACCATTGTGCTGCTGGATATAATTGATGTGAAATCCCCTTTGGAAAATTAGTTTTTGGCTTCACCCCAGAGATTTTGTCTATTCCAAATCGAGCTTCGCAATGTTCAGAGGAATGTGGCAGAGTCACGACCCCCCTTCTGAAGTTGAAGCGATAACCCTGCCCGATAGAAAAAATAGGCCCCGATAGCCATAAGGGAATGTGAAATATCAAAATGGTTAAACCATTTGCTTATGGCTATTTCGTTCATAAAAATAATGGCCGATAGCATGGCGAAACCGATCGCCGTCAGCATCCAAATACTTCCGGTATTTTTCCTACGCAGATAGATATATATATGTAACGGGGTATTTATTATTAGCAGACCAAATGCCGAATGAACTTCCACGAAGAAAAAGTTGAGGCTGGAAAAAGTGAGCACTAAGAAAATGATCAGTTCCACGATATTGGCCCAATCCATAAAAATCCGAAATCGCTTTTTCAATAAAGGTTTTGCGAATTCTATCGAGGCCCTTTCCAACAGGGAAATGGCCACCATACTGGTGAGCCATGCGGGCAACTTCCAGGCAAAACTGAAGGCATACATGAAGCCATGTCCTATTAGTCCTCCAAAAGCTGTGGCAAACCCCATGCTAAAAAAGAATCCGGTAAAAAGCTTTAGATGTGTTTCCTTATTGTGTTTAAGGTACAGGCGTGTGAAGGCATAAAAACACACTGCAGAAACCAATAGATCGGTGAGGGTGGTGACCGGTTCAAGGATTAGCAGACCAAATACTCTAATTGAGGGATTTTCCATAATTTTATAGTTGGAACTTTGAAATAGCTCCAAGAATTCATAAAAATAGGGAAAATTCAGGCCCTGGAAAAACCTATTTACATAAAACCGAAAGGAGGATGAAGGTACGACGAATTAATATCCGTAGCTGTCATCATAGAAGCCCCCGCTGTCGCCACCATGGTCGTCATAATCATCGTCTGCCTCATCCGAGATTCCGAGATTTTTCAGATCGTCTTCGCTGAAATTCTCGTCCTCGAATTCGTTTTCCTCCTCTTCATAAATCTCATATTTTTCTTCAAGCTTTTCAACAGCCTGATCAGAAAAGGAGAATTCGGGATGCATGTTCTCGAGAGCCTCTACATTGCTCGGATTAAAACAGAAACTCGGATGCTCTAGCACGCACTCTTCAATAAATTCGGGATCGCTCATGAAAATTTCCCTGAGCGTTTGGCCTTTATGGTCCCCGAAATCCAGCTTGCTGTTTAAACTGTACAATTTCATGATTTGCTAATAAATTTGTTTAATTTCTTAACCGGGGTTAATTGGTTTATTAATGGGACAAATATATTTTTTTTATTTCTGAAAAAAGTTATTTTTCCGATTTTCTCACAATTTTTTTAATCTGCCGTGATATGCCACTGGTTTTTAAAAATAGCCGCTCATTATCATTACTCTATATACTTATTGACCATTGCTTTGTGATCAAAGAAAGAGGAATAAAAACTGTGCCATGTTAACGAAGTTAATAAATGCGATGTCAGGCATAAGGCTGGTCGACGGTATATTTTAACATATAGCTCAGCAGTTTAAGACTGATCCTTCTCCCTGTAAAATAAATTATACAGGTCTTTTCGTCTTCCTTTCATATTCCTGACCGAACCATAACTGTGTAACTCTTTCAACAAGTCCAGATCAACATCAACAATAAGGGTCATTTCCGTATTTGGAGTCGCTTCAGTTTTAACCCCATTGGTTGGGAAAGCAAAATCGGAGGGGGTAAAAACCGCCGATTGTGCATACTGGATATCCATATTGGCCACACGCGGAAGGTTTCCCACGCAACCGGCAATGGATACGTAACATTCATTCTCTATTGCTCTGGCCTGGGCGCAGCGCCGGACCCTCATATAACCGTTTTGGGTGTCGGTTAGGAAAGGGACGAACAACATCTGCATACCTTTATCGGCCATAATCCTCGGTACTTCAGGAAATTCCACGTCGTAGCATATCAGCACCCCGATTTTGCCACAATCGGTATCGATCACCTTAATTTCGTCGCTGCCCATCATTCCCCAGGTGTTTAATTCGTTTGGGGTGACATGTATCTTCTCGTATCTTTCAAAACTGCCATTCCGCCGGCAGACAAATCCTATGTTCTTTAATTTATCGTTTTCAAGATAAGGCATGCTCCCGGTTATGATGTTAATGTTATAGGAAACTGCCAGCTCGGAGAAACGTCTTCTGGAAGGTTCAGTGAATTCTGCAAGCTTCCTGATGGCCTCTGCTTCCGGTAGCTCATTGAATCTTGCCATTAACGGAGCATTAAATAATTCCGGAAAGAGGACGAAATCGCTCTGATAGCCACTTATTGCATCAATAAAAAACTCGACCTGTTCAAAAAGTTTGTCCATATCTTCAAAATTTCTCATCTGCCACTGAACGATTCCAATGCGTACAATTGATTTTTTCTCATTGATGAGGTTCATCTTCTCCTGATAATAGATATTATTCCATTCGATAAGGGTGGCAAATTCCATAGATTCCTTATCCTTTGGCATATATCCTTTGAGTATTTTTCTTACATGAAAATCATTGGAAATCTGAAATGAAAGGATGGGATCGTACAGCTCCTTATGCTTTACTTTCCTTATATATTCACGCGGCGTCATTTCTTCAGAATGCTGATAATAGGAAGGTATCCTTCCTCCCGCTACAATACCCCGTAAATTGAGATTTTCACACAGTTCTTTGCGTGCATCATAAAGCCTTCGACCAATACGCATATCGCGATATTCGGGATCAACAAATATTTCGATCCCATAGAGGATGTCCCCCTCTGGATCGTGTGAAGTAAAAGTTTCATTCGCTGTCACCTGAAGGTAGGTATGATTGTCGCCATACTTTTTGTAGTCAATAATAATGGAAAGTGCTAAGGCAACCAGTTTATTGTTCACCATTACACAAATCTGCCCTTCAGGGAATAAGTGGAGAAGTTTTTCCACCTGCACTTCTGTCCAATATTCTTCCTTCAGGTTTTCATAGGATTTGATCATGGAATGTTTCAATTCCCTGTAATCGCTGATTTCAAGATTCCTCAATTCAATTTCGACTTTTTTTTCTTCTTCCATATTTTTCTGGTTATTCATTTTTATTTTTTGGAACGGCCCCCCATTCGTTTTTATCAAAATGGGTGTTTCATTCAATTAATTGGTGAAATGGCAATAAGTATTCACCCAAAATAGGGAAAAAAACTTAATGTTACAAGAATCAACATTCATGGGAAAGGTTTGTTTATAATAGGAATTGGGAAAACATGAACAATAAGCTTATCTATACAGAAAACCTAAGCAAAAGCTTTGGTGAAGTTAAAGCTTTAAAAAATGTTAACTTTCATCTGGAAAGGGGAGAATACCTTGCCCTTCTCGGACCTAATGGTGCCGGCAAAACCACCCTTGTAGAGTTGATTGAGGGTATCAGGGTGCCAGATAAGGGCGAAATTTTCATTAAAGGGAAACAACTTCAGGAGAACAAACATGAATTGTACAAAATATTAGGAATATCATTTCAGGAAACCAATCTTTTTGAAAAAATAAGGGTGATAGAAATTCTTTCCATGTTTGCCAGCTTTTACAGGTCAGAAGAAGATAAGGTAGAAAGAGTACTGGAAATGGTTGGTTTGCAGGAAAAAAGAAAGGCATTTACCAAAAACCTCTCAGGCGGACAACGGCAACGGCTGGCTCTGGGTATTGCGCTTCTCAATGATCCGGAAATTCTGATTCTTGACGAACCGACTACCGGACTTGACCCGGCCGCAAGAAGGGAAATATGGGATATCCTTATGAAACTTAAAAAAACGGGTTCCACATCCTTGATCCTTACCACACATTATATGGAAGAAGCTGAACGTCTATGCGATCGCATCATCATCATGGATAGGGGAGAGGTGATTGCGGAAGGTAACCTGGAACAATTGCTGGAACAGGAGAGTTTAAACAGCACGGTCGAATTTACCTTACGGGACGAAGTTCCGGAAGAGATGACAACCAGGGTCGACGGTCTTGATATAAAATGGGACAGGAGAAGCCGGTCAGCCAGTCTTGCCATAAAAAATACAAAAACAGATCTTGCAACCCTATTCTCATTCCTGCAAAAGAATAATCTGAACATTGAAGATTTCAACTATCATAAAGCTACACTGGATGATTTGTTCCTGGCAAAAACCGGGAAAAGGCTGATTGAATAACTAATCACTGCCGACATGAAGTTAAACCGATCCGTACCTTCTAATTTCTGATATAATAAATCAAGTGATGTTTAAAAAAGAACTTTGGCAATTGATCACCATACATTTCAAAGAACTCATCCGCGAACCCGGTGTAATTTTCTGGGGCATTGGTTTTCCTGTCCTCATGTCGTGGGGTCTCGGAATCGCCTTTTCCCGGAATGCCGAACAGCGGAAAGATATTGCTATCCTTCATTATGAGAATAACCCGAAGCTAAAAAGCTTTATCATAGAGAATACAAAGAGCTCTTTTACCTCTGATTCACTCGCCAGCTTTAATTTTGCGATTAACGACAAGGTGTTCGGGAAGAATACTTTCAGATTTATTCCCATGGGTGAGGAAAAGGCCCTCGAAGGCTTGAAGAGAGGAAAATATCAGATAATCCTCGACAGTGACCAGGATAGTTTGTATTATCATCTTGATCCCGCAAATCCCGAAGCGCGGTTGTTGCAACTCCAACTTTCAGGACTTATGGATGAAAGGCAGAGTGAGATAAGTCTTTCTAAAGCCAACATCATTCCATTCAGGATGAAAGGGACCCGGTACATTGACTTTCTGGTCCCCGGACTGTTAGCATTATCTGCCATGATGTCGATCCTGTGGGGAATCAGTTATACCATAATTGAAAGGCGAAAAGGGAACATGTTGCGCCGCATGGTCGTTACACCAATGAATAAAACCAATCTGATGATAGCGCATATGTCTTCGCGCTTAACACTTAATTTTGCAGAAGCCGCCATCCTGTTGATTTTTGCTCATTTCTATTTCAATATGGTTGTACAGGGAAGCTGGATTGCTCTGATCCTGGTGTTCATCTCAGGCAATATAGCATTTACAGGAATTGCCATATTATTTTCTTCCCGCACTTCAAAAACTGAAATTGGAAACGCAATCATTAATGTGATTTCCATGCCTATGATGATTCTTTCGGGTGTTTTCTTCAGCTACCAGAACTTTCCGGAATGGACCATCCCTTATATTCAGTTGTTACCTCTGACCATGTTTGTCGACAGTGTTCGGTTTATTATAAATGAGGGTGCCGGAATCATGGAGGTGAGCAAAAGTATCTTGATCCTCTCATCAGTCGGAGTATTGACCTTTATAGCAGGAATAAAGATTTTCAAGTGGTATTAGGTAAAGTAAAGGGGCCGGGAAAATAAAAAAAAGGGTGTCTGCCAGACTACCCTTTGGTGTTTGAAAGGAAGTCATTAATAACTTGAATTTCCCTGGTAAACAAAGGATTCCTGGATTGGGACGATAATTCCTGAATAAATAAGCTGTCCCCTGCGCAATCCCCGCAAGGTAGCAGTAGCATATCCATCTGCAGTAATATTCATGGTAATGTCATAAATTCCTAAGTTTGTCATGACATTCATTTTTAAATGGAAACTATTTTTCCTCTCATTAGAAGCCAACTCCCAATCGGTTACCGGACCGTCTGCTGTTATTCCTCCCACTCCGTTATATCCCAGACCTGAATTCGACCCTACCTGGACAACTGCATTTGTGGAGTCAACGATAATAAAATTGATGTTGGAGGTTACCGGTATCCTTTCGCCATATTGATTGCCTAACCAATTGGCTTCAAGTACGAACTGCTTACTATTCAGTATTTGTTGAGTGACTTCATATTCTTTCCGGATTTGAACTTTTTTCTCCTCTTTTCTCTCCTGTTTATCCTTTGCTATATCTTGTGAAAATAATGATCCCTGGAAAACAAAAGAAAAAATCAACCCTGTGGCAACTATTAATTTTTTCATTTTTCCTTAAGTTTAAATTTCTTTTCAGGAAGGTTCAAAGACTGTACCAAAATGACAAATACTTCTGATTTAAAGGGCATTTAACAAATTATAACATACCCTTTTCCCCTGTCATTTTCTCACTTATTGCCCATAGTTTCTGTGCTTTTTCAATATTTAAGGATTCCTGGGTCGAGGGAATCATTTTTTTGTCCTTGAAGTATTTGCCTTTGAATTCCGAGGCTTCAGGGGCTGAAGCGAGCCAGATCACTGTTTCTGCCCCTTTTTGTGCATCTCTCATGAAGGGCCGGACCAGATTCATCAGAAATCCCGTAAATCCATTGTAATCCCTTCCAAATCCTGTTTTTACCACCCCGGGGTGTACTGCATTTACCGTTACATTGGATTGAATCAGCCTTCGTTGAAGTTCAAATGTAAATAAGAGGTTCGCCAGTTTGGATTGCCCATAAGCTTTTATGGAGGAATAGTGCTTCTTAAAATTGATATCTTCAAAATTCATCCTGCCCATCTTGTGGGCTTCGGAGGAGAGATTGATAATTCTCCCTTGGGGAGCAGCGATAATATTATCTATTAACAGGTTCGTTAAAAGAAAATGGCCCAGGTGGTTCAGGGCAAATGTCAGCTCATAGCCATCTTTGCTGAGACGCCTTTCCGGATAGATCATTCCTGCATTATTAATAAGTACATCAATGATCGGGTACTTTATTTTTATCAGTTTTGCCTTCGCACGAACTTCTGCCATGGAAGAAAGATCGAAAATGAAGGAATCTGGAATATTATTTCCGGTTTCAGAAGAAATTAGGTTTTTGAGCTTCTCCGTTTTCTCCCGGTTTCTCGCCAGTAAAACAATGGAATGACCCATGCCGGCAAGTGCTTTAGCTTCTTCTTCGCCAATTCCTGATGTGGGTCCTGTAATAAGTATTGTCTTTTTCATCATAATAGCTTTATTATTAAGTCCGTGTGCCAATTAAACAATATAGGCAGATATTAGTTTTGAATTATTCCGGAGCGAAGGTTAGTGACGTTGTACTATTTCTACGATATGTAATGATTATTCCACGCTTAATAGGTTCAGGGCATAAATCTTATTTCAGCTAAAACGTTATAAAATAATAAGTTAAAATTTATATATATAAGCTGGCATATCAATTGTAAGTTTTAGGGAAATCTTGACCCGCAAAACTCTCTCGCATTTGAAAACTTTACTGAATATCTATTATGCACCCTTCATCCTCTATTTTATCCTTGCGCTGACAATTATAGCCGCAATGCTGGGTCTTTCATGGTTTTTAGGGGAAAAGGGAAAGGGAGA
Organism: uncultured Bacteroidales bacterium; assembly: GCA_963779845.1. GTDB lineage: Bacteria > Bacteroidota > Bacteroidia > Bacteroidales > CAVZZV01. The sequence continues at coordinate 373,878 of CAVZZV010000001.1, read as the reverse complement.
ATTGAAAAATACTCCCTATGAGTCAGGGATCAAAGCCACTGAAAGCGCCAGGCTTCGCTTCCCATCCAAATTTTATCTTATCGCGATGTTTTTCGTGCTGTTCGATATTGAGGCTGTTTTCCTTTATGCATGGGCAGTCTCATTTCGGGAAAGTTCATGGCTGGGTTTTACCGGAGCCTCCATTTTTATTGGGATTCTTCTGGTGCTTTTGATTTATGAATTAAGTACGGGAGCGCTTGATTTTGAAATCTCAGGATATAAAATCCTGAAGGCCTATAAAAAGAAAAAAAAAATCCGATGACCAGAAATCCTTCAAAGACTGAAAAAGGGGATGCCAGAATGATGGAATCTATCGATGAATCCTTAAGTAAGAATATCGTGTTTACCAGGCTTCAGGATATGTTGGCCTGGGGGCGTAAACATTCAATCTGGCCTTTTAATTTTGGTCTGTCATGTTGTTATGTCGAGATGGCAACCAGTTTGACAAGTCGCTATGATATTTCACGTTTTGGGGCAGAAGTCATCCGTGGGACACCCCGGGAGGCAGATATGATGGTAATTGCCGGAACGGTTTTTCTTAAAATGGCCCCTGTCATAAAGAGATTATATGATCAGATGATGGCCCCTAAATGGGTAATTTCGATGGGCTCCTGTGCCAATTCAGGGGGGATGTATGATATTTATAGTGTGGTGCAGGGAGTGGATAAATTTCTCCCTGTTGACGTCTATGTTCCGGGCTGTCCTCCAAGGCCTGATGCATTTATGGAGGGTTTGCTCCTCCTGGGTGAATTGACAGGCAGGGAGAAAAGGCCCCTTAGTTGGAAAATTGGCCCTCAGAATGTTATAAAACCGGAACCCTACTCCCTGCGTGATGAAAAGATGGCTGAAAGAGGAAAGTGGACAAAAATTGATTCCCCTGATAAATTGAATCATTAGGAATGGATAAAGATCAGTTATTCCTGGATATTAGTGAGAAATTTCCCGAATTAACCCGGGAAGATACCCGGGATGGGATATTGACACTTGTCATCAAGGTTCAAATGGTAAAAGCATTTCTGAACTATGTGAAACTTACATTAAATAACCCCTTTCCAATGCTGTATGACCTCACAGCGATCGATATGCGGGCCTTTTCGAAATATGGTGAGCGACCGGAGAAGGCTTTTATTGTCGTTTATCACCTGCTTTCCTTCGAACGGAATTGCGATCTAAGGGTCAAAGTGGGATTACAGGATGACTTTCCCACTCTTCCCAGCATTGTTGACATTTGGCCTTCCGCGAATTGGTACGAGAGGGAAATTTACGATATGTTCGGAATACGTTTTTCAGGCCATCCTGATCTTCGCCGGATTTTAATGCCTGAAAGCTGGGTAGGACATCCCCTTCGAAAGGAGCATCCGGCGAGAGCAACGGAAATGGGCAATTTTGTCCTGACCGAGGATTATCAGGCTCAGCAGGAAAACGAACTTCAGTTCAATCCCGAAAAGTTTGGGATGACCAGGCAAAGTGAAGATGCAGATCTTATGTTCCTGAATATTGGCCCCCAACATCCCGGAACCCACGGTATCCTTCGTCTGGTGCTTCAGTTAAGCGGAGAGGATATCCTTGATATTGTCCCTGATATTGGTTTTCATCATCGCGGAGCCGAAAAAATGGGGGAACGGCAATCCTGGCATACCTTTATCCCCTACACCGACCGTATTGATTATCTTTCCGGAGTGCTGAACAATATGGCTTACGTGGAGGCGGTAGAAAAACTTGCCTCCATTTCGATTCCCGACAGGGCTAAAGTTATTCGCATCATGCTCGCGGAATTATTCAGAATTTCGAGTCATCTGGTTTGGTATGGCACTTTTGCCCAGGACCTCGGACAAATGTCGCCGGTGTTCTACATGTTCACCGACAGAGAGAAAATTCTCGACATCATTGGTGAAATCTGCGGTGCACGGATGCATCCCAACTGGTTCCGGATTGGTGGGGTGGCCCAGGATCTCCCTGAGGGATGGGAGAAGTCGATCAGGGTATTTCTGGATTATTTTCCTAAACGACTAAAGGAATATGATTCGCTCGTTTTGAAAAATCGTTTTTTTAAAGACCGGACAAAAGGGATAGGGATTTATAACACCACTGAAGCTATTGAATGGGGAGTTACCGGGCCCGGGCTTCGGGCTACCGGGCTGGAGTGGGACCTTCGTAAGAAGAGGCCATACGGGGGTTACGAGCAATTTGATTTTGAGATACCTGTTGCTGCCAATGGGGATTGTTTTGACCGCGCCCTTATACGGGTCGAAGAAATGCGTCAAAGCTTGCGGATCATTGAGCAATGTCTGAACAATATGCCTTCAGGTCATTATAAATCAGATCACTCGCTGGCTACCCCACCCCGAAAGGAAGATACTATGGTCGATATTGAGACCCTGATTCATCATTTTGTGCACACAAGCTGGGGTCCGGTGATACCACCCGGGGAAGCGTATTCCGGAATCGAGTCATCAAAAGGATTATATGGTTACTATCTGATCAGTAATGGAAATACAAATTCCTACAGGACAAGGATAAGGACCCCTTCTTTTCCTCATATTCAGATGGTCCCATTTATTGGTAAAGGTTATACTGTGGCCGACTTGCTCTCTATCCTGGGGAGTATAGATTTTGTACTTGCTGACATTGACCGTTGATTTTAATTAAATGCAGATGCTTTCAAAAGAAGAAATAGAAAAGATTGAAGAGGAAACCAAAAAATTTCCAGTAAAAAGTGCGGCTGCAATAGAGGCCTTGAAAATAGTTCAGGACAAAAGAAAGTGGGTTTCGGATGAATCTCTGGCAGAGATAGCAGGTCTGCTGGGCATGTCCCTCTCCGAGCTTGAAAATGTAGCGAGTTTTTACAACCTTATATTCCGGAAACCGGTGGGTCGGCACATCATCCTTCTATGCGAAAGCATCTCCTGTTGGGTCATGGGCTATGATGATATACTTGTCTTGTTGAACCAGAAACTGGGCATCTCCTATGGAGAGACTACTCCTGACAAAAGATTTACTCTACTCCCGATTCAATGCCTTGGCAATTGCGACCATGCGCCATCGATGATGATAGACGATGATTTATATAGCAGTGTGAGCAGGGATAGAATCGATGAAATATTAAATAAATATCAATAATAATGGAAACTCCTCTTACAGGAAATATTATTAGAGGAAAGCCGGTTTTGGACCTTCGCGGCTATGAGAGTGCCGGAGGGTACTCCGCCATGAAAAAAGCTTTAAAGTCGAGTCCTTCCGAAATTACCGCGATGGTTGAAAATTCAGGATTGAAAGGAAGGGGAGGAGCCGGTTTCAATACAGGTAAAAAATGGAGTTTTGTTCCCATGGGATCCGATGCCCCAAAAGAAAAATTTCTTATTGCCAATGCCGATGAAATGGAACCGGGAACATTTAAAGACCGCTTGTTACTGGAAGGAGACCCTCATCAGCTTATCGAAGGAATGATCATTGCTGCTTATGCCATTCAAGCCCCGACTTCCTATATTTTCCTGCGATGGGCCTATAAAAATTCAGCGAAAAATTTAAATCGGGCCCTTGCCGAAGCGCGCGGGGCCGGATATTTAGGTAAAAATATTTTAAATTCGGGATTTGACCTCGATATCCATATCCATATTAGTGCTGGAAGGTATATGTGCGGGGAAGAAACAGGACTGCTTAATGCATTGGAGGGAAAACGTGCCATTCCCCGTTCAAAACCACCTTTTCCCCAGGTAAGCGGGCTGTTTGGAAAACCTACTATTGTGAATAATGTCGAAACCTTAAGCAATATACCTCACATAATCTCCCATGGAGCTGAATGGTATAAATCCATTAGCACCACGGGGGAAGGAGGAACTAAAATCTATGGAGTTAGTGGGAGAGTCAATAAACCCGGTTGCTGGGAATTACCACTTGGGACAAGCATGCGGGAAATTATTGAGGACCGGGCGGGTGGAATGCTTAAGGGAGTTAAATTTCGGGGGGTTCTTCCAGGAGGCGCTTCCACGGATTTCCTGGTGGAGGAACATCTCGATCTGAATTTAGACTACAAATCGACTATGGAAGCCGGAAGCAGATTAGGTACCGGTACCCTGGTTATCCTTGACGACAAAACCTGCCCGGTTGGTTTTGTGCATAATCTGGAAAAGTTTTTCGCCCTTGAATCATGCGGTTGGTGCACACCATGCCGCGAAGGGCTTCCATGGGTAGAGAAAGTCCTTTTCGCTATGGAGCATGGTGAAGGTCGGGATGAGGATATGGATACGCTCGATTTTCATACGGGCTATCTTGGAATGGGCCATACCTATTGTGCACTCGCCCCTGGTGCTATGGAGCCTTTACAATCAGCATTAAAGTATTTCAGGCAGGATTTTATCCGCCATATAAAAGAAAAAAAATGTCCATGGAGGGACCATCATGTCTAAAATAACGATCGATAATAAAACGTATGAAGTGAAGGAGGGGAAAAACCTCCTGGAATCAATCCTGAGCCATGGACTGGATCTTCCTTATTTTTGCTGGCATCCCAAATTAGGGTCGGTGGGTGCCTGTCGTCAATGTGCCGTAAAATCATTTAAGGATGAACAGGACAAGAAGGGTAAGATAATTATGGCGTGCATGGAGCCTGTTAAAGAAGGAACCCGCATTTCAATCAGTGATCCTGAGGCAAAAAAATTTCGCGCACATATCATTGAGGGTTTAATGACCAATCATCCTCATGACTGCCCAACATGCGATGAAGGCGGGGAATGTCATCTACAGGATATGACCATAATGACGGGTCATACATACAGACGGTTTCGTTTCGATAAACGGACATTTGAAAATCAATACCTTGGACCATTCGTCCATCATGAAATGAACCGCTGCATTGCCTGCTACCGTTGCGTGCGTTTCTACAAAGATTATGCAGGGGGGAAAGACCTTGATGTTTTCGGAGCCCATAATCATGTGTATTTTGGAAGACATGCCGATGGCAGGCTTGAGAGCGAGTTTAGCGGAAATCTGGTCGAAATCTGCCCGACCGGAGTATTTACCGATAAATCACTCAAACAACATTACACCCGAAAGTGGGATTTAACTTCAGCCCCCTCTATTTGCCAGTTGTGCAGCCTCGGATGCAATACCATTGTGGGCGAACGATATAATTCAATAAGACAGGTGAGAAACAGGTATAATGAAGAGGTAAATGGTTATTTTATTTGCGACAGGGGACGGTATGGGTACGAATACCTGAATTCAAAAAAAAGGATCCTTAATATAGCCAGGAAGAAAAATATCCCTTTGCAGGAAGGCAATGGATTAAATTTCAGTGATACTCCGGAAGAAGCCTTTGACGAGGTGAGTTTTGAGGAAATGCAGACTCAATTAAAGAATATTTTGCATGATAACCGTCGGATAATTGGAATTGGTTCTGCCAGAACCTCTTTAGAATCCAATTATGCTTTGCAGCGCTTTGTGGGAAAGGAGAATTTCTATTCAGGGATGTCTGAAACCGACTTTGAACTTAATCGTCTTGCCTCTGAAATTCTCAGGAATACTTCAGCAGACATCTATTCCATGAAAGAGGTGGAGCAAAGCGATTGCGTACTTATTTTGGGTGAGGATCTTACCAATACAGCTCCGATGTTGGCATTGTCCGTTAGACAATCCATTATGCAGCAGCCTATGAAAAGAATGGAGAGCCTGAAAATAAATGGTTGGGACGATAAAGCAGTCAGGGAGGCTATACAAAATGAAAGAGGACCTCTCTTTAGCCTCACTCCGGCTGAGACCAAACTGGATGAATTTTGCACCTCTTTTGTCTATCAAAGTCCTGAAGAAATTGCCATGACGGGTTTTGCCATAGCTCATTTTATGAACAACAAAACCCCCCTGCCGGAAAATCTGCCCCAACAAATGAAGGAACTTGCTAAAACAATAGCAGAAAATTTTTTAAAGGCTGAAAAGGCAGTGGTTATTTCGGGAACCTCCTGCTTAAATGAAGATGTATTAAAGGCCTCTGCTCTCATTGCCCAAAACAGATCAGACAAGGCAAAAAAGACTGGCCTGGTTTTCAGCTTTTCAGAAGCAAACTCGCTTGGTCTGACCCTCCTCGAAGGACAAAGGCTTTCCGGGCTGGATCCGAGGACTCATGAAAATAGCTGCCTTATTATCCTCGAAAACGATTTATTCAGAAAAACAGAGGAGAATACCCTGACCAGCCTATTGAAGTCCTTCAATCATGTGGTGGCAATCGAGGGCATCCATACCAGAACCACAGGCTACGCGGAACTCGTGCTTCCGGCGGCCCTTATTACAGAGGCTGATGGTCATTTAGTGAACAATGAAGGGAGGGTGCAACGTTTCTTTAAAGTACATGAAAGGGATAAAAATATTAGACCAGGCTATGAGTGGGTGGAAATTCTGGATAATATGCATAAAAAAATTCAAAAAACTGAGAATATAAACTTTCATGAATACGGTGAAGAGATGGAAAAGGTCTATCCAATATTTGCCGGCCTATCTGAACTCCAGATTCCGAAAGATTTCCAACAAGGGGCACAGTTTATCCCGCGGGAGCCCCATCGCTATAGTGGAAGGACGGCCATGCATGCCGATAAAACAATGGACGAACCTACTCCTCCTGTTGATCAAAACAACCCGATGACTTTTACCATGGAAGGTTTCCACGGGATTCCAACGGCCCCCTTAACTCCTTTTTTCAGAAGCCCCGGCTGGAATTCCATTCAGGCACTTAACCAATACCAGACTGAAGTGGGCGGAATGCTGAAACGTGGATTCCCGCAGTTAGCTGTTTTTAAAAAATCAGCCAAAGCCTCTTCCGGGATTAAAGACTATCGCTATCGGGGTATCGGCGGAGACCATAAATTAAAATATGACATACGGCCCCTTTATCACCTTTACGGTTCCGAAGAATTAAGCGTTTTGGAAGGTGCTGCAAAGGAACTAGTTCCTAAACCTTTCATTGTAGTAAACTCTTCATTTGCGGCAGAAATGGGCTGGGATGAAACCACTGTTTTAACCCTTGATGATGGCTCCCTGAGAGAGGGTTTACCACTAAAAATTTCGAATCATTTTCCTGAGGGAGCAATTGGGGTGCCCTTTGGTTTGCCAATGATGCCATATGTGGATGCGAAAAAATGGGGGAGAGAAGGAAGTTGGAAGGTAAAATAGAAAAGATTTAAAAAAATGGAAAACAGCCTGTCCTGGATTTGGATTGTTTTAGGGGTACTTCTCACAGTATTATCCCTGGCAGCAGGTTTAATCTGGTATGAACGGCGTTTGCTGGGTTTATTTCAGGACAGGCTTGGCCCAAACCGCCTGGGTCCCTTTGGAATATTGCAGCCACTTGCTGACGTGATCAAAATATTCTTCAAGGAAGACTGGATACCACCCTTTTCGAGTAAGCTTATTTTTATTGTGGCCCCTGCAATTACCATGTTTACTATCTTAATGAGTTTTGCTATCATACCTTTTGGTCCCACTATTTTAGTTTTCGATCTGAATGTAGGAGTATTGTTTTTTCTGGCTATGTCCTCGCTCGGAGCATACAGTATAGTATTGGCTGGCTGGTCTTCCAATAATAAATACTCACTTCTGGGTGCCATGCGGGGAGCTTCCCAGATGATCACCTATGAAATTTTCATGGGTTTATCCCTTATGGGAGTAGTGATGCTCGCCAATTCATTCAATCTGCGTGAAATTGTTGAAGCCCAGAGAGGTTTGTGGAATGTTGTACCTCAATTTTTAGGATTCATCATCTTTTTCATTGCCGGGATCGCAGAAACCCATCGACTCCCCTTCGATATTCCGGAATCGGAGAGTGAACTGGTGGCGGGGTATCATTCTGAGTATTCCGGTATGAAGTTCGGGATGTTCTTTGTCGGGGAATACCTGGGTATAATCCTGGTCTCCTCCATGATCACCACGCTCTTCTTTGGAGGTTGGCTTGGCCCGGCATTTTTACCAGGAGTGGTGTGGTTTTTTATGAAGACTTTCGTTTTTATCTCTCTCTTCGTGCTCCTTCGTGGGTCCCTGCCGAGACCAAGATATGATCAATTGCTGGCATACGGCTGGAAGTTTCTTTTACCATTGGCGCTGCTAAATATTTTGATTACCGGATTCATCGTATTAATGTCAAATACTTAAATTTATGCTGAGTATTCTAAAAAGTATGTGGATTGTTTTTACTCATTTGTTCAGGAAGAAAGTAACTATCGAATATCCTGAAGAGAAACTGAAACTTCCACCCAGGTACCGGGGAAGGATTATTCTCAGCCGGGATCCCGATGGAGGGGAGCGTTGCGTGGCCTGCTATCTTTGCGCCGCAGCTTGTCCGGTTGATTGCATCTCTCTTCAGGCGACGGAAGATGAAAGCGGGAGGCGCTATCCGGAGTTTTTCAGAATAAATTTTTCCCGGTGTATTTACTGTGGGTTTTGCGAAGAGGCTTGTCCTACCTATGCTATCCAATTAACTCCTGATGTGGAAATGGGCGAATACGACCGTAGTAACCTCGTTTATGAAAAAGAACACCTGCTTATTTCGGGTGTAGGCAAATATCCGGGATATAATTATTATAATATTTCGGGTATGGCCATTGGGGGGAAAGGGAAAGGCGAAGCGGAGGGGGAAGAGAAACCTGTTGATTTTAAATCGCTTTTACCATGATAACAGTTTTTTACATAGCCTCTTCCATTGCCATAATCGCGAGCTTTATGGTGGTTACCCGAACCAATGCTTTTAGTGCCTTGCTGTACATGATTATTTCCCTGATATCTGTGGCAGTGGTTTTTTTTCTTCTCGGTGCCCATTTCATTGCGGCACTTGAAATAATAATTTACGCCGGGGCAATTATGGTGTTGTTTGTTTTTGTGGTAATGATGCTCAATCTTGGAGAAGAATCTGAAGAAGCTGAAAAAGGGTGGATGCATCCAAAAATCTGGATTGGCCCATCTCTGTTGGCCATTATTTTAGGTGCAGAGATGATTTATGTGATTTTTTCCGATAGAATAAATTTAATAGAAGTTGCGAATATAAGTCCCCGTGAAGTAGGGATTGCCCTTTATGGAAAGTATATCATTGCTGTGGAATTGGCGGCCCTGCTCATCACAGCGGGAATATTGGGCGCATACCATCTTGGCAAAAGAAAGAATATTGTACAACACAGGTACCTCAAAGATTAATATAATGACAATTATACCTCTTGAACATGCCCTTATCGTAGCCACTCTGTTATTTTTGATTGGTCTTGCCGGTACCATGTTCCGTAAAAATCTGGTATATATCCTTCTTTCAGTAGAAATCATGTTAAACGCAGCGGGATTTGCATTCATTGCGGCGGGGGCAAAGTGGATGCAGGCTGATGGTCAGGTTATGTTCATTTTTATACTGACCATGGCTGCCGCAGAAGTTTCAGTTGGTTTAGCGCTCATCCTGAGAATATATCATAATCTCAAAACCATGGATGCCGATCAGGTAAATAAAATAAAACCGGAAAAGGATGCTTAATTTAATCTGGACCATACCCGCTTTTCCACTTCTTGGATTTGTTCTGCTAAGTAGTGCAGGAAAAAGAATGGCCGCCAAAACGGCTTCAGCCATTGGGGCCACCACTGTGGGAATGAGTGCTCTTATAAGTATACTTGCCTTAATTGCCTTCCTCTCGAAGCCGGAATCCGATAAAATTTTTATCCAGGAATTGGGCAAATGGATAGATGTCCCAGGGTTTACGGCAAATTTTGGACTCTACATTGACAGTCTGGCGATGGTATTTATTTTTACCGTTAGCTTCGTTGGCTTTTTGATCCATCTCTATTCTATATACTTCATGAAAGGGGAAGAGGGGCAGGCAAGGTTTTTCGCCTGGATGAACCTGTTTATGGCCTCCATGCTCATACTCGTTTTGGCAGATAATCTTCTCCTTCTTTATCTGGGCTGGGAGGGGGTCGGACTGTGTTCCTACCTGCTGATCGGATTCTGGTATAAAAATCCTGATAATGGTTACGCGGCGAGAAAGGCATTTATTATTACCCGGATAGGAGATACCCTTATGGCCATCGGACTTTTTTTTCTGTTCCGGTCTTTTGGTACCTTAAACATTCATGATATTCTGGATTCGGTCTCTCAAGAATGGGCATTGGGATCGGCAGATGCCAAAATTGCGGCATTTCTATTGCTGGGGGGAGCGATTGGGAAATCAGCACAACTTCCCCTTCAAACCTGGTTACCCGATGCAATGGCTGGCCCCTCACCCGTGAGTGCTTTAATCCACGCTGCTACCATGGTTACTGCAGGGGTTTACCTGATAGCCAGAACCCATACAATTTTCAGCCTCGCACCCGGGGTTATGCTGTTTATTGCGATACTTGGAACCCTTACCCTGCTAATGGCAGGCTTTAGTGCCCTCGTTCAGAAAGATATTAAACGGGTGCTTGCCTGGTCTACGATTTCCCAGATCGGATATATGTTTCTGGCTCTTGGAGTAGGAGCCTGGTCCGCAGCAATTTTTCATTTTTTCATCCATGCTTTCTTCAAAGCACTATTGTTCCTTGCTGCAGGAATAGTTATAATTAGTCTCCATCATGAACATAACCTTTTCAGGATGGGAGGCCTTAGGAAAAAGATGCCCCTTATCTTTTATGTTTTCATTGCAGGAGCAGCCTCTTTGTCTGCATTACCCCTGATCACGGCCGGTTTTTTCAGTAAGGATCAAATACTGGTTGATGTATTTTTTAAGAGTGGGTCAGGAAAAATTTTATGGGCAGGAGGTCTCACCGGAGCCATTCTAACCGCTCTGTATTCTTTTCGAATGGTATTTCTGGCTTTTTTTGGGGAAGTGAAAACCATAGCAATAAAAACAAAGTCCCCACTTTTCATAATTCCCCTGGTTATTCTGGCTGTTCTATCCATACTAGCTGGTTATATTGAATTCGGGCAATGGAAAGGGTTCAGCCATTTTATGAATCTCAGCCTTCCTGAATATAGGGTACCTGAGGGAGGAACCCTGCATTTCGTTCTGCAATCGGTGGCCGGTTTGGTGGCTTTAGGCGGAGTTTTTACCGCCTGGTATTTTTATGTTTACAAGCCTGGATTAGCCCGCAGGATACGCAATTCAGGGTTAGGTTCCTTTTTGCACAATCTCTGGCTGAAAGGATGGTATTTTGACAAATTGTACGAAATGATATTCGAGAGACCCTTCCAGCGACTGGCATATCTCAACAGGAAGGATATTGTGGATAGATTTTTTATGGGTTTTGCCCAAATTTCGGATCTGTTCAACCGGATTCTTTTACTTTCACAAACAGGCCGCCTACGTTGGTATTTGGCCGTTTTAGCAGGAGGACTTATTACAGGGATCATTATATTGGCAATATTATGATATTGATTTGGATCGTCGGAATTTTAATGTTTACAGGATTTATATCCTGGATAGCGGGACAGTTCAGCGATAATTTGTCCCGCTGGACCGCCCTTGCGGGGTTATCCCTGTCGGGGATACTCACAATACTTGCAGGAAGGTATTCTGAAATAAATGGTCCATGGATCAGGGAATTTGATCTGGAATGGATATCTTTTTTTAATATCCGCTTTCATTTGGCCATGGATGGCCTGAGTTTTTTAATGCTGCTGCTTACCCATTTTTTAGGAATACTTGCTATACTGGTCTCCTGGAAAGAAATCAGGAGTAGAACCGGCTTCTTTTATTTCAATATTATGTTCATCCTCGCAGGTATTTCAGGCGTTTTCCTTGCGGAGGACCTTTTCCTGTTTTATTTTTTCTGGGAAGTCATGCTCATCCCAATGTATTTCTTAATCTCCGTGTGGGGTCACGAAAACCGGGTATACGCTTCCTACAAGTTTTTTATCTTCACCCAGGGAGGGGGTTTGCTGATGCTGCTTTCCATACTCATGCTATATTTTCATCATGGCAGGGTTACCGGAAACTTCACCTTTGACCTTATGGAACTCGTTTCAAACTCCGGCCACATCCCTATGGCCGGTTGGGTTATGTCGGGTTTCCTGCTGGCATTCGCTGTGAAGATCCCCGCCATTCCTTTTCATACCTGGCTTCCCGATGCACATACCGAAGCACCCACGGCCGGTAGCATCATCCTGGCCGGATTGATGTTAAAGACTGGGGTTTATGGGTTTATCAGGATTGTCCTGCCCCTTTTTCCGGAGTTATCGGTCAATATCGCCCCTGTTGCCATGGCCATTGGCGTAGCAGGTATTTTATATGGTGCGAAGATGGCCTTCGCACAAACCGATTTAAAAAGACTGGTTGCTTACACGAGTGTCAGCCATATGGGATTTATTATAGTAGGATTGTATTCCTTCAATGCCATCGCCTTCCGCGGGGTGGTCATGCAGATGATCGCCCATGCCCTTAGTACCGGGGGACTTTTTATTGTTGCGGGAATTATCCAGGAAAGATTCCATACGAGGCAGTTTCGGGAACTGGGTGGATTATGGAAGGATATGCCCATTCTGGGCAGCTTCTCTATGGTATTTGTAATGGCTTCCCTGGGTTTGCCGGCACTGGCCAATTTTGTGGCCGAATTTATGATTTTGCTCGGAAGTTATCTTTTTAATCCTGCCTTAACCATTCTTGCAAGTATGGGTCTGATTTTTTCTGCCATCTATTCCCTTAGGATTATTCAAAAAGTATTTTATGGTGAAAGGCATTCTCCTCTAAAGGTAAAGGACGTAAATATCAGGGAAGGGATTATCCTGTTAGCCGTTCTCCTCCCTCTGGTCTATTTTGGCATCTTTCCCGGACCGGTCTTTAAGGCTCTTGGCCCTCCCCCGAAACCTGATATTCCGCTGCAGGAGGAGTTAACGATTGGAGATCCATCGGTAAATAACATGATCCCTCTTATTGGATTCAGAGCCGGGACGGAAGTCGGTCAAAAACAGTTTCAGTGAGGAGGTGGGTCATGGGAAAAAATGACATCATGGCTCTGATACCACAGATTATTTTAGCAACGGGGGTTGTTCTACTCCTGCTTTCCCTGGCTGTTAAAAGAAACCACAAATGGACGGCGATTGTTTCCGTTCTGGTTTTGGGCGCCACCCTTTTCTCCTTAATTTTTTCCGGCGGGGTTCATGAGGTCACGGGAATTTTTATCAGGGACCGGTTCAGCAATATATTTTCCATAATAATTCTTCTGGTGACGGTTTACATCATTCTGATTTCCTACCCTTATATACGGAATCGGGCTGAGGATGTGGAAGAGTATTATATTTTAATTATCCTCGCTGCCCTTGGCTCAACGGTGCTTGTTTCTTCCCGTCATTTTATCAGCTTTTTCCTGGGTCTCGAACTTTTAAGCACTTCACTATATGTTTTAATTGCATTTATTCGAAACCGGGAAAAATCTGTTGAAGCCGGGATCAAATACCTTGTTCTGGCTGCGGTATCATCCGCTTTACTTCTTTTTGGGATGGCCTTGATCTATGCTGATTCGGGAAGCATGTATTTCCCAGACCTGGGCCATTTCTTTCTTACCCGGAAGATGGAGATGCTTTCCTTTGCCGGATTGGCTTTTATGATGGCCGGAACTGGGTTTAAACTTGCCCTGGTTCCCTTTCACCTCTGGACTCCAGATGTATATGAAGGGGCCCCTGCTCCTGTCACTGCATTCATTGCGACGGTTTCAAAGGCGGGTGTTTTTGCCTTTCTTTTGAGGTTTGCTCTGGAAACAGAAGTATTAAAAATCCAGTCTTTTGTGGTTTTTATCAGTATCCTTTCAGCCCTTTCCATGCTCGTGGGAAACTTGATGGCCCTCAGGGAACAGAATGTAAAAAAAATTCTTGCTTATTCATCCATCAGTCATTTCGGATATCTCCTGGTGGCCTTTCTTTCAGTAGGTGAGCTTGGGGTTAATGCTTCGATATTTTATCTTGTAATATACATGATCGCCATTACCGGTTCGTTCGCGATTGTCTCGTTTCTTTCTGAAATTTCCTCGGATGCCTCTTTAATAATTCAATATAAAGATTTGTTCCGAAGCAGGCCTCTGGTGGCTGCAGCCTTCTCCGTCATGCTCTTTTCTTTAGCCGGTATACCTCTTACGGCGGGTTTTATTGCTAAATTCTATCTCCTGGTGGCAGGGATCAGCCAGCACCTGATTGTACTTTCCGTTATACTTGTCATTAGCAGTATCATCGGTCTCTTTTTCTACCTGCGGATAATTGTAACGATGTTCAGTCAGGATGAAGAACAAGACGCAAAATCTACAAAATTGGGATGGTTATACGGTTTTGTTTTTGTGAGCATAACCCTGGCTTTAATAATATTTGGGATTTTTCCGGGACTTATACTGTAAGGAATCGGTCAGGAAGGGTCCAGGAATGGCAAAAAGCTCAGCTAAAAGGGGAATCAGAAAAAGGGGTGCACTTATATGATTTCAGGTAGAGCTTTTTTTCAACATCCATCCGGAGTGGTATTTTAACACAACATCAGGTAAGCATGGGCGGGATCAGGATACTCCGAAATTTACCTAATAAGGCTTATTCCTTAGCAAAACCAAAGTCCTTCCCATAATTTCATAAACATCTTCCGCCACCACCTCTCTCTCCAAGGGGGTGTCCATCGAAGTGTCTATGAGTAAATCCCATTGGGTGCTGACATCCTCATGAGGAAGGGTGAAACGGATAGGTTCCCAGTAGGAATTTACCAGGATAAGGAGGATGTCGTCCTTTATCCGGTTACCGTGTTCATCCGTTTCAGTCATCAACTCTCCATTCAATAGCATTCCCATGCAGCGCATGAAACTTGTATTGAATTCCGATTCATCCATATCGTTTCCATCGGTATTCAACCAGCGTATATCCCTGACATCCTTGCCAAAAATTCTTCGCCCCTTAAAGTACCTCCTTCGATGTGTAACAGGCTGATTATGACGTATTTCAATTATCTTTTTGGTAAACTGGAACAGCTTTTTCTGCTCTTCTGTCCAATTCCAGTTAAACCATGCTATCTCACTATCCTGACAATAGGCGTTGTTATTGCCTTGCTGGGTCCTTCCATATTCATCACCGTGGCTTATCATGGGCACTCCCTGACTTAATAAAAGGGTGGCAAGGAAACTACGCTTTCTTTTTTCCCGAAGCTGATTTATTTCCGCATTATCCGTGGGACCCTCCACACCACTGTTCCAGCTTAGATTGTGATTTTCCCCGTCATTATTGCCCTCCTTATTGGCTGCGTTATGTTTTTCATTGTAACTGACCAGGTCATGTAATGTAAAGCCATCATGGGATGTGATAAAATTGATGCTTGAATAGGGGAGTTTGCCGTTGTCCATATACAAATCGCTGCTGCCGCTTAACCGATAAGCCAGCTCCATTGCCTGGCTTTCATCGCCCCGCCAGAATTTACGGACACTGTCCCGGTATTTCCCGTTCCACTCCGCCCACAGTACGGGAAAACCACCGACCTGGTAGCCTCCTTCGCCAAGATCCCAGGGTTCGGCAATGAGCTTAACCTGAGAAATTACAGGATCCTGATGGATGGTATCCAGAAAGGTGGATAACCTCCCTACCTCATACAGTCCTCTGGCAAGGGTTGAGGCCAGATCGAAACGGAATCCATCCACCTTCATTTCTGTTACCCAGTAGCGCAGGCTATCCATTACCAGCTGAAGGGACCGGGAACTTAACATATTGAAGGTATTGCCTGTTCCGGTATAATCGACATAGTACTGCGGTTTTTTGGGATCGAGCCTGTAATAATTTTGATTGTCTATCCCCCGGAAGCTTAGCGTTGGTCCCAGATTGTCGCCTTCCCCTGTATGGTTATATACTACATCAAGGATCACTTCTATTCCTGCTCTGTGGTATTCCTTGATCATATCCTTGAATTCGGTGACTTGCTGACCGCAATGTCCGGAACTGGAATATTCAGCATGGGGGGCAAAAAAACCGATGGAATTATAGCCCCAGTAATTCACCAGGTCATTATCCAATAAAAATTTATTATGAACAAAGTGATGAATGGGCATCAGTTCGATGGTATTGATGCCAAGGTCTTTAAAATAATTGACGATTTTTGGATTTGCCAGGGCCTTGTAAGTTCCCCTTTCATTTTCAGGGATGTCAGGATGAGTAGTGGTAAACCCTTTCACATGAAGTTCGTAAATAATGGTATTATGCATCTGGATGTCAGGGTTGGTAACCCCTTCCCAATTATAATTTTGATCAATCACCACACATTTGCTCATTTCTCCGGCACTGTCAAAGGTATCTTTAACCAGATCCGGTTTTTTGGATTTCGTCCCCATCTGGTAGGGAAACATCTTTTCACTCACCCTTACTGGCCCGCATATTGCCTTGGCATAGGGATCAAGCAACAATTTTTGAGAGTTGAATCGTTCGCCCTTCACCGGGTCGTATTTCCCGTAAACCCGGTAACCATATAATTGCCCCGGTTTCAGGTCAGGCAAATAAACATGCCAGACATAATCGGTAACTTCGGTCATCCGCACTTGTGCATATTCCCTATGATCATCAGGGGTTTTAAACAGGCAAAGTTTTACGCCCAAGGCATTTTCCGAGAACAGGGCGAAGTTGATCCCCTTTCCATCATATGAGGGGCCGAGAGGATAGGGTTTGCCGGGAAGTACTTTACCACTATATTTTTCCATATTGTCGAGAGTTATGCTTAAGGTTTTTTTTAATTTCGGTTATTTTGGGTTCTTAATCTCCCAGAATATGATCTTTGTCCTGCCTAAGTTCAAACCCTAAATCGAACGATTTCATTCATATACTGTTTATCCCAAATAGACTAAGCAATACCGAAACTAAACAAGCAGCCCAGACATTTGTTTGATTTAATAGAAGGAAGGATTTTGCAAACCTTCCTGAACAGTTTTTCCAGCTATCTTCGGTCCAAAATTGCAAATAATTTAAATAACTATTCTATTTTAATGGAAGGTATTTCAAGAAGAATTGGCGCACACTGCGAAAACGGCACGACCGAATTTTGTGTTTGGTCCCCTCATGCCAAAAGATTGCGGATAGAATCTGTTTTAAAAGGCAGGGAACAATTTGATATGCAAGCAGAGAAATTTGGCTATTGGACCTTTAAAACCGACAAACTTCAAGCTGGCGATCAATATTTTTATTTGGTTGATGATAAAAAGGGGAGAGCTGATCCCGCCTCCAGGTTTCAACCCCAGGGAGTTCATGGACCTTCCGAAATAGTAGAGTTTGGGAAACCTTCTTTTGAAGATTCCAACTGGGAAAATCCCGACCTGACGGAATATTGCATTTATGAATTGCATACAGGAACTTTTACGGAAGAGGGAACCTTCGGGGGCATTATCAATAAAATCCCCTATTTAAAAGAGCTGGGAATAAATGCCATTGAGCTGCTTCCCCTGGCAGCTTTCCCCGGTAACAGAAATTGGGGATATGACGGAGTATATCCATTTGCCGTGCAGGATTCCTATGGAGGGCCAAAAGGCTTTCTGGAACTTGTGGACAATTGCCATAAACAGGGAATGGCGGTCATTGTGGATGTAGTTTACAACCACCTGGGCCCTGAAGGAAATTATCTCGGGGAGTATGGTCCCTATTTCAGTAAACGGTATAAGACCCCTTGGGGTGAGGCCGTTAATTTTGATGATGCTTATTCCTATGGTTTTCGGAATTTTGTGGTTCAGAATATGTTAATGTGGTTCCGTGATTACCATGTGGATGCACTTCGACTGGATGCTGTACACGCCATATTTGATTTTTCCGCCACACATATCATGAGAGAACTTGCGAGAGAAAAAGCGCTTCTTTCAATGCAAACAGGCAAAGACTATTATTTAATAGCAGAATCAAATCTGAACGATTCCCGTTATATCAATCCTTTTGAAAAAGGGGGATATGGGCTGGATGCGCAGTGGTCTGACGATTTCCACCATGCTGTACATACCCTGCTGACGGGTGAGGAAAAGAGTTATTATATGGATTTTGGGAAAATGGAGCACCTGGTAGGGTCCTATAAGAATGCCTATTATTATGATGGGAAATATTCTGCCTTTCGGAAAAAAGTATTTGGGAATAAACCAACGGAAAATAAGGCCGGACAGTTTGTTATCTTTACACAAAACCATGATCAGATCGGCAATCGGAAATTTGGAGAAAGATTAAGTTCTTTGGTCGGCTTTGAAGAACTTAAAATGGTGGCTGCTCTTCTGGTTACTTCACCTTACATTCCCATGTTGTTCATGGGGGAGGAATATGCTGAAGAGAGTCCTTTTCTTTATTTTGTAAGCCATACCGATCCTCATCTGAATCAATTGGTAAATGAAGGAAGAAAAAAAGAGTTGGGAAGCCTGTATGGGAATGACTCCCGGGAAGTTCCAGATCCCTCTCATCCGGATGCTTTCAACTTCACTAAACTTAAATGGAATATTAAACCCTCCCGAAATGCAGCTGTTCTTAACCTATACAGAGAGTT
Source organism: uncultured Bacteroidales bacterium (assembly GCA_963779845.1). Lineage (GTDB taxonomy): Bacteria > Bacteroidota > Bacteroidia > Bacteroidales > CAVZZV01. The sequence goes on along the minus strand of CAVZZV010000001.1, from coordinate 355,399 downwards.
ATTCCGGTTGAGGAAAACCCATCCTGTGTTAAAAACCCGCGATAAAGAGCGGCTAAATGTGAGCAGCCAGGGACGGGTTCTGTCTGTTTATCGGTATAATGAGGATTCCGAAGTGCGGTCCTGGTTTAGTTTTTCCAAAGAATCCGTAAATATTGAATTTCCAGGAGGGGAGCCGGCTAATTTTGAAAAAATTCTGGATACTTCTGATAAAAAATGGGAGGGAAAGGGAGGATCCGGTCCGGAGATAATCGGTGCCGGAGAGAATTTTACCCTAAAGCCCGGGTCTGCTGTTATTTATTCTGCTACGTCAAAAATGAAAGGAAAACTATGAAAGGTAAAGAAAGAGTCATCATTGAAAATGTCAGTCCCCAAATCGATTGTGGGCAATATCCGGCAAAGCGTATAGAAGGGGATATCATGCATGTGGAGGCAGATATTATCAGTGATGGACATGAAGTAGTAAATGCTGAACTCCTTTTTCGAAGACCCGCTGAAAGTAATTTTGAACAGGCAAAAATGTCTCTCATTGTAAACGATCGCTGGGAGGGGGAATTTCCACTTCCTGACAAAGGAGAGTATTTATATACCGTTCAGGCATGGGTGGATCATTTCCAGACATGGCACAGGGACATTCTTAAGCGTATCGAGGCGAACACCGATTATTCTGTTGATCTGCTGATCGGTGCCAACCTGATTGGCGATGTCCTGAAATCGGAAGGAAGACTTTCGGCCGATGACCGGACTTTTCTTGAAATGGAACATAAGCGGTTAAGTAATGCAACCGTAAAAAATGAAGATAAAATTGAGAGTATTCTAAACGGAGGATTACTCTCCGTGATGATCCATTACCCGCACAGAAGCTCCTATAGCCGGTATCCGCGGGAATTGAAGGTAGTGGCGGAAAGGGTAAAGGCGGGATTCAGTTCCTGGTATGAATTTTTCCCCCGATCTTTTGGTAAGGAAGGGAATGCACATGGGAGTTTTCGGGATGCCAGTGACTTTTTGCCATATATTTCTGAGATGGGCTTCGATATCCTTTACCTTCCTCCCATACATCCGATAGGAAAGACAAAGAGAAAAGGTCCTGACAATTCTGTTACTGCCGGGGAAAATGACCCGGGCTCCCCCTGGGCTATTGGTGGAAAAGAGGGAGGGCATAAATCAATTCATCCTGAATTAGGTACTTTTGAAGATTTCCACAATTTTAAGAAGAAGGCAGAGGAGCTGGGACTTGATATTGCTCTGGATATTGCCTTTCAGTGTTCCCCCGACCACCCTTATGTAAAAGACCATCCTGAATGGTTTAGAAAGAGGCCTGATGGCAGCATTCAATTTGCAGAGAACCCACCTAAAAAATATGAGGATATCTATCCTTTCGATTTCGAATCTGACGATTGGGAAAAGATGTGGCATGAACTCAAGAGCATATTCCTTTTTTGGATTGAAAAGGGCATTAGTATTTTTCGTGTGGACAATCCGCATACCAAATCGATTCCCTTCTGGGGTTGGGTGATCTCTGAAATACGAAAAGATTATCCTGATACCATTTTCCTGGCTGAAGCATTTACCAGGCCAAAGCTTATGTACCAATTGGCAAAACAGGGTTTCACTCAATCCTATACCTATTTCACCTGGAGAAACACAAAATATGAAATTACGGAATACATGAAAAAGCTGGTGAATACAGAAATCATCGACTTTTTCAGGCCAAACCTTTGGCCGAATACCCCCGATATACTTCCTGAATTTCTTCAGGTTAACGGGAAACCTGGGTTCATACTTCGTTTTTGTCTTGCTGCCACACTGAGTTCCAACTATGGTATTTACGGACCCGCATTCGAACTACTGGAAAACGAACCCCGTGAACCGGGATCAGAGGAATATAAAAACTCCGAGAAATATGATATCCGGAATTGGGATACGGAGGATCACAGAAGTATGAGAAAAGTGATCCAAAAGGTGAACATTATCCGTAAAGAAAACCCTGCCCTGCACAATAACCATTCTCTTCGTTTTCATGATGTATCCAATGATCAGCTAATTTGTTACAGCAAGCATACCTATGATTTGTCAAACATCATTGTTGTGGTGGTAAACCTTGATCCGCATTACCGTCATTCGGGCATGGTTCAATTATCACCACAAATGTTTGATATTGAAGACCAAAGTTCATATCAGGTCCAGGATATGCTCGGAGGTTCGTTTTTTCTCTGGCACGGTTCTGAAAACTATGTAGAACTGGATCCCGGGATTATGCCGGTTCATATTTTTAAACTGCGGAGAAAAACACGAACGGAGCGGGATTTTGATTATTTCATGTAAAAAGTTAAAAACAATGACAAATAAGAGCAAACAGACTGACTGGTATAAAGATGCAATAATTTATCAACTTCATGTATTATCGTTTTACGATAGCAACGGCGATGGAATTGGCGATTTCAGGGGACTGGTTCATAAGCTTGATTATCTTGTGGAGCTGGGAGTAAATACCCTTTGGTTACTTCCATTTTACCCCTCTCCTTTAAGAGACGGGGGGTATGATATCGCAGATTTTACAGCGATAAATCCCTCCTATGGCACCATCAATGAATTTAAAAAGTTTATTAAAGAGGCGCATAAACGGGGACTAAGGATCATCACGGAGTTGGTTTTGAACCATACTTCCAGTAGTCATAAATGGTTTCAGCGTGCCAGGAATGCTAAGCCCGGCAGCAATTACCGGGACTTCTACGTTTGGAACGATACCCCCGATAAATATAGTGATGCCCGGATCATATTTCAGGATTTTGAATCCTCCAACTGGTCATGGGATCCTGTAGCCAAGTCCTATTACTGGCACCGTTTTTATTCTCATCAGCCGGATCTGAATTATGAGAATGAAAACCTTCATAAAGCTATGTTTAAAATTCTCAATTTCTGGTTTGATGCAGGGGTTGACGGATTAAGGCTGGATGCAGTTCCCTATTTGTTCGAGAAAGAAGGCACGAATTGCGAAAACCTTCCGGAAACCCATGCTTTTTTAAAAAAACTACGGGCTTATATCGATGAGAATTACACAGACAAAATGTTGCTTGCCGAGGCCAATCAATGGCCGGAAGATTCTTCTGCCTATTTCGGTGATGGGGATGAATGCCACATGGCATTCAATTTTCCACTGATGCCCCGTTTATACATGAGTCTTCAGATGGAAGACCGCTTTCCGGTTATCGACATCATGGAACAGATGCCGGAGATCCCCGACGCTTGTCAGTGGGCTGTGTTTTTACGGAACCATGATGAATTAACCCTCGAGATGGTGACCGATGAAGAAAGGGATTTTATGTACAAAAGTTTTGCACTTGATCCCCGCCAACGTATTAACCTCGGGATAAGAAGAAGGCTATCCCCCCTCCTTGGTAATGATAAAAGAAAGATTGAATTGATGAACACCCTTCTTTTTTCGCTTCCGGGAACTCCCATCGTTTATTATGGGGATGAGATTGGTATGGGCGATAACCCCTACCTGGGCGACCGCGATGGGGTGAGGACCCCGATGCAGTGGGCCCCCAATAAGAATGCCGGCTTTTCGGAAGCTGACCCACAACGTTTATTCCTGCCTGTAAACATAAATTACGATTATCACTATGAATCAGTGAATGTTGAAAACCAGGAGAGGAGTCAGGCCTCCCTTCTTTGGTGGATGCGAAGGGTAATCGCTAAACGAAAGCAATACAAGGCCTTTAGCCGTGGCAGTATAAAGTTCCTTAATACGAACAATTCCAAGGTTCTTGCATTTATTAGAAAATATAAGGAGGAGAGGATTTTTGTCCTGATCAATCTTTCACGATATTCCCAGCTTGTTAAAATTGATTTGTCTGAATATATCGGATATATTCCTGTTGAAGTTTTCAGCCAGAACGAATTCGGAGTAATTGGTGAAGAAGAATACCCCTTCCCGTTAAGTTTCAAGGATTATTTTTGGTTTGAACTTAAAAAGCCTGATAAAGAGAGCCTCTCAGAGCAGGAAGGATTAAATAAGAATATTGAATTGAACTCTTCAGTCTGGAATAAACTCGATGTGGATATCGGCACGGAATTTACCGGATTATTATTGAGTTATATTCGAAAAAGCAGGTGGTTCAGGGGTAAATCCAGGAAAGTTAAGAGCCTCCGGTTGCTGGATACCATAAAAATCCTGGCAGACGAATTTAACACATATATCCTCATAGTTAGCATAAACTATATTGAAATAAAGCCGGAAATATATGTGCTTCCAGTGTCTATTGCAACTGGGGAAGATGCTGCAGCAATAAGACATGATACCCCTTATTCAGTAATCTCAAATGCCCGGTTTGAAGGCATCGATGGCTTGTTATACGATGGGACTTATGACAGGAACCTTCAGGCAAAGCTCCTGGATATTATTTACACTTCAGGCCGGATAAAAGGCCGAAAAGGTTCTATTTACGGAAAACCAGGGAAAATTCTGAACAAGCTGGTCAAGAAGAATGAACTGCCTCTGAATTCCCACGTTATTAGTGCGGATCAATCCAATACATCTATTTTATATTCAGATAAACTGTTTTTTAAAATATACAGAAACCCTGATGAAGGAAAGAATCCGGAAGTAGAAATCCTTAAAGTGCTGACGGAGAACACACAATTTACCCAATTGCCTCCTTTCGCAGGCTCTCTTGAATATCTATACCCTGGAAAGGAAAATATTTCCCTGGCAATTTTGGTGGGTTTCGCTGAAAATAAAGGAAATGCATGGGATCTTACCGAAACATTCATTAATCAGTATTTCGAGAGGATACTTACTTCAGATCAGGAGATACCCCAACCAAACTATGGGCAAATCCCGGCAATGCTTGACGATTATAAACAGGAAGGTGCAGAATCTCTTGATAACCTGATTGATGGCTTCTTCCTTGAAATGGTTGATTTGCTCGGAGAACGAACAGCTGATATGCACCTCGCCCTGGCATCAGAAAAAACCAATCCTGATTTTGTTCCGGAAGCTTTTTCTCTCCTTTACCAAAAATCGATGTATCAAACTTTCCGAACCCTTATTAAAAGGACCTATTCAGATATCAGAAGCCAGAGAAAGAAAATACCTGAAGAAAACGAAGCGCTGCTGAATGTAATACTCGGAAATGAATCCAATTTGCTCAATCATATCAAAATCGCTCTCGAATCAGGTAAGATTTCCTCAATGAAAACGCGTATTCATGGCGATTATCACCTGGGACAGGTATTGTTTACTGGTAAAGACTTTATCATTATTGACTTTGAAGGAGAGCCTGTACGTTCCTTAAGTGCAAGAAAACTGAAATACTGTCCGTTCCGCGATATTGCCGGAATGTTACGTTCCTTTCACTATGCCATTTATATGGGATTGCTAAAGGAGGAAGATATGTACCCCGGAAGCAGTACCCACCTCAATCCATGGCTTGAACATTGGTATCAAAGGGTGAGCTTTAGGTTCCTTCGTTCATACCTTAAAAAAGCAGAGGGAGCTGCTTTTATCCCTCAAAAAAGTGAAGATGTGGAAAATCTGATTAACCTTTTCCTGGTAGAAAAAGCAGTATATGAAATTGATTATGAGATGAATAACCGACCTGATTGGCTAAAAATCCCGTTGAACGGACTGGCCCGGATAGTTGGAAACATTGTACCGGAAAAAGGCTGACTGAAAAAAGAAAAGCCTGATTAACGGCCGGGCCGGATTTATGGGACTCATTTTGGGAATCTGATGAAAAAGGCAATCAGCGTTTGAATTATTTCAGCGATGCTGAACAATAAGCTTGCATACAGATAAGAAAGCAATGAATTTTTGAACAGAAAAACAAAATAAAATGGAACAAAAAAAGACTTCAAAAACACAGAGGGATGAGAAGAAAACTAATCCTTTAAAAAAAGCACCTGCCAAAAATGAGAAAACACCATCTACTAAAAGCATAAAAAACAGCCCGGTAACAAAGAAGAAGGTTTCTACACCGGCTGTTCCCATGGAAAGTAAAGAAGACAATACGGTGTTCCACGATTGCGGATTCATTTCGGACTATGATGTATATCTATTCAGGGAAGGGAATCATTATTCGTTATACGAGAAATTTGGCTCTCATCCCTGCCGGCACAACGGAAGGGATGGTGTTTTCTTCGCGGTTTGGGCACCCAATGCAAAAAAAGTTTCGGTAATCGGGGATTTCAATTACTGGAGTCCGGGCAGGCACCCATTGAAGGCAAGGGAAGATGAATCGGGCCTTTGGACGGCCTTTGTTCCCGATATTGGATCCGGCACGGTTTACAAGTATCATATTACCTCTAATTTCAATAAGTACACTGTTGAAAAAGCCGATCCTTTCGCGAGGTATAACGAAATACCACCCAAAACCGGTTCGATTGTTTGGAAAGATAAATACAGCTGGCAGGACGGGGATTGGATGAAAAATCGGAAAGAAAATAATTCCCTTTCTTCGCCAATGTCTGTATATGAACTCCATCCCGAATCCTGGCGAAAAGTTCCTGAAGAAGGGAACAGGTACCTCACCTACCGTGAACTGGCCCTGCAATTGGCGGATTATATCCAGGAAATGGAATTTACACATGTGGAACTGCTTCCGGTAATGGAACATCCCTTTTCCGGTTCATGGGGCTATCAGGTCCTGGGGTATTTTAGTCCTACGAGTCGTTTTGGCGATCCTGACGATTTTAAGTATTTCGTGGACCTGTTACATCAGAGAAATATTGGGGTGATACTGGATTGGGTGCCATCACATTTCCCCGGGGATTTACATGGACTGCATTTTTTTGATGGTACATACCTTTATGAACACGGCGATCCCAGGCTTGGGTACCATCCCGACTGGAGCAGTTATATTTTTAATTATGGAAGGAATGAAGTAAAAGAGTTTTTAATAAGCAGTGCCCATTTTTGGCTTAGCAATTTCCATATCGATGGTATTCGGGTGGATGCAGTAGCTTCCATGTTGTACCTGGACTATTCAAGAAAAGAAGGGGAATGGATCCCTAACGAGCATGGGGGCCGGGAAAACCTTGCCGCAATCCAATTTTTGAAAGACCTTAACCAATCAGTATATGGTAGTTTTCCTGATGTTCAGGTGATTGCTGAAGAATCCACCTCCTGGCCTATGGTCACCCGTCCGATCTATACCGGCGGACTGGGTTTCGGGATGAAATGGAATATGGGTTGGATGCACGACACCCTTGATTATTTTTCCCAGGATCCCATGTACCGTACCTATCACCACAATAAGCTAACATTCAGCATTTGGTATGCTTTTAGTGAAAATTTCATGCTTTCCATCTCCCATGATGAGGTGGTACATGGTAAGGGATCACTTATAAATAAAATGCCAGGCGATGGCTGGCAAAAGTTTGCAAACCTTCGCCTGCTTTTTGGTTACATGTATGCCCACCCCGGCAAAAAACTCATCTTCATGGGAAGTGAATTCGGGCAATGGAAAGAATGGAATCATCAGCAGAGCCTTGATTGGAATCTGCTTGATTATGATACCCATCAGGGACTTAAACAATGGGTCAGGGATTTAAACCATGTGTACAAGAGAACACCCGCTCTTTACGAATGTGATTTTAATAAAGAGGGTTTTAAATGGATAGATGCCAACGATTCTAAAAACTCTATCCTGAGCTTCGTGAGATATGACAAAAGCAAAAAAAATCCAGTTATTGTATTCTGCAACTTCACGCCAATACCTTTATCTAATTATCGTGCAGGTGTTCCGCTTGAAGGGCACTGGAACGAGTTGTTGAATTCTGATGCGAAGGAATATGGCGGCAGCGGGCAGGGCAACTTTGGCGGAGTGGAATCTTTCCCCGTCCCATATCATCATGAAGACAATTCGATTAACGTGAATATTCCGCCATTGGGGGTTGTGGTGTTTCAAGTGCAATCGGATTGATGCGATTCGATTGCTTATCTGGTTTTCTTTACTTTGCTAATTTATCCAAGGTGATAATTTTAATCCCTTGTACCTCAAATTCATTTAACAAAATATCCAGTGCTTCGACTGATGAATCGGACAAGTGAAATAGTATTATGGGGATTTTAACAGAAAAATAGAGATTTTCGTGAAAATAATCAACTACTTCCTGGGTACTCATATCTGGGTCCCATTCTTCTGCGCTTAGATCCCAAAATACGACCCTAAATCCTTTATTTTTTAGAAATTGCTCATTCTGTTCGCTCAATTGGCCATAGGGCGGTCTGAAATAGTGTGGATTATTGGGTTGCAAACTATCAATAAGCTGTTGGGTCCGCAATATCTCTTCCTCAAAAATTTGCGACATTTCTTGATTTCTAAGATTCATGTGAGTATAAGAGTGATTAGCCATGAGCTGTTCGACAGCAATTCGATGGGCCAATTCAGGCTGACTTTCCAGTGACTGCCCAATACAAAAAAAAGTGGCTTTTGCCTCGTGTTTCACTAAAATATCCAGGATTTTACTTGTGTTTCCGGGAAAATTAGGGGCATCATCGAAGGTTAACACCACTTCTTCCACTGCAAACATTTCTTTGTAAGAGCAGGATTGCATAAATAGAAGAGAAATTATTATTGATGCGATGGATGCATAATATTTGTGCGAACCTATCATCCTATTTTAAAAAGATGTGAATACTCTGTTATTCCAATTCCATTTCGTTGCAAAGTTACGAATCGTTTTCCTATTGCAATCAATGACCTGTAAAACATTTAACCCCTGCCTGGTCCTGGAGGCACGATTAATTTATTGAATAAAATAGTGCTGCGGTTTTTAGATTATATACCCACGTTTCCGGGATATATAAATTTTATTTCGGATCCTATTTATTCTCCCCATTTCTAGCCAAAAAATTTTCGTTATTTTTTGAATTTATTAGCACATTCGGTGAAGAATAATGTTTAGTAGTAAGCATAGTAACTTAGGGGACTTCAAAGACAAAGAGCCAAAGGTTCCCTCCGGTTGGAACGAAACAGAATGATTTTGCCTCATCATAGAATAATGAAATGAAAGATACGATATATGCACCCGTCTCCACCTACCGTGTACAATTCTCAAAGGGATATACCTTCAAGGACCTGGAATCCAGGCTGGATTATCTCCATGAATTAGGTATACGGACAATATATGCCTCACCAATCTTTGAAGCCGTTCCCGGTAGCTCACATGGTTATGACGTTACCAATCCCAACCGTATCAATCCGGAAATCGGTTCCATGGACGATTTTCTGTCCTTGCGGAGGAAAGCCGCAACACTGTCGATGGGATGGATACAGGATATTGTCCCCAATCACATGGCATTTTCGACCACGAATCCCTGGCTTAGGGACGTTTTGGAAAATGGCCAAAAATCAGATTATAAAGACTTTTTTGACATTGACTGGGACCATCCTCACCCAGAGCTCAAAGGAAAACTTCTGCTCCCCTCCTTCGGTAAAAATGTGGATGATCTTATCAGGGATAAAGAGATCCAAATCGTCCAAAGGGAACACTCCCTTGTTCTTTCCTACTTTAATAACCACTTTCCGCTGAGTCCGGAAACTTTTCCTTTCCTCCTGGAACATTTCAGGAATTCAGGAGAGGCGGGTAAAAGCATGGAAGAAAAATTTTCTAAACTTCCGAACGATATAAATGCGATTTGGCTCGGGGAAACCTTTGGTGAAAAGAAAATGACCCAGCTCCTGAAGATGATAAATGAAGAACCGGAAATTTTACGCCAGGTTATCCGATTACAGAATTATCTTCCGGCTTATTGGAAAGTTACCAACCATAGGATCAACTACCGCCGCTTTTTTACGATAAACGATATGATTGCCCTGAAAATGGAATCTCAGGCAGTTTTTGATGCATACCATCGTCTGATTGCCAACTTCTGCAAAAAAAATTATTTTCAGGGGATCAGGGTCGATCATGTTGATGGCCTCTTCAAACCGGCTGAATACCTGATGCGCCTGAGAAAATTGATTGGCGATGATAAATATATCATCGTGGAAAAAATACTCGAAAAGGATGAAGATATTCCCATTTCATGGCCTGTGCAGGGAACCACAGGATATGATTTCTCTACTTATGTGAACAATCTGCTCACGAACAATAAAAATGAAAAACATTTCACCCGGATATATGATCAGTGGGACCCCGATCGTCCCTCTTTTTCCGATTTGAGCTACACCATGAAGTCTTTTATTATAAATGAAAGGATGAGAGGAGATTTGCATAATCTTGCGCATAAAGCTCTGCCTATTTTTAAAACTTATGATGAATCTTCCGATCTTGATACGGTGTCCGGAACCATAGCCGAGTTTTTAGTGAGCTGCCCGGTTTACAAGGTTTATCGACCCACAATAAAATGGGAAAGCAATTCCAGGGAGTTTCTAAAGGAAATCTTTGAAAAGGCTAACGGGGCCAGGCCTGATCTGATGCCTTCATTAGGAATTCTGGAAACTCTTTTTCTCGATGAAGAAAATGAGATCCGCATATACCTTTTATTTGCGGTGCATGCAATTTTCCGGAGCCTTGATGGCCAAGGGCCTGGAAGATACTGTGTTTTACAGTTATTCGAGATTTCTGGGACACAATGAGGTAGGCGATTCACCCGATTTTTTTGGAATGGACGAAAAATCTTTTCATAAAGCCATGGCAAGAAGGCATGAGCATTTTCCCATGGATATGAATGCCTCTTCCACTCATGATAGCAAAAGGGGCGAGGATGCCAGGGCAAGGCTCGCCGTGATCACCGATATGCCAAAGTTATGGGAGCAATATGTTTCTAGATGGAGGGAGATGAATGCCAGTTTTAAAAACGATTCCGAAGCAGTGCCTTCCCTAAACGATGAATATTTTATTTATCAGACCCTTGTGGCCTCTTTACCATGCCCTAAGAATTCAGGAAAAAGAAAAATCATGGATACGCCCGAAAACTATCCGGACCGTCTGGCTAATTATATTATTAAAGCTGTTCGGGAGGCGAAAGAAATTACCTCCTGGGCAGAACCGGACAAGGCATATGAGAATGGGATCAAGGAATTCCTCGGAACGATCCTTCAGGATCAGCCTTTTTTGAATAGCCTTTATGAATTTCTGGAATGGATTAGTGATTATGGACTGATAAATTCCCTTAATCAAGTGCTCCTTAAAATTACCTGCCCCGGCACCCCTGATTTTTACAGGGGAAGTGAAAGCTGGAATTTTAGTCTTACCGATCCGGATAACCGACAGCCAGTGGATTATAAGCTATTAAACGAACAATTAAAGTCATTTGGTGAAAATGATAAAATTAATTTCGGTGATTTATGGAAGGAGAGGGAAAATGGCAGGATCAAGCTATGGCTTACCAAAACTCTCCTTAGGGAAAGGCTAAAGAATCCTGAATTTTTTCGGGATGCTGAATACATTCCATTAGAAGTTACAGGAGAATATCAAAAGCATCTCTTTTCTTTCCTTCGGAAATCGGACAACCTGGAATATCTTGTGGCTGTACCACTTCACCTTGCCGAAATGGATGGGCAAAAAAAATATTCAGAAAAAATTATTGACTGGTCGAAAACATATATTAAATTGCCACCCGATTCAAAGGAACTATGGAATGATATCCTGCACGGGGGGGAATTTCTATCATCGGAACAAATCAATGTCAGTAAATTATTTATGAATCAAACACTTTCAATTTTAAGGGGAACAGTGGTAAAAAATGAGCGCAAAGCTGGTATCCTCCTTCATATTTCTTCTCTTCCAGGTAAGTTCGGCATAGGGGATTTTGGCCCGGAAGCCTATCATTTCGTGGACTTGCTTCATCGTTCCCACCAAACCTACTGGCAAATATTGCCTTTAAGCTATACCGACCCTGTCAGTGGTTTTTCTCCATACAGTTCCCTATCAGCCTTCGCGGGTAATATTATGTTCATAAGCCCGGAGATCCTCCGGGAAAATGACCTGATCGATATAAGTATCCTCGAAGAAGGATTATTGGCTTCCGAAAGGAATAATAATTTTGATGGGGCCCTTATGTTTAAAAAAAGGATTCTTCAACTGGCCTGGGAAAATCATAAGCTTGCAAACAATGAAAGCATGGAGAATGAGTTTCAGGATTTTTGTGAGAATGAAAATTATTGGCTTGAGGATTTTAGTTTGTTCCTGTATTTTAAAAGAATTTATAAACAAAAATGCTGGGTGGATTGGCCGAAAGATATACGGGAAAGGGATAAAGATATCCTCGAAAGTCACCGGAAACAAAATTCAGACGAACTAGCAAGTTACAAATTTTTTCAGTTCATTTTTTCCCGTCAGTGGGACCTGCTGAGAAGTTATGCCCATGATAAAGGGATCCGTTTCCTGGGGGATGCTCCAATTTATGTCAGTTATGACAGTTCTGATGTATGGTCACACCCGGGGCTTTTCCGGCTCAATCCGGACCTGTCCATGGAGGCAGTTGCCGGAGTTCCCCCTGATTATTTTAATGATGAAGGCCAATTTTGGAACATGCCTTTATACCGATGGGATGTTATGCATAAAAACTCCTATAAATGGTGGATTGCCCGTTTAAAAAGAAATCTCGAGCTTTTCGATATGGTGCGAATAGATCATTTCCGGGCCTTTTCAAAGTTCTGGGAAATACCGGGCGAAGATGGAACAGCGGTTAACGGCAAATGGGTAATGGGTCCCGGAAAAGATTTCTTTGAAGTCATTAAAGAGGCATTTCCCTCCATGCCATTTGTTGCTGAAGACCTTGGCAACATTGATGAAGCTGTATATGAACTCAGAGACGGATTCGGTCTTCCCGGGATGCATGTGCTTCAATTCGCCTTTGGAGACAATATGGCCACATCAGTCCATATACCGCATTACCACAAGAGAGAAAATATAGTATATACAGGTACCCATGACAACAATACCACCCAGGGATGGGTAAAACAGGAACTGGATAAAAAATCATTCGAGCGCTGGCAGAAGTACATTGGTAAGCCCATAAAACTTAAGGAGGCACATTTGGAAATCATTCATATGGCCTATGCTTCCCCGGCCTGGTTATGTGTGGTTCCTATGCAAGACTGGCTTGGACTTGATGAGAAAGCACGGATGAATATGCCCTCCACGAGCAACGGGAACTGGCAATGGAGGTTGAAGAGCCTGGATATTGATCCTGAAACCGAAACACTCATGGTTGATTATCCCCTCTTTTTTGGAAGGGATTGAGAATCCCTTTATATTTACATCAGGAAGAATTTGGAGCCAATGGTATTCCATTCCCCGGTGGGTTAATGATAAATTAAGCGCACATTGCAGGAAAGTCCGGTACAGATAAAAGTTATCAAGTTATTTAAGGCCCTTAAGAGAGACTGTCTGAGTGTAACCAGTCCCGAAGAAAGGGCAATAATAAACGAGGCCTATTCCCTTCTTACATCGCGCATAGAAGACCCATCCCTTGCTCACGGAGGCGAGACCCTCATAGATGCCCTTTCCATGGCTCGAATCGTGGCTTCAGAAATGGGCTTGTCCTCTTCAGGGATTATTGCTGCCATGCTAAGTTGTTTTGTGAATGACACAGATTTTACTCTGGATTTTATCACAACCCGTTTTGGTAAAAAAATTGCTGAAATAACGGAAGGACTGGTCAGGATTTCTGAAATAAAAACAGATAAATCACCTACCCAGGCTGAAAATCTTCGGAGGCTCATCCTGACCCTGTCGAGGGATATCCGCGTGGTCCTTATCAAAATAGCGGAGCGCCTGCATCAAATGAGGATGCTCGAAAGTTATCCTGAAGAGGCTCGTATTGAGATCGCTTCTTCTACATCTTATATTTATTCTCCCCTCGCGCACCGGCTCGGCTTATATAACATCATGTCGGAAATGGAGGATATTTCCATGAAATACCTTGAGCCTGAAGCCTACCAAATGCTGGATTCCAAACTTAAGGCTGCCAGGGTAAGAAGGAACAAATTTATCAGGGATTTTATTGCTCCCCTGGAAGATGAACTGGCAAAACTTAAAATTAAAGCTGATATTAAAGGCCGTCCAAAAGCAATCTCCTCTATCTGGCGAAAAATGAAAAAACAAAAGGTCGAGTTTGAGGAAGTTTACGATAAATTTGCCATTAGGATCATTGCCGATTCCCCACCAACGCGCGAAAAAGCCGACTGCTGGAGAATATATTCCCTGGTAACAGATGTTTACCAGCCAAACCCGGAAAGGTTGCGCGATTGGATATCCGTTCCTAAATCCAATGGGTATGAATCCCTGCATACAACGGTGATCGTGCCTGGCGGCGAATGGGTTGAAGTACAGATCCGGTCACGAAGAATGAATGAGATTGCCGAGAAAGGACTCGCGGCACATTGGAAGTATAAGGGGGTAAAAGGGGAACAGGGTTTGGATGAATGGTTGGCAAGAATTCGAGAGCTGCTGGACAACCCTGATAATGATGCCCTTAATTTGCTGGAGGAACTTAAATTGGGATTTGACAACAAAGAGATTTTTGTTTTCACTCCCGGTGGAGATCTGAAAAAATTCCCAGGGGGTGCAACGGTACTCGATTTTGCCTTTGATATACATACGGAAGTAGGCAGCTCATGCGTGGGTGCAAAAGTGAACGGTAAATATGTCCCGATACGGTATGGGTTAAAAAACGGTGATAAAGTAGAGATCCTTCGTTCAAAAACCCAGAAACCAAATATCGACTGGTTAAATTTCGTGGTGAGCTCAAAAGCAAAGTCTAAAATCAAACTCGCGCTAAAGGAAGAGAAGCTCAAGGAAGCCGAGAATGGCAAGGAAATCTTAAAACGCCGGTTCCGGAACTGGAAGCTTGAGTTCAAGGATCCCCTTATACGAAAGCTTTTGAAGCATTATAAATACAATGATGCCATCGATCTTTACCATGGTATCGCCACCGGGGAACTCGACCTGTTGCAAATCAAAGACATCCTCTCCGCCGATGAGGCGAGGCCGGAGAGTAAACCAGTGCCCATTGATATGGAGGTGGTTGAAAAAATAATCCGAACGGCGAATGTTGAATCTGAGGACTATCTTATCATTGATGAAAAGCTCTCCGGGGTAGACTACAAGCTGGGAAAATGTTGTAACCCCATTTTTGGCGATTCAATTTTTGGTTTTGTAACCGTGAGTTCGGGCATCACGATTCATCGACTTAGCTGCCCTAACGCCCATCAGTTGATAACCAGGTATGGCTATAGAGTAGTCAAAGCCCGGTGGACCAGCTCCGAAAAAGAAAGGCACTTCCTCGCCACCCTGAAGATTACCGGATCTGACGATTTGGGCATTATCAGTAACATAACCGAAGTGGTGTCTAAGGACGTAAAAGTAAATATGCGCTCCTTTCAAATGGATTCCAGTGAGGGCCTCTTTGAGGGAACCGTAATTTTATACGTAAGGGATACCTCTCATCTCGAAATACTTATCCGAAAACTGGCCAGGGTAAAAGGGGTGATGATGGTAAAGAGATTGTTTTGATGAAGGACAATGCATTTTCCAGAGGGAAGTTGTCCTTTGCCATTCATCTACCTTCTCCTTCGCATTGCGCATCCGCCGCCAGTCCATATACTGACCCCTATAATATACCCAATCCAATACCAGAATCCGCTATTGTTGGCTGCATACAGGTCATAATCCATGGAAAAAAGTTTCGCAATCAGTTCGAAGGGAAGAAGAGCACCATGCAGCAGGCCATAAAGGATGCCATATTTGTGCTCCGTAATACCGGTAGGGGCACATGCAGTGAAAAACAGCATGGCGATTAGCAATAAAAACGATAATTTTTTTGATAATTTTTTCATCTTATAATAATTTAGTTTAATGGGATAATTTTTCTGCGCTGACCCCCGGAGGGTTTATTGTTTAGCTTTGCTGGCTTCCTGGCCGATTGTGTTTGCAAAACATGTAGTTTCATAATATAGCCGTGTTTATTCTGATCCTGCCACTCGAAATTTTTGGAAGCAGCTCATTATAATTCGAAACAATAAAGATACGATATATTTTCGCCATGGTATTTTTTCCCAGTTTAATACAACAGAATATTATTATGAATGTTATAATAGGTTAAACAGGCAGAATTTTAATCGTAAATTTAAAAATTAATTCTTTATCAACCGCCGGGTTACCATATACCAATACCTCTAATGGCTAAATTTCCCCTTCAAATAAAGGTTTCTTTGCTATTGATCATTTCACTGATAATGATTTCTTCAGCTGGTTACCTCACCTACCTGAATATTTCTACAATTATCAGCACCCTTAAAAACCAAAGAAATCCTGATTTTCGCCTTCTCAGTCTAAAAGACCTTAGTGCCGACCTGAATGAAACAGACAACTCGGTACGGCTTTTTATGGTTACCGATGAACCAGCTTACCTCAATCCCCTTACTCTTCTCAAAGAGACTTATGAGGAAAGAACTGACGAACTTTTCAATTATTATCAGGGAATGCCTTATCAGCAAGCCATAATTGATTCTATTAAAATTCTCATTCCTGAACAATTGGCCCTGTGGGGACAGATGATACAGATTGAGGATTCCAGCAGGCTTTCCCATGCCATTGATGAATTATCGGTGAAATACCTTTCCCCTTCTGAAGATAGTATTATGAGCCAGAATATACCGGACGAAAATATTTCTGTTGCCGATGAAAAGGAATCCAACCCACCTGAACCTGACGAAGAGGTAGAGGTGTATCGGAAGGTTTTTCCTGGATCAGAAAAGAGCGATGAAGAATTAAGCGCGGAAGAGAACCAGGAAAAGGGGTTCTTTAAACGGATTTTTCAAAGGAATAAACCTCCCAGTGAGGAAGATCATGTTCAGAAGTTTATTCCTCATAAAGACACAATAAAGGTAGCTTTTGATACTATTCCTCCACAGGATAGTACCGGGATCGTGCTTAAAGAAGAGTTGTCAAAGCTGGAGGAATTAAAAAAACTGGATAGTCTGGCAACCCGGAAAGCCAGGATTCAGGAACTTTCCCTGCTTGAAAAGAACAAAGAGCTATTTGCCAGTCTAAATTTATTGATCAAACAAATAGAGGATGAGGAGGATCAGGTACTTGCCAATGAAGCCCGAAAAGCTGACAACCTCGCAGAGGAGACCTTTCAATGGCTCATGATATTCAGTGTTTCTATCTTCTTTCTGCTTATCATTCTTTTTGTAGTAATTATTAATTATATCAGGAAGACCCAGGCGACACAGAAAGCCATGCTATCAGCAAAATTGCAAGCCGAAAACCTGGCACACACAAAAGAATTGTTCATTGCGAATGTAAGTCACGAAATGCGTACTCCAATGAACGCCATATATGGGCTTAGTGATCAATTACTGATGAGGGACGATATCAGCCCTGATCTTCACGATCAAGTCGAAGTCATCAGTAAATCTGCTAATCATCTTATTTCTGTAATTAATGAAATCCTCGATTTTTCCAAAATCCAATCCGGGAAGATCCAATTGGAGGAAATTGATTTTAGCCTCCGGCCCCTTCTTGAAGAGGTGGTTCAGCTCAACCGTTTTTTTGCTCTCAGAAAGAATATTGGCTTAACTCTGAGCACAGATTATTCCATCCCTGATGCCTTTCAGGGGGATCCCGTAAGGTTGAAGCAGGTCCTATTGAATTTGGTTGGGAATGCTGTAAAATTCACAGATTTTGGAGAAGTCAGGATAGTGGCCAAGGCAATACCGAAAAGCAGCAAAATAGTGGAGCTGATTATTGATATCGAAGATACCGGGATTGGGATCGATGAAGAGAGGATTGAATATCTTTTTGAGGATTTCACCCAGGAAGATTCGACTACTTCGAGGAAATATGGGGGGACCGGTTTGGGACTCGCCATTGCAAAGAAACTGGTGCTGCTTATGGGAGGAACGATATCCGTTAAGAGCATGAAGAATTCCTGGACGGTCTTTAATCTTAAGTTGCCCATTAGGATAGGCAATGAAGCCAATATTAAAGACGAGCAATCGGTAAGTCAACTTCCTAAAATTAGTTATAAAGGACTACGGGCCCTCATCGTTGACGATGAAGAGTACAATCGTTTAGTACTTAGGCTGATAATGAAAAAGTGGAAGATTGAATTTGAAGAAGCTGAAAATGGTGAAATTGCCCTTGAAAAAATAAAGAACCGAAAGTTCGATGTAATATTAATGGATATCCGAATGCCAATAATGGATGGGATCAAGGCTACTGAATTGATCCGCAATGATGCCACTTTGCCTCCTGAGCTCAAGATAATAGGATTATCCGCCATAAATGCCAAAGAAGATGTTCAGGCAAGCATTGCCGCGGGAATGGATTCATTTATCCTAAAGCCTTTTAGCGAAAGATCCCTTAGAAAGGCATTTGAATACCTGATTCATCGTCAACCGGAGAACTCCTCTGAAGAAAAGGTAGATATCGAGGAAATCTCTGCTGCTGTATCCAATGACATCCCGGATTTTGAGGCCTTAAACCGTCTTGGTGGGGGAGACAGCGCCTTCACTTCCGAATTATTACAGGTTTTTGTGAAAAATTCGGAGAAATCCATTGATGAAATGAAGATTTGTTTAGAAAAGAAGAATTATCGTTGTATTGCCGATATTGCCCATCGGGCATCCTCTTCATGCAAACATCTGAATGCCCTGACCTTGTTCAGAATTTTAAGAGAAATTGAAAGTGTGGCAAGAGATGAAACGGAACTTTTGAAACTTCCTGCCTTGATTGAGCAGGCAAACAGGGAAAGGGTGACATTTATAGTCCCGGTTTTGGAGTACATAGAGCGTATAGAAGAAGCTCCAGGCCACAAATAAAACCCGAAACCAGGGTGAGGGTATTTACGTGAGTCATAATTTTTTGCGGGTCTAAGGAAAAAAAGATATTTTTGTCCTCTGTTATGAGCGAAAAAGCATATAAAATATTTGTAGTAGAAGATGACGATTGGTATAACCGTCTGTTGGTACATAGCCTATCACTGAATCCTGATTACGAAGTACATGGTTTTACCAATGGTAAAGATTGCCTTGACCATTTGAACGAAAATCCCGATTTGATAACGTTGGATTATCAATTACCGGATATGAGCGGCCTGGAAGTGCTTCAGAGGATAAAAAAGGAAAATGAACGGATACAGGTCATCCTAATTTCTGAACAACAGAAAATCGAAACGGTGGTGGAGTTACTTAAGCAGGGAGCATACGACTATATTGTAAAATCCAATGATATCAAAGAGAGGTTGCTGAATATAGTGGCATTTCTGAGGCGGAACGTCATCCTTGAAACAGAATTAAGTACGCTGAAAAAGGAAGTCCAGAAAAAATACAGCTTTCAAAATTCCATAATAGGAAGTTCGGCGGCAATAAAGAAAGTTTACGAATTAATCGAAAAGGCAGTACGCACCAATATTACAGTTTCAGTAACAGGTGAAACCGGAACTGGTAAGGAACTGGTGGCAAAGGCTATTCATTATAATTCGCCTCGAAAAGACAAGCCTTTTATTGCCGTTAATGTAGCTGCAATTCCTTCAGGACTTATTGAAAGCGAACTTTTTGGACATGAAAAGGGAGCCTTTACAAGTGCAATGTCCCGTCGGATAGGTAAGTTCGAAGAGGCTGACAAGGGGACCCTTTTCCTGGATGAAATTGCGGAAATGGATCCTTCAACCCAGGTGAAAGTTCTCAGGGCTTTGCAGGAGAAGGAGATAAACCGGGTAGGCAGTAACAACACGATTAATATTCATTGCAGGATTATAGGGGCAACAAATAAAAACCTGATGGAAGAGGTCAGGAAAGGGAATTTTCGCCAGGATCTTTATTACCGGCTCATAGGGCTGCCAATTGAAATGCCGCCCCTGCGGGAAAGGGGAAATGATGTGCTTATTCTCGCAAAATATTTCCTTAAGGAATTTTGCAATGACAATAACCTTGAACCTAAAACTATCACCCCCGATGCAGGCTCCATGTTGCTTAGTTATGAATTTCCAGGGAATGTAAGGGAGTTAAAATCCATTATTGAACTTGCTGCAACCCTGTCCAACGGTAAGGAAATCCTTACTTCGGATATCCTTACCGGATCAGGGGACATCCTTCCTGAAGTCCTTAACAGTGAAATGACTATGAGGGAATATGAACGACGTATTGTTGATTCCTTCCTGAAGAAATACGATAATAACATAAGGCTCGTTTCGGAAAAACTGGATGTAGGCGTTTCTACCATTTACAGGATGCTGAAAAAAGAGCAAGAGTAGTCGGCCTCCGTTTTTACCTTCTCATTTTGATAATCCCTATCTCATTTTGATAATCCCATTCTCATTTTGAATAACCAAAAAAGGGGTGCGATTTGATAAGATTCTTTATATCAGGCATTTAAATAATTAGCGCTATTTTGGTACAACTATTGGCAATAGGTTGGAATTAAAATATATTAAAGAACATAAAAATGGAAAAAAAGAGAAGAAATAAACTATTGATGAGTCTTGGCTTATCAGTTGCGATCATCGCGGGAGCCATTATAGTGGCTATATTGATCTACAACAAGAACCGGGAGTATAACGAACTTGCACAGCTAAGGAGCGAATTGGAGCTTGCAAATCAGGATCTTTCCACTCAGCTCAATACAAGGGATTCGGTCATTAATGATATGGTTACAGGTTTTGACCAGATTGCTTCCAACCTGGAATCGATCCGTCAGCGCAGGAATCTGGTCAAGGCCAAAACGGGCGAGGATCAACTTACCGAAGAGAGGCGAGAGGCGATCATTAAGGATATTCAAATGATGAATTCCCTTCTGGACGACAGCAGGAAGAAAATCGCCCAGTTGAATGCAAAGCTCAAAAAATCAGGTATCCAAACAGAAGAGCTGCAAAAGAAGATGGAGTCCCTGAACAAAATTGTGGAAGTTCAGTCTGCAGACATTGCCTCCCTGAAAGAAACACTGGCGGAAAAGGATTTTGAGATGGGCAGGTTGAACGAGAAGATGGGGGAACTTGAATTGAACCTGGTCGCGAAAAACGACACTATTGGTATGCAGCATGATGATCTTAACAGGGCCTATTATGCCTATGGTACTTATAAGGAACTGAAGGAAAAAGGTTTGTTGACCAAAGAGGGTGGCTTTTTATTTCTGGGGAAAAATACCAGTATCCAGGAAGATTTCGATGGAAAATTTTTTACCGAAATAGATATTTCCCAGGTAAAAACTATTCCTGTTAACTCGAAAAAAGCTGAGTTGATCACCGAACATCCTGCCGGTTCCTACAAATTAGTAGAGGATAATGGGCAAATTGCCTACCTGGAAATCGAAGACCCCAGAGAATTCTGGAAGATTTCGCGGTATGCCGTGGTGGAAGTGAAGTAAAAAGATCCTCCTTTGGCTTGAACAGTGTTTAAGTCAAGTTCCTGCCGCATGTGACTTTATAAACCTGGTCACATGCGGTTTTTTAGTCTTCAGACTTCAGAGTCAGACCTTTTCAGCTCAAAAACTGAAATTTCAGGAGGTGTACCGATTCTTCCGGGAAATGCTATAAAGCCCAGGCCGATATTGACATATAGTGCCTGTTTTCCTTCCCGGTAAAGACCTGACCACCGGGGGTATTTCATCTGAACAGGGCTCCATTTCCATCCTGGGATGCGAATGGCAAACTGCATTCCATGGGTATGTCCTGAAAGGGTGAGGTCAATATCGGTATCGGGAAGGACTTCGGCATCCCAATGGGATGGATCGTGCGACATTAGAATTTTAAAACTAAGGGGATCTATGTTTTTGGTGGCCTCCTTTAGGTCCCCATACTGAGGGAATGGGGGTCGTCCCCAGTTCTCGAGTCCTATAAGGCTGATCATTTCGCCCTCGTTTTCAAGATTGACTGCTTCGTTCCTCAGGAGTCGCAGACCGGCCTCTTCTTCAAACTGTACAAGTCGGTTAAGGTTCCCGGCTTTTTCATCCTCAGAATCCCAATGGTGATAATCGCCATAATCATGGTTTCCCAGAATTGAGAATTTCCCCTTTTTGGCCTGAAGGCTGCGTAAAACAGAAATGTAGGGTTTCATTTCCACAGCCAGGGTGTTCACCATATCGCCGGTAAAAAGAATATAATCTGCCTCTACCTTATTGATCATTTGAACAGCTTCTTCGATTTTTTCTGTTTTGCCGTTAAAACTTCCGAGGTGAATATCGCTGAACTGCACAATTTTGGTTCCGTCGAATGCTTTTGGAAGGTTTGGAAAAGAAAGCCTTATGCGGCGTACCGTGAAATTGTATTTCCCCCAGACAATTCCATATAGCACAGAAAGGAAGGGGATGGAGGACAAAATCAATCCGGCCTTCAGTAAGAAATCAGAACGGCTTATTTTATGGATGGCCCGGCCCGCGTCACTTCCTTTGTCTATGATCAGGGAACTTCCCCCTGCCAGGAGAAGTCCTATATCCTTGATTAGGGTGAAGGAAATAAACACCAGCTTTGGCAGGTAAAACAAGAGAAAGAAACCGAAGAATATCATTACAGCCTGGTAAAAATCCTGGCTGTTCATTCGGCTTGCCGAAAGGATCAACCATAGACACCACACCAGAGTAATTGCCGACAAAGACCAGAAAGCCCAGCCGGTGACCGACTTCTGCCGGTTGCTCCAGTGTTGCGCAAGAAGGGTTAATCCGCGATAGGCGTATAGATCCACAAGGATAATAAATATGCTCAGAAAAAGGGCGAAAAGATAAGGCTGATTTCTCATTGGATGAACAGGAGTCGATTTTTCAGGGATTAAACAAGGGAAGGAGAGGTTTGTTTAGTTTTTAATTGGATTAAGGACTAATATCGTGGATCTGCTTCAAGCGGAAGCTTGGCCATTTTTTCCACTTCGATGGAGGGAAATCCGAATTCTGTCACTATTTTGCCCATTAACAGATAGATGCCATACCCTTTGAAGGGAAAATTTTTCAATGAGGATGGGAAATTCACCGAGTCAAAAAATTCACCTTCAGCATCGAGGAAAGTCCCAAAGTGCATGAACTCTTTTTTAACCGTGTATACATTTTTTATTGAGCAAAGGTTTCCAACCATCTTCACCTTTTTCCCTGCCATGCGGGCCAGGTCCTTTGCCATGATCTCTCCCCGGAAACCCGTTTTCAGCATACTGAATGCAGTGTTGCTGACCGGGAAACCCAGTAGTTCAATTTCGTCATAGGCATCTTCCAGACTGTTTTGCTCTAGCGCGGGAAGTTCGAATTGCCTGGATTTTAATCCAAAAAGTGTTTTGGTGGCTGGAAGATCCTTTGTTTTGCCGAGGAGCATATGAGCTTCCCATAAGAGTTCTTTTTTGTTTTTTCCGGTAAATCTGAGGGCATCGATACGGGTAAGAAGGGTAAGTTGTTCCCGGCCAATGGGGATACGGTTGATAAAATCTTCCAGGTCGGTAAAGGGGCCGTTTTTATGTCGTTCGTCAACAATCAAATCGGCAGTCTTTGCTTCCATGCCCTGGATATGGATAAAACCAATATAGATATCTTTGCCCTTAATACTGGTGAGGTAGTCTCCTGCATTTACACAGGGCAGAAAAAGGCGGGCACCGCAACGTTTTGCCTCATTGAAATAAACCCAGGTGCGGTAAAATCCACCAAAGTTATTGATTACGGCTACCATGAATTCCAGGGGAAAATGGGCTTTCAGGTATAAACTCTGGTAACTTTCCACCGCATAAGAGGCTGAATGTGCCTTCGAAAATGAATACCCGGCGAAAGAACTGATCTGTCGCCATACTTCACGGGTGAGTTCCCCGCGATATCCTTTCTCATGGCAATTGCTGAAAAATTTAGCAGCGATCCGGTCAAATTCAGCGCGGGAACGGTATTTTCCGCTCATGGCCCGTCGCAGCACATCGGCATCGGCCAGGTCAAGCCCTGCAAAATGATGACAAACCTTTATCACGTCTTCCTGGTAAACCATGACACCATAAGTTTCTTTAAGTTGTTGCTCCATCACCGGATGAAGGTATCTAAAGCCCGAGGGATCATGAAAGCGCTTAATATATTCCTTCATCATTCCCGACTTGGCCACCCCTGGCCGGATGATGGAACTAGCTGCCACCAGAGTTAGATAGTCCTCGCACTGCAGTTTTGTAAGCAGACCCCGCATTGCCGGGCTTTCAATATAAAAGCATCCGTTGGTTTCTCCTTCGCGCAGCACCCTTTTGACCTCTTCGTCTTTTTTGAATTCCTGGACCCGGAACACATCCACTTTTATCTGCTGGTTTTCTTCTACGATTTTTACTGCATCCCCAATATGGCCTATGCCCCTCTGACTGAGGATATCAAGTTTCTCAAATCCCAGTTCTTCAGCGGTGTACATATCCCATTGTGTAGTAGGCAGTCCTTTTGGGGGCATGTCCAGAGCCGTGTAGGCGGTGATGGGCTCTTCAGCAATAAGTACGCCCCCGGCATGAATACTCCGCAGGTTGGGAAAATCGCTGAGCAAACTTCCTATGGCAAATATATTATCGGTAATTTCTCCCCTGTTCATGGCATTCGAGGGTTCGTTTACCAGAAGGTCAATCTCTTCTTTGGGCAAACCATACACCTTTCCCAGTTCACGGAAGATTGACCGCCCCCTGAAGGTGGACATGGTGCCGATAAGGGCCGTATGTTTCTTGCCATAGCGTTTGAAAATATAATCAAGCACATCGTCCCGCTCCTTCCATGAATAGTCGATGTCGAAGTCGGGAGGACTGCTTCGTTTGGGGTTGATGAAGCGTTCGAAATACAGATCGAGCTCAATGGGGTCCACGTTGGTAATTTTGAGGCAGTAGGCCACGACAGAGTTTGCCCCGCTACCCCTTCCTACATGATAGTAGGATCGCGACATGGAATAACGGATGATATCCCATGTAATCAGAAAATAGGAGCTAAACCCAAGCCGGTCAATAATTTCCAGCTCGTGCTTTATCCTTTTTTCAGCTTCCCGGTTATTTTTCCCGTAGCGGAAGAGCATCCCTTCCAAAGCCAGTTTTTCCAGAAGAACCCGATCGTCATGCTGGCTCCCGGTGAAGGTTTTTTTATTTTTTATGGAAGTGAAGTCGAAGCAAATGCTGCTGTCGGAAATTACCGCCTCCGTGTTCCGGACGATTTGGGGGTAGTCCTCGTACGCGCAGGCCAGAAGGTCGGGAGGGAGCATGATGTCCTTTTCGGTACCAAGGTTTTCGGGACGCAGCATGGGAAGCAGGGTGTTGTGGTTGATTGCCCGCAAATGGGTATGGAGGATAATATCCTTCTTTTCGGAAAAACTGACCGGTTGGTGAACAAGCAGCTTTTCCTGCCGGTGCCGGTAAGGTGAGGAGAAGAGATAGTTCAGTTCACCCGGGCGGATGCCGATAAATTCATTTTCGCGTAGTGAAGCAGGCTGGTTATCCCAGGGAAAAATTATCCGGGCATTAGGGAAAAAGGGCGGCGTGCCGGGCAATTCCACCTTATTCTCGTTATGCCAGGAAAGAAATTCGTTAAGCTCCCGGAATCCCTTATTATTTCTGGCCAGCCCGGTATACAGGTGTTGATCGCCTTTCCGGAACTCTATGCCCGCCATGGGATGAATGCCATTTTTCAGACAAAGTTTCACGAATTCAGGAGTCCCGGAAGTGTTGTTGATGTCCGTAAGAGCCATCGCCTTTACCTCGTTTTTTAGTGCCAGATCAATCAGGTTTTGGAGCGAAAGTGTTCCGTAACGCAGACTGTAATATGAATGGGTGTGTAGGTACATTATAGAGAAGTTCATGATTTTCTTTTCACCTCATCCCCACCGCCCGGTGTACCGCATCCCTGCCATAGCGGTTTCGTAAACGGTCGAGGGTGAGGTAAAGGTTTACCATTTCCGGGGTGTCTTCGAACATGTTGAGCTGCTGGACGCCCTGGACAAGGTGACTGAACCTCACCCCGATAAGGCGGATAAGCATACGGCGTTGGTATAGCCTTTCAAAGAGCTCTTTTGCGACAGGGATAAGCACATGATCGAAAGAAGTATAGCCGATCCGTTTTTGCAGGGTATGGGTATCGAAATTGGAATACCTTATTTTTATCGTGATGCAGGAAGTCAGTTTTTGCTTTTTCCGGAGTTCATAGCACAGCTTTTCGACCATTCCTGTAAGCAGTTCCTTCAGGTGTTGCACATCGGTAGTGTCTTTTTCAAAAGTCTGCTCCGTGCTTATCGATTTGCGTTCTGAATAGGGAATCACCGGGGTGGGGTCGATGCCATTGGCCTTTCGCCATATTTGCTGCCCGTTTTTCCCCAGCAGTTTTTCCATCATTTCAGGGGGAATCTGGCCCAGTGTACCGATAGTGGCTATCCCCATGGACCGGAGCAGATGAAAAGTCTGCTTGCCGATCATGGGAATTTTCCGGATGGACAAGGGATTAAGGAAATTTTTCACTTCTCCGTGCAACACCTCTTTTCCCCCGTTTGGTTTTGCTTCCCCGGTAGCAATCTTACAAACCGTCTTGTTTTCGGAAAGTCCGAAAGATATCGGAAGGCCGGTTTCCGTGATAATCTTCTCCCTTAGCTTCCGGGTCCATTTAAGGCAGCCAAAAAACTTGTCCATACCGGTGATGTCAATATAATGTTCGTCTACGGAAGCTTTTTCGTACACCGGGGCCTCTTCCGAAATAATATCGGTCACCATTCCCGAATAGCGGGAATACAACTCCATATCGCCTCGTATAATGACGGCATCGTTGCATAAACTCCGCGCCATTTTCATGGGCATAGCCGAATGTACCCCGTACTTTCGGGCTTCGTAACTGCAACTCGCCACCACTCCACGATCCGATATCCCCCCGATAATCACCGGTTTCCCATTCAATCCCGAATTCATCAACCTTTCCACCGACACAAAAAAGGTGTCTAAATCCAGGTGCACCACATTTCTTTCCATAATTATTTATTGCAGCTATTGTGTAATTCAAACATTTATCTTATCTTTGATTAATAATTAATCAAATTTACGATTACAAATTAATCATTTTTTAAAAAAGATCAAAAGAAAGAAGCTTAAATTTTCAAAAAATTAAAGGGGTTTGAATGAAAGGTCTTATATCCAATGGGTTCAAAACCAAAAACGTAGTGTCAAATCAACAAATCAACACATCAACAAATCAACAAATCAACACATCAACAAATCAACAAATCAACACATCAACACATCAACACATCACCACATCACCACATCAACACATCAAAACACCACATCAACAAATCACCACATCACCACATCACCACATCACCACATCAACACATCAACACATCAACCATTATGTATTTCAGTAAGAACCTTAAATTATTAAGAAAGCACAGAGGAAAGACCCAGGACGAACTTGCCTCCTTGCTTGGCATGAAACGGCCCACGCTTGGCGGGTATGAAAACAACGTTTCTGAACCCGGACTTGTAAGCCTTATGAAATTCTCTTCATTTTTCGGCATCGCGGTAGATACCCTTTTGAAAGTAGACCTTTCCGAACTCAGTGGCAGTCAGTTATATCAACTGGAGCACGGGCAGGATATTTTTATTTCTGGAAGCGGGTTACGGATTTTAGCTACAACGGTAAACAAAAAGAATGAAGAGAATATTGAGCTCGTGCCTGAAAAGGCAAAAGCGGGTTATACCAATGGCTTTGCCGATCCCGAATATATCAGTGAACTGCCGGTGTTTCAGCTTCCGTTTTTATCTCCCAGTAAAAAATACAGGACCTTTCAGCTCAACGGCGATTCAATGTCGCCCATTCCCGATAAATCCTGGGTTACAGGCGAGTTCGTGCAGGATTGGCAGCTGATCCCCAATGGAGATGCCTGCATTATACTCACCATAAATGAGGGGATTGTATTTAAAATCGTGGAGAATAAAATCCGGGAGGAAGGAATCCTTGTGCTTTATTCCCTGAACCCGCTTTATGACCCGTTTATCGTTGAGGTGAAAGATATCAGGGAAATCTGGAAATTTGCCCATTATATCAGTTCGGAGCTGCCCGATCCTGTATTGCCGCAAAGTGAACTGGTAAAAACGGTGAATAATTTGCGAAAAGAGGTAAGGGAGATAAAGAAAATTTTTCCTGATAAATTCTCCCCATAACTGATGCGTGCCTGTCCAACCATCCCAATATTGACCGCTTCTGCTTAATTCAAAAAATAATCATTATTAAGCAATTTTTCCTGTTCCCTCAGCTTCATCATATATCGCAGTTGGAAAAGAAGAAAGCGCTCTTTTTTGGCATGCTCCTTCAAACTGATGAAACGGAACTTTTCCTCGGAAGATAAATTCAGGGCACGGGCCACATCATAAAGGAGGATTTCATTCCCGTTTACCGATTTGAGGAATTCACTTTCATAATTGTCGGTGAAGCTGATAATTAGTGCCAGGAGTTCATTGCCTAACAAGGAAATATCATGATTGATCGGGGTAATTTTGCCCCCGGCATATAGCTTACCCGGCATTGGGTCCTTAATACTCATCAATTCAAAATTGGAAATGCCTTCTGCGACAATTACCATTTCCCCCTGAGAATTTTTTGCTACTACCTGCTTTACCCTCACTTCTGAACCAAATGATTGTATCTCATTGCTTTTTAGAAAGGGGATGCCAAAATGATTGCCAGTGCTTTCACATTCTTCGATCAGTTGCTTATATCTTGGTTCAAATATCCTCAATGGAATATCTTCACCCGGTAAGAGGCTGACATTTAAGGGGAAATATGCAATTGTTTTCGTGTTTTTTATCATTGTCCAATTCTTTCTACGCTACTGAAACAAATAAGGTATATAAATGTTTAATGAGAATGATTGCTGAGTTCAAATCAACATGTGCTATTTTGTAGAAATAAACCTGCCGCGACAAGAGCTTGAGAAAAGGTTCGGGATTCCCGTGAAGGAAGATCCACGCTATATGCCCGGAGTATTTTTTTCCGCCTTCACTTTTCCTTACCTTCCAGTTATACAGTGCGAAAACCCTGGCATCATCCAGTTTTTCCAGTGGGGACTCATCCCTTTTTGGATAAAAGAGGAGGGAAAGGCAAACAGCATAAAATTATCCACATTCAATGCACGCGAGGAAACAATTTTGGAAAAACCCTCCTACAGGCACGCTGTTGATAAAGGCAGATGCCTGATCCTGGCCCATGGTTTTTTTGAATATCATACCGTGCAAGATAAGAAAATCCCTTTCTATATCAGGCGAAAAGATAATCTCGCCTTTGCCTTTGCCGGGATCTCAGATACCTGGACAAATCCCTCAACCGGTGAAATCCTTCAGACCTGCAGTATCGTTACAACCCCCGCCAATCCCCTCCTGGCGAAAATTCATAATACAAAAAAACGAATGCCGGTGATCCTGCAGGAACAGTATGAAAAAGATTGGATTGACCCAAATCTCACGGGCAAGGAGGCAGGCAAATTCCTGAAACCACTCCCTGCTGAAGAAATGGAGGCATGGAGCATCTCCAGGGACATCATAAAAACACCTGCCTTTTTCACCGGAACCGATATTTTGATGCAACAGGATTACAAGGATACCCCTTCATTGTGGTAAAGGAAAATTCATAAAAACTTGTTAAAGTATTCACTCTCCAGGATTTATTTATATTCCTAGCCGCTTTCATGGAAACCGTGATACAAAGACGATTCCCTTTATTGGAATAAGATTGAAGAAAAATCTTTCCGCTAACTTGCCGGGAAACAAACACAACATTTAAAGTAATTTACTGTTTTATTTTTGGAGCCCGGATCAGCCACTCGTAGTTTTAGGTTTAGTTATTTTTTGGTTATTAGGTTCTTTTTCAGGCAGACATCTGGGAAGATGTTTCCAGGTTGATCCGGGTTCTTTATTTTTTATTTGTTCATAACCATATTGGCCCAGTGGCCAAATTCCATTGACATTCTTGACTTATGAAGACTTTTTCCGGTTATTAACAATTGTTAATAACCCTCGTTGAAATCTTGTTTGGATAAAGGGCTCTTTTTTTTTGGCTGAGAATACTTTGCACTCTATATTTGTTAAACCAAGTGAGCGATAAATTGGTCGCACCAGGTTAGGAAAAATTGAATATGTTATTTATAACAAATTCAAGGATTCATTGAGAAGTTCTTCGGAACATATTCATAAAACCCGGGGCAATTACGAAAGGTGGATTCAATTCCCCTTTCGTCCACCAAAAAAAGAAATTCGTTTACGAGGATCTTTGAAAGGTTGGCACTTCAAACGGAAACCATAAACACTGCCTTAAGAAGCAGAAAAAAAGTTTCACACTGGCCATCATAGGATCGTAAGACCCGATTTTGCCTGGTGGTTTGAAGAGAATGTATTTTTAGTTATCCGGTTTTGCCGGAGTTAACTATCAATACGGGTTCCGCTGCCGGACTTTCTCAGGAAAGCGAGGTACGAATCGGCCAAATGAACCGTAACTTGGCATTGCTTAATAACTATGGTTGTTAAGGAGTGAAATGGGAGCTTTTCCAAAAGAGAAGTTCCCATTTGTGTTTTAATAAAGAAACCCCACACAGATTTTGATAAACGCCATAGATACCAGGTTCAATGCATAATTTTTTTTTAGCTGTGTCGGTTTTTTCCCTTCCGACTAGTTTATAATCAGCCCAATTCTCCTCAAACAAGTCCTCTATTCAAAAACATTTATCAATCCCACGCTGTTAAGTTCACTTTAAAAGCCTCCTAAAGAAGAAGATTTTTTCATTCTGATGTGGGGGTCATTAAACCAGTATTTACCAGAACGAATAATATGAATTTTAAATTTCCATATAAAGTACTTTTGCTCATTTTTGTGTTTATGGGAGAGATCGCCATTAGTCATTCCGATTTGATTCCGAGGAACAGGACCATCAACGAAGAATCTATCTCTTTCGCCATGAAGCTTGATAATGAGGATTCAAATTGCGATTCTCTATTGGCAATTGATCTTCTTATATCCAATTTTCTTAAAAACCATGATATTGCGGGAGCTTCCGTTGCCCTCACATACCGGGATAGGCTTATCTATGCCAAGGGGTTCGGATTGGCTAACACAGAAACGAAAGAAGCCGTTCATCCCGGCCATTTATTCCGGATTGCCTCGGTTTCCAAATTGATTACCGCTGTCACTGTTATGCACCTTTATGAGAAAGGATTGATTGATCTGGATGAACAGGTTTTCGGCCCATCCGGCATACTGAACGATAAGGAATTTCAACAATACTCAGATCCGCGGTATGAAGACATTACCATAAGTGACCTGTTAAACCATACAGGGGGATGGTCCCGATTGAAAGGGGACCCCATGTTTAATTCCCTCTATATCGCCAGGAAATTCAAAAAAGACCCCCCGGCTCAATTTAACGATATTATAAAATTTGTATTATCTGAAAATCTGGATTTTGATCCGGGTTCCACTTATTCCTATTCTAATTTTGGTTATACCCTTCTCGGGAAAATTATTGAATACAAAACCGGCTTGCCTTACGAGGATTATGTAGTCGTGAACATCCTTAAGCCTATGGGGATACAGGATATGCATATGGGTAAAAGCATGTATTACCAGAAATACCCTAACGAGGTACGCTACCATGAACCTCCCGGATCAATGAAATCACTTTCCTTTACAGGCTCCGGAAGATTGGTCGAGATCTCTTATGGGGGGAATAATATGGAAATTCTGGGTGCTGCCGGGGGTTGGGTCAGTTCTGCTTCCGAATTGGCAAGATTTGTTTCTTCTGCCGATGCTTACCCCGGGATTGCCGATTTTATTAGTAAGGAAAGCATTGAAACAATGACCAATCCTGAAAAGTCCGGGGAAGGTCTCTACGGCTGGCGGGGAGCCGATGATCATGGAACATGGTGGAGGACAGGAACACTTTCAGGCTCCACTGCACTGGTATTACGATTAGAAAATGGACTTAACTGGGTGGTACTTCTTAATGCATCCAAGGATAAAAGTTACCGAATCCATCATTTGCTTTCGCGTACTCTTTTTGCCGCAACCTATCAGATTACCCGCTGGCCCGACCGCGATCTCTTTCAATCCGGGGAAAAACTCACAAATCAACCTATTGCTTCTATCCCGGCTATAAATCCCGGTCTTTGATCCGATATTCCCTTCTTTAAGTTTGTCTGAAGATAAATTTGTGCTAATTTTAGGCACTCTTTGTGAATAAAAATGGAATTCATCGGATCAAGTCAGATAACCCCTGGAATTTTAGAAAAAGAAAATTTTGATTTCCTGATTGTGGCTGCCGGTTATGAGCCAAGGGCAGTATACCTCATTGAAAATTATCATATCCGGGCTGAACATAAAATTGCCTTTAGTTATTCGGAGAATGAGCAAAAGGCTGGGGAAAATAACAAAAGGATATTCGAAAAACACGGATTTTCTTTTGTCCGGCTCTCCGGTAGCAAATATCTTCCCCTCGAGAATGAACTTAAAATTCAAATTAATTCGGTTGACCGGGAAAATATTTCAATACTGGTGGATTATTCCTGCATGACTAAATTATGGTATGCAAGTATGATCAATTTTTTTATTTCTGAACAAGAAGCTAAAAGAAATATAAAGGTTTTCTTCTCCTACACTTTAGCAGCTTTTGGAAAAAACAAACATTTCCGTCTTGCATTTAAATTCAGACCTTTATCCCTGGGTAGTAAACAGTCGGGTTCCGATAAGCCAACCGCTCTGATTATTGGACTCGGAATGGAAAAGGGGCTGGCAGACATTGCCATCAAAAAGATTAAACCGGATGTAATTTATTTAATGTATGCCGATCCATCCCCGGACACGGATTATGTTCAACAGGTTTTTCTTAATAACCATGAACTTGTAGAACAAACTGAAATAAAAAACCTTGTAAATTATCCAATGGATAATCTTGATCAGTTGTCTGAAATCCTGACCAAAACAGCTTTGCAATTAAGGCTCAAATATAATGTGAGAATAATATCCCTCGGACCCAAAGTGTTTTCCCTTATATCATTCCTTTTGGCATCGAGGTTTCCGGATATCAATGTATGGAAAATGGGCTGGGGACAAACAAAATTATACCCCGATCGTCGCGCGATAGCCGGGCCACTGATATTAAAAGTCCAGTTTTCTAACATAGAGGATGGTTAAACAAATTAAAACATTTTTTGTTATGCTCGAATGGGCTGTATCGAGGGTAGAATTGAATTATTCAGCCTTATTGTTAAACTCAATGTAAATTATCCCATCCTAAAAATAATTTGCACCCAAATAAACAGAATCAGACTATGGCACAATTTGAAATTGTTATGCCCAAAATGGGAGAAAGTATTGAAGAAGCTACCATTACCAAGTGGTTTGTAAAAGAAGGCGATGAAATCCAGGAGGATGATGTGCTTTTGGAGATCGCTACAGATAAGGTGGATTCCGAAATCCCTTCCCCTGTAGCGGGTAGGGTACATAAAATAATGTACAAACAGGATGAAACGGTTGCCGTGGGATCCGTTATAGCTCTCCTGGATATGGGCGGTGTTGAAGAAGGGTCGGGCCAAGCGGAAAATGAGGCAGCTGACGATAAAAACAGTGCTGAAAAAAAATCACTTAAAGAGGAAGGGGAGTATGTTTCAGAAGGATCCTCCACGGAATTGAATAAACCTGATCATGATGAAAAGGGGGATAGTGATTATAAGGAGGTGACCAATGAGGATGTGAGTTCCAAAGACTCAAAATCCACCGAAGCAGATAGAGAAGATCACCCAGTGAATCAAAACGGGAAGGACGGAAAATCGGCCAGGTCATCCTCTCGCTTTTATTCTCCATTGGTCAGGAAAATTGCCGGCGAGGAGAATGTCTCAATAGAGGAGCTTGATCAGCTCGAAGGAAGCGGGGAAAATGGCAGGGTGCAGAAAAAAGATCTGCTGAAATACATAGATGATAAAAAATCGGGTAAAAAGGACTTAAGGAAGGAAGCGGAAAAATCAACGGGCTCCGGCCGGGATACTTCAGCAGAAGGTAGTTCTTCCACTGAATCCCGCTCTGAAGTTCGATCGTCCGCTTTCCCCGATGACGAGATAGTGGAAATGGACCGGATGCGCAAAATTATCGCCGAACATATGATCCGGTCCAAACAAACTTCAGCCCATGTTACCAATATGCTGGAATGTGATGTAACCAGGGTAGTGAACTGGCGAAATAAAATTAAGGATGAGTTCCAGCAAAAGGAGGGCCAGAAAATAACCTACCTGCCTATTTTCCTTGAGGCGGCTGCAAAAGCGATCAAAGATTTCCCGACCATAAACTCTTCAGTTGACGGGAACAGAATTATCATAAAAAAGCGGATTAACATGGGGGTAGCCGTGTCCCTTGAGAACAATAGCCTCATTGTCCCGGTCATTAAAAATATCGATAACCTCAGCCTTATAGGAATTACGAAAGAACTGAATAGGCTTGCAAAAGAGGCCCGTTCGGGTAAACTTAAACCCGACGATATACTCGACGGTACATTTACCGTTACAAACTTTGGGTCTTTTGGGAATACTATTGGAACACCCATTATAAACCAGCCCCAGGTTGCGATCCTGGCTGTCGGTGCCATCGAAAAGAAACCAGCCGTTGTGGAGACGCCTGAAGGAGATGTAATCGCAATTCGTCATAAAATGTTCCTTTCCCTTACCTACGACCACCGGATCATCGATGGCTCCCTTGGCGGTGCATATCTTAAAAAGGTAGCTGATTATATCGAAGGTTTTGATCTCTCCAGAGTAGTATAATGAATAACTAAAACTAAAAATTAATCAGGATTAACAATGACTGAGAAAAGAAAATATCATATTAAACGCACAGATAAAGATACCCTGGAAAAATGGTACCGGTTAATGACCCTTGGAAGAATCCTGGATGACAGGGCCCCTAATTACCTCAAACAGGCGATCGGATGGTCCTACCATGCCCCCTATGCCGGACATGACGGTATTCAATTAGCCATTGGCCAGCTGTTTGACCGTGAGCATGACCACCTTTTTCCCTATTACAGGGATATGTTAACGGCAATCTCGGCCGGTCTGACCGCTGAAGAAATTATTTTGAACGGCATATCAAAAGCAGCTGATCCCGCGAGTGGGGGCAGACACATGTCCAACCATTTTGCCAAACCGGAATGGAATATCCATAACACTTCCTCCAGTACAGGTAACCATACCCTTCACGCTACGGGAGTAGGCAGGGCAATAAAAAAATATGGAGTGAAGGGAATCGCCATAAGCTCTCAGGGTGAATCCTCTGTTTCAGAAGGGTATGTTTATGAGGCTATAAATGGTGCCTCAACGGAAAGATTGCCGGTTATTTTTGTTTTTCAGGACAATGGCTACGGAATTTCTGTGCCAAAGGCTGATCAGACCGCCAACCGTAAGGTGGCCAACAATTTTATCGGTTTTAAATACCTTAAGATTTTTCATTGCAATGGAAAAGATGTCTTTGATTCCATGAACACGATGGCGGAAGCCAGAAAGTTTGTGGAAGAAAATGAAATGCCCGCCATTGTGCAGGCCAATTGTATCCGGATGCATTCCCATTCAAACTCCGACAGGCATGAACTTTACCGCGACGATTACGAAATCAACTATGCTATGGAGTACGATCCATTGGCTAAATATCGCCGGCTTCTCCTGAGATACAAACGTTTCACTGAAGAAGAGTTAAAAAATATCGAAGAAGATGTAAAAGGAATCGTGAAAGAGGCCCATAAGACTGGCCTGGCGGCCAAAGACCCGGACCCCGGATCGATATTTGACTTTGTTGTTCCGGAACCCTGGACCTCCGATAAATATCCTGACGGACAGCATAATATAGAAGGAGAGAAGAAAAAATTGATTGAAGGGCTTAATGAAACCCTTAAAGCAGAATTCAGGAATAATCCGGAAACATTCTTATGGGGACAGGATATAGCCAATAAGGAAAAGGGCGGGATTTTCAATGTTTCCAAAGGGTTGCAGCAGGAATTCGGAAAAGAACGTGTTTTCAATGCTCCTATAGCAGAGGATTTTATCGTAGGTACCGCCAATGGGATGAGCCGGTTTAATGAAAAAATCAGAATTGTGGTTGAAGGAGCTGAATTTGCCGATTATTTCTGGCCAGCCATGGAGCAGTTGGTTGAAACTTCGCACGATTACTGGAGAAGTAATGGCAAGTTTTCTCCAAATTTCACGATAAGACTTGCCTCCGGCGGATATATTGGAGGAGGTCTTTACCATTCACAGACTATCGAAGGGGCATTGGCTACGCTGCCTGGCTTACGCATTGTTTACCCTTCCTTTGCCGATGATGCCGCCGGTTTGCTTCGCAGTTCGATCCGTTCCAGGGGAGTTACAGTCTTCCTTGAGCCCAAATCGTTGTATAATAGTCCGAAAGCAGCTACCCCTATCCCTGAAGATTTTGTTGTTCCCTTTGGGTGTGCAAGATTGAGAAGAGAGGGCAAAGATATTAGTCTCATTACCTATGGCAACACTACCCATATGTGCCTTGAGGTAGCCGAAAGAATTAAAAAGGAGCATCAGCTTGAGGTGGAAGTCCTGGATCTTCGCTCCCTTAATCCTTTGGATGAAGAAGCGATTATTACCAGCACGAAGAAAACAGGAAAAGTTCTGGTTGTTCATGAGGATAAGGTATTTGCAGGTTTTGGGGGAGAAATTGTTTCCCTTATCAACGAAAAAGCATTTGAAAATCTCGATGGACCGGTATTACGGGTCGGGGCCACTTTTACACCAATAGGATTCAACCGCATTCTTGAAAAAGCAATTCTCCCCAATACCGATAAAATTTATGAGGCAGCCATCGGACTATTAAAATATTAGGAACAGATATTATGCTTCTACCCCTCTAAATACATAATAATTCATAAATACGGTTAAAATCATTTTTGAAGCCCCTAAAATGGGTATAAGAACAGGAACCTAAAAAACAAAAATTAATACTTCAGTCGTGAAAAATTCAATTATATATAGCTTTAACACGGTCAAAACTGCAAAAGTGGCCGATAAAATTGTAGAAGCTTTCGGTGCAGACCAACTGGAAAAAGTAAATGCCGAGGATATTACATCGGAGAAATTTCTTGAAGCAGAAAATCTTATCCTGGGGGTTGCCACGTGGTTCGACGGGGAGTTGCCCAATTATTGGGATGAATTTATACCCGACCTGGAGGAGCTGGACCTTGGAAATAAGAAAATAGCCCTTTTTGGGCTCGGCGACCAAAAGAATTACTCAGAGAATTTTGTAGATGCACTCGGGATAATGGCCGGGATATTGGAAGGGCAGGGGGCCACTATAGTCGGTCGCACCTCGACGGAAGGATATAACTTCGAACAGTCCAGGGGAGTAAGGGATAATCAATTCCTTGGCCTTGCCATTGATTATGAAAACCAATCGTCCATGACCAAAGAAAGAGTTAAGGCCTGGGTGGAGCAGTTAAAGAATGAATTTAATGGATAGAAGATCCCCACCCCGGAGTATAATTTATAAAATGATATCATTGATAATTCCGGTTACCTTAACATTTAGTAGGATAGGATATCAATTGGGGGGCTTTTTTTACCTTTTTAACGTAAAAAAGTAGCAATTTAAAAGATAAATTCGTTTTTTTGCAGATTCATAACATAGTCTTATCGGTTGGAACCAGGCTAATGACCAACCGGTATTTTTTTATCTAATACTAAAATATTATGTCAAAAGACAGGGTTTTTGTTTTCGATACCACCCTTCGCGATGGTGAGCAGGTTCCGGGATGCCAGTTGAACACAGTGGAAAAAATTGAAGTAGCCAAAGCATTAGAGGCTCTGGGAGTGGATATTATTGAGGCGGGCTTCCCCATTTCCAGCCCGGGCGACTTTAATTCGGTTGTAGAAATTTCCAAGGCGGTTTCCGAGCCGGTTATTTGTGCACTGACAAGGGCTGTGAAGAAAGATATTGAAGTAGCGGCCGATGCATTAAAATTCGCTAAAAAAGGACGTATTCACACGGGAATAGGAACATCGTATTACCACATTTACCATAAGCTCAATTCAACTCCGGATGCTATTATCGAACGAGCGATCGAAGCGGTAAAATATGCCAGGAATTTCGTTGACGATGTGGAATTTTATGCCGAGGATGCCGGCCGTACAGACAATAAATTTTTGGCAAAGGTGGTCGAAGCCGTCATAGGTGCGGGCGCTACGGTGGTCAATATCCCTGATACCACCGGTTATACCCTTCCTGAAGAATTTGGAAAAAAGATCAAATATCTCAAGGAAAATGTGAAAAATGTCGATTCAATTGTACTTGCAACCCATTGCCACAACGATTTGGGCATGGCTACTGCCAATACCTTAGCCGGGATAATCAACGGAGCAAGGCAAGTGGAGGTCACGATCAATGGTATCGGCGAACGGGCCGGGAATACCTCACTCGAGGAGGTGGTCATGATCCTGAAATCAAGGAAACATCTTAACCTTCTGACAAACATTAATACGAAAAAAATATTCCAGACCAGTAGGTTAGTATCCACTCTTATGCGGATGCCGGTCCAGCCAAATAAAGCCATTGTAGGGAGGAATGCATTTGCCCACTCTTCAGGGATCCATCAGGATGGTGTCCTCAAGAGAAGGGATAATTATGAGATCATTGATCCGAAATCCGTAGGGATAAACGAGTCGGCCATCGTACTGACTGCCCGCAGCGGCAGGGCTGCCTTGAAGCACCGTCTTGAAAAACTTGGACATAAATTCACTAAAGAAAAGTTGGATCATATTTATGATCAGTTTCTTACGCTGGCCGATCAGAAAAAGGATATTACCGACGAGGATTTAAAAATTCTTGCGGGAAAGGAGAGCAAAACGGATTCACGGTGGATAAAACTCAAAACCCTTCAGGTGGTTTGCGGCACCAGTCTGATTCCTGTGGCAACGGTGGAATTAGAAATTAATAACGAAAAACATTTGGTAACCAGTGAGGGCAATGGCCCTATCGATGCTGCATATTCTGCTGTAAAGAAGATTGTTGGAAAAAAAGTGAGACTTGAAGAGTTTCTTGTGCAGGCCATAACAAGAGGTAGCAACGACCTTGGTAAAGTCCATGTACAGGTTGAATATAAGGGTACGATGTATTATGGTTTTTCCGCCTCTACAGATATTGTTACCGCCTCGGTCGAAGCCTTTGTTGATGCCCTGAACCAAATCTTATAACTCCTATTTTCTGGCTCTAATAACCGCTTAAGTTTGGTTATGTATGCTTCGCTATTACCCTTGAAACAGGCACTCTTCAAAGGACATAGCATTCTTATATATTCCATAATGGCCCCTGTTTAAGAAGAATGAATCGGTAAACTTTTGGTGAACACAAGGGGAAATCTTTTGTTTTAAATGAAATAGTACTATACTTAAATTTGTCTAATGGTTGATATGATAAAAAGAGAAGATTGTATCATATTAGTTTTTATTTAATAATATGATTTTTAAGTGGAAAAGATGAGATTTTTTATAGCAGGGGTATTATTGTCACTTTCAACAAGTTTTTCCTTCGCTCAAAATATGGAAGTAAAGCTCGAACCTATACCCCCCAAGGATGGAATAATCAAAGGAATGGTGATTGATTCAGGAGATGGCAAACCAATGGAATTCACCAGTGTAGCAATTTTCAAGGTAAGGGATTCAAGTCTCGTAACCGGCTCAATCACGGGTCCTGATGGAAGTTTTCTGTTGAAGGATCTGTCATTTGGTAAGTACTATATGGTTGCCAATTATATGGGCTATGAGAAACAATTTATTAATGACATTATCCTCAGCCCTTCCCATTCTATCGCAGAGCTTGGGAAAATTAAACTTGTTTTGGCCAAAACCAACCTTAAGGAGGTCGAGGTCATAGCCGATCAGGCACATGTTGAGTATAAGTTAGACAGGAAAATCGTCAATGTTGGACAAGACATTAATGCCACTTCAGGTACCGCCGCGGATGTATTGCAAAATACACCCTCCGTGCAGGTTGACATTGAAGGGAACGTAAGCCTTAGGGGGAGCTCAAATTTTACAGTCCTCATCGATGGTAAACCGACACCCCTTTCCGGTTCGGATGCCCTTCAGCAAATACCGGCGAGCGCCATTCAGAATATCGAAATCATTACCAACCCCAGTGCCAAGTATGATCCTGATGGAATGGCTGGAATTATTAACATCGTGAGCAAAAAAAACCTGTTGCAGGGCTTTTCAGGATTGGTCAACCTTCGCCTCGGCACACGGGATAAATACTCCACCGATTTCCTCCTCAATTACAGGACAAAAAGATTTAATTTTTATACTGGTGCAAGTTACCGTGACGATAATTACCATGGTTCCTCCTATTCCCTTAGTACAATTGATATCGCTGATACTTTGCGTTATACAGAAATGGATGGCAGCAGGGGCATGAACCGGGGAGGGTATGAGATCAAAGGTGGGGTCGATTTTTTCCTGAATGACAAAAACAATATCAGTCTTACCGGCGAATTTGGCCAGCATGAATTTGGATTCGGGGGAAATCAAAAAATCAGGTATTGGAATGAACCAAGCAGTTTTAATCTATATACAGTCAATGATAATTATAGTGCCCATGGCGGAAATTATTATGAAATAAACCTGAATTACCAGCATAAATTTAATGATAAAGGGCATCAACTGATCGCCTTCGCCAACTACTCAAAAAGTATAGGAAACGATTATGATGAGCAATTTGAATATCCCACCACCGACAATTTCGACTATTCTACCTCTGTTTTTAATGAAAAAACAAAAGGGGAGGAGACAGGTGATGAAGATGAGGTAAGGATTCAGGCTGATTATACCCTGCCCATAAATGACCATTCCCGCTTTGAGGCAGGGTATCAGGCAAGGTTAGACATAGAATACGAGGGCTTCACTTTTAGAAGGTATGATTTCCAGGAACAACAGATGGTGATAGATCCCTTATACACCAACGCTACCGATTTTTACAGGAATATCCAGTCTGTATATTCAACCTATAACAATAGCATTGGTAAATATGAATTTCTCCTGGGTCTCAGGGGTGAGATGACGGATCGCAGGATTGAAACAAAACAGTCTGATGAACCCGCCACAATTCAACGGTTTGACTTGTTTCCGACTTTTCATCTGTCAAGGTCTTTTAAAAAGGAGCATCAGCTAATGGTATCATACAGCCGAAGAATTAACCGGCCGCGGGGTTGGTATCTGGAGCCATTTGAAAGCTATATAGATGCCTATACCCGGAGGCGGGGAGATCCGGGCTTAAAACCTGAGTATGTAAATTCCTTTGAATTGGGATATCAGAAAACGTTCGGTCGGTCTTTTATTTCATTCGAGGCATATTATAAAAACACCGTAGATAAAATTGATCGTCTTGTAAAACTCGTTGATCCTGAAAACTCGATTTATCTTTATACCTATGGGAATGTGGCAGAGGATCAATCTCTGGGAACAGAGCTCATGCTTAATTACAGCCAGTTAAAATGGCTTGAAATGAATGCCAGTACAAGCGTATACCGATACATTCTTACCGGTAAGCTGGAAAATGTAAATATCGACCGTAAAAGCACAAATTGGAACGCCCGCTTTGATGCAACATTTAACATTACATCCAAAACCAGGCTCCAGGCTCAAACCTTTTATAATGGGCCAAGCGTATCCATTCAGGGCGAAAGTAAAGGTTATTTCTATTCAAATATTGCCTTCAGGCATGATTTTCTTGATAGAAAACTCTCTGCAACCCTCCAGCTTCAGGATATTTTTGGTTCCATGAAACATGAGATGAGTTCATACGGAAACAACTTTAATACCTTTTCAAAATTTGGCCGGGAGCCAAGGGTACTTATGCTTTCCCTCAGTTATAAAATAAACAATTTCAAACAGGAGCGGCAGCAATCCCGTAGTGGCGGTGAGATGGACATGGGAGGTGAAGGAGAAGGATTTTAATGAAAGGGAAGAATGCATTGGCATTCATGGCAGTATTAACTTTCTGCCAGCTGGGATTCGCCGGTACCCTTCCCAATACCTATACAATTTCCGGGTATATAGTTGATTCGAAATCAGGTGAGGGGTTAATTGGGGCAAATGTATTTGTGATTGGAACCGCCAATGGGGCAGTCAGCAATATGTATGGTTTTTATTCCGTATCACTTAATCGCGGGAACTACATCATTGAATATTCATATATTGGCTATTCCAGGGTAAGGAAGGAAATTAGGGTAGAGGAGAATGTAAGGCTGGATATTGAACTCTCTGAAGATGCCACTGCCCTCGAGGAGGTCCGGGTTTCAGCCAACCAGGGTAATGACAATATTACAAATCTTGAAACCGGGACAACTCATCTCCCCATCCAGTCCATAAAACATATCCCTGCATTTATGGGAGAAATAGATGTGATTAAAGCCATACAGCTGTTGCCCGGAGTTCAGGCGGGATCTGAAGGTTCTTCCGGTTTTAATGTGCGCGGTGGAAGCACTGACCAGAACCTCATCCTGCTCGATGAAGCAACGGTTTACAATGCATCCCACTTCATAGGTTTCTTCTCAGTCTTTAATAACGATGCCGTAAAAGATGTCACTTTATATAAAGGTGATATTCCGGCAAGTTCCGGCGGAAGGCTCTCCTCCCTGCTTGATGTACGCATGAAAGATGGGAATATGAAGAAATTTCAGTCAACCGGGGGTATCGGCACCATCGCCAGTCGGTTGACCCTTGAAGGCCCGATTAAAAAAGACAAAACCTCCTTTCTGATTGCCGGCCGCCGAACCTATGCGGATATCTTCCTTCCTTTGGCAAAAAATAAAGATATCAGAGATAACAAACTCTTTTTTTATGACCTGAATTTAAAAATCAATCATATATTCAATGACAGAAACCGCTTGTTCGTTTCAGGATATTTCGGAAGGGATGTTTTTGAGAATGAATTTGCCGGGATGAACTTTGGGAACAGTACTTATACGTTGCGCTGGAATCATCTTTTTTCAAGTAAGTTGTTCAGTAATTTCAGCCTTATAAGCAGTGTGTACAATTACCAGCTGGGAACTCCGGAAGGACAGCCATCCTCCTTTCAGTGGACTTCTGATATGAAAGATCAAAGCATTAAAGCAGATTTCATCTATTATATGAGCCCGGCGTCCACCTTTAAATTCGGCCTCATTTCCACCTATCATAAATTCAATCCTGGTCTTGCAAAAGGAACCGGAAATGAAACGGCTTTTACAGAATTCCAATTACCCGAATCCTTTGCTTTTGAACACGGAGTTTACGGGATGGGTGAAATGGTACTTTCCGACCGGATTTCCTTTAAATACGGACTCAGGTTTTCTGCCTTCCAGAATACAGGGAAAGCTACCATATATGGATTTGATGACAACTATAATGTGAGTGACACACTCAACTTTGAAAGGGGTATTTATAATTTCTTTACCGGCCTTGAACCTCGCCTGGGTTTTAATTATACCCTGAGCGAAAAATCCTCCTTAAAAGCATCCTATTCCCGTACATTACAGTATATGCAGCTTGCACAAAATTCGACCGCAGGAACTCCTCTGGATATCTGGTTCCCTTCCGGACTCAATATTAAGCCTCAAATATCGAATCAGTATTCACTGGGCTTTTTCCGAAACTTCCGGGGACATACTTTTGAAACCTCTGCTGAGGTATACTATAAAAAAATGAACCGGACCATAGATTTTAAGGACCATGCCAATTTATTACTGAACCCGCTCCTCGAAGGAGAGGTCAGGACGGGAAGTGCATGGTCGGCAGGTTTGGAACTCATGGTGAAATTGAATCAAAAAAGATTGAATGGCTGGGTCTGTTATACTCTTTCCAAAACCATGAGGAAGATTGAGGGGATCAATAACGGCGTGCCCTATGTTGCACCCTACGATAAACCACACGATTTTGCAGTAGTTCTTAATTATCAGATTTCCAAATCATTTAATTTCGGGCTCAACTGGATTTATACTACAGGGCTTCCTCAAACCTTCCCGGTGGGACGATACGAAATTCTGGGAACTGTTCTTCCCTTGTACTCAAAAAGAAATGCCTGGCGTTTCGATAATTACCACCGTCTTGATGTATCATTAAACTATAAGGTTCCCAACAGAAAGGGAAAACGCTGGCAAAGTGAATGGAACCTGTCGATATACAATTTATATAACCGGAAAAATACCTGGGCGATTAATTTTGTTCCAGACCGAAACCATCCGGAGAGGGTTTATGCGGAGAAGACCTATCTATTCTCCCTTATCCCGGCCATCACCTATAACTTCAATTTCTAAATGACTTTATGATGTTGGATGGAAAACAATATGGGTCAGAATCCCGCTTAAAAAATTATAGTATCGGAGAAAATTTTGTTTCCGGTTACTGGAGATTATTTCTCCTGCTCTCTCTTATACCCTTTCTGAATTCCTGTACAGAAAGGATCGAAGTGGATCTGGGCTCGACCTACCGGCATTTGATCATTTACGGGGAGGTAACCAATAAAAGAGGGGTTCATAC
Organism: uncultured Bacteroidales bacterium; assembly: GCA_963779845.1. Taxonomy (GTDB): domain Bacteria; phylum Bacteroidota; class Bacteroidia; order Bacteroidales; genus CAVZZV01. The sequence continues at coordinate 310,937 of CAVZZV010000001.1, read as the reverse complement.
GGTATCCCTCAGCGCTTCCTCTGATTATTTTTCAAATAGGAAGGCGGAAGGGATTCGAGGTGCAGAGGTAGAGATTTCGGACGGAATTCGCAATTTTCTTCTAAAGGAAAGCACCACAGAACCCGGAATCTATGAGACCTCTCCTGAATTTAAGGGAATTATGGGGCAAACCTATTCCCTTCATGTAGGAGAGGTGGACATTAACCTTGATGGAAAAACGGAGGAATATTCTGCTTCTTCATACCTTCCCTATTTGAATCCTCTGGACTCCATTCATTTGGGTTACAGTAAAAATACCTTTTTTAGTGGATGGCAGGTACTGATATACGCACAGGATCCTCCTGAGAGTAAGGATTATTATGCCTTTAAAACTTATAAAAACGGGGTTCTCCTGACCGACACTCTTTCGGAGTATATTGTCCAGAGTGACGATTTCTTTAATGGAAGATATACCAATGGCATTACCGCCCAATTCCTTAATGATGACAATCCCTCGGAAAAGGCCAGTGCAGGGGATGTGATCACCTTCGAAATAAACAGCATAACCCGGGAATATTATGTTTTTGTTCTTGAAGCGGGTGCGGAAGCAAATCCCGGCAACCCTCTCTTTTCCGGTCCTCCGGCCAACATAACTTCAAATATCAGCAATGGAGCACTTGGATTTTTTACAGCCTATTCTATCGATAGAAAGTCACAGATTGTTCCCGAACTAAAAAACAACGATTAGATTGGGGTCCCCATGTGGTAAAATTTTAGTATATTGCTGTTGGGTATAGTCCCCTTTTAAAAAATCCCAGTTTATGCAGAGACCTGATAATCATTTAATGGTAATTTTTGGTGCTTCGGGAGACCTTACTTCCCGTAAACTCCTTCCTGCCCTGGCCAGATTAAATTACCAAAAGCTGCTGCCGGAAAAATTTGCCATTCTCGGCCTGGGAAGAACCCGGATGGACGATCATTCTTTCAGGAAGGAGATGTCCGAAGCTCTTAAAAAAAATGCTGAAAAAGAGATTGTTTCTGAGGAATTTATATCGCTGTTGCATTACCATTCCATTGATTATTCCTCCTCTGATGACTATTCAGCGATCAGGAAAAAAATTGATAAGCTGAGCGAGTTCTTTTGATTGCAAGGAGAATGTACTGTTCTATCTTGCCACTCCGCCAGCTTTATACGAGCTGATCCCTAAAAAACTTTCCGAGGCAGGCTTAAATAAGAAAGCCTACAAAATCATTATCGAAAAGCCCTTTGGAAATAACCTGGATTCGGCCAGGAGACTAAATTCGAGCCTACTTGAATATTTTCATGAGGATCAGATTTACCGCATCGATCATTATCTTGGAAAGGAAACGGTACAGAATATCATGGTTACCCGGTTCTCGAATACTATCTTCGAACCATTATGGAACAGAAATTTTATCAATCATGTGGAAATAACCAGTGCGGAATCCATCGGGGTTGAAAAGCGCGGAGGATATTATGACCATTCCGGTGCTCTGCGGGATATGGTCCAGAACCATCTATTACAGTTGGTAAGTCTCCTTGCCATGGAGCCACCTGTTATGTCCGATTCACATTCAGTACGAAATGAAACGCTGAAAGTATTTCAATCCTTTCGTGCCCTGGATGAAGAACATATTATAAAGAATGTTGTCAGAGGACAATACGTGGCCAGCACTGCAAGTGGTAAAAAATTCCGGGGTTACCGGGAGGAAGAGGGGGTCGGCGAAAATTCCAAGACAGAAACCTACCTCGCTATGAAATTTTACATAGACAATTGGCGCTGGAATGGGGTTCCCTTTTATATCCGGACAGGAAAACGATTACCCACAAGAGTTACCGAGCTTGTTATCCATTTCAGGCCAACTCCTCACCATATCTTTTGCAGTAGTGGCGGACTGGTCTCAGGTGCCAATCAACTAATTATCCGGATTCAGCCTGATGAAGGAGTGCTGATAAAATTCGGAATGAAAGTGCCTGGAGCAGGTTTCACGGTTCAGAATGTAAATATGGATTTTCACTATGCCGATCTTGCCAGCGAGAGGCTTCCGGAGGCTTATGAGCGTTTACTTCTGGATTGTATGCAAAATGACGCCACTTTATATTCAAGGGGAGATGCGGTGGAAGCCACCTGGAAATTTGTGGATCCGATCCTTAAAGCCTGGAACAATGATCCTAAAATTCCCTTATATGGTTATCCTTCAGGTACCTGGGGCCCGGAAGTGGCCGACAAACTAATCGAGGAACCGGATTTGAGCTGGCGTTACCCCTGTAAGAATCTGGCCAATGACGGGATCTATTGCGAACTTTAGGGATTTAATCCTGGTTTAATATAAAAAAACGAGTCATGATTATAAATGTTTCCTATAACAAGCTAGCCAAAATCAATCAGCTTGAATCCGTTTCGGAACTTGCTGAAGTGTTCCTCCAGGAAATTCGCAATCTTTTTCTCGAAAATCAACAGCCCTTTTATTACATCGCTCTTTCCGGCGGGTCCACACCTATAAAAATCTATCAGTCACTTTCTGAAAAGGATCGGAAAAGCATCGATTGGACCCGCGTTGTTTTTTACTGGGGTGATGAACGATGTGTCCCCCCGGAGAGTGAGGAGAGTAATTATGGCAATGCCAAAAGGTTCTTCCTCGACTATCTGGAAATACCATCGGGGAATATCCGAAGAATAAAGGGTGAGGAAGATCCCGCCAGGGAAGTGGAACGGTACTCCTCCCTGTTAAATCCCCTTCCCGTCCTCAATAATTTTCCTGTCTTTGACCTTATTTTCCTTGGGGTGGGAGAAGATGGGCATACTGCTTCCTTGTTTCCCGACAATTTATCGCTGCTGGAATCTGATAACCGGGTAGTGAATACCCGTTTCCCCAAAACGGGACAGGATCGGATAAGCCTGACGGCAAAGCTCATCAATAATGCCCGGCGAATCGTTTTTTTGGTTAGTGGCCAATCCAAAAATGAAATAACCGATGATTTATTTCGTGACGATGCAAAGGCCAAATCCTATCCTGCCTATTATATCAGGCCCACACGGGGAGCCCTTCAATGGTATATTGCCTGATCCGTCAGGAAAATATATATTTGTACTTCTCGAGAATCAGGATCAGGGATAAAATTCATCTGGTGCAACATGAGTAAGAAGTTATTTCTGGGGCTTGTCCTATCAATAAGTGTTTTTGCTTTACCCGGACAAAAACATGTCATCAGTGGTTTTATTAGTGATAAGCTCAGTGGCGAAAAGCTTATAGGCGCGAATATTTACGAAACAAGTTCCCTCGTAGGGACAATTTCAAATAATTATGGGTTTTATAGTTTATCCCTCCCGGATGGCCCTGTTAATATATTGGTTTCCTATTTAGGGTATAAATCTGCTGAACTTCGGTTTTCATTAACCAGGGATACTGCTATAGCTTTATTTCTGGAGCCGGCCTCATCCGAAATCGAAGAAATCACCATTGTGGCAAACAAGGGCTCGAATCTCGATAATACGCAAATGAGCATGATCGATATTCCGGTGGAGAAATTCAAAAATCTACCCTTCCTACTGGGCGAAGCAGATGTCCTGAAGGTTATCCAGTTGCTTCCCGGGGTCCAATCCGGAACGGAAGGTTCCACGGGAATTTATGTCCGGGGAGGAGGCCCGGATCAAAATCTCTTCCTATTAGATGGAGTACCAGTATATAATGCCAGCCATCTATTTGGTTTTTTCTCGGTATTTAATCCAGATGCAGTTAAATCTGTGCAATTATATAAAGGAGGGTTCCCTGCCAGATTCGGTGAGCGTTTATCCTCTGTTGTCGATATAAGGATGAAAGAAGGGAACGAGAAAGAAACCCATGGGAGTTTCTCAACCGGCATAATTGCCTCGAAGCTTTCTGTGGAAGGACCCTTAATTAAAGATAAGAGCTCCTATATTATATCCGGTCGAAGGACCTATATCGATATTTTATCACTGCCCTTGCAGGCAGCTGCTAATAAAAACAACGAATATAAAACTACCGGAGGGTATTATTTTTATGACCTTAATGGTAAGTTCAATTATAAATTTACCGACAAAAACCGAATTTTCCTGAGTGCCTATCTCGGAAATGACAAAGCCTATGTAAGGGATACATATGAATCGAACTTTAGCGATAATCCAGGTGATAACTATAAAAGCACAGATAAATTTGGACTTGGTTGGGGCAATATAATATCCGCATTTCGCTGGAATTACCTGATAAACAACCGTTTATTTTCCAATACCACGATAACGTACAGCCGATATATCTTTGATATCCATACCGAATCAAGGATGGAAAAGTTAAATTCCAGTGAGAAAAGCCGTGATTATTTCAAGTATTATTCCGGAATTCAGGATTTTACTACAAAGATAGATTTCGATTATTTTCCGTCGGGAAAGCATTCCGTAAAATTCGGGTCCTCCTGGACCGTTCATAATTTTAAACCGGGAGTTACCAGCTTTAGTTACGATTCTGAAGACCTGGCGTCCATGCTGGATACAATTTTTGGAAATCAGAGAATTTCTGCAAGGGAATATACCGCCTATATAGAAGATAAGATATCGGTTTTTCCTAAAGTAAGTGTAAATGTCGGGATTCGTGCTGCAGCATTCAATGTTCAGGACACTTCCTTTTATAGTTTGCAGCCCCGCATTTCTTTCTTATATATGGCGGGAGAGCAAATTTCTTTTAAAGCCTCGTACAGCAAGATGTCACAATTTGTTCATCTGTTGACCACCTCCTCCGTGAATCTCCCGACAGATTTATGGTTGCCCGTAACGAAGAAACTGGTTCCGCCGATTTCCCATCAATTCGCCATAGGGGCAAATTCAGCCCTCTCCAGGAATTTTGATATCAGCCTTGAATTTTTTTATAAAACCATGAAAAACCTTATTGAATATAAGGAGGGTGCAGGATTCACCGGAACAGGCAAGGATTGGGAATCAAAGGTTGAAAAAGGGAAGGGGGTGGCATACGGTGCCGAGTTGCTTGTAGAAAAAACAAGAGGAAAGACAACGGGGTGGCTTGGCTATACATGGTCCAAAACAGACCGGGAATTTGAGAAACTGAATTTTGGAAAGGTTTTTCCTGCAAAATATGACCGGCGACATGATGTCAGTCTGGCGATAACCCATAAGTTCAATGAAAAAAGAGATATCGGTTTGGTTTGGGTTTATGGTACAGGGAATGCCACTACATTGGGGTCTATGAGTTATCCTTCTGTCAATATCCCGGATTACCTGCCCTCTTTTTATTACAACCAGGAAATCGTCGACTATCAAAGCCGTAACAATTTCCGCATGCCCTCTTATCACAGGCTTGACCTCGGGGCAAATTTTCACAAACAAAAGAAGAATGGAGTAAGGACCTGGAGTATTTCTGTGTACAATATCTATAACCGGAAAAATCCCTTCCTTTTAATCTGGGATTATGATTATGGTGACTATTCATCTTCGACTTATTCCGAGAAGAAGGTTTTAAAACAGATCAGTTTATTCCCAATTATACCTTCAATTTCCTATTCATTCCGATTTTAAATATTGGGAACCATGAAAAAAGCAATTTGGAGTAACAGCAACTTGTTGGAAAGAATTTGTAAACTGCCTGATTTTCATGTAGGTTTCATGGATGCTTCCAAAAAATGGATGTACGCTTTTCTGTCTGCAATTGTATTGCTTTCTATGTCCTGTGAAAAAATCATTGATTTCAAGAAAGAAAATATTGAACCAAAGATCGTACTTTATTCAGTGATTTTCCCTGACAGTTTGATTACCATACGTTTAGGCAGCAGTAGCCCGGTGTTCGATCCAGGATACACAGTGCCAGAATTAAATTCCGCACAAGTGAAACTTTTTATTGATGATGCCTATATTGAATCCCTTCAATACCTTGGCAATACTTCTAAAAGTGAGTATAATGGCGACTATTCATTTGAAGAGTTTCGTTCCTTTACCACTGCTGAGCCCGGCCGCAGATATCGTATAGAAGTTAGTGCAACCGGATACAAAACTATTTCATCAGAATGTGTCCTCCCTGATCCGGTTGAAATTCTTAACATCGATACTGCTTATTCTTATCGATCTTACAGTAACCCTTATGATGCCTCTATTTATAATTTTTTTGTTATAATTTGTCGGCTCACTTTTAAAGACCCCCCTGATACCGACAATTATTATCGCCTTTTTGCGAGTTATCAGATTGGAAATTACGGACATGATAAAACTCTTCCTTTTTCCCTGGAGTATCCGGTAGTGGTAGAGAAAAGGACTATGTGGATGCTGGCAAGTGAAGACCCGCTAATTAATACCGGACAGGAGGGAAGTGGCAACTTTTTTGAAGAGGAGATCTCAAATGAATATTCCATTTTTATGGATGAACTGATTGCCGGAAAAGAATATACTTTGAGTTTTAGTCTTCCGGAAATGAGCTCCTTTCAACTTGATACCGCCTATCATGAATTTATTCACTATAAAATTGAATTACAGTCAATTACAGAAGAGCTTTATCTCCACCTAAAATCTGCCTCAACACATAAAGTAAAGGAAGGTAATTTTTTCAGTGAACCTGTCCTGGTATACAGTAATGTCAGGAATGGCCTTGGTATTCTGGGTGGCTCTTCCCCGGCGAGCCGGATTATTGAAGTTGGGAGCTATCCGGTAGAAGGGGTCAATTACACATATTCCGGTAACAGGTATTGAATAAAGAACTCAATTATATCTATAGAAATATAGGCCACTTCACCGGGATATGCCGGTATTGGAGGCAGAAACCATTAGTTTATATAGAGACACGCTTAATTATTGGTATTTTTTCTCCCGTTTTATCTGAAACAAAAAAAAGGGAATGAACTTCATTCCCTTTGTAGTATTTTAAAAATATTCCGAAAATGCCTTCCTACTAGAACATAAACCCGATGTCGATACCTGCACGTCCCCAAACACCGCCATTCCCATTGAACAGACTGAAATCAAATTCGCCGGAATTATCCTCATAGTTGTAAGTAGGGGCATAATATCCCGGTCCAATAAAAGCGCCGAGAGAGATTTTATCCTTGAAGGTACGTTGAATTCCTACACAAAGTCCACCACTGATCACACTTAATGTACCTTTCGCATAGTCCGAATCTCCAACAGATCCGCTTTTTACCGAAAAATTCTGATACCGTACCCAGGGAGCGATATAGGGACCGTTCGGGGCTACTTTCTCTCCAGAAAGATAATACCTGTATTCCGGAGTGATGGCAATTCCGTTAAAAGATCCCCCACCAAGACTGGTCCCGGTATAATAGAACCCGAGTTGAAGGCTGGAACTCTCATTCAAAGCATGCTCAAAATCAAGGCTAAAAGTTTTCAGGAAGATGGAGGTCAGACTTGTTTTGATGATGTTCTTTTTCTCCTGAGCATTCAACATGAGGGAGGCTGACAGAAGCATAATAATAGAGAGGCTTAAAATTTTCTTCATAATTGTAATGATTAATAAATGATTAAAAAAAGTGAAACTGTAATTTTAAAATTATAGCAAATTAATTTCAGTAATTAAAAATTTTGAATGGGCATCCCCCCGACCCAGTCTCTACATCTATTCTTCCCGGCCGGATTTGGGGATTGCTTTCGTTTTATACTTCACTGATGGAAAAAGGTTTCACTGTGGGGAAAAATTTGTTAAACGAACCTTTTGTTATTCAGAAAGCGAAACCAATATTAATACCTCCCCAAACCGTTACCTGATCAGCCACTAGCGGTCCCAGATAAGCTTCCAGAGACACTTTTCCCTTGTAGAGTCGCTGATAGCCGATCAGCACTCCTCCGCCCACCGGGTCTTCACTGATCAGAGCATAGGGTGAGACGAAAACGCCTGTTGGGGCAATATGGTTTTCACTCAGGTAGTAACGGAACTGGGGATTAAAATATACAAAGTCACCGATACCAACCCCGAGTTGGATGCTGAGCTCTTCATTCAGCATCCTTTCGTAAGAGAGATCGAAAACCCGGGCCAGGGGCATAACAAGGCTGGTCTTGATCTGGTTCCTCTTTTCCTGGGCATTTAGCTGAAAACAGGAAGAAAAGATGATAAAGAGGAAGAAAAGGGCAGAGGACAGGATTTTTTTCATGGCTTTTTACTATTTGTGTTTTTGAGTCCCGATTAGAATACGAAATTAAGAAGAATAATGGTCATAAATCATAATGTAAAAAAAATAGATTTCTGCCCGGATGAGAATAGGAAAAATGAGATTTACAAGCTCTGGATTTATCCCATGCTGCAGGGGCATAGCCTCAAAAAATATTTCTCATTATTTACCGGAATCCAATTATTTTGAATTACGGCGAAGAGGGAGCAGACTACAATTATTTTCTTATATTTGTCCCCGTTTCATTCGAAAACCTATTTTTGATAAAATAAATTTCTTTCTATGAAGAGTTTGAAAATAATTGTCCTTGCCAAACAGGTGCCCGACACCCGGAATGTCGGCAAAGATGCCATGAAAGCAGACGGTACTGTTAACAGGGCTGCGCTGGAGGCTATTTTTAACCCGGAGGACTTGCACGCTCTGGAACAGGCTTTAAGGATCAAGGACAAGGTTCCCGGTTCAACCATCTCTATTTTAACCATGGGACCTGGCCGGGCCGCTGAAATTATCAGAGAGGGTCTTTACCGGGGTGCGGACAGTGGCATACTTCTTACCGACAGGAAATTTGCGGGTTCTGACACCCTGGCCACATCCTATGCCCTCTCCCAAACGATTAAGAAAATAAAGGATTTTGATATTATTTTTGCAGGCAGACAGGCCATTGACGGCGATACCGCACAGGTCGGCCCTCAGGTAGCGGAAAAACTGGGAATTCCACAGATTACCTATGCCGAAGAGATTATTGATGTTAAACCCAAAGAGGTAATCGTTAAACGCCGTTTGGAAAGGGGTATTGAAATTGTTAGTTCCTCACTTCCCGTATTGATAACAGTCCATAGTTCCGCACCTTCCTGCAGGCCGAGAAATGCCAGGCTTTTGATGAAATTTAAGCATGCCCATACGGTTTCCGAGCTTCAGGAAGATAGTGAAGATTATCTTAGTCTCTATCAGTCAAGGGCATACCTGAAGATCGATGAATGGAGCGTGAACGATATCGACGTAGAGGATGGGGCCCTTGGCTTGTCTGGGTCACCTACCAAAGTAAAGAAAATTGAAAATGTTGTTTTTAAGGCCAGAGAATCGAAAGTCCTTTCCGGCAACGATACTGAGATCGATGAACTTATGAAAGAACTCATCACCAACCATACTATTGGATAATTTAACCTTAAGAAGCAATCCCGTGAATAATATTTTTGTATACTGCGAACTGGAAGAGAACACTATAGCCGAGGTGAGCCTTGAATTATTGACCAAAGCCAGAGGACTCGCGCAGCAGCTGACTTGTAGAGTAGAAGCTATCCTACTCGGATCAGGAATCGATGGCCTTGAAAATGAATTATTTTCTTATGGGGCTGATGTAGTGCATATCGGCGATGACAAGGTTCTGAGCCCCTATCTTACACTTCCCCATACCCGTCTTGTGAAGGCGGTATTAGAAAAAGAAAAACCTCAGATTGCCCTTTTCGGTGCTACTCCGGCCGGCCGGGATCTCGCCCCAAGGATTGCCTCTGCCCTTAAGGTGGGACTCACTGCCGACTGTACCAGCCTGGAAATAGGCGACCACTACGAAAAGAGGTCCGATACGACTTATAAAAACCTTTTATACCAGATTCGGCCTGCCTTTGGAGGTAATATTGTTGCGACCATTATTAATCCTGAAACTAAGCCTCAGCTCGCCACAGTAAGGGAAGGTGTTATGAAGAAGGAGCGAATGGCCCATAGTAAAAGAGGCGAAATCAGGAAAATTAATGTTGGTGATCTCCTGACAAAAGAAGACCTGGTGGTCAAAATCATTGAACGCCATATTGAGGATCGTAAGATCAATATTAAAAATGCCGGAATCATCGTGGCAGGGGGATATGGCGTAGGATCCAAAGAAAACTTTAAGCTCTTATTTGAGCTGGCTGATGTTCTTGGTGGCGAAGTGGGAGGGTCCAGGGCTGCCGTTGATGCAGGGTTCATCGAGCACGAACGCCAGATCGGACAGACCGGGATTACTGTAAGACCTAAACTATATATTGCTTGTGGGATTTCAGGGCAGATTCAGCACAGGGCAGGAATGACCGATTCTGCAATGGTAATCTCTATCAACACTGATTCCCATGCACCAATCAATCATGTGGCTGACTATGTGATCAATGGGGAGATATCCGATGTGCTTCCGAAAATGATTAAATATTATAAAAAAAACTCTAAGTAACGGCTTTTGACTCTTATGTCTTTCTTCCCGATACTATAGAGATTACAGTCTTTCAACGTAAATGCATATAAAATGGCAAACTATTTTTCAGATAATAAAGACCTGAGGTTTCATCTTCAACATCCATTGATGAAAAAAATTGTTCGTTTAAAAGAGAACGATTTTGTCGAAAAGGACCAGTACGACTATGCACCAATCGATTTTGAAGATGCCATGGACAATTATGAACAGACCCTCGAGATATTAGGTGGGATTACCGGGGATGTTATCGCTCCGAATGCCGCCTTTGTAGATCAGGATGGGCCTCATCTTGTTAATAATGAGGTGCAATATGCTCCGGGGACCAAAGAGAACCATGAGGTATTGACAAAAGCCGGACTTATTGGTATGTCATTGGCCAGAAAATACAATGGTCTCAATTTTCCCATCGTTCCTTATGTCATGGCCGCTGAAATTGTAAGTCGGGCAGACGCGGGTTTTGCAAATATATGGGGACTGCAGGACTGTGCGGAAACGATCGCCGAGTTTGCATCAGATGAGTTAAAGGAGGAATTCCTCCCCCGATTCGCGGAAGGTGCTACCGCGGCCATGGTATTGACTGAACCTGATGCCGGCTCAGATCTCCAGGCGGTTCAGCTTAAAGGCAATCAAATTCAGGCCATCTATGATGAGAAAAAAGATGTATATTATCTGAATGGAGTGAAAAGATTTATCACCAATGGGGATGCTGATATCGCCCTCGTTCTTGCACGTTCTGAAGAGGGTACCACCGATGCCAGGGGTCTGTCCCTTTTCATTTACGACAGGAAGGACAATGCAGTAAAGATCCGGAGGATTGAAAATAAATTGGGAATTAAAGGTTCCCCAACCTGTGAAATGGTGTTTACCAATGCCCCGGCTAAACTTGTGGGTGACCGGAAACTGGGATTGATAAAGTATGTTATGTCTCTTATGAACTCAGCCAGGCTGGGGATTGGTGCTCAATCGGTAGGTATTGCCGAAGCAGCATACCGCGAAGCCCTTAAATATGCCAATGAGCGTCTTCAGTTTGGGAAGGCCATCATCACTTTCCCTGCCGTATACGAAATGCTGAGAACCATGCAGGTAAAGACAATTGCCATGCGTAGTTTGCTTTATGAAACGGCCCGATATGTCGATATTTATAAGGTATACACTTCAGTTTCTGAAAAACGCAAGCTGGAACCTGAAGAAAGGCAGGAAATGAAAAAATATCAACGCTGGGCCGATATTTTTACCCCCTTACTCAAACTGGTAAGCAGTGAATATTGTAACAAAATAGCTTACGATTCCCTTCAAATTCATGGGGGAGCTGGTTTTATGAAAGACTTCCCCATCGAACGTATCTATCGTGATGCCCGGATTACCTCTATTTATGAAGGTACCTCCCAATTGCAGGTGGTGGCTGCTGTAAGAGGGGTAAGTACCCACACATACCTTCAGAAAATAAGGGATATGCAGGAAGAGAAACTCAATCCGGAATTGGATTATCTGCATAAGATACTCATCGAAATGACCGATGAATACGAAAAAGCAGTTACTCTGGTATTGGAAAAAAGTGATAATGAATTTCTTGATTTCCATGCACGTCGTTTGGTTGAAATGGCTGGAAATATAATCATGGGTTATCTTTTGGTTCACGATAGTATGAGGGATGAAGAATTTGCAAATGCTGCTGAAATCTTTATCCGGATTGCAGTGGCCGAGAACAGTGAGCGCTTCGGCTATATTAAAAAATCCGATTTAAAGGATCTTGGATCCTTTAAATATGTGAATTAAATTCACCAGTCTCCAAATGGAAATTTTGTAGTGGCTGAGAAGAGGGTCTAAAAGGAAGAGGATTTAATACAAGGCGTGGCAGGAGTTTTTCGCCTGGTTCTTAATTCGTTTAACATTTTTTATAAAAAATTACTCTTTCAAATGGATAATTCCATAAATTTATCAGTATAATTGTGGTATGGATTTTGATTTATATCGAAGAAATCCTTCAGCTATGGAAAAACAAGTCAATAAAATCCTTCAGATATTAAAGGAGCATGTTAGCCAGAACAATAAGGAGATACAGTATAACCAGGAAGAAATCACGAGACTGCTTTCTTCCGGTAATTCAGGATCAAGGCAACAGGATTTGGATTTTAAATACGCCCTGAATAAAGAGCTATTGGAAGAAAACGACAGTTTTATCAATTTTCAAATCCAATTGAGCGACTTTATGGAACGGTTTGGTTATATATTCTCTGATGACGAGTCGCTTGATATTTTTGATATAGAGGAAACGGATGAAATTATTCCCTACTTTAATAAGACTGTCTCGGGTCAGTTAAAATTCGGCCCACAACACCCACAGTTTAATAACCCTCTTTTCTTCAATGAATTGATCCACTATTTTCAGGAAAAGGAAAATTACGAGATGTGCCACAGGCTGATCAAAATTAAGTCCACCGGCAAAACAGCCTGATAATGACCAACAGGAGGCCTTCCATTGTTATTATCGGCGCTGGCAATGTTGCTTACCACCTATCACTGAACCTTCAAAAACATTGTAAAATCAGACAGGTTATCGGGCATTCTTCCGCACGTGCCTCTGAGCTTTCGAAGAGACTTCATGTTCCATATTCCTGTAAGCTGGCTGAGATTGACCCTCAAGCCGATCTTTATATCCTTGCCATACAAGACGATGCTCTACCCGATGTTATCGACAGGCTGCCGGCTGAATTGAAATTTGTAGTCCATACCTCGGGCAGTACTCCACTTGGGGTGTTTAAGTATAAATTTACACGGGTGGGTGTGTTTTATCCCCTACAAACCATTACACGGGATACCGATGTTGATTTTAGGAGGGTGCCAATTCTTCTCGAATGCTCTGATGAGGAGGGGTTGAACCTCCTCAAAGCACTTGCTGGTAAAATCTCCGACAGGGTTCTGGAAATAAATTCCGAAGACCGCGAATTGCTTCACATTGCAGCGGTATTCGCCAATAACTTCAGTAACTTCATGCTTACAGTAGCTCACGATATCCTTGGGTCCAATGGGTTGGACTTCGATTTACTAAGGCCCTTATTGGACGAAACTTATTATAAGCTTCAAAGGAACCTGCCAGCAGAAATCCAAACCGGCCCTGCCCGAAGAAATGATGTACGCATCCTTGAAGAGCATTCCCGTAAATTGGAAAAGTACAGGGACTATCAAAAAATGTATAACTTTGTCAGCCGGTATATTGTCGATTATTATAAATCCAGGGAATGATTAATTTTAAAGAAGACCTCCGTAAAGTAAAAGCATTTATTTTTGATGTCGATGGTGTTTTTTCCGGCAGTAAAATCTTACTTCATCCATCGGGGGATATGATGCGAACCATGAATATTAAAGATGGTTTTGCAACCCAATATCTGATGAAAAAGGGTTATCCCGTGGCGATTATTACAGGGGGTCTTTCCGAATCCGTTCGTGAACGCTTTAGCAAACTGGGTATAAAGGACATTTATCTGGGATGTGTGGACAAGCGGAAGGAGTTTAAGCATTTTATGGAGAAATACAAGCTTCATCCGGAAAACATCCTGTATATGGGCGACGACCTTCCCGATTTTCATGTGATGAAGCAAGTAGGTTTCCCTACTTGTCCTTCCGATGCCGCTGAGGAAATAAGGGCCATCTCAAGATACATATCCGACAAGCCCGGGGGTGAAGGATGCGTGCGCGATGTTATTGAACAGGTGCTTCGGTTAAACGGACAATGGCTTGAAGAGGATGCTTTCCACTGGTGACTCTAAGTTTATAAAACGAAAAAATGTGTGGAGGGAAAGTGGGTTCTCTCTGGTGTTCGTCAACAGTCATAGTTTTTTTCCGCGTAAAGAAGTATTTCATAAAATCAATCTAAAATCTAAGGCAAAATAACGTGATTGCAGCAATTTTAAAACTCATTCGATTCCAGAACCTTATAATTATCGCAGCCACTCAATATTTGATTCGGTTTGGCATACTTGTTCCGTTTTTAAAGATCAATGGATTCATTCCACAGATCGGCCCCTTTCATTTTTTTCTTTTGGTTCTTTCCACTGTCCTTGTTGCTGCTGGTGGATACGTAATTAACGACTATTTTGATGCCCGTACCGACCGTGTTAATAAACCATCAGTTATGGTTATTGACCGGACGGTTCCCAGAAGATGGGCCATTTTTTTACATCCGGTTCTAAGTATTACTGGCATTGGGATAGGTTCATACTTGTCTTTTTATGTTTCTGTTCCACAACTTTCTTTCATATTCATTCTGGCATCGGGACTCTTATGGTTTTATTCCACCGATTATAAAAAGCAATTTCTTATTGGGAATATCATTGTGAGTATTTTAACCGCGTCTGTTCCTCTGCTGGTAATACTTTTTGAGCTTCCTTTATTGAACAGGGAATACGGTGAGATTATGCTTGCTGCCGGAAGCAATTTCAATTATATATTTGCCTGGATAGCCACTTTCTCATTCTTCGCTTTTCTTACCAGCCTGATCAGGGAAATCGTAAAAGACGCCGAAGACTATGAAGGCGATATCGCTTATGGTATGAAAACAGTTCCCATTGTAGCCGGACTTAAATGGACAAAGACTTTACTGGGTTTTCTGGTTCTTTTCCTGATCGTTTGCATTATATTTCTACCTGTAAAATATGTAATTTTCAGCGCGGGAGATATTGATCTTCTCAGCAGTATTTATTTTTTGCTTTTTTTGCTGGTGCCATCGGGTTTTCTTGGATGGAGGATTATTCATGCCCACATGAAAAGTGATTACCATATGGCCAGCATGATTATTAAGTTTATTATGGTCGCCGGTTTATTGTATGCTCTGATTGTACGCTATATGGTTCTACATCAAATTTCTTAAAATGTTCCATCAAAAACTTAAAGAAACTCATTTCATCCTTGCCTCCAATTCACCCAGAAGAAAATTCCTGTTGTCACAAATCGGCATTGAAGCTCTGGTTCCAGCCTTACCCGCTCTCGACGAAATTTACCCGGAAGAACTTGATAAATTTAGCATCCCTGTATACCTGGCGGAACTAAAGTCAATGAACTATAAGAAAAGACTGGGTAAAGGGGAGATTCTCATTTCCGCCGATACTATTGTCTGGTTTGAAAATTCAGTGATCAATAAACCGAAGGACCGGGAGGATGCTATAGATATTCTTTCCAAACTTTCAGGGAATACGCATGAAGTAATTACGGGTGTTTGTCTGAGGTCTTCTGAAAAGAAACATTCTTTTAGTGCAAAAACTGAAGTATGCTTTACGGAACTTAAAGAAGATGAAATAATCTGGTACGTCAACCATTTTAAACCCTACGATAAAGCCGGCGCCTATGGAATACAGGAATGGATTGGTTATATTGGAATTCAGTCTATTAAGGGGTCTTATTTCAATGTGATGGGGCTGCCGGTCCAGAAGGTTTATTCAGAACTTAAATATTTTCTTGCCTGAATTTTCATTCTTCATTTAAAACAATTTGAAGGAATGGAAGCGAACTATTCTGTCCTTCTTCTTTGAGAGATCATATTTTAATATTAGAGATTATTGCTTTAAATACTGCTTGCCATTGGTATTTCTGCTTTTTTTCTTCAAAATTCTTTTATATTTGTAGCAATAATTAAAGAATACGTAACACGATGTCGTTAAAACGCTTTGGTGTATCCCTCGAAAGTGACCTTCTCACCCAGTTGGACCATATGGTCGAAAAAAACCATTTTCACAGCCGCTCACAGGCTATCCGCACTATGGTCCAGAAAAATATTATCGAGGAAAAATGGATGAACGATGAGGTTGTGGCAGGAGCCATTGTAATCGTTTATGATCATAAAATTAAGGAATTACATGAGAAGATTACGGATCTTCAGCATCAATATCATTGCCTCATACTTGCCGGACAACATATTCATATCGATGACCATAACTGCATTGAGGTGATAACTATTCGCGGAAAAGCTTACAAATTAAAAATGCTTAACGATAAACTCAGGGCATTAAAAGGGGTGAAACACGGGGAACTGGTGATGAGCGGGACAGATTAAATTTTTTTGAATATTAAGTAACACGAAATAATAAAAAGGTAACAAAATGTATAAAATACTTACTTTCGGCTTTTTATGCCTGACCTTTTCATCGTACCTAAAGGGTCAAATGCTTAAGGATACCCTGGATCTGGATGAAGTTATCATAACTGGCACCAGGATAGAAGTGTCCCGCAGAAATCTTCCGATGAATGTAAGCGTTATCCATCAGGATCAGATAGATGAGGTATATGAATCTTCTGTAATGCCTATGATCAGCAGACGAGTGCCGGGTCTGTTTGTTACAGAACGCGGTGGGACCGGTTTCGGACGCACGGGAAGTACCTCAGCGGGAAATATCACGATCAGAGGAGTAGGAGGGAGTCCCAATTCCCAGATTTTGGTGCTTGTCGATGGTCATCCTCAATATATGGGCTTGTTTGGGCATCCCTTTCCAAACTCCTATGTTGCTTCAGATCTTCAGAGAGTGGAGGTGATCCGGGGGCCCGCTTCGATTCTTTATGGTTCAAATGCTATGGGTGGGGTTCTAAACCTGATTACCCGTGAACAGAAAAAAGAGGGGATGAGCGGTATGGCTCGAATACAGTATGGTTCTTTTAATACCCAAAAAGTTATGGCTGGAACAGGCTTTCGAAAGGGGAAATTTAATATGTTTGTTTCCTATAATCATGATCAGTCCGACGGCCATCGTGATAGCATGGATTTCAATATTAACAATGGATACGTCAAAGTTGGGTATGAATTGAGCAAAAATATCAGGATAAATGCCGATTTTAACCTGGCTGATTATACCAGTTATGACCCGGGAAGAATTGATATGGAGTCCCCCACCTTTAAAGCGGATATTTTGCGTGGAAAAGCGGCATTATCTATTCAGAATAAATATGAACATATGGAAGGGGCGCTTTTCGCCTGGTACAATTATGGGCAACATGATTTTTCAGATAACTGGAAATCCAGCGATGAAAGTTATGGACTTTCCCTTTATCAGGGCCTGCGCATGTTTCCGGGAAATACCTTTACCATGGGTGCAGAATTTAAGAATTCAGGGGGAATCGGGAACATGGCATTTCCTCCCACCTACGCCAACAAATGGTTGAAGGTTAATGAAGCTGCCGGTTATTTGGTGGTAAGGCAGGATATACAAGACATTTTGTCCCTAAGTGCAGGGTTACGGGTAGAAAACAACTCAATGGCCGGAATCGAATGGGTTCCTCAACTTGGGGCTTCATGGCATCTCAATAGCAATACGGATATCAAAGCCTCTCTTTCTAAAGGTTACCGATACCCAACCCTTACCGAACTCTATCTGTTTTCTCCAAATCCTGAACTAAAACCGGAAAGCATGATGAATTATGAAGCGGGAGTCGCCAGGAGTTTGTTGGAAGGCAGGTTGAATGCAGAGCTTAGTTTGTATTACATAGTCGGAGAGAATTTGATTCAAACCGGCCCCAATCCCACTCCACCACCTATGTTCACCCGTTTAAATTCCGGTAAATTCGACCACCGGGGGATTGAGGTGGAAATAGATTATCTTCCCGGTAAAGATTTTATGATCAACGCCAATTATGCTTATCTGAGCATGGACCGTCCAAAAATTGCAGCCCCGGAACATCAGGCTTTTGTCGGAGTGAACTATAAGTTTCAAAATTTTTCCTTCTCAGTTCAAACGAACTATATAGGAGGCCTCTATACTTCGGTTGAAAGTACGGAGGGCGTAAACGCAGTCAATCAGGAAAGTTATTTTCTATTGGATGCGAAGATAAAATACCATGCCGGCAAATTTGTCGAGCTGTTTCTCAGCGGTAAAAACCTAACGGATACGAAGTACCAGATTGATTGGGGGTACCCGATGCCTGGAATTAATTACATGCTGGGGGTTGGCTTCAGGTTCTAATGGAAAACCATTAACTATTAATTCCTGTTTCTCTTACCAAACACCCCTCCATAAAAAGCCACAACGATAAAAGGAATCCCGGTCTTTGGCAGGAAGTACAGGGAGATTCATCGTGCCACTTTTCAACTCGTCTATCCATATATTGGCCCATAATTACTACATGCCCTGTAATCTGCCCCTTCAGCTTCTGACCCAAATGCAGACCACGCAGAAGGCCTGAATATTTTTCCCTCATCCACATTATGCATATTGACCGGGATTCTTAACATGGAAGCAAGTGTAATCAGATCGGCTCCGATGTGACCATAGCTAATGGCTCCATGATTAGCGCCCCATGCTGCCATTACGGAATAAACATCCTTGAAATGACCGGTCCCGTTAGTTCTGGGGACAAACCAGGTGGTCGGCCAGGTTGGGTCAGTCCGTTTATCCAGTTTATCATGGACATCATCTGAAAGCTCGATGGTCCATCCTTCCGCGATCTGAAGGACCGGACCGAGTCCCTTTACCAGATTGAGCCTTGACATAGTTACAGGCATCTGCCCGGCTGTTTTGAACTGGGATGAAAATCCACCGCCCCTGAAATAACCAAGATTTGCGGGGTACCATGTGGTACTTTTCAGGCAATCCTCCACCTCTTTTTCAGAAATATCCCAAAAGGGTTTCATCACCGGATTGCCATCCTTATCTTTTTGTTTCGCTGTTGCATCCAACGTGGTGGATCCGGAATTGATCAGATGGATAAAGCCATTAGCAGCGAGGCCTTCCGGTTTCTTGCCGGTAACCCGTTGCACTGATTCAGGACTCCAGTAAGTGCGCACATCCGAAAATATTTGTGCTGTGTTGGTAAGCAAATGGCCAAAAAGCATGGATATCCCATTCAGACTGTCATTTTCCGTGGCCAGGATAAAGGCTTCCCGGATTCCGTTCCAGTCAAAAGATGAATTGAGAATGGCTTCGGAAAAATCGCCGTTCGGATAAAAGTCGGTCCAGTGGCGCTGTCCCTGGAAACCACCTGCTATTGCATTGTGCCCAAGTGCTTCTTCACCATATCCCAGCTCTTTTAATTTGGCATTACCAACCATTAGGTCCCGAATGATGAGGGTCATTTTAACCACCACTTCCCATTCCCAGTCTTTTCTTTTTCGGTCGGATGGTTTTGTGTTCAGGTCTTCGCCTTCGTGACAATTATTCTTGGTCCAGGCGAGAGCCGTTTTATATTCCTCCTGATCAAATATATTCTGTTCAATACGTCTTAATATCTCTGTCATATCCACAAACTCGGTCCGCATTCCAAGGTAATCCTGGAAAAAATCCGGATTGACCATGGAGCCTGCAATTCCCATAGAGGTATATCCAAGGGAAAGATAGGATTTGCCTTTCATGGTGGATACGGCAAGTGCAGCTTTTACAAAACGTAGGATTTTTTCCTTCACATCCTCCGGGATGGACAAATCTCCTGCATCCTGAACATCCCTGCCATAAATGCCAAAAGCGGGCAATCCTTTCTGGGTGTATCCTGCCAGAGCAGCAGCGAGGTATACCGCACCAGGGCGCTCTGTGCCGTTAAACCCCCATATCGCTTTGGGCAGGAGTGGATCACTGTCCATAACTTCTGTACCGTAACACCAACAGGGAGTTACGGTAAGCGAAACACCCACACCTTCCTGGTTAAATTTTTCAGCACAACGGGCTGCATCGGCAACTCCGCCTATTGTGGTATCGGCGATTACACATTCAACTTTTTCTCCTGAAGGAAACCTAATACTGGATTCAATTAGCTTGGCCGCAGCCCTGGCCATGTTCATGGTTTGTTCTTCGAGGGATTCACGAACACCTCTTTCGCGACCATCAATCACCGGCCGGATACCTACTTTGGGGAGCTTTCCAATTAGTTTCTGTTTCATGGTTTTTTTTGATTTTAAATTATTGTTTTCAGGCTGCTAAGTTAGGTTTAATCGTCTAAACTAAAAAAAAGGAAAATTGGTTAATAGTTAGGGAGCCTTAAATCTTTGATCGATAACGCTGACCGATCCGGAGTATTGACCGCTTATGGGTGTTTCTATCCCATTGACAAATGCGGAGAGATCGTACCTGACCAAAAATTCATCTTTGTTCATTCCCAATTCAATGAACCCGGTGGTGACCGGATATTTAAAAGTTTTACCGGATTGAATAAAAAGAAGGTAAGCTTCGACTACATTATAGGGATATCGGGAATCAATATCCTGTATGAGATATTTTCCGGAACTGAGCATGTTAAAGGAGGGCGAATTAACATCAAAATAAAGTTTAACGGAATAATCATCAACCCTTCTCAGCAGACTGTTATATGATCCATCAGTAAAGCTAAGGTCAAAATTCGCACTTAGACTGTCGAGATTGATTCCCCATATTTCGATAAATGCCTTTGGGGTAGTAAATAGGGTGTCCCTAAAGGAACAACCGTCCCAGGATGTCCCTAATTGGGGAATACGGGCATCGTCAACGATCCTATCGGGAGATTCCTTTTTACATGCTGTTAAAAGAGAAAAAAGGAGTGCGAAAATGAGTGGATAGCGCTTAAGAGGGGCCATGTTCAAGGGGGAACTGTATTTTTTCAGGTGTAAATGTAAAATATTTTTTTTATTTTCAGTGAGTTGTCACCTCTTTTAAACCGGCTCGTACCTCTTAATTAGAATTATTATTTATTACTGTTACGAGAATAACAATGTTATTTAAATAACAAAATAAATAATATCTTTGTACCCGGATTGTATTGATAAAAAACTCTTGTTGATGTTATTATAATCACGAAAATGAATATATTTTTAAATTTCCAATGAAAATTAGTGAAATACTGTCTTTAGTCAATGCAAGAGTTGTAAGTGGAACAAGCCAGATGGATAGGGAGATTGAATTTGCCTTTGCCTCCGACCTCATGAGCGATGTACTCACATTGGAAAAGGAAAATATTCTGCTCATTACAGGTCTGGCTAATTGTCAGGCCATCAGAACAGCTGAAGTGTCGGATATACCTGCTATAATCATTGCCCGGAATAAAAGGGCTAATGCTGAGATGAAGCGTCTGGCCAAAGAAAATAACATGGTCCTCATGGAAAGTTCCTATTCCATGTTTAAAATTGCAGGAGAATTATATAAAGCCGGTGTAAAGCCATTATTCTAGTAAATGGAGGTAACTTATAAAATAGCAGGCGGGGATTTTCTAAATGCTGGAAATGCAGCTAGTTCGATAAAGAAAATACTGAGGCAATTGAATATTGACCCCAAAATTATCCGTCGGCTCGTAGTTGCTGTATATGAAGGTGAGGTCAATATTGTTGCCCATGCCTGGAATGGTAAAATAACGCTCGATGTGGGCGATCAGAAAATATATGTCCTGCTCCAGGATGAGGGTCCCGGAATTGTCGATATAGCCCAGGCTATGGAAGAAGGTTACTCTACCGCCGGCCCACAGATCAGGGAGATGGGTTTTGGTGCCGGCATGGGCCTTTCCAATATGAAAAAGAATGCGGATGAGTTGAACATCAGTTCAGAGCCAGGAAGAGGAACAAGGGTAGAGATCATAAATTATTTGCAATACAATGTCCGGTAAAAACGAAGAAATATTTTTTCATCATGCACTGAAGGTGTTGGAAGACATCTGCATCGGTTGCACCCTTTGCATGACCGTCTGTCCGACTCGGGCCATTCGTATAAAGGATGGTATAGCCAGAATTATGGACAATCATTGCATCGATTGTGGGGAATGTTATAAATCGTGTCCGGTAAATGCCATTATCGTAGAGCAGGACGATTTCCAGGAGATATTTAAATTTAAAGCCAGGGTAATACTCGTTCCCGCAGTTCTCATTGGTCAGTTCCCTGAAAAAATACCTGCCGGCAAAATCTATTCAGCCTTGCATGAACTTGGGTTTACACATATTTATGAAGTAGAAAATACAGTTGGTTATATACTGGATGGATACCGACAACAGGAAACCACCCTAGAAGCCCGTCCCTTAATTTCTTCATTTTGCCCGGCTGTGCTTAGACTTATCCAGGTTCGTTTTCCTGCATTAGTAGATAATATTATAAAGATCAAACCTCCTATCGATGCCTCGGCCATTTATTATCGGACTGAGTTGTTGAATAAGGGTTTACAGGATGCGGAGATCGGAATTTTTTACGTTACTCCCTGTGCGGCAAAAATTGCCTCGGTTAAGAGTCCGGTCGGACAGGATGTTTCCTCTGTAACGGGGGTCATCAATATGAAATTCCTTTCAAATCGAATACTCCAGGTTCTTCAAAAAAATCCCCGCCTCAAGCCAATTCCTCTCAATAATGATATGCTCTGCAGGGAAGGCATTCTCTGGAGTCTTACCAGGGGTGAGTCTTCCCTGGCACAGGGCCGTGCTTTGGCAATCGACGGAATCCATAATATCAATGATTTTCTGGAAAGACTTGAGAATGAAGAGATCGAGGATATCGATTTCCTCGAACTCAGGGCATGTGATGAAAGTTGCGCCGGTGGGATATTGATCAGTGGAAACCGTTTCCTTACGGTGGAAAGGTTGAACAAGCGGGCCTCCATGTATAACAGGATATCCTCTGATTTGCGGCGTGATTGGTCTGACATGAGCAACATACTGCATTTAGGCAAGATCCAGCCGCGTCCTATGGAGAAGCTTGATTATGATACCTCTGTAGCTTTAAAAAAAATCGAACGGAAGCGCCGCTTGATGTGCTACCTGCCTGCCTTTGATTGCGCTGCCTGCGGAGCCCCCAATTGCGATGCACTTGCAGGAGATATTGTTCAGGGAAAGGCAGAAGTGTCGCATTGCATTTTTATGCAACAAAATATGTTAAAAACAAAAACGTTAAGCATCGATCATGCCATGAAAATAACCGAAAGTATATGGGGTGCAGGCCGTTTGGAAAAAGATTGTAGTAAACTAGGAGCAGAAGATGAAAATAGCTGATTTGGTTATCGCCCTTAACCTTAAAGTAATTTCAGGCGGAAAGGGACTTAATAATGATTTTAGTGGGGGATATGCCTCAGACCTGCTAAGCGATGTAATGGGCAATGCCGGAGCGGGAAATATATGGATTACCCTCCAGACCCATAAAAATATTGTGGCAGTTGCTTCCCTCAAAGAACTGGCAGCCGTTATTTTGGTGAAAGGAAATTTGCCCGATGAGACTGCCAAACAGAAAAGCGACGAGGAGAATATTCCGCTCCTGAGCACAGATGACAGCTCCTTCCGGATATGCGGCAGATTATATGAATTAATGATAGATGGATGAAGGATTTCTGGGCTGATATTCATATTCATACCCTTTTATCTCCTTGCGGCGATCTGGAAATGAGCCCCCGGAATATCGTAAAGATGGCATCTTTAAAGGGTCTTGATATTATTGGTATAACAGATCATAATACTACCCGGCACTGTCGTCTGATCTCGGAGCTGGCAGCAGGAGAGGGGATATTCCTTCTGCCGGGTGCCGAGGTAAACACCCGGGAGGAAGTGCATTGCCTGACGTTCTTTGATAATTTTGATACCCTCGACCTTTTCCAATTATTCCTGGATGAAAATTTACCCGATATTCAAAATAAACCCTCGGAGTTTGGCTATCAGGTTCAGGTGGACCAGGAAGAAATGATTGTGTATGAAGAAAAGCGGTCCCTTTTTTCAGCCATTGGCCAGTCGATCGATGAGGTGGAGATGAAAGTTCACGAGCTGGGAGGATTATTTATCCCGGCACATATTGACCGGCCAAGGAATAGTCTTTTCAGTCAGCTCGGTTTGATGCCCGCGGCACTAAAGGCAGATGCACTGGAAATTTCAAGGAATACCGACCCTCTGCAACTTTTCCGCGCATATCCCGAACTTGGCACTTATACATTGGTCAAATCCTCTGATGCACATTTTCCGGCGGACATTGCCCGGAAAAAAATTAAAATGACCTTAAAGCACAGGAGTTTTGAAGAAATTAAGTTGGCACTTAATGCTGAAAATGGCAGAAAGGTCATGATGGAATGAAAGAAATTTCCCTTCATATACTTGATATTTTTCAAAACTCGGTCCGAGCAGAAAGCCGGAATTTTTCTCTTGAAATCACTGAGAGCAAAGAACTAAATCTCCTTTCAATTCTGATTAGCGACGATGGCAAGGGGATGGACGAAAACATGTTGGGTTCCGTTGGTGATGCCTGGACCACCAGTCGGACTAAACGGAAAATAGGACTTGGAATTCCCTTATTGAAACAACAAGCAGAGGTCGCTAATGGTAAATTTGAAATTAATTCTGAAGTCGAAATAGGAACAGAGATAAAGGTTCATTTTCAGCTTGACCATATCGACAGGCAACCGGTGGGTGACCTACCGTCGGTGCTAAAACTGATGATTTGCAATGAAAAGGGAATTGAGGTGGAGTACCGGCACAGTACAGAAAAAGGGACTTATAATTTTTCAACCCTAGAAACTAAAACAGTTTTAGATATCAATGACCTGAATGATAATACCTTACTAAATGAAATTGAACTAATGATCACGGAAAACCTGAATGATATCCAGGCTTCCCTAATTTAAAATGATTCTATTATTGTGAATTGAATAACAATACAAAGGATTTTATACCTTCGCACAAAATTTTGAACAATTAATGAAAGAAAACTGAAATGACAAAAGTTAAATCATTAGCAGACTTAAAAAGGATGCGTACCGAGCTACGTTCCGGACTGGACCTGAGAGAACGTGCAAATGATCCCGAAAGCAGGGTCCAGGTGAAAGTTGCTATGGCCACTTGCGGGATTGCATCGGGAGCAAAACAGATTATGGATTTTTTCCTTATACAGCTCGACAGAAGAAACATCGATGCCATTGTTACCCAAACCGGTTGCATGGGTTATTGTTATGCTGAACCTACCATCGAAGTAACACTTCCGGGTCAGTCCCCGGTCGTTTTCGGTGAGGTGGATGAGAAAAAGGCGGATGAGATCATTGAAAAATATATCAAACAAGGGGAACTTGTCGATGGCATCATCCCGGTAAATTATGAAACTGTTGATTCAAAAGAATAAGGAGGAATAGAAATGTCTAAATACAGCATGCACCTGCTTGTATGCGGAGGCACCGGATGCAGGGCCTCATCAAGCGATGCGATCGTTGAAAATCTAAAGAATGAACTAAAAGTTCAGGGACTCGATGAAACCGTTCAGGTCATCATGACCGGATGTTTTGGTTTCTGTGAAAAAGGGCCCATTGTAAAAGTAATGCCCGACAATACATTTTATGTCCAGGTGAAGCCTGAAGATGCAAAGACCATTGTCGAAGAGCATGTTATCAAAGGACGAAAAGTACATGACCTTTTATATAAAGATCCGGTTAAAGAAGAATCCATTACCGATTCAAAACAGATGGGTTTCTACAAAAAGCAGATACGGATTGCCCTTCGGAATTGTGGTTTTATCAATCCTGAAAACCTGGATGAATATATCGCCCGCGATGGTTATATGGCCCTGGGAAGAGCCCTTTCCGAAATGACCCCGGAGCAGGTTATCGATGAAATAAAAGTTTCCGGACTTCGGGGAAGAGGGGGAGCCGGATTCCCGACCGGTCTGAAATGGGAGCTTACCAAAGCGGCCGAGGCCGATCAGAAGTATGTTGTCTGTAATGCCGACGAAGGTGACCCGGGTGCCTTTATGGACCGTTCCATCCTTGAAGGGGACCCTCATTCTGTACTCGAAGCGATGGCAATTGCGGGCTATTGCACTGGTGCGGACAAGGGCTTAATATATATACGCGCGGAATATCCCCTGGCCATTAAACGATTGATTATTGCCATCGATCAGGCAAGGGAATACGGATTACTTGGTGATAATATTTTTGGCACTGGTTTTAATTTCGATATCGAATTAAAATATGGCGCCGGTGCTTTTGTTTGTGGGGAAGAAACGGCTCTTATCCATTCCATGGAAGGGCAGCGGGGGGAACCTACGCTGAAACCTCCTTTTCCTTCTGTTGAAGGTTATTTGAAAAAGCCTACCAGTGTTAATAACGTGGAGACTTTTGCCAATATTCCTGTGATTCTGCTCAAAGGTCCGAAATGGTTCAGCAGTATCGGCACCGAAAAATCAAAGGGCACGAAGGTTTTTGCCCTCGCAGGAAAGATCAACAATGTGGGACTGGTGGAGGTGCCGATGGGTACTACCTTAAGGGAAGTGATTTTCGAAATCGGTGGCGGGATTAAGGATGGGAAAAAATTCAAAGCCGTACAAACAGGCGGACCTTCGGGTGGTTGTCTCACCAATGTACATCTTGATACCCCTATCGATTATGAAAACCTGGTTGCTGCCGGTTCCATGATGGGTTCGGGGGGAATGATCATTATGGATGAAGATGATTGCATGGTATCTATTGCAAAATATTTTCTTGATTTTACCGTCGAAGAGTCTTGCGGAAAATGTGCGCCCTGCAGGGTTGGAAATAAGCGTCTGCATGAACTGCTCGAAAGGATATGCCAGGGTAATGGAACCACTGAAGACCTGGGCAGGCTGTATAATCTTGGTCAAGTCATCAAAGATACTTCACTCTGTGGCCTAGGACAGTCCTCTCCCAACCCGGTGCTTTCCACCATGCAGTATTTTATGGATGAATATGAAGCGCATGTATACGATAAAAAATGTCCTGCGGGTGAATGTAAAGACCTGATGATCTATCATATACGAGAGGACAATTGCACTGGTTGCACTGCCTGTGCACGTGCCTGCCCTGTAGGGGCAATCACGGGTGAGAGGAAACAATTGCATGTTATCGATCAGTCTATTTGCATTAAGTGTAATGCATGTTACGAAAAGTGTAAGTTTGACGCGGTAGAAATCATTTAAAATTCGAAAACTGGAATGGAAAATATAAATCTGATTATTGACGGAAATAGTGTCAGTGTTCCCAAAGGCACTACTATTTTAAAAGCAGCAAAGACAATTGGTGTAGAGATACCGGCACTTTGTTACATGGATCTGAAAGACCTGAATATTGAGAACAAACCCGGAGGTTGCCGTATTTGTTCTGTTGAAGTTGAGGGTCGAAAAAATCTTGCTCCCTCATGTTCCACAGAGGTATATGAAGGGATGCACGTGAAAACCTCCAGCCTACGCGTTATTAACGCCCGCCGGACAGTGTTGGAACTGATCCTTTCAGACCATCCTAAAGATTGTCTGATTTGTGCCAAGTCGGGACAATGCGAACTTCAGGATATGTCGATCCGTTTGGGAGTGCGGAAAATCCCCGGACAGGAATTTGCGGAAATGTCAATGTACAGGCTGGACACTTCTCCCTCGATCATTCGTGAGATGGATAAATGCATCATGTGCCGAAGATGCGAAACCATGTGCAACGATTTTCAGACCGTAGGTGCCCTTCATGCCATTAACCGTGGGTTTATGTCGGTGGTAGCCCCGGCATTTGAAATGAATCTTGAACATTCCCCATGTACCTATTGCGGACAATGTGTAGCCGTATGCCCCACCGGTGCTTTGACCGAAGTGGATCATACCCCAAATGTGATTAATGCATTAAACGATCCTGCGAAAACGGTGATTGTTCAGACTGCACCTGCTGTAAGGGCTGCTTTGGGTGAGGAATTCGGACTTGAAGCCGGTACAAGAGTTACCGGAAAAATGGTGTCTGCTTTGCGCAGCCTGGGTTTCGATTATGTTTTTGATACCGATTTCGCCGCCGACCTTACCATTATGGAGGAGGGGACGGAATTACTTGGACGGTTGTCTGCCTTCCTGAATGGCGAAAAGGGGGTTAACCTACCCATACTTACCTCCTGTTGTCCCGCCTGGGTGAATTTCTTTGAACATCATTTCCCCGATATGAAGGATATACCTTCTACAGCCCGATCCCCCCAGCAAATGTTTGGTTCAATAGCCAAAACTTATTTTGCCGATAAAATTGGAGTGAAAAGAGAGGATTTAGTCGTTGTCTCTATCATGCCCTGCCTTGCCAAAAAATATGAGTGCCAACGTGATGAATTCAGTGTGGATGGCAATCCGGATGTGGATTTTTCAATCTCTACCCGTGAATTGGGTTTCCTTATCAAGGAAGCCAATATAGATTTCCTCCGTCTTCCCGACCAGGATTTTGATACGCCAATGGGAGAATCCTCTGGTGCCGGTGTAATTTTCGGGAC
The DNA here is from genome assembly GCA_963779845.1 of uncultured Bacteroidales bacterium. GTDB lineage: Bacteria > Bacteroidota > Bacteroidia > Bacteroidales > CAVZZV01. Next base: position 282,458 of record CAVZZV010000001.1, on the reverse strand, counting down.
CACGGGTGGGGTAATCGAAGCGGCCACCCGTACAGCCTACGAGATTTATACAGGAAAGAGCCTGGAAAAGGTGGATTTTCAGCAATTGAGAGGTTTGGAAGGGATCAGGGAGGCCAGCATTGATTTGAACGGATTTGAACTAAAAATCGGGATTGCTCATGGTCTGGGAAATGCCAGGAAATTACTTGAGGATATTAAGGCTGGAAAAAGTAAGTATCATGCCATAGAAATTATGGCCTGCCCCGGAGGTTGTATTGGGGGCGGTGGACAACCATTGCACCATGGAAACTCTGAAATCCTTAAGGCAAGGGCAACAGCAATATATGCTGAAGATTCCGGAAAACCCATCCGTAAATCACATGAGAATATTTATGTTCAGAAACTATACGAGGAGTTCCTTGGAAAGCCAATGAGCGATAAAGCACACCACCTTTTGCATACCCATTATTTTGATAAGAGCAAAAGGACTTTTGAAATATAATAATAAAAATTAGAAGCAATGTCAAGCGTTAAAATAGAATTAAGGCCAGACCAGGTGGCGAAAATACAGGAAATAGCCGGATCTTTTAATAACAAACCCGGAGAGCTGATCAATGTTCTCCATAAATGCCAGAGTGAATTCGGCTATCTTCCGGCAGAGGTGCAGGAAATCGTTGCCCGTGAATTGAATGTTTCTGTTGCCAAAGTATATGGTGTGGTAACCTTTTATTCCTTTTTTAGCATGATACCCAAGGGTAGATTTCCCATTTCGATCTGCACCGGAACCGCCTGTTATGTCAGAGGCGCTGAAAAAGTATTGGCCGAGTTCAAGAAGCAACTTAATATTGAAGTGGGGGAAACCTCTGCAGATGGCAAGTTTTCTCTTAGCTGCCTCCGGTGTGTCGGGGCATGCGGACTTTCTCCGGTAGCCATGGTCGGTGACAAAACCTATGGACGGCTATCCACTGACAGTGTCAAGGGGATTCTAAAAGAATATGAAAATGAGATTTGAAGTTTAATTTTCCCGACCCTTATTCGTTTTCGGAGCCCGGTGCTTTAAAGGCAAATTTTTCAAAGATCTCCTCAACTGCCTCATCGATACTTTCTCTTTCGTCGTCACGGAATTGCGCGTTTTTGACAATTCCTGAGGCATAACCCTGCCATACCAGAATCCCCTGTTTAATGTCCACCATTTGCACAAGAATCGTTCCCTTGTCGAGATAATAGGTTTTTGCATCATCCGGTTGCCTGGAAGTTTCTCTAAGGTAAAAGGGGCCCCAGTAATTGTCCTCAGCAAAGTTGCCCGTCCATCCCTGGAATTCCATGTCCTTATCGAACACCCTGAAGTTTACCAGTAAATCGGCGTCGCCGCTTTGGACGTAATCATAACCAAGTGATTCAAGTTCTGAAAGTACTTCCTTTTTAACCTCAAGTTTCATCAGTTCGCTGTCCCAAAAATAACTATTTTTGGAAGCGTCGTTAATATGTTCGGCGAAAGTGAATGAAGAATACTGGTCAAAATGTGCATCTTCAAGATTATGGTCGGTTGCTACAACCACCCTATTTTGGGAACAGGAAATCAGTAGCACAGAGGCCAGGAAAAGAAGTAGAAAGCTTTTTAATAATTTCATAACTTTTAGTTTTTAATTATTATATGAAGGTTTGTTACAGCCATCATGGTAAATCGAATGGAAGCATACCAACAAAGCCGGCAATACAGCATTTTACATTCCAGGATTTTCTTTCTCTATAATTTGCTTTTTAATTCAATTATTTCCTTGTCAATAACGGCTATATCCCGTTCCAATTCAAGCTTCTTTAACTGCTTGGTTTGTTTTTGCTTTTCCAAATGGCTTATTTTTTTATCCCAGTTTCCGGAAGTATCTCTCATACGCTCATAATCCATCCCAAAGAGAGATTCCTCGCCTCTTGATATCCGCACATCATCGCGGTTTTTACAACCAAATTACCGCACCTACTATGAGCAGAGTTAAAAGAATCCCCCATATATATCCGGATCCTTTTTTTCTTTTAATGATCCTTATTGTTTCCATAATTTTTTGCTTTGTTGAACAATTCTTTTAAAAAAAATATGGGAAATTTTAAAGAAAATTACATGCCAATTTTTGAAACCATTGAATTTCGTGATGTTTCAAATTTTACACGGATGAATATGTGTAACAATGATACACATTGTGGAAATTGTTCGCTATCTTTTCTCTGATGCAGCATTTGAAAATAAATACTTTAAGGTTGCTGAGATGGCCATGGGAATATTTGTTGTATCCGGAATTTTTTTAGTTTTGTGAGGGGAATTTAATCTGGTATAAAGTAAAATTTCTCATTCATTTAGAAATCTTTTTACCCGGAAACCATGACTTTTGAATCTTTATTGGATTACAACCCGGTATTGCTTGCCCTCCTCGCTACTCTTTTTACCTGGCTCGTTACAGCCCTCGGGGCATCTATGGTTTTCTTTTTCAAATCAATAAACAGAAAGGTTTTAAATGCCATGCTGGGATTCGCGGCTGGAGTAATGATCGCGGCAAGTTTCTGGTCCCTCCTCAAACCGGCAATAGAAATGGCCGAAGAAAATGGAACTACCCCGTGGGTGCCTGCTTTGACAGGTTTTTTAGCCGGTGGCGCATTTCTGCTGATGGCAGATAAAATTTTGCCTCATCTTCACCTTGGATTATCCACTGATAAGGCTGAGGGAATAAAAACTTCCTGGCAAAGAAGTGTTTTACTGGTACTTGCCATTACCCTGCATAATATTCCGGAGGGTCTCGCAGTAGGGGTGGCGTTCGGGGCATTGGCACAAAATCCTGATACTGGTGTGCTGGCCGGGGCTATTGCCCTTGCCATCGGTATAGGCCTCCAAAATTTTCCGGAAGGCGCGGCTGTTTCCATTCCCCTGCGCAGAGAGGGGTTTTCCAGGTTGAAGGCCTTTACTTATGGACAGCTATCGGGTATCGTTGAGCCAATAGCCGGTGTTGCCGGGGCTTACCTCGTACTTACCATGGCCCCACTACTTCCCTTTGCCCTTTCCTTCGCGGCAGGCGCGATGATATTCGTGGTGGTCGAAGAACTGATCCCGGAATCCCAGTCCGGCCAGGAGTCGGATTTGTCTACTATTGGGGCAATGCTGGGCTTTGCCACCATGATGTTATTGGATGTGGCTTTGGGATAAAAAAAAGCCATCGGGTAAAAAACCCGTATGGCCTTAAATCTTTACTTCATAGCTGGAAGCGGATGGCTCCCGAGAAAATCAATAACCAGAAATACTATCTGAAACTCCGGCGCTGCGGCCTGTCTGTTCTTTCACGGGCCTCATTCACCTTTATATTTCTCCCGTTCATGTCTTTGTCGTTCAAATCGTCAATAGCATCTTTTCCTTCAGAATCTTTTGGCATTTCAACAAAACCAAATCCTTTGCTTCTTCCGGAATACTTGTCGGTGATAATTTTAACGGAACTAACTTCACCAAATTCTTCAAAAATTTCTCTTAATTCATCTTCTGTCAAATTGTAATTAAGATTGCCTACGTAAATGTTCATAATACAAATAAAAAATTAAATAAAACGTAATTAACTTTTCAAAGTTATGCTATTTTATTTAAAAACAAGCAATTTGGAAAAAAAAAGAGAGTTTGTGCAAAAATGCTTTCAGACTTAGCCCATGAATTGTGCTATTTTATATATATTCAATACTGACCGTTTTTAAAAACTTTTCTTCCAGTAACTTGGCCATTCGCTTTACCACGGTCCTTCTGATTTCCAGCTCTACCGGCAGGCTAGGATCCTGGTGCGCGATATTTATGCGCGTACCAATTATAAAATGTATGGCATCGCTCTCCCGGAAAAGTTCGACAATTTTATCTGCGGGCCCTTTTCCCAGGGGATAGGAATTGCTGAAATCCTTTAAAATCCTGGTCACTTTGGTAAGGGTAAGAATCCCTTCGGTTACCAAATCTATCGATTCCATATAGGATATGGGCGGCAGGTCGGGATCATCAAATACCAGGCTATCGGTTATTTTCAGGCCAAGCTCACGAGCGATGATATCGGCAGTGGATGCCCCTGAAATGATTATTTTCCCCTTAAAGTTCTTGACCGAATCACTCAGAACAAGGTCCTTTTCTTTTTCATAAGGGGGACCTGTGCAGACCAATAGTTTTCTTGGCTCTCTAAAATAAATCATGGCACATGAAGTGTCGTCCCGGCTAAAATATCCATCGGTTTTATGAGCCATGGTGACAATTTTCGAGGAGAGCCTGCGTGCGGAAATCAGGGGGTTGTTCTGAAGAAGTTTTGAAGCATACCTTTGTGCGTTCTCAATCCCCCAGCCAAAAGGGTACTGGGTACTTCCCAGTCCAGCCTGGCTGATGCCGTCGGAGCAGATCATTATCCGGTCTTCTTTTTGAGGCTTGAACCGACAGGTTTTAATCTCTTTTCCGGAATTGCTCTCACTTTGCATGATGATACAATTCCATTCCGGTTCGAAAACTTCCGTTCCCCTCAGAATGGTGGTCTGGGGATTGTCATATTCCAGGATGCTGACCTCCCCGCCGGGTTCTATATCAATGATGGTGAAGGTAGCATAGCTCATATGTCTCTCAGAGCATACAGGAAGGGTATTCATGATGATCTCCGCAATTCGCTCAGGATCCTTATGTTCTTCCGTAAAATTGAGAGCCATGGTAGAGGTAAGGGTGGCCAGGACGTTGGCCTTTACCCCATGGCCCATGCCATCGGAAAGAACAATTATGGTCCGGCTCTCCTCTTTCAGCTTTTTGGTAAGAAAAACGTCCCCGCAGATCCGTTCATTCCCGTAATTCTTTTGGGCGCAATGGACTTCGATATGTACATTCCTGTCCATTATTTCTTTTTAACCTTCGACTGATCTTTGTAAAATTCTATGATGGAGTGAAGCATTTTTTCTGTTTCGGAAGCGCCCTCACCGAGGAGAAAGCCTATTTGCTGTACCATCGACAGGTTTTTGTCAATGACCTCGTTGACCCTTTTCATAACCTCTTCTTTTCTTACTTCAGGGGAATACATGTCGCGGAACACCCCCCCAACAATTTTTCCTTTTTTGATCACAAAGACGGACAAATTCAGAAGCTGATCGTTGAAATTCATGTCACGGTTTTGGATGTTATCATTGTTTGACAATACAAAAGTAAAAAGGTTATAGATATTGTAGGGAAGAAGGGTTTTCAAATCGGCTCCGGTGAGTCCCGGAATAACAGTGGAGATTTCTTTCGCATCTTCCCCAATAATATCAATAAAACTTTGGTTGGCCTGGATTATTTTCAGGCGATCATCAAGAATTACAATGCCTGAGGGTAATTTTTGCAGCATTGTCGAAATAATCTCATTCGATTCCCGGGCGGATTCTTTTTCTTTACGGGCAATGACCTCCGATTCCCTTAAGGCTTTTTCGGCCTGCCCCAATTTTTCGTTCGAGATTTTAAGCGTTTGTATATACTCCTGTTTGTTGTTACTGGAATAGTCGCTGCATATCTCCGGGGTGACAAATCCCTTGGCAATGGCAATGGCGAACTCACGGCAGGAAGAATAACCACATTGACCACAACCGGTTTCGCTGTTTAGCTCTTTTTTAAGTTTTGCCATGATATCCCGGATGGTTTTTTCATCGGGATCGGGAATTCGTTGATCATCATTTTTAAAACTTCGGTGAAGGTCAAGACTGGAAAACCTTTCCAGATTGCTTTTCCACTCCTTATCAATCAGGAGTTTTAACCGTTTTTTGGTGAAAATTTTTACTGAAGCCTGGCGTATATACCTTTTTCCCCCTTTTGTGGTCCCGGGACCCATCAGGTATTCGTTATAGAAAATATTGAAATGGGAGTTGATCGTTTCAATACTATGCTGGAATTCCCTTAGAGCTTCTTTCATTTCCATTTCCCCTTCGACCGTGGTCACACTTCCGGTTAACAAATCGTCGGAAATATCCCCCGCCTTCAAAATGCCATTGGCAATGGGGAACAAGCCTCCTGTTCCACCCGCGGGGGCATCAAACTCACTAAACTCAAGCTGTTTTTCATCAATATGGAAATCCTCGAACAATTCCCTCAGTTCGCCGAAAGTCAGGACAGAATCAATTTTACCGTCACCTTTCCCTTTTTCTTCCTCCTTCTTACTGGCAATCACAGGGCCAATATAGGTCACTTTCAAATCCTTGCCATATAATTCCCTCACTACTTTAGCGGTAGTTATTGCCGGGGTGACAATTGGCGCCAGGTTCGGCAGCAATTCAGGCTGGAACTTCTCTATATAACCAATGACCACAGGGTCATTCGCCATAATATAATACTTGCCTTTAAAATCTTTCAGGAGTTTTGCATATTCCCTTGCGATAATATCCGCGCCAAAGGATACCTCATTCACGTGGCTGAAACCAATTCCCCGTATCATCTGGACAAATTTACGGTAATCGGTGATGTCGGGGAATTCTGCAGCGATGGCAGGGTCAACTATAGCGGCAATTTTCTTACCGGAGGCCAGAAGCTTTTTCGTTTCAGCCTTACCATCGAGTATTTCTATCGCTTGTGGATTACAGGCCGAAAGGCAACTGCCACATCCTATGCATCGATTGGGCATTATCCGTGGGAAAGATTGATTGGCACCGACGTGAATCGCATTGACGGGGCATGCCCTAACACAGGCATAGCATTTTTGGCATTTCTCTTCGATGACTTTTACAAGGGATTCCATTTATTTGCTTTTTAAAAGGGCAAATTCTCTTTCAATAATTGAAATCGAAGTCTTTTCATCTACTCCTTCGAATATTTTATCATTGATTTTCAAAACGGGGCCTTTATTACACTTGCCAAAACAATGGTTCCCGCTGAACCGAATAGATTTTTCCAGATGATTTTCCCTGATAAAGTCCTGTATGATGCTGACTGTCTTCCGGTTTCCCCTGGCGAAACAGGAACTGCCCAGACAGATGGTTAACTCAATGATAGGTTCCGACATTTCCGGCTTTAATTTCCGGCAAATTTAGCAATAATTGGCCAAATATCCGCACTATCCTCCTTTGGAGGAAACGGGGCTGGAAAATAATCCGGCATTTCACCGAAAGAGGGTTACGGAATATTTTTTTCCAATTCCCCCTTATAGCTTTCATTGAAAGCATTTTTGAGAAGTCCAAAAATTCCCTTAAGATAACCTACTTCAATATCCTGTAGATCGCCGTCAATCTTAATGGAGGTTTTGATGGTCTCATTTTCATTGTTTTCAACCAGACCGGCAAAGAATGCGGCAATTTTCTCGGAGAATTCATTGAAGAAATTCTTCTTCTCCTCCTTACTGAGTATTTTGAGGTCGGAAATTACAGGGTCTACAGTTCCCTGAACCTTCTTGTCTTTTATCTCAATATGTGAATCCACTTTCAGGGAACCAGCTTCAATGCTTATGTTGGATTCTTTGTGGATTAGGTCGTTCAGAGTGGCGAGCTCGAGATGGTCCAGGCCGATGTCGAGTTTGAGATCAGGAGGCTTAGTGGAAAAATCCAGATCTCCTTTAAGCTCCAATTTGCCATTTCCCGTGGTTTTAGCCGAGGCATGGATAGGGGAGGGCAAAGCGGCGGTATCCCCACCGGGGTTTCCAAGATTTTCGGCTGATAGGTTAATGTTTGTCATACTCAGGGATACCACGGGAGAGAGTGTGCTGTCCGAGTAATTTATTTGACAGTTTCTTAATTTAAGGACGTTAAAATTAAATGGGGACAACCGTTTAAATTCCTCCATCCATTGGACATCCCCGCCGAATTGTTTAACAGGTACGACCTCGCCTGAGTCTTTCCCTGTTTTTATCGTGTAATTCGTTTTGATCAGATTGAGGATGGCTTTTTGAATATCGACGATAACGAGGAATTCTCCTTGTTTTACCGCATCGGGATCAAGGGAGATAATAGCTTTTTGAACGGAAATAAGCGGAATACCAATACTATCGCCCGATTTATAAATATCTATACTGTCTAAAATATAGGTTCCTCTGTACAATTGTAAATCCACATCGTGAACTACTCCATAATGGCCAGGAATGGTCCCCAGCTTTTCTGTGGCTTTGTTCTTTAAAAAAATTGGAAGAATAAGTCTGGCAATAATTAACAGGACAATAACCGATATGATAATAATCCACTTTTTTTGCATAATTGTAAATTTTAATTGATGTCCGCCCGGAGGTCTCCCTCCTTCCTTTGTATGATCTTTAGTTACGTTTACTTTTGAGCATCAGACTCCTCTCCTTCAAATATTTCATCTACCTTCTCTTCGGCTTTTTCTACCCGGCCAGAATCATCTTTTTTCTCGAAAAATTTGACAACTTTCTTTAAAAACGGAATGACCGGGGCCAGAAGGAAGGCTCCAATGGCCACAAAGATGTAGCCCAGGGGGATAAATGGCAGTAATAAAAAAACCCCGCCAAGCAAGAGGATAAATCCACCGGTTAGGTACCGAAGATTCTTGCGGAAAAATTTTTTCAATTTCTCAAGGTTCTTCATTTCTTAATCCTGTTTAAAACCTTCTTAAATTTTTCTTTCCATTTTTCAAAACTATTATCATCTTCGGCTGATTCCGGCTCTCCCAACATGTTCCCCAAAGGGTGGAGAACCGGCACATTATCGCATATCACTTTGAGAATGGCAAGCAAAGGTATGGCTACTACCATTCCGGCAATGCCCCAGATGGCACCGCCAACAATAACGGACAGTAAGGTAAGTACCGGATCAAGATTTACTTTCTTTCCAACCAGGTAGGGCTGAAGAATGTAACTTTCAAAAAACTGGGCAATGGCGAAAACAATGAGGATGCCAATGATCCCACTCAAGGCTCCCCCTTCCCCCCCGGTTATCGTATTCATTAAGATAGCAAGGACAATGCCTGTTAGGTTGCCAAGGTAGGGAATCAGGCTAAGTGCTGCTGCGATTATGGAGATCAGGATTGAATACTTGACCCCGACAATGGAAAGTCCGATTGCATAAATGATCGCGAGAAAGAGTATTAATAATAAGCGTCCGAAAAGATATTGCTGACTGACCTCTCCAAATTTATCCAGGGTTTTCGATCCTTTTTCACGGCTGTCTTTTGGCAGGAATCCTAATATTGCTTCTTTAAATTTATGCCGGTAAAACATGAAAAAGAAGATGTAGATGAAGACTAAAAAGAAATTCCCAATGAGCGAGAATCCCATAGGCACAACTTTAACTACCACGCTTTTCATAGATCCACTTTCACTTTGCATATATTTTTTAATTTTATTTACCTGGTTTTCGGGGGCTATACCCGTTTTATTTTCAATGAAATTCTGAAATGATTCTATTTTGGGTTTCAGTTTCTCCTGATATTCAGGCCAATTATCGCTGATGGAATTGATCTGAAATCCCAGGGTAAAAAGCAGGCCTGCAAGGATCGCCAGTATTATGAGATCACTCAATATGATGGATATCGCTTTTGGGATATGCCATTCTCTTAGCTTAGTATCGACCGGCATCATAACCATTGATAGTAAAATAGCAATGGTGAAGGGGATAAGGAAAGATTGAGCTTTAATAATTCCGGCAATAAAAAAATAAATACCGAGGATTATTAATGTGGTGTAAAGAATAAATGTCTTTGCTTTTTGGCTCATTTTTTCATTTTTTTTGTGGAAATAAATCCCAGTTTGTGGTGCTAAGACTACAAACTCTCTTAATCTTTTTTCCCCTCCATCCGATCTTCTTCATCCAGATCATCGCCCGTACTACCCTCCCATTTCTTTACATTTATGATATGCCCGGCCCGTGCAATGGCATGAGCTCCTATTGGTTTTGTGGCGAAAACAAAAGCGAGAATCAGAAATGAAGTAAAGATTTCCCTACCTCCCGGTTCAAAAATACATACTGCTATCAGCATGAGCATTAGTCCCATTGTTGAAGATTTCGTTGTAGCGTGCATACGGGTATAGAGGTCCGGGAAACGCAGTAGACCAATGCTTGACAGGAAGATGAAAAGGGAACCTCCAATAAGGAATAGAACAATTAATAAATTAACTATCATAATGTTTCTTTTTTAAATATCCTGAAATAACTACAGTACCAAGAAAAACAATTAAAATGAAGGCGAGTACCACATCAAGGTAGATAGTGCGACCGGTAAGGAAGACAAAAGCAATTATTATTCCCATAAAAATTACACTAATCAGATCGAGAGAGACAACGCGGTCGGGTAGGTCCTTACTTTTAAGGAGTTGCAAAGTACTTAAGAGAAGAGAAATCCCCAGTATGAACATCGCTATCATTGCCCCTATGGTTATGGTCATTTTAAAATACCTCCCTTACACGTTTTTCCAATTTTTTTATTTCGCTGATTATTTTTTCTCTGTCTCCGGCATACATAGCATGAATAAATATTTTTCGTTTGTTGCCGCTAATATCCAGCGTCAGTGTTCCAGGGGTCATGGTTATCAGATTGGATAAAGCAAGGATTTGGAAATCAGATTCTAAATCCAAATCCATCCCGATTATTGCCGGTTTCATTTTAAATTTTGGGGATATTACTTCTGAGGCGACCTGTAAGTTCGACATAGTCAACATCCTAAGGTAAAAGAACAGAAAGCCAGGCAGTTTTAAAATTTTCTTCATTATTTTCATGGGTATAATACAGCTCTGATATAATTTGTCGGGTCAACCAATTGTTCCGCTGCTCTTACTGCCAGTTCCATAAAGTATGCCGCACCCATCCCAAGTGCAATGATTAACAATGTGAGGCCCCCCACAGGTACAAGTAATGATAGCTTTATTTTAGTCCTTTTCTTAGGCAGTGGGGCTGATGTACCCCAAAAAACATGATTCCAGATACGAAGCATGTAAAGAAGGCTGAAAATACTTACCACGAGGATCAATGCCCCTGGAAAATAGAGTTTTTCTTCAAACCCTGCCAAAACAAGCTGAAATTTTCCGGCAAAACCTGATAAGGGTGGAATTCCTCCAAGCGCTGCTGCAGAGATAAAAAATATCAGGGCAAGAATGGGAGAGCGATAAAGCCAGTCTTTAATCTTTTTTAAATCATAAGAACCCTCCTCTCTTCCAATAATCCCGACAATAAAAAACAAGTTTGTCTTTAAAAGAATGTTATGCGCCATATAATAGATAGTTCCTGCAAGCGCCATTGGAGTGAAAAAACCAAGTCCCATAATTAAATATCCCATTTGGCTGACAATGCTGAAGGATAATATTTTCCTCATATCGTTCTGAGTAGTGGCAGCAATGGCACCGAACAACATAGTGAAGCCGGCTATGACCATTAACAGAGTATTCCAAAATTCGTTTCCGGAATAAAAGAAGAGGGTGTATAAACGGATCATGGCATATACTCCAACCTTTGTGAGTAATCCGGCGAAGAACCCCATAATCGCCGGTGGTGGTGCCGGATAGGAAGATGGGAGCCAAAAGAAAAAAGGAAAAAGCGCGGATTTAATGGCAAAGGCCACAAAAAATAACCCCAGACTCATTTTTTTTACCGTATCCAACTCTTCGCTATTGAATTTAATTGATAAATCGGCTAAGTTCAGGGTTCCTGTATGGCCATATAACAAACCTATCCCGGAAAGAAACAACAGGGAGGAAAGGAGGTTGATGGTCAGGTAGGTAAGCCCTCCTTCATACTGTCTCTTGTCATTGCCTAAAACAATAAGAGCAAAAGAGGCCATCAGAAATACTTCGAACCACACATACAGATTGAATAAATCACCGGTTGTGAAGGCGCCATTCACTCCCATGACCATGCCATAAAAAAACAAATAGAAACCCGCATGTTTTCCTTCAAGTTCCATGCTGCCGGAAGCATAGATGGCAGTGAAAATACTCACAATGGCGGTCATGAAAAGCATTATTGCACTGAAAAGGTCGATCACCAGGCTAATTCCGAAAGGGGCAGGCCAATTTCCTGCCTGGGAGACAAGGACGCCCTCCTTTTTAACGGTCAGCAGTATGGCAATGGCAATGAATAACAGAGCAAAGGAGCCAATGATTCCGGTAATTTTCTGAAACACCCCATTCTTTCTTCCGATAAGAAGAAGGATTATTAGGAAGAAGGGCAGGAGTATGGGAAGGGAAATCATCATATTCTGTGGTTTTTATCTCCTTTTTTCAGATCGTCTGTCCCGGTCGATTGGTGCAGCTTATATTTCAAAACCAGGGTAAAGGCAACAACGGCAAGTCCAATTACAATGGCGGTTAGAACCAGGGCCTGTGGCACCGGATCGGCCATTTTCTCCTGGGTTCCGCTATTGCCCTCCCTGATAAACGAGATGCCTCCCAAATGAAGGCCGGAGGCCATAAAAACAATCATGTTCGCTGCATTGCTCAGAAACATGATGCCAAGTACCAGTTTTGTCAGGCTTCTTCTTAACAAAAGGTAGATACCTACAGCGAACAATAAGCCTGTGAAAACAGAAAGTATTATTTCCATTGTATATCCTCCAGTATTTTTAATACCATCAGAACAAGGGCTCCGGTTACCGTCAGATAAACCCCAAGGTCGAATAATAAAGGAGTTCCTAATTTTACTGTGGGCAGAAATTCAATGTTCAGCCACAAGCCCGCCAGTACTCCTCCTCCGGAAAAAATACCAGCCATGGTGGAAAAAAAGATTGCGACAAGCCCGGCTATAATCAGCTTTAAGGGGCTTATGATTGTACGTTCCAATGGTTCAGACAAACGATGCGCGAAAGCATCGAAAATTATTCCCGCTGATGCGAGAATTCCTGCGATAAAGCCTCCCCCTGGATGATTGTGACCGCGAAATAAGACAAGTATAGAAAGTATGATCAGTAATCCCTTTATGTAGGGTGAGGCTAATTTTATTAGTAAAGAACTCATAGATGTTTATTTTCGGTTTTTTGTTTAAGCATAAGCATAATGGCAACGGCTGCAAGGCTGACTACCATTATTTCTCCCAGCGTATCCAGGGCCCGGAAATCCACCAGGATTACATTCACGATATTTCTGCCGTGCGCTTCGGTAAAGCTCCGGCTTATTATTTCTTCCGCAACCTGGTTACTGAGCTTGTTCCTGGTAGTGGTAAGAATAAGTAATCCTGATATTGCGCTCCCCGCAAAAAGCGCAATAATGCCATCACGTAACCGTGTAATCTTCCGGGAAAATTTTTTAAACTGTGGCAAGCGGTAGCCGGCGAGAACGAAAATAATCAGCAGGAATGTTTCCACCAGGATTTGTGTGATTGCCAGGTCTATGGCTCCGTAAAACATATAAATCATCGCTACACCATAACCAGTGACCCCCATGGTAACGATGGCCGTAAGCTTTGTCCGGATAAGCACCGTGGCTATGGCGGTAGTGGAGGCAATAAGGATAATACCCAAGGCAGGGAAATTGATTTTAGTTACCTGAGGACCTAAAATATTTCCGGATCTTAAAATAAGGAACCACAATAGGAATGAGGTTGACATGATAATGATAAGCAGATAGATACCCTGATGGGAGGGTTGGATAAATTCTGTAAGTCGGGTATTTATCCCGGAAATCGTTTTCCCCAATTTTTTAAATGACCTGGAAAAATCAGGATGAAAAATACGACGGTTTATAAACTCAATTGCCGGAAGAATTTTATTTCTCAGCACAAAAAATGAAATTCCCGTACCTATCGTCAGGAGACTTAGGTAAAAGACTTTGCTAAAGCCTTTCCAAACTTCAATATTCACATTTACCGGGACAGTTTTGACCGCTTCAATAGAAAATTCGAGGAGGTCTTCGAACTTACCGGGTGTAAATGCCAACAGAAATCCAAAAATGGAAAGGATGGCAGGACTGATTAGGAACCCGGCTATAGTCCTGCTTTTTTTTATTTTCACATCGGCCGCCTCCAATCCTGAAGAGTCTCCTGAAAGAAAAACTTTCCAGGCAATAATCGCGGAAATAAAAAACATCATAGCATTGGAGAGGATCCCTGCCGATATCATAAATGATCCTATTCCCCGGGCATGCAAGGTAGCTTCGTAAAAGAACTCTTTGCCCACATATCCGAGGAGTGGGGGCAACCCGGCCATGGAGAGCAGAGCGATCAGAGCGATCAGGGAAGTATAGGGCATCTTTTTTTTGAGGTTGCTTAGTTCATTTATATTCCTCGTACCAGTCGTTTCGTCTATCGCACCAGTCACCATAAAAAGGCTGCCTTTGTATAACGCATGTGCCACCAGATAAAGCAAAGCGGCTTTGATGGCAGTTGAAGTGCCTGTTCCGATAAGAAAGACCAACAGTCCGAGGGAACTTACCGTAGTATAGGCGAGAATAATTTTCAGGTCTTTTCCGGTAAGAGACAGGTATACCCCGGCAAAGAAGGTGAATAAGCCTACAGCCATAAGAACATCTTTCCAAATAAGGGTATTTCCAAGCACAGGATTAAGCCTTGCCAGGAGGTAGATGCCCGCATTGACCATGGTTGCCGAGTGCAGGAAGGCACTCACTGGGGTAGGTGCTTTCATGGCCGAGGGAAGCCAGAAATGAAATGGAAATTGCGCCGACTTGGTGAAGGCGCCCAACATTATCAATAACGTGACGGGAACATAGAGGGCATGATCCCTGAAAAATTCGCCCCGGGTCAGTAACTCCGGAAAATCAAATGTATTTCTGCCTATGCCAAGAAGGACTATTCCTGCGAGCATGGCTAATCCTCCCGATTCTGTCACGATTAATGCCTGAAATGCCGCCTCTCGGGATTCTTTGTCATTATTATAAAAGCCGATCAATAAAAAGGAGCTTATCCCGGTCAGCGACCAGAAAATATAGAGAACAATAAGATTTCCTGAAATGACCAATCCGAGCATGGAAGCCATGAACAACAAAAGATAAGAATAATATCGCCCCTGGTGCGGCTTGTGTTTCATATAGGCTGATGAATAGAAAAGTACCAGGATCCCGATTCCCAGTACAATGAGGGCAAAAACAAGGCTCAATCCATCAAGGTATAAATTAAAAGGAATGCCGGGAAAGATTTCCAGAGTGTCGATCGACAAGGCTTCACCTTCAACTATTTTAGTATATAGTGAAATAAAGTAAATGAAGATGGGGATGAACCCAATTCCTATGAAATAACCGGTTTTCTCTTTGAACAGCCGGAAAATGAGGGGGGATAAAAGTGAACCTCCAAAAATGACAAGAAGGGCAATTAGCATAGTTTTTAGTATGTGAACGTACCATCCTGCAATTGGGGTGCCTTTTTGAATCAACACCACCGGTAAAATCTGTGATAATGCTATAATCGTTAGAATTTCAGGGTTTAAGTAAAAATTTGAAGGTATGTTTTTCGCAGGCCAATGAGATGTTTTATACCCATGTTGTGGAATTGATCAGTAACTAGACTTTCATTATTTCTAAAACACACGGCACCCACTTATTATTTAGAATATTACCTGTTCAACGACAAAAACCTAAATCAATTTTCACGCCTCTCCAGGTAAAAAAATCTCTAATTTGTTATTTAAATAACATTGTTTGCTAAATAACAATAAAGATCATTATATTTGTAGGAGAAAGACTGGAATATGCATACCCTTGAAGAAGTTTTACTGCGATTTCCCAATGTCAACAGGGATACTCTTATTCCCATCCTGCAAGAGGTTCAGGATGAATATGGTTATTTGTCAGAAGAATCAATTGAGCAGATAGCATCCTACCTGAGGCTTCCGGCGAGCAAGGTTTATGGCCTGGCCACTTTCTATAATCAATTCCGTTTCAGTCAACCGGGTAGATGGCACATTCAGGTTTGTCACGGCACAGGTTGTCATCTGGAAGGATCTTCAGTTCTCATCAGGGAGATCAAGAAAATACTGAAGATAAAAGAGGGCGAAACAACGCGTGACGGACTTTTCAGTCTTGAAGTTTTGTCTTGCATCGGGGCTTGTGGCCATGCTCCTGTAATCTGCATAAATGGAAAATATTATGATAAAGTCGGTTCCAAAAGGTTGAAAGAGATCATAAAATCTTATCAGGAAACTTATGGCCAAAAAAAAGTTTATTGAAAACGAAACTGATTCGGATTCCTGGCTGAAGGAGATCATTCACACAGAACCTTCGGAATATTCTGCTAAAATGCAGGAAGAAATCCTCACTCTGGGCCATACAAATATTTCTGTCCCCTATGTTCATGTAAGTTATGGGATATCCGGGCTCGTCTCAGGAGCAGGGCAAACCCTGGAGGCTATCCAAAGCTATATCAGGGAACGGGGGATTGCCTGCGAATTAAATGTCACTGGCTCCCTCGGGTTGTTCTCTGCAGAGCCTCTGGTAAGTGTGCAGCTTCCCGGTAGAGCGCGAATCCTGTTCAAAAATATCAGCTCTGAGAAAGTAATCCCTCTTCTTGATGATATTTTTCATGATACCATTCCCGAATCACTACTCCTGGCTCAGATAAGAAACAAGTCCCATGAACCCTGGAAGGATATCCCATTCCTTGATGAACTCCCCTTTTTTTCAAAACAGAAAAGGTCCATTCTGCGCGATTGCGGGATTATTGATCCCCTTTCAGTCGAAGAGTATATTGCAAGGGGTGGGTACAAAGCTTTTATAAAAACGATCCGGCAATACACTTATTCGGAAATCTGCAGTATTATTGAAGAAAGCGGCCTAAGAGGACGATCTGGAAGCGGATATCTTACGGGAAGCAAATGGAAAATTGCCTGCAACACACCGGGCGACCAAAAATACCTTATTTGCAATGCTGAAGAGAGTGATCCTGGGGCATTCATGGACCGGGCGATCATGGAAGGAAATCCACATCTTCTGGTGGAAGGAATGGCAATTGCTGCTTACGGGATTGGTGCCACAAAAGCGTACATCTACATTCGGAGTGAATATGTCCTTTCTATACAACGGCTTGATCAGGCATTGGGAAGGGCTTATGATCTCGGGATTATCGGGCATGATATTTTTGGCAGCGGGTTCAATCTCGACATTATTATCCGGAAGGGGCCGGGTGCATTCGTTTGTGGAGAGGAAACTGCTATGGTCAGAAGTATTGAGGGAAAAAGGGGCATGCCTAAATTCAAGCCCCCCTATCCTGCAACACAGGGATTACATCGGAAACCCACTATAATAAATAATGTTGAAACGCTCTCCAATGTCCCTGCAATCATCGAAATGGGGCCTAAACACTATAAAGAAACCGGAGTAGAGAACAATTACGGGACAAAAATATTTGCCGTTTCCGGCAGGATCATTAATTCAGGGCTTATAGAGGTACCTTTGGGAATGAATCTCAGGGAACTGGTGGAAGAAATTGCAGGGGGCTGCCATCCCGGTAAAAAGATTAAAGCAGTACATATTGGGGGGCCATCCGGCTGTACAATCCCTGTCGATCTGCTGGATGTACCCTTGAGTTTTGACAGCCTTAAAGCCAGGGGTGTTCCTATTGGAAGCGGGGGTATTGTTGTCCTGGACGAAGAGACATGTATCCCTGACCTGGCAAAATTTTATATGAATTTCATGCAAATGCAAAGCTGCGGGAAATGCATCCCCTGCAGGGAAGGAACCAGAAGAATGTCTGAAATCCTGGAGAGTATAACCAAAAAGCCGGGGGACGAAAACAGCCATGCCACTCTGGAACGTTTCAAGGGAGTTCTGCAGTTGGAAAGCCTCGCGGAAGTAATGCGCGATACCTCCCTCTGCGGCCTTGGCCATGCCGCGCCAAATCCTGTACTTAGTAGCCTTAAATATTTCAGGGATGAATATGAGGAGCATATTTTCGACCGCAAATGTCGTTCGAATAGCTGCAAAGAGCTGCGAACCTACACGATTCAGGTAGATTCCTGCACAGGATGTTCCCTATGTGCTAAAAAATGTCCCGCTGATGCCATCATTGGGACCCCTTTGCATCCCTATTTTATCGTTAGTGAGAAATGTACTGGCTGCGGAGTATGTTTTGATGCCTGCAAATTTAACTCGATTTCGTTCAATTGACGAGGATTTATTAATGGATTAAAGTCTTTGTGAATATGGTTTTCAATATAGAAGTGAATAAAAGACCCATTCAGGCACGAAAAGGAGAAACGATCCTTACTGCGCTGAGGAGAAGTGGCATCCAGGTACCCACCTTATGCAACATGAAGGAATTTACTCCTACGGGTGCTTGTCGGATGTGTGTTGTCGAGGTGGAGGGAAAAGAGGGTCTTATATCCTCCTGTTCCTATCCAGTGGAAGAGTGGATGAGGATATCCACTCATACTCCCAGAGTCCTAAAAGCCAGGAAAACCATTGTGGAACTCCTGCTTTCCAATCATCCTGATGATTGTCTTTATTGTGAAAAAAATGGAAGCTGTGAGCTTCAAAAAATGGCTGAAGACTTATATGTCAGGGAAAGAAGAATTCCTGGACGAAAGGTAAAATATAAAATCGATAAATCCAGTCCTGGGATCGTCCGTGATCCTGCAAAATGTATTTTGTGTGGGAGATGTGTCCGGGTCTGTGAGGAGAGGCAGGCAGTTTCCGTACTCGACTTTACCCAGCGGGGAAGTAAACTGCAGGTAGCCACAACCATGTCACACCCATTGAATTTTTCCAATTGCATAAGCTGCGGCCAATGTGTCATTGTATGCCCAACAGGGGCCCTTACGGAAAAAATGCAGTTCTCTGAAATTGATCAGGCCTTTTTTGATCTTCAAAAGAAAGTGGTGGTCCAATATTCTGCGGTTGTTGGAGCAGCTATCGCTGAAGAATTTGGTGTACGTCCTTCGGCCGATGTTCATGGAATTTTAAATGCTGCTCTCCGGAAAATTGGTTTTGACAAGGTCTTCAATACAGGATTAGGGGCTGAAATTGTGATTATGGAGCAAAGTCTGGAGTTTATTAAGAATTTTGAGAACAAGTCCGGGAACCAGCTAATGATAATCAGTTCCTGTCCTGCCTGGATAAAATATGCTGAGCAATTCCTACCTGACTTGCTTTCTAATAATTCACCTATAAAATCACCTGAACAAATTGTAGCTACCCTGATACGGTCCTGGTATGCCGGTATAGAAAACATTCAGCCTTCCGATATTTATTCTGTTGCCGTAAGTCCCTGCACGGCTAAAAAGCCTGAGGCACAACGACCGGAAATGACCTCGGGCGGGAAACCTGATATTGATACCGTTCTTACCACCCGCGAATTGGTACGGTTGATCCGGTTACATGGTATCGACATGTTACAACTTGAGCCAGAGCCGGCAGATGAGCCTCTTGTGTCGTCTGGTTCTGCAGGCAAACTTCCTGGAGTAGCTGGCGGGGCGCTTGAAGCCTTGCTCAGGACAATTTACTTCCAATATATTGGAAAAGAGCTTCCCTCTCCACGTTTGAATAAGCTTCGGCTCAATCGCCCGCTTAAGGAGATGAACCTCAAAATTGGCTCCAGAGTAATTTCTGTGGCAGCTGTCTCGGGAATGGCCAACGCGGTAAAATTAATCGAAGAGATAAGCTCTGGAAGGAAGCACTACGATATAATTGAGATATCGGCTTGTTCGGGCGGATGTGTGAATGGCGGCGGACAGCCTATAAAGAAAGATGAAATGATTGTGCGAAACCGGACCAGAGCAATTTATGATATGGACAATAAAGATCCTTTTAAAGTGGTCCCGAAAAATCCGATGATAAAAAAGGTATACGCTGAATTTTTTGAAGGAGCTGATGCTGAAAAAGCCAAAGGACTTATCCATGTCGCTTTCCGAACCAATGAAAATGCCTGATATGCCTGCAACAGCCCTTCAATCCTTTCCTGCTGAACTGGTGTATACCATTAAGGACAAATGCCGGGTATGTTATACCTGCGTCCGGGAATGTCCGGTAAAAGCTATAAAAATCATCAATGGTCAGGCGGAGGTAGTACCCGAAAGATGCATCGCCTGTGGTAATTGTACCCGGGTATGCAGTCAGGGTGCCAAGGTTTTTCTTCATTCGCAGGATAAGGTAAAAATGCTTCTTGATTCCGGTCAGGAGGTTTATGCCATGCTTGCTCCAAGTTTTATTTCCGAATTTACCGATTTTGAAAACTACAGAACCCTGGTGGGAACCCTTCGGTCTCTTGGGTTTCGCAAAGTTTTTGAGGTTGCCTTCGGGGCTGATCTGGTAGCCCTTGAATACCGAAAATTAATTCGCAAAAAGGGCATAAATGGGTACATATCCTCTGATTGCCCTGCAATTGTTTCATACATCGAAAAATACCATCCTGAACTTATCGGGAGTCTTGCCCCCGTCGTTTCGCCCATGGTGGCCATGTCGAGATACCTTAAAAAAGCTTACGGGAAAAACATCCGACTGGTATTTATTGGACCATGTATTGCGAAAAAAGCAGAATCCGCTGAGGTAGATGAGAAATTAACCTTCGTGGAACTCAGGGACATGATCGCTAAATCGGGGCTTATAGCCGGGAAAGACCCGACTTCGGAATTTGATACCCCTTTTGGGGGAAAGGGAGCTATTTTCCCCATAAGCAGAGGTTTGCTGCAAACGGTCAACCTCTCCGAAGAGGAGATTGAGCGGAATGTTATCGTTGCTGAAGGGAGGGTCGATTTTCAGGAAGCTATCAGGGAATACCAGGCGGGGGTGATTGAAGGGGAACATCTCGAACTTCTCTGCTGTGAAGGTTGTATTATGGGTCCGGGAACATCAAAAAATGGCAAAAAATTTCAGCGACGGTCTCTCATTATGAATTATGTCAGGGAGAAACTTCTTGGGTTCGACTACGAGAAGTGGCAAAAGGAAATAGATGCATCCTCTCTTATTGATCTTAGCCGGGCATTCGGACTTGATAATCAGCGCATTCCTGATCCCTCTGAACAACAAACCAGTGAAGTACTCCGGCAGATGAATAAATTCAGCGAAGCGGATCATTTGAACTGCGGCGCATGTGGCTACGATACCTGTCGTAACCACGCGATAGCTATTACCAAAGGGTTGGCAGAGATAGAAATGTGCCTCCCCTATACGATTGATCAGTTGCATCATTCCATAGACGAACTGGCAGTTTCCAATCAAAAGCTAATGTCTGTTCAGCAAACCTTGAAACAGACCGAAAAGCTCGCGCATATGGGTCAGCTTTCGGCCGGGATTGCCCATGAATTAAATAATCCCCTGGGCGTGGTAATCATGTACGCAAACATTCTGTTGGAAGAAACCCCGGTTGATTCTGAAAGTTACCAGGATTTGCAACTGGTGGTCGGGCAAGCTGAACGTTGTAAAAGAATCGTTGCAGGACTGCTGAATTTTGCCAGGAAAAATCAGGTTAACCACATGGAAAGCGACCTCAATGAACTGGTGCGCAAAAGTATCGGTTCAGTGATCGTGCCAAAGGATGTTGAAATTGAAGTGTTTTCCTCTTTGAAAAACCCCTTTGCCGAAATAGACGAGGAGCAAATGGTACAGGCAATTTCCAACCTGATTAAAAACGCTGTCGAGGCTATGACCTTAGGAGGAAAAATCACTATATCCCTGGAAGATGAGGAAAGGGAACTCCGGATTCTAATCACTGATACCGGAACGGGCATAAGTGAAGAAAACCTCCAAAAAGTTTTTGAACCCTTCTTTACGACCAAGGGAATTGGAAAGGGGACGGGGCTGGGTCTTGCTACAGCCTACGGAGTGATAAAAATGCATAAGGGAAGCATTCGTGTAGATTCCAATGCCAATCCCATGGATGGGCCTACTTTTACCCGCTTTAAAATACAAATACCGAGAAGATGAACCCCATAGGTTTGCTTTTAAAATTTACTCATTATGATCAAAAAGAAAATAATATTTGTAGCTGATGATGATTTCGATTATCTTTTCCAGCTGCGGTATCAATTAGAACGATGGGGATATGATGTGGTAAGCGCCGAGACCCAAAGGGAAGCTGAAGAGATACTCTCAAAGCTGAAGCCCGATCTTGCCATTCTCGATCTTATGATGGAAAATGATGACAGCGGATTTATTCTTAGCTATAAGATCAGGAAAAAATATCCGTCTGTTCCGGTAATCATTGCCACAGCCGTTTCGGCAGAAACAGGAATGTCCTTCGGGCTTACCTCCGATGAAGATAAACGATGGATAAAAGCGGATTCCTATCTCGAAAAAGGCATCCGTCCGGAACAATTAAAAATGGAAATTGAAAAACTCCTGAGATAATTATGGAATCATTAAAAGTGCTTATTGTAGATGATGAACCGGGAATACGTTCAGGCATAAGCCGGATCCTTGGGAAACATATAGTAAGTTATCCCTTTATGGATGAAGATTACAATTTTATTTGCATTGAGGCAGGTACAGGCGAGGAGGGGATTGAGATCATAGACCGCGACAAACCGGATATCGTCCTTTTGGATAATAAGCTTCCGGGGATTAAAGGCATGCAGGTACTTGAGTATATCCGCCAGAAGAAATATGATATGATGGTGGCAATGATTACCTCCTATGCATCCCTTGAAATCGCTGTAAAGGCCACTGATGATGGGGCATATGATTTCATTCCCAAACCCTTCACGCCCCAGGAACTGAAATCGTCCATCGATAATATCACCAAACAGATGTTTCTTCGCAGGATTACCAGAAAAATGAAGAATGAAGGAAAAAAAATTAGATACCAGTTCATTTCGATTCTCTCCCATGAACTCAAAGCTCCCTTAAATGCCATTGAAGGTTATCTCAATATCCTTAGGGATAAGAAACCCGGTGATAGTCTGGAGGATTATGAACACATGATAAACCGGGCACTTGAAAGGGTTAATGGGATGCGCAGCCTCATCATGGATCTTTTGGATTTCACGAAAATCCGGCTCGAAAGGAAAAAGGAAAAGATCAAAATGATCGATTTACGAAATCTGGCCAAAAGACTCCATCAGCATCCTAAAACCCTATGCTATTCAAAAGAATATTAACATTAACCTTATCGCAGAGAACGATATAAAAATTGAAGCAGATCCGGGAGATATGGAAATCATTTTCAACAATTTATTATCAAATGCTGTTAAGTACAATAAAAATGACGGCCATGTTAGTCTCGAAATTATCAAGCTTGAAGAAAAAATCACTATAATTGTAAAAGATACAGGGATCGGAATGAACGAAGAGGAGACCAACATGCTGTTTAAAGAATTTGTAAGGATTAAAAACGAGAAGACGAAAAATATCGCCGGAAGCGGTTTAGGCCTCTCCATTGTACGCAAGATTGCAGAGCTCTATAAAGGATCAATTTCAGTGGTCAGTGTGCCGGACCAAGGGAGTATCTTCGAGGTTAATCTGCCACTGATCAACAACCAGGTATTGTTAAAATAATTATAACCCCCATAGCTTAAGCAAACTTTTATGATCAAATCCATCAAATTGCCGGAGAAAACGGTTGAACGGCTCAGCGAATACCGTCGATCCCTCTACAATTGTCTGGCACAGGGTAAGACTCATATCTATTCCCATGAACTTGCCGAACTTCACAATATTACGGCCGTGCAGGTAAGAAGGGACATCATGTTCATTGGTTACAGCAGCAATATGCAACGTAAAGGTTACGAGGTCAAAGACCTTATTGATGTCATTGGAACCATTATTGATTCTGAGGATGGCCTGAACATAGCTATTGTCGGCATGGGAAACCTCGGCCGAGCCATTACCCATTATTTCATGGGCAAACGGTCAAAGCTGAATATTGTGGCCGCTTTCGATATCGATCCTTCAAAGGTGGACCGGGTAATATCAGGGGTCAAATGTTTCCCGATGCAGCAACTCCCTGAATTAGTTAATGAACTTCATATTTCCATTGCCTTGCTTACGGTTCCTTCCGAGGCTGCCATGGATACCTGTGAAAGGCTTGTGGAAGCCGGGATAACGGGTATCCTTAATTTTACGACGGTTCCCATCAATGTTCCCGCTGGTGTGTACCTGGAGGAATACGATATGATTACCTCACTGGAAAAGGTTGCCTATTTTGTGAAGAAACAGCATAATTCTTAACAGCCCCGGCCTTAAAGATTTGGTTCTTACAGCCTGTATTGTATTCCTTAAAATTAAAAAGTTGGTTTATTTTTCATAAATTTGACCAGTTTTCATTCTCTTTCATGCAAGTTCATTACTCGCTCGATAACATCACTGAAATAAAGAACCCGGTAGTCACAACCGGTTCATTTGATGGAGTGCATCTCGGTCACCGGACTATTATCCGCAGGTTGCGTAAGCTGGCCAAAGATATTTCGGGGGAAACCGTACTTGTGACCTTCCATCCCCATCCCAGAAAGGTTCTGTATCCGGAGAATCAGGGGAAGGAGATGCTGTTGATATGTTCCCCAGAAGAAAAAATTATATTGCTGGAAGAAACAGGTCTGGATCATCTGGTCGTCATTAATTTCACCAAAAAATTTGCCACGATGTCAGCGGAAGATTTCGTTGAGCAAATCCTCATCGGAAAACTACATGCAAAAATGATTGTAATAGGGTTCAATCATCATTTTGGGAATGGCAGAAGGGGAGACCTTGAGTATTTGTTCAGGCTTGGCCGGATACATGGTTTTGAAGTTGAAGAAATCCCCGGGCAGGATGTACAGCAAGATAGCGTCAGTTCCACCAAGATCAGGAAGGCACTTCTGGAAGGGGAAATTCAACGGGCCAGTGCTTACCTCGATCACTTCTATTTTATACAAGGGCGTTTCACCATGCAAAAGGGAGAACCAGATATTCGGGTCACTAAGCTCCACCTTCTTGAAATTGAGGATAAGACGAAACTGATTCCCCCGAATGGGATTTATGCTGTAACTATTCAGGGCAATGGGATTACAGAAAGGGGAATGATTGTTATTTCCGACACCTCTATCAACAGCATCCCACATTCCCCGGCACTTCGCATGGAGATATGTGCCTTCGAAAATTCAGAATATTTTCTTGATGAAACCGTTATTGTTTTCGTGCATAAACAGATTCTTCCGGTTTACGGTGCGATATCTTCCATGCTGGTGGAGGAATCTGTAAGGGAAATTAAGGAACTGATTTTTTAATCATAAAATCACGCTATATCTCTTCCTCCTCATCCATTAATTGAAGTATTTCTTCCCTCATCAGCTTAATTTTTTGCTCCCCCACGGGAACCACAAACTCCCCTATAATTCTGACCGGCGGCTTACTCAAAAGTATAATGTTTTGTCCGGCCTTCACCGCCTCGTCTATTTCATGGGTCACGTAAATGACGGTCCTCTTATCCTCTTTCCATAGGGTGTTAAACTGATCTATGAGATTGTTCTTCAGTTTCCGGTCCACCGCTTTGAATGGCTCATCCATAAGGATTACATCCGACCTGAAGGAAAATGCCCTGGCCAGGGATACACGTTGTTTCATTCCCCCGCTTAACTGTGCAGGGTAATAATGGGCAAATTCCGTAAGCTGCATATTATTTAACTGTTCCTTAAGGATATTCCTGATGGATGCATCTTCCATATCCTCCTTTAATACAAAAGCGATATTTTCCTCCACAGTTTTCCAGGGAAGAAGTCGTGGTTCCTGAAATACATAGGAAATGCCCAGTTCCTGAAAATCTTCACGGCTCCCCGCGTCCGGAAGAGTCAATCCACCAATAATATTCAGGAGTGTAGTTTTCCCACAACCTGAGGGTCCGAAGATGCAATTGATCCGGTGTTTTATGAAGTCAACCGAAAAATCCCTGAATATTTCCAGTGGGCCATAATGCTTATCGATATGATGGAGTCTCAGAATTTTTGCCATTTTATGGTTCTTTTTTCTGTAGACCTGATGATCAACTCAAAAATATAGGAGATAATAATGGCGATGACCGTCCACGCTATGAGTTCATTTACCAGAAGAAATATTTCCGCCCGCTGCATCATTGTCCCGATTCCGAAGCGGGGTTGGGAAAGTACTTCACCGATGATAATTGCCCGCCAGCCAAAACCCATGGCGTTTGAGATGCCACTCAGAAGCCAGGGAGCAACCGAAGGCAGGTAAACTTCAGGAAGAAGTCTTTTCCGAGGCACTTTATAGATAGATGCCATAGACAGAAGATCTTTGTCGACATTCCGGATCCCCTCAATGATGTTGAGGCAAATAATTGGAAACATGGTAAGAACGGCGATGAACACCGGCACCAGATCGTTCCCAAACCAGATTATTGCAAGTAATATTAAGCTGATAACCGGCGTGGAACGAATGGTTACCAGTAATGGATTTATAAAATGGAAAAAAGACGAATTAAGACCTGCCGGAATGCCGACCAAAATACTAAGGAACAAGGCAATTACAAAGCCTGCCAGGCCACGGGAGATGGTCAGTCCCACCGATGGCCAGAAATTCCCCGTCCCAAAAATCTTTATCAGGGAAAGGAAGGTGTATTCCGGCGAGGGAACAATTTCATACCCGGCCACCCACCACGAAACTACTTTCCATATTAACAGCAAAAGTATTACGCCGGCGAGCCTATAACTCCCCGGACTTGAAATAAAATTTCTCATCAGGCAATGTTCCCCCTAAGATTAACGGACTGTAATTATAAAAAACTCTTAAATATTCATCTATCCCTTGTCTTGTTTCCCAGGCTCTCACAAACCTGAGATTGGAGAATGGAATTGCTTCCATAGCGAGTTTCTTTTCCGGAAGGATACCGTACTTCACGATGAGTTCAGCAGCCAGGGCCGGATTGGCATTTACCCAGTTTATGGATTTCTCCAGTTTATCAAGGTAAGCATTTACGATACGTGGATGCTCTCTGGCATAGGTTTTTTTTACGAGCAAGGCGGTTTGTGCGAATGGCACATCATTCCCGAAAATCCGAATCCATTCTTCATTAAAATCAAGAATGGGATGCACCTTCCTGTTCTTTTGCATGACCAGGCTCACGAGAGGTTCGGAAATCACCCCGATTTTGACGATCCCTGCTGAAACTGCATTGGCCAGTTCAATATGGGAAGGGAAGGAGTAATCGAGTTCCATGTCTTTCGAGGGATCAAGCCCGTTTTTTTCGGCGAGGTACCTGAACATGATATCCGGGGTCATTCCGCGGGCCATAAGACTAATTTTTTTCCCTTTCAGATCTTCCCATTCCCTTACCGTACTATCACTTCCAAACAGATACAAAGTTCCCCACACGGGAATCGCCGCAAGAATATAGGCCTGATTACGGTTATATAGCAGAGCGGCCATAGTGGTAGGCAGGAGGGCAAAATCAATTTCATTATTAAGCATCATTGCCCGAACATGATTGGGTTCGTTTTTAATGATGAAATCAAGTTGAATGCCATCGACTATCGGTTTGTCATCGATCATTTTTATCATTGCCATGGCAGAAGGGCCGTTTAGGGTCGCTGTGGTAACTTTATTCTGACTTTTTTCAGGAGCATTGCAGGCTATGGCCAGCCAGATTAACAGAAAAGGTACGAAGATATTCCGATTCATATTTTTTATACTGATTACCCGTAATCCCTCAAAGATACCCTATCCAATTAAATTACCTATCCTCCCGGGATAAAAAAAAATTTTGAAAAAAGAAAAAAAAGTGTATTATGGGGTCATTATTAATTCAAAAATCAAATACAATGATTCAAACTGAAGTGTATACAGAACATCAAATGCCTGATAATGAGCGGAGAGATTCAATTGTTAAATTCCTTTTTGAGAACCTCGAACAATATGGGGATAAACCGGAGGATATTTCCAGGGCAATTGATTTTTCCTTGAAACTGAGGGATTCTTTCGGAGGGTTTGTCCTCGTTTCTTCAGAAGAAGATGAGATTGTTGGGGCTGTAGTAGTCAATGCGACGGGCATGTTAGGTTATATTCCGGAAAATATCCTGGTGTATATTGCCACTCATAAAGAACAGGCGGGGAATGGGTATAGGCAAACGCCTGATGGAGAAAGCAATTGGCTTGGCGGAAGGAGATATCGCCCTTCATGTAGAACCAGACAATCCGGCACGTCATCTGTATGAAAAATATGGGTTTACCAATAAGTATTTGGAAATGAGGCTTAAGAAAAATTCATAAAATGGCGTTTATTACCTTAAAAGAAGAAAAGCTGCGGGAAAATTATGAATTTCTGAACCAGCTCTTTTTAGAAAACAATATCCATTGGGCAGTCGTTTCCAAAATTTTATGCGGAAACAGGATTTACCTGGAAAAACTGCTCAGGCTTGGTCCCACCCAGGTCTGCGATTCCAGAGTCTCCAACCTCAAAACCATAAAATCTATCAACCCCAACATTGAAACGATATACATTAAACCTCCTCCAAAAAGATCAATTAAGAGTATTGTGAAATATGCCGATATCAGCCTGAATACCGATTATTATACATTACAGCTCTTGGATAAGGAAGCCGAACGGGTTGGAAAGTGCCATAAGGTGATTATCATGATAGAGATGGGCGAGCTGAGGGAAGGGATCATGCGCGATGATTTTATCGATTTTTTTTCAAAGGTATTCAACCTGGAACATATTGATGTAGTTGGTATTGGAACAAATCTGAGCTGTCTTTATGGAGTTCTGCCCAATGCCGATAAGCTGATACAGTTAAGTCTTTATAAGCAATTAATTGAGGCAAAATTTGAGAGAAAGATTCCCCTGGTAAGCGGTGGCTCCTCTGTGACCATTCCCCTGTTGGATCAAAATATTCTCCCAAAGGGGATTAATCACTTCCGGGTAGGGGAGAGCATTTTTCTGGGTACGAATGTGTACGACTGTACCCCCTACGCCCAGATGCACAATGATGTTTTCAGACTGTATTCAGAGATTATTGAACTTATTGAAAAACCTCTGGTCCCTGAAGGGGAGATGGGGCCTAACGTTGATGGGGAAACCTATGAATTTGACGAACGGGATGTAGGGAAGACTTCTTTCAGGGCTATTGTGGATATGGGTTTGGTGGATGTCGATAGCAAACACATTACACCCGTTTGTGAAGATTACACAATGGTAGGTGCAAGCTCTGATATGTTCGTAATCAATCTTGGAAACAACGAAAAGGGTCTGAAAACAGGGGATTTGATCGAGTTCAAAATGGATTATATGGGGGTTGTCAGGATTCTGGGTTCGAAATATATTGAGAAGCTGTAGGAAAGCTTTGTTTGGCTACTGTTTATGAAATCTGGATGGCTTCTGTAATTAGCGTAAGTCACTAATTATTCCTCCAGTTTGAGCGCTTTCCATAACCCTTCTATCCAATTTCCGGTTTTGACCTTAAACTCCTCTTTGATTTTACTTTTATCTAAAACCGAGTAGGCAGGTCTTTTTGCCGGTGTGGGGTACGCGCTTGTTTTCACTGGCAGGATCTTACTCTTGTTCCCGGAATATTTGTTAATCATCCAAGCAAAATCGTACCAGCTGCAGACCCCCTCTCCCGAGAAATGGTATACTCCTCCCTTAAAAGCAGAAGGTTTGGCGATACTCAGTTCAATTACCTGAAGTATCGCCTCAGCCAGGTCCGGTGCATAGGTGGGAGAGCCGATTTGATCGAAGACGACGCCAATTTCCTCCTCTTCCTGGCAGAGCCGGAGAATGGTTTTGAAAAAGTTCTTCCCATAGGCGGAATACAGCCAACTTGTCCTGATAATCAAGGAATTGCTAAGTCCTTCCAGTCTTTTCTCCCCTTCAAGTTTACTTGCCCCGTATACTGTAGAGGGATGGGTTTCATCCTCCTCCCTGTAGGGTTGGGAAGAGTTTCCGCTAAAAACGTAATCCGTGGAAAGGTGGATGAACTTAATTTCAAATTCCTGGCAAATTTTACCAAGCATACCCGGAGCGGTGGAATTTAGAAGAAAACATGCCCGGGCATCAGCCTCGGCATGGTCCACGGCGGTGTATCCGGCGCAGTTTATGAGAAAGTCAGGTTTTTCTTCAGATAAAAAACGGATTACCCTTCCCTCATCGCAAATATCGAGTTCTTTGAGATCAGTAAAAATAAATTCTATATTCTTATGGCTGTCTACGATTGACTGTATACTTTTACCGAGTTGGCCTTCGCTTCCGGTCACGAGAATTTTTGTCATAATTGGAGGGTTCAATTCATGTTCATGTAAAAGTAAAGTGATTCATGGCACTTTTAAAGCCAGGAAGCAATTTATCTTTAGGGGAAACAATCTGTTTTCCAGCGGGGATTTTCCAATCGATATTTAATAATGTATCGGAATAGATTATTCCTCCTTCTGCCTCTTTGTTATAGCCGTTGTCGCATTTATAGAGTACAACCGATGTTTCCGCCAGCACAGAAAAGCCATGGGCGAATCCACGGGGAATATACAGCTGAAGGCCATTTTCTGAGGAAAGTTCAATGCCAAACCATTTTCCAAAGCTGGGGGAACCTTTTCTTATGTCCACGGCAACATCGAAAATACTGCCCTGCAGAACCCGCACCAGTTTGCTTTGGGGAGATGGCTCACCCTGATAGTGCAATCCACGAATGACTCCAAATTTTGATTTGGATTGGTTATCCTGGACAAAATTATCGAAGATCCCTATTTTTTCCATAGCGCTTTTATTGTAGCTCTCGAAAAAATATCCCCTTTCATCGTTAAATACCCGGGGTCCGATGACCATAACGCCATTTAAGATTCTTTCTATAATCTTCATTTATTTATCGTAGGTAAAAATTCGTTCTTTGGCAATACCGCGAAGGTACTCTCCATACTGGCTTTTTCCATGCTCGTTGGCCAACTTGAGTAATTGTTTGCTGTCGATGTAGCCACGGTTATAAGCAACTTCTTCTATGCAGGAAATTTTAAGGCCTTGCCGTTTCTCTATGGTGTAGATGTAATTGGATGCCTGAAGAAGGCTTTCCTGTGTACCGGTATCGAGCCAGGCCATTCCCCGGCCCATGAGCTTTACACTTAATAAATTTTCCCCGAGATAAAGACGGTTGAGATCAGTAATCTCGAGCTCTCCCCTGGATGAAGGTTTAAGGATTTTTGCCCTGTCAACCACGCTGTTGTCATAGAAATACAATCCGGTTACGGCATAATTTGATTTAGGTTTTTTGGGTTTTTCCTCCAGACTCAGCACATTTCCTTTATCATCAAATTCTACCACCCCATAGCGTTCGGGATCCTTAACGAAATAACCAAATACCACAGCCCCCTTGTCCAATTTGGCGGTATCCATGAGGACTTTTCCAAATCCATGTCCATAGAAAATATTATCGCCAAGAATCAGGCATACCTTTTCCTTACCAATAAAACTTTCCCCGATAAGAAAAGCCTGTGCAAGCCCATCCGGGGAGGCTTGTTCCGCATAGGAAATGCGCAGGCCGATTTGAGTGCCTTTTCCGAGGAGCCCTTTATAAACTGGGAGGTCGCGTGGCGTGCTGATTATCAGGATATCCTGAATTCCCGCGAGCATCAGAACCGAGAGCGGGTAATAAATCATGGGTTTGTCATAAACCGGGATTATCTGTTTGGATATGCTTCGGGTAATAGGATAAAGACGTGTCCCGGAGCCACCTGCTAAAATTATACCTTTCATAATTATATTTTTAGTAGAACCCTAAGTTCATGAACTTTTATCCCTCGTTTTTTTTGATTTTAAAAGATGGTCGAAATATGCGATGGTAGTTAGAAGTCCGTCTCTAAGCTGAATTTCCGGTTCCCAGTTATCGAGGATATCTTTGGCCAGAGCAATATCCGGTTTACGTTGAATCGGATCGTCGGAGGGTATAGGCAGGAAACTTAACCTGGAACGGGAATTGGTCATTTCAATGATGGTTTCTGCCAATTCCCTGATGGTGAATTCAACAGGATTACCAATATTTACAGGTCCAATTATTTCATCGCCTGTTTCCATCATTCTTTTCATGGCAATGATAAGATCGTCTACATGCTGAAAACTGCGTGTTTGTGATCCGTCGCCATAAATTGTCACATCTTTGTTCTTGAGAGCCTGAACAATAAAATTAGAAACCACACGACCGTCGTCCGGGAGCATCCTGGGGCCATAGGTATTAAATATCCTCACAATTTTTATTTTAACCTTATTTTGCTGATGATAATCCATGAACAGGGTTTCTGCACATCTTTTTCCTTCGTCATAGCAGGAGCGCGGGCCGATGGGATTAACATTTCCCCAGTAACCTTCCGGTTGGGGATGCACATTCGGATCCCCGTAAACCTCGCTGGTGGAAGCCTGAAGAATCCTGGCTTTAACCCTTTTCGCAAGCCCCAGCATGTTTATTGCCCCCATAACGGAGGTTTTGATAGTCTTGATGGGGTTAAACTGGTAATGTATAGGAGAGGCGGGACAGGCAAGGTTGTAGATCTCATCGACCTCGGCATAGTAGGATTGGGTCACATCGTGCCTTACCAATTCAAAATAGGGGTTACTAAGAAGGGAGATGATATTTTCCCTTGAGCCTGTAAAATAATTGTCAAGACAAATTACCTCATTGTCCTCCTCCAATAATTTTTCGCAGAGATGGCTGCCAATAAAACCTGCTCCTCCGGTTACCAGAATACGTTTCATGGCATGATGGTTTTACGGCCAATACTTGAATAGGTAAAACCATTTTCTTTCATTTCAAGGGGATCGTAAATGTTCCGGCCATCGAAAATAATTTTTTCCCTCATCAGTTTGAGCATTATTTTATAATTGGGGACTCTGAACTCCGGCCATTCGGTCACCACTATCAAGGCATTGGCATCAATGATCGCCTCGTACATGTCTTCACAGTATTCCACCTTATCGCCGATCTTTTTTCGGGCTTCGCTCATTGAAACCGGATCGTAAACAAGGACCCTTGCCCCCGCTTTTAATAACTCTTCAATAATGACAAGGGAAGGGGCTTCTCTCATATCGTCGGTTTTCGGTTTGAAAGATAAGCCCCAGATGGCAAAAGTTTTACCTTTAAGATCCTCTCCAAAATGCATTTTTATCTTCGCAGGGACAACATGCTTTTGCCGGTCGTTGACATTTTCCACCGCTTTAAGGAGTTCCAGTGAATAATGATTGTCATCAGAAGTTTTAATGAGGGCTTTGACATCTTTTGGAAAACAGCTTCCGCCGTATCCGGCTCCAGGATAGATGAATTTAGGCCCAATCCTTGAATCGCTGCCGATTCCTTTTCTCACCATATTTACATCTGCCCCCACTATTTCACAGAGATTGGCGATATCGTTCATGAAACTGATTTTGGTTGCAAGCATGGCATTGGCAGCATATTTGGTCATTTCGGCCGAGGGGATGTCCATGATCAGCAGGGGATGTCCATTCAGCAAAAAGGGTTTATACAATCGTTGTATAATTTTCTCAGCATGTTTAGACTCAATTCCGACCACAATGCGGTCGGGTTTCAAAAAATCCTGAATAGCCGCTCCTTCTTTCAAAAATTCGGGATTGCTGGCCACATCGAATTCCAGATCTGATTCCCTGGCAGCTAATTCTTCATTAATGGCCTTTTTTACTTTATTGGCTGTACCAATGGGAACTGTACTCTTGTTGATAACCACAAGGTAGTTATTCATATACTTCCCAATATCCCTGGCTGCTTTCACCACATATTGCAGGTCTGCACTGCCATCCTCATCTGGCGGGGTCCCCACCGCGATAAAGACTGCATCGCAATCCAGAATACTCGATTTAAGATCGGTAGAGAAAACCAGACGCTCTTTTTCCACGTTGGTCTTGATCATGTCTTCCAGGCCAGGTTCGTATATAGGTACGATTCCCGCATTAAGCAACTCTATTTTTGAGTGGTCAATATCGACACAGGTAACGTTTATCCCGGTCTCGGCAAAGCATGTTCCCGAAACTAATCCTACATACCCGGTACCAATTACGGTAATTTTCATATTCGTTTAATTTATTTCAAAAGAATTTCAAAAGAATTTCAAAATTATAAGAAATATTAAGAAATATCAGCCTCCCGGGCAATTATTCCAATCAGTCCGTCAAAATAATATTTGTTAGAATTTCCCTAACCAATTATTCTACAAATCCTTAGTTTGTTTTAAAAACTTTTTATACTTTTGCACTTCAAATAAAATAATATAATGTCTAACTCACTAGTTTTAAATTAATTTAATTAAATGACCGACAAAGAAAAGGATCCTACAATTGAAAATGCCGAAAATTCGGTAAATGTAGAAGAAAAAACTGAGCAGGTTGCCGATAATGGCTCCAGTGCAGCAAGCGAAGTTGCTGAAGAGACTGCCAACGAAAAAGAGGTAACAGCCGCTGAAAAAGAGGCAACTGAAGTTGAAGATGAGCAAACCGTTGCTGAAGATGAGGCAACTGAAGTTGAAGATGAGCAAACCGTTGCTGAAGATGAGGAAAGCGCAACTGAGGATGAGAGCACAAAAGTTGAAGATGAGGTTGCAGCTGCTGAAGATGAGTCAAGTACAAAACCCCTTTCAAAAACAGAAGGGGAGGAAACAGAAGAAGAAATTAACGCAGAGACCGGGGCTGAAAATGAGGAGGAAGAAGCGGCAACCCCAGAGCCTGCAAAGCCTTCCACAGTCAACTCTTCCGACACCGGATTGGTCGATTTTGACTGGGATTCTTATGAAGAGGATACCGCTGAAGCTTCCGGAGAAGCAAAAGCGAAATACGAAGAAAGATACAACGACACCCTCTCTACCATTGCTGAAAATGAAGTCACTGATGGTACCGTCATTTCAATGAACAAAAGGGAAGTCGTGATCAACATTGGATATAAATCTGAGGGAGTGGTCAGCTTAAATGAATTTCGGTATAATCCGGAGCTCCAACCCGGAGATACTGTTGAAATTTATGTAGAAAGCAAGGAAGACAAAAAAGGACAGCTTATACTTTCACACAAGAAAGCAAGGGCAATGCGTTCCTGGGACCGTGTCAACCAGTCTCTGGAGCAGGATGAGGTCATCAAGGGATTTATCAAATGCAGGACCAAAGGGGGTATGATCGTAGATGTATTTGGCATTGAAGCCTTCCTTCCCGGTTCACAAATTGATGTCAAGCCTATACGCGATTACGATGCTTTTGTTGGCAAAACAATGGAATTCAAGGTTGTTAAAATTAACCATGAATTTAAGAATGTTGTTGTTTCGCATAAAGCACTCATAGAGGCAGAGCTGGAACAACAGAAAAAGGAGATTATTGCTAAGCTGGAAAAAGGGCAGGTTCTCGAGGGTACCGTGAAAAATATTACCTCTTATGGGGTATTTATTGATCTGGGAGGGGTTGATGGACTAATCCATATTACTGATCTTAGCTGGGGCCGTGTCAATCATCCGGAAGAAATTGTGCAACTCGACCAAAAACTGAATGTGGTAATCCTTGATTTTGATGATGATAAAAAGAGAATTGCCCTTGGCCTGAAACAACTTACCGCACACCCATGGGATTCACTGGATGAAAAACTGAAGGTAGGAGATACCGTGAAAGGTAAGGTCGTTGTAATGGCCGACTATGGTGCTTTTGTTGAAATTGCACCGGGAGTGGAAGGCCTGATCCACGTTTCTGAAATGTCCTGGTCCCAGCACTTACGCAGTGCCCAGGAATTTATGAAGGTGGGCGATGAGATTGAAGCGATTGTCCTTACACTGGATCGGGACGAGCGGAAAATGTCCCTGGGAATGAAGCAGTTAAAAGCTGATCCGTGGGATAAAATTGATGAAAAATATTCAGTTGGATCCAGGCATAAGGCAAAAGTTCGAAATTTCACCAACTTTGGTGTTTTTGTCGAAATTGAAGAGGGTGTTGATGGTTTAATTCACATTTCAGACCTTTCCTGGACCAAGAAGATCAAACATCCTGCAGAATTTACAGCCATAGGTGAAGAAATTGAAGTCAGCGTACTTGAAATAGATAAGGATAACAGAAGGCTGAGCCTTGGTCATAAACAACTGGAAGAAAACCCGTGGGATGTTTTTGAATCTATGTTTGAAGTTAATTCCATACACGAAGGAACGATCATCGAATCCTCAGATAAAGGTGCGGTAATTGCACTTCCTTATGGGGTTGAAGGATTTGCTACTCCAAAACATCTTGTGAAGGAGGATGGAACCCAGGCCAAAATAGATGAAAAAATCGATGTGAAAGTGATCGAGTTCTCTAAGTCGGCCAAGAAAATTATTGTTTCCCACAGCAGAATATTCGAGGATGAACAGAAGGCTAAAGATGAAGGAGTCAAAAAAACTGTTGAAAGCACCGTGAAGAAAACCCAGCGGAAAATAAAGCAGAACCTTGAAAAAACCACATTGGGCGATATCACTGATTTAGCGGCACTTAAGACAGAAATGGAAGAGAATGAGAAAAAAAATGCTGAGAATAACGAATAAAATGATTAAGTTAGCTCTATAATTTAAAATTTTCAGCGATGGAATTTAAAATCGATAAATTTGACACCCATACTTTAATTAAAGTATTGGAAGAAAAATTGGATACCCACGTAGCTCCAACCTTGAAATCAGAACTTGTATTGATATCCGGAAATGGTGAGAAAAACATCGTACTGGATTTAAGCAATTGTCGCTATTGTGATTCTTCAGGCTTAAGCGCCATTCTTGTTGCGAACAGGTTATGTAAAAATGCCAATGGAATATTTGTGCTTACCGGATTGAACGATGCTGTGGAAAGGCTCATTACCATTTCGCAGCTGGATACGGTGTTAAACATTGCCCCAAATGCTGAAGAGGGTGCCGAAATAATTAAAAGCGCTGAAATTTAAACTCGGCTTTATTGTGACATTTTCCCTGACTATATTGGGCAGCAGTTCTGCTTTGCCCACATCTCAACGTTTTCCAACCGCTCACTTGCTCAATCTAAGTGAGCGGTTTTTTTTAATCGATTGCGGGGAAGGAACCCAGGTACGGCTTCGACAGTTCAAGGCTCCTTTTAATAAGATCAACAGGATATTTATCTCTCATATGCATGGAGACCATATCTTTGGCCTTTATGGGATTTTCTCGAGTTTTCAATTGTTGGGCAGAAAAGCTGAAATGCATCTGTATGGTCCGGGTGAATTAAAGGAATACGTCGATTATTACCTTTCACACTTTGGCCATGAACAGGATTACAGGATTATAGTCCATCCGGTCGGGCACAAAAGACCGGCCATTGTATATGAGGACGATCTTGTGGAAGTCCTCAGCATTCCCCTGAAACACCGGATACCAGTGACCGGTTACCTGTTCCGGGAAAAGCCTTCAGAGCCTAATATCATGACGGAATCCCTCGCGGAATTCAGGCCATCTATCAGCCAGATACTCGAAATAAAACAAGGAAAGGATCTTGTAACCACAGATGGGAGGGTTATCCCAAACAGGAAGCTTGTTTATCCTCCCTGGAAAGGGCGCTCTTATGCCTATATTTCGGATACCGCTTATTTGCCGGCTATTGCGGACATTCTTCAGGGGGTTGATCTTTTGTACCATGAAGCCACTTTCGACGGGGATGATCTGGCCCTCGCCAGGAAAACTTTCCATTCGACTTCCGCCGAGGCAGCTTCCCTGGCCAGGGATTCCGGTGCTGAAAAGCTGCTCCTGGGTCATTTCTCCTCACGCTACAAAAAACTGGATAAACTGCTCGAAGATGCCCGTAAAATTTTTCCGGAAAGCTATACAGTAAATGATGGTGATGTTTTTTCCGTGGAAAGGGTGAGAACAGCTGAATAAATGAAAAGGGGAAGAATTTTAAGAAAAGGGGAAAAATTAGTTGATTAACAAAATATAAAAAGAAATATAGTGACAGAAAAAATATTGATCCTGGATTTTGGTTCCCAATATACCCAGCTCATCGCCAGAAGAATACGTGAATTGAACGTCTATTGTGAAATTCATCCATATAACAATTACCCCGAGCCGGATGAAACGGTAAAGGGTATCATTCTTAGCGGAAGCCCTTTTTCAGTTAGGGATGAAAAGGCACCTCTTCCTAAGATTGACCATTTAAAGGGCAGGATCCCGCTTCTGGGTGTCTGCTATGGGGCGCAGTATCTCGCCAGGCATTATGGAGGTGACGTGGAAGCCTCCGCGACAAGGGAGTATGGCCGGGCAAATCTTCAGTACATCGATCGGTCCAACAAACTGGTACATAATGTTTCCAATGGCAGCCAGGTATGGATGTCGCATGGTGACACGATTACCCGCCTTCCTGATCATTACCGTACTATTGCCGGGACCGATAGTATTAAGGTTGCTGCTTTTGTGATCGAGAATGAGGATAGCTATGGACTACAATTCCATCCTGAAGTGTATCATACCACAGAAGGAATGCTCATCCTTAAAAACTTTGTTACCGATATATGTGGGTGTGATCAGGACTGGACACCGGATTCATTTGTCGAAGCAGCCGTAAAAGATATACAGGGCCTGGTTAAAAATGATAAGGTGGTGATGGGTCTATCGGGAGGGGTTGACTCGACGGTAGCGGCTTTCCTTCTCGACAGGGCTATTGGAAAAAATCTTACCTGCATTTTCGTGGATACCGGTCTGTTAAGGAAGGGTGAGTTCAATGAAGTCCTCCATTCTTATCAGGGTATGGGACTGAACGTAGTTGGAATTGATGCTGCCGACCAATTCCTGAATGATCTTGCCGGGGTGGAAGAGCCGGAAGAAAAACGTAAGATCATTGGGAGGAATTTTATCGAGGTATTCGATGCTGAAGCCCATAAAATAAAAGAGGTTAAATGGCTTGGGCAGGGTACCATTTACCCCGATGTCATTGAATCAGTTTCAGTAAACGGTCCTTCAGCTACGATCAAATCACACCATAATGTGGGAGGACTGCCGGAGTTTATGAAATTAAAACTTGTGGAACCATTAAGGTTATTATTTAAGGATGAGGTAAGAAGGGTAGGACTGGCAATGGATCTTCCGGAGAAAATTATTTCACGGCATCCTTTTCCGGGCCCGGGCCTGGCTATTCGGATCCTGGGTGAAATCAACCGCGAAAAAGTCAGGATGCTTCAGGAGGCAGATGATATATATATCACTTCGCTCAGGAACGCAGGACTTTATTCCAGGGTATGGCAGGCCGGTGCCATCCTTTTGCCTGTCAGGTCGGTTGGCGTAATGGGAGACGAGCGAACCTATGAGCATGTAGTGGCTCTCAGGGCCGTTGGTTCAACCGATGGCATGACAGCCGATTGGTCACATTTGCCCTATGAATTTCTCAGCCGTGTATCCAACGAAATAATAAATAAAGTGAAAGGCATAAACCGGGTAGTTTATGACATCAGTTCCAAACCGCCCGCAACTATCGAATGGGAATAAGCTAAACTACTTTGTTTAATAATAAGAATATCGACTGTAATTCTATTGTACCATTTCTGGACTGCTTTTTGCAGAGATTAAAAAGCTAAATTTGAATTTTATATCATGAGAAAAATACTAATTGTCTTTACGGGAATAATTTTCCTGTTCACAACGGGAAAAGCACAGATTTCGGAAGAATCCCTGAAATTTGGTGAAGTTCTGGAAACAATTTCCAGATATTATGTTGATACTGTAAATGAATCAAAACTGGTTGAGAATGTCATTGTCGAAATGCTTCATGAACTCGATCCTCATTCCAGCTATCTGACGAAGGAGGAAGTTAGGGCCTCACAAGAAATGCTCGAAGGAGGATTTGAAGGGATAGGTGTAAGTTTTAACATATTAAGGGACACTATTTTTATTATCAATCCAATAGTTGGCGGACCCTCTGAAAAAGTAGGAATCAGAGCAGGTGACCGCATCGTTAGAGTTGACGGGGAAAATGTTGCCGGTATTGGAATTTCAAACCTGGATGTACAAAAGAAGCTTAAAGGCAAAAAGGGAACAAAAGTCCGGGTCGGGATTAAAAGAAAAAATGTAGATAAAATCCTGGAATTTACCATTGTAAGGGATGAAATTCCGATTTATAGCCTGGATGCTTCTTATATGATTGATGAATCTACCGGTTATATCAAACTATCCAGGTTTTCAAATACCACGGTGGCGGAATTTAAAAATGCCATGGAGGAACTAGGCGAAAAAAACATGAAGAACCTTATTCTTGACCTGAGCGGAAACGGTGGCGGATATTTATGGTCTGCCGTGGATCTTGCCGACCAGTTTCTTTCTGGGCGCAGAATGATCGTTTATACTGAAGGGGAGAAGAACCCGAGGCGGAATTTTTATTCCACTGAAGCTGGGGACTTTACCGATGGCAAACTGGTGGTCATGATAGATGAGACTTCTGCCTCAGCCTCAGAAATAGTTTCCGGTGCTCTTCA
Organism: uncultured Bacteroidales bacterium; assembly: GCA_963779845.1. Classification (GTDB taxonomy): domain Bacteria; phylum Bacteroidota; class Bacteroidia; order Bacteroidales; genus CAVZZV01. The sequence goes on along the minus strand of CAVZZV010000001.1, from coordinate 242,307 downwards.
GGATTGGGACAGGGCGGTGATCGTAGGGCGACGGTCTTTTGGGAAAGGGCTGGTGCAGGGAAGGTTCGACCTTCGCGACGGGTCCGAACTCCGGCTTACCGTGGCTAAATATTATACACCTTCCGGACGTTTAATCCAAAAACCGTATGATGAAGGGTATGAGGAGTATTCAAAGGAATTAACCGATCGTTATCGCAATGGGGAGCTCAGTGGAAAGGATAAAAAGCTGTTTGCTGATTCCCTTAAATATAATACCCTTGTTAAAAAAAGAGTTGTTTATGGGGGGGGTGGAATATTGCCTGATGTTTTGGTTCCGATTGATACATCGAATTATTCGGAATATTACCGTTCTCTTCTGAGCCGCGGGATTTTAAATCAATTCATCCTCGACTGGGTAGATGTTCACCGTAAGGAATTGAAAAATAATTACCCCTCTTTTGAAGTATTTAATAAAAATTTTGAAATAAGTTCCCAGACGAAAAATGAACTCCTGGCCTATTCAGAAAAAGAGGGACTGGCCTACGATCAGAAGGGATTTGAAACCAGCGAAAGCATAATCAAACTATTGCTGAAGGCATATATTGCACGCGACCTTTGGGATACTTCAGAGTTTTATCATGTATATAATCCATCCGATCCTATTTTCGGGAAGGCAATTGAGGTCATTGAACATGAAAAATTTTATGAAAGTAAACTTCAATAGGTCGTGAAATGATCCAGTGGTTTTTTCAAAACTGGCTAGAAGTCCTGGGAGCAATCACAGGACTTATTTATTTGTATTTTTCCATAAACCGGTTAATCTGGCTGTGGCCATTAGGCCTGATTACTTCAGCCTTATATATTTTTGTCTTTTTAAAATCGGGTTTATACGCCGACATGAGCCTGCAGGTTTATTATGTTTTGGTGAGCGTATATGGCTGGATATACTGGATCAAAGGGGCCAGAGGTACAACTGACGGTCAGGAGGGAATGATCAGAATTGTTTCTAAAGGAATGAAATACAATTTAATCCTTATCCTGATCACATTTATTCTTACCTTTGCGGGTGGATATTTTCTTAGCAGGTATACCGATTCTACCATACCCTACTGGGATGCGTTTACTACTTCGGGAAGCGTGGTAGCTACCTGGATGCTTGCCAGAAAAATAATAGAAAACTGGATATTTTGGATAGTGGTCGATTTTGTAGCTATGGGAACCTATATTTATAAAGGTTTGTTACCCACCATGATATTATTCTTTGTTTACACAGTTTTAGCTTTTATAGGTTACCGTCAATGGAAAAAAGTGATGACCACAATCCCGTGAGGATCGTAATTACGGGCCCTGAATCGACCGGAAAGACGAATATCTCTGATTACCTTTCCCGTCGCTACGGTGCAGTCTGGATCCCCGAATACGCACGCTTTTACGTGAGTTCACTAAGAAATAAATACGATTATTCCGATATTGTAACAATAGCCAAAAAACAGATAGAAGATTATCACAAATATTCTTCCGGGGAATCCCGTATCGTTATTTTTGACACATGGCTTATCATTACCAAAATATGGTTTCTGGAGGTTTTTCATAAATATCCCGATTGGCTGGATGAGTCGATCAATGAACTTACTATCAGCCTCTATTTAATCTGTGCGCCGGATATTCCGTGGGAAAAAGATATGGTAAGAGAAAACGGAGGCGATAACAGGATGTATTTATTCGACAAGTACCGGGAAGAGATTGAAAAACTAAACATACCTTATAACATTATTTCCGGAAATGGAGAGGAGCGGTTTATCGCCGCGGGAAAGGTGGTTTCTGAATTTTTAAAAACAAAAAAATGAGTGGCGATTCATATGTGGTGACCACCCTTTTCGGGCTTGAGGAAGTGTTGACTTCTGAATTAAAAAAGCATGGAATAACTGAACACCAGCAATTTCAACGGGCCATAAAATTTAAGGCAAGCAAAGCCCAGCTTTATAAACTTAACCTGTCACTCCGTACTGCCATAAGGATATTAATGCACATTAAATCGTTTAAAGCCCTGAATGATGATCAGCTCTATGACGGGATCTATAAGATCGACTGGAAGGAATATTTTGTTCCCGGGCGTACCATCGCTGTAAGAAGTGCGGTGAATTCTAAAAATTTTAACCACAGCCATTATGTCGCGCTAAAAGTTAAGGATGCTATCGTGGATCGTTTCAGGGATGATCTGGGCAGACGTCCCACTGTGGATACGGAAAATGCAGAGGTTTCCATAAATGTACATGTGAATGGTGAACGGGTCGATGTATCCCTTGACAGTTCGGGAGAACCGCTTTTTAAACGCGGATACCGCACCAAACAATATATCGCTCCGTTGAATGAAGCCCTTGCTGCCGGTATGATCCTGATGAGTGGTTGGGATGGGGGGTGTGATTTTATTGATCCCATGTGTGGATCTGGTACCTTGCCCATTGAAGCAGCCTTGATTGCCCGGGGAATCCCCCCCGGAATCCTCCGGAAATCTTTCGCATTTATGAACTGGTTGGACTATGATGAGGAGCTCTACAACCGGATCCTTGAAACCCTTTTGGTGAGCAGGCCTTTTCACCACAAGATCATGGGATATGATATTTCAGCAATGGCTATCGAGCTTGCCGAAGACAATGTCAGAAAGGCTTTGCTGGAGGATTGTATAAGCTTTCAAAGAAAGGATTTTAATGAATTGAAACCTATGGCTGACCGGACCGGCATAATCATGATGAACCCCCCTTATGGAGAACGTTTAAGAGAGGGGCAACTTGAAAATTTTTATAAAAACATTGGAGACAGGCTTAAAAATAATTTCCAGGGTTACGAGGCCTGGATTTTAAGTGCAAACATGGAGGCCATGAAATTTATCGGGTTGAGGCCATCCGAAAAAAGGGAATTACTCAACGGGAAACTAAAGTGTAAATTTAATAAATATGAACTGTTTAGTGGAAAGAGAAAGAATTCGTTCAATAAGAATGAGAAATGAACCTGTTTTATAGGAAATGGAAGAAAAGATTAGATATATTTTTTCATCTAACAATTAATAATTTATAAATATCTATAAATCAACTTAATATCAGGTATTTTTTTCTAAAAAAAAGAGTTAAATAAATTTTAGAAAGTGAAAGGAATGTATTTAATTTATAGTGAATTTCAAATTATTGATTAGGAATGCAACCATTTGGCAGGAAAGGAAGTCCATAAGCTATATATAGCCGGGGTCGCGTTTTTAAAACTTAGTTTTTTTAATATATTTGTTGAGCAATAAATTTTCGTATTTTTATACGATTTCATTTTTGAAAATAGCCTAGATGAGCTTTGATATTAATGAGTATTATGACAAATTGAATGCTGAGGATGTGCTCCTTGCCTATAAAGGAAGTATAACCAGTGATCTGATCAGCAATGTTCTCGAAGTTGTCGAAGCTAAACTGGATGACCTTAATGAAACTTCCAAGATCCGTAAAAAGGTCTATAATGTTCTGGTCGAAAGCTTACAAAATTTATATCATCATATAGACGATCTTCCTGACGGAATGAGGGAGAAATTCGATCCGCGGTTTGGGATTCTTGTAGTTTCTAGGATGGAGGAAAATATTTACAAAGTAACTACAGGTAATTTTATAAATTCCACGAGGATAAAAGCCCTAAAGGACAAAATAGATAAGATTAACTCCTTGTCGAGAGATGATTTAAAAGAGATGTACAAGTTTATCCTCAATCATCAAAAGTTGAGTGCAAAAGGGGGTGGAGGTCTCGGATTGGTTGATATCGCACGTAAGACCGGCAATAAGCTGGAATACTCCTTTGAGAACTATAACAATGAATATTTCTTTTTTGAACTTACCGTGATTGTAACCTGACCCTTAACCAAATAATAATTAAGATAAATATGGAAGCTATTTCAATAGAAGGAAGCGCGAAAACACCCACTGTAAAATTTGATGCTGATGATGGTTTGATGGAGATAAAAGGACGTTCGATTCCTGAAAATTCCATTGAGTTTTACAAGCCTCTGGTAGATTGGCTTGATGAATATGGTAAAGCACCCAGGAAACAAACCAAGGTTAATATCCAGCTTGAGTATTTCAATACAAGTTCATCCAAATGTATCCTGGATGTCTTTAAAAAACTGGAACATATTCATAAAAATAAACCTGAATTTGATGTGATCATCAATTGGTATTACGAAGAGGATGATGAAGATATGCTGGAGGCTGGGGAGGATTATCAGTCCATTATCCGTGTCCCCTTTAAAATGGTTGAAATTGTTGACTGATATTAAACTCTTTGATCCCTGAAACCGCTTATGCAATCCACTTAAGCGGTTTTTTTATAAAATTAATTGTATCTTCGTAATCGTTAAGCAGATGAAATATGCGATTTTATCAAAAGGTCAAAGGTTTTCTTAAATCGGCAAGCTTATTTTTTATTTTCCTTGCAGGAGCAGCCGTAATATTATCCCTTTTTCCCCGGCAGGGGAAATTCCGGTATGAATTTCAAAAAGGCAAGCCCTGGATGCATGAAATACTCGTGGCACCATTCGACTTCCCTATATATAAATCGGATGCTGAGGTGCAATCTGAGACAGACAGCCTTTTAAAAAGATTTCAGCCATATTTCCAGGTAGATTCACTCGTCTATCCTGAAGTGCAGGCTAAGCTTAAAATCGATTTTGAGGCAGCCTGGAAAAATTATATCACCAGGCGTGAAGCGCGAACTGATTCTGCCCGGTCAGTATTAGGATCGAACCTAAAAGAGGGAGCACTGAAGCAAACCTATTACACTACCCTGGACCAGCTGATCGGGAACATTTATTCCCGGGGAATTGTCAGTGACCCCATCCAACTAGAACTGGCCATAAAGAACGATGCGGTTATTAATGTGATGAATGGACAGGTCGTTACCGAACGTACCGCCGGAAATGTATTCACCCAGCCAAAGGCTTATGAGAGCCTGATGACGGAACTCAAGGCTCTGGCTGCAAAGTTTCAGCCGCATATTGAAGCTTCGGGGCGTTTTTCTGCTTTTTACGACCCCTCTTCACTGATTGAAGCCAATCTCATATTCGATGAAAATACTTCAAATCGGGTTAAAGAAAGCCTGAAGTCAGAGGTTTCATTGACCCAGGGCATGGTGCAGGAGGGAGAGAAGATCATCGCATTAGGCGAACCAATTACTGAGGAGAAGTTCAGGATTCTGCAATCACTCAAGCATGAATATGAAACAAACCTTGATGTTTCGCGCGATTACAATTTGATATTCGTCGGGCAGATCATCCTGGTTGGATTTGCGTTCGTTGTCCTGTATTTGTTCCTTTTCCACTTTAGAAAGGAGGTGCTTGAATCCGCAAAAAAAACCTTTTTTATTATTCTTTTAGTCGATATCGTTGCCGTCCTCGCTGCCATTACCATTCGGGCCGAGGCCATCAGTTTTTACGTGGTTCCATTTGTATTATTGCCCATTATCATAAAAACTTTCTATGATGCCAGGATAGCCTTGTTTGCCCACATAATAAGCATTTTGCTTATAGGATTCTGGGCTCCCAATGCATTTGAATTCGTTTTTCTGAATTTTATAGCCGGGGTTATTACCCTCTTTGCTCTAAGAAATGTTTATCGGAGGGGGATTCTGTTTGTAACCGCTATTTTTGCATTCTTTTCTTATAGTGTGGTTTACACCGGTATGAGTATCCTTCAGGAAGGCAGCCTGGCGAGTATCGATTGGCGAAATTACACCTGGTTTGCTGGAAACGCACTTCTCCTCTTGTCCTCCTATCCCTTAATCTATATATTTGAAAAATCCTTTGGATTTATTTCAGATGCCACTCTTCTTGAGCTGTCCGATACCAATCAGCCATTGTTACGGGAACTCTCTGAAAAAGCGCCCGGTACTCTACAGCATTCCCTTCAGGTAGCCAACCTGGCCGAGGAGGCAGTACTCACCATCGGAGGAAATTCCCTTCTGGTTCGCACGGCGGCACTTTATCACGATATTGGCAAAATGAACGATCCCTCTTATTTTATCGAAAATCTGACATCAAATTTTAATCCACACGACAATCTGGATTTCGAAGAATCAGCCGCCAAGATAATTTCACATGTAACCATTGGTATCGAGCTGGCAAAAAAACACAAACTCCCGAATGTGATCATCGACTTTATCCGTACGCACCACGGGACCACCAAAGTGTTATATTTTTACCGCTCCTATCTCAAAAAATATCCCGATGCCGAGGTGGATGCCGAGAAATTCACCTACCCCGGGCCTAAACCATTTAGCCGGGAAACTGCGGTACTTATGATGGCCGATTCGGTCGAGGCGGCTGCCCGCAGCTTAAAGCTTATTAACAAGGAAATTATTAATAAACTTGTTGAAGATATCATCAGTTACCAGATCAGCGAAAAACAATTCGACAATGTCGAGATCACCTTCCGGGATTTCACGAAGATTAAAGAAGTCCTGAAAAGCAAGCTTGTGAACATCTATCATGCGAGGATTGAATATCCGAAAGAGGCTGTTTTATAATCACTTACCCTGCATAGTTTTCTGCTTTTTCGACTTGGTTATTTTATGCAACCAATGGATCACGCAGACCTTTTTACATCTCAATAACCATCACATCCGGATGCGCCAAGGAATCCCATTCAAAAGTAGCATCCCCTATTTTTACATTTTGTATAAATTCATTGATGATGATGTTGAAATCAAAGCCATTTTTCTGCTGCATGGTAAAGGAATAGGGCAATAACGAAGTTTTATTGATGAGTATGCGCAGAATGCTGTATTCAACATCCGGGTCCTTGGGATATAATTCAACCACAGCATATTTTCTACCCTCAGCGGTGGTTTCGTTCTTTAGTTTATATTTATAATAATCTTTGTAATTCCCTATCAAAAGAAAGGGATTGGCCAGAGTCTGGTCCATGCTTTCGGGATCGGGTTCTGAAAGGTATACTTCATCCACATTTACGGAATAGGTCCAAAGATTAACGCCGTTGAAGTATACTTCGGTATCTTCCGTTTTCATCTTATATTTTTCCCCTTTTATGATGATGGAACCGAAATCCGACACTTTGGTATTCTCGATCCTTGAAATGACTTCGTATTTGAATTCCATCTGGACAGCCTCCTGGCCGGTAAAAATTTCAGCGAGTTTGTCAAGGTATATCTCTGCCCCTGGATCCTGTACCGGCTGATTCGGGGAGGATTGTGCCTGCAAATTCAGGGTTAGGATGCTCATCAGGAGAATCAGGCTGTGTTTCATGGTTAATAATTTTATATGTGGAATACCTTTTTTGTGAAGGGTCAAGCAGCACCCCGCTTCTGGTTAAAGGTTCCGGTTTTATTTTTTGTGTCTGGGTTTTTATGGAAAATAACGAACTGCCATGTGCCCAGGATTTAGTTGTTCTCCAGACCGCTCAAAATCTGTTCCAAACTTATTTCATCCTGTATCAGTACTTCCCTGGCTTTGCTGCCTTCAAAAGGGCCGAGGATCCCTGCGGCTTCCAACTGGTCCACAATCCTCCCTGCCCGGTTATAGCCCAGAGAGAGTTTGCGCTGGATCAGAGAGGTGGATCCCTGCTGAAATTGTACCACCATACGTGCAGCCTCTTCAAATTTGCTGTCTCTCTTTTTAAGATCTACCGCGAAGGCCTCTGATTGTTCATCAATGACTTCGGGGAGAAGGAGGGCGGAAGGGTAGCCGCGTTGTCCACCAATGAATTCCGTAAGGTTATCAAGCTCGGGAGTGTCGATAAAGGCGCACTGAAGCCGGGTAGGTTCGTTTCCGTTAGAGATCAGCAGGTCGCCCCGCCCAATAAGCTGGTTGGCTCCTGAGGAATCAAGAATGGTACGGGAGTCAATAACTGACATCACCCTGAACGCAATCCTTGCCGGGAAGTTGGCTTTGATCACCCCGGTAATAATATTTGTCGTGGGTCTTTGGGTCGCAATGATCAGATGGATACCAATGGCCCGGGCGAGTTGCGCGAGACGGGCAATAGGGTTCTCAATTTCACGGCCCGCAGTCATGATAAGGTCCGCAAATTCATCGATAACTAAAACAATATATGGAAGATATCGGTGCCCCTTGTCGGGGTTTAATTTTCTTTTGATAAATTTCTCGTTGTATTCCTTAATGTTTCTTACATGCGCATGTTTCAGGAGGTTATAGCGCTGGTCCATTTCAATGGTAAGGGAATTCAGTGTGGTGATAACCTTTTGGGTATCGGTAATAATTGCTTCTTCTGTATCGGGAAGCTTCGCCAGGAAGTGACGTTCAATTTTGCTGTAAAGCGTAAGTTCAACCTTTTTAGGGTCTACAAGAACGAATTTTAACTGGGAGGGGTGTTTTTTGTAAAGCAGTGAGGTGATAATAGCATTGAGTCCTACCGATTTGCCTTGTCCGGTTGCTCCCGCTACAAGTAAATGGGGCATTCGGGTGAGATCAAAAACATAGGTTTCATTTGAAATCGTTTTGCCCAGGGCTACCGGAAGATCAAATTTAGTATCCTGGAACTTTTTGGAAGCCAAAATATTCTTCATCCCAACGGTACGGGGCTGTTGATTGGGTACCTCTATGCCAATAGTCCCTTTTCCCGGAATGGGGGCAATAATCCGGATGCCCAGTGCAGCCAGACTCAAGGCGATATCGTCCTCCAGGCTTTTGATTTTAGCGATTCTGATCCCAGGAGCCGGAATGATCTCGTATAGGGTTACCGTGGGTCCAATGGTTGCTTTTATCTTATCGATGGTAATTTTGTAGTTGGCCAGTGTTTCAACGATCTTGTTTTTGTTGCTAAGGAGCTCTTCATTACTCACATTGGGATTTCCTACTTCATGGTCGCTCAGGAGAGAAAGCGATGGATACCTGTAACCGGAGAGGTCGAGTGTTGGATCGTAATCCTCTTCAAGCGATCCGGTGGATGTTGTTTCATCTCCAGGTTGTTTTTCGATCATTAGTTCGATCCCACTGCTTTTGTCTTCTTCTTTCTCAGCCCTAGTGGGGCCCTTAAGGACTGGAATGGGGTCAAGGTCAACTTCCTCTGTTTTCTCCTCGCGGGGAAGCAGATCTATTTCCATTTCATCGTTGTGATTGCCTGTTGAATTATCAACTCCGTGAGAAGGTTTCCCTTCCCCTTTTTTCCTTAATCGGCCGATTATCGTAAAGGAGGATTTATTAAAAGCATAGATGGAGTATCCGATGATAAGGATGACTAAAAGCAGGGCAGTCCCGGCTTTCCCGATACTTGCAGAAAGCCAGTTACTTATGTAGTAACCATGTGCACCTCCTGGCCCACTTCCCAGGAACCCATTACTTTTTCCAAATACAAAGCCAAAAAGCACAGAGAAGATAATTGTGCCGATCAGAAGGTTTCGGATTGTTTTGGCCGTTTTAAAAATACGCAAACGCAGGAAATAAAATCCCAGGATGAGAAACAAAAAGGGGAGGGAAAGACTTGCAATTCCAAACCATTTATTGATAAAGAGTGCGGACAACCAGGCTCCCACTTTCCCGGCATGATTTTCCACCTGCACCTCCGGTCCGGAAAATACTTTTGCCCATAAGAAGTCCTGATCTTCCTGCCATGTGAAAAAGTATGAGACAAAAGCGATCATCGAATAGGCCGAAAGGATGATGAGGAATATTCCCAGGGTAATTCTGAAACGTTCGTCCCTGAAAAACAGAACGATATTCCGAAGAAACAATACCAAACCTTTTTTTTTCTTCTTCGCCATAGTAATGCTATAATCTATTTGAAGGGCATAAAAACAGAAAACTTATTTGAACAGTTCGCGAATAGCTTCTTCCATACTTTCCTTAGAAATCCTCCGATGGTCCGCAGGCACCTGGAAAATCTCATTACTTACGCTTACCTCCCGATAATCCTGGGCTGTAAGTATCATCTCCATATTACTAAGACTTGTATAAAAAATAAGAAGCACCTCTTCCTCCTGGCGATAGGGAGTGGTAATATTGGGCGATTTTATATTTAATTCCTTAGTGCTGTACATGGATACATCGTTTTTTCCGGGAATACGCAGGATTAATTCTTCACTGTCGAAACCAGCTATTTCACGGACGGCCGATCCCTTCGAGATACTCATGTTTTCAAATTGATCAATCCCTACAGGCATTTCCCCAGCCTTTCCCTTATGATAATATTTTTTATCAAAAATTTTTAGCAGGGTGATGACCGTCTTCTTATTAAGATTGGCAATATAGGTAAGGGAAAACTGACCCATGAGTCCTTCAATATGGTTAAGCGCATAGGGTTCGGAAAAAATCAATTCCATTTTTCGGGGAAGGATGCTGGTGGGAATGCTTCCTGCCTTTTCGGCCATATAATCTACATGATAGTCAATGACTGTTGCCTTTACTTCCTTAATTTTTGGTTCACGATTGCAGGCGCTCATGAAAACCGACAGGAGGATTACAGAGATTGTAAATTGTAAATATCTAATAATGAGCATTTTATACCTTCGGTTAAATCTGAGGGTAAAGGTATAAAATATTCATATAAATGGGAAAATAGTTTTAAACATTGTTGTATAACAATAAATCGCGGCAGACAAATCACAAAGTAAAGCTATATTTTTGTCAGGCACTGTAAAATTTATGGAAAATGAAGAAATCAAAAAAAATGGCCGTGGTTGCGATGGGAGGCAACGCATTATTACGCGAGGCACAACTGGGGACTATCGAAGAGCAGGAACAAAATACCATGGACACCCTGGAGAATTTAATTTTCCTTATTCGTGAAGGTTATGAACTCGTATTGAGCCATGGCAATGGGCCACAGGTAGGCAATATACTTCTTCGGAACGATGCGGGCGAAAGCATGTATGGCATTCCTCCAATGCCACTTGATATCTGCGTGGCCGATTCCCAGGGTGGAATAGGTTTCATGATTGAAAGGATGTTAAGAAACATACTGATAAAATACCACATCAAAAAGGAGGTTATTACTCTTGTTACACAGGTAGTCGTCGATCAGAACGATCCGGCATTTAGCAATCCGGTTAAACGGATTGGCAGGACCTGCACTCAGGAAGAAGCCAGACGAATAGGTGAAGAAAAATCATGGATATTCAGGGAAGAGGAAAGGACGAAGGAGGGTTGGCGAAGAGTGGTTCCCTCCCCGGATCCGGTTTCGGTAATGAACAGTGGAATTGTGAAGGAATTGGCTCTGGCCGGGAATATTGTCATTGCAGCAGGGGGAGGCGGCATCCCTGTGTACATCGATGAAAAAGAGAACATCCGTACTGCAGAGGCCGTGATTGATAAGGATTTGGCATCATCACTGCTGGCAACTTCAATCGGAGCGGACGAGTTTTATATTCTGACGGATGTCCCTTTCGTCTACCTTAATTATAACACCCCGCAACAGGAAGCGAGGGAATTCCTCAATTATGCGGATACTCTTAAGTATCTTCAGGAGGGCCAGTTTAGCGAGGGGAGCATGAAGCCAAAGATATTGGCCAGTCTGCGGTTTATCGGGGGGGGAGGGTCCAAGTCGGTCATTACTGAAGCCTTCAAGCTGGAAGATCGTTCTTATGGGACTAAAATTACCATGGACTACGATAAATAACGAATCGGGAACCTCTTCAAATCAGATTTCTTTTATCTTTGCCATGAACTTAATTCAATAAGCTTATTATCATGGCATTCAATCTTAGAAACAGATCATTTTTAAAATTGCTTGATTTCACTCCCAAAGAGATAAATCATCTTATTGAGCTGGCCTTTGTCCTAAAGGAGGCCAAATACAAAGGCTCAGAACAGCAACGTCTGAAAGGTAAGAATATAGCCCTTATTTTCGAAAAGACCTCCACACGGACGAGATGTGCCTTTGAAGTTGCAGCACTGGATCAGGGAGCACATGTTACCTACCTGGGTCCTTCGGGTACCCAAATCGGTACGAAGGAATCCATGAAGGATACAGCCAGGGTTTTGGGCAGGATGTTTGACGGGATTGAGTACCGTGGATACGGGCAGGAAATAGTAGAAGAACTGGCAGCCTATTCCGGGGTTCCGGTCTGGAACGGATTGACCAACGAGTATCACCCGACGCAAATATTGGCGGATGTAATGACCATGATGGAGCATTCCGATAAGCCTTTACACCAGATAAGCTTCTGTTATCTCGGGGATGCCCGCAATAATATGGGGAATTCCCTGCTGGTAGGAGCTTCAAAACTAGGCATGGATTTCAGGGCTGCCGCTCCCGCAAAGGTGCAGCCTTCAGAAGAATTAGTAAAGCATTGCCGGGAAATTGCAAAGGATACCGGTGCACGGATCACTATTACTGACAAGGTGGAGGAAGCGGTTAAGGATGCAGATTTTCTTTATACTGACGTATGGGTTTCCATGGGAGAACCTGAGGAGGTTTGGGAGGAGAGGATTGGTCTGCTGAAAGATTATCAGGTTAATATGAAAGTTATGAAAATGACGCAAAACCCAAAGGTTAAATTTCTTCATTGCCTTCCCGCCTATCACAACAGGGAAACAAAAATAGGAGAGGAAATCTATCAAAAATTCGGGCTTACAGCGATGGAGGTGGACGATGAGGTATTCGAATCGGAGCGCTCCATTGTTTTTGACCAGGCCGAAAACCGAATGCATACCATCAAAGCGGTGATGGTGGCAACTCTTGGACAGTAAGAAAAAATCATCATTCCACCTGTCAATAAGAGGGATAAGTTTTATTGATTTAGAATATTCAGAAAAAAGGCTGCAAAACGATCCTCAATTTGCAGGCTCCAGTTGAAGCTCATCCTCTTTTGCAAACCCGAGAGAAGTAACTTTATATCCACGTTGCTCCACAGCCCTGGAAATATCCTTTTGGGTGGTTAGGGTGGAATCATAGCTGACCATTGCTTTCCCGTTCACATAGTCCGCATTTACTTCAACGACTCCGGGAAGTTGAGATACCCCTTCCTTTATGGTAGATTCGCAGCCAGTGCATGTCATTCCCTCAACATTCATATCAAGGAAGACTACGTTATCGGAATTAACCGCTGTTTCAGAAGGAGAGTTTTCAATGTTGGATTTTTTTTCGGATTGGTTGCAGGCGATCAACATCGCAAAGGAGAAAAGACTTAAGAGAATAATTTGTTTCATTTTTTTGAAATTTAGAGGATTATATTGGTTTGCATATAAAGGAACATTATCTTCCAATGAGGTCATCATAAGCTGCATATAGGGCACAAAAACTAATGGGTAGGGTGAAAAGCAATCCCACTCCAAATATCATTGCTCCAAGTAGGTTTAATATACCCAGAACCAATATGAGCAGGAAGAAGTCAAACCACTGTTTTCCTGTTAAGTGTCTGCTGGCTTCCATAGCGTCCCAAAATTCCATCCGGGCGAAAATTACGAAGAAAATGGCAAAAGTGTAGGCAACACTCAGGTAAATTCCGGGGATAATAAAGGCAATGAAGCCAATAAAGATGAGAATGCCCGATACGATTGTAAGCAGAAGCAATGGAATGAAAAACTTAAAACCTTCAAAAAAATGATCGATGATTATTTCTTCCCCCTTGTCGAGCCTTCTTGCCACCAGAAAAAAACCGGCCGTAAGCGGACCGGATATAATGAAACCTCCGAAAGGCATTGATACTACGTACAAGGCAGAATATAAAAGGAAAAGGTCGGCTCTTTGACGGAACAGTTCCAGTCCTCTTCGAAGGTAAACTTCAATTTTCAAACGGTATCCTGAATTGAGAAGTTCCTCTAATTTAGAATTGAAATCATCAATGAGTTTCATTTAGTGGTTAAATCTTTAGTGTTTAAAATGCTGTAATTTATTCCTCTTCCGCTTAATGAAATGAACATTTCTTTCAAAACAGGCTGTCCCTTAATCTCCCATTGAATATTTAGGATGGCCTTCCGGTTTTTCACAAATGTAAGGATTTAAATTCACTTAAAGATTTTCTCAAACATTATCCATGACTTTTTTGCTCTTGGGAAGCGCACAATTGCAGTCTCCGCTCCTGCATCCGGCCGATTCCTTTTTGAAAAAGGGCAGGATCGTTTTAAATATTGAGTACAGGGCAAAGACAATTGCAGCCATTACCGTTGTTGTTGCCAATAATTCCTGTATCATAATTAATCCTCTATTTAAGTATTACATTAAAAAAAAATTTCCGATTTGATATACGCACCATGACAAGATCCAGGCCAGGCCTGTGGTATAGACGATTATAAATCCTGACCACAAAATGGAGCCGCCTTCACGGGCTACGGTCGCAATTACGGCCATACAGGGAAAGTAAACCAACGTGAACATCAAGAAAGAAAGTGCGACAACAGCAGGTACAACCTTCTGCCCCGCAAGTCTTCCCTGCTTGTACTGCTCATTTTTGATCCTTTCCCCCAGAGAAATGGCTTCGCTTTCCTGATGGCTGTATAGTACACCCATGGTGCTCACTACTAATTCTTTACCGGCAACACCCGAAAGGATACTCACCGTAAGCTTCCAGTCAAATCCGAGAGGTTTCATCACCGGCTGAATGCTTTGCCCGATTCTTTTAAGATATGAGTTGTTCTCCTGATGCATATTTCCGTCTGCTTCCTGGATTGAAATTATTTGATTTTGGCTTAAATTCTCGGGTTCACTGTTTTTTGGATAGTATTCCAGGCCCCATATGATCACGGAAGCGACAAGGATTATCCCCCCGATCTTTTGAAGGTACTGAGAACCCTTATGCCACATATGCCGGGAGGTGTTTTTCAGTGTCGGGATCCGGTAAGGGGGAAGTTCCATAACAAAAGGGCTATTCTCCCTGCGAAATAGTAGTTTTCTGAATAGAATGGCCGAAAGTACTGCAAGCAGAATTCCGGTGAGGTAAATTCCAAAAAGCATAGTTCCCTGATGATGAGGGAAGAAAGCACCGATAATAAGAATATAGACTGGCAATCTGGCAGAGCAGGACATAAATGGCATGATGAGCATGGTGAGCATTCTGTTGCTCCGGCTCTCTATAATGCGGGTGGACATTATCGCAGGGACATTACAGCCAAATCCCATGACCAGAGGGATGAAAGACTTTCCATGCAGGCCGATCTTGTGCATAGCCCTGTCCATGATAAAGGCTGCACGGGCCATATATCCTGTATCCTCAAGAAACGAAATAAAGAAGAAGAGGACAAGGATATTTGGAAGAAAAACAATAACCCCCCCAACCCCCCCGATGATCCCATCGATGAGTAAATTTTGAAAATCACCCGCAGGAACCAGCCGGGAAGTAAGGCCTGAAAACCAGGCAACTCCGCTTTCAATCCAGTGAACCGGATACTGTCCTATACCGAATGTGATGGCAAACATTAACCATAAAAACCCAAAAAAGATCGGGATACCGAGGTATTTATGGGTAAGGATTTTGTCTATTTTATGTGAATTTCTCCTTCTTGTACTGTTCCCCGGTCTATAGGTTTCCCGAAGGGCACCGGCGATAAACCCAAACCTTGCATCGGTTAAAAGTGTGTCTGGTTCATCATCCATCAGGGACCTTAAGTTTTTCCGCTCTTTTTCTGCGAGTCTTTTAATAGAAGTATAATGCGGGGAGGCAGAAAGCTTCATATGGATATGTTCATCATTTTCGAGCAAACGCAATGAAAGGTAACGAAGGTTTAAATTTCCGGCATAGATGGCCGGGTCCAGAGCTTTCAAATTATCGCTTATCGTTTTGATGGAATGTTCAAGGTCCTTCCCGTAATTAATCTGAATTTTTTTTCGTTCGCTTTCTGATTGGGAATATTTGGCAATAATGGCCTCAAAAAGCCGGGCGAAACCTTTGCCTTTTGAACCGACCGTAGGCACGACCGGGACTCCAAGCAAGGCAGAAAAAGACAAGTGGTTGAAATGGTCCCCTTTCCTCTTCAACTCGTCAAACATATTTAGGGCGATTACCATCCGAAAGTTAAGATCGATGAGTTGGGTGGTTAAATACAGGTTCCTTTCCAGATTGGTGGCATCAATTACATTAACCACAATATCGGGGGAATTTTCAGCCAGAAAATTCCTGACATAAATCTCTTCAGCACTGCATGAGCTCAAGGAGTATGTTCCGGGAAGATCGAATATTTTGAAAAGATACCCCCCATATTCCAATTTAGCCAATTTGGTTTCGATGGTGACCCCGCTGTAATTGCCCACATGTTCATATGATCGGGAAGCATTGTTAAATATACTCGTCTTTCCACAGTTTGGGTTGCCTACAAAAGCTATATTGATGGTCTTTCTTTTCGGATCATTTATAGCCTCTGAAGATGAAACATCGGTTGTTCCATGGTATTGGGGAAGAATGCCTGCCCCAGTTAAAGGTTCAATTTCAATAAGGGCAGCCTCAGCTCTTCTCAGGCTTATGGCATATCCCATGATGGAATATTCTACCGGGTCCTTCAGAGGAGCGTTTTTTACGACCCTTACCGGTTGCCCCTTAATAAACCCCATTTCTGAGATCCTCTTCCTGAAGGGCCCCGCACCATTTATTTTCTGTATAACCCCAGATTGCCTGGCTGGAAGTTCCGATAAAAGCATAATCATCAAATATGTGCAATTTTAAGGATAATAGGCTAAAAGGCTATACCTATAAATAGGTATTCCTTAATTAAATATTTTTTGAATATACTTTGATATTGAACTATTATTTTCGTAATTTGATTTTTTTAAAGTTCGGGTCACTTGAGGAAATGGAAGAAAACGAAAATTTATATGACAAGATAAAGGATCTCTTTGGAACATCATCAGGTAATTTCAGTATTCTGGAGGAAAAGATTGATCTGGGCCTTCAGATGGAATACTTCCGGTTATCAAGGGATGTAAGAACCGACAGCAAGGAGGTTGATTTGAATTCCTTATCGTCCAGGTTATTTAGCAAGACAACGAGTCATGCCGATAAACAGGAGTCCCTGGTTCGACTTGCCTCAATGGAGAATGTTGAGGCTTACCGGCACATTGAAAGGTTTATGTCGGATCCGCCCGGCGAACTCAGGGATTGGGGGATATTGGCCCTGCAGGAAAGCAGGATGCTTCTGGAATCAAAACTTTTGGATCAGAATCAGGTATTTATTTCGACCGGACTGGGTGGAAAGGGGGACAAGCTCCGTTATTTTATCGTGCTTGTGGGCAGCAGGGATGAAGCCTTTTCCGGACTGGAGAAGAAGATTATCCGGGATGAATTTTCATATACTTTTATGAAAAATGACGCGGAACGGGAAAAAATACGCTTTTCCAAATCCCTTTGCGCTATAATGGCTATTATTCCATTGCATGCCACAATAAAAACCATTATAGATGAGGCAATTTTTGAATGTAATCAGTTTGGGGACTTTTTAAATGAAAATTTTGTAATAACCAATGTGAAGGAATTGTCATTCAAAGAGATCAGGAAGTTTCTGGCTACCCAGAAAAGTGGCCCTTCAACTTAAAAGATAAATTGTATGGAACATCAAAATAAAATCAACGCGGCCATACAGGTATTGGCCTCAGGGAATAAGGAATTTGCCTATATGATCGTAGATGCAGCAATCCAGTGCATTCAATCATCCGGATTGAAATACAGGGTTTGTCCTTTCGAGACCATTGTTGAAGGAAGTTACCAGGAGGTAATACATCTGATTTCAGAGATACGGGAATGTTGTTTCAGAGAGGGCGCTTCTGATATACTCATCAATTTGAAATTGCAAATTGGTCAGGATAAAGATATTACCATCTCTGATAAGATGCATAAATATGAAAAAAGTCCCACTAAATAAAACCTAATCTGGCGATCAGGAGTTTTTGCTTCCCAGATCTTCAAATTCGACGCTCGTAAATTCTTCAGTGAGTGTTTCCTCCGACTCTTCCTGATAAGGATGTTCAAGCAGTTCAGGTTGATTCTTTTTGATAAAATCAATTACTGATGCCAAACCGTCCGTGAATTTTTCAAAATCCTCCTTGTAGAGAAAAACTTTATGCTTCTCATAAAAGGATTTTCCATCCCGGTTAAACCTCTTTTTGCTTTCGGTAATGGTTAAATAGTAATCATTACTTCGGGTCGCTTTAACATCAAAAAAATAGGTGCGTTTGCCTGCCCTCACAGCCTCAGAAAAGATCTCTTCTCTGGCTTGGCCCATACCTTCATCAATTTTGCCGGTTCCTTCTTCCATCATAGTCACGAGTTAGTTTAATAATGTAATTGTCTTTCAAAAATAGAAAATAAATTTAGTAATTGTTAAAATATTTATAAAAATGAAGGTTTTTGTGATGAAATGTACAATCGGCTTGATATAAAATGAATATCCTTCTTTAGATAGGCGGGCGTATCATGCCTTATATCATGGTTTTTTTAAAATTTTAAGCAAAATTGTTTTACATTTGCAGCCGGATTAACCATATTTTTAAGTTCTTTAAATGATCAGCAGGCGTTTACTTAGGATCAAAGTTTTACAAATTCTATATGCTTATTATAAATCTGAGCAGAAAGATGTAAAAATATCGGAGAAGGAATTACACTTCAGCATCACCAAAGCATATGAACTTTTTTACTACCTCATTCTTCTTATTATAGAAGTTTCAGGCTACGCGAATTCACGAATTGAAATCGCATACAATAAAAAAATTCCTGATTACCATGATTTACACCCCAATACCCGCTTTATTAAAAATAAATTGATTGGGAAACTTCGGGATAATAAAAATATTTCAAGGTTTATCGATAACCAACATATCAGTTGGGTGAACCACCGGGAATTGATAAAAGAGCTTTTTACGCAGCTCACCTCCTCCGAAGCATACAAGGAATATATGAGCGGAGAAGCCAACGATTTTGAAGGAGATAAGAAAATAATCGTTTTTTTTTATTCTCAAATCGTGTTACCCAACGATTCTCTCTGGCAGATTATTGAGGAAAAAAGCATCTATTGGAATGACGATCTTGATTTTGTATTGTCAATGGTCATTAAATACATTAATAAGGTAAAGGAGAGTGATCAACCGGATAAAAAAATTCCTGAACTTTACAAAAATGAAGAAGACCGGGATTTTGTGTTTGGGCTTTTTCTAAAATCCCTTGCAAACCGCGGATTTTCACTCCAGATGATCGAGGAAAAGGCAAGTAACTGGGATCTGGAGCGTATCGCTTTCATGGATGTACTGATTATGCAGATAGCAATTACCGAAATGATGGAATTTCCATCAATTCCCACACGCGTCAGTTTAAATGAGTATCTTGAAATTGCCAAGTTTTACAGCACGGATAAAAGCAATACTTTTATTAATGGTGTATTGGACAAAATTCTTCAACAACTTAAGGCTGACAATAAAGTTAAGAAGACGGGCAGGGGGCTTATTGGAGAGCTTTAAGCCGATGCTTTGAGAATCGGATTATTTATGTTTATTTTACGAAGAATTTTAATCAGGAAATCCTGGGATACTCTCAATGAAGGATGGAAATAGTTGTTATAAATGAATTTTTTGACATTAAAATGAAGACAAGATTGAGAAGCTCTAACTGTTATTTAGGGATTTTGGTTTTGGTATTTCTTCTTTTTTCTTCCTGCCGGGAGGAGAAATCCAAAGAATTCAGCTCCTCCACTAACAGACAGGAGAATTTAAGTCCTGACGAACTGCCCATTATAAAATTCGACACGCTTCAACATGATTTTGGCAGCATAAAGGAGGGGGAACAGGTAGGATGGTATTTCAGGTTCCGTAATGAAGGCCATTCAGATCTCATCATTAACCATGCATCTGCAAGTTGTGGTTGTACCATTCCTGATTTTACCCCTGAACCTATTCCTCCCGGTGGGGAAGGGAGTATCAAAGTGGTGTTTGATTCCAAAGGAAGGTCGGGCAAACAGCAAAAGAGCGTAACGGTGGAATCGAATGCTCAAACTGCTTTGGTGACACTGACTCTGGAAGCCGATATATATTCAAATAATTAATACTTAAATAAATTCAAAATGAACCATCTACTTATTCTTTTACAAGCAGCTCAGGGACAATCCCCTAATGCACTCACTTCCCTTTTGCCTTTATTGCTGATTATCGTAGTGTTTTACTTTTTCATGATCCGGCCCCAGGTTAAAAGGCAAAAGGAATTGAAAAGTTACAGAAGTTCTCTTCAGAAAAATGACAAGATTGTAACGACCGGAGGGATATACGGTAAAGTTACTGATATCAAGGACCAAACTGTAACTGTTGAAATATCCGATAACGTCCGGATTAAAGTAGACAAGAATGCTGTACTAAAAGATTCTACCGATATAGTGGCACAAAACAAATAATTTCTATTTCTGTGAGTTCAGGATTTCTAAACAGGATTTCACGTTTTAGCGATAAGGAAAAAACGGCATTCAGAAAAAAGGCATTTGTCTTTTCCTTTTTTCTGTTGCTTTCCATGATCTTTTGGTTTATGAACGCCCTGAGCAAAAACTATACGA
The DNA here is from genome assembly GCA_963779845.1 of uncultured Bacteroidales bacterium. Classification (GTDB taxonomy): domain Bacteria; phylum Bacteroidota; class Bacteroidia; order Bacteroidales; genus CAVZZV01. The sequence goes on along the minus strand of CAVZZV010000001.1, from coordinate 221,876 downwards.
CGGATGTAAAATATCCGGTTATCTATAGAAAATTCCCTGACAATAAAATACTCGTGGGGGATCTGCCCGATTATCTGACACTTAATGTGAATGCCCATGGGTATACACTTTTGCGTTATAGCCTGGGTACAAGGCATATCCCCCTGGTTTTTAACGTCCGCTCGTTCTATATGAACCAGGCTTCGGGTAAGGATTCTTCGGTATACTATATAGAAACCAGATACGCACGGGATTACTTCGCCAAACAACTCAGTTCTGAATTTCAAATACTGGAAATCAAGCCCGACAGCCTTTACTTCAGATTTGCCAAGGTTGTATCAAAAAAACTGCCTGTGCATTCTCAATTGGTTTACAATTTAGGTAAACAATTGATCCTGAAGCAAGGACCGGTTCTTGATCCGGATTCTGTTACGGTCTCCGGCCCCGATTATATTGTCGATACCCTGATTGAACTGAACACCAAAAACACGGATGTAGGTCTCATTCAACAAAGCAATTCCATGAAGGTGGACCTGGCAAAAATTAAAAATACCAAACTGATCCATGAACAGGTAACCGCTAGTTTTGTCGTAGAAAAATTCACGGAAAAAATGCTGGAAATTCCGATTGATGTGATGAATATGCCCGATTCGGCCCGTCTTAAGACTTTCCCTCATACCATTCAGGTGACCTGTCGGGTAGGTTTGAGCGATTACGATAAATTGCAGCCCTCCATGTTTACCGCTACGGTCGATTTCAATGAGGCACTCGCCGGGTTATCTAATAAGATCATTGTTGAGGTTACCCGGCAGCCCGAGTTTATCCGGTCTCTCAAGTACTTTCCCAGGACAGTTGAATACCTTATCGAAAAGTAATGCTGAAAATAGGGCTAACAGGAGGGATAGGCAGTGGAAAATCAACTGTCGCTGAAATTTTCAGTATCCTTCATGCCCCGGTGTATTTTGCCGACCATGAAGCTAAGGCTTTGATGGAGAGGGATAGTCAGCTTATAAAAAAGATTAGCCGTCTATTCGGTCCTGATTCCTATAACGGAGATAAGCTTAATACAACTTTCATCGCCCGTGAGGTGTTTAACTCCCCGGAAAAGTTGAAGGAACTGAATGCGATCGTGCATCCACGGGTAAAAGAAAATTTTTTGGCATGGTGCGCGAATCATGCAGCTGAACCCTACATTTTACAAGAGGCGGCCATTCTTTACGAGTCGGGGTCAGACAAACTTTTTGATTATATTGTTGTGGTAGATGCACCGCTTGAAGAGCGTATTCAAAGGGTAATGCAAAGAGATCACCTTTCCAGGGAAAATGTAATGGCCAGGATAAATAATCAGATGCCTGCAGAAGAAAAAGCGGCACGGGCTGACTTTGTGATTTCGAATTTTGGGGAGGAGATGTTATTGCCACAGGTGCATGGAATCCATAATAAATTTGTTTCTTTGCAATTGAAAAATTTAGACCATGGGGAATTACACTAAATGGATTGCCGGGGGATTGGGTTGGGCGGTTTTTGGCCCAATCGGAGGCATTTTGGGCTTCGTCCTGGGAAGTGTTTTTGAGAAGGGATCAGGACTGGGCATTCTGGAGCAGGCCAGGGGAAGGACTACCTCAGGTGACTTTGCAATGAGCCTTCTCGTGCTTGTCGCGGCAATTATGAAAGCCGATGGCAAGGTACTCAAATCGGAACTTGATTATGTGAAAGAATACTTTGTCAGGTCGTTTGGGGAAGGAACGGCGGGTGAGGCCATAATGATGCTACGCGACATTCTCAAACAGGATATTAATGTCAGGGAAGTCTCAAATCAGATTAGGACCCATCTCGATTACTCCTCCCGCTTGCAAATGATCCATTTTTTATTCGGCATTGCAAATGCTGATGGGAATATACCTCCTAATGAGCTGAATATGGTCAGTATGATCGCAGGATACCTGGGCATTAGTTCAAAAGATTTTGAATCAATAAAATCCATGTTCATTGAAAATACTGATTCAGCTTATACAATCCTTGAGATAGACCGTTCTGCAAGCGAAGAAGAAATAAAAAAGGCCTATCGGAATATGGCAATGAAATACCATCCGGACAAGGTAAGTTACCTTGGGGAGGATTTTAAGAAAGTGGCGCAGGAAAAATTTCAGAAAGTAAACCAGGCTTATGAGAAAATTAAAAAAGAACGGGGAATTGTCTAATACAGATCAAAAGTTTGAATGAATATACTTACTGCCAACACTAAATTAATCGACCTGAAGAACGAAATATGAAAATTCAACTTTTTAAAAAACCTTAATCTTTTATCCAATGAATCTTAAAGATATTATGTCCATATCCGGCAAACCTGGGTTATTTAAATTTGTCTCTCAGGGGAAAAACGGGATCATCGTCGAGTCATTAACAGATGGCAAACGTATCCCCGCATTTGGAAGTGAAAAGGTTAGTTCCCTGGAAGATATTTCGGTCTATACCGAAGAAGGGGAAGAAAAATTATCCCTCATTTATGACAAGATCTATGAAAAGGAAAACGGGGGGCAGACAATTGATCCAAAATCTACGGATGCCCAATCAATAAAGGAATATTTCGCCGGTATACTTCCTGAATATGACAGGGACCGGGTTTATATGTCAGATCTTAAAAAGTTGTTCGCATGGTATAACCTTCTGCAGGAGAAGGATTTACTATTAAAATCTGAACCAGGGGATGATGAGAATGAGACTTCTGAAGATATCAAGCCAACTGAATGACAGAGTGAAAGTCCTGCGACTCAATCAAATTGTTTTGCCCGTTCCCATATTTCGTTCATTTTATCAAGGCTCATTTCACGCAGGTTGAAATTTTTTTCAAGCGTTTCTTTTTCAAGGTACCGGAAACGTTTGATGAATTTCTTGTTGGTTTTTTCCAGGGCGGTTTCAGGATCAACATCATAGAGCCTGGCGGCATTGATGAGAGAAAAGAATAAATCACCAAATTCAGCCTCGATAAATTCCTGGTTACCTGATCCGACGGCTTCCTCCACTTCTGATATCTCTTCTTTAACCTTATCCCAGATCTGGTGTGGCTCGTCCCAGTCAAATCCCACTGCACCTGCTTTTTCCTGGACCCTGTTGGCCTTGATCATCGCAGGCAGGGAAGGGGGCACCCCGCCAAGCACCGATTTATGACCTTCCCTTCTTTTTAGGTCTTCCCAATTCTCTACTACCTCTTGGGAGGAGTTAACCCTTATGTCACCGAAGACATGAGGATGCCTGAAAATAAGCTTCTCACATAAGGAATCCGCTACATCAGCTATATCGAAATGGTTCTGTTCGGAAGCGATTTTGGAATAGAAAACAATATGAAGCAATAAATCCCCCAGTTCCTTTTTTATATCGTTAAAATCCTTTTCCATAATGGCATCGGCCAGTTCGTAAGTTTCTTCTATGGTCAGGTTTCTTAACGTTTCAAGCGTTTGTTTCTTGTCCCAGGGACATTTTTCGCGCAATTCATCCATCACATTGAGTACTCTTTCGAACGATTCCAATTTCTTTTGAAGAGAATGCATAATTATTTCATTTTGGGGCAAAGGTAAGCATTGAATCCTGGAAAATCATTTTTATTCCCGAAATTCAACCCTGATTGAAGATCCAATATCCAAATTCAATAAATCCGAAGCATTTCCTGAATTTATCGCGATCTCCAGCAATCCGGCAGAGTTGAAAATGGCCAATAATTCGCCGGCTTCCTCATCACTATAATGAAAGCTTATATTTTTTATACTATTATGCCTGCTTTGGACCAGTATCTCAAACTTTCTCCTTTTTCCTATCCGTTCAAAAAGCTCCATGGAAATATTGGTGATGACATTTTTATAAGAGTCGATATAAATAATGGATCCTGAAATTATACTGGCCTCGACAGTTGGCCGCAAGGGAACCCGTTCCTGAAAATTATCCATCTTTTCCCCAAGAGCGTCAAGGTTATTCCCTTTGATAATATGAAGGGCTGCGGCGGTAAATGTGCGCATACCGGGGAAGCTGAGTTCATTTTCTTTTTCACGGGAGCTTAACCGGATAATTTTGTCGGCTTTCCCGGCGAGGATTAATGAGAATACCCCATTATCGGCCCCGATAAAATAATGTCCCTTTCCCTGAACTACCAGATGCGGGGTTAGATCCGTCATTTCCGGATTTACCAAAATCAGGTGGACAGAACCTTCCGGAAAGTGAAAGAATGAATTTCGGATAACAAAAGCTGCCTGTGATGTGTTATAACTCTTTATTTTATGGCTTATATCCACAATTTCTCCGGCACCGGAAGAAAGCAACCTGCCCTTTATGGCAGCAACATAATAATCGGCGGAATTCCAGTCGGATGTAAGCGTGATCACGGGCATTACAGGAGGCTAACTAAATAGGATTTAATATTGAATTCTAAAAAAAATACGCTTATTTTGTGTAACCAAAAGTAGTGAATATTATTCAATTTGATGATTGATAAAATTATATATTTAGAGGGGATAGATCCCATAGATTTTTTCGGGGTCAACAATATTCGCTTCAACAGAATCAAACAACATTTTCCGAAACTGAAAATAGTATCCAGGGGAAATTCCCTTAAGGTGTCCGGTGAACAAAAGCAGATCGATCTTTTCGAAGACAAGTTAGATCTTCTGGTGAATTATTTGAACCACTTTAACGATATAAATCCGGACGATATTGATGAGCTGCTCATTGATGATGAAAAATCTGCAATTCCTTCCCTTCCCGGTGAAAGTGATGTGCTCCTGTTCGGTGAAGGGGGAAAACCGGTCAAAGCCTTAACAGTCAACCAAAAGAAACTTGTAGAGGAAAGTTACAGGAACGATCTGCTTCTGGCTATCGGGCCTGCAGGGACTGGTAAAACCTATACAGCCATTGCTCTTGCAGTTCGTGCCCTAAAGCTTCGCGAAATTAAACGCATTATCCTTACCAGACCTGCGGTTGAGGCCGGGGAGCGGCTTGGATTCCTTCCTGGAGACTTAAAGGAAAAACTCGATCCCTATTTGCAGCCTCTGTACGATGCCCTTCTGGATATGATCCCGGCCAGGAAACTCAAGACATTTATCGACGAGGGAGTCATTCAGATCGCGCCTTTAGCCTATATGAGAGGACGTACACTCGACAATGCTTTTGTTATTCTGGATGAAGCACAGAATGCCACGGGAAACCAGTTAAAAATGTTTTTGACCCGCATGGGAAAAAATGCCCGGTTTATTATTACCGGCGACCTGACCCAGATTGATCTTCCAAGAAAATCGGATTCCGGGCTTCTGATCGCTTCCGAAGTCCTTGAGGGAATCCGGGGCATTTCCATAATATTTTTCGATAATCGGGATATCGTGCGGCATCGATTGGTGAAATATATAGTCGATGCCTATAAAAACTACGATGAGAAGAATTAAATTTTAATATAAATAAAAATGAATCAGGCACTTATCCAAACAAAATTTTCATTTCCCGGACAAAACAACTATTACAAAGGTAAAGTCAGGGATGTATATACGATTAACGACCAATACCTTGTTATGGTGGTTACTGACAGAATTTCCGCCTTTGATGTCGTGCTTCCAAAGGGAATCCCTTACAAGGGGCAGGTATTGAACCAGATCGCGGTCAAATTTCTGGACGCCACCTCCGATATCGTACCGAACTGGAAAATTTCTTCACCGGACCCAATGGTAACCATTGGACGCAAAGCCGACCCATTCAAAGTAGAAATGGTCATCAGAGGTTATCTTACAGGTCATGCCTGGAGGGAATATAAGGCAGGCAACCGTATGCTTTGCGGAGAACCACTGCCTGAAGGCCTTAGAGAGCATGACAGGCTGCCAAAACCTCTCATTACCCCGACTACAAAGGCGGAAGAGGGACATGATGAAGATATATCCAGGGATGGGATCATATCCTCTGGCCTTGTTTCTGAAAATGACTATTCAGTGCTCGAAGATTATACACGAAAACTCTTTTTAAGGGGAACGGAGATGGCTGCTGAAAAAGGGCTGATACTCGTAGATACCAAGTATGAATTTGGAAAGGCTGATGACGAAATTATCCTCATTGATGAGATACACACTCCGGACAGCTCCCGTTATTTTTATCTCGATGGTTATCAGGAAAGACAGGAGAATGGGAAAGAGCAAAAACAACTTAGTAAGGAATTTGTGCGGCAATGGCTTATAGAAAATGGTTTTCAGGGCAGGGAGGGACAAGAAGTTCCCTATATGGATGATGAGTTTGTTGACCGGGTGTCAGAAAGATATATTGAACTCTTTGAAAAAATTACTGGCGATAGCTTTACAAAATCGGATATATCCTCGCTTGAGGACCGGATATCAACAAATGTCAATGCTTTCTTGAAAATGAACTGACATTGGTTTTTGGTTAGGTAAATTTGTATTTTTGAGGAGACCCTTTTGACTTTCAATAATAGTTTGCCCTATTAATCTCAATTGACATGGGGATTATATAATAATTTGGGTCATATTTAAGTTTTATTATGAACTTTATTTCATTTCAATCTTGAGAAGCGCAACCGGATTTCTATTTGTTTTGTGGGCTATGTTCCTGCCCCTGAACTCCTTTTCGCAGGAACCTGTCCCGGTGAAGCGGTCAGAAAACAAGGTGATTGTTGAAGGTAAGGTTTATTATATTCATGTTGTTAAGCCTGGTCAGACCCTTTATTCCATTAGCAGAGCCTATAATATAACCGAAAAGGAGATTGCTATTGAAAACCCCGGGGTTTATACCAATCTAACCATTGGACAGGTCCTTAAAATCCCATCTTCCCGGGGAATAGTTCAGGCGACTCAAAACAATATACCGGATTCGGTCAAATATATCCGGCATACCCTTGAACCAAAGGAGAATATATATGCTTTAGCCCGGAAATATAATGTTTCTGTGAAAGAAATCGAAGCGGCTAATCCGGCTCTGGATTATGATAAACTGAATATAGGGCAGGTTGTTCTTATTCCAAGAGCCAATGTGGTATACCGTTACAACGATTTCATCCTGCACAAGATCAGGAGGAAGGAAACGCTTTATGGATTGGCCCGGGAATACAATGTGGGCGTAGAAGATTTTTATGCCCTGAACCCGGACCTTCAGTTCGAGGGATTTAAAACCGGAAAGTTAATCCGAATTCCAAAGATGGTCAGTCCCTATCCGCCTGACACCATCCGAACCGATACCCTTCCTTTGGAGAATGAGGTGGATTCCATTCCTTTTATGAGTGTGGCTGATTACAGCGATTCCCTGATAAACCTGGAGGGAAGAAATATTAAAGTTGCTTATTTAATCCCTTTTAATTATAAGGGTCAGGTGGAACATGAGATTCCAAACGAGGAGGATCATGAAATAAGCGGGCCGGAACCTACCATAAATGACAGCGACCTTCCCAGGTCTGTTAATTTGCTGGAATTTTTCGAAGGCAGCCTCATGGCGGTCGATTCGCTCAAAAAGGAGGGACTGTCGCTTGATATCCGTTATTTTGATACACAAAAAAGTCCGGACCGGACAAGGGAAATTCTTCGATCGGACTTTTTTAATGATGTTGACCTTATTTTCGGTCCCTTTTATTCGTGGAATGTGGAAATTGTCAATGATTTTTCGAGGAAGAACCATATCCCAATGGTATCCCCGTTTTATGCCGATGAGAAACTGACCATGAACAACCCTTATCTTTTTCAAATGAACCCATCCACTCATACAAGTTTTAAGATGGCTTCTGACTATCTGGCAAAAGACTATGATAAGTGTTTCGTATTCATACATAGTGCCGATAGTTCCCTGAAAGCTGAGGTGGATGTCTTTAAAAGTTACCTGGTCAATGCCATGTCGCGATTTACATTTCCTGAGAATATTATTATCAAGGAAATCAACTATAATAACGCAGCCAAAGCCAATCTTGCCTCAGATCTTCAACTTACCCTGTCTAAAAACAAAAAGAACATCATCATTATTCCCGAGGACGATGAAGCCTTCGTGAGCACAGTGATATCACAACTCTACTTTCAGTTAAAAAACTTTGATATTGAGGTATTCGGGACTCCCTATTTCAGTTCATTTCAGAATATTGATTTTAAATATTTTCATGAACTCGGCTTGGAGTATTTAAGCCCGTATAATTTTAGCTATAACGATCCTCGCGTAAAAGCTTTTTTACCAAAATATGTTTCCGCCTTCTATTCAGAGCCTTCAATTAAATCCAAAAAAGGCTGCATGTATGCCTTTCTGGGATATGACCTGAGCTTGTATTTCCTACGGCTCCTTCCTGCCTGGCAGTCACGGTTTGTCGAGCATCTAAATGATAATTCCAGCAGTAACCTTATGTCAGATTTCAGATTTGTGAGGCCCGGACCCTTCAGTGGTTTCGAGAATGAAGGTTTGGAATTAATTAAATACCAGCCGGATTTTAGCATTGAAGTCAAAAAATCGGTTCCCGATCCTGAAAATTATTTTTTAGCCCCCCTTAAATGATGAAAAAGTACGAACCGTTCTAATTCCGGGGTTTATAAGTCCTGTTCATGCTCTGTCATTCATACTTTAGGGCCCTTACCGGATCCAGTTTCTGAATTTTAAAGATCTGAATATTGATTACAATGAATGTGGGGATAAAGGTGAGTACACCGGCCAGGAAAAAGGCCAGAAGAGGGATATAGGTATTAAAGTAGTAACTTTTAAGCCACATTTTCATCAGGATAAAAGCCAGAGGCCAGGCGATAAGATTGGCGTACAATACCAATTTGAGGTATTCCACTGACAGAAGACTGCTTATATCCATAACACTGGCGCCCAAGGCTTTTCTGATTCCTAATTCCCTCGTTCTTTGTTCTGTTGAGTAGGAACTTAGTCCGTAGAGGCCCATGGAAGATATAAAAATCGCGAATACAGTCAGGTAAATGAACAGCAAACCCAGCTTTCTTTCTGAAGCATAGAGGTTCTTATAAGATTTACCAAGATATTCATAATCAAAGGGTAAATCGGGGTGGAAATTACTCCAGGTTCTGCTCACACGGGCTATTGTTTCCTCGTGGTCATTCCCCTCCACCCGCAGTACGAGGAAACCCGGCTGTTCTCTATGGAAAAAGAGGGCAGTCGGTTCAATCTTATGATGCAGGGAACGGAAGTTGAAATCTTTTATAACTCCGATTACATGAAAAACGAGTTGGGTACTATCTTCAGGATTGGACGAAAATTTCTTACCGATTGCGTTTTTCCATCCCACGGTATTTTTAAGCTGCTCGTTAATAATGATCGCTGTACTATCTGAAGGTATTGAGTCAGAGAAATTCCTGCCTCCGATAATTTCCATCCTGAATGTGTTTTCCGGGAAATCCTTGTCAACATCGAAATTATAGACCATAATCGGTTTTTTTTTGAATCCTTCTGCATAGAGTGTGCTTGCCGACAAACTTGTCCCGGGAACAGATGAAGCCAGGGTGGCTGCCTCTACCCCTTTGATTTTAAGCATATCCGTTTTTAACTCCACTGCCTTCATTTTTACCTCTTCGTTTCTAAGAAAAATAGTCATAAGGTTCTCCTGTTCAAATCCGGGATTTTTTTCCATTAAATAGTCCAATTGCTTATAGACCACAACCGTTGAAATAATTAAACCGGCGGAAATGCTAAACTGAATTAAAACAAGGCTGTTTCGCAATGTTTTCTTACCGGGCTTTTTCTTTATTCTGGCCTGGATAATATTAACCGGGTTAAATGTGGAAAGAAAGAGGGCAGGATAAGTGCCCGAAAAAATCCCGAACAATATCGCAATACCAGTATAAATCATTAGCATCCTTAAACTTTCCACATAACTTAGACTAATTGATTTCGAGGTGATTTCATTGAAAACAGGCAGTAAAAGCTCGATAAGGGAAATGGCGATAATTAATCCGATCAGGCTGAAAAATACGGATTCACCTATGAATTGCCAGGTAAGCCGGGTTTTACCACAACCCAGAATTTTTCGGATGGCCACTTCTTTTCCTCTGTTGGAAGAACGGGCCATGGAAAGGTTCACATAGTTGACTCCGGCTATAAAAAGAATCAGAAGGGCAATTGCAGAAAGAATATATATGTAGGAATAATCGCCGCTGGGTTTTATTTCACCGATTAATTTAGAGCGCAGGTGGATATCTTTAACCGGCTGAAGATAGGGTTTGACGGAAACATTCTCCTCCAAACCATCTGTTTCATGGATCTTTGTATTGATCAAGCCGGCAATTTGTTTATCGAAGTTTTGGCGCGATACCCCTTCTGCAAGTTTTATATAGGTGTAGTAATTCAGGCTCCCCCAATTATCATAAATTTCCGGACCTAGTTGAGCCGTTAGGGTTTCGAAGGAAATAATGAGATTGAATGCCAGGTGTGTTTCTTCAGGAGGATCTTCAGTTACCCCTGATACTGTCAGATTTGTCTGGTTATTCAGCCTCATTTTTTTCCCTAGGGGGATGGTGTCGCCAAAGTATTTTTGCGCCATGCTTTTTGTCAGAACAACTTTATTAGGAGTATTTAAAGCCGTTTTCTGATCGCCCTGTATTAACTTAAAATTGAACAGCTTCAGGAAACTGGAATCAGCGTAAAGAATGTGGGTGATATAAAATCGTTTTTCCTCAGTTCCCAATAATTGTTTGTTTCCCAAGTGATGAAAAACTGTATTTGTTTCCACTTCGGGGTAGTCCTTTTTTAACTGACCTCCTAATCCAGCCGGGGTGATGGCCATATTCAGGGGAGAGCCGGAAAGTTTCCCTTCAACGCAAACACGGAAAATTCTTTGGTAATCTTTATGAAATTTGTCGAAGCTAAGTTCACTCAGTATATAAAGTATGATCAGAAAGCCGACGGTAAAGGCCAGGCTGAGCCCAAGGATATTGATAAAACTAAAGCCCTTTTGCCGGCTTAGGTTTCTGAGCGATATTAGAAAAAAATTCCTGAACATATCCAATTATTTTATTCCCTGTCAGACCATTTTTCAATATATTCCCGAATATTGAATTTACGCTTAGCCCCATTCCTGTTCATGTACCGTATCTTTCCATATACCGGCCTTTCGTTCCATGCCCGGTCATGTAATCCGCCTATGGCCCAGGCACAGCCATTGTAGCCGCAGGGATCCCTTCCGTCAAGCTCATATTTGTCGTTGAGGTAGGTTGCAGTTTTCATAGCCTCTTCTGGTGAGGGACTCCATTCAAGGATTTTTTTGGCCCAATACATCCGCATATAACCATGCATTTTTCCGCTATTTACCATTTCCCGTTGAGCGGCATTCCACAAGTCTTCATGTGTCCGTGCCAATTCAAAATCTTCGGTGCTATATATAAAATCCCTCTCATCACTTTTATGTTCATCGAGGCTTTTCCTGGCCCAATCAGGAATGTTTTCAAGGGTATCGTAGGCAGCATTATAGAAACAATAATTATCAGATAATTCCTTGCGGACAATCAATTCATCCAAAAAAGCACGTGTATTCTCGTCCTGTGGGTCGATTTTCATTGTTTCCAATGCTACTCTTTGGGCAGATAAATGGCCGTAATGCAGGTAGGTCGATAAGTTGGATAAATTGTCTGCATTTGGATCATTCCTTTTTTCTGCGTAGGAATGGATTTTCGTCGCCAGGAAATATTCCATCATGTCTCTGGCTGCGGCTTCACCTGGATGGATCCATTCCACAGGGAAAATCTCCCGGTCTGTATCAAGTCGCTTATAGCTGTCAAGCCAATCGATTTGTTGAATCCTGAAGGTCTCTGTATTCTGTTGTACCGGCAAATCCGGAAATTCAACCAAAAAATCCCTAAGATGCTTCTGTATTTTAGGACGAATGGTGTATGCGCCAAATTCACTTTTCTTGCTCGTAAGCCTGCAGGGAACAATATTGTGGGCATCTACCTCATCTATAGTGATGTCTGTTTCCCCAGTTAGTTCATCTTTCCATTGCCGCTTAATTCGAAGGGGATCAAAATCGGTGACCAGGTGGCCAACCTTATATTCGACGATAAATTTTCGAAGATTGGCCACCGGGTCTCCCGCTAGAAGGTAGAATGGAATATTCTTTAATTGAAGGTTTCCGGACACTTCATTCAAACCCTCAAGCATAAAATCATAATGACGGATATTTGCTCCCGGAAATTTATCGGTCAGGCAAAACACAACCGCGAGTTCAGCATTTAAGCTGGAGGCTAACCGGGAGGCATGGATCAAAGCCCAGTTATCGTTCATTCTTTGGTCCCTGCTCATCCAGTAAACCACGTTGCCTTGTCCGGCAGTGCCATTTTTTAGCTTAAATATCCGTTCAGGTTGAACCATATATTATGAAGTTACAGCTCTCTCCAGCAATCTTAGGATTGAAAAAATAAACAGTGCTGAGATCAGGCAGAGCACGACCAGAAAAGCAAAAAATTGCCATAATTCCCATTTATCCCAGAAAGGACCGATAAGTCCGGCCAGGAGATTTCCAAAGGCTGTGGCACCGAACCATCCACCCTGTGCCAGCCCCTTAAACTGTGGAGGGGCAACTTTTGAAATAAATGAAATCCCAATTGGACTTAGGAATAATTCGGCTATGGTAAGGGTGAAATATGTTCCGATTAGCCAATAGGGCGACACCAGGCTGTCCGACATAGCACCATCAAGTTCCGCCGGGCTATGCAATCCGCGGGAAGCAATGACCATAACAGTAAATCCAAGTCCGGCAAGGATCATTCCGATACCAATTTTCTTTGGGGAGGAAGGTTCTTTTCCCCGTGATCTAAGCCAGCTAAAGTATCCAACGATAAGAGGAGTGAGAAAAACAATAAATATAGGATTAAATTGCTGAAAAATTTCAGGGGAGATGGGATTCCCGCTATCCTGGTAGCCACTGATGACAAAATAAGCAACCACAGCTCCAATTGCAATGAGTCCGGCCCCGGCCCCTTTTGTTTTTCCCGAATTATTTTTCCCCAAAAGAAGAACGAAACCTATAACCACCGTTATGAGTGGAAGCAAACTGGAGAGATTGAAGATCGCGGCCGTGCTTCGGCTAACGGTTTCGACGGTATAGTCACGTGCAAAAATAGTAAGGGTAAAGCCATTTTGGTGGAATGCCATCCAAAAGAACATGACCACGAGGAATACCAAACCCATGGCCATTAAGCGGTTTTTGGTCTGTTCCTTTGTGAGGGTGACCACATTGGCCGCATTGGCCAGTTTTTGCTGCTTATGCGTAACATCGGCATATTTGTAGTATTTTCTGAAACCGAGGAAAATTGCCAGGGACAGAACCATGCTTATGGCTGCAATAGCAAAGCCTGCATTATAGGCTTGTCCCAGCCCATCAATATATTTATGGCTGAAATCAGCAAGTGATGTAAAAGCATCTCCCATTTGGGTCCTTGCTGCCATTTCCAGCTCGGAACTTTTGGCAAGATTACCGTTAAGATATTGATGCGCGAGATCGGCAATCGATTTGTCATAGACCAGACCATTCCTTTCCAAAAGCCAGTTTCTCATTGCTTTGGCTGCATTTGGGGCAAAGAATGCCCCAATATTAATCCCCATATAGAATATGTTGAATGCTGAATCCCGGTAGGGAGCATATTTGGGATCATCATAAAGATTTCCGACTAGTGCCTGCAGGTTTCCTTTGAAGAATCCGGTTCCAAGTGAGATGACCCCCAATGCCAGATAAATGAAAGTTTCCCCGGTTCCCGGGACAGCCAGGAGTGCATACCCCAGGAACATGACGACCGTGCCCAGGGCAATTGTTTTACCATACCCCAGAAGGTTGTCGGCTATATAACCGCCCAATAGGGGAAGAAAATATATTCCGAATAAGAATGTCCCATACACTTTTCCAGCCTGGGTTGCCGACCAGCCAAATTTCGCCTGAAGGTATAAAACGAAAATAGCCAGCATCGTATAGTAACCAAATCGCTCTCCCATGTTGGCGAAAAAGGCGACGTATAATCCTTTGGGATGCCCTTTAAACATAATTTTAGCTTTAGAATTTTAAGTTTTTACAATTAGCTTTCAAATATAGGAATCTTTTTTACGATATTCTATCTGATATTTGTCACCCTCACCGGATGAACAATTTTCAGATTTTTTTTGTAATATTGAAAAAAAGCAATGAAAATATTCACTACCTCAACGGTTCGCGAACTAGACAAATATACCATCGAACACGAGCCCCTAAAATCAATTGACCTCATGGAAAGAGCCGCCAGGGCTTTTACTCTTTGGTTCCTGAAAGGCTTTGATTCTTCAAAACCCATCTTTATTTTCTGTGGCCCCGGGAACAACGGGGGAGATGGATTTGCTGTGGCTCGCCTGCTAACGGAAAGAAAATTTAATGTTACGGTTTTATGGATTAAATTCACCGATAAGCTTTCCAGGGATGGTAAGATGAACCTCGAACGGTTTAGTAAAATATCTCCGGACAACCTGGTCCCTATTGAATCAACAGGGGATCTCCCGGAAATTCCCTGTCACTCAATAATTATTGACGCCATTTTTGGATCTGGCCTATCCCGGCCCGCTGAAGGCCTTGCCGCAGAAATTATTCATCAAATCAATTCATCAGACGCTTATAAAATTTCAATTGACATTCCTTCCGGATTGTTTGGGGAGGACAACAGGGACAATAATCTGGAAAATATTGTTAAAGCTGATGAAACCGTTAGCTTTCAGTTCCCTTTTCTCTCCTTCTTTTTTTCTGAAAATTATCTTTTCACGGGTGCATGGTCGGTGGTTCCCATAGGCTTGCACCCCAAGGCGATCCGGGAAACTATCAGTAATTACGAGCTCATATCCTCTTTTCTGGTTCGGTCCCTTCTTCACAAAAGGGAAAAGTTCTCACATAAGGGGAGCTATGGTCATGCCCTGATAATTGCCGGATGTTATGGGATGATGGGCGCCTCTGTATTAACAACCACCGCTTGTCTTCGAACCGGTGCGGGTTTGGTAACCGCACATATTCCCCGGTTTGGTTATGATATTCTCCAGACAAGTATTCCTGAGGCTTTGATCAGCATGGATGCCTCAGATATTATGTTTACCGAGCCTCCCGACCTTAAAAGCTTTAATGCCATAGGCGTTGGTCCGGGTTTATCCTGCCGACCTAATTCTGGTAAAGGAATTTTCAGTTTGCTTACCAAAGTGGATAAACCTTTAGTCGTTGATGCGGACGGACTGAATATCATTTCATCAAATCCGGAATGGCTTAAATTGCTACCGGAAAATACTATAATTACTCCTCACCCCAAAGAATTTGACCGGCTTGCCGGGGAGTCGGCCTCTGGATTGGAACGACATCAGAAACAACTGGAATTTGCTTCAAAATATAAACTGATCGTTGTCCTGAAAGGAGCTAATACCTTTGTAACCCTGCCAAACGGAAAGAGCTGGATCAATAACTCAGGCAACCCCGGTATGGCGACAGGGGGAAGCGGGGATGTGCTTACCGGGATGCTCGTATCACTCCTTGCCCAATCTTACAGTCCTGAAGAAGCAGCAGTGCTGGGCGTGTACCTTCACGGTCTGGCAGCTGATCTCGCTCTTGAAGCAGGCCAAAGCATGGAATCACTTCTGGCAGGGGACATCATTGATTACATAGGAAAGGCCTTTAACCATACTCGTTTGCAAAAGACAGGAAGCTCTGATTTTATCTATTAAAAGATGGGTATTCCCATTTTCTGCTTTTCAGACTATTGAAGGCTTTCTAATATTGCGTTAATATTTTCGGTGATTTATTCATAAATTATTAGATTTGTAGTCCGAACCCGAAAATAATTACTGAAAGTTCTGTCGATTCCGGATATGGAAGAAAACTCTGGTTAAGGAAAAGTAAACCAAACAAACCATGCGAAAAATCTCATTATTAAGCATTCTGATATTCATCCTTCAAGCTTGCGTTTCCACTTCCGAGTTTCAGGTAACTAAGGTGGGATCTGAGCCGGAAAATACCAAGGAAAGGAGTATTTATGTATTGCCCAGAACTGTTTTAGAGGTCAGGCTGTCTTTCGAAAAGGAGAGCCGGATCCCCGGTATTTACAGGAAATATACGGACAGACTTTTAGGGATTGAAGGATATATTACCGAACCCTCTGTTTCGTGGTATTTAGGAAAAGCGGAAGTAACCACCCACCGCGAACCTGATCCGGATCAGTATTATAGCATCAACCTATTAAAAGGGGAGTTTGATTCAAGGAATTTTTTAGCTTTAGGCCAGTCGGGATTCGTCCTGGATCCATCCGGAATGATCCGTACCGAAGTTCCCTTTGAGAAATCAAGTGATTTAACTGATCCTCCCTGGTTTACAGATATATCGGTCAGGAAGAACCTTATTGAAATTACGGACACCTTATATAAGACCATAATCCGGGACAGTGCCCTCATTAGAATGCCTATTGTGAGAAAGCAACAAGTTGCGAAAACCACTGAACAAAAAGCTGAAGAGGCTGCCAATTTTATCTTTAGAATAAGGAATAGAAGATTTAAATTACTGGCAGGGCAAAAGGAGGTTTTTCCCGAAGGCCAGGCACTGGCTATTACTCTGAAAGAATTGGATCAACTGGAAAAAGAATACCTTGAACTATTTCTGGGCAAAACAATAAAACAGGAATTTACCCGCTCGTTTCTGGTTGTTCCAGAGGAGAATTCCGATAATCAGGAGTTTGTCCTCGCGAAGTTTTCGCCGCAGTTAGGATTGATGGAGAAGGAGGCTGCCAACGGACAGGAACTCCGGCTTTCCATTATACCACAACACACCCTGGAATTATTGAAAACGAGCAAAATACAAATCAGTTCAACGATGAAGAATAACCTTTATTATCGCTTGCCTGAACTGGCAAAAGTGGAGGTGTCCTTACCCGGAAAGATCTTCTATGATGGCCGGATAAGCATTTATCAGGCAGGGATTTTACTGAACCTTCCCCTGATTAAGTGATTGAATTTAATTAACCCCTTAAAAAATATCCATGGATAAAAAATTTGTTCCATTCATCTCTGCCGAAACGAGAATGGCTGAGTTTACTGTACGTGCCCTGATCATTGGGCTTCTGCTTGCTATCGTATTGGGAGCTGCCAATGCCTATCTGGGCTTGAAAGCAGGTATGACGATTGCTGCGACCTATCCGGCAGCGGTAATTGGAATGGCCCTCATTAAGGCTATGCGCGGTTCCATTTTAGAGGAAAATTTTGCCCGTACCGTTGGTTCAATTGGGGAATCGGTCGCGGCAGGCGCAATTTTCACCATTCCGGCATTCTACATTGTATTTCTTCAGAAACAGCAAGAGGGGGTTGTGGTTGAAAATTACTTCACATACGGTATCACCACCATTATCCTTATTGCGGGAGGTTTGCTGGGAATTATGTTTGTGGCATTATTACGCAAGGTTATGGTCGATGACGCGGAACTACCATTTCCTGAATCGGTTGCCGCGGCCGAGATCCATAAGTCCGCGAGCCAGAGTGGCGGAGGATCGAAATTTCTCTTCGGTGCCATGATCATTGGCGGGTTGGTAAAAGCCCTTGGAGAGTTCAGGCTGTTTTCGACCTATTGGGAAAAATTTATAATTTTTGCGAAACAAAAAATTACCGGAACAACCTTTTTCGGCCAGGGAGGTGCTTTAATTGGTACCCCGAAAATAAGTCCTGCCTATATAGGGGTTGGTTATATTATTGGCCCTAAGCTTGCTTCCCTCAATTTTAGTGGAAGTCTCGTTGCCTGGGGATTACTCACTCCAATGATTTTGTATTTTCTGGCTCCTTCCATCGATATTGATACCATTGCAGCGGGAATGGCACAGGCAGAAGGGATTGCCCGGGAAGCAGCCATCCAAAAAGCCTGGGTCGCTAAAGCATACGATGTATGGAAATATATTGTCCGGCCAATCGCCATTGGAGGTATGTTGGTTAGTGCAATATTCACCCTTTATAAAATGCGAAAAAGCCTCTTTGCAGGAGTGGCCCGGTCTGTCGATGATGTGAAAAAAGCGGCGGCAGGTATTGATACCGGTGTGCCACGCAATGAAAAGGATATTAGTTTTAACTGGATCATGGCAGGTATCGTCAGCGTGGCAATCGCGACCTTTCTCATCACATACCTGATCTTTAGTACCAGTCTTTTGGTTGCCCTTGTTGCTGCAACGGTTATGATAATCCTTGCCTTTTTCTTTGCGGCCGTATCGGGATACCTGGTTGGGATCATGGGATCAAGCAACAATCCTATTTCAGGTCTTACTCTCACCGCACTGGTTGTGACTGCCTTAATAATGGTAATCCTTGGTGTGAAAGGGAATGAAGGTGTTGCAGCCACATTGGGTGTGGCTGCTATTGTCTGCGTAAGTGCCGCTGTGGCAGGAGAAATGCTTCAGGATTTAAAGGCGGGTCACATTCTCGGAGGGACTCCCTGGAGGATGCAGGTTGGGGATATTATAGGAGTAATTGCCGCAAGTGCGGTAATGTATTTTGTGCTGTTTTATCTCAACCAGGGTGATATCAAAACAGGGCAGATCGAAGGCTATGAAGGGGGATTTGGAAGCCGAAATCTTTCAGCGCCCCAGGCTAACCTGATGGCGATCCTTTCCCAGGGCATTGTCGGTGGACAAATGGCCTGGCCCCTCATAATCAGTGGAATGATCATGGGGTTCGGTTTTATTCTTATGCAGGTGAAGAGTCCTATGCTGGTATGCGTAGGGATGTATCTCCCCCTTGAAACCACTTTTGCAATTTTCATTGGCGGGGTTTTTAAATTAATTGTTGAAAATATTCAGGCAAGAAGAAAACATTCTCCGGGTCAAAGGATCCGTAGCGATAATGTCGGGGTTCTGCTTGCATCCGGATTAATCGCCGGAGAAGCCCTGATAGGATTGGTGTTCGCAGTATTTGCCGCATTTGATAAATTTCCGGTTTTTGTTTTGGACCAACCCTCCTATTTAATTGGTTTGCTGGTATTGGGTTTCGTGGGTTGGATATTGGTACGTTATCCTGTTAAGCACGCAGGGGAACCTGGAGAAATTCCACCCCCAGCCGTTACGTAAGAACTTTTAAGCGAAATAAATGTTATTCTCTATAATTTTAGCTGGTAGGGAAAAGTATCCCTAAAGGATGAAGACTTCATTGTGAAAAGGATTTTGGTTTCAAACAACATCCGGGAATGTTTTTTAAAGGATTAATTAAGCGGCGTGAATTTTTTAGAACGAAGAAAAATACTTAAATCCATTAATACATTGGATCTTATTCCTATTCGGTTTGTCGGTCATGAGATTGAAAATAAGGAGGAGGAAAAAAGAGCAGTAATTTTGGTTCCGAAGTTTGAATCAGCGATTGTTTTAACGCTGTTTCCCAGGACCAGAAATTTGTTTTACCGGATTAGGCTTGATCATCTGGGCACCAGTTCCTGGGAGCTTATGGATGGTGAACGGAACGTGCAACAAATTGCTGACCAGATCAGGAAGCTGGATAATATTGATACAGGCCAGTTAGAAGATATGGAAGAACGTTTGGGGAAATTTATGATCATGCTTTATGAAAGAAAATATATAACTTTCAGGCAGATTGTGGAGGAGGAGAAAGGAAGGCGAACAGACAAACAATAAAAGATGGGGGAGACAATCCATGAATTTCCTCTCTTTCCACAATTGAATAATAACGATCAGAGACGATGGATCTCTTTCTAAAGAAATTAAAAACAGACCATGAATACATTAAAAGATTTATCCCCCAAAAAAGTATGGGAAATATTCTATGAACTGACACAAATTCCCAGGCCTTCAAAAAAAGAACAAAAAGCGGTGGAATACGCCAAAAACTTTGGTGAAAGCCTGGGATTGGAGACAATGGTCGATCACGTTGGCAATGTGATCATTAAAAAGCCATCCGCCAAGGGGTATGAGGACCGCCCGGGGATTGTGCTACAAGCTCATCTGGATATGGTTCCACAGAAAAATTCAGAAACCAAACATGATTTTGATAGGGATCCTATTCAGGCCTACGTGGATGGGTCATGGGTAAAAGCTAAAGGAACAACCTTGGGTTCCGACAATGGAATAGGAGTTGCCTGTGCTCTTGCTGTGCTTGCCGATAATAAGCTTCAGCACGGTCCCCTCGAAGTCCTCCTGACCATTGATGAGGAAACAGGCATGACCGGTGCTTTTGAATTGCAACCGGATGTACTGGAGGGTGATATCCTTCTTAATCTGGATTCTGAGGACGAAGGGGAATTGTATATTGGATGTGCCGGAGGGATGAATACCACCGGAAGGTTGATTTACAAGGAGGATGCCTTACCATCGAACATGAGGGCATTTGAGGTTACTATAAAAGGGCTAAAAGGAGGGCATTCCGGACTTGATATTAATATGGGGAGGGCCAATGCCAATAAATTATTGTTCAGGTTTCTTTGGAAAGCAATGGAGGATACCGGCTTGAGAATTGCTTCGGTAGAGGGGGGAAATCTTCGAAACGCTATACCCCGCGAAGCTTTTGCGATAGTTATGGTTTCTGATAGCGAAAAAGATAATTTTAACCTGCTTATCAATGAATTCCAGGGCATATTTAAATCGGAGTTCAGCTCTACTGAGCCTGATTTAATTTTTACAGCCAGGGAAACAGAGAAACCCTCATCTGTAATGAATACGGAGGCTGCAGAGAAGGTTGTCCGAATGGTTTACGGAATTCCAAATGGGGTTATTGAAATGAGTGCTGAAATGCCTGGTATCGTTGAAACATCTACCAATCTGGCCGTGGTTAAAGCGGAAGGAGGGGAGGTTAATTTGATGTGCCTTGTCCGGTCCTCGGTTGATTCAGCCAAAATAAATGTGGGGGCAATGATACAAAGTGTTATGGAGCTTGCAGGTGCTGAGGTGACCCATGATGGTTCCTATCCCGGCTGGAAACCGGATGTAAACTCTACTATTCTCAGGACGATGAAAGATGTTTATCAAAAGCATTTTGGAAAAGTTCCTGAAATTAAGGTGATTCATGCCGGACTGGAATGTGGTATAATTGGAGACGTTTATAAAAACATGGAGCTGATTTCCTTTGGGCCAACAATTCGTTTTCCACATTCACCCGACGAAAAGGTCAATATTGAATCTGTTGGGAAATTCTGGAATTACCTTATTGAAACTCTCAAAAATATTCCGGTGAAATAGCGTTTTTTAACATTTGTCACGCAACATTATAGTTCTTTATTGCATCTATTAAGCAGATATTTCTAAGTGAAATTGTAATAAAGGAAATAATGTCAAAAATTCTGATCGTATTTACTGGAATCATCCTGCTCTCGTTCCAATGTGAAAAAGATGATCCTGATCCTATGGTTCAGCAGGATTACCTTTTTGCCTATATCTATAGCAATTATGCCTGGGGTACCCATATAAACGGATGGGTTATTGATAACACGGGAAAAGTCCGGGGCTTTTCAAATGAAGGAAACCCTGACTTTATCTGGCACCCCCCTCATGATGGTGGTTTTATTTCTAAGGAAGAGCTGACGGAGAATTTCATGCAGACGGATACCACTTTTTTCATGATCGAGCCTTCCGAATTATTTTACAATTACGAACTTATCGGATCTGCTTCAAAAGGAACCCTTACGGAAGAGGCCAGAGGGGCAGATATGGGACAAAGGAGCTATTATTGTTTTACATATGATGCCGAAGAAAAATTGTACCGTTTCGTAACCCTTTCAAGCAAAGGAGATTTTGATATAGAAAACAAATCACCCGCGGCAGGTAAAATAGTTGCATGGATGAAAGAAATTAATGATCAAAGGTAATAGAGAGGTTTTTCAAAAGCGTCTCAAGAGAAAACATAGAGGTGCGAAAACGAAAAAGCCTGAGAAATTCTTCCTCAAAAAAACGGATATTATTTGCCTAAAAGACTGCACCGGCAATTTTCCGTATATTATCTGAAATACCGATAGTATAATAGTGGATAGCGGGAACACCTGCTTTTTTCAGCTCAAGTGATTGTTTTGTGGTCCATTCAACCCCTACCTGTTTGGCTTCATTGTTATCCTTGCATTTTTCTACTTCACTTACCAGTTCGTTGGGGATATCTATATGGAAAACCCTCGGGAGCAATTCTATGTCCTTGAGCGAAGTGATTGGCTTGATACCCGGGACAATAGGGACGGTGATCCCGGCCTGCCTGCATTTATCCACGAAATCGAAAAAGTATGCGTTGTTGAAGAACATCTGGGTCACGATATATTCTGCTCCGGCATCGACCTTTGCCTTCAGGTGTTTCATATCGGTTTCTCGATTGGCCGCTTCATAGTGCTTTTCGGGGTAACCGGCAACGCCTATGGAGAAATCCGTTTTGGTGGCGATCTTCAGGTTGGGATCTAGGTAGATTCCCTTGTTCATGTTCATTATTTGTTCCACGAGATGGCAGGTGTGTTCATGCCCTCCATGTTCCGGAATAAATGAGCGTTGATCTTTTTGGGGATCTCCACGTAAAACAAGCAAATTGTTCAACCCAAGGAAATGAAGATCTATGAGCATATCTTCAGTTACTTCTTTTGTGAAGCCACCACAAATTACATGGGGCACAACGGTTTGGTTGTATTTTTTCATAATAGCAGCCGAGATGGCTACTGTTCCAGGCCTTTTACTAATGATCTTGCGTTCCATCAATCCCTGTTCCGTCATACGGTAGACTGATTCCTGTTGATGGAAGGTGATGTTGATGTTCAGCGGATTAAATTCAATCAGAGGGTCAATGGCATTGTATATATCATCAATGGTCCGCCCTTTTAAGGGGGGGAGAAGTTCAAATGAAAATAAGGTATCTTTTGTGTTTTTTAGGGTTTCAGCTACTTTCACTGGATTATTAGTTTTTAGGGATTATTTGTTATAATTGAGATTCGATGCAAGCCAGCTTTCGATTGTCTTCATGTTTTCACCTTTTCGGGAAGCATAATCCACTACCTGATCTTTTCCGACCTTTCCCACGAAAAAATACTTTGATCCGGGATGGGCAAAAATGAGCCCGCTTACTGAGGCGGCCGGATACATGCTAAAGCTTTCGGTGAGATTAACTCCGGTATTATGCTCAGCATTCAGCAATTTGAAAAGGGTTTCTTTTTCAGAATGGTCAGGGCAGGCAGGATAGCCATGGGCAGGACGGATTCCCTGATATTTTTCGAGGATAAGGTCTGGCAATGAAAGGTTTTCCGTGGGAGCATATCCCCAGAATTCTTTTCTAACCCTTTCATGGATAAGTTCTGTGAAGGCTTCTGCAAGCCGATCGGCGAGGGCTTTAAGCATTATACTGCTATAATCGTCATGATCGGCCTGAAATTCTTTCAGCTTCTTCTCAATTCCTATTCCGGCGGTGGTTATGAATGCCCCTATGTAATCCGGGAAGCCAGAATCTTTCGGGGCGATGAAATCGGACAGACAAATGTTAGGGGCATTATCAGGCCTTACCGCCTGGTTTCTTAAATTGATAAATTTTGCAATAATTTCCTTCCGGGTTTCATCTTTGTATATTTCGATATCGTCTCCTACTGAGTTTGCCGGAAAAAAACCCACTACAGCATTGGCCGTGAGCCATTTTTCATGAATGATCTGATCGAGCATCTCATTGGCATCTTTAAAAAGCTTCCCGGCCTCTTCGCCAAAAACCGGATCTTTAAGGAGTTCAGGGAATTTCCCCCTTAATTCCCAAACCACGAAGAAAAATACCCATGAAATATATTTTCTGATTTCTTCAATGGGATAACTTTTAAAGCTTCTTATCCCAAGGAAAGAGGGCTTCATGATCCTGCCCTCGTTCCAGTCCAGCCGGAGCTTGTTTTGTCTGGCACGGGACAAGCTTAGATATTCAACCTGGGCCTTAGCTCCGGCATACTTCAATCTTAACTCTTCGTAATCTTTTCGGATATCTGAAGTAAAAGTTTCTTTTGTTTCCCTATTCAGTAACTGACCTACGACCTGGATACTTCGCGAGGCATCCTTAACATGGATTACCTCATGGGTATAATTAGGTTCTATTTTTACCGCGGTATGGATTTTTGAGGTCGTAGCCCCACCGATTAACAGGGGGATGGTAAACTTCCGCCTTTCCATTTCCATGGCTACGTGGGCCATTTCTTCGAGAGAAGGGGTTATCAGTCCGCTTAGACCAATGATATCGACTTTTTCCTCAATGGCTTTGGCAAGAATCTGTTCAGTCGGGACCATTACCCCCAGATCGATCACCTGGTAGTTGTTACACCCCAAAACCACCCCGACAATATTTTTGCCTATATCGTGGACGTCTCCTTTAACCGTAGCCAGAAGGATTTTTCCTGCCGTGGAACTATCACCTGCAATTAGTTTCTCCTCTTCGATAAAAGGAAGAAGTACCGCTACAGCTTTTTTCATGACCCGGGCGCTCTTTACCACTTGCGGGAGAAACATTTTTCCCGCTCCGAAAAGATCTCCAACGATGTTCATCCCGTCCATAAGGGGACCTTCAATTACCTTAATGGCAAAATTGTATTTTTCATGGGCTTCCAGTGCATCAGATTCCACAAAATCAGTAATTCCTTTCACCAGGGCGTGGCTCAATCGCTCTTCAACGGGTCTTTTTCTCCATTCCTCTTCCTCCCTGCCAGTTTTTTTTGTTGCTTCCACCCCGTTTGCAAAATCCAGCAGTCTTTCTGTGGCGTCGTTTCTACGGTTTAATATTACATCCTCGCATAGTTCGAGCAGTTTGGGATCGATTTCATCATAAACCTGCAACATGGCAGGGTTTACAATCCCCATATCCAATCCGGCTTTGATGGCGTGGTATAAAAAAACCGAGTGCATCGCTTCGCGGACAGGGTCATTTCCCCTAAAGGAAAAGGATAAATTGCTGATACCCCCGCTGATCCTGGCATAGGGCAGGTTCTCCTTGATCCATGAAACGGTTCGTATAAAATCGAGTGCATAGGCATTATGCTCCTCTATTCCTGTGGCAACAGCAAGAACATTCGGATCAAAAATAATATCTTCAGGAGGGAACTCCAGCTTTTTGGTTAACAGGTTATAGGCCCTCTCACAAATTTCAATGCGTCGCCCGAAGTTATCGGCCTGCCCTTTTTCATCGAAAGCCATGATCACCGCGGCTGCGCCGTAATTTCTAAGCTCTTCAGCATGTTCCAGGAAGACTTTTTCGCCCTCTTTTAAACTTATGGAATTGACGATGGACTTTCCCTGGACACATTTGAGACCGGCCCTTATTACCGACCATTTAGATGAATCAATCATAATGGGAATTCTGGCAATATCAGGCTCGGCCATGACCAGGTTAAGAAATGTCGTCATTTCCTTTTCGGCATCGAGCATGGCATCATCCATGCAAACATCAATGATTTGGGCACCCCCTTCTACCTGATCGCGGGCCACCGACAGCGCTTCCTCATATTTTTTATCGCGGATCAGCCGGGCAAATTTTTTGGAACCTGAAACATTCGTTCGTTCTCCAATATTGATAAAGTTACTTCCTTCAAAAAAGGTAAGAGATTCCAATCCGGATAACCTTAGCCGATGTTCCTTCTGAACAGGCATCCTGACCGGGGCATTTTCAGCAAATTTTGCCAACTGACGGATATGGTCAGGGGTTGTCCCACAGCAACCGCCAATTATATTTACAAAGCCACGATCAAGAAATTCTTTAATATGCCCGCCCATTTCTTCCGGTGTTTCGTCGTATTCGCCAAACTGATTAGGGAGCCCGGCATTTGGATAGGCACTAACATAGGAGGGGAATTTTGAAGAAAGCTCCTCGAGATAAGGTCTCATCTCTTTTGCGCCCAGGGAACAATTCAGTCCGAGGGATAAAAGCTCTACATGCGAAACGGAATTCATGAACGCTTCGAGGTTCTGGCCTGAAAGCGTCCTGCCACTGGCATCAGTGATGGTGCCGGATATCATCAGGGGAATTTTATCTCCCGTCTCCTTCATTAATTTCCGGATAGCATAGATCGCCGCTTTGGCATTCAGGGTATCGAAAATAGTTTCCACGAGAAGTATGTCAATCCCATTTTCGTATAAAGCCTTCACTTGCTCATAGTATGTATCCAGAAGGAAATCAAAATTCACTGCGCGAAAACCCGGGTCGTTGACATCAGGTGACATGGAAGCGGTTTTATTGGTAGGGCCTATTGCTCCTGCAACGAATCTGGGTTTAGATGGAGTACGCAATGAGAATTCGCTGGCGACTTCTACAGCAATTCTGGCAGATTCCGCATTTAATTCATATACCAGCTCTTCTAAATGGTAATCGGCCTGGGATATACGGTTTGAATTAAAGGTGTTCGTTTCGATAATATCGGCCCCTGCCTCGAGAAAACCAGTGTGTATCTCTTTAATAATCTCAGGCATCGTAACCGACAGAAGGTCATTATTACCGATGAGAGGGTAAGGGAATTCAGAGAAGCGATCTGCCCTGAAATCCTTTTCTTCCAGTCTGTAACGCTGGATCATTGTGCCCATGGCCCCGTCTAACACGAGCACCTTTTTTTTCAATAAACTATATAATAATTCTTTTCGATTCATATGATTTATGACTGAGGAAAAAAACCCAAAGCAGGCTACTTAAAATCAAATCTTCCGCTTTAAGCGAAAGAGCTCAGGTAAAGCTCAGTATTAAACGGCAAAAATACTATTTTAAAGCTGATTTATCAAGATTTATTGATATCGGCAGGGATGTAAAAATTAAGAGAGCAATCTACCCATTTCTTCCAGGTTCCTTTTGTTTAGGATATTCTTGGCATCAGGGGTATACAGGTAGTTGATCAAATCGGCATAATTTTCTGTTATTGCTCCTCGTACCATTTTCATGGTAGAATTCATCATCCGGTTGTCCTCGGTAAAACCCTCGGGAAGGATACCTATAGCTGCCGGCAACCAGCGTTGGGGGAACATCTCTCCGTACAACCCATTTGACCTGTATTCCAATAATTCGGATTCAATCATTCCGAGAGCGGTTTCTGCGCCTTTCAGAGAAGATGGATCAATATGGTTTTGTCGTAAGGCCCGTTTTATTGCTTCACGGTTAGGCCAGAGAAGAACTATAGTATAAGCGCTCTGGTTGTTATAAAGCATAACCTGATCGATAGTTTTCGATTGTTCGGTAAAGGCTTCTTCAATCCCTTCAGGACTATATTTTTCACCATCGTCTGATATAAGTAGGCTTTTAAACCGGCCCAGAACGTATAGAAACCCATCCTTATCCAAATATCCCAGGTCTCCCGTATGCAGCCATCCATTTTTCAAAGCTTCTTTTGAGGCTTCCTGATTTTCCCAGTATCCAGGCATAATGTTTTCACCTTTGACTACAATTTCGCCTTTAGTACCTTCAGATAAGGGGTTCCCTTCATCATCCTCTATCCTTACTTCCATATAACTGGCCAGAGAACCTGATGATCCCAATTTATGCCTGTGTGCCGCATTGGAGGAAATTACCGGTGCAGCCTCGGACAAACCATAGCCCTGGAACATCGGCATTCCAATTGCATAGAAAAAACGTTGAAGTTCAATATCCAAAAGAGCTCCGCCCCCAACGAAAAAATCGATATTGCCGCCAAACCCTTCCCGGATTTTTTTGAAAATTAATTTATCGTACATTTTTACATAGGGTTTGAGTAGCCTACGCCATCCTTTGCCTTTATCCCATCCAATACCATTGTATTTGTAGGCTGTGCTCAAGGCATGTTTAAAAAGTTTTTCAAGGACCGGGCCTTTTTCCCGGATATTTTTTTCAATATTCTTCCTGAAATTCTTGGCGAGTGAAGGAACACTTAATAAAAAGTGAGGTTTTACCTCTTTTATGTTTTTAGGAATATTTTTAAGGGTTTCCATAGGGCTTGATCCGGTTTGTACTGATGCCATTGCTGCCCCTGAGGCAATAACGGAAAAAATTCCCGCGGTATGGGCAAAAGAATGGTCCCAGGGAAGAATGAGCAGGGTCCGATAGTATTCAGGAATGGTCATAAGGCTTAGCGACTGTAAAACATTCGCGGTATAATTCCGATGGGTTAACATTATACCTTTCGGATCGGCTGTGGTGCCAGAAGTGTAACAAATATTTGCAAGATCATCTTTATTAACTGACTGCCATGCCTGCTCCATTACTCCCGGGTTTTCATCCATAAATTCCGAACCTTTTTCGAGCAGTTCGCCAAAAAACAGTTCATCCTCCATATACTCAAGCTGGGGATCCAGGTAGATTATCTTTTCAACAGCCGGGAGTTCACCTTTGATAGTATCCAGTTTCCGGGCCTGCGATGAAGAAACAATGACAAATCTGGATCTTGAATGGTTGATCCTGAATTTTAAATCTGTTCCATCCTGCAGTTTAATGGAAAGAGGAACATTGACACCACCGGCATACAGGATCCCAAGCTCGGAAATAACCCAGGCATTCCTGCCTTCAGAAATAAGGGAAACGCGGTCCCCTTTTTTCATTCCAAGAGAAATAAGGGCTGCGGCAAACTGATGAACCATTTCCTGTATCTCGCGATAAGTTGAAGGTTTATAACGCTCCCCTGTTTTTTCGAGCATGAGGGTGTTCCCGGCATATTTTTCGGCGTAAAATTCAAAGAATTCATTAATTGTTTGCATGATGGGACTTTTTTGGCTTTTGGCAAATTTGTAAATTTTTTTGGAAAACAAAGTTACAAATTGAAGTAAATATCCTGGTTGCAGATTATGATATTGGATAAATCATAGATTTTTCTACTTTTGATTCCTTCAAATTTAAAAATGATATTTATGAATGAGATGCGCAGAGCCCTGAACGAATCCAAAACAATGAGATGGTTAGTCCTGGTACTGGTGAGCCTGACCATGTTTGCAAATTATTACTTTTATGATGCCTTGTCGCCATTAAAGAGTCTCCTTCAAACCCGGTTGGGATGGCAATCCAGCGATTATGGTTTTTTTGTCGCAGCCTATTCAGTGCCCAATGTTTTCCTGGCCATGGCGGTAATAGGAGGAATAATCCTCGATAAATTAGGGATCCGGATAACCGGTTTGACCTTTGTTATTTTCATGGTTGCCGGTTCTGCCTTAACCGCGTACGGGGCTACAGACCTATATGTGAATGGCGGTCCGGGATATGCCTTTATGAGCTCTTTTCTCCAATCCTACTCTCCAACATTAAAAATGATGTCTCTCGGATTTTTTCTTTTTGGTTTAGGGGCGGAAACCAGCATCGTGGTTTTTACCAAGGCTATTGTAAAATGGTTTAAGGGGAAGGAACTGGCTCTTGCCTTAGGAATGAATCTGGCATTTGGAAGATTGGGAATGGCTTTTGCCATGTTTGTTTCCCCTCAGATCGTTGAACATTCTTCCAGGTGGTATATGGCCATCTGGTTTGGGACCATGCTTTTACTTATTGGTCTTATTACCTTTCTCATATATCTTTTTTATGACTATAAACTGGATAAACAGATCAATTATCGGGTGGGAATAGAAGACACGGAAAGATTCCGGTTTGCAGATCTCATGAAATTGCTGACTAATAAATCGTTTATCTTCATTTCCCTGTTATGTGTGACATTTTACAGTGCCGTTTTCCCGTTCGTCAAATTTGCACCAGATCTGCTATCTAACAAATTTGGGCTTGATGTGGTTCTTGCCGGCAAAATTACCTCCATTCTGCCCTTCGGTACCATATTATTTACCCCACTGTTTGGATATTTTACCGATACCCGGGGAAAAAGTGCAACGCTAATGATATATGGTTCTATTCTGTTGGTAATTGTACATCTCATGTTCGGGCTCACCCGCATAACCCCATACTTGCCCATGTTCATGCTGGGAGTCGCATTTTCCCTCATTCCTGCAGCCATGTGGCCATCGGTTGCTAAAATTGTTCCGGAACACCGCCTTGGCTCTGCCTACGGACTCATGTTCTCTATCCAGAATATCGGGCTCTGGGCATTTCCAATCCTTATCGGGAAGGTACTTGATGCATCAAATCCACAGGTAACCCCGGAAACCCTTGCTGCCGGCACCGCAACCTACGATTATACCAATCCGGTACTTATGCTTACCGCCCTGGGCATTTTAGGTGTTGTTTTTGCCATTTTGCTCAAAAGAGAAGATAAGGTGTCAGGTTTTGGACTGGAATTGCCCAATAAAGTAGATTAATCGGGCATCCCAGGGCGTTGGGATTATTGTTATCTCTCCGGACGAACAGTATAAGCTTCTGTAAATTCTGGAATGCCATCGGCTGGCATCAAATTCCTCTGCTTTGGCTGAAACTCTGCAGGGAGTAAACAAAAGATTCATCCCCCATTATTCATTATTAATATAATGAATGTTATAGTTTATGGAAAAGCCAAACCCTATTGTTGAACTTGCGTATAAAGGATAATATAATTTTTTGTTACTTTAGAAGATAATTAGCTGAACAATATGCCTGATTTTATACGATTGATCTCAACAATCGGGATCCTAGCCTCAATAAATATTTTGGTTATAGGGCAGACTAACCCCGATGATTATTGGTTAAACCATGGATTTATTAGTGGCGAGACCATTACAACCAATACCGGCAACTTTTATGATGATGGAGGGTTTGACAAGTATTCACCAAACCAGAACTGGAATGTGAATATTTGTTCCGAGAATGGAAATCCAATAACCTTGGACTTTAACCATTTCCGGACTCATTATCTTGGAACAATTCCGGATAATACCAGCCAGCATCTCCTATACGATTACATGCGTGTGAACAGTTCAGTTGGCAATTGGAGTGTTTTTCATTTTGACACTCCTCAGCTTAGTTTTACCGATCCTGATGGTTGTATAAATATAGGATTTGTTTCGCAACCCGGGTCACCTACAGACTCCGGATGGATTGCGGAAATCAGTGCTAACCCTCCTCCAGCAAACAATGATCCATGCTCTGCGGCACTACTCAATGTAGGGAATGTTTGCAGTCCGTCAATTTTTTCAAACAAAGGGGCTTTTGATACCCGTGGACTTGGCAGTCCTGCCTGTCATCGTTTTTTTGGGAATGATGTTTGGTTTATGGCCGAAGTACCAGCCTCCGGACAATTGAAGATTGAAACTTTCCAGGGAGGGTTATCCTACGGAATAATGGTACTTTATTCTGGTACCTGTGCTGGACTTAATTACATACAATGTATTGATAATGTTGGCAGTATGCCTTCCGTCATTTTAAACCGTACTCCTGGTGAGACGATTTTTGTCCGGATTTTTGGGGATCAGGCCCAAAGTGGCACATTCGGCATTTGTGCAACCGATCCTTCCGCGCCTATCATTGGTTTCACAGGTCCTGGCGGGGTAGGCGACAGTACCTCCAATGAAATATGGTTAAAAGCAGATACGGGGATTCTAAATACCACAGGTAATCCTGCCATGGATGGAGAAGCTGTCAAATCATGGATGGATCAGAGTGGGAATCTCAATAACCTAAGCCAGAATACCCCGCTTCAACAGGCTATTTTCCATGAAAATAGTATAAATGGTATGCCGGGTCTTACCTTTGATGGGAACAATGATCTGATGATCACTCAACTGGGAAATATTTCCGCTCCTATAAGTATATTTAGTGTTAACCTGTTTAACCAGATCAAGGACCAAACGGTTATTGCGCTTGGAGATGCAAATAATCTCGCCACTACAAGCATTTCCAGAGAACTGGATGAACGCTATTATGCCTTTTCCGGAAGCAAGCGATACGGTCCCTCCATTGGCGGAAATTCACCATATATTATTCGTAACGGGAATCCGATTAGTAGTCCATGGCACCGTCTTTCCATAAATGCAGCCGATCAGTCAGTTGAAAATTATGGAAGCAGCCTGGTAACCGATGGAACTCTTTATATTGGTTCTTCCAAAGACAGTACAAATTATCTAAGTGGGAATCTCGGGGAAATTATCATTTATAACAAACAGTTAAACCTCGCACAGGAGATTATCATAAACAATTATCTTGCTGCTAAATATGCTATTGATATCCTGACGGCTGACCGTTACTCCTTCAATTTATCACATAGATATGATGTAGCCGGAATCGGAAGAGTGGATGCCCAGAATCTCCATTCAAAAGCCCAATCTGCCGGAGTACTGGCTATTGGCGGGGCGAGTGATTTAGAGAATGATGAATTCCTCTTCTTTGGGCATGATGGAGGCGATTTTTCGAGCTGGACAAGTACTGAAGTACCAGATGCCGATACCAATGTCCTTAGACTCGAAAGGGAATGGATAGTCGATAATTCAGACAACGATGGAGTAGGCAATTTATCGCTTAGTATTGCCATGGATAATCTCCCCTCTCTTCCGGCAGGTTTCCTGGCTTATGATGTTTTTGTAGATTCTGATGGGGATTTTACTTCGGGTGCTATTCCCTATGGATTAATTCCTTCAGGAAATGAACTTATGGTAAATAATGTGGATATTCCTGATGGATCATATCTTTGTATTGCCGCCGTTAAGCCTTTTGTGCAATTTGAAAGATCATCTGGAGAAGGGGAGGAATCCTTCGAACGACCTGTCATAAATGTAAGTCTCAATTATGCCGTTTCAGTTCCTTTTGAAGTCAATTATAGTATTAGCGGGGGGACAGCTACTCCCGGTGCTGTCGATTTTTCGTTAAATAACGGCATTCTTCTATTCGATCCGGGTCAAAAATCCAATATCCTTCAACCTCTTATTATCAATGATACTATCGTGGAACTCCCTGATGAGTATTTTACAGTAACCCTCACCAATCCAACAGGTGGAGTTCAGTTGGGGGATACGGTTAATTTCAACTATACCATAATAGATGATGATATTTCGCTTTTGATATCTGCCTCAGATACGGTTATAGGCGAATGCGGATCCGGTGCAAGGTTGGTGGCCTCCGCTACCGGCCGGGAACCACTTACGTATAGCTGGACTCCACTGACCGGATTGAGCGATCCTAATAACGATACGACCATGGCCCGGCCTGCTGCCACTATCGTTTATAGCTTAACAGTGACTGATTCCAGGGGCAATACCCGTGATGGACAGATAAATATCAACGTTAAACCTTTGCCTGCAAAACCAGTTGTTTCCCCAAAAAGTGCGACCTCTTTTTGTCAGGGAGATAGTGTGGTATTGGTCTCAGACAGTGCCCAAAGCTATTTATGGTCAACGAATGAAACCACCAGGTCGATTACGGTAAACAGCTCAGGGAAATATGCCGTAAACGTTTTTGATGAGTTTGGATGTTCTTCAGCGGTCTCTGACACTATTTTGGTCACTGTTCTCGCCCCACCGGTAAAACCTATAATATCTGCCGAAGGAGATCTCAGTTTTTGTACAGGGGACAGTGTCAAGTTGAGTGCTCCGGCAGCCGACTCCTATTTATGGTCAACCGGTGAAACCGATCAGACGATATATGCAAAAACAGAGGCAGAATATTTGCTTCAGGTCGGCGATGCGAACTCATGCATCAGTCCGGTGAGCGATCCAGTCGCCATTATGGTGCATAGCCTTCCTGATAAGCCTGAAATACAGATAGATAATAATGAAATATGCGCCAATGAAGAGGCCTTGTTAACCGCTCCGGTCGCTGATTCCTATCTTTGGTCAACTGGCGAAACTACACCTTCCATCAGTACTGGCACTGCAGGGGGATATACACTGATTGTCAGAAATGAATTTGGATGCGAGAGTGAGTCAGGTGATACTGTTAATCTCATTGTTCATGCACTGCCACCTCCACCTGTTATTGATGTTTCGGGTGATACAGAATTTTGTGAAGGGGGAAGTGTCGTGCTTTCCTCCACAGCTGCTGGTTCCTATGTTTGGTCGTCGGGAGAAACATCATCTTCCATTAATGTCAACATAACGGGCACTTATACTCTGGCAGTAAAAGATGTGAATAACTGTGTCAGTCCGGCCAGTCTTCCTGTTTCCGTTCTTGTGAATGAAACTCCGGATAAACCGATAATCACGCCTGCTGGTCCGATCAATATAATAGTCGGTGACAGCGTGCTTTTAACATCATCACTGGCCGATAACTATCTCTGGAGCAATGGCGAGACAAACCGGCAAATATATGCAAAAACAGCAGGAAGTTATTCTGTTGTTGTTTCCACCGATAAAGGTTGTAACAGTATAAGTTCCGATTTGGTAGAAATTTCAATAACCAATAATTTGCCGGCGCCCGAGGTAACCGTCACTGGGGAAACTGAATTTTGTGAAGGGGGCGAGGTTGAACTCCTTTCCGAGTCAGCTTTCTCCTATCTTTGGTCGAACGGGGAAACAACACAGGAAATTTTAGTTAAGGAGAGCGGCACCTTCAGTGTTGTGGTAAAGAATGATGCAGGTGTAAGCAGTTTGGCTTCAGATCCTGTGGAGGTGAAGGTATATCCTTTGCCACAATTAGAATCAACCATCACCGGTGCCAACTGCTTTGGAGGAGAGGACGGGACTGCCTCCATCATTATTACCGGTGGTGAAGGTCCGTTTACCTTCGACTGGAATAATGGGGGAAGTTCCCAGACTCTCAATAACCTTAGTGCCGGAGAATATACAGTATTGGTAACAGATTCGAGAAATTGTTCGGCTTCCATCAATATTACCGTACCTCAGGCAGATGAGATCGTCATTTCAGAAAGTATTGTTCGTCCTGATTGCCCGGATGCCCTGAACGGCGAAATCTCACTCACCCTGTCGGGCGGTACCTCACCATATACTTACGAATGGGATAACGGTGGAAGTAACAATACAATTTCGAACTTAAGCCCTGGAAATTATAGTGTGGACATTCTGGATTATCATAACTGTCTGAAACAGCAGGATTTTACTCTCTCTTATATCAATGAGATGTGCTTCAGGGTTCCTGATATTATCACGCCAAACAATGATGGTCATAATGATACCTGGAAAATTGCCGGGCTTGAACTATATCCCTTAGTGGAAGTAGAGATATATGACCGTTGGGGAAAACGAGTCTTTTATTCCAGGGGGTATGGTGAGGAATGGGATGGTACATCCGGGGGAAAGGAATTGCCCATGGAATCATACCATTATATCATAAACCTTAAGAATGGGAGTGCACCCCTAATAGGGAATGTAACTATTGTAAGATAATTGATATTTTTAGAATAGTTAACTTACACAGATACCAATAATACAAGTTATCCAGCCTTTTTGATCATTAATTCGGGGCTTAATTAAGGAGAAAAAAAATTTAAAGAATGAATATACAAATCAGGGCGCTCATGATTGGGACCATACTTGCAGGAAGCATCAATATTTCCGCTCAACAGATTCCTGTTTTTAGCCAATACAGCGTTAATAAATTTCTTGTGAACCCTGCAGTGGCCGGCGGAAACAATTATTCTTTTATTAATATGGTTGCAAGGGAACAGTTCCATGGGTTCGAAAACGCCCCAAGGACCTTTGCGCTTACAGCACAGACACGCTTGCTGAATGATAGTTATATCATGCGACGGCTTCAGGTCAGGAATAATGCAAACCAGAAATCAAGAGTGGCCAATATTGGCCTCGGTGCGAACATTTTCTCCGACCGGAATGGAATAGTATCCAAAACCGGCCTACAATTAACCTATGCCTACCATTTAAAATTTGACAATAATTTTCAACTATCAATGGGGATTTCCGGCTCAGCCTTTCAATATAAACTGGATGACAGCAAGGCATACGTCGTGGACCCGTCCGATCCTTTACTCATGACCAACGACAAACAATTTTGGGTCCCGGATGCGACTATAGGAATTTATTTAACAGATACCAGATTATTTGCGGGGGCTGCGATGTCGGATTTATTTGGTTCGGAATTGAAGCTGGGAGCCGATCCCCTGATGGATAATTTCCGTACGGCCAGGAACTATAATTTTATGGCAGGTTACCGTTACGCCCTTCAGTCTGGGTTTCTCCTTGAGCCCTCTTTATTGGTAAGGTTGAATAAATATGATAATTTGACTGATATCAACGCGAAGTTGTTTTATCAAAATGAATATTGGATTGGTTTATCTTACCGAACCGATAAAACCCTTATCGCCATGGTCGGATTGAATGTTGATATTTTCTACTTTGGCTATGCCTATGATGCTTCTTTAGGTCCTGTAAAGAACTATACCTCAGGATCACATGAGCTGATGATCGGTTTGAGGTTTGGGGATAATAGTACACGCCGGTTCCGTTGGTTGAAGAAAGATGATGTGGAGTTTGAGATGTAGGGTATGATGGTATTAATTGGTGAATTATTAATGGCTAAGCCTCCAATCTCCTCTATGCTCCCATTTCCAATTGGTTTTTTACCAGGTTAAAATAATGTCCCTTCAATGCGGTAAGTTCAGAATGGGTTCCTTGTTCTACAATGGAACCCTTATCAAGAACCACTATCTGATCTGCGTTTTTTACCGTACTTAACCGATGTGCGACAATAATAACGGTTTTTCCACGGTAAAAATTCTCCAGGTTTTGCATGATTACCTTTTCATTGTTTGCATCCAATGAACTGGTACCTTCATCGATAAAGAAAAAATCCGGATTTTTGTAAACAGCACGGGCAATGAGAATTCGTTGCTTTTCTCCGCCACTAATCATTTGTCCTTCCTGTCCAATCCTGGTATTGTACCCCAGAGGCAAACGGGATATAAACTCGTCAATGTTAGCCACCTTAGCAGCGTTTAACAAATGCTCTGTATCGGGTGAGTCGAATCCCAGGGCAATATTTTCTGCAATAGTATCGCTAAAAAGATAACCATTCTGTAAAACCACCCCACACCGCTGGCGCCATAAGGAATGGTTCATCATCTTAATATTCTGGTCCCCGATCCTTATTTCTCCTGAAGTGGGAGGATAGTAGCCCAGTAGTAATTTGATAAGGCTGGTCTTCCCGCTGCCACTGACCCCCACAATGGCGGTTACCCGATTTTCCGGAATTTCGAGGTTCAGGTTTTTTAACACATAATTGGAATGAGGCCCTTCATAACGAAAGGACAAATCTGTGATTTTTATATCTTTCCCTGTGACGGGGGAGTTTATTGTAACATCCGTTTCCTCTTCGTTATCTTTCTCATGGATTTCGGAGAGCCGTTCAAGGCTTATTTTTGCATCCTGGGCCGATCGCATAAAAAAGACCATTCTTTCTATCGGTGCATTCAATTGCCCCAGAATATAGGATACAGCCAGGAGCATACCAAGGGTCATGGTCCCGTGTACAACTGCTGTTGCAGCTATAAAGGTGATCACAATGTTTTTAATTTCATTTATCAGTACAGCACCTGCTTGCTGGTATTGATTAAGGGAGAGGCTTCGGATATCTACTTTAAAGAGTGCTGCCTGTATAGATTCCCATTCCCATCTTTTTTGTTTTTCGGCATTATTCATCTTAATTTCCTCTATTCCGTGGATCAGTTGAATAAGTTTGCTTTGATTTTCTGATTGCCGTGCAAACCTGCGAAAATCAAGTTCCCTCCTACGCTTCATAAAGAAGTATACCCAGGTAAAATAAAGGAGTGACCCGAAAATAAAAATGAAAAATATCTTAACGCTGAAAATTGCCAGTACTATACTGAAAATAAAAAGGCTAAACATGGAGAAAAGAATATCGAGTGAAGAGGAGGTCATAAAACTTTCAATTCTCCGGTGATCGCCAATTCTCTGTAAAAGATCTCCCACAAGTTTGGTATCGAAAAAACCAATGGGCAGTTTCATCAACTTGATCAGAAAATCTGAAATCAGGGAAATATTTACTCGGGTGCTCAGGTGCAACAATATCCAGCCCCGGATAAAATCTACAGATTGCCGGCTGATGACCAGAATTAGCTGAGCAATGAGTATAAGATAAATAAAGGCTATATCCTGGTTGTTTATCCCAAAATCAACCATAGCCTGAGTCAGAAAGGGGAAGATCAACTGAAGGATTCCGGCGATAACCACCCCAAGTCCCAGTTGTAAAATAAACCGCTTATAAGGCCTAATGTAGCTAAATAAGAATTTGAACCTTGACTTGTTTATTTTTTCTCCCTCCTGGGCATAAAATTCAGGGGTAGGTTCGAGCAATAATGCAAGACCTTTTTTTTCTCCCTGTTGCTGATTGCTGACCCATGATTTTATAAATTCTTTCTTGTTATATTTAATCAATCCGTAAGCAGGATCGGCCACATAGATTTTATTTCCTTTCACCTTATAGACTACAATAAAATGATGCTGCTTCCAATGTGCAATAAGGGGAAAAGGTGCCTCTTTTAAAAGTTGGTCAAAGGTAAGGGATACGCCCAGGCTTCTCAAACCTATAGCTTCAGCGGCATCACTAATACCCAGAAGCGACACCCCTTCCCGGGTAATGTAACTTTTTTCCCTTAGATTTTGAAGTGAATATGTCCTGCCATAAAATTTGGCCACCATCCTGAGACAGGAGGGGCCACAATCCATAGCATCCAGTTGTTTGAAAAAAGGAAATGCAGCCATTCATTTTTATTGAATGGCTAAATGTAAGAAATATTGCTTTAATTTATTAAGGAAACCAGGATAAGCTTTCCATTATTTGTTCAGATTGCTTTGCATAAACCGAACCGGAGGAACTAAGTTGGTTTAGCAGCCTGGTTGCTTCAGGGACCTCCTTTTCTTTTATCAGGATTAAGGAATAATACCATTTGGCTGCATCCGATATTGAAAGTTCACTGCTTTCCATACCTGCGCTGAGATCGCTCTTGGCGGTCTCGAAATTCCCATAATGCATCTGATTAACTCCTGATAAAAGAAGTTCAAGGCTACTCTGACCATCATTTCTGGAGATGATTTTAACTTCACCCAGAGTCTTTTGCACTTCGGTAAATGTTGAAAATCCTGCCTCGTTCGCCAGTGTTGAGAGGTTAGAATCCAAAAAGGGATTATAATAGGTTTCATAAGCCATGTTTAGTTTTCTTTTGAATTGGCGTTCCTTTAAGAAAGTAAAGATTGCTACGGTGAGTATAATTACCAGACCAAAACCGGCGGCCATTCGTAAAAAAGTCATCTTTTTATATCGTGAATTTTTCCCCCTTTGCCCGAAAGAATGTTCTATTCTACTTTTTATTCTCTGTTCATTAAGATCATTGACAGGAGCTTTTAGGTAAAAGCGGAAAAGGTCATCGTTAATTTCCAGTTCCTGACGGGGACTTAACTGTTTCTCTGTTTCGAAGCCGGGGTTGATAAGGTCATTGGATGGGCTTAAATTTTCCATTGGAGGCAGGGGCTGATCCGGTGTGGGCTGCCTTTGTCTTCCATCAGGCTTGCTTTTAGGATATTCTAAAAAATTGGAAATCATAGTGTCCATGCTTTTCCATTCCAGTACCTTACCGGCAAATTCAGGGTCCTTCTCTATTCTTTTTTCTATTTCCAATTTCTCATTATCATTCAATAATCCGTCAAGATAGAGATCTATTTTCTCGGATAAGTTCATTTTTTAACTCTTTAAATTTGGGGTCATTTAAAATTCTGTTAATCAGACTTCTTTTGCATCTGTATTTGCGGTCCATTACATGATGAGTATTCTTATAAGCCATTATTTCGCGAATTTCCTCTATACTTGCCCGATTAAAATGAAGCCGCAGGATTTTTTGGCAGTTCTCGCTAAGTGCATTGAAATGCTTTTCAAATATCTTATATATCAGGTCGTCGAGCACTGAGCTTGAGTCCGGTTCACATACCATGTCGGGCATGGCATTGCGTATGCGTTTTTTGTTCATCGGGGTTTTTAGTTCCTGAATCCAGATTTTTTTACAAATGGAATAAAGATAGGTACTGAATTTACAACTGAGATTTAGATTTTGCGTTGAAATTTTTCGGTAGATTACAAGCATGCCTTCCTGAAAGACATCCTGAGCATTGGAACTGTCACCTCCTAAATTCGAAACCATTCGTTCTATCATAGGATAACAACTTTGATAGACATAGTTGATAATCCTGCTATCATGCTTTATGATTCCATTCAGAATTTGTTCATCTGAGTAGTTTTTCATAATTGAACTTTAACAAATATTTCTTTTTCAAATTACAACTTAATGAAGAAATGTCAAGTAAAATATCATAAAAAATTTGAATAAATCCCATCATTTTATGCACACGGGAAAAATTTGGAATTTTTGAATAAGGAATTTGTTAATAAGTTGTTGATATCTTTAAAAAAACAAAAAGGCAGAGCTGTAAGTGCCTGCCTTTATGGTGGTTCGAGTTAGCAAGAGAAAAAAGGAGAATCAATCAATCTCAGTAAATATAAGAGTAATTTAACAATATACAATGTTTGTCTTAAAAGATGTTAAAAAATTTCTTTATAATTTTTAGATCAATAAGGTTATCAACTCATTGTTTTTAAGTAAACCATCCTATTGGTTCCTTCGGATTTCTTAGTAAGTCTCCTGGTACGAGGGCAATTGCGTATGAGTCCCTTACTCTTAATATATTATTTTGAGTGGTCATGATAAAACGTATATTTTTTTCACTTCTCCTTCTGATTTTAAAATGGTTTGATTAATACTCCAAAATTAAAAAATGAGGCTGTC
Organism: uncultured Bacteroidales bacterium; assembly: GCA_963779845.1. Taxonomy (GTDB): domain Bacteria; phylum Bacteroidota; class Bacteroidia; order Bacteroidales; genus CAVZZV01. The sequence continues at coordinate 181,390 of CAVZZV010000001.1, read as the reverse complement.
CGGGTAATTTAAGTTTCAAATGAACACAATGGTCCGGAATCATGTTTGCTTTTCACATTAAGTTCCGGACAGCCTCTTTATCGTCTACTCAATCACTTCCATTACACTTATTTGGCTTGTATTTTACATTCTAAAATATGGGGTAAAACAGGATACTGACAGTTCAGGGAGTGCGAATTGGTCAGGGTTAAAATAAATGATGGGGATCAAAGTGAATGGGATCACACAGAAAACCGGGGATTTTTGTATGAGAAACTCAGTTGAAACTCGTCATCATCGGGATAAACATAACTTTGATAATGGCAAGACCAGTTTATAGGAGCTCCAAGAGCCTTCAAATCTTTCAGGTAGTCAAAGACTGATCTTTCAGACAATCCTAATCTGTATCCCAGGTCAGATGGCTTTCCCGTATTTCTTAGGCGGACGAGCTTATCAATCCTTTTTAATCTTTCAATGTATTTTATACAAGGCATAAAAGTTCTTTACCCTTAATGGATAAAGAGTCAGAAACTATGTCTGTGGAAAGAAAAAAAAATACAAGAGCGCGAATTTTATTTCCTTTTATTTTAATGGACCATCAAAAAATCCCTGTCAGGTGAGAGTTTTATACTTAATAATAGGGAATGCCAAATTTTTAAATAATCCAACCCGTTAAAATTATGATAACCTAACCAATCTCCATCATTTCCCTGGGAAATTTCGTCAGGATTTCCACCCCTCCATCCTGCACTACCACCGTGTCCTCAATCCTAAGTCCTCCTTCTCCCGGAATATAGATTCCTGGCTCAATAGTAACTGTCATTCCTGACTTGAAAATAAAGTCAGAGGTGTTATTAAGAAAGGGTGATTCGTGGATTTCGAGTCCGACACCATGACCGAGTCCCGGATAGTAATTGCCAATGAACTTATCCGGAATTCGCCGTCTTACTGCCTCGTCAGCTTTTTTCCCTTCTGTTCCGTTGTGGATACTTTCAACCGAATCCATTTGTGCGGAATAGATAATCGAATAAAGTTCCCTCTTTTTGGCATCAGCTTTCCCTACTATAAATGTCCTGCTCATGTCGGCATGGTAGCCTTTATAGAGAGCTCCAAAATCAAACAAAAGAAAGTCGCCCGATTGAACTTTATTGTTCCCGGGTTTTCCGTGAAGGATGGATGTTCGGGTACCGGAGAGTAATAGGGTATCAAATGATAAACCTTCAGAACCATTCTTTCGAAGGTTAAATTCCAGGATACCTGCAATTTCCGACTCCGTTTTTCCGATCCCGATTTCTTTTATAGTATCATGAAGGGCCCTATCCGATATTTCACAGGCTGTTCTAAGATATTCCACTTCTATCTCATCCTTTATGATCCGTAGATTCTCCACCAATCCAAAAAGAGGAACAGGATTCATGGGGATTATTGAATTTTGCAATTCCCTGAATTCTGAATAAGTTAATTTATTACCCTCAAAACCAAGGGTTTGAATATTAAGTTCCTTAATGAGAAATTCATAGGTTTCAGCACTGTATCTTTTATCCTTTATCCATTTGAAGATCCTGATATCATTTGAACACTCATTTTCTGCCTGTTCGGTATATCTTCCATCTGTTATTAATACCACTGCATTTTGAGAAACAATAAGCCGGGAAGAATCCCCGGTGAAGCCAGTGAGATAGGTAATGTTAGGTTCTGAATTTATAAATATAGCATCAACCTGCGATTTGTCTAACTTTTGGAGAAGTGTTTGTATCCGGTCCATTTTTAGAGTATTTAGGATATAATATGACAATATTTTTTTGAAGTGAAATATATGAGACTATAAATTTAGCCAATTCATTAATCCGTGCAAACGAAAAATGGATCTCTTTCCTCTTTATAAGAGAACTAACCCATTAATAAAAAATAAAATAATGTATATTTGAATCACTACCTTATTTGCATGACTCATATTTTGGTACTTTTGGATCTCCAGGTTGAATTTTTAAATTAGAAAACAACCATTAGGTTGTCGGATAACCCTCTCTTTAAGAGATAATCAACACCTTTTAAGGAGGGTAAAAGCAAAAACTACCTACCAATTTTACCTACAAGCTCACAGAGGATAATTTAATATGTTTAGCCCAAACAATAGCATTGGTGACTAAAAAAGAATATTATGAAATACTTGATTATATTAAGGAGCCGGAATTAAATAAAGAATTAATGGATCATATCATTCTAACTACAAAGGAAATATAAGGAGTTTGGCCAGGTTTTTAAGGCCTTTGCCTGAACCGTTTCCTGAAAGATTTGTAATAACCCCCTAACACATTAGTTTAGAAAGCTCTAAAAAATCTTGTTTATCTGGTTTTCAGAGGCCTTCAATTCGAGTGTTTATCAAATGCAAAAAGCACTCAAATCCATGATTTAAGTGCTTTAATTTTTTATTGTGCCCAGGACTGGACTCGAACCAGCACACCCTAACGGGCACCAGCCCCTCAAGCTGGCGTGTCTACCAATTTCACCACCTGGGCATTTTTCAAAAATGTGTTGCAAATATATAAAAAAAGATTAATTCAGCGAGTTTCTTCAAAATAATTATCCTCGGGAGTCCCAATATTGCCAACTAGACAGATTAGGATAATATTCTTTTATTTACGACAGGTTTAAGAATTTTAGGTGCTATCTTGTAAGGGCCGACCTGTTGTCTATCTGTTATTTTCTGTATAAAAACGAAATTTATATTAACATTTCCCCCTTCTAACCTGGATTAAACATTATTAAACAATTTCAGTTTTTTACCCGGAAAATCAGAGTAGAAATTGATTTTACTTTTAATATTTCTTACATTTATTGCCCCGTAATTATTCTGTATTGGACGAAGAAAGTTTATCCTTCGTCAGTTAAAAAGGCTGACGATTCTGTCTTAAAATAGGATATACGAGTATGGAGTTCTTTATTCTCACCAGAAAAAGGGGGAGTTCTTGCATTTGATGCCATTTTTAAAAAATAAACCTAAAGTAATTATGGTTTTATACAGAATTATCTTAAACAACCGGATGCGGAGAAAGTTATTCAGGAAGGTTTAGTTAAAATTTTGGAAAAACCGCATTAACACTATAAGTTATGAAAAAAATACATTCAAAGATTAATTTTATTTTACTGGCTGCCGTTATTTTGGTTCAATTTTCATCATGTACTTCCTTATCAGGAAAAGATGATCAACCCAATATTCTGTTTATTATGGCCGATGATTGCTCCTATAATGAGGTGGGCTGTTTTGGCGGACTGAATGCCAAAACCCCAAACATAGATCAATTGGCAGAAGAGGGTTTGCTGTTTAGACGTGCTTACGTAGGGATGTCAATGTGCGTGCCATGCCGCCAGGAATTATATACCGGTTTGTATGCATTGGAAAGTGGATGTGCCTGGAATCATGCAAAATCTAAACCCGGGACAAAAAGCATTTTCCATTATTTAACTGATTTGGGATACAGGGTGGGTATTTCAGGGAAAAAACATGCCACACCCAAAGAAGTTTTCCCATATATTAACGTGCCCGGTTTTGAGGAAAATTGTGTTAATGCAAAGGAAAAAATAGAAGATTGCAGTGGTATTAAAGCTTTTATGGAGGAGGATAGGGAGCAACCCTTTTGCCTTTTCATTTGCTCTACAAATCCACATGCACCCTGGACTCTTGGAGATCCCTCAGCCTATCCGCCGGAAAAATTGAAAATACCGGCTTCACTCGGAGATACTCCTGAGGTACGGGAAGCCTATTCCAGATATTTGGCCGAATTGACTTATTTTGACCGTCAAGTGGGTGAAATAATGAAAACCCTTGAAGAAACAGGGAAAGCTGAAAATACCCTTGTGATGCTTTCGACCGAGCAAGGATGGCAATTTAGTGGTGGAAAATGGACCAACTGGAATCAGGGAGTGCATACCGGTATTATTGCAAAATGGCCGGGGAAAATTAAACCCGGCACAAAGACAGATGCTTTGGTACAATTCGCTGATATCACACCTACATTTATTGATATTGCAGGAGGAGAAAAAAATCCAGCTATTTCAGGCACAAGTTTTCTTGACGTCTTACTTCATAAAAAAGAAAATCACCGTGAATATGTGTATTGTATGCACAATAATGTGCCGGAGGGACATCCCTATCCTATCCGGTCTGTTATCAGTAAGGATTATCAATATATTTTGAATTTGTTACCTGATAGTAGTTATTTCGAGAAGCATATTGAAGCCGGAGCTCATAGAGAAAACTGGTGGAAAAGCTGGAAAGATGCAGCCAGGACAAATCATCGTGAGGAGTTTCTGGTGAATCGTTTTTATCATCGGCCTGCCGAGGAACTGTATTCCCTGAAGGATGATCCAAATCAGTTTGATAATCTTGCTAATGACTCAAAATTTCAACAAGAAAAAAAGCGATTGAGGAAGGAATTGGAAAATTGGATGGCTGATCAAAAAGATCCGGGAATCTCTGTTGATACTGAAGATGCGTTTGCAAACGGCTATTGGGAAATTAAATAGTATCAAATTTGGTTTTGTCAGGGAAAGATGATCGATCAGGATAAAATAATAAGAACCAAAATGAAGAAATTAATTATATTTACCTGTATTTCATGCTTAATTCTTTCCGGAAATGCACAACAATATGTTCCTTACGAAACTACTGTAAAGGAAACTTCAACCCTTATAACACGCTGGGGTAAAGATGTTGCACCCGATAACGCATGGAAAGAGTATCCACGGCCACAAATGGCACGGAAAAACTGGCTTAATCTAAATGGTTTGTGGAATTATACCATAACTTCAAATTCACTGGATGCTCAACCTTCTGAGTGGTTTGGAAAAATACTCGTTCCTTTTTCAATTGAAGCTCCATTATCGGGTGTTGGAAGACAAGTGGAAACGAATGAAGCAATTTGGTACAAACGAATAGTTCAGATTCCTGAAGAGTGGAAGGATAAGAAAGTTCTTCTTCATTTTGAGGCATCCGATTTTGAAACAACTGTTTGGTTGAATGGTAAAATGGTTGGTCATCATAAAGGGGGGTATCAACCCTTCTCTTTTTCGCTGGATGCAAGACAAATTCAAGACAGTTCTGAACTTCTTGTAAAGGTAAATGATCCCAAAAATGAAATCTTCCATTCTATGGGAAAACAGGGGTCAGGTACAGCGAATTATGAAACTTGTTCAGGAATTTGGCAAACAGTCTGGATGGAACCTGTATCCAAAATAGCCTCTGTTGAATCTGTGAAAATTAATACGAGTCTGACTGATGTCACAATTACCGCCAAAATTTCGGGTACAAGTTCCGGTTTAAAAATCAGGTATGAAATATTTGATGATGGCAATTTATTACAATCGCTTACCTCTGAAGCAGGTAGTAGGAGCAGGATGCAAATTCCCAATCCGAAACTTTGGAGCCCTGAGACACCATTTCTGTATGACTTGAAAATTACTCTTTTAAATGATTCAGAGATAACTGATGTTGTAGAATGCTATTTTGGTATGCGAACCATTGCCACACAAGTAACAGAGGAGGCCACCGAGGTTTTGTTAAATGGTAAACCAATTTTCCAAATGGGACCCCTTGACCAGAATTACTGGCCTGATGGAGGATTAACACCCCCCAGTGATGCTGCTATGGAATGGGAAGCAGAATATCTGAAACGAATAGGTTGTAATATGGTGCGCTTACATATCAAGCAAAATCCGAGAAGGTTTTATTATCATTGCGATAAATTAGGGCTATTGGTTTGGCAGGATTTTATTTCTGGCAGAAGCAATAAAAACCAAATTAGGGAGCAGTCTGATTTTTGGTTTAATGAGCAAAAAGAAATGATTGCAACCCTCTATAATCATCCATCAATCGTGATGTGGATAATTTTTAATGAATCCTGGGGACAACATGATACTAAACGTATATTTGAGCAAGTGCAACCTTTAGATAGCACGCGGCTATTAAATATTGCAAGTGGTTGGACAGACAATCCTGAGCTTGGCAATATCCGGGATATACATGATTATACTTTCAGGCCTGCCATAACTGCCCCGGGGGTCGATAAAAGAGCCATTGTTTTAGGCGAATGTGGCGGTTTTGCATCCGCCGTTCCTCCACATAACTGGCTTGGGCGTTCCAATAAAGCGGGTGTTCCGGTGAATCCATTGTTTGGAGGCTTTAACCCGGAAATTCCTAGGGATGATAACCAAAAACACGACATTTTCCGTCCTACATTTACTGCAGGTGAAGGATTACAAAAACAGTATAAGCAATTTATGGATAATCTTCATATCCTGCAGAATAGTGGATTACGCGCCGCGATTTATACTCAAATGACCGACATGAAAATGGAGGAGAATGGTTGGCTTTCGTTTGACAGAGAGGTGAGTAAAATCCATCCGGATAGTCTGCGGGTATTGCATAATTTACTGTTCAAGCCTCCTCCCATGCAAAAGTCTCTTATTCCTTCTTCTATAAAGGAAACCCAAACCTGGGAGATGGCTAATATTCCGATTCAGGAAATTAAAGATAGAGCCAGTGAACAAAGTATTTTGGATGCTGTGGCTGTTCAGGAAAATCCTGATTTCAATAGTTTAAAATGGAGGATTGGGGAAGCACCATTTGGAAATTTTCCAGATTCTCACATCGGCGCTGATTGGGATGGAAAATCTCAACTTTTGATTAAAAAAGATATTGATATTATGGATTTTGATAAGCAATATTCTGTTCGGATTTATACTAAATTGGGTGGTGAAGGAGAACCCTGGATTCACTCCCGTATTTACCTTAATGGTACCTTTGTAGTTGATGAAACTACCAGACAATTTATGCCTGAGTTAAGGGTAGCCGATGTTATTTTACCCCAACCGATAGTAAATAAGATTTTAAAGGAGGGAAAAAACACCATCACTGTTCAATTTGTGCCTGGACTTCGTGCTAAACAAGGAACAATTGACCGCTTCTCGGATTATGTTCTCGTTGATGTGGAAGTAATGGAGATAGTGGATAATCAATCCCCGACCACTAACCCTTAGTAAAACATAAGTAGGGAAAACTTTTGGCAAATGCAGCTGTTTTTAATATTAAATTAGGCGTTTAAAAACTAATTATAATGCGCATCTTTCTGCCGGACTTGGCAATATATGCGCCATTGAAGGGGTCACCTGCCTTTCAAATGATATCGAATATGGCGATTACCCAATTATTAATGGCAATATTAAGGTATCGGAGACACCTGGTTTTGGAATGAAGCTATTAAAGAAATAAGAAAAACGATGAAAATGATTCGATTAGTGATACAAAAAGATGGTCAATTATTTTTAGCGGGAAGAAGCATACAGTTTAATCACAAATAATATTCATGCAATAAGAAAGGACCAACCTTCGTTAGTCATTTAGAATTAGCGAAAATCGGGATAGGTAATGTACAGATAATTAGAACTATAACTTCGAAAGCTTAAATTTTATAACTTGTGAATAATAAGAAATATAATAAAGATGTTATGAAAAAATTAATATTCTTACTGGCAGTTGTTTTTGCAATGAATACTGCATTTACTCAACAAAAACCAAATATTCTTTTTGTATTTATTGACGACATGGGATATGCAGATTTAGGTTCTTATGGAAATACAGAAGTTAAGACCCCTCAAATTGATCAATTAGCAAACGAGGGTATACGTTTTACCCAATTTTACGTAAATGCGCCAATTTGTTCTCCTTCGCGTGTAGCAGTTACCACAGGTCAGTATCCTCCACGCTGGGGAATAACAAGTTATATTGATTCAAGAGCACATAACAAACAGAGGGACATGAACGATTACCTTAAAAAAGAAGCTCCCACAGTAGCCCGTGAGCTTTCGAAAGCCGGATATTACACGGCACATATTGGCAAATGGCACATGGGAGGTGGTCGGGATATTGGCGATGTCCCTTTAATCACGGAATATGGTTTTGACGAATCGGTAACCCAGTTTGAAGGATTGGGCGAAAGATATCTGGCCACCTACGAAACGCTGGATTTGAATGGGGATAGCACCAGAGGATTGGAACATCAATCTGCAGAACTGGGTCGAGGAGAAGTGCATTGGGAAAACCGGTATAATGTTACTGCCCGTTTTGTTGATCGCGCAATAAAGGCTATTGAAAATGCCCAAAAAGAAAACAAACCATTTTATATTAATCTTTGGCCCGACGATGTGCACACTCCCCTTGAACCATCTCCATTAAACAGGGGCGATGGTAGCCGGCATGATCATTATATTGGAGTAATTAATGAGCTCGATGAAGAATTGGGGAGAATCTTTAGCTATATAAAAGACAATAAGAAATTGGCAGAAAACACCATCATTATCGTTACCAGCGATAACGGACCTGCACCTGGTGTAGGTTCTGCCGGAAACTTTCGGGGTACAAAAGGAAATTTATATGAAGGGGGCATCAGAGAACCGTTTATTGTCTGGAGCCCGGGCAAGATAAAACCGGAACTATACGGAAAAGTTAACAATAAAAATGTGATTGCGGGCATGGATTTACCCCCTACTTTTTTGGCTTTTGCCGGTATAAAAGAGCCTCAGCTAGATTTCGATGGAATTGATGTCAGTAAAGTATTGTTGGGAGAGGATTCTCCAAAGCGCCAAAAGCCAATAATGTGGTTACGCCCATCCGGTATTAACGGTAAAAAAGGGCACGACCTTCCGGATTTGGCCATTCGGCAGGGAGATTATAAATTATTGGTAAATACTGATGGTAGCAATGCTGAGCTGTATAACCTACTTGAAGATGAAGCGGAAACAATAAACCTGGTGTCAAAGTATCCCAAAATAGCTGAAAGTTTAAAGGAAAAAGTACTGGATTGGTTCTCAGAATTGCCTCCCATGGATGAATATAAGATTGAAAATAACTAATTTTCGAATACAATGATACGCATATTAATATTCACCTTCTTTATAACTGTATTTTTCCAATTTACAAATGGACAGGAACAGGCAAAGAAATACTATTCCAATCCTTTATCTAATATTACCGGAATTGGCGACCCCTTTGTTTTAAAGCATGATGGAGTCTATTATATGTATTGTACCTCTAATGGTAAGGAAGGATTTTACTACTGGAAGTCTAAAGACATGGTTAACTGGGAAAAGCAAGGGATGGCCTTGTCAAATAAAACCCCGGGGATTTTCGGGACCAATCGTTTCTGGGCTCCTGAGGTAGTGGAGTACAAGGGTAAATTCTACATGACCTACAGTGCAGCAGATTCTACAAGAATAATGCAATTGTGTCTTGCGGTCAGTGACAGTCCTGAAGGTCCCTTCAAAAATTATAAGTCTCCCTGGTACAAGCATGAATTGTCTCATATTGATGCAACAATTCTTATTGATGGGGAAAATGTGTATACCTACTTTGTAAGAGATTGCAGCACCAATTCCATCAATGGAAGGTCAACAAGTCAGATATTTGCTGCTCAGTTGAGCGAAGATTTAAAAACCTTTGTTACAGAGCCCAAACTGGTTATTACTCCGGATAAGGAATGGGAAGATATTAATGGAACCCGACTATGGAATGAAGGGCCATTTGTATTGAAACATGAGGGAAAATATTATATGACTTATTCTGCAAATGGCTATAATACTAAAGAATATGCAGTGGGCTATGCGACTTCTGAAAACCCACTTGGCCCATGGATAAAGGCAGAAGAAAATCCTATTCTCAAAGCAAATATGGCTATTGGTGTTTCCGGTCCTGGACACAACAGTTTTGCCTATTCTCCTAATGGAGAAGAACTATTTATAATTTATCATGCCCATACTTTCCCTGATAAGCCGAGTGGAAACAGGGCGGTATATATCGACAGGGTATATTTTATAAATGGGAAAATGATTATTGAGGGACCTACAACCGCTCCTCAGCCCTATCCTTCCGGAAGTGAATAAAAACATTATTTTTGAGTTCCAGGCCAGGATTTTGCTAAAAATCGGAAGGATTTCTAGAAATTTTTAAATTAACTTTTAAACATAGTGTAAAAGAAAAAACGGACTTTGAGATATATAGGAAAGTTTTTTAAATTTAAGAACCAGTTAGTCAGGATTAATTTAACCAACTAGAAAATATGGTTATCAAGAAGAACTCAGTATTAATTATTGTTGCAATGATAGCTTTCGGTTGCTCCGGTAAGCAATCACAAAAAACCGAGAATAAAGAGGGTCGTCCCAATATTGTCATCATTATGGCCGACGATCTTGGCTACTCCGATATCGGTTGCTACGGGGGAGAAATACATACTCCAAACCTTGACGGTCTGGCTGCTAATGGCATTCGTTTCACCCAGTTCTACAATGCTGCCAGGTGTTGTCCCACCAGGGCAGCATTATTAACCGGAAAATATCCCCATCAAGTAGGACTCGACCGCAATGGGCAAACACTTTCAAGAAACGCAGCTACCATTGCCGAGATTTTAAAAGAAAATGGTTACCACACCGGAATGGCTGGTAAGTGGCATCTTTCACGCACTGAAGCACTGAAAAATCACGAAGAACAATTGCTTTGGCTTTCACACCGATTGGACAGTAGTATTTTTGCTCCTGTTGAATCATATCCCCACAATCGTGGTTTTGAAGAACACTGGGGAGTCATTTGGGGAGTAGTGGATTATTATGACCCATTCAGTCTTGTACACAATAATGAAGCGATAAAAGAAGTGCCGGAAGATTTTTATATTACCGATTTTATCACCGACAAATCAATCGAGATGGTGGAAGATTTCAGTAAAGACGAAAAACCCTTCTTTTTATATGTGGCACATACTGCTCCGCACTGGCCCTTGCATGCTCTACCTGAAGATATTGAAAAATACAAAGGCGTTTATGACGAAGGATGGGATACGCTGCGCGAGAAACGATACCAGGGTTTAATCGGGAAAGGGATTGTAGACCCGACGGTGGCACCCCTTGCCAAAAACGAATCGGGAAAACTGTGGTCTGAGTGTGAAGATAAGGCATGGGAAGCCAGACACATGGAAGCACATGCAGCCATGGTTGACCGGTTGGATCAGGGAGTAGGCCGTTTAATTCAAAAATTGAAAGAAACCGGTGAATATGACAATACGATCATTTTTTTTCTTGCAGATAACGGAGCCTCTCCCGAACGCGGATACAAGCCTGGTTTTGACCGTCCGGGGCATACCCGCGAAGGCGAAGAAATAGTATATGAAGATTTTGAACGGCCCGGGGCCGAAAAGACCTGGGGTTATCTTGGAGTTGCCTGGGCGGGAGCCATTAATGCGCCCTTCCGGTACTGGAAGAAAGAATCCTTTGAAGGCGGAAATTGTACCCCTTTGATTATCCACTGGCCTGCCGGATTAAACAGAAAAGAAAATGCAATCAATAACGGGGTTGGGCATGTAATTGATTTTTTGCCAACTTGCCTGGAGCTGGCAAATGCTGATTATCCTTCTCAGGTTAATGGGTTAGAAACAACTCCTATTGAGGGGAAAAGTCTATTGCCATTATTAAACAATGAAATTTCAACAACACATGATACACTTTTCTGGGAACACGAAGGGGGCCGTGCGCTGCGCATTGACGATTGGAAAATTGCAGCCCTCAAGAACAGGAAATGGGAGCTTTTTAATTTGGCGGAAGACCGCACCGAAACGAACAATCTGGCAGACAAAATGCCTGAAAAAGTAAAGGAAATGGAAGCTGTTTGGAATACGGAATACAAACGGGTTTTTCCGGGTGAACAAAATTAACAATTGATGTAGCGAACACCTTCCTATTTAGGTCTGCATAAATGTTGCTTATCAAACAGGGATATGGTTTAAATGAATGGATTGCAAAAAGAGGATTTGCCATCTCCACTTTCGAAATGTAAATATTTACCCCGGAAGTTGACCTCCGATATAGGTATACTAAAAAAAATTGTATCATTATGAATAAATACAATTGGGCGGTTTTAGGTTGTGGAAAAATCGCAGAGAAATTTGTCCGCGATTTAAGGCTTTTACCCAATGCTGTCCTTTATGCTGCTGCGTCCCGTGATATCAATAAATCAACGACTTTTGCAGATAAATTTGGTTTTGAAAAGGCCTATGGATCTTATGAAGATATGGTATGCGATAAGGAGGTAGATATAGTTTACGTTTGCACTCCTCACTCATTTCATTACCAACATACACTGCTGTGTTTAACGAATAAAAAAAATGTTATTTGTGAAAAACCCTTTGCCCTAAATTCGGAAGAGGTAGCCCGGATGATTGCCTGTGCCCATGAAAATAGGGTATTTTTGATAGAAGCTTTTTGGACACGGTTTGTTCCCAGTTTTCAAATAGCTCTGGAAATCTTACAAACCCATAAATTGGGAAAAGTATTGGCAGTTCGTTCCGATTTTTCATTTAAAGCTGACGTTGACCCTGACAGCAGACTATTTGACTTAAATTTAGGTGGTGGATCGTTGATGGACATTGGGATCTATCCTGTTTTTATGACCATTTCAGTTCTGGGAAAACCGGTTGAAATAAAAACAATCCCTGTTTTTGGTTCTACAGGTGCAGATGAAAGTATTACAATTTCATTCAAATATAAAGAGGGCCAGATTGCCAGTTTATTTTCCAGCCTCAGAGTACATTCCTCAAGGCACACCGAATATTGTTGCGAAAAGGGTTACCTCCGTTTGAATAAAAATTCCTATTCACCAAGTACAATAACAATATGTGAATCAGGTGATAATGAGGAAAAAAGTATTGATATTCCTGAAATGCAGGGGTTTGGATACAGTTACGAGGCAGCTCATGTTATGGAATGTTTAGACAAAGGACTCCTGGAAAGTGATTTATTGCCTTTGTCTTTTTCTCAGGATTTAATGGAAGTGCTTGATAGTATTCGCAAAGCTGCGGGTATTGTTTATCCCAGCCCGGATTTATAATCGGGGTTCCCTTCCCTTCCACTATACACTGGCTGGAAAATTTCAAAGGCTGTAAAAGGAAAAAAAGCGCTTAAATAAGTTATTTAAACGCTTTTGCTTTCTAAAATGGTGCCCAGAACAGGACTCGAACCTGCACATACTTGCGTATACTAGTCCCTGAAACTAGCGCGTCTACCAATTCCGCCATCTGGGCTCAATTATATTCACTATTTTCAATTAACAATAACAAATTCCGATAAGCAATCAATCCTTAACCGGGATGTCGGGAGCTCCTTCGTCGGTTCCGCCATCTGGGCTCCACTATTTTCAATTAACAATAACAAATTCCGATAAGCAATCAATCGTTAACCGGGATGTCGGGGGCTCCTTTGCCGGTTATCACCGTGAATTCAGCCGTTTATCATCCTCAACCCTAATTTGGGTCAGCAAATTTAGGAAAAAAAAGGAAAAAGAAACCGAAATATTTAATTATTTAAATGAATTCCTGCTGGAAATTTTATCCTAAGGTTGAACTTTTGATTGAACATGCAATCCACATTCTTTCTGCTCTGGCTGTTCCCACCACCATCGTCCGGATCTTACCTCTTCCCCGGGTTTCACTGCCCTGGTACAAGGTTGGCAACCAATGCTCGGGAAACCCTGATCATGAAGCAGATTATAAGGGATTTCATGTTTTTTGATATAATCCCAAACATCTTTTTCAGTCCAGTTGAGCAAGGGGTTAAGTTTAATTAGCCCGTTCGCCTCGTCCCATTCTATCATCCTGGTATAAAAGCGTGTAACGGATTGGTCTTTCCTTAAACCGCAAATCCACACCTCCAGATCTTTGAATGCTCGTTGCAATGGTTCGATTTTACGGATATGGCAACATTCTTTTCGGTTTTCAATGCTCTTATAAAATAAATTGATTCCCTTTTCCGCGACCATTTTTTGAACTCTTTTGTAGTCAGGGAAAAAGACCTCAATAGGGTTACCATATTTTTCTTCTGTCCGGGCCATAAGATCGTAACTCTCAGGAAACAGCCTGCCAGTGTCGAGGGTAAAAATACGCGTGCCGGGTCTAATTCCAACCACCATTTCAGTCAATACCTGATCCTCAGCCCCAAGGCTTGAGGAAAGTGCTATCTTTCCTTTATACTTTGAAAGAAAATACTCCAATACTTCTTTTGGATCCTTTTTTTCAAAACGCTTGTTCAATTGGTCTAGCTCATTTAATAAATCCTTATCCGCACTGATCATAAACGCTAATTTTAAAATGAATTGAACTTAAAAATGATTTTGTTTTGTACCCTGCGTACTTGTTCCAATTGTTCAGGGCACCAGTATTAATAGTATGTCCATCATGACGAGTGTTTGGACAGACATGTTGCAAAGATAAGAATTATTAAGTTAAGCTCTTTGCCGGATGAATCAATTATGATATGATCCGGGCTTGCCCATATCTTTCCATGAATCCTGATCATGACGATATAGTCCAATATCATGATCTCTGGCAAGATTCAGAAATTCGGGTATGATAGGGAAGGATCCTGATTTTTTAAAGGCATGGATCAAAGAGGGATCAAGGATATAAATTCCGCTGAATGCAACTGGAAATAATTCCTTTTTTTTTCTGGATATAATTGTTTCGCCACTGGTATTGTTTCTCCAGCCACAAAGAATGTTATCAGAATCAGATAGAAGCGAGCGGGATGTTTGGCGCTCTTTAACAGCCAGGGTCGCCGGAAAATTATTTTTCAGATGAAAATCGTAAAACAAGGCAAGATCCAGGTTGGTGAGAATATCTACATTGTGAAACAAAACAGGTGAATCCTTAAAATGAACACTTGCTTTTGCTATTCCTCCTCCGGTATCAAGTAATCTGTCCATTTCATCTGAGATTATTACCTGTAGACCAAAATTATCGTGCTCTTTAAGGAACCCAATGATTTGATCCCCAAAATGGTGTATATTGGCGATAATCCTGTTGAAACCGGCCGCTTGAAGATTTTCAATAATTATTTGAAGAAGGGCCTTATCCTTATATTTCATTAAGGCTTTTGGCTGTGAATCGGTATAAGGTTTAAGACGGGTGCCTAATCCGGCAGCCAATATCATGGCTGTCTTTTCATCCTTGTTTTTCATAAAAGTCTCCTAAATCTAATCAAATCGACCAGAATTAGAGAAAATTCCTAAATTTTCTCTACAATTCCTAAATTTTTTTTGGTTTACAACATCTTTCCTCTTTTTTGGCCTTTCGTCCACATTTTTTACATTGGTATTTTGCATTTTTTGCTTTAAAATCGGAGGTTTCGCCCCTTTTACACATTGTTTTTGTCATGCCTTATATCAATATTCACCTTTGATCTGATCAGCTCTTAATTTCCCGATGCTCCAGTTCAACAAATACCTTTTCATTTTGTTGCAGGTAGAGTGCCAGTTTCTCTGCTGCATATACCGAACGATGCACCCCCCCGGTGCACCCAAATCCGACCGCGAGATGGTTGTATTTTCTTTCAACGTAACTGTCGATGGTGCGGTCAATTATCCTGTATACATCAGAAAGAAATTCTTCCATTAGACTTCTCTTTTGGAAAAATTCATGTATGGCTGTTTCCTTTCCTGTGAGAGCTTTATATTCGTCGTACATTCCCGGATTGTGAATCGCCCGGCAATCAAAAACATATCCTCCTCCATTACCTGTTAAATCATCAGGTTGAGGTTTTCGGTAGGAAAAACTATATATCCGAATTGTCAATCCATCCCTTTTTTGAGGCAGGGTATAATTAAACTTTTTGGAAAGGCTCATTTCAGTCAGTATTTCTTTTAAATAGGGGAGTTCTTGGGGAATTTTGTCATTAAGCAGCAGCCATTTTAAATTCTTTATTGCATAGGGCATGCTTTGCAGGAAGAGAGGTTTCTTTTCAACCCAACCTCTTAAACCATAGGTTCCCATTGCCTGAAGCAACCGGATTAATACGAATGGGTAATATAAAGCAAGAAATTTTTCCCGACTGTCCGGGTGTAATTTCTCAAGCTCCATCAAATAATGTTCTAAAAGTATTTCTCTGGTCCCAAAGGGTAAATCTGCTTTAGCCTCAAATAAAATGGAAGCTACGTCATATTGAAGCGCCCCCTTTCTACCTCCCTGATAATCAATAAAATAACAATGTCCTTTATGAATCATAATATTTCGTGATTGAAAATCACGGAACATAAAATGGTCACTGTCTGCTGACTCAAGCATGGCTCCATATTTTTGAAAATCGTCTTCTAATTTCTGCTCATCGAATGGAATTCCAGAAATCTTAAGACAAAAGTATTTGAAGTGACTCAAATCCCATACAATAGATTGTTTATCAAAACGCTCCCTTGGAATGCAAAGAGAGTAATCCATGCCTTCATTCCCTTTAATTTGAAGTAAAACCAGTTCAGAAAGGGCCTCCTTGTAAAACCCGGTTGTTTCTTCGTTTAGCGTCTCCCCACTCCTGTTTTTATTAAGTAAATCCGTGAGGCTTTCTTCACCCAGATCTTCCATTAAATATATGAGTTTATCTTTAGTGTGTGCATATATCTCGGGCACTCGGATCCCGATTTGTTTAAAATAGGAAGAGAATTCTAAAAAGGCGGTGTTTTCCTTTTCAGCTTCATTATAGGCTGCTATGGCTGTTACCATGTTTGACCTGAGTCTGAAATACCGTCGGTGGGACCCCGATCGGGGCAGAGCCTCTATTGATGTTGCTTCGATATTGAACTTTTGAAAAAAAAGATTTTTAAAAATATTGTGATCCATGCTCTCTGATTTAAGTTGTATTGTTCATGGGGGCAAAACGATGATCCATCGTAGTTTGTTATGCCTGCAAGGCCACAAAAGTAGAATAAATATGAATTTTAAAGTTACTTTTATGTAAATCTTATTATTAATAAGGTAAATGACCTTACCATCCTCATTTTAACCTCATGGTCAAAATTAATTTCCCCTTCTCATATTGAAGAGCCAATAGCTTCGACTTTTATCCTGTTTAAGCATATATTTTTGAACCAATATTTTCTTGACAGCTTATGCTCTTTGCAGCGTAACTTCACTTATTTTTCATCCGGTTTGTTTTTGCAAGCAATTTGATAATTCAAACGATCCTCTCTAATTAATGAGAAAAATGCTGGAAAAATTTGGCTATTAATTTGACTTCACTAAATTAGCATACCAATTTTTAAGCCATCAAAATAGCATTTCCTAAACTCCACAATAAACTATTATGATACGGGTTCTCAAAATCATTTTTGTTTGTGCAATTCTTTTCGTTAGCCTCTCTGCGAAAAGCCAGGACAGTATGGTTATTTTGCAGGACTCTCTTAACCTTCAGGCCATAAAGGATTATCGCATAAAACTCGAAGAAATTGCCAAACAACATGAACAGGATTCCCTTCATCGTCTGGAACTGGAAGCTCAGCTTAGAGAGTTAAAAGCTGCTGATATTGTTGAAAAGGAACAACTTCGTCTTCAACTTCAGGAAATTTCTGACAGGGAAACTAAAAGCCTGGATTTGAAGAGAGCCCGCATTGATTCAATGAGAATCAATGCAAGGGCATATCCTGTTATCGGAGAGTTGAAGGATACCCTCTTCTTCATCTATGCCAAACTGGGGGCATCTACAGCTAAAGACAGAGCATTAAATATTTCCCGGAAACTAAGCTTCCTTTACGAAAATGATTTTCTAAAGATGGATTCTATCATTACCTTACCATCAGAAAATTCCGTTGATATAGTATACGGGGAGACGATCATTATGAACGTTTCGGAGACAGATGCCGTATGGAACAATTCCCCTCCTGAGGAACTAGCTGAACGGTATTTGACTATTATTAAAGAATCCATAGTAAAAGCAAAAAAGGAGAGCAGCCTCTATAAAATACTCTTACGGTTCGGTCTTATGGTGCTGATTATTGGGGGAGTATGGTTCCTGATCCGCTTGTCCGGAAGAGGATACTCCCGCTTAATCAGATATTCAATAGAACATAAAGCAAAATGGCTTAAAAGCCTTTCATACAAAGACTATACATTCCTATCGGAAGACCAGCAATTTAAGATGTTTTTGTTCTTGTTAAAAATCCTTCGCTGGGTACTGGTCGCCATCATTTTGTACATCGCCCTTCCATTGATATTCAGTATCTTTCCCTTTACCAGGGGCTGGGCCGACAGCCTTTTTAACCTGATCTGGTCCCCTTTGAAGGGACTTTTCATTGCCATTTGGGCTTACCTACCCAACCTATTTGCCATTCTGGTTATCTTCTTTGTAATGAAGTATTTCATCAAACTGGTCAAATATATCTTTTCTGAAATTGAAGCAGAAAAATTAAATATAAGTGGTTTTCATGCGGACTGGGCAATGCCAACTTTCAGTATTGTCAGGTTTTTACTCTATGCATTCATGTTTGTGCTGATATTTCCCTACCTGCCTGGATCTGATTCGAACATTTTTAAAGGAGTATCTGTATTTTTAGGTATATTGTTTTCCCTTGGTTCCTCTACAGCGATTGCCAATATAATTGCAGGTTTGGTTATTACATACATGCGTCCATTTAAAATTGGTGACCGGATAAAGATCGGTGATACAGTTGGGGAGGTGGTGGAAAAAACCCTTTTGGTAACCCGACTGAGAACTATAAAAAACGAAGAGATTACTATCCCCAATGCATCCATACTTTCCGGAAGCACCATAAATTTTAGTTTCCACGAAAAAAGCGAAGGATTGATTATTCATGCGACCATTTCCATCGGTTATGACACTCCCTGGAAAATTATTCACGAAGCTCTTATAGAAGCTGCCCTTAGAACAGAGCATATCCTGAATGAACCTGGCCCTTTTGTGCTGCAGGTGAGCCTTGACGATTTTTATGTTTCTTACCAGATAAACGCTTATATCCGTGATGCTAACATCCAGGCAGTAATTTATTCGAGCCTTAACCAAAACATACAGGATGTTTTCAATGAAAAAGGTATTGAAATAATGTCCCCACATTATCGTTCGGAAAGAGATGGGAATAGGACGACTATTCCGGCAGATTATTTGCCAAAAGATTGATATAGAGCCAGATGTCAGGTTCTTTCATATAGAGAGAGCATCCGGAACCAGTCTCTATGGACAATCATGATTTGTCCGTATCAATTTCTCTACAGGAAATTTTTTTATTTTCATTTTAGAAACCAATTCCTGATAAAGGCTTTCACTCATCTCCGGCTCCCTCGATAAAATCCACATTGTCTCCCTGTCCGGACTTCCCACAACCGCATACTCATAGTTCTTGCCCAATTCAGTTATCTGATAATCTCCTTTGAAGGGCCAGAAAAACTGCACCTTCAGTTTGGAATTATTTGTATTGGGGACGATAAATGCTTTCCCTTTTGCATCTTTCCATTTATTTTTTTTGGTGTCATAGCAACGGTTCACTACCCTGACATAATCCTTTTCAGTTAAGGAATATTCGGCCGTTGTACATGCACAATTCTTTTGAAAACTTACCGGCAGATGGGCGATTTCATACCAAATTCCGACATACTTGCGAAGATCTACATTGGGAACGGTTTCTAATGGAAGTTTCATGGAGCTACAGGAAGTTATAAAGGTTAAAATCAGGATGATGCTGAAATTTTTCATGAAATAAGGGTGGTTATTTGGTGGATATTGATTCTTCTGATTTGCATCCTGATTAATGAACACCAGAGGAATAAGAAAGTTTGTAAAATAACAAGAACTATTTATCAATTCCCTTTACAAAATCCGACAGTTTCCTGTTCGGAGGATGATGTCATACCAATTTGTGGAAAGAAGTCACTCAAATTCTAAAAAAAATGATAAAAAATTAATACACCCCCCATAAAAATGGATGTAAAAACTAAAAAACATGTACAAAAATCTCAATACCCCCCTCAAAAAAGATTATATTAATAAAAAAAACTATATATTTGCACCGTGATCATAAAATTTTAAACCATTAAAACTCAAAAAATGAAAAAGAAACTTTTAAACGCCCGGGTATTCGCTGCCTCCATTTTAATTCTCATTTCATTAAATGCATTGGCCCAGGATGATGAAGGTCCTGATATCAGTGTAGGGGCCGATCTGGTCAGTCGTTATGTATGGCGTGGCCTTGATTTCGGAAATGCCCCTGCAGTACAACCTACCATTGAATTTACGGCTGGAAATTTTGCCTTCGGAGCCTGGGGTAGCTATACGATTAGTGCAAGTCCCTACCTGGAAGCAGATCTGTATGCGAGCTATTCCTTTGATTTTGGACTGAGTATTATTGGGACCGATTATTACTTCCCAATGGCAGAATTTGGAGGAGTCACCGATACTTCCTGGCTAGATATAGATGCACATACCTTCGAAATTGGATTAAGCCAGGAAATTGGCAACTTCTATCTTTCAGGATATTATTTTTTAAATGCTAATGATGATCTCTATTTCGAAGCAGGTTATTCATTTGGATCATTTAGTCTCTTTGCCGGAGGTGGAACCCAAAGCTATACCTCAGACAGTGAATTTAAAATTACCAATCTGGGGCTTTCGACGGAAAAGGAAATTAAACTTTCCGATAGTTTTTCACTTCCTGTAAGCGGTGCCTTCATTGTGAATCCGGATTTGGGACAGATGAATATTGTGGTAGGTATTTCATTTTAATATTATCAAATTCTATAGAACATGAAAAAGATTGAAGCTATTATCAGAAAAACAAAATTTGAAGAGGTTAAGGATGCTCTTCATACCGCCGGGATCGATTTTTTTTCCTTCTGGGAGGTCCGGGGGGTTGGAAAAGCCCGTGAAAGCAGGGTTTATCGTGGGATCTCTTACGATACCAGTACCATTGAAAGGCTTTTGTTGTCGATCGTTGTGCGGGACATAAATTTGGAGCCCACGATAAAGACAATCATGAATGCTGCAAAATCGGGCGATGTTGGTGACGGCAAGATTTTCGTCTCAGATATTATGGACAGTTATAGGATCAGAACTGCAGAAAAGGGGGACCAAACCCTGTATATTAAAGAATAATCATATATAAATTAAGATATTATGGAACTTAAAATACTTTTTATACCGATCGCTGACGCGATCGAAGGTTTGACTTTATCGACCGATACCATGTGGGTATTGATCGCCGCATTTCTCGTAATGTTCATGCAGCCTGGTTTTGCGATGGTTGAAACGGGTCTGACACGTGGGAAAAATTCTGTAAATATCATTATGAAGAACTTTGCAGATTATGCTATCGGGACCATCGTTTTCTGGTTTGTTGGTTATACAATTATGTACGGAGAAGACATAGGGGGCTTCGTGGGTAAATTCAGTTTTTTCTATAGTCCCGATGAGGTAGATGGTCTCCCTGATATGGCGAAGCTAATTTTTCAAACTGTTTTCGCAGCAACCGCTGCTACCATAGTTTCCGGCGCAATGGCTGAAAGAACGCTTTTCAGCACCTATCTGGTTTTTTCACTGGTGATTACCGCGGTTATTTATCCTATATCGGGCCATTGGATCTGGGGTGGGGGATGGCTATCACAGTTGTCTACTCCCTTCCATGATTTTGCCGGATCTACAGCCGTACATTCAGTTGGTGCATGGGTTGGTTTAATGGGTGCATGGCTCGTGGGCCCCCGACTTGGCAAATACACCAAAGAGGGAAAACCACGCGCTATCCCCGGGCATAACCTTGTTATTGCAGCTCTTGGGGTTTTTATCTTATGGTTTGGATGGTTTGGTTTCAATCCCGGATCTCAACTTGCCGCCTCAGGGGAAGGAAATGCAGTGGCTATTTCCCATATCGCTGTAACGACCAACCTTGCGGCTGCAGCTGGCTCGCTGACTGCCTTGTTCGGTACATGGATCGTATACAAAAGACCGGGACTCAGTCTTACACTGAACGGTGCGTTGGCTGGTTTGGTGGGGATTACTGCCGGTTGTGATATCGTATCTCCCGGAGGAGCAGTTCTTATTGGTATTATTTCCGGTATTATAATGATGCTGGCAGTTAGTTTTGTTGACCGAACTCTGAAAATCGACGATCCTGTAGGTGCGATTTCTGTTCATGGATTTGCCGGGGCAACGGGGACTACTCCTCGTCGGAATATTTGCCAAAGATGGTGGACTGCTGTATGGCGGAGGAGTGTCTTTATTAATCACTCAATTAATTGGAGTTATTGCAGTAGCAGCCTGGGCACTTGGAACCGGCTTCATTCTCTTTAAAGTTTTAAAATTGACTATAGGGATCCGTGTAAGCAAAAGGATAGAAGAGGAAGGGACTCGATGTATATGAGCATGGGGAAAATGGCTATAATATGTAATGAAGATATTTCTGCCGGACCGGCTTTTCGGTCCGGCATTTTTTTGTCCTCTTTAGGCTTATATCTACCTGCAATATTTTCCGGTTGATTGATTTTTAAGTCATAGTATACTGTTCTGTTTGAATATTCTTACCTTTGCAATAAAGCAAATTAAATTGAAAATGAATATAACAAAATCGGTTTACGGGAAATTGAAAGATGGAAGTCAGGTCGACCAGTTTACCATGTCGAACGATCATGGTATGAGTGTGAAGATTATAACTTACGGGGGAATAATCACAAATATTATTGTCCCGGATAAAAACAATACTTCCGGTGATGTGGTTCTTGGTTTTGATAATCTGGAGGGCTATCTTGATGGGCATCCCTATTTCGGCGCAATTGTAGGGCGGTTTGCCAATAGAATCAGCAGAGGCCGGTTTGTCCTTAATAACCAGGAATATCACCTTGCCATTAATAACGGCCCGAATGCCCTTCATGGTGGAATTAAAGGATTTGACAAACAACTCTGGACCGCTTTTAAAGAGCAGAAGGAGGGGGAAGTAAGCCTGGTGCTTGCTTATGGGTCACCTGATATGGAAGAAGGCTTTCCCGGAAACCTACTGACGGAAGTACGGTATATCCTAAACAACGATAATGAATTAATCCTAAAATACAAGGCCACCACTGATAAAGATACGGTGATTAACCTCACCAATCATTCTTATTTTAATCTTAATACCGGTAAAGAAAAAATCTTTGATCATAAACTCAGGTTGGAGGCAGATTATTACACCCCGGTTAATGAGAATCAAATACCCACCGGCGAAATCAAGGCAGTTACTAATACCCCTTTTGATTTTACCCGGGAAAAAACCATAGGAAAGGATTTTAATGAACTTAAGAATGGCTACGACCACAATTGGGTAATAAATAAAAAAGCGGATGAGCTTAAATGGTTTGCCTATGTTGAAGATCCCTTATCAGGAAGGATTATGGAGGCAGCTACTACCGAACCCGGGGTGCAATTCTATACGGCAAATTTTTTAAAGAATGTTCATGGAAAAGAAGGACAGATATATGAGCCTCAGGATGCTTTTTGCCTGGAGACTCAACATTTTCCCGATTCTCCCAATAAACCCGGATTCCCTTCAGTTGTGCTTAAAAAAGGGGATGTCTATAAGCAAACTACGATTTACCGATTTCGCACTGTTTGAATGAAACAGCAGCACAATCATGAAAGTTAACATTCCATTCCATTTAGGGCCATTCCCATTCGTGAAATTATTTATCCTGTTTTTCTTTTCCTTTTCCTTCTTTTGGGAGGCTTTCTCTCAGGAAAATTGCTCCTGGTCATTGAATAGCACTTTGATTTCAGGTGAAGAATCTCCCACTTTTTCCAAATTCGAAGAGGTGTATGATGTTAAATTCTATTTTCTTGATCTTTCCATAGACGCATCCGGGGAGAGTGTTGAAGGTTCAACGACAATACTTTTAAGGATGCTTGAAAATGCCGATACCATAGCCTTTGAACTGGGTAACAATAACATCACGGACTCAATTCTTGTGGGCAATCAGAGAATCTTTGCCTACAACCATTCTAATGATCTCATAAGCCTTTCCCCCAATTTTGTTTTCTCACGGGATACTGATTACATGATCAAGGTTTATTACCACTCCACTAATCAACCTGGAGGGGGTCTCTATAAGGGGGTAAGCCAGGCAACTGATCGGATATATAAGAAGAAAACTGTCTGGTCACTATCAGAGCCTTTTCAGGCCAAGGATTGGTTCGTATGCAAGCAAAATCTCCTGGATAAATCCGATTCTGTATGGGTTTTCATAACCACTCCAATTGATCAGATGGCCGGATCCAATGGTTTATTAACCGCCGTCAGACCCGTGGGTTTAGAAAAGCACCGCTTTGAATGGAAGTCTGCCTATCCAATGGCTTACTATTTGATTTCCTTTTCGGTTTCAGATTATGTTGATTACAGTTTTTATGTATCAATACCAGGAGTTGAGGATTCCATTCTTGTCCAGAATTTTATTTATAATGACAGGGACCTCCTGTCAAATGAGAAAGATAAGATCGATGCCACAGCCGATCTGTTGATTTTTTTCTCTGAAATCTTTGGGCCCTATCCCTTTGCCAATGAGAAATATGGCCATTGCATGGCACCCATGGGTGGCGGAATGGAGCACCAGACCATGACCACCCTCGTAAACTTTAATTTTGAGCTCGTTGCCCACGAATTGGCACATCAATGGTTCGGGGATAATGTTACTTGTGCTTCGTGGAGAGATATCTGGGTCAGCGAAGGTTTTGCCTCATATGCCGAATATCTGGCCCTGGAGAACCTGAAAGGAGAAGAGACGGCAAGAAAATGGCTGGAAAAATCATATTCCCTGGCTTTGAATTATCCGTATAGTGCTATTTATCTTTCCAAAGAAGAGGCAAAGAACACCCCGAGGATATTCGAATTCGGCCTGACATACAAAAAGGGGGCGGCTATCCTTCATATGCTCCGCGAAGAAATTGGCAACGATAGCCTGTTCTTTCTGAGTTTAAGGACCTATCAAAGGCAATTCAAAGGTTGCATGGCTGTGGCGGATGATTTTCTTAATGTTGTAAATTCAGTGACGGGGGTGGATTATTCCTGGTTTTTTGAGCAATGGTATTATGGTCAGGGTTATCCGGTTACCCACTCAACCTGGGATCAGAGTTCAGATAGTCTTAGACTGGAGTGTTTCCAATTTTCAAGCAAAGAAAGTCAGGATCCCTTCAGGATTCATATCGAATATAAATTTATTTTTGAAGATGGCACTGATACCACCTTGAGGTTTGAAGCTTCCCAACCTTTCCAAAAATTCTCTGTTTTCCTGAATAAAAAAGTCATGAGGGTTTTAGTGGATCCTGAAAAGAATATATTGATGAAATCTGAAATTTATGAAACATTTCCGGAAAAAGCATTTTTTGAGCTTTCTCCCAATCCATTTACCACAACCCTGACCATACGGTTCAGGGAATTCAAACGAAATATCACCATTTATCTTTTGGATCTCAAGGGGCAGCTTATTTGGGTAAATGATTTCACCGGCAGGCAGGCAGATCTTCAGCTTCCCAGTATCGCACAAGGAATGTATCTTATACTCGCCAAAGACAACGATGGTAAAAAATATGCGGGAAGGATTGTGAAATTGTAAAATTCCCTATATTGATGAACGGAAAAATTATTTTATTTCCTTGACACCGTCACCCACTTCTCCAATATAAAAATCGGGGCTTAATCCCGTTCTTTTTTTGTAGTTTGCAGCTACTTTTTCTTTAAATTCTTCCACCGCTTCATCTTTTACCAGGCTGACCGTGCAACCGCCGAAGCCGGCACCGGTCATTCTGGATCCTAAAACCCCATCTATTCTCCGGGCTTCTTCTACCAGGGTATCAAGTTCATTCCCGGTAACTTCATAATCGTCCCTAAGGGAATCGTGCGACTGGTTCATTAACTCACCAAATTTTTGAAGATCATTATTTTTTAGGGCTTCAACGGCATCTTTGGCTCTTTTGTTTTCAGAAATTACATGCTTTGCTCTCCTGAACACCACTTCATTGGTGATGGCATCTTTTAATTCCATAAATTGTGCATAATCCAACTGACTAAGGTTCTCAATGTCAACTTTTTTCTTCAACATTTCCACTGCCGATTCGCATTCACTGCGTCTCTCATTATATTTGGAGTCGGCCAGACCTCTGCGTTTATTGGTATTGGAGATGATCAGTTTATGGCCTTTCATCATAAGAGGGACAAGTTCATAATCGAGTGTATAGCAATCCAGGAATATCGCATGGTTCTCTTTTCCCATAGTCACCGCGAATTGATCCATTATACCACAATTGACACCCACAAACTGGTTTTCGGCTTTTTGAGAGAGTTTAACAATATCCAGTTTATCAATACCGAGAGAGAAGATTTCATTTAAAGCATAGGCTGTGAGTGTTTCTATGGAAGCAGAGGAGGAAAGCCCGGCTCCATTTGGAATGTCACCGGAATAAAGGAAATCACATCCCTCAATTTTAAGCCCAAGCTTCTGTAGCTGGTCTACAACCCCAAGAGGGTAATTAAACCACTTCGAATCATCTTTCTTTAGTTCCGTGTTAAGGGATATTTCCCCTCTTTCGCTAAAATTGGTAGTGGCAAAATGTAACTTGTCTGAGTTGTTCTTGCGGATTACCAGGTTAGTTCCAAAGTCAAGAGCACAAGGGAAAACATATCCTCCATTATAATCCGTGTGCTCTCCAATGAGATTGACCCTTCCGGGGGAAAAGAAAACTCTGAGCTGTTCATCTGATTTCCCGAATGTCTTTTCAAAAAGCTGCTTTAGATCCTCTGTTTTCATAATATAAAAATAATTAACTGTTAGAATATCATTTTATATCCCCTTTTTTTGGAATCATATTAATGGATTCAAGGGATTATAATAGTCTTGAATGAATATTAGTTAAAGACCAAAAGTAAAGTTTTCTTAAAGTAGAACAATTCTAAATTAACTTTTGAGATAAATCCGTTCCTGCCCTATTAACTATCTTTGTTGCCTAAAATTGCTAGAATGGGTGATAACAAGCATCAAATCAGGCTCATCCTGATCTTTTACTTTATTTTTCTTGGTCTGGGATCATGGTTTATCCTAAATTATGACAAAGTCGGGTCATTTCTTATTCTTGGCTCCAACCATACTTACTCCCTGGATTTAGTTATGAAATATTGGACATTTATGGGATCAGGCTTATTTGTCTCCGGGGTTGGGCTGGGTTTACTCTTTAAAAGCATACGGTACGGTCTTTTTGTATTGCTTGGTCTTCTGTTGTCCAGCCTGATTGCTCAGTTTCTTAAACATTTCATTTTTGGGAATGTTTTACGGCCTAAGGCTTATTTTCTGGAATCGAAAGTTTTTCCTCCCTATGTTGAAGGAATCAATCTGCATAGTCATTTTAGTTTTCCTTCCGGCCATTCTACCAGCGCTTTTTTTTTATTTTTCTCTCTTATACTCCTCAGTCGAAATTTGTTATTAAGGATACTTTTCTTCGTTCTGGCAATAGGTGTAGGATATAGTCGGGTGTATCTCTGGCAGCATTTCCCAATTGATGTTTTAGGAGGATCACTAATAGGTGTGGCTACCGCCTTTTCTCTTTACCCATTTTTAATGAATTGGCAGGCTGATTTCCTGGATAGAAATTTACTCAACATAAAAAATGTCAGTGATAAGCAGAGATAAATATTATGCCCTGGTATTTTCGGTACTTGCGGGAGTACTTTTATTTATTCCTTTTCTGGGGGGATTGCACCTATTTGATTGGGATGAAATAAATTTTGCTGAATCGGCCCGGGAAATGATCATAACAGGTAATTTTTTGGACGTTCAAATCAACTTTGAACCATTTTGGGAGAAACCACCGCTTTATATCTGGTTGCAGGTCTTGAGCATGAAGATATTTGGAATAAATGAATTCGCCGCCAGATTTCCAAACGCTATTTGTGGTATTATAAGTCTTTATGTAATATACCTCGTCGGAAGAAAAGTGCGCAACATTAAATTTGGATGGATTTGGATGCTTTCCTATCTGGGCAGCATTCTGCCTTTTTTTTACTTCAAGTCTGGAATTATTGATCCCTGGTTTAACCTCTTCATCTTTTCAGGGCTAAGCCTGCTTAGTTTTTATTTCCACTATCCTGAGAAACGGTTGTTAAGACTCGGACTGTCTGCTGCCTCTATTGGATTGGCCATTCTCACAAAGGGGCCTGTGGCTTTATTGGTGCTTTTTCTCGTATATGCTTTTTTGATCATTACTAATTGGAAATCCTATAAAATGCCGGCAGGACATTTAGCATTCTATTTGGCAATCCTGATTTTTACAGGAGGATTCTGGTTTATACTCCAGGTACTTTACGGGAATGCCGGTATCATCAGGGATTTTGTGGTTTATCAAATACGATTGTTTACCACTCATGATGCCGGCCATTCCGGTTTTTTCTTCTATCATTTCGTGATCCTGTTTTTCGGGGTTTTCCCAGCCTCCATCTTTGCACTCCCTTCCCTATTTATGAAAAATTCAGGGGACGACAGACTTCGGTCATTTACCCGATGGATGAAGGTGCTTTTTTGGATTGTCCTGGTATTGTTTACAATAGTTCAGACTAAAATAGTCCATTATAGTTCCCTGGCCTATTTCCCCCTGACTTATTTAGCCTCACTGAGCATTTACGATATTGTTGAACAAAAACGGAATTTTTCGAAAACGCTTCGGGTAGTGGTTTTTATTACAGGGGGATTATATTCTTTATTGATCATTGGGCTTTCGCTAGTGGGAGTGTTCAAGGATAAATTATTGTCGGGCAACATGAATATGGATGCATTTACCCGGGCTAATTTAAACGCCAATGTTCATTGGAGTGGTTATGAAATGATAATTGGATTAGTATTTTTCCTGCTTCTGTATTTTTCCCTGTTTATGATAAGGAAAAGGGGAAAATCCTTCCTGCTATTATTCTGTAGCATGCTATGGTTCACTTATGGTACCATCCTTTTCATTACCCCCAAAATTGAGGGGTATTCCCAGGCAGCAGCAATCGAGTTCTTTATGAAATTGAAGGGAAAAAATGTTTATGTGGCCACCTTAGGATATAAATCCTATGCTCCTCTTTTTTATTCTGCAGTTTCGCCCGATTCCAGACCGGGAAGCCCTGAAACCACATGGCTGTTGAAAGGTGATCCGGATAAAGAGGCCTATCTTGTGTTTAAAATAAATAAAAAGGATAAGTATATTTCAGCATACCCTGAATTGGAAATTCTATATGAAAAAAATGGTTTTGTTTTCGCTGTAAAAAAATAAGTACATGATAAATAATAAGAAAGTTACCGTTGTCCTTCCTGCATACAATGCGGAGTTGACCCTCGAAAAAACCTATTCCGAGATTCCCTTCGACATTGTAGATGAGGTGGTTCTCGTTGATGACAAAAGTTCCGATAACACTTTGCTGCTTGGCAAGGAGCTGGGAATAAGCCATTTAATTATACATACGGAAAATAAGGGATATGGTGGAAACCAAAAATCCTGCTATAATAAAGCACTGGAGCTTGAATCAGACATTATCATAATGCTTCACCCTGATTACCAGTATACCCCCAAATTAATCCATTCAATGGCCTATCTCATTGCGAACGAAGTTTATGAAGTAGTTCTGGGGTCCAGGATTCTTGGAAACGGGGCATTAAAGGGGGGAATGCCCTTCTATAAATATATCGCCAATCGCCTGCTAACCCTGACCCAGAATCTCCTAATGGGGCAAAAGCTTTCGGAGTACCATACCGGTTACCGGGCATTTTCAGGTAAAGTGCTCAGAGCCATAAATTATAACCAGAATTCTGATGATTTCATTTTTGATAATCAAATGTTGGCCCAGATTTTTTATGCAGGTTTTGAAATTGCTGAAATTACCTGCCCAACAAAATATTTTGAGGAAGCTTCTTCCATCAATTTTAAGCGCAGCTCAATATATGGAATAGGAGTACTTGAAACCTCGCTCAAATATTTTCTTCAAAAAACCGGGCTTTATAAGTCTAAAATTTTTCAGAATATTGATTGATAAGTAAAACAAGACCCCTTTATCCGATGTTCAGTATGCCTCCATGATAATTTTATCTATTTTTGGTTGGTTAAAGGTGGTTAAAAACTGGAAATAATCATTTTAGTTAAGCTAAATGATAAAAATAAAAAAATTATGCAGCGTTCATTGGTCCCTTTTAGTTTTGTTGGGGCTCAATTCGTGTGCGAACACGGGAAAAGGCGAGGAATCAAAGGTTCATCCAGTCAAAGACCGCTCCATGTTGGGTATTGCAGAGATCCCTTCTGAAAATAGCCTGGAAAGCAATACTCAGAAAAATGACACCCTTGTGAATGCTCTTTCGGAGGAGGAAAAAAACAAGGGTTGGAAGCTCTTATTTGATGGGGAGTCAAGCAATGGTTGGAGAAATGCATATAAGGAGGATTTTCCTGAGAAGGGATGGGACATCAGAAATGGGGAATTAATTGTACTTGCCTCTGGTGGTGCAAAGTCCCGGAATGGTGGCGATATCGTGACAACGGCCGAATATTCCGATTTTGACTTAAGATTACAGGTTTTAATCACGAAAGGGGCTAATTCAGGAGTAAAATATTTTGTAACTGAAGCAAAAAAATGGCATTCCGGTTCAGCTATCGGACTTGAATATCAGATTCTTGATGATGAGAATCATCCTGATGCCAAACTTGGAAACCATGCAATGAGCCGAACTTTCGCCTCTCTTTATGATTTAATTCCCGCTACCAACAAACAGCTTAATTCTCCTGGACAGTGGAACAATATCAGGATACTTTCTAAGGGAAACCGGGTCGAACACTGGCTGAATGGTCTGAAGGTACTGGAATATGAAAGAGGAAGTAAGGAATTTCGCAGGTTGGTCTCCGAAAGCAAGTATAAAAAGTATCGCCATTTCGGGGAAGTAGGAAGTGGTCATATCCTATTACAGGACCATGGAGATGAGGTGCATTTTCGTTCAATAAAAATAAATACCCAGATAAAGTAACCAGACCTGGAAACTACAAGAAGATCATTTTTAAAAATTGCGGCCACTTGTAAGGCGGGAATACCGACCGAAAAATTCAATTAGTAAATGCGACAGAATTTTCGACCTCAACCGGAGATTAAAGTTGAGGCGCGTATATAAGAATTTTTGTATCTTTGCGGCGCAAAAAATGAAGAGATGGAAAAGATAAAAGCCGGATTGGCCTCATTTGGGATGGCGTGCAAAACTTTTCATGCACCCCTGCTTCATACAAATGAATATTTTGAGATTAAAAGCATTGTAGAGAGAAATAAAGAGGAAAGCAGGGTGAGGTATGCCTATTCGAAGTTAGTCCGAAGTTTTGATGCGCTTTGTAACGATCCCGAAATAGAACTTATCGTGGTCAACACGCCGGACTATTTACACCATGAAATGTGCAGAAAAGCCTTGCTTGCCGGAAAAAACGTGGTTGTGGAGAAACCTTTTACCCAAACTTATGAACAGGCAAACGAATTGGTTAAAATTGCCAAGGAAAATAATCTGGTCTTGTCTGTATTTCAAAACCGTCGCTGGGATGGCGATTTTTTAACCGTTAAAAAAATAATTCAGGAGGGAATTTTGGGACAGCTTGTAGAGTATGAAGCCCATTTCGACAGATACCGGAATTACATCCAACCCGATACCTGGAAGGAAGACTGCGGCTCGGGAGCAGGTACTCTTTTTAATCTTGGGTCTCATCTGATCGATCAGGCCCTTGTTCTTTTCGGGTTACCTAAAGCCATATTTGCTGATGTACGCACCCTCAGACCTGACGGAAAGATCGATGATAATTTTGAGCTGTTGCTTAAATATAATGGTTTTAAGGTGATTCTGAAAGCAAGTTACCTCGTGAGAGAAACCGGACCCAGATACATTCTACATGGCACGGAGGGCTCATTTCTTAAATGGGGAATTGATCCACAGGAGGAGGCACTTAAGCAAGGGAAATGGCCGGTAGGCCCTGATTGGGGAATGGATGAGAAGTCGCTGTGGGGAGTTTTAAATACCAACTGTCGGGGATTACATGTAAATGGCCATATTGAAACTATTCCCGGTAATTATCATGCCTATTATAACAATATTTATGAGGCGATCCGTTATAAAAAAAGACTGGAGGTTAAACCTGAAATATCAGCCGCTGTAATCAGGATCATTGAAGCAGCTTTCCAAAGCGAAAAGGAGGGCCGTCAGATTCCCCTTACCTAACCGGTTTACTCCAACGGAAATTCCTCATTTCGGTGGGGCTGATTGTAATCTTTCATATCTGTAAAAATTATGATGAATGCCTTTGGTAAGCGGATATCAGGCTATGGGTCCCTATACTTTATTCTTCTGGTGCTTATTTTCAGTTCCTGCACTACCATTCGTTTTGCCGGAAGTAGTATTCCTTACCATCCAAAGGTAAAGTTTGAGGGTCACCTGCCTGATGAACTCAGTGAAACTTCGGGTTTGGAGTTTTATAAGAACTGCTTCTGGAGTTTCAACGATAGTGGGGGTGAGGCATCATTGTATGCCCTTCCCTATAATTCATTGAGTGAAATTAAAGCTTTCACAATTCCGGGTATCGGGAATGTCGATTGGGAAGATATAAGCCAGGATGAAAAAAATTTTTATATCGCAGATGTAGGGAATAATTTTGGGGGAAGAGATACCCTTATAATTTATATAATACCCAAGCTTCAGTTATTCGGGGAAACCTTGCCGGAAGCCGCAGCGATAAAAGTGGTTTTCGATGAAAAAACGCCGGAATTCTTAAATAAACGCCGAAATCCTTTTGATTGTGAGGCTTTAATATTCAACAAGGATTCTCTCTTCCTTTTTACAAAGAATTGGAGCGACGAATCGTCCTGGGTTTATAAGTTTCCTGCGGTGCCAGGCACTTATATCCTAAAAAGAACAGGAATGTTGAATCCGGGAATGCTGGTGACCGGAGCTTGCCTGAATTCAAGTGGTCAGGATCTCTGGCTTATAGGTTACCATGATTACAAGACTGTTATCACGGTTTATGATTTCAGCAACCCTGAAAACATGAACGAGCTCTTTAAGATTTTCCCTTCTAAAAGTGTCGGGCTGCAAACAGAAGGAATATGCATTGCCCATGACAGAATATATTTTAGTTACGAAAAAAGCAGAAAAAGACAGGGTATTTCAAGCATAAACCTGCCACAATGAAATAGATGTGAAAAAGTACTTGAAAAAATAGTAGTTACAATGAAATGGTCACAAATCCATGATCTGTTTGAGGGTGGAATAAAGCTGCCTATTGTGGAGGAATTCTATTCCATTCAGGGAGAGGGGTATCATTTTGGGAAAGCAGCCTACTTTCTTCGTATTGGAGGTTGTGATGTTGGCTGCAGCTGGTGTGATTCAAAGTTTGCCTGGGATCCTGCTATTCACCCATTAACAGGTATTGAGGATATTATAAAGAAAATAGCTGCATGTCCAGCCGGTGCAGTGGTCGTAACCGGAGGGGAACCTTTAATATTTGATCTCACTCTACTCTGCAAAGGATTAAAGTCGAATAATATACAGACATTCCTGGAAACCTCCGGTACCCATCCGCTGACCGGATCATGGGATTGGATATGCCTTTCTCCCAAGAGACATCACGTTCCCTTGCCTGGTATCTATGAAGTTGCTGATGAACTGAAGGTGATCATTTCTACAGTTGATGATTTCAAGTGGGCCCTGGAAAGTTCAGAAAGAGCATCCCCAAAATGTAAATTGTACCTGCAACCCGAGTGGAGTATGTATACTAAAATATTGCCTGAAATCGTTGAATTTGTAAAATCCAATCCCAAATGGGAAATTTCCCTTCAGGCACATAAATTTATGAGGATACCATAAGGAAGGTAATTATGAAATTCATGATTAGGTTTTTTTTAATCGCGCTGGCATGTTTCGTGTTTACGAGTGCCAGAAGTCAACAATTGCATACATCTTCTAAGAAGGCCTTGAAAATTTTTAATCAGGCCCTCGGTTTGTTTAACAATCATGATAATGATAAAGCCCTGATGCTGCTTCAAAAGGCCATAAAGGCCGATGATAAGTTTATTGAGGCTTATCTGGTAATGGCCCAGATCTATAAGGAAAATGACCACCCTGAGGAAGCCATTAAAAATTTTCGCAAAGGCTTGAGTATTGATCCTTTTCAGAACCCTATGGGTCGGCTTAGCCTGGCTTCCTATCTCTTTGAGCTTGGAAAGTACAGGGATGCCGTCGATGAATTTAACGGTTTTGAAAACTCGGGCGGGGATAAGCTGATGGCCCCTGATAATCTTGCCGACTTGAGGCAGAAGTATGATTCAGCCCTGGAGCTGTTCCTGAATCCGGTACCCTTCAAGCCCGTTAACCTTGGCGATTCGGTAAATTCAGTGTTTAATGAATATTGGCCCTCCTTATCAGTAGATGAGAATCAAATGGTCTTTACAGTGGCATTGCCCTATTCATCAGCCATATCCTCAACAAATCAACGTTATCAGGAAGATTTCTACCGGATTGAAAGGGAAAAAAATGGACCATGGCATAAAAGAAAAAACCTTGGTTATCCGGTCAATACTCCTGAAAATGAAGGTGCCCAAAGCATAAGCTCCGATGGAAGCAAAATTTATTACACTCATTGCCGTCAAGAGATTGACCGGGGGAACTGCAATATTTACTTTGCAGAATCCTTAAATGGTCATTGGACGAATCCTCAACCATTGCCATTTCCGGTCAATACCCCTTATAAGGAAAAACAACCTTCTATATCACCGGACGACCGGATCTTGTATTTTTCTTCCGATCGTCCCGGGGGAGAAGGGGGAATGGATATCTGGATCGCCCTGAAGAATGCTGATGGAAGCTGGTCGGAACCGGTAAATGCCGGAAAGGCAATAAACACTAAAAATGATGAACAGTCTCCATTTCTCCATCCTGATGGCAAAACACTCTATTTTTCCTCCGATGGCCATAATGGATTAGGAGGAGCGGATATTTTATATTCCAGAATGGATATAAATGGAAATTGGTCCCCTCCTCAGAATATCGGATATCCAGTTAATACGAACAAAACCGAGTTTGGCCTGATAGTGAACCCTGAAGGGAACAAAGCGTATTTCGCGAGCGACAGGGCAGAGGGCAGAGGAGGATTGGATATTTATGAATTTGATCTTTATGAAAATGCCCGCCCTTCAGAGGTTTCATATATGAAAGGCAGGGTTTATGATGCGAAAACCTACAAAGGTCTGGAAGCTTCTTTTCAGTTATATGACCTGAATTCCGGGAAACTGGTGATAGACATGAAATCCTCCCCCTATAAAGGGGACTTCCTTGTACCACTACCGTCAGACCGAAACTACGCCTTAAATGTGAATAAAGAGGGGTATTTGTTTTATTCGGAAAACTTTTCATTTGCAGGAACACACGAAAAATCTGATCCTTATCTAAAGAATATTCCTTTGAAACCGGTCGGGCCAGGCGCAAAAATTGTTCTTCACAATATTTTCTTTCCGTTTAACCAATCGGAAATTGAGGATGAATCGGTCATTGAACTTGAAAAACTGGTGTTGTTTTTGAACCAGAATCCACAAGTGAAAGTCGAAATTTCCGGGCACACCGATAGTATTGGTTCTGAGGAGTATAATCGTATTTTGTCGCAGAGGCGGGCTGAAGCCGTGGTCCTGTTCCTGATTCATCAGGGCATCAGTGCCGAACGCCTGATTTCCAAAGGATATGGTTCAACAGAGCCAGTGGCCGAAAATGATACGGAGACCGGCAGGGCACTCAACCGAAGGACAGAGATGCAGATAGTTCCCTGAGCTATGTTTCATGAGAAAGATCATAGATTATTTTTTGAAAAATGATTAATTTTCCACCTTCAAGAAAACCTATTTTCACTAAAGAAGTTGCACGATGAGCAAATTGTTTTATTTATTAGCTGCCGGGATTCTTTTATGCTACACCGGCTTTGCACAATCTATTGACGGCTATGTTTTTAAGGAGATTAAGACCCTGCCGGCAACCCCGGTAAAAAATCAGTACCGTAGCGGAACCTGCTGGAGTTTTTCAGGGATTTCCTTTTTCGAATCCGAGCTTCTGAGAATGGGAAAAGGAGAATATGACCTTTCTGAAATGTTCGTGGTCAGGAATGCCTATGATAAAAAAGCCGAAAAATATGTCCGTATGCAGGGTAGCATAAATTTCGCCGGTGGTGGTGCTTTTAATGATGTGACTATGGTAATTTCCGATTATGGGATCGTTCCTGAATCTGCTTACCCAGGAAGAAAATATGGTGAAGAAAAGCATATTCACGCTGAACTGGACAATATTTTCAAAGCCTATATTGAGGCGGTGGTTCAAAACAAGAACAATAAGCTATCTTTATCATGGCATCCCGGTTTCGAGGGATTATTAAATGCCTACTTTGGCAATTATCCCGATACCTTTACCTATGAGGGTATAAACTATACCCCACAATCCTTTGCCGGCGAATTGGGTCTGAAGATGGACAATTATGTAATGATCAGTTCATTTACCCACCATCCCTTTTATAAGCCATTTATTCTGGAAGTTCCCGATAACTGGGGATGGGGTGAAGTCTGGAATGTTACACTGGAGGAGATGACCGAGATTATCGATAATTCGATCAAGGAAGGATACACCGTAGCCTGGGCGGCAGATGTAAGTGAGAAAGGCTTTAGCTGGAAAAAGGGAATTGCCATTGTTCCCGTTGAGGAATTCGAGGACATATCCAATCTTGAAAGGGCAAAATGGGACCGATTGAGCGATACCGAAAGACAAAAACTGATCTATGACTTTTCAAAGCCAGGGAAGGAAAAAGTGATTACTCAGGAAATGAGACAGGCGGCTTTCGATAATTATGAAACTACCGACGATCATGGCATGCATATCACCGGATTGGCCCAGGATCAAAATGGGACTGAATATTATCTCGTGAAAAACTCATGGAGCGAACTGGGAAGTCCCTATAATGGTTATTTGTATGTATCCAGACCTTTTGTGAAATACAAAACCACATCCATTCTTGTCAATAAAAACGGGATTCCTAAGGATATCAGAAAGAAACTGGGAATCTAACTTTATTATCCTAAAGCTTTATCCAGATTAAATGCGGAACTTATTAATGCCAGGTGGGTAAATGCCTGAGGGGTGTTTCCCAGGGCCTCCCCGCCAAGGCCAATTTCCTCTGAAAATAATCCGAGATGGTTGGAATACCCCAGGATCTGTTCAAAAACAAGTCTTGCCTCTTCAAGTTTTTCGGGTTTACCCCGCCCGGCCCGGGTAAGGGCTTCCACCAGCCAGAAAGTGCAAATATTGAAAGTTCCTTCCAGTCCATTTAAGCCATCGAGGAATTCAGAGGAATTGTAGCGGTAAACAAGCGAGTTGGTAACTAGTCCGCCCTTTGAGGGGGATTTCATAGTGGCCTCCAGGGTTTTGATCATCAGGGGATCGGTTGGGGACATGAAAAATACCAAAGGCATTACCAGATTTGCAGCATCCAAAGAGTCGCTATCATAATGTTGTTTAAAAGCATTTCTCTCTTTAGACCATCCCTTCTCAATAATATCGCGGTAAATTTCATTCCTTACCCGGATCCATTTTTCCTTGTTTGCCGGAAAAGAGCGCTTTCGTGCCAATCGAATTGCCCTGTCCAGGGCAACCCAACACATCATTTTCGAATATACGAAATGTTGTCTGCCACTTCGCACTTCCCAAATTCCTTCATCCTTTTTGTTCCAGTTTCTGCATACATATTCAGCGCTGTTTGCCAGGGCCTGCCACATATCGTAGGGAATGGGGTTTCCATGTTTATTGAATAAATAGGCAGCATCCATCAGTTCACCATATATATCCAATTGCATTTGATTATAGGCAGCATTTCCTATATATACTGGGCCCGACTTTTTATATCCTTCCAGGTGGTCCAAACGTTCTTCCCTGAGCTCATGTCTGCCATCAATGCCATACATGATCTGTAAAGAACCGGAGTCGGATGACTCCTGACAACGTTTCAAAATCCAGTCCATAAATCTTGCCGCTTCTTCAATGAACCCAATACGCATGAAGGCATAAACCGTGAATGCTGCATCGCGTATCCAGGTATAACGGTAATCCCAATTCCGTTTTCCACCTATATGCTCCGGTAGGCTGCAGGTGGGAGAAGCTATTATGGCACCAGTTGGTTCAAAAGTCAGAAGTTTTAAAACAAGTGCTGAACGGTTAACCATCTCCCTCCACCTTCCTTCATACAATGATCGGGAAAGCCATTGTCTCCAAAAACCGATGGTAGCCAGAAAACGTTCATGTTCCTGTTTTTCAGAGAAGGCTATACATTTCTCATTTTTATCTACCTTATGAAAGACCAGAACATATGTTTCTTCTTCCTTAATTTCAAACTCAGCATACGCCATGCCCTTCTTTGCCTTTAGGGGTATTGTAGAAGCCAATCCCATGCGGAGTTTATTCGTACTAAAAATTGCTCCGCTATCATTAATTAACAGGCTATGGGGATCCCTGGCGTAATTGAATGCTGGAGAACATTCAACTTTCATCTTCACAGCTCCATGCACCCCTTTTACCCGACGGACAATCCTGTAATCTTTTTCCCCTTTAATATCTTCGCCAACAGGCATATAATCACTTATCTCCACAATCCCGCCATCCACGAAAAAACGGGTAATGAGGATATTTGTATCAGGCCAATATGACTGCTTGGTTTTATGCTCCGTATTGACGGGTGAAATCCTGAAGAAGCCTCCTATATGATCGTCCAGTATGGTAGCAAAAATGGAAGGGGAATCAAAATGGGGAAAGCAATACCAGTCAATGGAAGCATTTTTGCCTATCAGCGCCACAGATCGCATATTGCCAATGACCCCATAATCTTCAATCGGTAAGTAAGACATAGTAAGATTAATTTTGAATAGACCGACATATTCTTATCGGTTAAGGTTCAACTATAAAAAGCCTGTCATGCAAATAAAACATGACAGGCAAACAATAGTTCGAATCCCTCACTGAGAGCTGGATGAACCTTATTTACTTTTATCCGGAGGGACCGGCACTGCGGGAAGGGGTTTGTATTCTTTATCAATTTGATTGAGGATGATTTCTATGGCGGCATCCAATTGGGGATCTTTTCCTAAATATTCCAGGTATGGGTTATTCTCTACAACAATATCCGGATCAACCCCGTAACCTTCAATGATCCACTTGCTTTCTTCCGATGAATAGGATGCGAACTCCGGTTTACGGAGGTCCTGTCCATCGATAAAGGGAAGAGGCCCGGTAATCCCAACAACTCCCCCCCATGAGCGGGTGCCAATAACAGTTCCAAGTTTATGTTGCTTAAAGGAGTAGGGAAAGAGGTCTCCATCCGAGGCGGAATACCTGTCTATCAACAGCACTTTCGGTCCTAACATAATTGCACCGGGCACCGGTCTTCCCTCAGGGAAATTCCTGCGCATGGTAGAACGCGTTACTTCCCGACGCAAACGTTCAATAATCATGGGAGATACATTTCCTCCTCCGTTTCCACGATCATCGATAATTAATCCTTTCTTATCTAACTGTGGATAGAAATGTTTTGAGAATTCATTTAAACCTTCCGGTCCCATATCGGGGATATGCACATACCCTATTTGCCCATTCGTTTTTTCATTTATATAATCGATATTTTTTTGAACCCATTGGAAATAATAAAGTTTGGATTCGTCGGCAATAGGATTAACGATTACCTTCCTGCTACCTTTCATCTCAGGGGAACTATTTATCGTAAGTTCTACATTCATGTTTGCTTTTCCCACTAAAAGAGAATAGATATCATTAACCTCTTTTGTACTGTTTTCATCAATAGCGAGAATATAATCTCCTTCCCTTATATTCATTCCGGGCTGCGTAAGTGGTGATGTCAGTTCTTTGTTCCAGTTTGCACCTTTAAGGATATCCTCAATTTTGAAATATCCGGAAGGGGATTTGCTGAATTTTGCGCCGAGAAGGCCGGTATTAATCCGTTCCGGCTTGGTCTTTTCACCGGAATTGATGTAGGCATGTCCTACGCTCAATTCTCCGATTAGTTCGCCTATTATATAAGTAAGATCATCCCGGGTCTTCACGTAAGGAACCATTTGGCCGTATTTTTCTTTCATGGCTTTCCAATCCAGGCCATGCATATTGGAAACATAAAAGAAATCTCTCATCTGACGCCAGCTCTCATCGAAGATCTGTCTCCATTCTGCACTGTAATCAACTTTTGTTTTTAGCCCCGACAAGTCAATTGGATCAGTAATATTGACCGTGGAAGTGGGGAGATCGATAACAGCATATTTCCCTGCTGAACGGACAAGCATCTTTTTTCCATTTGCCGAGATACTAAAATTCAAGCCTTTTCCCAGTTCTGACTCCTTCTCTTCTTTGAGGTTGAAAACTTTAGCCATGGATCCTTCTTCTCCCATGTACTCGATATAATAAATCTTCCCATCTGCTTCCTGGAGATTGAAGTAATTAGAGGCTGTAACAGGAATTGAGAGGATCCGGTCCCCAATTCCATCTGTGTCTATCTTCACCGTGATATTTTTCGCCCTATCTTCATTTTTTTTGTCATTGTCATTGTCCTTTTCCCGGGTTTCCTTCATCTTATTTTTATCATTCTCAGGGTTTTCATTTACAGATATTTCAGGGTTTTCAGGAGCAAATGGGGAGGGGGTATCCGAATCCAGGGGAACGAGGTAAATTTTATTCATGTCCTGATAGGCATGGTTCCATTCCGTGTAACTATATATGGGATTAAAATCGCGACCGGAAACAAAAAACAGGTATTTTCCGTCTTTGGAGAAAACTGGCTCCTGGGAATTGTACCAACTGTCTGTGATATCAAATTTTTGTCCGGTCTCGAGGTTTAAGAGCCTGATAATGGAAAATTCATTCTTGAGTGTATGGTCCCAGGCTATCCATCTGCTGTCCGGAGACCAGTCATAGGAATTTGGGATTCCATATTTGCCGGTCTCTACAAGGGTCAATTTTCCAGTTTCAATATCCACGTATTGCAAATTTGGCATTCGGTCGTTATAAAGGATTTTTTTACTGTCCGGAGACCATGAGAAATCGAAAATATAGGTTTCCGATCCAGTTGTAACTTGTCGGGGGGGGGTGGTGCGGTCTGAATTTTGAACATAGATTTCAAACTCACCAGACTTATCAGACAGATAGGCAATAAGTTTTCCGTCCGGTGACCATTGAACATCACGCTCATGTACGCCAGGCGATTGGGTAAGGTTAAAGGTGACCCCCTTTTCAGCGGGAAGGTTGAAAATCTCGCCCCTGGCTGCCATCACCAGCCTTTCTCCTTTGGGGGAGAGGTCGGCCGACCGGATATCTTTGCTCACATCTTTTATTTCAGTGCGGGCCAGGGGCTCATCGTTGGCAATCTGTATTGTCAGCTTTTTACTTTCGCCGTTATCCGTGTTAAGGGTGTATAAATAACCGCCCTTTTCGAAAATAATGTATTGTTTATCAGCAGAGGGGAATTTAACATCATAATCATCGAAAGAAGTCTCTTTCATGGTTTTTTTCGTATTGGTATCGTAGGAGAATATATTCATTCTACGGTCCCGGTCTGATAAAAACCATATTTTCTCGCCAATCCACATGGGGAAAATGTCCTGGGTACTGTCGTTGGTAATTTTCGTTATTTCATGATTATTCAAGTCCAGGATGCGAATATCATCGGCCATTCCACCCTTATAATATTTCCATGTCCGGAATTCCCGGAACACTTCATTAAAAGCAAGTTTTTTACCATCTGGAGAAAAGGAGCAAAAACCTGCGTACGAAAGAGGTAATTGCTCTGAAAGCCCGCCGTTTATGGAGACCTTATACAAGGACCCTTTAAAATCGTTGAAAGATTGCTTTCTTGAACGATACACAATGAATTTACTGTCAGGGGTCCAGGTCATTACAATGTTATTGGGACCCATCCTGTCCGAGACATCATCCCGTTGTAAAGTGGCTGTATAGGTCAACCGCTTAGGGATGCCTCCTTCTGAGGGGATAATGAAAACTTCAGTATTTCCGTCATATTGTCCGGTGAAGGCTATGTACTTCCCATCAGGGGAGAAACGGGCAAACATTTCATATCCGGGATCGGATGTAATCTTGCGTGCCATACCGCCCCCGGATCCTGTAAGATATAGGTCACCTGCGAAGGAAAATACTACCTGGTCCCCGTGAATATCTGGAAACCTCAGGAGTCTGGCATCTTCCTGGCCATAGATTATTGGCGTTAATGTA
Source organism: uncultured Bacteroidales bacterium (assembly GCA_963779845.1). GTDB lineage: Bacteria > Bacteroidota > Bacteroidia > Bacteroidales > CAVZZV01. The sequence goes on along the minus strand of CAVZZV010000001.1, from coordinate 139,259 downwards.
AAAAGTAGCATTAAGGTTAAAAAGCTGGTTTTCGCTGTTGTTTTCAAATAACCTGGATTCATACGTCTGAATTTAAAATGTTTTTATTAATATTTTATCCGGATCAGGCCGGATTTCTTTTTAGCACACTAATTTAATTAAAACAATTCTATATTAGTCATTTTTTTTATGTTGTTGAAAACAAAATCTTCGGAATGCCCTTAACCTCTTATCTTTGTAATTCAAAAGGGGGTATACAGATTATGAAGAGGGTATTGTTTTTGTTCGTTATATTCATTTCGGTATTTTTATTATCATCAAATTCTTTAAAAACAGACGTCGGTTCCTTTCCTTATAATCCTGAATATAAGGAGATAGTTCCCTTCATTCTCCATTCGGATACCCTATGGGCGGATTCGGTCCTTACTACTCTGACCATGAAGGAAAAGATAGGCCAGTTGCTCATGGTTGCGGCTTATTCGAATAAAAATCAATCCCATGTGGCTGAACTTTCAAAATTGATCCGGGATTACAAAATCGGAGGTTTGATTTTTTTTCAGGGGGGGCCGGTAAGACAGGCAAATATGATTAACCATTTCCAGGAGATTTCTCAATTACCCCTTATGATTGCCATGGATGCCGAATGGGGACTTGGAATGCGGCTCGACAGTACCATTTCCTATCCAATGCAAATGATGCTGGGTGCCATTCAGGATGATGCACTGATCTATCAAATGGGATATGATATCGGCCGTCAACTAAGGAGGGTTGGGGTACATATCAATTTTGCCCCGGTGGTGGATGTAAACAATAATCCCATGAACCCAGTGATAAATTCACGGTCTTTTGGAGAGGACCGGTTGAATGTTGCCAGAAAAGGCCTTCTATATTCCCAGGGGCTCCGGGATGCCGGAGTGGTAGCTGCATTTAAACATTTTCCGGGTCATGGTGATACGGATACTGATTCTCATCTATCCCTTCCTGTAATCAAACATAATTTAAGCAGGTTGGATTCCCTGGAATTATTTCCTTTTAAATATGGGATAGAAAATGGTATTTCTGGAATTATGTCAGCCCATCTGAGTATCCCGGCTCTGGATTCTACTCCTAATTTGCCCTCCTCACTTTCCACTAAAATTATTAGAGATTTTCTTCGGTCAGATTTGAAGTTTGACGGGTTGGTTTTTACGGATGCCCTTGGAATGAAAGGGGTAAGTTCTTATTTTAAACCAGGGGAAACGGAAGCTATGGCGTTCATGGCCGGCAATGATGTCCTTCTTATGCCCCAGGATGTCCCCAAGGCCATTAATGGAATACTGAATTGGATTAATGAAGGGAAAATAAGTGAACAACAATTGAATAAGAGTTGCCGAAGGATCTTATTGGCAAAATCATGGTTGAAACTGAAAGAGGAAGTTCCTGTTAAAACTGATTCCCTTTATGAGGAATTGAATCTGCCGGAATACCTTGTACTTAAACGCAGCTTAATAAAAAACTCATTAACTCTGCTGAGGAACAATGGTAATCTGATTCCTTTCGACCCTCTCGATTCTTTAAATTTTATCTCGCTTGCAATTGGAAACGGCGAACCTGATGATTTTACCGAAACCCTCAGTCTATATACCAAAGTTGATAATGTTTTTCAAAAGAAAGATGAAATATTTGACCACCGGGTTCAGTTAAAGGATAATCTGAAAGGCTATAACACTCTAATTGTAAGTATTCAGAATACTTCACAATGGCCCGGAAAATTTTACGGACTTTCTTCTTCCACCCTGCGTTACCTGAACGAACTCGAATTTGAAGGCAGAGTGGTTCTCTGCGTTTTCGGTAACCCATACATTCTATCCCATCTGACAGGGTTAGACAACTTCGATGCAATTTTATTGTGTTATGATGATGAGAGGGATACCAAAGAGCTTGCAGCCCAGGCATTATTTGGGGCATCTGTAATTAACGGAAAAATTCCCGTAAGCCCGATCCCTACCATTCCGAAAAATACGGGGATCCAGGCAAAAGAGGCTGGACGCCTTTCCTATGGTTTACCTGAGGAAGCAGGGATGAATTCATCCATACTTGAGAAGATCGACAGCATAGCATTAGACGCAATTATTAATAAAGCAACCCCCGGTTGCCAGGTCCTTGTGAGCAGAAACAATAAAGTAATCTTCAGGAAAGCCTACGGAAGTCCTACCTATAGCGGAGACAGGGAACTGAGTAATGAGGATCTTTTTGATATTGCATCCATCACCAAGATAAGTGCCACAATTCCTTCCCTGATGCGCTTGTATGACCAGGGAAAGCTGGATATTAACAAAAGTCTGGGCGATTATCTTGATATTCCTGATACGTGTAACAAAAAGAATTTGGTGATTAGTGATATCCTCGCTCATCAGGCAGGATTACAGGCCTGGATACCCTTTTATTTATCCACTATTGAACCAATGGATAGCAGTGAGGCTATTTTTAGCTCGCGATATTCGGCCGACTACCCGGACAAAATTGGAAAAAATGTCTATGCTAACAGAAACATTCAATATAAAGACAGTATATATTCCAACGAATACAGTATGGATTACCCCACTGAGGTTGCTCAAAACCTCTTCATCAGAAAGGATTATCCCGATACCATCACTAAAAAAATACTCGGTTCAGACTTACTGGAGAAGAAATACCGGTATTCGGATTTAGGCTATTATTTCTTTAAGAGGATAATTGAGGGCATTACAGATACCTCTCTCTATTCCTATGTTTATTATAATTTTTATTCCAAAATAGGGGCGACCACAATGGGATATCTACCTCTTAACCGTTATCCCAAAGAGAGAATTGTACCCACAGAAAATGACGTTCTGTTTCGACGCCAACTGATCCAGGGATATGTGCACGATCCGGGAGCAGCCATGCTCGGAGGGATTGGTGGACATGCCGGTATATTTACCAACGCCAACGATTTGGCAAAAATGATGCAGGTCTATCTGAATCATGGCAGTTATGGTGGTTACCGCTTTTTCAGCGACACGGTGGTGGCAAGGTTCACGAACAGGGCATTTACTTCCAATGGGAACCGAAGGGGATTAGGATTTGACAAGCCCGAACTGGACCGGACAAAGATTGGCCCTACCTGCAAAGATGCATCGGTTGCCAGTTATGGTCATTCCGGATTTACGGGTACCCTGGCCTGGATGGATCCCGATTATAACCTGTGTTATATATTTTTGTCAAACCGCATTCATCCCAATCAGGAGAATTCAAAATTGATTGAAATGGATGTAAGAACGAAGATACAGCAGGTAATCTATGATTCTATCATTAGATAACCTCTGGATCAGGGCAGATTTCTTTTAGTCTAGCCATCTTTTTTCCTTCGGGACGTACAAAAAATGGAAATTATTGGAAAATAAAGTTTTAATTCAAAATAACCACCCATTAATAAATCATGAATATCTATGAAACCTACACATGTTGAACATATAGGGATAGCGGTAGAAAATCTGGAGGAATCCATAAATTATTATGAAAATGTTCTTGGTCTCGAGTGTTATTCAGTAGAGGAAGTAAAAGACCAAAAAGTTAAAACAGCTTTTTTCAGGCTGGGAGAGATTAAAATTGAGCTATTGGAATCCACAGACCCGGAGGGCCCTATTGGCAAATTCATTGAACGCAGAGGGGAGGGTTTACATCATCTCGCTTTAGCCGTGCCAGATGTGGAAAAGGCACTAAAGGAGGCTGAGGACAAAGGGGTGGAACTTATTGATAAAACACCCCGGAAAGGAGCTGAAGGGCTGCACATAGGTTTCCTTCACCCGAAATATACCTATGGGGTTTTGACCGAATTCTGTTCCGAAGCAGCTGGTGAGTAACACCTTATTGGTTAAATATTTTTATTGCTTTTTGGTTGCCCTCTTCGTCCATCAGCTGAAGTATGTAAATCCCTTTGGGATACCCGGTAATGTTTAAATTGTATTTCCCGGGGGCTTTCCGGGTGATCATTGCATTGATGAGGGTACCGTCCACCGTGTAAACTTTGATTTCCCATTTGTTTTGGTCAAGCCCTTTTCCTTCAATGATGAACATTCCTTCAGAAGGATTAGGATAAACTTTCAGCTTTTTCTCAAAGTTTTCCAATCTTCCGGAAGAAATATCAATGGTAATATCTTTTGAAGTCCCAAGACTTTCATTCATGTATGTTCCACTGGCAGTAAGCTGAGGTACTACATTTTTTACGGCATAAACATAATTCCCATTCCCCGTGATTGTTGAATCAGTGAAATGATTTTCACTAATCGCCTGATTATTTAATTTTAGAAATTTGTCCTCACCTGGCCCCTTTCTATAAATGTTAAAAAACATGCCCTCTTTAAGCTCTTGTTCCCAGCTTACTATTATATTCTCTTCCTGCCGGCTAATGTTTACGTTGGTGGGAGGAGGATTATACTTCATGCGAAGAGTAGGATCGGCTAAAAGGGCTATGTGTACCATTTTTGCATTCCTGGTGCTTGGTCCGGGATAATAATCGGTATCATTGTTTTGGGTGAGCATGGCGCTGTAGCCAATATTTATTCCAATCCCCATATGGTAAAGATGCCATTGTGGTCGGCCAGCCCATGCTGTAGCGAGTGTTTGGCCTTGTACAACCGTGGCAACCATTAGGTTATTGTCGCAATCCCAATCTCCAAAGTAGCTGCCAAAGATTAATGAGAAAATTGTTTGAACCGGGTTTTTCACCAGTTCATCGGTATTGGCTACCCCGCTGCATCCTTCCCAGGAACCGCCTCCACAACCATAAGCCCAGAGGTAACTTTGTCCGCCGGATATTTTCGCTGCCTGAATAAAATCGGCATCGGGATCCACATTGTCGGGACCCAGAAAAGCAGATAGATTTCTATACCCACTTGAGGCAAAAGGATCGGTTTTATTGGTAAAATTATCATCAATTAAACCCTTATCCCTTCCAATTGTTTTTCCCATTTTGTAGTTATGCGCCTTTTCAAGATATGCGATCAGCATCTCCTTTTCTGAAAGGTTGAATTTAAATTGCTTAGCAAAGTCAATCCTTCCGGTTTGCAAAACAACTTTGCCCGGGATATATGACTGGTCGAATTTCCCATCACCTGGTATGTTCCTGTTGCGGATATCGCTTGCAGAACTATTGTTGACAGTATTGTCTGTCCAAGATCCTGAAAAATCGGCATAATAGACATCAGCCGGCCACGCCCCTTTATGATTATCATGACCATCGGGATTAATATTCCCGGAATAGGGAACCGGTACACGGCCCAGGAGATAGAGAGCACGAGTGGCTTGTGGATCAGTTTTATAAATGTTTTCAATTTTTTGTTTGACCGATACCGGAGAATCATCCCGACTTACATATACAATGGATACTCTCCACCCATCCAGTTCAATATCTGATATGGTTTGAGAGAGGGCAGATTTAAAATCGGCTTCGTTGATGTAACTGTCCTCAACCACCAATATCAAGATCCCTTTATCGGTAACTTCAGGAATCCCTATACCCGAAGAAAGATAACCATAGCCAACGGTGTTATCTTCCTTGATCACCTTATATTCATATATTAAACCAGCATTAACATTTGTATCCTTAAAGCTATTCCCATTGCCGGAAGTTTGTCCGATTGCCTCTCCCCATCCGGGATTTGACCCCATTGTCCTTTTAAATATTTTATACCCTGTTGCACCCGGATCATTTATCCAATGAAGGGTAATAACAGGAGGTTTATCGCTAACAATTGCATAGAGTTGCACTGATGTTTCAGTGGAAATTGTAGCGAAAGCGGATACGCTGAACGCGAATAAAACCAGGTTAAAATATAATCGGGTCACAATACGCATAAATTAAATATCCATTGGATTCACGTAAAAAGGCATAAGAAATAATTAACTGCTCCTGAAGGATCAAAACAGAAATCTAAACAATTATTACGGGAATAAAGTTCTTGATTTTCTGGATTCAGACTTTATTTACATATTATTTAGAATATGGCTGAGGGATAAAATATAACCTTTATTATATGGAAAATATAGGGATATTTGTATTTTTGCCCTCTTAATTTTGTATCGATGATAAAATATCAATGTACCGTTTGTGGTTATGTATACGATCCTGAAGAGGGCGATCCTGATAGTGGAATTCCTCCCGGAACACCGTTTGAGGATATTCCTGATGACTGGCACTGTCCGGTTTGCGGAGTTTCGAAGGCGGATTTTGAGCCGGTGGATTAATTATTTTTTTTGCGGGATATTTTCTAAGATATCCAAAAGTAAGAGCCAAAACTTTTCTGTTGATTTTACTTCCAGCCGCTCATCTGGGCTATGGGCACCTTTAATAGTTGGACCAAAGGAAATCATATCAAGATCAGGATTTTTTTCCAGAAACAAACCACATTCCAGACCTGCATGAATGGCTTTTATACTCGGCTCTTTATCGAATAATTTTTTGTAGGAGGCCGAAGCTATTTTAAGGATTTCTGAATCGGTATTGGGCTCCCACCCGGGATAACCATCTGTATGCCGGACTTTTGCACCGGCAAGCAGAAAATTGGCCGCAATTCGGTTTGAAATATTAATTTTAGCAGATTCCAGTGAACTTCTCTGACTGGTAGTAATGAAAATAAGATCATCTTTACAACGGATAGAGGCTAAATTGCTTGAGGTTTCTACCAGTCCGGGGATGTCCCTGCTCCATTCGATGACGCCATTCGGGCATGCATGAAGACTGTTCAGTAAAGCATACTGGATCTCATTGTTAATGATAAATTCAGGAACCGGATGGTCTTTATATTGAAAACAAAGTTTAGGCTCTGTGTGCCTTACCTCACTTCGGACAATTTTTTCGAAACTGACAATTTTCTCCTTTAGTCTGGACAAAAGTTTTTGGTCCACGGTTATGATTGCCCGCGCTTCCCTTGGTATGGCATTTCTTAAATTTCCTCCTTCAATATGATGTAATTGAATGTTAAATTCAAGGGCAGATTCCCATAAGAATCTAGCCAATATCTTGTTTGAGTTGCCATATCCCTTATGGATATCATCGCCGGAGTGACCTCCGGTAAGCCCGTTAAGGCTTACTTCCAGGGAAAGGTGTTCTGCAGGGACTGGATTTTTTTTGAAATTGAAACTGATGATTGTATCTACCCCCCCGGCACAACCGATGAATAATTCCCCTTCATCTTCCGAATCAAGGTTGAGCAAAATGCTGCCGTGGATCAATCCTGGTTCAAGTGCCTTGGCTCCTGTGAGCCCGGTTTCCTCATCAATAGTGAATAAACATTCTAATGGCCCATGGACGCAATCAGAGGCCAGAATGGCTAATTGTGCGGCTATCCCTATCCCATCGTCTGCCCCGAGGGTGGTGCCGGTTGCCTTGACCCATGAACCACTAATTTGCGGAATTATAGGATCAGAATTAAAGTCATGACGGATTCCGGAATTTTTTTCACCGACCATATCAAGGTGACTTTGAAGTATTACAATCTTCCGGTCTTCAAATCCGGGAGCAGCCGGTTTCGAAATTAACAGATTTCCTGCTTTGTCAGTTTTCCAGGATAATGATTGTGACTTCGCAAAATTTACCAGATATTCACGTATCTTATCTTCTTTTCTTGAAGGTCTTGGAATCTTAAGGATTTCTTCGAAATAGTGCCATAATGCTTCAGGAACCAGGTGATCGAATATATTCATAAAAAAAATAGTATTAAGGTTTCTTAACAGGGTAAAGCTGTAGCAGTATATCTTTTTTGTATTTCTACAGAACTTGCAAAATAAAGACTTAAAATGAGCATAAACAAGCTAAAATTGAGATTCAGACATGACATTTGGCAGATTTTAGAGTAACACTGTTACAGGCATCAGTATTTAGCGGATTATAAGAGAAATAGTGATGAAGGACCCCAAGAGGGTTCATAAAGATAAAATTTATAGACCATTTTCAGGGCCAAATTCCTAATTATATTAGGTAATCAATTGGAAAACGACTAATTTGGAGCTCTTAAATTGGCAAGCCAATATATGTTCAGCTTCGATCTTATTCTTGTTTTTATTGTAATAGGATTTATCCTGGTTTCCCTCTACTGGGGCGTGATCGGGCCTTCATTTACATTTGTGATAGGGGTAAGTATCCTTGGATTTTTTGGAGTACTTACCCCAAAGGAGATTTTAGGCGGATTCGCAAATGAACAAATTGCAGTGGTCATTATGCTCTTATTAATTGGGGACATAATACGACAAACGGCCGTAATCGAAGTGATCTTTGACCGGATTTTCAGAAATGCCCGCAGCTATCGGGGGTTTCAAGGAAGGATGCTGATTATTATTACCACCCTCTCCTCTTTTTTAAACAATACTCCACTGGTAGCGGTGATGATGCCCTATGTGAACAGCTGGTGTAAAAGAAAAAAAATCTCCCCTTCGAAATTTCTCATGCCCTTATCTTATGCTGCCATACTTGGAGGTTGCGCAACGCTTATTGGAACCTCCACCAACCTTATTGTAAATGGTTTGGTTGAGGACCAAAAAATCATTCCGGGTTTAGAACCACTCAAAATATTTGATTTTACCGCTGTGGGCTTGCCAATGATGGTCATTGGGATACTCTATATTCTATTTTTTGGTTACCGGTTGTTGCCCGATAATCCCGCGGTAGACGATGACCTTGTGAATACAACCAGGGAATATCTTGTTGAGGCAAAGGTAAGACCCGGCTCCCATCTTATAGGACAAAGTATCGAGCAGGCCGGATTTGTAGGAGATAAATCATATACCCTGGTGGAGATAACCCGTGAGGAGATGAAGATCATTACTTTTTCGGAAGGTTTTATTATTGCAGAGAATGATATCCTTGTCTTTACAGGTGATACTTCCTCTATCGCGCAAATTATGGAAGGAAAAGCCGGTTTACAACTCCCTGAAGTTGGGATGATGAGCAAAAGAAAAAAAACGGAAATAGTGGAGATTGTCATTAGCCAAAATTCCTCACTTATTGGCAAAACCGTTAAAATGGTAAATTTTAGGAGTAAATATGATGCAGCAGTCATCGCAATTCACAGAAATGGAGTGAAGCTACGGGAGAAACTAAGTTCATTAAACCTCAGGGCCGGGGATGTGCTTCTTCTTTTTACAGGGGAAAATTTCCTTGTTCGAACCGAAAACACGACCATGGATTTTTATTTTATATCAAAAGTCCGTGGTTTTGTGAAATTGGAATGGTACAAGACCACGGTTCTTTTAGGCGGACTTCTTTTATCCATACTACTTTCCGCTTTTGGGGTAATTAAATTATTCATGGGGCTGATGGTGGTTATAATTGCTTCACTTAGCCTTAAAATAACAAATCCTAAAGATCTGAGCAAGAGCATAGATTATAATCTTGCCCTGATCATTGTCCTTTCCCTGGCACTTGGGGCAGCAATGACAAAGTCTGGAGCGGCCGACCTGCTGGCTGAATCAATTATATCCGTCTTTATGCCATTCGGAAAAGTCGGACTACTTTTTGGTATCTACCTGATCACTGCGCTTCTTGCTGCCTATATCACCAGCAAGGCAGCAGCAGCTATCGTGTTTCCAATATCACTTACCATGGCTGCCAATATGGGATTGGAGCCACTTCCATTTATATTGGTTGTTGCCTTTGCATCGGCGGCAAATTTCATGACCCCGATCGGATTTCAAACGAATTTAATGGTTTATGGTCCCGGAAACTATTCTTTCAACGACTTCCTTAAGGTAGGAGGCCCCCTTACCATTATCTACATGATCGTGGCAGTTGGCATATTAAGTATTATGTATCTTTAGGTTAGTATTCAAAAATGTTTTTAATTTATTACCATTCATTGGATTTTTTAGTGTAAGTTTGTAATGAATATATTAACCTTAAGTAACAAGCCCTAATTCCAAACCATCATGAAAAAAGTTTATCTATTGTTTGTTTTGTTTGCATTTATTGCATTTATTTCTTTCAGTTCATGCCAGACAAAAACAGAAAAAGTTGAAAGTACAGAGGAAGTTATGCCCGAAGAAGAACAACCTGCAATTGATCAGGATACTGTTCAGGATATGACACCTTATGAAGACACTATTATGTAATTCTCCAGTAGAATAATCAAGGAAAGCCGTTCCAATCAGGACGGCTTTTTTTTTGCATCCCGGAAAAGTTATGTCACTGGAATGGTGAAAAAGAAAAGCAACAGAAAAGATGGTGATCCCTACTCCAGGCTTCTTCAAACAACTGCCGTGTTTGCCTGTCGGAAAATTGCGACTACTTATAATTACCCGGGTAGCGTAACATCTTGTGCATTATTACCAACAATAAACCTTAAAGAACAAGGAAAAGTATCACATAAAAAAGCTTTTAAGATACACGAAGCCGGTCTGGATTTCCCCTGAATTATAATCCAGTTCAGACCCTCTTGCGCTGTGGGGAATAATGGCCACCGCCAGATTGGCAAGCACCGCAATATAAACAAGGTATTTTCTTTTGGCACCTTTCCTGTTTCCAAGCCATGCGATGACCCAGAAAAGAAAGGCTATCAGGGATTTATTGTCTGTAAGGTCCCTTCCCCTTGGAAACCCGGTCCAAAATTCCCCGAAAGCAAATTTCTGAACTACCGGCCCCAGAATCATTCCACCAAGAAGAAAAAGGATAAGGGTAAGCCCGGTATAAAAACGATAGGAGGGATAGCCGGCCAGGGCGTAAATTGCTGTTAGGTAGGAGAGGAGCATGGCCGTGAAAATAAAGAGGATATGGGGGATAAGCACCCAGGCCGGGACCTCATCCTTAAACCGGATGATTATCGGCTCCTGAGGATCTATAGTTATTGCCTGTCCGTGTGAATATAGCTGAAGTTTGTATTCCAGTTTACCTGCCGCAGGCTGTTTGGGTAGTCCGGCCACCAGGCTGCTGTTCCTCTTTGTGAATTCAACGGTATCAAAAGCTTCATTCACTTTATACCGCCGGTATAGCAGCTTTCCGGAAATATCATTGCCGGCATCCTCCAGTTCAATTACAGCATCTTGATAACCATTCTGACTGCGGGGAAGGTTATATTTATATTCTCTGCCACCAGCAGTAAAAGAAATGGTTTTTGGATAGGTTGGTCCCGTTGTCCGTTGATAAACAGCAGTGGCAATCGTAATGATAAAGGCAATTGCCCAAAAAAGTATTTTTTTCCAGTTCATGCTATAATTGTATGAGTAGATCAATAAAGTCATTGTTCCGCTTCACCCGAACCACGATAGATTCGCCGGGCTTAAAGCTGTTAAGCCTGTACATGTAGTCGTACACGTTCTTTATTTCTTTTCCTTCGATGGCGGTAATTACATCGCCCTTTTTCATTCCTCCCATATCTGCCGGTTTGCCGTTGGTAACCGCGAGGACTTCCATGCCCTCTTTTGGGTCCCCGGAAACATCTGGCATAATACCCAGCGTTATCCGGTTTCTGTAACTGCGGGAAGTGTTTTCCTTGGGCCCTGCTTCCTGAAATGTGAGCATGCTGTCGGCATTGGCAAGATCTGTGGCAACATCGGTAATAAATTCGGATACCATGACAATTCCGGGCATGTTTAATGAATCCACCACGTCCGATGGAGTATGATAATCCTGGTGAGGTCCGGTGGAAAGAAAAATGACCGGAACATCTTTACTGTAAAAGGAGGCATGGTCGGAAGGGCCATAACCAGCATCTGAGAATTCAAGCCTGAAATGATGATTTTTATTCTTTTCCTGAAGAAAAGCACGTAAGCCCCTTGCAGTCCCTACCCCTCCTATTTGTAAAATGGAGTCCTCCTTCATCCGGCCAACCATATCTGCGTTAATCATGATGTCTACCTTCTTCAGATCAAGATGTGGGTTCTCAACGAAATACCTTGATCCCAGGATCCCCTTTTCCTCAGCTCCAAAGGCGATAAATAACAGACTTCTGGCAGGTCGAATGTTATTGCCTGCAAACCACGCCGCGGATTCAAGCAAAGTGGCCACTCCCGAAGCATTGTCATCGGCCCCGTAATGAACAGCTATGGTGTCGGGTCGACGTGAGGATGAGCCTTCCCCGCCCATACCCAGATGATCGTGATGAGCCCCGATAATGATCCATTCATCCTTCAGAACGGGATCGGTACCTTCCAGCCAGGCAGCCACATTTCCTGTATGTGAATAATTTCTGTTCATCCTGATTTCGGCTTCAAGTATTTTATCCACAGAAATAACTCCGGTAGAACCGGAAGAGATGATACTGCTTTCGAGCTCCCCGAGAGTGAAATTCACGGATGCAAGAATGCGATCGGCCAGATCTCTTTTGATCTGAATGACCGGTATATTTAAGGCCGGCTCGTTACCTCCGGGATGCTCAATATTGTCGGTAGGATCGTATTCCTTCCCGGCAACAAACAACACTCCCGCTGCGCCCTTGTCCATTGCCAGCATAGCCTTATCCCTTTCGCGGCTTCGGCTCATAAATATCTCTTTATTTTCCGGCTCGCCTAAAAGGATCATTGCCCATTTGCCATCTAAATCACTATTCGAATAGTCGTTCCAGGTGAAGGAGTCGGTTTCAATATTGAAACCGTAACCGGCAAAAGCGATTTCTGCCGAAAGATTGGCATTGGCAGAAAAGTTTCTGGGAAGGAATTCCTCGTGCTGAGCATACGATGTTCCGTCAAAAATCAGGGCATTCGAATCCGATGCAGAAATATTTTGAATAATGTCAAACTTCTGAACATAACCCTCCGCGAAATAAGGTTCGAGGCCATATTTGTTAAACTCCGAGGCAATATAGTCAATGGATACCGAATCCTCAGGGGTTCCTGGACTCCTGCCTTTTAAACTGTCAGAAGCGAGAAACCGGAGATGGTCTTTTAAATCGTTTTCAGTGATTGCAGAATTGTATTTGACAGTACAGGAAGCTGAAATTAATATTGTAAAAAGGAACGTTATGAATATTTTCATCTATAAATATGATTTTAAAGGCCTCAAAAATAGTGGATTTATTTTAAAAATTTATGCTAAAGTTTGGTTAATTACTATTTTAGCCGTAGTTTTACACTGGTGTTTGACATAGTTGTCAGAATCTTTAATATTTTCTTTTTATGGGAGTGAGCCCAAAGATTTCAGGAAAAATGGAATCCAGGATAATTGATTCCGCCACCAAAGTTTTTGTAAGGAAGGGATATGCTGCAACTTCAATGCAGGATATCGCAACTGAAGCAGGAATTAACCGGCCTTCATTGAATTATTATTTTCGCACCAAAGACAAATTGTTTCAACTGGTTTTTGAAAAGGTATCTCAAATCTTCATTCCAGCATTAATGGAGGTGATCGATTCCAAAATAAGAATCCAGGAGAAATTCACGAGAATCATCGACATTTATTTTAATTTGCTTTCGGATAATCCGCTCTTTCCAATCTTTATATTGCATGAAATCCAGGTTAATCCTGAATTGTTGATTAAAAACTTACAGAAAAAGGGGCTGAATCCTCATAAATTTATTCTGGAAATAGAAGATGCCATGGAAAATGGTATTTTAAAAAAGGCAAATCCAAACAACATTCTGGTCAACCTTATTAGCCTGATTTTCTTTCCTTTTATAGCCAAACCTATTTTCGAGGGGTTATTTTTTGATCATGAGCAGGCAAAGACCATCGCTTTTATAAACCAACGCAGAGAATACATAAAACAATATTTTCTGGAATCAATAACTGTAAGAAAATGAAGTGGATAACAATAATTATCTGTTTATTGTTTCCTGTTGGTAACTATGCCCAGGACACCTTAAGTCTTCAACACTTCCTTAACGGAGCGGTAGAAAATCATGCACGTCTAAAGGATCTGCCTCTTTTGGATAGTATCTATGAGAATACCATTAGAAACATAAAAACTTCATGGTTGCCTTCCATGGATATTAGCGGGAAGATGACCTACCAATCCGACGTTATTCAAATTGAACCCGGCATTCCTGTACCCGGTTTCGACTTCCCTTCTCCATCAAAAGACCAGTACAAGCTAAGCCTCGACCTGAAGCAGAATATTTATGACGCAGGCATGACGGGCAAACGTTTCCAAATGGAAGAGCTGGCCAATAAAATCTCCAGGAAAGAGGTTGAAAAACTACTATATCAGGATCTCGGAAGGGTGAAGGACCTGTTTTACTCCATCCTGATCTTGCAGGGGAATGCGGACATATTGCGCCTTGGGATTGTCGAATTAAAAGAGAATGAAAATCTGATTTCAGCGGGCATCTCTGCGGGTACTATGCTCAGTTCCGATTTGAAAATGCTCAAGCTCGAAAGAATGGGTCTGGAGCAACAGCTAAAAAACCTTATTATTCAAAAGGAATCAGCCACACAGATTCTGGAAATGGCAACAGGAATAGCTGTTTCAGGAAAGGACAGCTTGCTTTTGACCGGTTTTGATATTCCATCCCATTCGGATATTGATCGGGATGAATTGGAATTAATCGACCTGAATATTCTGAGACTTGACAAATCTGCAGAAATCTCCTCCTCGAAGAGGATTCCGGTTGTTTATGCTTTTGGTCAGTTGGGATATGGGAATCCGGGATTGAATATGCTAAAAAATGAATTTGATTCCTGGTACATTGTTGGTGCCGGACTTACCTGGAATTTATGGGACTGGAACTCGGCTAAAAGGGAAAAGGCAAATATTACCCTTGAATCGCATATCCTAAGGAACCATAAGGATGATTTTCTGGAAAATGTCGATGAAGCCCTGATAAACCAAAAGGTTCAAATATCGGGATCCTTGTACAATATTTCCAGCTTAAAAGAGATGCTGGATCTTCGGGAGGAAGTGTCCGGGACTTACTATTCCCTGCTTGAATATGGCAGTATTAAAACCATTGATTACCTGAAAGTAGTGAATGAGGAGCGCATAACAAGAATGAAATTAAAAACCGAAGAAATACTGTTGCAGAAGGCAATTGCCGATTATAAATTCCTTGAAGGAAGCCTTATTACGGCTAAAGTAGAACAATTGGAAAGATGAACATTGAAATTTAACGTTTAAAAAATTAACCCGTCATAATTATGGACCTTAAAATATTCTTTGCCTCATTTTGCTTTCCCATAATCCTCCTTTCTTGCAATAACCACGAGGAGGAAGTCCTTGCCTATGGAAACTTTGAAACCGAAGATGTAATCATTTCATCCGAAGTCACCGGGGAAATTATTAGTTTGGATATAGAGGAAGGTTCATCGATCAGGAAAGGGGAGTCACTGGGATTGATAGACTCCACACAACTTGCCTATAAGAGGCTGCAGCTTATAGCTTCAACGAGGGCTATAAATTCTGGCTTGGTGGAAATAGACGCCCAAATTCAAGTGAATGAGGTAAATATGGATAATCTGGATCGCGAGTTTAAACGGCTGCAAAACCTTCAAAAGGAAAAGGCTGTCACACCCAAACAAATTGATGACATGCAAGGCCAGATCTCTCTCCAAAAAGCTCAGATTTCTGCCCTTCAGGCCAAAAAAAGCGGAATTTACGCGCAAATTGCCGCAAATAAGGCACAGATTCAACAGATAGAAGATCAGATAAGAAAATACAGAATCCTCTCTCCGATGGATGGTACAGTTCTGGAAGTTTATATGAGAAAAGGCGAATTGGCCCTCCCCGGGAAATCAATTTGTAAGATTGCTAATCTTGATCGTATGATCCTCCGTGCATTCATCTCCGGAGATCAGGTAAGCTCGGTAAATCTGGGGGATACTGTCCGGCTTGGATTTGACAATCTGGGCGGCGGTCTGAATGAAAGTAGCGGAACTATTATATGGATTTCCCCGAAGGCTGAGTTTACACCTAAAATTATACAAACCCGGGAAGAACGGGTCAATCTGGTGTATGCAATGAAGGTCCTCGCTAAAAACAATAAGGGGATAAAAATAGGCATGCCGGGAGAAATCTTAATGGATGAACCAAAATAAAATGACAGAGAAACCTATCGAAGTGGAGGGAATATCCCGTTCCTATGGTAGTCTTAAAGCGATCGAGAACCTGAGTTTCGATGTGAAGGATAAAGAAATTTTTGGCATCATTGGTCCTGATGGTGCAGGTAAAACAAGTCTCTTGCGTATACTGGCAACCCTAATATTACCGGACTCAGGAACTGCAAGGATAAAAGGATATGATGTTGTTAAGGATTTTAGAAAGATACGTTCCATGATCGGCTATATGCCGGGACGGTTTTCCCTTTATCAGGATTTAACCGTGAAGGAAAATCTTAATTTTTATTCCAAAGTTTTTGGTACAGACTTAAAAGAAAATTATGATCTGATCGAGGATATCTATCATCAGATCGAACCTTTCAAACACAGAAAAGCTGGGCAACTATCAGGAGGAATGAAACAAAAACTGGCTTTGTCCTGTGCCTTGATCCATCGACCGGAAATCCTGATCCTTGATGAACCTACCACAGGAGTTGATGCAGTCTCCAGAAGGGAGTTCTGGAACATCCTTGAAAGGATAAAGAATGAAGGAATTCCTTCGATCGTTTCTACTCCCTATATGGACGAGGTTTCCCTATGTGACAGGGTTGCACTGATGCAGGACGGAAGAATCCTTTCCCTTGATGTCCCGGAAAGAATCAACGATTCCTATACAAGACCCCTGTTTTCAGTCAGGTCAACCTCTTCACTGTTTGAAGCCCTGCAGGAACTCAGAAATATGGAATGGACTCATTCTGCATGGCTTTTTGGGCAAGAGATCCATTTAAGTTTAGTGGATGAAAAATCTGTCCCAGCCTTTGAAGAGGCAATTTCAGAAAACCATTCCATTAAAATCCAAAGAATCAGAGCCGGAATTGAAGATAGTTTTATTGAATTAATGGGACAAAAGAATGAGTGAAGATAAAATTATTGTCGTAAAGGACCTGGTGAAGAGGTATGGTGATTTTTTTGCCAATGATCATATCAGTTTTGATGTCGGCCGTTCAGAAATTTTCGGCTTTCTTGGTGCCAACGGAGCAGGAAAAACCACGGCACTTCGCATACTTTGCGGACTATCATTTCCAACCTCGGGTGAAGTGAAGGTTGCTGGTTTTGATATTTACACTCAACGCGAACAAATCAAAAGGAACATCGGGTACATGAGTCAGAAGTTTAGTCTTTACAACGATCTGACAGTTGCTGAAAATATCAGGTTGTACGCTGGTATTTATGGCATGAAGCGCAAAGAAGTAAACGAAAGGATGGATGAACTGCTCCAAAGGCTTCAGATGAACCAAATCCGAAACCGCTTTATTGCGGATATCCCTTTGGGTTGGAAACAAAAGCTGGCTTTCTCCATTGCGGTTTTCCATAATCCCTCCGTCGTTTTTCTGGATGAGCCCACCGGTGGGGTGGATCCGGTGACCCGCAGGCAATTCTGGGAATTAATCCAGGAATCTGCCTCCAGGGGTGTCACCGTCTTTGTTACCACCCATTATATGGATGAAGCAGAGTATTGCGATCGTGTTTCCATTATGAGGGAAGGAAGGATCGAAGCGTTGGATACACCCGATAATCTCAAACAGAAATATGAAGCAGAAAATATGAATGAAGTTTTTCTGAAACTGGCAAGATAAACGATATGTTTTTTTACAATAACAGACTTAAACAATGAGAAAGTTTTTTAGTCATAAACGCGCATGAGAAGTTTCCTGGGATTCATAGAGAAGGAATTTTATCATATTTTCAGGGACTTCAGGACCCTGATTATCCTTTTTGGAATTCCCATTGCCCAAATCCTGATATTTGGCTATGTCGTATCCAACGACATTAAAGACATCAGGATTGCGATATTAGATTACTCTCATGATGAAATCACAAGAACAATAAAAAATAAAATTCTATCTTCCGGCTACTTCATCCTGGATCAGGAAATCCAAAATGAGGAAATGATAGATGAGGTTTTCCAACAGGGAAAGGTTAAGGAGGTCATTATCTTCGAACCAGGTTTCGGGAAAATGCTTGAAAAAACCGGGATGGCGAATTTGCGGATCATCGCGGATGCCTCAGATGCAAATACAGGGAAGCTAATATCAGGATATACTGCCGGAATTATAAACAATTATGTCGCTGAATTGAATAAAGGATTACCGGTTCCCTATGGGATCAACATGGAAACAAGAATGGTCTTCAATCCCTCGTTAAAGTCGGTCTATATGTTCGTCCCCGGCACCATGGCATTGATCCTCATCCTCATTTCGGCGTTGATGACTTCCATTACCATCACCCGGGAAAAAGAAATGGGTACCATGGAAACCCTACTGGCATCTCCATTAGAACCTTATCAGATAATTCTCGGAAAGGTAAGTCCCTATATCTTTCTCTCTTTTCTAAGTGCGGTTTCAATACTTGTCCTCGGTTATTTTATTTTTGGTGTTCCGGTAAAAGGCAGTCTTATTTTGCTTTTGTTTGTTTGTATAATCTATGTAAGCCTCTCACTTTCCCTTGGTATTTGGATTTCTACCATGGCGGAAACCCAGCAAACAGCTATGTTTTTATCCATGATCATCCTTATGTTGCCAACGATTATCCTCTCGGGCTTCATTTTCCCTATAGCCAATATGCCACGCATCTTGCAATATCTTTCAGCCATTATGCCGGCTCGTTGGTTTATCATAGCATTAAAGCAAATCATGATCAAAGGTTCAGGCTTGCTCTTTATATGGAAGGAAGTGTTGATCCTTTGTTCCATGACGGCTTTATTTCTTGTACTCAGCATTCGCAGGTTTAGTAATAGATTGGAATAAAATTGATTATGCGAATTATCTTAAATCTAATCGGAAAAGAGTTCAGACAAATTTTTAGGAACAGGGTCATGCTCCCCTTTATTTTTATCGTCCCGGTGGTACAAATGGTAGTTCTGGTTTACGCTGCCAACCTCGAGATGAAAGAGATAACTTTTTTTGTGGTGGATCAGGACTTGTCATCAACCTCCCGTGGGTTAACCAATAGGTTTTTTTCTTCTCCATTTTATAGTTTTGTTGGAAGTGGGTTTCGCATGACTGAAGCAGAAGAAAAACTTACAAGTGAAAAGGCAGATATGGTGCTTCATTTTCCTTCAGGATTTGAAAAGGAACTAAGAAAGGAGGGTTCATCAGACCTGCAAATTCTTATCAATGCCGTAAATGCATCGAATGCCGGACTCATCAAAAACTATACGGGGAATATAGTCAATGCATTCAACCAGGAATTAGGGGCTGAATGGACAGGGGGGAACCAAAACCGCATTTTTAAAAGCATAAATGTAAGTTCTGTCTTTTGGTACAATCCGGAGCTAAATTATCAGATATTTATGCTTCCGGGAATCATAATAATCCTGATATCATTAATCGGTATGTTTTTATCCGCCCTTAACCTTGTCAGGGAAAAGGAAATCGGCACCCTGGAACAGATCAACGTGACCCCGATAAAAAAATATCAGTTTATTATCGGAAAATTGTCACCTTTCTTGGTTATTGCCCTTTTTGAACTGGCCTTTGGGCTTACGATCGGAAGGTTATTGTTTGACCTACCTATTCTCGGCAGCATTTGGCTTCTTTTCACCTTTGCTGCGATCTATTTGCTGGTTGTGCTTGGAATTGGTTTGTTCATTTCCACTTTTTCTTCGACCCAGCAGCAGGTCATGTTCCTTGCCTTCTTCTTTATGCTGGTCTTTATTTTAATGTCGGGGATCTTCACCCCGGTCGAAAGTATGCCCTACCTGGCTCAAAAGATTAATATCTTAAATCCTTTTGCCTATTTCATGAAGGTCATACGGATGGTATTGTTAAAGGGATCCGGGTTTAGGGATATTATCCGGGAATTTATCTCCATTTCAGTATATGCCATCCTAATTCTTGCCCTTGCGATCTGGCGATACCGAAAAATAAGTTAGTCAATTTCTGAACAGAATCTGAAGCACCTCGCTTTTAAGAAATTCTACTGCTCAGCGGGCAATAATTTCATCAAGTTGAGCCCTGAACTTCTCAGAGTCCCATTTTGCCGCACCCGTTTTCCGGACTATAATTCTGCCATTCCTGCCGATTAGGTAGGTAGTGGGAATGGAGCTTACGGAAAAGGAGGGAGGAAGAACAGAACGCTGCAGATAAACAGGCATAGTGTAGCCAAATTCATCAAAATAATTTTCAATCGCTGAATTTTCTTCATTACTGACAAGAATGAATTTTACTTTGTCGGAATAGTCGTTATATAATTTCTGAAGCGAGGGCATTTCAGCCCGGCATGGGGGACACCAGGTGGCCCAAAAATTAAGCAGGATAACTTCCCCTTTATATTCTGAAAGTTGAACTGCCCTGTTACTGTTTATTTCCTGTATTGTGAGTTGGTAATCATCCGTAGTAAGTTCGCTTTCCTTATTTTCCAGAGTGGGTTTCATGAGGGTGGCCTTTATCAGGAATGAAGATATTTCCCTTCTTGTAACCGGAATGATCATAAGGATGATAAAGGCATAGAAAATTATATCCCCTACGATTTTAAGTCTGGAGCTTTTTTTCTTATAGTCTGATAACCATTTCTTAATTTTTTCCATGAATTTCCTGAGTTTTTACCAGTAGTCAATCCGGTTAAGTTCAAACTGATCTTCCGTTTCGATCGCCTTGATAACAAAATTAAACCGGTTTAATTGCATGCAGAGATCAAAGTCGACTGCCGGTGCGTAGGATTGATTTTCTTCAATAAAAAATCTTTTACCGCTCGTTTCGCGGATTGTTTCAACCATCCTGTTGAAGTTATTAGGCTTACCTTCGAGCTCATTTTTGATGTATAAGGCACAGAGGCTGTCTTCCTCAACCGGGTAAAGACAGGCATACCCCATGCCCACGAGGGAAACCTGTTGAGGGTTCCTGGAACGGATGTAATCTGTGATGGCACCGGCATTTACAAAACTTCCGGTAAGGATTTCCTCTGCATGAGTGGCATTTACGATCCCCTGTGTGCCTGAACTAGTGGTATGAACGAGGGTTTGGCCTTTAAACTCCTGGTTTAGGATTTGAGAAGGTGAATTTCCGAAATCGAAACCCGGTACTTTCTGTTCGTTTCTTTCACCCAGCAAAATAAAGGAAGGATTCTGCTTTTTTAATTTCAAGGCGATCTCCAAATCCCCGACTGGGATGATCTTTTCAGCCTCTTTATCAAAGGCATAGGCAGCGACCGAAAATGCCCTGAAGACATCAATTATTACCGTAATGCCCACCGCTTGCCTGGCACCTTCCAGCATGTCCAGTATCCTAATATTCATTTTATTTTTTTTAAACCGTCAAATTTAGCAAAATTATCCTCTGAACCTCTTATATTTGTGGAAATCCTTTATTATGCTTGCCCGATTAAAAAAATTTATCCAGGAAGACATCTGGGATAATAATTTTCGCAAAGACTCTCCGGTTATCTCCTTTTTTATCAGACAGTTAAGGATGATAATTTTTGCCATAAAAGGTTTTATTGAGGAGAGAGTTTCTTTGCGTGCCTCGGCATTGACCTACTATACTCTTCTTTCAGTGGTTCCCATAGCAGCCATGGCTTTTGGAATGGCCAAGGGATTTGGGTTCCAAAACAAGATGGAAGAATTTATCATCACGAATTTCAAAGGGCAGGAAGAGGTGATGAACTGGATTATCGATCTTTCTTTTAGTGTCCTTGAAAATGTTCAGGGGGGACTTCTGGCGGGTATCGGACTGGTTATCTTAATCTGGTCGGTAATGCAGGTACTCACCAATATTGAGAATTCTTTTAATGCAATTTGGAGAGTAAAAAAGCCCAGGACACTCATTCGAAAACTTAGTGATTACCTTTCCATCATGCTTATTGCCCCTTTGCTGATCATTATTTCGAGTAGTGTAATGTTATATATCAGCACTAGGGTCCAGGATGTGACCGGAAGGATGGAAATTCTTCAGTCCATCTCACCATTCTTCGACACTTTACTTCAATTTGTACCCTATGCATTGATATGGCTGCTGTTCACGCTCATTTACATTATTATGCCCAACACCAAAGTTAAGTTCAAATATGCGCTGATTGCCGGGATATTTGCTGGAACATTATTTCAGCTTACCCAGTGGGGCTATATCCATTTTCAGATCGGGGTTTCAAAATACAGTGCACTCTATGGTACTTTTGCCGCACTCCCCCTGTTTCTTATTTGGCTTCAGATTTCCTGGTTGATTGTCCTCCTGGGTGCCGAAATAACATTTGCCTACCAGAACATCACACAATATCAGTATGAAACTGAGGCTATAGATGTCAGTTATCATAACCGGAGAATTATCTCTCTGCTGATCTTGAACTTAATTATCAAATCCTTTGAAAAGGGTGAGAATCCCCCCCTGACCAGTGCGTATATTTCAAAGGAGCTGTCTATCCCATTAAGGTTGGTCCGGGAAATTCTCAACGACCTGATTATGGCCGGTGTTATTAATGAAACTCTTACGGATATCCCCTCTGAAAATGGTTATCAGCCTGCCTTGGATATTGGGAAGATAAGTATCCAGTATGTTAATGAGAAACTGGAATCCATTGGAAGTGACCGGGTTATCGTCAAAGAATCCGCTGCTTTTGAAAAGATCAATGAAATTTATGATGACATGTATAAACTTTTATACTCCTCGCCGGCCAATAAGCTTCTTAAAGATATTTGATGAATCCCCAAAAAAGCGGATTTTATCCTAAATCCTTTCCCGGTTTTAGAAGCAGAAATAATAATTTCCACCCTATTTAATTTGAATATTAAAATAATTCCCTATTTTTGTGATAAATTTAAAAAAAATGAAGCGTTTATTTGTACAATTGGTAATCAGGCATCACCATCATGAGGTGTGACATCATTGTGCAGATAATGTAGGCTTCATCAAAATATGTATCGAAGGTTTGCAGATTCTGCAAACCTTTTTTTTATTACAATCATAATGGAAATACTTAAAATTGCTGTTCAGAAATCGGGCAGATTAAGCGAAAAATCACTTGAGCTTCTCATGGAATCCGGGATCAGGTTAACAAATGGGGACAGGAAACTCATTTCCCCATCCTCCAATTTTCCTGTCGAAGTCCTTTTTTTACGGGACGATGATATCCCTCAGTATGTTACCGATAGTGTGGCGGATATAGGCATTGTAGGGGAGAATGTTATCCTTGAAAAACCATGCAGGGTAGAAATAGTGCACAGGCTGGGTTTTGCGAAATGCAGGTTGTCATTGGCTATCGCCAAAAATGAAGGGTATATGGGGGTAGAATTTTTCAACGGAAAGAAAATTGCCACATCCTATCCCAATATCCTCAGGCGGTTTCTTGAACAAAATAAGGTAAAATCTGATATTCATGAGATCAGCGGCTCAGTGGAAATTGCCCCAGGAATAGGGTTGGCCGATGGAATATTTGATATCGTCAGTTCGGGAAGCACCCTAATTAGTAATGGGCTTAAAGAAGTGGAGAAGGTGATCGATTCAGAAGCAGTAATAATTGCAGCCCCCGGATTAAATCCGGAGAAAAGCATGATCCTTGAAAACCTTATTTTCAGGATGAAATCTGTAAGGGCGGCAAAAAATCACAAATACATATTGCTTAATGCTCCCGATTCGAAAGTTGAGGAAATTATCAGCGTTCTCCCGGGAATGAAATCCCCAACAGTAATGCCACTGGCTATAAAGGGATGGAGCTCCATACATTCCGTGCTCCGGGAAAGCGAATTTTGGGAAGCAATCGATAAACTGAAAGAACTTGGAGCCCAGGGTATACTGGTAATCCCGATCGAGAAGATGATTATATAAAGCATCAATTATCAATTAAATTACTTATAATTAACAGAATACATTGCAATATATAACCCATGTAACTGCCAGACTGCAAAAATATGATGGCATTGACATACGATAACCTTTTATTTTATAAACCCTTTCGCTATGAAAATAATTGAAAACCCCGAAAAAGCTTCCTGGGCTGAACTACTGAAACGTCCAGGGCTTAAATTCGAATCCCTTATGAGTTCTGTAGGCCATATTCTCGACAATGTCAGGGAAAATGGTGATAAGGCAGTAAGGGAATATACCGCCCAATTTGATAAGGTTACTCTTGAGACACATGCAGTATCCCCGGAGGAATTAAAAGCTGCCGGGGAAAGCATCAACGACGAGCTTAAAAAAGCCATTGAAGTAGCCCGTAAAAATATTGAGCAATTCCATTCAGCTCAAATGCCTGGCGTTATATCCTGTGAGACCACTCCGGGGGTTAAATGCTGGCAAAAATCTGTAGCAATCCAGAAAGTGGGTCTTTATATACCCGGAGGGACAGCCCCACTTTTATCAACCGTGCTGATGCTTGGGGTCCCCGCGATATTGGCCGGGTGCAGTGAGATCGTATTGTGTTCACCTCCCGATAAAAACGGATTGATCCATCCAGCTATATTGTATGCTGCAAATACCCTGGGTATTAACAAGATTTTTAAAATAGGAGGAGCTCAGGCAATTGCTGCGATGGCGTACGGAACAGAAACTGTTCCCAGAGTCTATAAAATATTTGGACCGGGAAACCAATACGTAAATGCTGCCAAAATGAAGGTCAGCCTTGAAAATATTGCTATCGACTTGCCGGCAGGGCCCTCTGAATTAGCCATTATAGCCGATAGTTCAAGTGATCCATCCTTTGTTGCTTCAGATTTGTTGTCGCAGGCCGAACACGGGGTGGACAGTCAGGTACTTATGGTGACTAAATCGGCCAGCCTGATTTCGAAAGTCCAGGCAGAGCTTGAGGTTCAGCTGGAAGCTCTCCCTCGCAGGGAAATTGCCCGGAAAGCCCTTGAAAACTCTACCATTATACTGCTCCGGGACGATGACCTGATAGTTGACCTGATAAATACATATGCACCGGAACATCTAATTATCGTCACTGCCAACTACAATGCGATTGCTGATCGTATTGTCAACGCAGGCTCCATATTCCTTGGCAATTTTACACCGGAAAGTGCCGGCGACTATGCCTCGGGCACTAACCATACACTTCCCACCAATGGAACAGCCAAAGCCTTTTCAGGGGTTAACCTTAATAGCTTTATGAAAAAGATCAGCTATCAGGAAATTTCCAAATATGGCCTGTTTAATATTGGCCCGACAGTGGAGCGCATGGCCGAAGCGGAAGAATTGATGGCCCATAAAAATGCCATTCGGATAAGAATCACTAAATTTGCAAATAATTACAAGTAATGGCATTCGGGCTTAAAAACATATTGCGGGAAAACATTGCCGGGCTTATTCCATATTCATCCGCCAGAGATGAATATACAGGGAGCGGCTCCATCCTCCTCGATGCGAACGAAAATCCCTTTAATGAGCCCTTAAACAGATACCCTGATCCTCATCAGCGGCGGTTAAAAGTAAACCTGGCTAAGGTCCTGAAAATTAAAGAGAGTTCTTTGTTTTTGGGCAATGGCAGTGATGAGGCCATTGATCTCCTGATGAGGGCTTTTTGTGTCCCTGGGAAAGATGAAATCATAACGATTGATCCCAGCTATGGAATGTATGAAGTGGCGGCGAAAATCAATGACCTGAAAATTAAGAAAGTCCTGTTAAATTGGGAATTCGGGTTGGAAAGCAGTGAAATACTCAAAGCTGTAGATCCCTCTTCCAAAATGATATTTTTATGCTCTCCCAATAATCCTACCGGTAACCTGCTGGATCCGGAAGAAATTCTTATTCTTCTCAAAAAATTCAATGGCCTGGTAGTCGTTGATGAAGCATATATTGATTTTACGGGCACCCCGGGTTTAATCGGGGAAATAGACAATTATGGAAACCTTGTTCTTTTGAGGACACTATCAAAAGCCTGGGGCCTGGCAGGCATTCGCCTCGGGATGGCCATTGCTTCCGCGGAAATTATTCATGTTCTCGACAGGATAAAATATCCCTATAATATCAACAGCCTCACTCAAACCACTGCTGAAAACTTTGTCAGGGATGTGGATAGAAAAGAAGACTGGGTCGGGATGATCGTACAGGAGAGAGATAAGTTGGCCAACAAATTGACCTCTTTTAAATTTGTATTGAAGGTTTATCCCTCAGATGCCAATTTTTTATTGGTGAAAATGAGCAATTCAAACTCTGTATACCATCATTTAAAACACAGCAATATAATAGTTCGCGACAGATCATCAGTCTCCCTTTGCCAGGGATGCCTCAGGATCACTATTGGAAGCCCGCGCGAAAATGAATTGTTACTGGAGGCTTTGGAAAATTTAGAAGAGGAGGCATGATTATCTATTTCATGATCCTGAAAGGGGTTTAGTGGTTTTTAAGGAACAAGACTGGAAAAGTCAATAAAATGAAAAAAGTGCTATTTTTAGACAGGGACGGAACATTAATTGTCGAACCCCCTGTTGATTTTCAGATCGATTCACTGGAAAAACTGGAGTTTCTTCCCGGTGTTTTCAGGAATCTATCCCTAATCCATAGATATCTGGATTACGAGCTGGTTATTGTGAGCAATCAGGATGGCCTGGGAACCCAGGGATATCCATATTCTGCTTTCCTAAAACCTCATGAAAAATTTATAAAGGCATTCAAAAATGAGGGAATTGTTTTTGATGAAATTTTAATAGACAATTCCATGCCGGAAGATAATGCTCCTACCCGAAAACCCCGGACCGGCCTTTTGACGAAATACTTGAATGAGGACTACGACCTTAAGAATTCCTATGTAATAGGGGACAGGCATACCGATTTAGAGCTGGCTAAAAACCTTGGTGCGAAGGGGATATTGTTATATGGTGAAAATGATCATTCGCAGTTGCTTACTGACGGAATATCAGAAAGTTGCTGCCTTAAAGCCAGGTCATGGGATGACATATGGGAATATCTGTCAAAACCTACCCGGATTATTCATCATGAAAGAAATACAAAGGAAACACGCGTCTCGGTCACGCTGAATTTATGGGGCGGGGGGGAGCGAATATTTCCACCGGACTTGGATTTTTCAACCATCTCCTGGAGCAGATTCCTAAGCATGGAAATTTAGATTTAGAGCTCAAATGTGAGGGGGATTTGGAAGTTGACGAGCATCATACGATAGAGGATACGGCAATAACTCTTGGTGAAGCATTTCTCCAGGCCATGAGCGATAAAAGGGGAATGGAAAGATATGGTTTTGTATTGCCCATGGATGATTGTCTCGCCCAGGTCGCTATTGATTTTGGAGGCAGGCAGTGGTTGGTTTGGGATGCACAGTTCAAGCGGGAAAAAGTGGGTGATATGCCCACGGAAATGTTTATTCATTTTTTCAAATCATTCAGTGATGCGGCCAAATGCAACCTAAACATCAAAGTAGAAGGAGAAAACGAACATCATAAGATTGAGGCAATTTTTAAAGCTTTTTCCAGGGCTATAAAAATGGCCTTGAAAAAGGACCCGTGTGATCACTCACTTCCCAGTACAAAAGGGGTGTTATAAAAGGTGAAAACAGGCAGGCTATCCTCCTGTTGAAATATAATATTATATGATAAAAATTGCCATAATTAAATATAATGCAGGGAATATTCGTTCTGTTCAATTCGCTTTTAAAAGGTTGGGGTATGAAGCCTTGATTACGGATGATCCGAAAGAAATTGGGGTGGCGGACAGAGTTATCTTTCCCGGAGTAGGAGAGGCCCGCACTACAATGAGCTATCTCCGTTCCACTGGTCTTGATAAACTTATTCCCGGATTAAAGCAACCTGTATTGGGCATTTGTCTTGGCCTACAGCTAATGTGTAACCATTCAGAAGAAGGAGATGTTCCGTGCATGGATATTTTTCCGATTCAGGTGAAAAAGTTTCCCCCGCAAGGAAAAATACCCCACATGGGATGGAACAGCCTTGAAAACATGAAAGGAAAGCTTTTTAAAAATATATCCCAGGGTTCTTTTGTTTATTTCGTGCATAGTTTTTACGCGGAATGGTCTCCTTACACGGTGGCTTCAACTACATACCTTAATCAATTCAGTGCTGCACTTGAAAAAGATAACTTTTTTGCTACGCAGTTTCATCCGGAGAAAAGCGGTGAGACTGGAGTATCAATACTAAAAAATTTTATATACCTATAATGGAAATCATACCTGCAATTGACATAATAGATGGTAAATGTGTCCGGCTAAAACAGGGCGCATACAGTAGTAAGAAAATTTACAGTGATGACCCACTTGAAGTCGCAAAAATGTTTGAAGGCTGGGGAATAAAAAGGCTTCACCTCGTCGACCTTGATGGGGCAAGGCTTTCCCACATCGTGAATTATCCTGTGTTGAAGAAAATTTCAGTCTCCACCTCACTTACCATCGATTTTGGCGGGGGGCTTAAAAGTAATAAGGATCTTCAAATTGCTTTTGAAAACGGAGCCGACATGGTTACCGGGGGAAGCATCGCGGTAAAAGATCCTGAGATCTTTTTATCCTGGCTGGACCTTTATGGGCCTGAAAAAGTTATTCTGGGAGCCGACCATCGAAAAGGCAAAATATCTGTTTCAGGGTGGCATAATGATAGCCATTTCGAGCTTTTTGAATTCATTTCATCCTATACCAAAAAAGGGATCACTAAAATTATCAGCACTGATATTGAGAAGGATGGGATGCTTAAAGGACCTTCATTCAGTATATATGAAGAACTAAACCGTAAATTTCCGGAAACTCAGATTATTGCAAGCGGTGGTGTTGCCAATGCGGAAGATCTCACCAGATTGAAAACCATTGGCCTAAGCGGGGTAATCCTGGGGAAGGCAATTTACGAAGGGAAAATAGCCGAGAAAGATTTGATCCCTTTCCTAACCCATTAGATTATGCTTGCAAAAAGAATAATTCCCTGTCTCGATATCAGGGACGGGCAAACTGTAAAAGGGGTAAATTTCGTGAACATTCAGAACGTGGGCGATCCGGTGGAATTAGGCGCCAAATATGCGGCTGAAGGGGCTGATGAGCTTGTTTATCTCGATATAACCGCCAGTCACGAAAATCGAAAACTATTCGCTGAACTGGTAAAACGTATTGCACTTAATCTGAATATCCCTTTTACCATTGGAGGCGGGATTAATGAAATGAAGGATGCGGACATCCTTCTAAATGCCGGGGCTGACAAAATATCCATCAATTCCGCAGCGGTCAGGAACCCCGCCCTTATCAGGCAAATATCCGGCTCGTATGGTAATCAGTTTGTAGTGGTGGCCATTGATGCCCGTTTGGAAGCAGATGGTAAATGGATGGTATACGTGAACGGGGGAAGGATAAAAACCGATAAAGAACTTTTTTCATGGGCGAGGGAAGTGGAAACATTGGGGGCAGGGGAGATATTGTTTACCTCCATGAACCATGATGGGACAAAAAATGGTTATGCCAATGAGGCACTTGCTGTATTGGGAAATAGCCTGTTCATACCGGTGATCGCCAGTGGGGGTGCAGGAAAAATGGAGCATTTTGAAGATGTCTTCAATATTGGGAATGCAGACGCAGCCCTGGCAGCAAGCATATTTCATTTTAACGAAATACCGATCCCGGTTTTGAAAGCATTTTTAAAAGAAAAAAATATACCCATACGATAAAAACTAAGTCTTAAAATAATGAACCTTGACTTTCAAAAATTAAATGGTATTATCCCTGCAGTTATTCAGGACGCGGGGACGAAAAATATCCTTATGCTTGGATTTATGAATGAGGAAGCCGTGGCAAAAACAATGGATTCAGGACTGGTGACATTTTTCAGTCGTACAAAAGGCCGGCTTTGGACCAAAGGGGAAGAGAGTGGTAACTTTCTAAAAGTGGTTGAAATCCTGCCCGATTGCGATAATGATACCCTTCTCATTAAGGCCAATCCGGTTGGTCCCGTCTGCCATACCGGGAAGGATACATGTTTTGAACCTACAAACGAAAAAGGCATTGAATTCCTGACATACCTCCAAACAGTCCTTCAGAAAAGAAAATCAGAAATGCCTGAGGGATCTTATACCACCAGTCTCTTTAAAAAAGGGATCAATAAGATTGCGCAAAAGGTGGGGGAAGAAGCCGTTGAATTGATTATCGAGGCTAAGGATTCCAACGATGATCTTTTCCTCAATGAGGCTGCAGACCTGATGTATCATCTCACCGTGCTGTTGATCAGCAAAGGATATGGTTTTGAAGAGGTGGTGAAGATCCTTCAGGACAGGCATAAATAACAGAGAGGCTTACCAGATATTTGCTCTTTCCCTGGCAGGGATCCACATTTTAGCGTTTTCGTCAATACCGAAAGCAATATAGAATTCCTCAAGATTTGGAAGCGGCCCGTTTACCCGATACTGCCCGAGTGAGTGAACATCTTCTTTTGATCTCCTCATAATTTCCTGATCGGTTATGTTTTGCGCCCAGACATGCGCGTATGCCAGGAAAAACCGTTGCTCAGGCGTAAATCCATTGATATTTCCCTTGGGAGGTTCCTTTTCCCATGCTTTTTTCAAAGCTGTAAAAGATATATTGAGCCCCCCCAGATCAGCAATATTTTCGCCGAGGGTTAAGTCCCCGTTTGCCCGTGTTGAATCCAGAACTATAAATTCATTAAACTGATCCACAAGAACCCTGGTACGTGCATTGAATTTTTCCGCATCTTCCTGTGTCCACCAGTCACGCAAGTTTCCCTCCTGGTCGTATTGCCTTCCCTGGTCATCGAATCCATGGCTCATTTCATGCCCGATTACCACTCCGATCGCACCGTAATTGACAGCTTCATCCGCATCAAGGTAGAAGAAGGGTGGCTGTAAAATCCCTGCAGGGAAAACTATTTCGTTTCGTCTTGGGCTGTAATAGGCGTTTACCGTTTGAGGAGTCATTCCCCATTCGTCCGGATCGACTGGTTTCCCAATCTTCGAAAGCATATATTCGAAGTTGAACGCCATGGCATGATTAACATTGGTAAAATAAGAGTCCGTTCCGACTTCCAATCCCGAGTAATCCCTCCATTTATCAGGGTATCCTATTTTTACATTCATTTTTGCCAACTTTTGGAGGGCTTCCTTCTTCGTTTCGCCGGTCATCCATCCGAGGCCCCGGATACGTTCAGATAAAGCCAGCTTAAGGTTCCCAACAAGTTCAAGCATCCTCGATTTTGCTTCCGGTGGAAAATATTTTTCAACGAATAATTGCCCGATAGCTTCTCCAAGGGCATAGTCCTCAACCTCTATCACCCTTTTCCACCGGGGCTTGAGTGTTTTACGCCCCGACAAATAGTTTCCATAAAAATCGAAATTTGAATGCACAAAATCTGAACTGAGATAAGGGGCTGAATTGTTCAGGAGGGACCAAATCAGATAGGATTTCCAGTCTTCCATCGACTGTTCATTGATCATTTGGCTTAATTCCTTAAAAAATACAGGTTGTCCAACATTTAAATCAGCAAGCCCATTAAGCCCGATTCCAGAAAAATACTTATCCCATTCAAGGGAGGGTGATTTTTCAGCCAGCGAATCAATGCTCATTTTATTATATGTGAGCTGGGGGTTCCTTCTTTCAAGCCGGGTCAGGGAAGCTTTAGCCAACCGGGTTTCAAAATTCAATATAGAATAGGCCATATTTGCTGCCTCGACGGTATCTACACCGCTTAAACTAAGGAGTTGAGTAATATACTTTAAGGTATTTTTCACGAATTTCCTTGCTTTTAGGATCATCCGAAGTATAATAATCCACGTCGGGGAGTCCGAGACCTCCCTGGTCAATATTCGCGATAACCATCTCCGAGTTCTTCTGGTCAGGTGCTCCATAAAAATGAAATAAAACCTGATTACCACTTCTGTGCCATTCGGCTATGAGGTCAATAATATCCTTATTATCTTTTAATTCCCTAACTGATTGCAGCTCTTTTTCGATAGGCCTGAGTCCTTCAGATTCAATCCGGGCAGTATCCATACCTGCAGAATAAAAATTCCCGATTTTACGCTTAATGGGATCATCAATTCCTTCCACTGAAGAAGCTTCTTCAATGAGTTGTTTAACTATTTTTTGATTATCCTCGGCAAGTTTGTCAAATGAGCCATACCTGCTGAATTCCGCAGGTAATGGATTGGTTTTTAACCATCCGCCGTTGGCATATTGGTAAAAATCGTTTCCCGGTTGTGTATTGGTATCCAAATTGGATTTATCTATAACCATATCCGTTGTTGTACAAGCATAATTTAATAGAAGTCCTGAAATTAACAGAAGGACTAAATTATTCTTTAGATTCATAATTACTATTCTTATAAAACTCTGTGTCACTAACTTTCCATTCATCGCCTTTATTAGTGATCGCTCCAATTTTTAAATGAGCTGGCAGCCTTTCTTCTTAGGAATCAATAGCTACTCAAACTGGGAGAGAGTTTTTTTGATTATTCCGATAGATTCCTTCAGCTGTGCTTCATTGATCACCAGGGGGGGGGCGAAACGAATGATATGTTCATGAGTGGGTTTGGCTAGAAGACCGTTTTCCTTCAAGGCCACACATACATCCCAGGCTGTTTTTCCATTTTTAGGACGGATAACGATGGCATTCAATAAACCTTTTCCCCTCACCAGTTCGACCATGTCCGATTTTACGGAATTCATTTCTTCCCTGAAAATTTTACCCAATCTGGTTGCATTTTCAGCGAGTTTTTCTTCTTTGATAACTGTCAGGGCGGCAATGGCAACCTTCGCGGCCACAGGATTCCCCCCAAACGTCGATCCATGCTCACCCGGCTTAATGGTTAGCATAATATCATCATCAGCCAAAACAGCAGAAACAGGATAAACCCCACCTGAAATTGCTTTGCCGAGAATAAGGATATCAGGTCGGACCCCTTCATGGTCGCAGGCCAGCATTTTACCGGTACGTCCAATGCCTGTTTGCACCTCATCTGCTATAAACAGCACATTTTTGGCTTTGCAAAGATCGTATGCCTTTTTAAGAAAACCTTCCTCCGGAACATATACGCCCGCTTCTCCCTGGATCGGTTCTACAAGGAAACCGGCTACGTTCGGATCCTCCAGGGCTTTTTCCAGGGCTGGAAGATCGTTATAGGGGATTGTTATAAACCCGGGTGTATAAGGCCCGAAACCTTTATAGGAATCGGGATCTGTGGACATGGAAATAATGGTGATGGTTCTTCCATGGAAGTTTCCTTCACAAACAATAATTTTCGCTTCATTTTCGGCAATGCCTTTTTTTTCGTAAGCCCATTTTCTACAAAGCTTAAGAGCGGTTTCGTCCCCTTCAGCGCCGGAATTCATGGGCAGAACCTTGTCATAACCAAAATATTTACTGACAAATTCCTCATATTCACCAAGGACTGAATTGTAAAAAGCCCTTGAGGTCAAACCAAGTTTTTTTGCCTGACTGATCATGGCATCCACAATTTTAGGATGGCAATGACCCTGGTTTACAGCAGAGTAGGCAGATAAAAAATCGAAATACCGCTTTCCTTCAACATCCCAAACAAAAATTCCCTCCCCTCGGTCCAAAACAACTGGTAATGGGTGATAATTATGAGCTCCGTATTTGCCTTCACGTGAGATATAATCCTGGGTATTCATATTGAAAGTGTTTAAGTGTTAAGAAAATTAAGGGTCAAAAGTAGTAAAGTATTGGCAGATTGAAAAGGGTAGCGGGATACTTTTCTTAAAATTGAAGGAGTTCCTGAATTTATTTACTTCACAGCAATACTCAGTAAATGTTTAGACAAATTGAGGGTATTTATGTTTTCGCAATGCTCCACTACGAAATCCATCCATGGTTTTTTCAATTTTTCCGGCAAATCATGATACAGTTCGAAGCGCTCGCCGAAAACCCCTTCCGCACCGGCAAGGTGTAGTGGGGTAAGCCCAGCATCCAGGAGAAGGGGTTCTATTTCGTCGGGATGAGCAAAATAGGCATTCTCAAACCATTCTGTTCCCATTACAAAGTTTTCATCTGTTCCTGTACTCCATAATTCCCTTACCCCATTAGGTAACAGGATGCCTTCCGGATTCTCTTTTAGCCCAAAAACCATAGCTGCAGTCCTACTCATAAAGGAAGAGAATATATATCCGCCCTCTTTAACTGAATCCGCAGCCTTTTTGAGGACATCCAACCTTTTTTCCCGGTTAATCAAATGATAGAGGGGGCCCAAAATAAATATACAATCCCATGGCTCCCTTTTCCAGTCATTACTGTTCAAAGCATCACCCTGATTACAGAATAACAGTTCTGGATAGGAGGAGAAGTCTCTCCTTGCTCAGAGAGATATTTTTTTCAGACAAGTCATTTAGTCCCAGCTTAAATCCTTTATCGAGAAGAATTTTCGCAATCCTGCCCGTTCCACATGCTACATCAAAAATCCTTTCTCCCCCCTTTAAATACTTGTCGACAAAGTGCATGGTTACCGGAATTTCAAATGGATGCTCATCCAATCTTCTGTCTTCATCCTTATAATGGGAGTCATAGTATTTCCTGACCTTTTCGCGTGCATTCATATCCGAAAATTTCAGGATGGAATGAAAAATGTGTGCCATAAAATAGTAAGCACTCGTTTTGACCCCCGAGGGCTTCAATCCCATTAAGCATACCGTGGTTCTGTGCAGAATGAAGTGGGGATTTTTGTAGAATTTAATACCCACTGCAGGTTCTGCATAAAGGCAGCAGACTTTAATCTGTATTCAATAAATTCCTGGAAAATAATACTTTAGTTTTCCCGGGGTCTCAGATCTTCTGTTATGGCATATTTTTAAAGCCAGTTTTTACCCACTCAAAATTTTAACCCGATAAAACAGGAGCTCAAGCGATGAAAACCACCAACACAGATTCTTTCCGGGAACCATCATCGTTCCTATCCAATCCGGATCATATTATGTTTCCGGGTACCATGATCCGCAAAGAGAGTGTAGTCGATTATTATGATTGGATGTATCCATTAATTGCCGGTTGGATATTGGACAGACCGCTGATGATCCATACCTATCCGGATGGGATAGATGATGAAAATTTTTATTTCAGGAAGAGGTCTTCTTTTTATCCAAAATGGATTTATACTTTAAAGATTCCTACACAAAAACCACAGGGAAAAAAGCAAAACCTGATCATTTGCAAAAATAAAGATACCCTGCTGTATGCTGTTGCTCAGGGGTGCCTTACTCCGCATGTATGGCTTTCCAAAATACCTGAATTGAATAATCCGGATAAATTAATTTTCGACCTGGACCCGGCTAGCTATTGTTCCCCAACCACCGCCAGGGCGGCAGGCATTTTAAAGTCCATATTTGATGAAATGAAGGTTC
The DNA here is from genome assembly GCA_963779845.1 of uncultured Bacteroidales bacterium. GTDB lineage: Bacteria > Bacteroidota > Bacteroidia > Bacteroidales > CAVZZV01. The sequence continues at coordinate 104,038 of CAVZZV010000001.1, read as the reverse complement.
ATGCTTTCCTGATGACCACCGGATCGAGAGGACTCCATGTGGTCGTCCCCCTGGACGGGAAGTCCCCTTTTGAAGCCTCCCTGGCCTTTTCACGGCAAATCGCGGATTTTGTAACAAGGAATTACCCTGAAACTTTCACAGCTGAAACAGATATAGATCTGAGAGATGATAAAACTCACCTCAATTTTAAAATAAATTCATACGGCCAGGGTTCGGTCGTTCCCTATTCCTTAAGAGCCAGGAGAAATGCTCCGGTTGCATGTCCCATCTTTTGGAAGGAATTAGAAGATGAAATTATGCATTCAAGATATTTCACCTTTAACAATATCCTGAACCGTTCCCGACAAGTAGAGGATCCCTGGGGCGACTTTTTATGTTACAAGTACAATTTGGAAAAAATGTCGCGAAAATTTTCACGGCTTTTTAAAACGCCAAAAAGCAGCATTCACTAATAACCAGGATTTTTATTAATTTTACCAGGCAGTAGTTCGCCTCGTCGCTCCTTCACGGGAGAGGAAAGTCCGGGCAACACAGGGCACTGTACTCCTGAGAAGGGAGATATCCGCGAGGGTATAGTACCGGGGAAGAAAAAAACCGTCCGCTTAGGCGGATAAGGGTGAGAAGGTGAGGTAAGAGCTCACCGGGTCAATTGGCGACAATTGTCTCGCCCGGCTTACAGGTTGCAAAGCCAAATATACCGGCAATTAAGGATTGCCCGTCCAATGCCGGGGGGTAGGCTGCTTAGATAAATGACGGGGGTCGCATAATTTTGGGAAACAGGACCCGGCTTACAGAATTACTGCTTTAACATAAAAGGCCTCAATAAATTGAGGCCTTTTAGTTGCTGGAGTGATCAGGTCATTTTGTAAAAATTCAAAAATATTATTCTTCTTCAAATTTATCCCGGCTTAATACCTCAATTTCTGTTGAACCCGTTCTTTTTATGAGTTGGTTAATCGAAGGCAGTTCAGTAATAAGTTTTTGACTTTCCTCTTTTTTAGTGTCAAGCTCCTTTTCCAGGGTGTTTAGTCTTTCTATTTGTGAATCGGTAGGTTTTCCATAGTACCTGATCACTGCACCATAAATACCGGCAATTCTTTCCCGTAACTGTTCTTCTCCGGTGATCCCTCCGATTTTGGTGGCAACCATCGATTCGTGCAGTTTATCAAGTTTCTCAACATAACCATTGAGTTTTTTGCCGGTTGATCCTTTTAACTTCCCCTCCTTTTTTAATCTTTCTTCCAGAGCTTTGATATCTGTTGATAGTTTGGAAATCGTTGCATCCGTGAAGGCAAGTTCTTCAAGCATGTCATATGCCTTATGCAGCGTTTTCAGTTGCAATTCCCTGTCGGCTTCAGAATGGGGGAGGTCCGGATCAAAAAGGATGGAGATGCTGCTTTCGAATTTCTTATCTCCTTTAATAACCACCACCCTATAATCGCCGGGCAAGAGTACTGGTCCCTGAGTAGCTGCAGCCGATAAATTATTGGACACGGGTACTTTAGGAGGTTTTTCACGGGGAACCCATAATTCCCGGTTTATTCCTTTCCTTTTCCCTGCCGGTAAGGTACTCACCTTATTCCCTTCCTTGTCATAAATTTCTATTATCATGTCTCCGAAAACATGCCTTTTGTTCAGGTAATAACTGATATATACCCCATCGGGAGGATTTCTCCCCGTGAATTCATCGTCCCCACCAAATTTTTGCTGTATTCCCTGACTTGAAATCAAATAGGGCCGGGAAGGCAAAAAAGTAAGTTCCTGATTAAAATATTCCGTTTTCAAAGCCCTTAAAGGACTTATATCATCGATAATCATAATCCCTCTTCCATGGGTAGCGAAAATAAGGTCATTTTTTTCAGGATGTATAACCATTTCATGAACTGCCACCAGGGGAATATTGCCTTCCATCCTGGCCCATGAACTGCCCCCGTCGATACTCGCAAAAAGCCCAAATTCGGTTCCAAGAAACAGGAGTTCGGGGTTTACCAGATCTTGAATTATATCAAAACAATAACCCTTAATATTTTCATCGCTCAACAGGTTGAAACTTTCGCCATAATCTTCCGACTTATAGAGATAGGGTTTCATATCTCCATTACGATGCCCGTCAAAGGTTACAAAAACTGTCCCTTCATCAAAGCGCCCTGCTTCAACATTTGAACACCATGTATTGGAGGGCAAACCTGAAATATTTGATACCACATTGACCCAGGTTTTTCCACCATCCCGGGTGATTTGAAGGTTTCCATCATCTGTACCTGCCCAAATTATATTTGAATTTACAGGGCTTTCGGAAATAGAATAGATAGTACAATAGTTTTCCGCAGTGGAATTGTCAATGGTCAGCCCTCCGGATTTTTCCTGGATCAGTTTACTTTTGTCATTGGTGGTCAGGTCCGGGGAAATCCTTTCCCATGAATCGCCCCTGTCGATAGATTTGAAAAGATACTGTGCCCCGACATACATGGCATTTGATGCAGGACTAAAGGCAATGGCTGAATTCCAGTTCCACCGTAGATCTCCTAAAGATTTATCGCCGTAGGGTTTAATCTCTTTTATCTCTCCTCTCTTCCTGTAGCTCCGGTTAAAATTGCCGCCCTGTGATTGCCAGTAAAGAATATCATTGTCGTTCCGGTCGGCGAACACATAGAAACCATCTCCAAATCCTACATTCACCCAATCCGTGTTTTCAATTCCTCCGGGGCTTGAACTTGGAGCTGTCCAGGATCCATTGTCCTGTAATCCACCATATACATTATAAGGCTTTTCCATATCGATACTGACCCGATAGAATTGTGAAACCGGAAGATTCCTGATCATTGTCCAGGTTTTTCCTTTGTCTATTGACTTGTAGACTCCACCATCGGTTCCAAGATAGAGTAGATTATTATCTTTTTTGCCTATCCATAAGGCATGGTGGTCAACATGAACATTGCCGCCTCCCACGTAGGCAAGTTGAAATTTCTCCCCTTTATTGGTGCTTACATGCAGATTGAAAGAGGGTTTATATACCCTTCCGGAATCAACGGGGTCAGGATAGATCTGAGAAAAATAAAAGGGCCTTTCGATCATTGGGATGGTCTTATTTACCAATTTCCAGCTTTTACCTGAATTATCGGATCTGTACAATCCCCCATCTTTTTCAGCTTCTATCAGGGCATAGACCATCTCAGGATCTACCGGTGAGATGGCTACCGATATTCTTCCTTTAATCCCAGATGGGAGTCCGTTTGTGACCTCCCGCCAGGAGTCCCCGCCATTTTCTGTTTTGTACAAACCACTTCCTGGCCCGCCCGAAGAAAACGTATATGGTTTCCTACGGAAATCCCACATGGCTGCGTATAGCACATCCGGATTTTCCGGATCGATCGTGAGGTCGGAACATCCTGTATTCTGGTCAATAAAAAGGACCTTCTCCCAATTTTGACCCCCATCCATGGTTCTGAACACTCCGCGGTCTGCATTACCGCTCCAAAGATGACCGAGGGCCGCAACGAATACGATATCGGGATTGGAAGGGTGAATTATTATCCTGGCGATCCTTTCCGAAGAATCGAGGCCCATCTTTTTCCAATTGCCGCCTCCATCAGTAGTCTTGTAAATTCCATCTCCTACGGATACTGAGTTCCTGACCCATGATTCACCTGTACCAACCCAGACAGTATCCGTTCTCTCCTGATCGATAGCGACCGCCCCGATACTTTGGTTATATTTATCGAAAACCGGTTTAAAGGTTACCCCTCCATTGACCGATTTCCAAAGCCCACCGCTGGCTGCACCTACATAGAGTAGCCGGGGATCGAGGTTTGAAGCATCCAGGGCAGCAATACGACCGCTCATGGTTGCCGGACCAACATGCCTGGCTTTGATCTCTCCAAAGGTATTCGCATCAATCCCGGCGGTTGACTGGGCAATAAGTGCACTTAAAGGGACAATCAGTAATATTGACAAGACAAACTTTTTATCTATTTTCATGGGAAAACAAAGCTTAATTGGCGTTTTTCGAGGCAGGTTTGGTGAATACATTATCATCCACAGGTTCATCAATTCTATAGGTATCAACCATGATTTGCGAAACAACCTGTCCGTTCATTTTTGATTCCATGCTGAAGGGCATGATCATACCCTCAACCGGTTTGAAATTACTAAGATAGGTTGAGCTATTCACTTCTGTTCCCTGGACCGTGGTTTTTACATCTGTGCGAAGGACAACATAGTTTTCGGCATCGATATAATATAAATACTCGTCGCCATTCTCTTTAACGAGCTTAATTTTATAGACCGGTGTCCCTTCCATATCCTCTTTCCCAATAAGGCTTACTTCATGTCCTTTTTTATCCCAATTATACAGGTCTCCTTCAATATCGCCCATATCTCTCATTGCCTTGATCTGCTCGTCGGGCATGTCCTGAGGATCAGGACTACCTGTCCATGGAGCAATCATCCATCCGTTTTCCCCATCATAAGCCTGAATAAATTTTGTTCCTTGAATTTCTGCCTCCATCCGGATTTTAGAAGGTTTTTTTTGTATCAGCACGAAGGGAAGTTCCATGCCCATTTGCAGAACTTTTCCTTCTGATGTGATGGTATTTACCCTGGTAATTTTATCCTGCCCAATTACTTCAAAATAATGATCAAGGATTTCATCCAGATCCTGTGCAGAAAGATATGCGCCCGAAACAATGAGCAATGCAATGGTAAGTGAAAAAAGTTTTTTCATAATAAAATTTTTTAATTGAATAAATGTGAAAGCTTTTGGTTTATGGTTAGAATTGAGGTCAATATAATAGTGAGTGGTCGTTATGTAACAGAAGAAATTGGTTTTTTATTGCGGGCACTCCATTTTATGCCATAAACAACCCAGTTGATGGAATAAAATCCGTTAAATAAAATGCCTTTAGAACAGTGCACGCACATCTGACAGCTTTATAGAGTTACCCTGTTCATTTTTTTATATAATTTTCTGATTTCCACCAGGTTTTCCATCAAGGGCTTCACATTTTTCAATGCCAGCATATTGGCTCCGTCCGATTTTGCCTTCGAAGGATCCGGATGAGTTTCAAGAAAAATACCGTCCACGCCGGTAATAATTCCCGCACGGGCGATGGTTTCGATCATATCAGGCCTGCCCCCGGTCACTCCCTCGTCCTGGTTGGGCCGTTGGAGCGAATGGGTAATATCGAGAACGACAGGTTTACCAAAAGCCTTCATTTCAGGGATTCCCCTGAAGTCAACAATCAGATCCTGATAGCCGAATGTTGTTCCGCGTTCGGTGATCATCACCTTTTCATTCCCGGAATCTTCAATTTTTTTAATAGCGTATTTCATTCCCTGCGGAGAAAGAAATTGTCCTTTCTTTATATTCACAAAACGACCGGTACGAGCTGCGGCAACAAGCAGTTCGGTCTGCCTGCATAAAAATGCCGGAATCTGAAGGATATCCACATATTCAGCAGCTAAAGAGGCTTCCTCTTCGGTATGTATGTCCGTCACAACTGGAATCTGAAAATGATCCCTCACTTTACGAAGGATTTTAAGGGATTTTTCGTCTCCGATGCCGGTAAATGAATCGATTCTTGATCGGTTGGCTTTCCGATAGGAGGCCTTAAATACCCAGGGTATTCTTAAGTCGCTTGTGATCCTGTTTAAAGTCTCGGCAATCTCCATCACATTTGCTTCACTTTCCACCACGCAAGGCCCGGCAAGAAGGAAGAAATTGCCCGATTCAATATATTTTAAACCGTTAATTTTTTTTAATATTTCCATAATTACGGATATCTGTTTTTCCACAATTTATTAAGCCGTTCTTTCATCTCTTTTTCCCGTTGGTTTTCTCCCGGCGCATATATTTCTTTACTCTTCAGGTCAGAAGGAAAATAATCTTCTGTAACAAAATGACCCTCGAAGGAATGGGCGTATTTATAATCTTTTCCATATCCCAGCTCTTTCATTAATTTGGTAGGAGCATTTCTGAGGTTTAACGGCACCGGCAAATTTCCGGTTTTTTTTACGATATCCTGCGCCTGATTGATAGCCATATAGGCTGAATTGGATTTTGGGGAAGAGGCCAGGTAAATGCAGGCTTCAGAGAGGATAATCCGGGATTCGGGAAGGCCGATCACATGAACTGCCTGGAAACAGGAATTTGCGATAAGCAGGGCATTTGGGTTTGCCAGACCTATGTCTTCAGCGGCAAGGATCATTAAGCGCCTGGCAATAAACTTTATATCTTCGCCCCCTTCGATCATCCTGGCCAGCCAATATACCGCGGCATCTGGGTCACTTCCCCTGACCGATTTAATAAATGCAGAAATGACATCGTAGTGCATTTCACCTCCCTTATCGTACAGGGCAAGATTTTCCTGAATGATCTGCACCACCGATTCATTGGTTATATGTATTGATTGGGTCGAAGGCTCACCGGCTACTATGGCATTTACCACAAGCTCCAGAGCATTGTAGAGCTTTCGTGCATCGCCGCCGGAATAGCGCAATAGTGCCTCGTTTTCAGAAATTTCAATCTGGTAATTTTTAAAATAGGAATCCTTCTTCAGAGCTTGTTGAAGAAGATGTATAAGTTCCTTCTTATCCAGGCTCTCCAGTACATATACCTGGCAACGGGAGAGGAGTGGGGATATCACCTCAAAGGAGGGGTTTTCCGTGGTGGCACCAATCAGTGTAACCACACCCTGTTCAACGGCCCCCAAAAGGGAATCCTGTTGGGATTTACTGAAACGATGGATCTCATCTATAAACAATACCGGTGCAGGATTATTAAAAAAGCGCTGATTTTTTGCCTTTTCGATCGTTTCCCTGACCTCTTTAACTCCTGAGTTAATGGCGGAAAGATTGTAAAAAGGGCGTTCAAGGTGATTCGCTACAATCCAAGCAAGGGTGGTTTTACCAACACCGGGCGGTCCCCATAAAATAAACGAACTCAGGTTCCCACTCTCGATCATCTTTCTGATAACCCCATTTTTTCCCACAAGGTGCTGTTGGCCTACGTAATCATCCAGTTTTTTTGGCCTCAATCGATTTGCCAGGGGTTCATTTGTAACCATTCATTGATTTTTGAAGTATAAAGATAGAAATTATCAAAGATTTTTTATCCTGAATATCATAAGGAGAGATTTTTTTTTACATTTCGGTTGAAGAAACTATGAATACCGGCTTACGACCTACTTAATTTATGATCTTAAGAAGCGAATTTATGAAAAAATTAAATGTTTTTTACGTCGTGCTGACATTGGCATTTGTCTTGTTCAGCTTACCCCTAAAGGCTCAGATTAAACAGGTAGATTTCATCATGGGGGGTATCAATGATGCTAAACCTCTGTTTGAATCTTATCTCAGACCTTACGCAAACAGCTTTGGGGCTTCCATGAACGCCGGATGGTACAATACGGCCAAACCCCATAAACTGGGCGGGTTTGATGTTACTGTAACCTTCAATGCTTCCTGGGCACCAAAGATGGACAGGACTTTTGATCTTTCCGCCCTTGCCCTGGAGGGTGTTGTCACGGGCGATCCTGTCTCTCCCACTATTGCTGGTAAAAAGACAGATGCCCGGCCAAGTCTGACTTATTTTGCAGAATACGAGGGAAATACCCTCGAACTGGTAAAATACAAAGTTCCCGATGGAACGGGAATAAACATGGTACCGGTTCCTATGGCTCAGGTTGGCATCGGATTGCCATGGGGGACAGAGTTGGATGTGCGTTTCCTCCCAACCATCAATCTAAGGGATGCAGGTAATATCGGCTTATGGGGAGTTGGGGGAAAACACGACATTTCACAACACATTCCTCTTTTTAAGCGAATTCCGGTTATTGACATTAGCGCACAGGGGGGGTTTACAAAAATGACCACATTTGCCAATGTCAACTTTCCACCTACAGAATTGGTCCTGCCACAAAATAACCTCACCACGGAGCCTTCTCTTTTTGATGATCAAAATATTGAATTTACTGCCAATGCGTGGACAATTAATCTGGTTGCCTCACAAACACTTCCCGTCATCACATTTTATGAAGGGATCGGTTACAGTACTTCGGTGGTTCAATTTGGTTTGAAAGGCAATTACCCGATGGTGAGTTTGGCTACCGCGGGCCCCCATGCCGGAGAAGTTGTGGTTACCGATAATGACATTTTAACCGATCCTGAAGAATTGCAGTTTGAGATGCAAAATACGAAAGATTTAAGGCTGAACGTGGGGTTCAGGCTCAAATTGGGGGTTGTGACCATCCATTTTGATTATACCCATGCGAATTATAGTGTGATAACCTCAGGATTAGGGATCAGCTTCAGGTAATGGGTTAAATCCACTGCCTTTTTCGGAACACAATAACCCCTGAAAAAGAGAGCACTAAAGAAATAATAATCAGGACAGGCAGGGCCCAAACGGAATCCTCCATAAAATTGGGCACGTTCATTCCAAAAATACTCGCGATGAGGGTAGGGATCATCAGAATAATGGATATAAGCGTTAACTGTTTCAAAACCACGTTGAGGTTATTTGAGATTACGGAAGCAAAGGCATCCATCATGCCGCTTTGAATGTCTGAATATATCTGGGCCATCTCCAGGGCCTGCTTGTTTTCTATAATGGCATCTTCCAGCAGGTCCTCGTTTATCTCGCTGGTTATCTTCTTTGAATTCCTCAAACGGGCAAGGACAATTTCATTGGCTTTAATGGAAGTGATAAAGTAAACCAGGCACTTTTCCATTTTAAGGAGCTTGTTAAGTTCCCTGTTCTTAATGGATTTTTCCAGATCCTGTTCAATTAAATTGGTCTGCTGATTGATGTATTTCAGATATTTCAGGTAGATGATCCCGGAGCGCAGGAAAAGGCGAAGGATGAAATTGTAACTATCGGTGATCTGACGATAATGTTCCCGAAACGGAGACACCTGTTCCGCGGGAAGGATTTCATTATTTTGAAGGCACAAAGTGAGGGTGTAATTATCCTTGATAAAAATACCCAGTGGAACAGTGAAAAACGGGACTCCGTTATTCCTGTTTTCGACAGGAATACGCATAATGATCAAGGTATAATCGTCCTCTATTTCAAGTCTTGACCGCTCGTCTGTATCCAGAATGTCCTGTATCAGCTCCTCTTCGAGACCAAATTCAGTTATAAGTCGTTGAATTTCTTCAGGTTCAGGCGAAATAACATTGATCCAGCTACCTTGTTCAATACTCTTTATTTCGGAATAACCGCCGAAAGTTTTGAAAATTTTGATCATCTTTTATCTCCTTTCAATTATGACTGCAAGGAGATTGGAACTGCCCCTTACAGAAGAGTTGATACTAAGTGCTGACTATGATAGGGGCCTTCGTCCATCCTAAATGAAATATTTATAACAGCTGCAAAAGTATAGTAAAAAATCCATTTATTTGGTCTGTATCGGCCTTTTATTTCAAATTTTGATCATGTTGGAGACTTTGAGGTTTTTAAGAAAAGCTTATCTTTAACATTTTTCAAGTGAACCTGACAAAGTTTTTATATAATGATTGCAGAAGAAGGCAATGAATATTTTTTTTGACTCCTGGCTTAAAATATCAGAAAACTCCCATATTCTGATGTCTATTAATGAATAATTCATAACAAAACAGAACATGAACCAAGTCCACGAAATGATAGTAAAGCGGAGAAGCATAGTCTCTTTTTCAGACCGGGAGGTAACCAATGACCAACTCAATTTGCTTTTTGAAGCCGCCAGATGGGCCCCTTCCAGTAGAAATATCCAACCCTGGCGGTTTCTGTATACGCGCAAAAATTCTGTGGAGCATAAAAAACTTTTTGACCTTCTTTCGACTCCAAACCAGCGCTGGGCAGGGGAGGCACCGATTCTCGCCCTGAGCATTGCGGAATCGATTTCCACTTACAAGGAGACACCGAACTATTATGCTTTTCATGATCTGGGGATGGCAATGGGGAATTTTCTTGTGCAGGCTACCTCCATGGGGCTTTTTGTTCATCAGATGGGCGGTTATGACCGCGAAAAGGCAAGATATGAACTTAATATCCCTTCCCGGTTCGACCCTGCTGCCATGATTGCATTAGGTTATCACGATCAAGGCGAAAACCTTCCTGATGACTTGATAACAAGGGAGAAAGCTCCCCGCACCCGTCATGAATTAGATCAATTTGTTTTTGAGGGGAAATTACCTGAGCAATTGTAACCCTATAAAATCGGTGAACTTCAGCCAATGCTGGTACATGATGCTATCGGTACGCTTCATTCATTGCCTGTATCCAACCTCTTTGTGGGGGTAATCAGATGGGATGGAAAACCGGAAGGGTAATAATCCATGAGAAGAACTCCATTAGAACCTTATCGTGATCTTTACATTAAACCTTCTTGAAGTAAGGTAATTCGGCACTCCGAAAATACCGGGCACCCCCTCCTGGTTTGAAACGGTTCGCACCCACAAATAGGAGATCGTATTATTAATGCCAAGCAGGTTAAAGATTTCCGCACTTACCCATACATCTTTAAAGTGCCGGAAAGGATTGCCTTCTTTTAAGATATCGTCCTGACTCTTAAGAATCTTTGAAAAGCCTATATCTACCCTCCGGTAGGGAGGAAGACGATAGATTTCATCATATCGATCCTTTAAAGGGGAGCTATAGGGAAGCCGGGAACCATAGAGAAAGCTTAAATGCACCTTAAAATCAGGATAATTTGGGACATAATCCTGGAAATACAAGCCGAAATTCATTAGCTGGTCTGCGGGTCGGGGATAGTAACCTGGATAATGGGTATAAGGATCCCCGTTTTTAGGGTGTACAATATAAGAATCGTTCGCAATGTCCTCTTCGGTTTTTAGGAATGACAAGCTAGCCCAGCTCTCAGCCCCTTTTACAAATTCACCATTTATTTTGAAATCAATCCCGGCAGCGTAACCTTTCGCCAGGTTTTCCCCTGCGTACCGGATCCTTACATTGTCGACTTTATAGGGAACCAGATTACTGAGCTGTTTATAATAAATCTCAGTAGTAAATTTGAAGGGTCTGTCCCACGACTTGAACAGAAAGTCCCCCCCAACAAGATAATGAATCGACTTCTGCGCTTTCAGGTTTTTATTCACCACACCGCGGGTATTTCTCATTTCCTTATAAAATGGTGGTTGATAGTAAACACCTGCAGAGACATGAAACATCATATTTCTTTGCCAATTCGGCTTATAGGAGAATATTGCCCTGGGACTAAGAAGAAATTCATCGCTTAGGCTGATATAAGTAGTTCTGATACCTGCCGTGAGATAAAAATCGTTTCCTTCAGCGCCAAATGCCCAGGTGTCTTGCAAATAGGAGGAAATACGAGCATTTTTTAAAGAATTTTCAGCCTTGATAACATCATAGAGTTCAAGCGATTCATCGTTTCTGGGCAGTGAATAGCCGGCAGAATCAATCAGAGACCATTCACTTAAGATGTCTGTGACCTGCATTTGTTCAAGCTTTACTCCCCATCTGATCTTATGACGATCCAATTCATACTCTCCGGTATGCTTGATTGAATAGACAAGGGCATCGAGTTGATTCCGCGCATGGTCCAGAAAACTGCCTATCCCGATATTCAGAATACTGTCGCCGTAGGTTTCCGAATCGAGGGTATTGTCCAGTTCATTAATAAGGTATTGCCCCAGAATGTCGAAAGTCTCCCTTTCGCGGGTAGAAAAACAGGAACTTATCAATTTTAACTTGAGCTTTGGAGAGGGTTTCCAGTTTACGCTGAAAGCACCCTGTACAGTATTAAACCGGTCGACTTCATTTCCCTGATAGTATATGCTAAGATTAAGCGGTGTTTGAGAGGTGCCAAAATCGGTAGACTTTACCTTGGGCACGAAATCGTATTGGTTAAGTCCCACGTTTCCAAGAAAACTGAGTTCGAGTTTCTCAGTAAGTTTGTATTTGAATAGTGTCTGAATATCGGTGAACTGAGGATTATAATCACCCTCTACATCAAGGCTGTTCAGTAAGTAGGCGGTTGTTTTGTACCGGAAACCTGAAAGGAAGCTGAATTTTCGGTTTTTACTTAAGCCCTCAAGATGAACCGATCCGCCGAGAAGGCTAATTGAGGCGCTGCCTGTAAATTCTTTCGGTTCCCGATAAGTTATATCAAGGACTGAGGACATTTTATCGCCGTACATGGCATCGAATCCTCCGGCAGAAAAGCGAAGCCCGGAAACCAAATCGGAATTGATAAAGCTCAGTCCCTCCTGCTGACCTGAACGAACAAGAAAAGGCCGGTAAATTTCAATGTCGTTTACATAAATAAGGTTTTCATCAAAATTGCCCCCACGCACCGAAAATTGTGTGCTCAGTTCATTGTTGGAAGAAACCCCTGGGAGGGTTTTGATCAGCGATTCAACGGAACCCGTGGTCGTAGGGGCGTATTTTAGATCATCAATATTTATACGTCGTAGCGTGGTGGCATTTTCGGCCCTGACAGATACGGATACTTCCTCGAATTCATTTATTTCAGTTTCAAGTTCGACAAGGATTTGCCGCTTTTCATCTTTCTCCAACCGGAATGATTTCTTAAGGGTTCTAAAACCTACACAGGAAACGACAATATTTAATTCCTGGTCAGATGGCACTTCGAGGCTGAAATTTCCGAACCGGTCGGTCATGGTACCTGTCTTGCTTCCCTCAATGGCAATGTTTGCAAGAAAAATACCTTCATTATCTTCATCGGAAATTACCCCGGACAGAATAGCCTGAGCAGATATACCGGTAAAACAGCATCCAAGGAATAAAACCAGGACAAGTATTTTTGTTTGGGCGATCATAAAAAGGGATAAACTAATAACAAAAATGTCCCGTAAAAATTGTACATGCCCTGGTTTTATTATTTGTCTTTTCGTTTGAAATCGCCATTTTTAACGGCACTGAAAAATTTTGCCCAGTTAAAGGGATTTAAAATCGGAATCGAGGGATACTGCCCGTCATAATACATCTTGTCGTAGCGCTGGTTCATGGTTTGACGAAACGCCATTTGTGGATCGGGCTCAAAATCCATATTAATTTGTGCTTTTATCCTTTCAATATTTTTATAAGCCCGCTGTTCATCATCATCGGGAAGCTCAAGGTTAATAAAGGCAACTTTAAATTCTTCATAGGTTTTCCAGGGAAAAATCTTAACCTCTTCAAGGTGAATGGTATCGTTTAAGAGATATACATCGCGGGGATAATGCCTGATGTCAATTGACTCGGGAATAGCTACCAGGGTGTTTTTATAACCGACTGAACGGAACAATATTGAATCGGAAGGTCTGACGATAAGGGAAAATATCCCTTCATCGTTACTGGTCGTTGCATTGTGGCGGTTTATATTTATAATGTGAACATCAGGAATGGGTTCATATTTAAGATTACGAACTACACCGGAGAATTGGATAAGTTTCAATTCCTGTCCCGACAGCTGATGAGCCAAAAAGAAAACTCCAATAGCAAAAAACAGATAATTTTTGATCATTCAGGATAATTAATTTGTTCAAAAATAAGATAAATAAAAATTAACTGGCAGGATTGAAGAAGGATTTTATGATTTATTAAGCATTTGCCTATCTGACGATGCTGATAATGATACCTCCCAGGAGCTTTACCAGAACAACAAGTGATATTAAATTCATAGGTAATTATCTTATTTGATGAATGAAAAGTTTCATGATTAATGAATATATTAAGTAAAAATAATCAATTCCTCCATAGAACAATTAATTTTGCTAACGAAACAGATCAAGGCTCAGGTCCCGGGGGTCGATTTGAACAGGTTTACAAGATTATAGGCGTGAACTATATTTTTGGAATACTGACTCTGGGGGAAGCGCGAATGAATAAGGGAAAAGGGGTAACGAATAAGTGGAGAAAAAGATTTTTTCAAGGATTCATAAAATTAATCATCATGGTCACGCAAAAGGAATTGCAGCTAAACCCCTTCCGTAGGGGCTATCATTTAATCACAAACAATATTCTGAAAGAAATTGGTGAACTCCCGGAACATGGAATGTTGAATATTTTTTTAAAGCATACCTCAGCAGCACTTAGTGTCAACGAGAATGCAGATCCCTCTGTGAGGACTGACTTTGAGAATTTTATCAACAAACTTATTCCTGAGAACGATCCTGTCTATATCCATACGCTTGAAGGCCCTGACGATATGCCTGCACATTTGAAATCCTCTCTTTTTGGGCAAAGTCTCAATATTCCCATTACCAGGCATAAATTAAACCTGGGAACCTGGCAGGGTATTTATCTCTGTGAGTTCAGGAACCGTGGAGGCGGCCGCCGAATTGTCCTGACCATTTGCTCATAATTTTTTAACCCTTCCTCTTCTCTTCGCTAATATGGCAATCCGGGAGGCCCAATGGATTAAATTTCTTATTTTTGAGCTTCTGTACCAATAGTAGAAATATGGAGCAATTATTACTTCTTGGAGATGAAGCAATTGGCCTCGGGGCAATGGATGCAGGGATTTCGGGTGTGTATGCTTACCCGGGGACCCCAAGTACCGAAATTACCGAGTACATACAGGAAAAGGTAAGAACAGAAGGCCTGAAAATACATGCAGATTGGTCTTCAAATGAAAAAACTGCCATGGAAGAGGCCCTGGGAATGGCCTATTCAGGTAAGAGAAGTCTTGTATGCATGAAGCACGTCGGACTCAATGTCGCCGCGGACCCTTTTATGAACGCAGCTATTACAGGCATAAACGGTGGAATGGTGATCGTTGTCGCCGACGACCCTTCGATGCATTCCTCCCAGAATGAACAGGACTCCCGATTTTATGCGAAATATGCACTTATTCCCGCCCTGGAACCATCCAGTCAGCAAGAAGCCTATGATATGGTTTTCTATGCATTTGAACTGTCTGAAAAATATAAAGTTCCGGTAATGGTCCGGATAACCACACGACTGGCACACTCCAGATCCGGGATCATCCGCCGGGCACCCGTATCACCAAATAAATTGAAACTCCCCTCCGACGTGAGACAGTTTATCCTTTTGCCTGCTATGGCTAGGGTAAAATACCAGAGATTACTTGACAATCAGGAATCCTTTGAAATGGAGTCGGAAACGTCAGGATGGAACGAAATATCGGATGGGCCTGATCGGTCCTGGGGCATTGTAACCTCTGGGATAGCCTATAATTATTATATGGAAAATGCCCTTACCAACAAACTTGAATACCCTGTGGTCAGGATCACTCAGTATCCGGTACCAAAAATGATCTTGGAAACCCTGGTGAACAGTTGTGGTAAAATATTGGTATTGGAAGAGGGTTACCCCATGATCGAGGAAATGTTGCGGGGGCTGTTCAATACACCGTACAAAATACTTGGCCGTCTCGACGGGTCCCTTCCACGGGCAGGTGAGTTGAATCCGGGACTCGTGGGTAAAGCCCTGGGATTTTCCGAAAAGATCCTCCATAAAATTCCTGAGGTGGTAGTCAGCAGACCGCCCTCCTTATGCAAGGGTTGCAGTCATGCCGATGTATACCTCATGTTGAACAAGGCTCTGGAAGAATTTGAGAAAGGCCATGTTTTCAGTGATATTGGATGCTATACCCTCGGAGCGCTTCCTCCGTATGAAACAATCAACTCCTGTGTTGACATGGGTGCATCCATAACTATGGCAAAAGGTGCAGCAGACGCCGGTCTCCGGCCTTCGGTTGCCGTAATTGGAGATTCAACCTTTACCCATTCAGGGATGACCGGTTTGCTGGATGCGGTAATCGAAAGATCCCCGGTTACCATTGTCATCTCCGATAATTCCACCACAGGTATGACCGGTGGACAAAGCTCTGCAGCCACGGGAAGATTGGAAAAGATCTGTCTTGGCATTGGCGTTGAGCCGGAACATCTGATTGCCATGACCCCACTCAGGAAGAACCATAATGATAACGTAGAGGCTATTCTGCGGGAGCTAAATTACGATGGCGTATCTGTGATTATTGCCCAAAGGGAATGTATTCAAACCTCATCGAAGAGAAAATAATTTTTACCTTAGATGTTTAGTATAGATTTCAAATTTTTATGAGCAAAAAAGATATTATTATCGCTGGGGTCGGTGGTCAGGGAATTCTCTCCATAGCTGCTGTAACTGGCCTCGCGGCAATTATGGAGGGCCAATACCTCAAACAGGCTGAGGTCCATGGTATGAGTCAGAGAGGTGGGGCTGTCCAATCCCATTTGCGATTGTCCTTGAAAAGGATCTCATCAGATATTATTCCTGAAGGAGAAGCCGATCTCATTATAGCCCTGGAACCCATGGAATCATTACGCTATCTTTCATTCCTGAAACCTGATGGCTGGCTTATTTCAAATTCGAATCCTTATATAAATATTCCGGATTATCCGGATATTCAAAATATTCTCGAAGAAATTCAGGCCTTTAAAAACCACATCCTTATCGATGCTGACCAGATTGCAAGAGATTCAGGCTCCATCCGAACTTCCAATATGGTGGTTCTTGGAGCGGCAAGCAGGTTTCTTAATCTTCAGGAGAGGAGTCTTTACCATGGAATATCTGAACTCTTCGGTAAGAAAGGGGAGAAGGTGGTTGAGATGAACATCCGTGCTTTTAACAATGGAAAAAATTAATATTAATTACATGTTTACCCGGGAAGATAAAAATCATATCGAAGATAAAGGGATCACTATGGCCGGGATAGCCTCTCAGCTTGACTATTTCAGGAATGGCATTCCCCACATTAAATTATTGAAACCAGCCATCCCCGGCGATGGAATCACAACATTGTCTACTGCGGAAGAGGACAAGCTTATATCGACCTTCGATGAGGAAAAGGAGGACCTCCGGTCGGTAAGGTTTGTTCCAGCCTCCGGAGCAGCAACGAGGATGTTCAAGGATCTTTTTGAAGCATACCATTCATTGAAGCATCATCCCGGATCAAAAAAAAGAGTACTTCAGCAAAGATCTCTCTATTGTCAAATTTATGAGGGAGTTGTCCGAATACCCCTTTTATGCAGATCTTATAGCTTTACTTCAGGGGAAAGGAATCAATCTGAACAAACTTGTAAAAGAGGAGCAATATATTTTAATTCTTGAAAGTATTCTCTTTGAAGAAGGCCTTAACTACGGGAACCTTCCCAAAGGGTTGTTGAAATTTCACCGGTATGAAAATGAAATTCGCACTGCTTTCCAGGAGCATTTTGAAGAAGCGAAAGACTTTCTTTCCGGTGAAAAAAGGGAGGTGAACCTTCATTTTACCGTCTCACCAGAACATAAGAAATTATTTCAAGATATTGCTGATCAATTAATTGATAATTATTATTCGCAGGAAGGAATCCGGTTTTATGCCAGTTTTTCCGAGCAAAAAGCTTCAACTGATACCCTTGCCGTTGATCTGGAAAATAAACCCTTCCGGACTACGGATGGTGACTTGCTTTTCAGGCCGGGAGGGCATGGGGCTCTGCTTGAGAATCTTAATGACCTGAAGGAATCCATGGTCTTTATCAGTAACATTGATAATGTTGCTCCGGACCGTTTAAAACCGGTGCGTACCCGCTATAAAAAAGTTCTGGGGGGGTTTTTACTGGATAAAGTCTTTTCACTTCATCGATACCTTGTTGCAATCGAGAGTCAAAAACTTGAGGATCCACTCAGGGAGGAGATTATAAACTTTGTAGGGGATATTTCCCCCGACGATGCAAAATTATTATCCCAAGACTCAGAAGCCGCTTTCAGAGACCGCACACTTAAAATTTTAAACCGTCCCGTTCGGGTTTGCGGTATGGTCAAAAATACCGGTGAACCAGGCGGGGGTCCTTTCTGGATAGTGGATAGGGCCAATCGCAGTTCCCGGCAGATTATTGAAAGTTCCCAGATTAATTTAGCCGATGCCCGTCAAAAGAAAATTTTCGACCTGTCCACTCACTTCAATCCTGTCGATCTTGTTTGTTATATTCATAATTATCAGGGCGAAAAGTTTTATCTGCCTGAATTCCGTGACCCCGATATGGGTTTTATTTCCGGGAAATCTTTTGGTGGCAGGGAGCTAAAGGCCCTCGAACTACCGGGCCTCTGGAACGGTTCAATGGCCGGATGGATAAGTTATTTCGTTGATGTACCCGAGGTGACCTTTTCACCTGTAAAAACGGTCTTTGATCTAATCAGGGAAGAGCACCTTCAATAATATTCTCCTTCCACAGTCTGGACCAGCCGGCAAGCCAGTTATTTGATCCAAAAGCTCCCTTATAGCTGACTTTCTCGTACCATGAGGCATTGTAGGGAGCCATCTCCCCGAACAGCGTAACGGACGGAAGAAGGTTTATAGGAAAAGAACCAGCTTCTAACCCTGGGTTTTCCATTTTATTTTTTGCCCACAGGAAATATCCCCTTATATATTCTGTTTCCTGTGCAGGGATCTGCTGACCCGGATAAATGCTAAAAATGCTATCCTGAATGTTCTGAGCAACATTGTAAAAGAGGTTGTTTTCGATGGCTAATGCTCCATCTTTGAGTTCTTTAAAACTGCTTTCATAGTTTTTATATTCAATAGCGATCCCTCTGCCATTATTCTGAAAAATACTATTTCTGTAAAAACCGATACTTTTTCGATTAAAGGATATAAGATAGGAGCTGTTTTCCAAACCCCCACCAATAAAGGTGGCATTGTATATAGAAGGTGCGGTAAACCCTGAACTGCCCCCATCCACTCCGGTGCCGGTATGCTCGGCCGCATGGTCTCCTGTAGAGCTGTCCATTACAGCCAACAGGAATTGGAGCTTCCCAATATATCCTTCATCAAAATCAAAGGCATCATCGTGACAAAAAACAGAAGCGAGGTTGGTACAATTAACCGTTCCACCAAAGAATTCAAAACCGTCATCTTCGCTTGCAATAACCTCAATATTATCAATGATCGTTTTTCTGCCTATCCCACCCAAAGTAAGGCCATTTATTTCATTGTCCTCTCCAATTTCTGTTCCGCTATGGAGTATGGAAACATAACTCAGGATACCTGAATTGTCGTCTATATCATTTCCCCCATAAATTCCTCGGGGTTCACTAATAGGGATTCCTTCAATAAACCCTTCACCGGAGGGAGAATTGATAGGGGCATTGCCAAGAATTATTACACCACCCCAAAGTCCTGCTGTTTTTAAGGGTACCGAACCTTTCAAATCGTCATATTCAGAAGTAAAAACAATCGGATTACCGGAGGTTCCCCGGGCAATGAGCTTGCCGCCCCTGGAAACAATTAAGGCGCTTGCAAGGGTACCCTTACCGGCTTTCGCACGGACCACGGTTCCCGGTTCTATAGTAAGCGTTTGCCCGTCGTTGACAAACACAAATCCATCGAGGAGGATTTCACTTTCTTTGGACCATGTTACCGTGCCCGTTCCCCCGCCCTGATCTGAAACAAGTAACTGATTTGAAATCAGGTAATCGCTTTTTCTGCATTCCTGAAAAAGAATTATGGAAATGAGGCATATTGAGATTAATAAATATTTCATTCAATTCAAATTAAGGAATTTTTAAAATGCTCATTATTGTTTTCGGATCAAGAATCGTGAGCAGCGCTGTTTCGGTCGATTTTTTCATTTTGCAGACACTCTCTCAAATTTTAAATTCCAGATTCAGGAACAGAAAAGCACTGTTTCTGCCATTTTTTGCATAAGCATACCAATCTTGATAATTTAATGAAATATTAATTCCTTTAACAGGATGATATTGGACTCCCGATATAATGGCACTCCCATCGTTATAAAGATTCCAGGGTTGTTGTTCTCCTTTTAGAATACTGGAATTGAGCTTATCGTAGCGGGCAAAAATTTCCCATGTTTCATTGAATGTATGGGTTGTATATACCGACCAACCCTTTCGGTGGTTGTTCTGAACAAAGGAACTGTTCCTTTCAAAGATGTATTCAAGCCCTATCCGGTTTTTTTCTTTGCGGTATCCTATAAAAGCATTGAAATTATCCTGGATAATTTCCTTATTAATAAAATCGTAGTAAATTCTGAGGGTCAGGTCCTGAATGGGAAAAAAACTGATGCCTGCTCCCGTTTTATAGGCATTATCGCTTTGGAGATTTTTATATCCTTCCCCGTTTGAAATCACAAGATCAGCTGCAAGATATTCATTAAAACGATAACTTACCCCCGCTCCAATGTCAGCACTTGGGCCAAAATTATATTCATCCTGAAAGGATTTATAAATATAACGATACCCCCAAAAATCCTCCTGAAGTTCATATTGCATCATATCGAACAATCCGAAATAAGCGGTTAGTTTATTTTTGCTGTAACGCAACGAAGCGGCTTTAAAGTAGGAATAGCGCCGGATAAGGGCATATTGCGACTGATCTTCCGGACTTCCGATATCTAATTTCACTTCTGCATAGAAGCATTCACTGATAGCTTGTTTGTAGCCCAGGTAAACCCTTCTGATTTCAAATGCTGTGGATTTGTCCTCTTCGAGGATCCCCTTGTGAAAATTGCCGTAAACTTTCAGGATAGGTTCCCCTTTTAATTCCTGGGAAAATATTTTTGGGGTAGGGAGGAAGGAAGAAAAAATAAGAAGAATGGCAAATCTTTTCATAAATCATTATTTCTGCAATTATAATAACATTTTGTAAATTTATCAAAGCAATCCCGGAGGATTGAACTCCATTGCGAATACTCCTGGCTGTCATTATTAACATAAGGTTAATAAATTGTTACCATCATGATAAAATAAGCCGGACCCCAAGAAAAAGTAAGAAATACCCCTAAAAAATATTACCTTTAGTCAGCTAAAACATTTAAACCCTGCTTTTATGGATTATAGTAATTACCGGTTGCTGCTGGTCGATGATGAACCAGACATCCTGGAATTTCTAAAGTATAACCTTGAAAAAGAAAATTTCCGGATTTTCACCGCGAAGAACGGGCTTGATGCTATCGAAGTGGCTAAAAAACATGATCCCCATCTTATCCTTCTAGATGTTATGATGCCAGGAATGGACGGGATTGAAACCTGTGAGGAAATCAGGAAAATACCTGGCCTGAATAGTGTTTTAATTGCTTTTTTGACCGCCAGGGGAGAGGATTATAGCCAGATCGCGGGATTTGATTCGGGAGGGGATGATTATATCACCAAACCCATTAAACCTAAACTACTGGTAAGCCGTATCAAGGCACTGTTAAAACGGTACAAAAAGGCGGTGAAGGAACTTGAGAGTGAGGAGGGCACCAGGTCTATAGGAGATATTGTAATTGATAAGGAAAGGTATCTCGTTATTTCAAAAGGGGAGGAGCTGTTCCTCCCAAAGAAGGAGTTTGAGTTGCTCAATCTTTTGATTTCCAAACCTGAAAAAGTCTTTTCCCGGGAAGAAATATTCCGGAATATATGGGGCGATAATATTATTGTGGGCGACCGGACCATTGATGTGCACATCCGGAAATTAAGGGAGAAACTCGGTGAGCAAAATATTAAAACAGTGAAAGGGGTGGGTTACAAATATAGTCTCCAAAAACAGGATCAAGGGAGAAATGAATAAAATGTATTAAACCCACAGGTTTAGCTCAATACCCTTATTTTCCCCCATTATGTTTTCCATATTCCACAAAGGCTTTGTGAGCCTCCACTACATTGGTTACGAACAAAAGCATGTTTTTCGATTCGGTCATAACATCAAGAAAAACCAGACTAACCTTTGTCCCCTTTCCCTCCTTTTTGATTAATTTAATCTGCTTTTTACGCATATCATTGATCGTACTGAGGAGTCTGTCGCGCTGTTTCTTGAGATCATCCGTGTGATCGTAGGATTTTTTATCCAGTATCGTAAGGGCGACGTTGAAAAATTCTGACATTTTATCATTAAACGACAGTAATTCATCTACCTGGGGCTGGATAAGCATGGGATGATTATTGTCAACATGAGAATACATTGGTCCGATTATGAATTGCAGACAGTTCGTAGCCTCTCTGAGATAATCAAGGATCTGAACATAATAATGACCGGTCTCGACCTCCTCTTCCTCCATTTTTCGTAAGGTAAGGTGAAGGTTATCTTTTAGGTTCCTGGTTTCTTTATTAAGTTCCTTAATCTGCTTTTTGACAGAGTGGAGCTCTTTCCTTTTTTCCTTTACAAAATTTAATATTGCGAGAAAGTATAATTTGGAAATTTTGATAAGGATACTGGTCACTTCCGAAGAGGTGGACTCAATGGCCTTTATGGTGGATATCTTTTCAGCCCCGTGATATTGCTTTGCATTTTTCTCGTTTGCGGCTTCCCTTCTCTTATGAATGTTGCTGGTGCGTATAAAGATAAATATCGCCAGCAAGATCATTATAACAATTATCACGATTCCCCCGAAGTAAATTAAGGTAGCTATCAGGAAAGAGGCGGTAAAGGCAGCCAGAGCCGTCATAAACCAGCCGCCGATAACAGTGATGACCCCTGTAATGCGGTATACCGCGCTTTCTCTTCCCCAGGCCTTGTCCGACAAGGAAGTACCCATAGCTACCATAAAGGTTACGTAGGTTGTTGAAAGTGGAAGTTTAAGGCTGGTCCCGATAGAAATGAGAATACTTGCCACGACGAGATTGACAGATGCCCTCACCATATCGAAAGCAACAGTTTCGGATTTTTTATCTGTCAATTGGGGTTCAAACCTCTTGTTTAGTGAACTCTGAAGAGATACAGGGGTATATTTCGCGATAAAATTGCTCAGATCCACGGAATGACGCACGATAAACCTGGCGATAGAGGTGGATTCAAATCTTTCCCTTCCCTCAGCCTGGCGGCTAAGATCCAGGGTAGTGACAGTAACAGATCTGGCTTTTTTTGAGAACCGTAAGGTTAACGCCATAATCACCCCTGCGGCCAGAAGAAAGTAGGTAGGGGTTTTAACGGGGCCGTTCAGTACCTCCATAAGGAGATTCCCGGGTTCCATACCAGAGGCCGCAAAGGCCTTGAAAGACTCGTATCCCGCAAGAGGGACCCCTATAAAATTCACCAGGTCGTTCCCCGCAAAGGCCATGGCCAGAGCAAAAGTCCCGAACAGGACGATCAACCTTAATATGTTAAATTTTGTGAAAAAGATGATAAGCTGAAATAAAATGGTGGTTATTACAAAGCTTAATAAAATTAACCTGCCAGAATTGTGGGCAATCCATTCAGCTTGCTGTTCATGAATAAAAGAAGCTCCCTTTATCCCTTTGACCAAAAGAAAGTAAAGAATAGCTGAAATTGCAAATCCACCCCAGAGTCCACCCCAGTATTTAATGCTTTTCCCGAGGTTAAAAGTGAACAAAATGCGGACAATCCACTGGATAATCGCCCCAATTGTAAACGCAATGATGATGGAAATAAAGATACCGGTTATAATACCTAAAGCCCTGTCCGAATTAATAAAAGCCCCGATGCCCGACATGTTTTGCGTCAGGCTTATCATTTTCATGGTCGCTACAGCAAGCGAGGCACCCAAAAGGTCGAAAACGATTGAAACAGTGGTAGAGGTCGGTAAACCAAAAGTATTAAATAAATCGAGCAGGAGAACATCGGCAATCATCACGGCAAGAAACACCACCATTATTTCTTTAAAGGTGAACATGTCCGGATTAAAAATACTGCTCCGGGCAACTTCCATCATGCCACTGGAAAATGTGGCACCAATCAGGATCCCTAAACCGGCAATCACCATAATAACACGATATGAGGCAGCTTTGGAACCAACAGCAGAATTAAGGAAATTGACCGCATCATTGCTGACCCCAACGATAAGATCGGAAACTGCGAAGGCAAAAAGAATGATGACAAGAAACAAATAATAGTATTCCATTTGGAAACGAATTGTTGACCAGACAATATTATCTATTTAATCCATAGGGTATATTAACTATACATTAACATAATGTAATTGTAATGTTAAATACCGGAAAAACCGGCGCAGATACGAAAATTCATTATCATTGTTTTTCTTTTACGGTGGTTGATTCATTAATCCAGCAACCAAATGAATAGTTATCCCCGGGGTTCAGGCTTCTGAAGAAAGTTTCTTCCTTGTTCGGATAGCTTTGCCTGTATTGGGAAATTAACTCATTTGCTTTAGCTTCCATAAGGGGATCGACCTGTATTGCCTTAATGCAATAATCGATTGCCAGCCAATAAATCGCTGAACGGTCAAAAGCATCAGCATCACAAGTTTTAATGCCGGAGATAAGATTGGTGGCTATTAGCAAGTAGGGTTCCCCGAAAGCAGGATTATTTTTGGTGGAAAGCCTGGCCATCTCATTGGCTTCCTGGTACAGTCCCAGTTTTTGGGAGAGGATGACGCCAAGCTGATATTGGTAATATGCTATTTGCTCTGGGTTCTCTTCACTATCAATGGCTTTTCTCAGGTAATCAGCTGCAACTTCAAAATTATCATTGCGAATATTGTATTTTGCCACCTCATAGGCCATTTTCGGGTCGGGAGATATTTCGAGTAACCTGGTGCTGATCCCCGAATAAAATGCACTATTGGTACATCCTGAAGAGGATAATAATTTTTCTGCAAGTTTTAGCAGATCGGCGTCAGGATTCATGCCTTCCGCAAGTTTTGGAGTGAACACTTCCTCGAGAGTATTACAATCCCTTAAATTAGAACTGAGTATGATCTTGTCCAGGATCCCACGGACCTTATCAATTTTCCCAGGATCCTCACCCGATGCTTTCTTCTCTTCAAGAATGTTCAAAGCATTAATAAAATCGTCAAGGAAGACGAGAGGTTCTATCTTTTTGACCCTCATCATAAATGAAGAAGTCTGGACCAGTCCGGTCAGGACATTGATATCGGTTTCCTTTCCCAGGAGATGTGCAGATTGGGCAAAAGCCTCGTAGGCCTGATCAAAATCCTTATCATTAAAGCGGATTATGTCGATCCCCTTTCTTCCAAGTACATAGCCTTCTTCTCCAAAGTAGACCATCCGGTTTTCATAAATCATCATCAGGGTATCAAAATAAGCCTCTTTTACAGAAGGTTCTTTTGCCTCTTCAATTTTTTTTGTAAAAATTTTTGCCCCGCTAATGAAGATATTTTTACTGGAAGCAGGACAGTTCCTATAAACACTTCTCCACGAAGGAAGAGCATAATCATATAGATCGATCTTCATGAACTCGGCCAGGGTCGATAATTCATTTGCACATTCCACCCTGGAAGCACTGTCTGCACCATAGTTGGGGTCGCGATAGGGAGGGGGATCACTTTGGCTATAGCTATGGGTGTTTAACAAAAAAAACAGGTAAGTGGTTAGAATACTTGTTTTTAATAATAGAGACATGGGTTAAAAAAATTAAGAATTAAGTTTAAGAAACGATTGCATATTACCTCTGCAATATGGGGATTTTTTTGTATTGTTTTTAACAATTACGGCACTAAATGATTAATTTTTTCTAAATATGACCGGTTCCGGTCTAACCTTTAGGCAATAATTACGTATTTTTATAAGAATTGGCAGTTTGATTGATAAGACAGAACGGTTGGGAAGCAAGGTTTGTTCCATTCTTTAAGCTTTTTTATTATGAAAACAACAAAAGTAATCTTAATTACCCTCGCGGTAATAATTTCAGTCCCTTTGATTGGACGATTAATATGGTCCCTCCAAAAAGGGAAAAAGATTGATCTGATGATCGTGAACAAGACAGTCCCCAGTGTCTCAAAAAACGAAGTAAAGTCACTGAATTGGGTCCTCAATGAATGTAAAATCCTGAAAAGCTCTAACGTAAGGTATAATTATATGCACGATTATTATGGTTATCATCCAGAAGATAATGATAAGGGGCATTCAGTAATCAGTTATAAACTTGAAGAGATTGATGGCTTCAGGGACAAATATGAATGTTTATTGTTCCTTGATAATAAAGGTGTTGCTGGTACAGAGCATGATAATGATGAGGGCTATTTTGGCGGTTTTAACCAAAATGATTATCTGCTTTTAAAAAACATGATCAGCAACAACAAGTTAATTGTCGCTGAATGTGATTTCTTTTCTGAAACTACCGAAGATCTGGTGCGGTATAATACCCAGAATCTAATTGATGTATATCATTTAGGATGGAGGGGAAAATATTTTAAAGATCTTTCTAATGAAAACCTGGCAGAGGAAATCGGCTCCGAATGGATGGATTATTATAAGGAGTATGAAAATACTAATTGGGCTTTCGAGGGGCCGGGATTAGCATTTATTAATGAAAAACAACATAGGATTGTAGTTATTCCGGCAAAAGAATATATGATACGGAAGTTTCCCTCGGTCATTACCTCCGCCGAATTCGCTGAACAAATGAATGTTCCCGAAAGGACCGCTTATACGGGCTGGTTCTACATGGTGTATCCGGGCAAGAATATAGTCATAAGTTCATTCGATATGAACCTGAATCCGGAGGGGGAACAATTACTCAGGAGCAATGGCCTTACCGGAATTTTTCCAGCCACTATCAAATCGGCCAATGATAAGTTCTATTTCATTGCAGGCGACTTTTCCAAGCAAAATGTGAACATGGCCTCAAGCAGAATCCGGATTGTCAATGACGTCATTATGAGAGTCTACGGAAACATGACTGAAACCCCTGGCAAATTCTTTCAAACCTATTATGTTCCTTTCATGTCAGAAATCCTGGAAAATTATTATAAAGAAAAAACCCAGGTTCAGGCCATGGTAAGTGAATAAATTGCCGATCAATGATGGTGGTGGTGGTGGTCATGATCATGATCATGACCATTCTTACTGTGGCAATCTTCCTTGTCGCATCCCTGACATGAACCACTTCCATGAATATGCCCGTGCTCAAGTTCTTCAGGGCTGGCATCACGTATTGAAGTTACTTCACCTTTAAAAAATAAATTAAAACCAGCCATAGGATGATTAAAATCCATCTTTACGGTATCTCCTGAGAATTCTCTTACAATCCCGTTTAGCCTTCTGCCCTCGCTGTCCAGCATAGGTATGGTATTCCCCTTTTTTAGCATGTCATTATCAACCTCTCCCTCTACCTTGAATACATCAAGAGGAACATCCACAATAGCATTTTCCTGCATTTCTCCATACGCTTCGTTGCTTTCGAGGAGGAATTGAAAGGCATCCCCTGTTTCTAAACCAGAGAGGTGGTCCTCAAATTTTGGAAGCAGGTTCCCGCTGCCATAAAGGAAGGTAAGTGGATTTTCGTTTGATAATTCCTCTACAATCTCCCCAGCAGCATCATCTTTTCTAAGCTGATAAATTATTGATACAACTTTGTTTTCTGAAATAGCCATTTTTATTATTTTAAATTTTAAATTCTTTCAAATAAAGTATATTAAATATTAATATCAAAATGAGTTAGGTTAAATGTTAATTAATACAACAGTTGACGGATAAATATGTTTACCTGCGCGATCCTCTTTTTTTACTTTTACGCATAAGGTTTTACGGTTCCGGAAAGGGAACCGAAAGATTCTGTTTCTTTCTCGCCCTGACCAATGAAAATGTCATGGCCAGGCTTGATGCAATAATAATAAACAGCAATACACCGGGATTAAAATTTTCATTCTGATTCGCCTCAGGTATGGCATAGAACAAAAGGATTGTTATAAGCCCCCTGGGCGCCAGGTAAATCTCCGGATGCAGGTCTTTAATTCCCAGTACCTTGAAAACCAAATACCTGATAAGATAGATCGATACCAGGATAGCGAGGCTTACGAGTAGAACTTTATAGCTATACAGGGAGGATAGTGTAATGGTAATTCCAAATATGACAAAGAAAAAGGTCCTTACGATAAATGCCGATTCGAGGGTAATGATGCTGAAATTACTGCTGATTTCTTTGAGTTGATTTTCCTTCAGGAGATTTTTCAACCGTCCTGCAAAAAAGATATGCCGGTTTTGAAGAACCAGCCCAAATACCAGAATAATCAGCAGGGAAGACATGTGCATAAGCTTTGCAAGGGCGTAAAGCAATACAAGCACAGAAATCAAAAGAAACAATTTTACCTGAGTACGGATATTCTGGAAAATAAGGATCAGGATATAACTGACGGCAAAAGAAACAGTTATGGTACCTATTACATTTAGAAATAAATTTAATCCCATTTCCCCAATACCATTGGTATTTGTACTCTGAATGATAAAATAGAAAAGCATGATCCCCAGAATATCCGAGAAAGTGCTTTCATAAATCATAAATTCCTTTTTCTCCTCCGGGAGGTTAGCTGTGCTGGGAATAACTATGGCAGAACTAATTATAGATAGGGGAAGGGAATACAAAATAGCCTGAAAAAGGTCAGTTTGCATATATGCCATCAGGATAAAAGAGATGACAAAGCTTGTGAAAAGAAGGGAAATGATCGCAACAAAAAAAGAGCGCCAGATCATGCTTCTCTTCTCCTTGCTTAACCGCAGGTCGAGTGAGGCTTCGAGTACAATCATGATTAATCCCACAATGCCCAATATTTCAAGGACCGGCATAAAGTTTATGGATGGGGCACGGAGGAATTTTAAGGCAAGATTTATGATTATTCCAGTAGTAATTAAAAGCAGGACACTTGGAAGACTTGTCTTTCTTGAAATTATATTAAACAGATAGCTTAATATAATGATTATTGAACAGGCAATGATAATACCATATGAATTGAATTCTTCCATTGTTTAGAAATAATACTGAAAGCCAAATTTTAGAATAGGATTGCTATAAAGGGCTATTTTATTTGTATTAGCATCCCATAAAGCCATAAATGTAAAAGCTATTTTTGGACTTATTTCCTGAATTAATCCGGCCCCGATTAAAAAAGTCCCATACCAGAATTTCCCATCGAGCGATGAATTAAAATAGTCGCTGTCAAGATTAAGCGCTTCATACTCGGCATGGGTAAAAATTCCAATACCTTCGAGGGGTAGGATTTTTCCCAGGTCTTTTATCAGGTCGAAGCGTGCAAATCCGCGAAGCCCCCAGATAGAAGTCTGGTAATGGTAGGATAAATATTGATTATCATTGAAGTATTCGTAACTTCCTCCGGCTGCAATAGAAAATCGATCCGAAATATAAAAACCGAGTGCAGGTGCTATTTTTATATCCGTTATGGTTCCAAACATAAAGCTTAGGTCTGGTGCAAGATAGAACCGGCCCTTTTTCGTTTCGCTGTTTTCTTTCTTATCCTTATCCTTATCAACCGACCAGGTCTGGGCTGACAAATTATTGCTTCCCATAAAATATAATATCCAGCCCAAAAAGAATATTCTGATTAAAAATTTAAATTCCATCCCCTCACGTTTTATTTTTCTAAAACATTACTTTTATCCAAATAATGAAACAGTTTTATCCTGTAAAAATAAGAATTACTTTGAATTGGTGGTGAATCAACTGAAAATAGTAAAAAATTAACACATGAATTTCATAATAACAGGTGCCAGCAGAGGGTTAGGAGCCGCTCTTGCCAAAATTGGCGGAGCCCAAAATAATATCGACCGTCTTTTTCTTATTTCCCGTGACCAGAAAAAATTACAGACTATCAAAGGAGAAATTGAAAGATTGAGCCAAAATACCCTCGTTGATATTCTTGCTCTTGACATTACAGTAACTGAAAATATCAATGATATCTATGCGTACATTTCGGACAAGGTTAGTTCGGTTGACGTTCTTATAAATAATGCCGGGATGTTGGTCAATGCGGATTTTTCAGAAGTAAGCTGTACGGAAATTGATTCAATATTCAGGACAAATTACCTTGCTCCATCCCATTTGATACAAAAATTCCTCCCTTTGCTTAAAATGGCCCCGGGTCCGCATGTGGTGAATATAGGAAGTATGGGGGGGGTCCAGGGCAGTGTGAAATTTCCCGGATTGGCTCATTACAGTGCCTCTAAAGGGGCTCTGGCAATACTAACCGAATGTCTTGCGGAGGAATATAAATCTGAGGGGATATCTTTCAATTATCTTGCTTTGGGTGCGGTGCAAACAGAAATGCTTGAAGAAGCTTTTCCCGGCTACAAAGCGCCACTAGGTGCTATGGAAATGGCGGAATTCGTCCTTGATTTTGCCTTGAACGGGCATAAATACTTCAATGGGAAAATTATTCCCCTCTCAACCTCCACCCCTTAATAATTGCATGGGAGGGTATTTTCCTGAATATTTTTAAAATTCAATCATATTGTCTTCACTATACTCTTTGGGAATAACGTCTCCTTTTAACACCATTAGTCCATTCATGGCAAGTGCATGCATTTCGTCCTCGCCGGGATAAATAATAACGGGTGCGATGTATGTAACCATTTTCTTTATATACTCGACCACCATTGGATTATTGGCAATACCTCCGGTTAAGATGATCCCGTCGACCACTCCTTGCAATACTGCTCCCATGGCTCCAATTTCTTTAGCTACCTGATAAGACATGGCATCCTGGATCAAACGGGCGTTTTCATTCCCTTCCAGAGCCATCAACTCGATTTGATATGCCGAATTTGTCCCAAAATAGGCCATTAATCCTCCTTTGCCCGTGAGGATTTTCTTTACTTCATCAATATCGGCCTCTTCTTCGAAGCATTTTTTAACCAGCTGTCCGGTGGGGAGAGTGCCGGAACGTTCCGGAGAAAAAGGCCCTTCACCATCCAGGGCGTTGTTTACATCGATTACTCTGCCCTTATTGTGGGCTCCCACCGAAATACCTCCTCCCATATGTGCTATGATAAGGTTCAGGTCTTCATATTTTCTGTTCAGAAGCCGGGAATAGGAGCGTCCCGTGGCTTTCTGGTTCAACGCGTGAAAGATGGATAACCTTCTGAAATCAGGGTGGCCAGCAATCCGTGCAACATCTATCATCTCATCCACAACTACAGGATCCGCGATATAAGCCAGTGCATTGGGCAGGCTTTTAGCGATATTGTCGGCAATTAAGCCCCCTAAATTGCTCGCATGTTCGCCCAAAATGCCTTCCTGAAGATCTTTCTTCATTCTCTCATTGACCCTGTATATACCCGACTTGATAGGTCTGATAAGTCCTCCACGGCCAACAACAGCTTCGATTTTTTCAAGTTCTATGCCTGCTAATTCCAATTCTTTTAATAAAATAGCTTTTCGAAATTCATATTGATCAGTTATTCTGTCAAATTTCTTCAGATCGGCCTCGGAATGGTTAATACTTTTAAGAAAAACGATTTTAGTATTTGCGTAGACTGCAATTTTAGTGGAAGTCGATCCGGGGTTTATGGCCAGAATTTGTTTTAATCCCATAGTTATTAATTTTGAAAAAGAGTTGCCAGTGCGATTGAATAAAACCTGCTGTCCACTGTTTCTGCCCTTGATGTAAGGACGATGGGCACAGTGGCCCCGCAAACAATTGAAGCAGCGATGCCATCAGACAGAAAACGCAGGCTTTTATATAAGATGTTGCCCGAATTAAGGTCGGTGCTACCAGGATGTCCGCATCGCCTGCAACATCCGACTTTATTCCTTTGAGAGCAGCAGCTTCGGCAGATACCGCATTATCAAGAGCAAGAGGGCCATCAAGAAAATAATTCCCCTCAGAAATATTCGGTTTTAACGCTACTATTTTTGATGCATCCACGGAAGACTGGATTTTTTCGTTTACATATTCCAATGCAGAAAGTAAAGCCACTTTTGGTTTCAGGATTCCCAACCGATGAAAGACCTCTATGGCATTTTCCATGATTCCTATTTTCTCATTGATCGATGGCTGGATATTCAATGCAGCATCGGTCACCCCGAGGAGTTTAGGATAAAAAGAAGTCTGGAAAATAGCCAGGTGACTTAGTGTTTTGGCTTTGCGCAGACCATATTCATTGTTTAGGACCTCTTTTAATAGTATTCCTGTTTTAACCTGTCCTTTCACCAATATATCTGCCTGTCCCTGATGAATAATTTTCACGGCTATTTCAGCGGTTTTGTTAATATCAGGTACATGTACAATTTCAGTATCGCTGAGATCAAACCCTATCGATGATGCTATTTCACCAATCTTTTTCTCATCACCCAACAGGATAGCCCTGGCAATATTCATTTGGATTGCCTGCATGACAGATCGCAGGACGTGCTCATCGGCTGCAGATGCTACTACCAGTGTGCCTTTTTTATCATTTCTGGCAATTTCCCTCAATTGTTCAAGCCGGCTTATTTCCATAGGGCTTATAATTTCCTTATAATGTTCAGGGTGTCCGTTGCGATGACCAACTCTTCATTAGTGGGGATTACCAGAGCAGCAACCCTGGATCCCGGAGCGGATATAATAACTTCCTTGCCTCTTTTTCCATCATTGGCCTGTTTATGAAACTCCAAACCCAGGTATTCAAAGTCCTTGCAAATTTCTTCCCTGCTTTCAGGACTATTTTCACCGACCCCACCGGTAAAAACCAGAACATCTATTCCTCCCATGGCTGCTGCGTAAGCTCCAATGTACTTCCTGATACGGTAGTGGTACATGTCCAGGGCGAGCTTAGCCCTTTCATTTCCATTTTCCATGGCTTCTTCTACCTCGCGCATATCTGAAGAGACACCAGATACCCCAAGTACGCCGCTGTGTTTATTGATCAGGGTATTGGCAACATGGGAATCAATACCTTCTTTTTGCATTATATAAATTAAAACCCCAAGGTCCAGGTCGCCGGTCCGGGTGCCCATTATTAAGCCTTCGACTGGTGTCAATCCCATGGAAGTGTCGATGGATACACCGCCCTTCACCGCTGCACATGATGCTCCATTTCCCAGATGGCAGGTCACAATTTTTAGATCTTTAATATCCTTTTTTAATACTTCCGCTGCCCGGGTGGAGACATACCGATGGCTGGAACCATGGAAACCGTAGCGGCGCAAACCATATTTAGTATAAAGAGAATAAGGAATGGCATACATATAGGCTTCCGGGTGGCATGGTCTGATGAAAGGCAGTGTCGAAAGTACAAGTTTGGGGAACGAGCGGCAACAAAGCATGCATTGCAGAAATACCTTTTAGGTTTGGGGGATTATGAAGAGGGGCTAGGTCAATGCATTTCTCCATTTCTTCAATTACCTCATCAGTAATTAAAACCGAACTCTTGAATGCTTCCCCCCCATGGACTACCCGATGGCCCACGGCATCAATTTCACTAAAACTTTTTAAGGATCCGTATTTCTCCGATTTAAGAATGCCAAGAATAAATTCAATCCCTTGTTGATGGTCGAGGATTTCCCCTTCAAGTTTTACTTTAACACCATCTTCTCTTTCATGCTTGATAAAGGATCCGTGCAACCCAATTTTTTCTGCCACCCCTTTGGCCAATAACCTGACCTGATCCATATTGAACAATTGATATTTTATTGATGAACTACCGCAGTTTAATACAATGATTTTCATTCGTTTGGTTTTAGGTTCCTTTTCGTTCCAGAGTGAATATTATTTTCTGGAAGACTTAGAAATTGGGTTTATTCTATAGGGTTTACAAGTTATTATCTGAATTCAGTGGCATGAATGGCCTGGCTGATTATTTTGCCATCTTCATATTTGTAAAAGCCTTTACCATTTTTACGGCCTAAATATCCGGCCCTTACCAGTCTTTTTAGTATGGGGGAAGGTTTGTATTTCTGAAGGCCAAATTCAGCGTAGAGGTTATCCATCCACTTGAGTAACTTATCCAACCCAATGGTGTCGGCCATCTCAAAAGGACCGAATAGAAGGCCATATCCCAGCTTCATGGTGGTATCTATGCATTGAACAGAAGCCACGCCTTCCATAAGGGTATCGCAGGCCTCATTGATCAGGGTTACGATTAGCCTGCTGCTGATATGTCCTGGAGATTCATTAACTGCAATCACAAGTTTATCGATCATTTTCGCAAATTTGAGGACAAACTCATAAGAGTGGTTGTTGGTTTCAAGTCCCTTTACTACCTCAATTATTTTAACTGAGGAGGCGGGATGAATAAAGTGCATCCCAATGGCCCTCTCGGGATGTTTAAGTACACTGGCCAGATCGGAGATCATTAAGGTGGAGTTGTTTGAGGTAATTACCGTATCCTCTGCAACAACCTCTTCAACCTTACGGAAAACATCTTTGCGGATTTCAATATTGGTTCCCGGCTTGCGGGAGTTTATCGATTCGATTGCCAGATCGACATCGTGGATTTCATTATAATCGACCGTTCCACGAATTCGGGAGAGAATGGCCCTCTTTTCTCCTTCGGTAAGGCCCCATTTATTTATTTTTTCATCAAGTTGCCCTTCAATCTCCCTCATTACCTCAACCAACCTCTCAGTTGTGAGGTCCAGGAAAATAACATTCATGCCTGCCTGACTGATAAGGCTTACAATTTGCTGGCCCATTGTACCACAACCAATGACGGCAACTTTCTGTATTGTTCCCTGCTTTTTTACTATTTTCTTGCGTAAAGCAAAATCTTCTAATGATTCCACCATTTGTATTATATTAATTGATTATAACTACCCGTTTATTTTTCCGAGGCCTGATTCGAAGTTATGGCTACAAGATTCACGATATCACTGACAGAACAACCTCTTGAGAGATCATTTATAGGTGCAGCCATGCCCTGAAGTATCGGACCAATAGCTTCTGCATGTGCCATCCGCTGAACAAGTTTATAACAAATATTTCCGGACTCTAAAGTGGGAAAGATTAAAACATTGGCTCTCCCTGCGATTTCACTGCCTGGAGCCTTTGTTTTCCCGATAGATTCAATAATGGCTGCGTCTGCCTGTAGCTCCCCGTCAATCAATAGATCAGGTGCCATTTCTTTGGCTATTTTCGTTGCCGATATCACTTTATCTACCATTTCATGCCTCGCGCTGCCTTTAGTTGAAAAACTCAACATCGCGATCCTTGGTTCGAATCCGGCAATGGCTTTAGTGGTCCTGCCTGTGGCGACGGCAATTTCCGCCAACTCTTTGTCAGTGGGATTCGGGTGTACCGCGCAATCTGCGAAGACTAACATTCCATCATTCCCAAATTCCTTGTCTTTAAGGATCATGATGAATGCTCCGGATACTACAGAAATCCCCGGCTTTGTCTTAACATATTGAAAAGCAGGACGAAGCACATCACCCGTGGCATTCTTTGCACCGGCAACTTCACCCTCCGCATCACCCGCTTTGATCATCAATGTCGCCAGATATAAGGGGTCTTCAATTAGAATTGCTGCCTGCTCCCGGGTTAACCCTTTCTTTCCGCGTAATTCAACCATGAGATTGATATAGGCCTCTTTTTTGAAATGGTCTTTTGGATCAACGATTTCAGCATCGGAAATGTATTTAAGGTTCCCTGTTTCTGCATCCCTCCTGATCTTTTCCGGATTTCCAATGAGTATTATTTTAGCGATTTTTTGGTGGAGGATTTCATCTGCGGCCCGGAGGGTTCTGGCATCATCACTTTCCGGGAGGACAATCCTTTGGGGAGTTTTTTGAGCCTTCAGCTTAATTTGTTCGAGTAATTTCATTGAATATCAATATTTTAACTTGCCATCTAAATTTCCTTAAAATTAGTTAAAAAAAAGCATAGCTACATCAAACCGGAAGGTGATTTATATCAATTTTTTTGGCATGGTAAAGGCGATATCTGGCAGAATTGGCTCTAACTGCTGCGCGGCAGGTTAAAAGTGAAGGTGCTTCCCTGACCCGGATTGGAGACTAGCCATATCTTACCGCCCATCCTCTCTATAAATGCTTTGGAAATAGCCAGGCCGAGGCCGGTACCGCCCCGGGAATTTTTGTTTTCTAACTCTGCCTGTCTGAAACGGTCAAAAATAAGGTTATGAGCCCCGGAATGGATCCCGATGCCGGTATCTTTGACAAAAAATTCGATGGTGTAGGGTTTCATGCTTGCCCCGAGGATTATACTGCCCTCATCAGTGAATTTAATGGCATTTTTGACAAGGTTATTTAAGATCTGTCTCAACTTAAAGGAATCAGTTATGATTTCTGAATCAAGCTCTCCCTGAATTTCATACTTTAGTTCAAGTCCTTTTGAACTGGCTTCATGGCTGAAAAACTCCTGGACCTCTTTTATGATATCCACAATTTTAACCCGGTTATTATGGATATCTATCTTTCCGGATTCTATTTTCGAAATATCAATTATATCATTTACAATACCCAGTAATTGCATGCTTCCTTTCTTGATAATCTGTAAATAGTGTGCTCTCTTCTCCTCATCCTCCTCAATAGAAAGCAAATCAGCAAAGCCAATAATTCCATTCATCGGGGTGCGGATCTCGTGCGACATGTTGGCAAGAAATGCCGATTTAAGCTTGTCGCTTTCTTCTGCAAGTTCCTTAGCTTCAACAAGTTGCTTATTGATATTTCTTATTTTGTTATTGGAATGCTGTAATCGCGCATTTAGTTTTTCATATTCGTTGTTTTGTTCCTTTACCTTTTGCAATGCTTCCATAAGTTCGGTAATATCATTTCCAAACGAGATGGTTCCAACATTTTCACCATTCCTCATCAAGGGGTTGTTGCTCCAGGAAATAGTTTTTTTATGCCCCTGCTTTGTCAGTAAGGTATTTTCATATTTTTTTGGAAATTCACCATTCCCATTTTTCAAAGGATAGTTATCGGAGAATTTATCCTTTGCAACGAGATGTTCTACCCAGTTTTTGTTTTTAAGTTCATTAAAAGAATAGCCTGTGACCCTTTCTGCTTCAGGATTCATGATCTGGATATTTCCCAGCTTGTCAAATCCAATAACCATTACGTTTGCAGTTTCTAAAAGATTACTGGTAAAATGTCTTGATTCCTCAAGCATTTCCAAAGTCAGTTTTTTTGCGTTTATATCATTGATTATCAGTATTATATAACTAATATTTCTGCTTTGGTCCCTGATTACACTCGCGAATAGATCTATCCATATGGATTTGCCGTTTTTCTTTATAAACCTTTTTTCATAGTGAAATGAATCAGTTTGATCGTTTGTTGCCATGGATATACTTTCTTCATCAAGCTTCATATCCTCAGGCACGCTAAGCTCCCTGATATCCTTACCATGCAGCTCTTCAGGCTTAAATCCGGTAATGAGACATAATTTATCATTTACCTCATTAAACTTGAAGTCCGGGGAAAGGGTGGCTATACCTATGGAAGCGTTCTGGAAAATACTGCGAAAGAGTTTTTCACTTTGCTCCTGATTCCTGTTGGCTTCAATTTTTTCTGTGATGTCATGAAAGGTGGTTGCAAAGTAATTTTTGGCGGGCGAATAGGCATTTACATCCCAATATTTTTTTAATAGGGGGGAGTATTGTTCAAATTTGATCGGCTTACCGGTACTGGCTACCTGACCGTAGATTTCTATCCATT
Source organism: uncultured Bacteroidales bacterium (assembly GCA_963779845.1). Classification (GTDB taxonomy): domain Bacteria; phylum Bacteroidota; class Bacteroidia; order Bacteroidales; genus CAVZZV01. The sequence continues at coordinate 66,767 of CAVZZV010000001.1, read as the reverse complement.
CTTCCTCAATCCCTTGCATTACTTCTCTCACTGTCCTGCCTAGAATATCGTCCGCCTTCAGTTGGGTTTGTATTTCAAATTCTTTGTTCACTTTCAGAAAACGGTAGTCGACGCCCTTTCCCTGATCATCATACACCATTTTATGGTAGGCAAATGCGGCATTCATTTCCTGAAAAAGCGAATCGAATTGATTTTCTTTTCTTTTCAGGGATTTCTCAAGAGAGCTAATGACGGAAATTAGATCTTTTTTGGTGGTCATATCTACGCTTTAAACGTTTTTTTATTAAAAAAGTTATGTTTTTTAAAGGCAAAAAATATATTGAATGGAACAATATATTTCTAACTTTACAAATCATTTTGTACTCATTCAAACCAACATAAGCTTCGCTGAGTTTGCAGCCAGGTGTTGAGCAAACCACATAGCTTCATTGATAGAAATACTTTAAATATTATGCCGGTATCTTTTCCCTTACCACAGATAGAGGGCGATATATTTCAGGATGAATATACCCGGTTTATGTACGCTACGGATGCTTCAGCATACCGGGAAGTTCCATTTGGCGTTGCATGGCCCCGTAACAGGGAGGATATAAAAAAGCTGATCAGCTGGTCTGCGCAAACAGGCATTACGCTTATCCCCAGAGGGGCCGGGACCTCCCTGGCAGGCCAGGTAGTCGGGAGTGGATTGGTCGTGGATATTTCCAGGCATATGAATCAGATACTGGAGATAAACCGGGAAGAGGCATGGGTGAGAGTTGGCCCGGGCATTATCCTGGATGAATTGAATATGGTACTTAAACCAATGGGTCTTTTCTTTGCACCCGAAACCTCCACTTCCAACAGGTGTGTCATTGGTGGAATGATAGGAAATAACAGTTCCGGACTCCATTCCTTGATTTATGGAACAACGCGGGAACACTTAATCTCGCTAAAAGCTTTGTTGAGCGATGGGAGTGAGGTGGAATTTACAGAACTGGACAAAAATGCCTTTACAGCAAAAACTAAACAGAACAATCTTGAAGGTAGTTTATACCGACAGATGAAGAATCTGTTGGGCAATGAAGAGAATAGAAAAAAGATTTTGCAGGAGTTTCCTGATCCGGATTTAGTTAGAAGGAATACCGGATATGCCCTTGATGAGATCATGAAATGTAACTCATTTGATAATGCATGGCAGGATGTGAAATTCAATTTTTGCAAGCTATTGGCAGGTTCTGAAGGCACCCTGGCATTTATTACCGAGGCCAAGTTAAACCTTATCCCTCTTCCTGACTACGAAAAATCCCTTTTATGTGTTCATTTTTATAGTGTGAAGGAGGCAATCCGCGCGAACCTTGTAGCATTGAAGTACAATCCGGCTGCAATTGAACTTATGGATAACAAAATCCTGGAACTCACCCGTGAAAATATTGAGCAGCGAAAAAACCGGTCTTTTGTCTCCGGCGATCCGGGTGCAATCCTCATTATCGAATTGGTCGGAAAGTCTTTGTCTGAAATTGAGGAGATTTGCAAAAAATTAACACAAGAGTTAAGGTCATTGGGTTTAGGATATCATTTTCCATTGGTAACCGGATCCGAAATAAAAAAAGTATGGAACCTGCGAAAAGCTGGCCTGGGAGTTTTATCAAATCTTCCCGGGGATGCAAGACCGGTTTCCGTAATTGAAGACACTTCCGTAAATCCCACAGATTTAGAATCTTACATTGACCAATTTAATCTAATACTTGATGAACACCAACTTGATTGTGTTTATCATGCACATATCTCCGTTGGGGAATTACATCTTCGTCCCATACTCAACCTTAAAGATCCCACTGATGTCATGTTGTTTCGTGAGATAGCGGAAAAAACTGCGAAACTGGTAAAAAAATTCAAGGGTTCACTGAGCGGTGAGCATGGCGATGGAAGACTTCGGGGTGAATTCATTCCTATAATGGTCGGTCGGGAAATTTATAAGTGGTTTGAAGATATTAAGCATTGCTGGGATCCGAAGAATGTGTTTAACGCGAATAAAATAGTGCATACCCCGGCTATGAATACCTCCCTTAGGTATCGTCCGGGAGAGCAAACTCCTATGATCGAAACCATTTTTGATTTTAGTGATTCGGGGGGGTTTCTGAGGGCAATTGAAAAATGCAATGGTTCAGGGGATTGTCGGAAAACAGAAGTAATTGGAGGCATTATGTGCCCAAGTTACATGGCTATACGGGAGGAAGGTACCACTACAAGGGCCAGGGCAAATATCCTCCGGGAATATATAAAAAGTCCCACGAATCAAAATGCCCTCGACCAAAAGGAAATATACGCCGTATTGGATTTATGCCTTTCGTGTAAAGGGTGCAAATCGGAATGTCCCTCTAATGTAGACATGGCAAAGTTTAAAGCGGAGTTTCTACAGCATTATTACGACAATAAATTTATTCCATTAAGGACAAGGGCCATAGCTTATATTACCTCAATTCATAAATTAGGTTCCCTGTGGCCCTCCTTTTTCAATTTAATGATGAGTCGATTACCCCGGCCAGTGAAGGGGAGTTTAGGATTAGCTAAAGAACGGAGCTTGCCTCTGTTGTACAAACATACCTTGCGATCCTGGTTCACCGCTCAGGATAAAAAGTCGCTCAATCCTCCGGAGGATGAGGTGCGGACCGTAGTTCTTTTCCTTGATGAATTCTCCAATTACACGGATACTGAAATTGGTATCAAGGTTGTCAAGCTACTTTGGGCAATGGGTTACCATGTAAGAATGGAAAGAAATGCGGAGAGCGGAAGGACTTTTATTTCCAAGGGACTGATTCGGACTGCCCGGAAGAAGGCAATCCATAATATTCAGTTATTCAGCAACATAGTAAATGACACGATTCCTCTGTTAGGAATTGAACCCTCTGCAATCCTTACTTTCCGGGATGAGTACCCTGAGCTGGTAAGGGGAAAATTGAAAGAAGCGGCATTAAGAATTTCAAGAAATACCTTTACCGTTGAAGAATTTTTAATGAGGGAAATGAAAGCAGGGAAGATTTCCAGGGAGCTTTTCACCAGGGAAAAACGTACATTTAAATTACACGGCCATTGTCAGCAGAAAGCAATTGCTAGTACTAATGCGGATATGTACCTTTTATCCTTTCCTGAAAATTATTCGGTAACAGAGATCCCTTCTGGTTGTTGTGGTATGGCGGGCTCTTTTGGGTTTGAAAAGGAACATTATGATTTATCGATGAAGATCGGGGAACTACGCTTGTTTCCGGAGGTTCGGGAGACTTCTGAAGGAACCCTGATTGCCGCACCCGGAACAAGCTGCCGACAACAGATAAAGGACGGAACAGGTAAAAGTGCTTATCATCCCATCGAAATATTATACGATGCCCTGATCCAAAAGGAGGATAACTTCCCGGAAATGAACAAAAAATAAAATGGTTCAATCAGAAAAATTATTTGGAGCATTTAATGGGTGAATCTGAAAAAGGGGAGAGGTCAAACTTTTAAAACCTCTCCTTCAGATTTTGCAATGATTACCGCGCCGCAACTATCGCTCCATACATTGGTAGCGGTCCTGAACATATCGAGGATACGGTCGACGGCCAGTATTAATCCCACTCCTTCAAGGGGAAGGTTTACTGCTGTAAGAATGATCGTTATCATGACTAAACCAGCCATTGGAATTCCCGCAGCACCAATTGACACAAGTAATGCGGTGATTACAACAATCAATTGTTCCGGGAAACTAAGTTCAAGCCCATAAGCCTGGGCAATAAACAATACGGCTACACATTCATACAGGGCTGTCCCATCCATGTTAATCGTTGCACCCAGTGGGAGGGTGAAGCTCGAAATTTTATTGGAAACACCTGAATTTTCCTCCACAGCAGTCATCGTCAATGGAAGTGTGGCCCCGGACGATGAGGTGGAAAAAGCGGTCAAAAGAGGTGAGCCCATGTTAACCAGGTGCCGGAAGGGTTTTGAATGGCCTACAAAACGGACAATCAGAGGAAGGCTAATGAAAAAATGAAAAGCCAGGGCAAGAATAACGGTTCCCATATACAACCCCATGCTGGACATTAGGGAAATAAGGTCATCCTGGTCAGAGACGACTTTTGCAATTATGCCAAAAATCCCAAGGGGGGTAAAAAGAATCACCCACATGGTGATTTTCATCATCACCTCAAACATGCTGTTGAATAAATCGGTCAGGAGAATTTGATACCTCTGGCTTATCCTGGTGATGAAAAAGCCGACCAGGATACTGAAAAATATAATCGATAGAAGGTCCCCCTCCACTGCTGACTTTACAATGTTTTCCGGTATAATATTTAATAAGGTGTCAGAAAACCCTCTCTGGTTCTCTACCAGACCCTCGACGTGTTGGACAAGATTTATGTCCGCTCCAACCCCGGGCTTGACTAAATTAACCAGAAACAGACCGGTAAAAATGGCGAGCAGGCTGGTCATTAAATAGTATCCTATCGTTTTCAAACCTAATCGTCCGAGATTTTTTCCCGAACCAATATTGGTAATTCCGGAAATGAGAGAACTAACCACCAGGGGAATTATAAGCATTTTCAAAGCTTTAAGAAAAATATCTCCCAACCAGGATATTGCTTTTACCGGAGGATTATAATAAGAAGCTTTTACAATTTGCGATGAATAAGCTTTGAATTTCTCATTTCCAAGCTTTTCCATCAGATTTTCCCGAAAAGCTGCGAGATTTTCATATTTAACATTCCTCAGGCTCTTGATTTCAATTATTGTACTCTCAGGGATCCCGGTTTTTTTGAGAGCTGTAACAGCTTTATCGGATATAAAATAAGAGGAGGGGAAAAGCAATCCATATAGAATACCAATAGCCAAAGCAATCAAAATCTGCCAATGTAATTTTAGTCTGAGCATCGAAAGAGAAATTATTTCAACATGGAATTATCGCACTAAAATAGACATTTTTTCTAAAGGTTGCCCCCTTGATTAATATCCGACATATATATTACAATTGTAAACAGATATTTCCAGTATGAGTTGTCAGGGAACACATCCAAAATCCATTGCATAAATATTCAGTAGCAAAAAAATTAAAATTATATGATTATAATATACACAATTTCAGAATAATAAAATATTTAATTAATCTATTTATTTAATAAATATACTATCAGGTTTCAATAAAATAATGAAATACATCGATAATTTCATTATATAGTATTAAATATCAGTATTATATAAGATATATCTATAGTATATGTTTATAATATACCGTTTAAAAACTATATTTATAATAATATTTGTAATACACTAGTAATAAGATTTATATACTACTTTTTGAAAAGTAAATGGAATATGACTTAATTCGTATAATTTATTATGGATATTAGGTGGATACCTGTAAACCTTCTAACATGAGTTAAAACAATAAATACATATTTTAAGGCAGTTTACAATTGTAATCAATATTTAACCGCAAGACGTTTACTATTGTAATCAGAATATTCTTTACATTTGTAACATGGTTGAAAGAATCGAAATTATATTAAAAGAATTTAATCTCAGTCCTGCCAGGTTTTCTGAACGACTGGGAATTCAAAGATCCGGATTATCCCATATATTATCCGGGAGAAACAAACCCAGTTTTGATTTCTTTGAAAAACTCGCCGTCGAGTTCCCTGAGATTAATATTAACTGGCTTATTACCGGATCCGGTAGCATGTTCAACAGGGAAATCACCAAAGAACCTGATTTATTTAACCCGCCACCATTCGAAAAAGTTACTTCAGACTTCCAACATGATACGCAAATAACTGTCAATAGTACCAAGGATCAAGAGCTTGAAATGAAAGCTGTTTCAAAGAATGAGACAGGAATGGAAGATGAAGTTTACAATGGTAAACAATTAGGAACTATGGAGGATGCGGAGGTGGAACAAGTTATTATATTTTACAAAAAAGGGAGATTTAAACGATATTTGGAAGAATAAAAGCATTCTTCCTTATCTTTGTGAAAAATATTCATGTACAAACATTTCTTACGACCGATAATGTTCTTGCTAGCCCCGGAGAGGGTACACCATTTTGTCGTTGCGTCTGTGAAGATTTTTAGTTTTATTCCCGGGGGATCATATTTCTTACGCCTTCTTTTTTGTTTCTCCCATCCCGCATTAAAGAGGGAGATCTTCGGCCTTGAATTTTCAAATCCTGTGGGCCTTGCAGCTGGATTCGATAAGAATGCCTCTGTTATCAATGAGTTTAAAAATTTCGGGTTTGGCTTTATAGAAATCGGTACGATTACCCCTAAACCTCAAGATGGCAATCCGAAACCCAGAAGTTTCAGGCTTCCAAAAGACAAGGCTTTAATCAATCGAATGGGTTTCAATAATATAGGAGTTGATCAGGCGATAGAAAATCTTAAAAAACGAAAATCAGGAATAATCGTAGGGGGAAATATTGGGAAAAATACCCTGACGCCTAATTCTCTTGCTGTAAACGATTATGAATTTTGTTTTTTACGCTTATACGACTATATTGATTATTTTGTTGTGAACGTGAGTTGTCCCAACATTTCTGACTTAAAGGAACTGCAGGATCAGAAAATGTTGGAAGTTATCCTTAACCGCCTAGTTTCTTTGAGAAAGGTCCATGAAGTTTACCGTCCTATCCTGTTAAAAATCTCCCCGGATCTAAATAAGCTTCAATTGGACGCAACAATTGATATGGTCATGAAAAACGGAATAGACGGGATAGTCGCGACCAACACGACCGTTTTAAGATCAAACCTTAAGACTTCGAAGTCTAGAGTGGATTCAATCGGCAATGGTGGGCTTTCAGGTCTTCCTATCTCAACAAGATCTACAGAAATGATCCGGTACATTAAGAAAAAGTCGGGCAATGCCTTTCCTGTCATCGGGGTAGGAGGGATAATGTCTGTCCGGGATGCCAGGCAAAAAATCGAAGCAGGGGCTGACCTCATTCAGATTTATACCGGTTTCATTTATGAAGGCCCATGTTTCATTAAAAGAATCTTGAAAACTCTTCTTGATTGAATACTTCATTCAATTATTTCGTATCTTTACATACAAGGTCTCTGTCCTTTAACCTGAAATGAAGGTACAACTTTACCGACAACCATCAAATAAACCTCAGATAAAATGGATTATAATTCTTTTAATTTCACACTGGATATGGGACAGCCTCCCTCTGATTTTCATGAGGCGTTAAAAGCGTTATGGTGGGAAAGGAAGGGTGACTGGAATAAAGCCCACGACATGTTACAAAACCTTGAGGGTCGGGACGCCGCCTGGGTACATGCTTACCTTCACCGCAAGGAAGGGGATGTTACAAATGCAGCCTACTGGTACAACAAGGCAGGTAAAGATATTTCATCCGGAGATATTATTGAGGAATTCCGGTTTATCGTTTCTACTTTATTAAAAAAGCATAATTCCTGAGTAACCTTTCTTCAAACAAAACACATTCTTAACTGTTAATAGAGCGAATGTAATAGGTTAAGGTAATGATGCGAAGATTATTTTTAACAGGATCCATCCTTTTGCTGAGTTATTTTTTATCAGCGCAAAACAGCACGAACATGAACGATTTAACGAGCATTGCCACAATTGGCGGAGGTTGCTTCTGGTGTACAGAAGCTGTATTTGAGGAGGTAGAAGGTGTTACAAATGTGGTTTCAGGATATTCCGGAGGAGATATAATTAATCCCTCCTACAAGGAAGTTACTACCGGACGGACCGGTCATGCTGAAGCGGTACAGATTAGTTTTGATCCGGACAAAATAAGTTTTTCTGAAATCCTGAAGATATTTTTTAAAGTTCACGATCCTACCTCTTTAAACCGACAGGGAGCAGATGTGGGGACCCAATACCGATCGGTTATTTTTTACCATAATGAAAAACAAAAAATGATTTCTCAGGAAATGATAGATTCCCTCAACAGCTCGGGGAGCTTCGATAATAAAATTGTGACCCAGGTTGTTCCCTTTAAAAACTTTTTCGTTGCGGAAGACTATCATCAGGATTATTTCAAAAAGAACCCTGATCAGGCCTATTGTTCATATGTAATTAAGCCCAAAATAAAAAAATTCAAACAGGATTTCAGTAAATTATTGAAAGAACAGTAAGATTAAAGAAAGATTTATTCCCATACCTGCCTGTTTATCTCTAAACTATCTTACTTTTGCACTCCAATTAACAAATTATCCGAAATTGATTACGGTATCATCGCAATTTATTAAAATATTTGACCCTGTATAGTGGGTTTTTATTTGTATTTAATACGCATCCTGCACAATTTTCGGTAAGAATCATATCTTTTAATGCAATCAATAAGAAATATCGCGATAATCGCTCACGTTGACCATGGCAAGACGACCCTGGTAGATAAGATCATCTATGAGTGTAAAACGCTCGACAGCAGGATTCCTGCAGGGGATCTTATCCTTGATAGCAATGACCTGGAACGGGAGAGGGGCATAACTATTTTGTCCAAGAATGTTTCAGTGCGCTATAAAGGGGTGAAGATCAATATTATCGATACTCCCGGCCATGCTGACTTTGGTGGAGAAGTTGAGAGGGTGCTCAAGATGGCTGATGGGGTCCTTCTTTTGGTAGATGCCTTTGAAGGCCCAATGCCGCAAACCCGATTTGTTTTGGGAAAAGCTGTAGAATTGGGAATTAAACCAATTTTGGTAGTGAACAAGGTGGACAAAGAGAACTGTCGGCCTGAAGATGCACAACAGGATGTTTTCGAACTGATGTTCAATCTCGATGCTACGGACGATCAGCTTAATTTTCAAACTATTTTCGGTTCCGCCAAACAAGGCTGGATGAGCCGAGACTGGAAAAATCCCGGAACCAATATCACACCTCTTCTGGATACTATTCTGGAGGAGATACCTGAGGCCCCTTACATAGAAGGGACAACCCAAATGCAAATCGCTTCCCTTGATTTTTCCAGTTACGTGGGCAGGATTGCCATTGGCAGGGTATTCCGTGGTGATATTGAAGAGGGATTAGATTATATCCTCTGCAAAAAAGCAGGCGTGAGGAAAAAGGTGAGGATCAAAGAGTTGTATGTATTTGAAGGGCTGGGAAGGGAAAGGGCAAAAAAAGTGCGTAGTGGGGATATATGCGCGATTGTTGGAATAGAGGATTTCGAAATAGGGGATACTATGGCCGACGCCTTATCCCCAGAACCGCTTCCCCGGATCTCCATTGACGAGCCCACGATGAGCATGCTATTCCTTATTAACAATTCACCCTTTTTCGGGAAGGAGGGGAAATTTGTGACTTCTCGGCATCTTCGGGATCGCTTAATGAAGGAAACTGAAAAAAATCTTGCCCTCAAGGTCGAAGAAACCGGGTCGGAAGACCGGTTTATGGTATATGGTCGTGGGGTCCTGCACCTTTCCATTCTGCTGGAAACCATGAGAAGGGAAGGGTACGAACTTCAGGTGGGCAAACCTAAAGTAATAATCAGGGAAATTGACGGGATTAGATGTGAACCATACGAAACCCTGGTCATAGATCTTCCTGAGGAATATGGGGGAAAGGTTATTGATCAGGTTACCCGGAGAAAAGGGGAATTGTTGAGGATGGAACCAAAGGGCGATCTGCAGCACCTCGAGTTTTATATACCCTCCCGTGGACTGATCGGACTCAGGAATGTTTTGCTTACCATTAGTGCCGGGGAAGCAGTTATGACCCATCGGTTTAATGGCTATGCTGTCATTAAGGAAAATATCCCGGACCGATTTAATGGAAGCCTGGTATCTTCTGAGACAGGAACTGCCCTTGCCTTTTCAATTGATCGGTTGCAGGACAGAGGGAAGTTCTTTATTGATCCGGGAGAATTGGTATATAAAGGACAGGTTATTGGTGAACATACCAGGGACAACGACCTTGAGGTTAACATAACGAAGGCCAAAAAACTGACTAATATCCGTGCCTCCGGCACCGATGAAGCGGCGAGAATTACACCAAAAATCATTTTTTCTCTCGAAGAGGCGATGGAATACATTGGGGATGATGAATATCTGGAAATTACACCGAAGAGCATACGAATGCGAAAAATTCCCTAATTCTTCCAGATTGGGGCCCTCATTGCTCAACCCTTATTGCCTCAAAATAGCTTAATTCATTGTTTTCAACCAAAAAGTTGATGCTGATTGGATTGCAACAGACTTCGCAATCAATGAATTGTTTGATATGAAATCCACTCCGGATCAAACTAAAATTGATAGATACTTGTTTGTAATTTAACCGCACGAAAGTATTATTATTATGGTCAATGATTTTGAAACACGTTTTCGGGAAGCATTAAATTCCTATTGGGAGAACTTTATAGCCGCACTTCCAAAAATTATCATTGGGCTGGTTCTGTTTCTGTTCATCCTGTTTATCGGCATTTTGGCTAAGAGATTGCTCAGTTCCTACTTGCATAAAAAAGTAGGCGATAAACTATTGGTAAACTTTATATCAAGGACCATACTCACGCTTTTTGTCATCTTTGGACTCATTATTTTTTTAAATCAGATAGGCCTGGGCACAATGGCCGGGGGTTTACTTGCTGGTGCAGGTGTATCGGCCCTCATTATTGGATTGGCTTTCAAGGATATTGGAGAAAATTTTTTGGCTGGTTTTTTTCTCGCTTTTAGTCGTCCATTTGGGATGGGAGATGTCATAGAAGCAAGCGGTACATTAGGCACTGTGAGGGCCTTAAACCTTAGAAATACACACATCAGGACTTACGACGGGAAGGATATTTTTATCCCGAATGCCATGTTGATGAAAAATCAATTGGTGAATTATACCCGGGATGGACTGATGCGTCATAGTTTTATCGTGGGAATTGATTACGGAACGGATATGATTTCTGTGTTTAAAAAAATTACGGAAATGCTCAATAAAATTCCGATGATCGAAAAACGTGATGAACTTCAACCCTTTGTGCTAATCAATGATTTTGGCCCAAATACGGTAAATATTCAGGTATATTACTGGACTGATAATAAAAATTTCGAAGGTTCCACCATTCTCCTTAAATCAGAAGTGATGCGCCAGGTCCTGCATATGCTGGTCAAAGATGGCTTTGCCCTTCCGGCAAATATCATGGAGCTTAAAAACTACGATCCGGTTAAGCCTATCCGGATAAAGCTTGAAGGACAACAGATTCAAATCCCTGATCCAAAAAAATAATCTTTGATTTATTTCCTTTTGAATTGACAAAACTCAAAAAAACCATGTGTTTATAAATTGCGGGATCATAAGTGAACAATTTGATTATCGGATAAGGGTCAACCCTATTATATTTGTATTTTTTTTAAAAGGATGAACTATTTATCAGCCGAGAACGTCGGGAAGAACTTTGGGGAACGGGTACTTTTTCAAAATCTGAGTTTTGGTCTTGCCAAAAATGATAAGATTGCCCTAATAGCTGCCAACGGGACCGGGAAGACCAGCTTATTGCGGATCCTTGCCGGTAAGGATAGTCCCTCTGAGGGCCAGGTGGCTCTGCGGGACGGAATTAAAATTGCACTCCTTGAACAGGAACCCGAGATGAATCCATCTCTTACCATCAGGGAGATAATATCTGATAACACCCTCAGGATTGTAAATATCATTTCAGAGTACAATAAAGCCTTAACGGACCATAGCCATTCCAGCTCAAGCCAAAACCTTGCCCATTTAAATAAATGGACCACGATGATGGATCATTATGAGGGATGGGATTTTGAACGGAGAATGATGGAGATGCTTAACAGGTTCAATATTTTTAATCCTGATCAAAAAATCGGAAGTTTATCCGGTGGGCAAAGAAAAAGGCTCGCCCTATCGATGGTGTTGATCGATAAACCCGATATACTTTTATTGGATGAGCCTACAAACCATTTGGATATAAATATGATAGAATGGTTGGAAAATTATCTGTCCCAACCCGGCATTACTTTTCTCATGGTGACCCATGACCGCTATTTCCTGGACAGGATATGCAGGCAGATATTTGAAATAAGTTACCGGGAACTGTTTATTCATAACGGGAATTTTGAATATTTTCTGCGCAAAAAAGAAGAACGACTGAACACCTTTCAGACTGAAACAGACAGGGCTTCTAAATTTGTGCGCCATGAAACGGAATGGATCAACCGAATGCCAAAAGCCCGGACTGGCAAATCCAAAAGCAGGATTGATGCCTATTATAAAACCAGGGAGCGGGCATCGGTGAGAAGAAACGAGAAAGATATAAATCTCAACATAAATATGCAACGTTTGGGAGATAAGATATTAGAAATCAAGAATATAAGTAAATCTTTTGGTTCCATATCTTTACTTTCAGGCTTTAACTATACCTTTTCGAAAGGGGAGAGGCTTGGGATTATCGGAGGGAATGGAAGCGGGAAAACCAGCTTTCTTAACCTTATCACCGGAAGATTAGAATCAGATTCAGGATCCATCGTGACAGGAGAGACAATAGCCTATGGATATTTTACCCAGGAAGGGATTTCATTACAGGAAGATAAAAGAGTGATTGAAGTTGTAACCGATATCGCAGAAGTTATCGAAACGGCTCCCGGGTCCCGGCTTTCCGCTTCACAATTCCTTCAGTTTTTTCTTTTTCCCCCGGAAATGCAGTATACATTCGTCTCCAAACTTAGCGGGGGCGAAAAAAGAAGGTTACATCTGCTTACGGTCTTAATGAAAAATCCGAATTTTCTCATTCTTGATGAACCTACCAACGATTTGGATATCCTTACACTCGAACGTTTGGAGGAATTTCTTTCCGGTTTTGGTGGTTGTCTTATCCTGGTTTCCCATGACAGGTATTTTCTTGACCGATTGGTCGACCACCTCTTTATATTTGAAGGAAACGGGAAAGTTAGGGACTATTATGGCAATTATTCCGATTATAAAATGGAGTTGGACAAGCAGGCAGAAGAAACAAAAAATACTGCATCCAATTCTTCAGCTTCTCAACCCTCAATGGTCAATCGATCCGGTGACCCTAAAAAGTTAAGTTTCAATGAAAAAAGAGAATATAAGGCACTGGGTTCAGAAATTGAAAACCTTGAGATGGAGAAAAAGAAGCTTGAAGGGATATTAAGCTCTGGTGAAAATGATTATCAAAAGCTTGATAATGCCTCGCAACGTATCGGAGAGATCATGAGACTCATTGATGAAAAGGCTGAGAGATGGATGGAACTGGATGAGCGGAATCAGGATTGAAGTAAGTATCGTGGGGTTAGGAAAACCATATCAGCCTTTTCCGGATGATCTAATTGCCAAAATGATTAAAGTATATTGTACCATAATTAATATTATGTTAAATAGAAAATTCCCTGCACTCTTTCGATAAAGTTATTAGGTGAATAAATTCGAAAATCGTGAATAAATTCGAAAATAAGAAATCAGCCCTCTCCCGTCGAAAAGGAAAAACAAAAAAAAGGGAAAACTTTCGTAATCCCTTTTAGACTTAATATTTTCGAATTTATTTATTAAGATTATCTATTTCATTCGTAATATTTTTGTATTTCTCGTCCATCTGAAGCTTATAGTAGATCCTTTTCAAAACATCGAGGGATTCCTTTTTTATTTCAGGGTTCTCGGAATTCAAATCAACTGCCTTTTCCAGCATGGGAATGGCTTCATTATATTTTTCAGTTGCCAGTTCATTGATTTGCTTTCTTGCCGCGGCATCCCGTTCCAATCCCGCCTGATTGAACAAATCCTGTCCCTGAAGGAAATAGATAAAGCCCATATCATAATAGACATAATACAAATCAGGATTCTTCTCAACAGCCGTTTGATAAACCTTCAAAGCCTGATCAACACTGCCGTCTTCAGCAAGATTCAACAGAAGTCTCCCTTTCCAATAATAAAGTTCTCCCTTATTTGGATTCTTCTGCAGAGCCTCATCAATAGCTTCCAAACCTGTATTAAATTGCTTTGTTCTTACATATAAATCTACCAGATTAGCAACGATGCTCAAAGTATCCGGATACTTGTCAAAAGCCTCTTTCATAATGTTGATAGCCTGAGCCGAATCGCCCATTTCGAGATAATCATTTTTAATGGTAAGATAGGTAGATGGTCCACCATAATTCATATCGACAAGTTTTTTGTAGGATTCAATGGCAGTCTCATAGTCCCCTATTTCCCTTGCAATTATCCCGGAGTATTGAACCATGAGGGTATCTATTGTTCCTTCAAACATATCCATCTGGTTAATCTCGTTTACCATCATCATTGCCTCAAGGCCTGCTTTTTTGTTTTCAAGATAGTATTGATTTATTCCTTCCCTTTTATACTGGTTTTTAAGGATTTCCAACTGATCCTTGATTTTATCTTCATATTTCCCCTTCTGATCGTATTGGAGCGCTTTTTTATAGGCCTCAAAAGCTTTATCCAGAGGGTCATCTGTTACGGACTTAAGCCTTTCAAACCGAACAAATTTCCCGTTGTCATAATAATACTTAATCCTTTCATAAGTATCTACCTGAAGGCCCTCTTCATTGGTTTCCGAGCTGGTAGGATCTTTATAATAAAGCTTTACCATGTTGGGGGCAATGCCATCATAAATATTCTCCAGGTCAAGATTGAAGATATCCTGCATGAGTTTTCCCCGGTTAAACCAGGTTTTTGCATCGCTTCCTTTTTTACTGTTATTAATTTGATCGTTACTTTTTTCAAGTTTTTTTTCGAGCGTGCTGTAATTAAGCAATAAGACATCCTGAGCCATCGAACTTGATATCAGGCCACAGAAAACCAGTGCAATTGATAATAAACGTTTCATTATTTTCCTGTTTTAGATTTGGGCACTAAATTAAACTAATTCACGAAAACTTCAAATACGATGCCAAAAATTTTGGAAGGAATGATCTATTCATCTTCAACATTCTCATTATCAGCCTTATCAGGACCAGAATTCACCTGATTTAAACCGTCGGGGTCTGAAGTTGGCGTTTCATTCTGAACAATTTCTACCTCCTCTACATCTGATGGAACATTGGCCAGGGCGGCAATTTCATCACCCTCGCGAAGGTTGATCAGGCGCACGCCCTGTGTCGCCCTTCCCATAACCCTGACACTGGACACACTCAGGCGGATGACTATGCCATTTTTGGTTATGATCATCAGGTCATCATTATCTGTAACTGATTTTAGTCCGATAAGAGCTCCTGTCTTGGGCGTAATATTAATGGTTTTAACTCCTTTTGCCCCGCGGTTTGTAATCCTGTAATCTTCTATAGAGGAGCGTTTTCCATACCCCTTCCCGGAAACGACCAGAACATCTTTCTCCTGGTTTTCCATAGAAATGACCCCTATTACACGGTCATCAGGGGTTGAGAAGGTTACCCCTTTCACTCCTGCACCTGTCCTGCCGATCGCTCTCACCTTGTTTTCAGGGAAACGTACAGCTTTACCGGATTTAACCCCTATCATGATTTCATGGTTTCCATTGGTTAAGAGGGCTTCGAGAAGAAGGTCTCCGTCCTTTATGTTGATGGCATTGATACCATTCTGGCGTGGCCGGGAATATGCTTCCAGTGAAGTTTTCTTAACGATCCCGTTACGGGTAAATAAAACAATATAATTGTTGTTTACATAATCCTCATCCTTAAGGTTCAGGACATTCAGGTATGCCACAACCCTGTCGCCAGGTTCCAGGTTTAAGAGGTTTTGCATGGCCCGTCCTTTGGATTGCCGGGTACCTTCGGGGATTTGGTATACTTTAAGCCAGAAACATTTACCATTCTCGGTGAAGAACAGCATGGTATTGTGCATGGTGGCACTTATCATATGGGAAAGGAAATCCTCATCCCGGGTGGTACTCCCTTTGGAGCCCATCCCTCCCCTTCCCTGAATACGAAATTCTGATAAGCGGGGTCCTTTTCATATATCCCATGTGGGAGATGGTAATGATCATATTATCATCGGCGTAAAAGTCCTCAGGATTAAATTCTTCTACATTTTGCATAATCTCCGTACGACGCTCATCACCATATTTTTCCCTGATCTCGATCAATTCGTCCTTAATGATTTGCATCCGTAAGACTTCATCGGCCAGGATACTTCGGAAGTATTCGATTTGCTTCATTAGTTCCTCATATTCCTCTTTAATTTTATCCCTTTCAAGACCGGTAAGCTTCTGTAGCCGCAAATCAAGTATGGCCCGGGCCTGTAAATCGCTGAGATTAAACTGGGAAATCAGTCCCTCCCGTGCCTCTTCCACGGTTTTAGAAGCCCTTATGAGGGCGATTACTTCATCAAGATGATCCAGAGCTATGAGCAGCCCTTCCAGTATATGGGCTCTTTTTTCGGCCTGGTCCAGATCGTACTGGGTTCGGCGGACAACCACTTCATGTCGGTGCTGGACAAAATAGGAAATGAGCTGTTTGAGGTTGAGTGTACGGGGCCTGCCTTTAACCAGGGCTATGTTATTCACATTAAATGAAGTTTGTAGCATAGTGTACTTCAACAACTGGTTGAGTACAACATTGGACATAGCATCCTTTTTCAGGATAATGACTATCCTCATTCCGGAGCGGTCAGACTCGTCATTGACATAGGAAATTCCTTCGATTTTCTTCTCGTTTACAAGGTCGGCAATTTTTTTAATCAATTCCGCCTTATTGACCTGATAGGGAATTTCCGTGACGATAATGGATTCGCGTCCTGTAGAGGTAATTTCTATTTCAGATTTGGCCCTGACTACAATCCTCCCCCTGCCCGTTTGGAAGGCATCCATTACTCCCTGATAGCCGTAGATAATCCCACCGGTTGGAAAATCAGGAGCCTTGATAATGGGGATTAATTCTTCAATTGTTACCTCTTTATTATCAATATAGGCGACAATGGCATTAATGGTATCTTTCAGGTTGTGGGGTGGCATATTGGTAGCCATCCCTACCGCTATCCCCGAGGCTCCGTTTACCAGCAATGTAGGGATTCTGGTGGGTAAAACGGTGGGTTCCTCAAGAGTATCGTCAAAATTCAATTGAAAATCGACCGTATTTTTATCGAGATCGGCCATGGTTTCCTCGGCAATTTTCTGGAGCCGGGCCTCAGTATAACGCATGGCTGCAGGACTGTCCCCGTCGACCGACCCAAAGTTGCCCTGACCGTCCACAAGGGGATAGCGAAGCGACCAGGGTTGTGCCATTCTTACCATGGTATCATAAACAGAGCTATCGCCATGAGGATGATATTTACCTAGAACTTCCCCTACTATTCTAGCGGATTTCTTAAATGTTCTGTTTGCATATACGCCCAGATCCCTCATTCCGAAAAGAACTCGTCGGTGCACTGGTTTTAAACCATCCCTTACATCAGGTAAGGCCCTCGAAACGATGACCGACATCGAGTAATCGATGTAGGCCGACTTCATCTCTTCTTCGATATTGATCCGTATGATCTTCTCTCCTTCAGCCATTATATCATTCAATTTATGTTATTTACAACTCTATCCATGTAAAAATAATCACATGAAATCAGGAATCACGAAATTAATCATTTTCATGCTAAATCAGGCATATTTTAGAATGAATTTTCAACATTGAACTGTTTATAAACAATATTTGTTTTATTGCTATATTTGTAGGAATAAATTTTAAATTGCAGGGATAATATTGGAAATAATTATGGATGCTAAATTTTCACAAAGGATAAAGGACGTATTAAGTTATAGTAAGGAAGAGGCAATACGGCTGGGCAATGGAAAGTTGCAGGTCGAACATTTATTCCTCGGGATTTTGAGGGATGGTGAAGGCATGGCCATAGATATATTGATTTTATTGGGGGCCGAACTGTATGACCTTAGAAAATCGGTTGAGGATCATATCCGCCAGGCCAGGATCGGAAAAACTGCCGACATCGAAAATATGCCCCTATTAAAAAGTACCGAACGGGTTCTTAAGCTGGTTTCCCTGGAAGCAAGAGCGTTGAAAGATCCCACGGTGGACACCGGGCACCTTCTTCTTGCCATACTTAAGAATGAAAACAATTTCGTAACCCAGCTTTTAAACGAGAAACGCATTAGCTATGAGCTTGTGAAAAGTGAAATGGAAAATAGTGGGTTCGAAAATAAAGCTGACTTTCAGGGCGATGATGATGATGAGTTGCGAGGCCCATTCGGGGTAGGAAAACCTGGAGGTACTGGTGCCGGACCCTCAAAAACCTCTGACACCCCCGTGCTTGATAATTTCGGGATCGACCTTACCAAAGCTGCCGAAGAGAATCGTTTGGATCCAATTGTCGGCAGGGAGATCGAAATTGAACGTCTTGCACAGATACTCAGTCGCCGTAAAAAAAATAATCCAATTCTGATCGGGGAACCCGGAGTAGGTAAATCGGCTATCGCCGAAGGCCTGGCCAACCGGATAATCCAGCGAAAGGTCTCCCGGGTGCTTTTCAATAAAAGGGTTGTTACCCTTGACCTTGCTTCAATTGTGGCAGGGACCAAATACCGGGGTCAGTTTGAGGAAAGAATGAAAGCCATTTTAAATGAGCTCTCAAAAAATCATGATGTAATTTTATTCATCGACGAAATACATACAATTGTTGGCGCAGGGGGTGCTACAGGCTCTCTCGATGCTGCCAATATGCTAAAACCTGCACTGGCCCGTGGAGATATCCAGTGTATCGGAGCCACCACCCTCGATGAATATCGTCAACATATCGAAAAGGACGGCGCTCTTGAAAGAAGGTTTCAGAAGGTCATGATCGAGCCTACCAGTGCTGAGGAGACAGTTATCATTCTGAATAACATTAAAGAACGGTATGAGGAACATCATAATGTTTTTTATACGGCCGAAGCCATTGAAGCATGTGTGAAATTAACCCAGCGATATATCTCTGACCGGCATCTTCCTGATAAGGCCATCGATGCACTGGACGAGGCCGGCTCCCGTGTCCACATTTCGAATATTATTGTACCGGAAAGAATAATAAAGCTTGAGGAAGAAATCGAAGAAACCAAAAAAGATAAAATAAAAGCTGTCAAGAATCAGAATTTTGAACGCGCGGCAAGTTTTCGGGATAAGGAAAAAGAGCTTCTTGATAACCTGGAGCAGGAAAAACAAAAATGGGAACGTGAACTGGCCAGAAACCGGGAGATAGTCGACGATGATAAGGTAGCTGAAGTTGTTGCCATGATGACCGGTGTGCCGGTCCAACGCATTGCACAGGCAGAGGGTGCCCGTCTGCTTAAAATGGGCGATGAAATTAAAAAGCAGGTGATCGGACAGGAAGAGGCGATCGCGAAGATCGTTAAATCCATTCAGCGAAACCGTGCCGGACTGAAAGATCCTAATAAACCCATCGGGACATTTATTTTCCTCGGGCCTACCGGCGTTGGTAAAACGCAACTTGCGAAAATCCTGGCCAAGTACCTGTTCGATAGCATAGACAACCTGGTTCGTATCGACAT
Source organism: uncultured Bacteroidales bacterium (assembly GCA_963779845.1). GTDB lineage: Bacteria > Bacteroidota > Bacteroidia > Bacteroidales > CAVZZV01. Next base: position 47,352 of record CAVZZV010000001.1, on the reverse strand, counting down.
GAGCGAATATATGGAGAAGTTCTCCGTTTCTCGTCTGGTTGGTGCACCTCCGGGATATATCGGTTACGAAGAAGGCGGACAGTTAACCGAAAAAGTCCGCAGGAAACCCTATTCGGTGGTTCTTCTGGATGAAATCGAAAAAGCCCATCCCGATGTATTCCATATACTGCTTCAGGTCCTGGATGAAGGTCAATTAACCGATAGCCTGGGACGAAGGGTTGACTTCAGGAATACTATTGTCATTATGACATCCAATATCGGCTCACGACAACTAAAAGATTTTGGACAGGGTGTGGGTTTTGATACCAAAACAAGGGTAGAAAGTTCCAATGAATATACCAAAGGTGTGATCGAAAAAGCCTTAAAACGCGCTTTTGCTCCTGAGTTTCTTAATAGGATTGATGATGTGGTGGTATTTAATTCCCTTTCCAAGGAAGATATTTATAAAATTATCGACATTGAGCTCCTGGGCTTATACGATCGTGTGAACGCCCTTGGTTACAAAATCAAGATTTCTGCACCAGCCAAAGATTTTATTATTGAAAAAGGATATGACCTTCAGTTTGGTGCAAGACCCCTGAAGAGGGCTATTCAAAAATATCTTGAGGATCCTATGGCCGAGGTGATCATAAAATCTTCCGTAAACGAAAACGATACCATCTCAGTGGGATTGGATAAAAAAGGAGAAGAGATCAGGATAAAGGTTTTGAAGGCAGGTAAAGGGGTAGAGAAAACGTCCAATAATAAAGAAGAGAAACAGGAATCCAAGGATTAGAACCACTACTCCTGTAGCTTTGCGATTAAATCATGGCCTGAGGCATCGACTATTTTCACTTCGTAATATGATCCCGGGATAAGGGAAGTATTTCCTGCCGGGATGAGCACCTCGTTATCTACTTCAGGGGAATCGAATTCCGTTCTCGCGATGTAAAAGTCCCCTTCCCTTTTATCGACAATTACCTTCATGGTCTGGCCGATCATTTTTTGATTTTTTTCCAGGGCAATTTCTTCCTGGATTTCCATGATTTCCTCCAGCCTTTTTTTCTTTGTTGCCGGACTGACAGAATCATTAATATTCCTGCCAGCAATTGTGCCTTCTTCATGAGAATAGGCAAACGCCCCCAATTTGTCAAATTTCATGTTTCGGACATATTCTTTTAAAGAAGTAAATTCCTTTTTACCTTCGCCCGGGAACCCGGTTATAAGGGTTGTGCGGATACAAATGTCCGGAATTTCGGCCCTGAACAGCTCAATAATATTATTGACAAGGGATATTTCATGACCCCGGTTCATGGATTTCAGGATTTTATTATCCGCATGTTGCACGGGCATGTCGAGGTATCGGCAAATTTTCCGGTGTTTTTTCATAAGTTCCACGATCCCCCTGGCTGGAAATCCAAGCGGATGGAAATAGTGAAGCCTTATCCACTCAAACTCCTCTATGAGGACCAGTTGTTCTATCAAATTTATGAATGATTTTTTTTGATAGAGATCAGTACCATAGGAACTTGGATCCTGGGCAATCAATATTAATTCCTTTACCCCCTGGCTGGCAAGGAATTGAGCTTCCGCTACCAGTTCCCCGACCGGAATGGAAATTTGTGAGCCACGGATATCAGGAATCGAGCAAAAAGCGCAATTACGATTGCATCCCTCCGCTATTTTTAAGTAGGCGTAATGAGAGGGTGTGGTGATAACCCGGGTTGGGGTATCTTTCGTATAAAGTTGACTATTGAGGGTTGAGAGTATGGCCTTTTGATCCCATACCCCGAAAAAACCATCTATTTCCGGAATCTCCTCCTGAAGGGATTTTTTATACCTCTCAGAAAGGCATCCCATCACAAAAACTTTTTTAACCCTCCCCTCATTCTTTGCCTTAACATAATTGAGAATGGTTTCAATGGATTCTGTTTTGGCATCCAGGATAAAGCCGCAGGTGTTGATAATTATACACTCGGTAAACTTACTGGCATTATGATATATACGATGCCCGTTCTCAAGCAATTGTCCAAGCAACTTCTCCGAGTCCACCAGATTTTTCGAGCAACCCAGGGTAATTACATTAATCTCCATGAAGGATGGGATTTAGAAGTGTTCAACTGGAAAAAAGAGAACTGACAAATTCTTTCTTGTTAAAGATCTGCAAATCACCCATTTTTTCCCCTATACCGATATATTTTACCGGGATTTTGAACTGGTCGCTTATGCCAATGGCCACTCCCCCTTTGGCGGTACCATCAAGTTTGGTCAGGGCAATCGCATTGACATCTGTTGCAATGGTAAAATGCTTGGCCTGCTCAAAAGCATTTTGACCCGTGGATCCGTCAAGGATAAGCAGGATTTCATGAGGGGCATCAGGGATGATCTTTTGCATCACCTTCTTGATTTTGGAAAGCTCATTCATAAGATTGATCTTATTATGAAGTCGTCCTGCTGTATCAATAATTACTACATCGACATTTTCTGCTTTTGCTTTTGAGACTGTATCATAGGCCACCGATGCAGGATCGGAACCCATTTTATGTTTCAAGAGCTCGACGCCTGTTCGTTCTGCCCAGATAACCAACTGATCGACAGCGGCAGCCCGGAATGTATCGGCTGCCCCAAGAAGAACCTTTTTTCCTGCCTTTTTAAATTGATAGGCCAGTTTTCCAATGGTGGTGGTTTTGCCTACCCCGTTCACCCCTACCACCATAATTACATACGGATGGTGATCCAGCTCCTCCTCGAATCCTTTGACAATTCCTGTGTTGTTTTCTTCAAGTAAAGCTTCGATTTCTTCCTTCAATATGACGTTTAATTCAGAGGTGTTCATATACCGGTCCCGGGATACCCGCGATTCAATGCGCTCTATGATCCGAATAGTGGTGTCAACACCCACATCCGAACTAATGAGGACTTCTTCCAGATTATCAAGCACCTCATCGTCAACCTTTGCCTTTCCTACAACAGCTCTGGATAGTTTTTTAAAAACATTTTCTTTTGTCTTTTCAAGACCCTTGTTAAGCTCTTCTTTTTTTTCCCTGTTAAATAATCCCATAATCCCTAAATTTGTATTCGAGCTAATTTTGTCCAGCTTTCCCCCGGGTATATCCTACGTGGATCATCATTTTAATTTTGAGGTATAAATATATAAAAAAAGCTTCCTTGTAAAGAAAGCTTTTCAATTTAAGGGGTATAAACCGCTTATTTTTTAAAATAATCGTTAACAATGTCTACCGGGACCATGTCTTCTTCGAAGGAATAAGAGGAAGTATCGTCCTGTTTGACCATTTTAATGCATTTTACAACAGATTTACCTTTACTGTTCCTAAGGGAAGCAACAACTTTTTTTGCCATTTTTCTACAATTTATTTAATTTCTCTGTGTACGGTAACTTTCTTAAGGATGGGATTGTATTTTTTTAGTTCCATCCTGTCAGGGGTGTTTTTCCTGTTTTTGGTGGTGATATAACGGGAAGTCCCAGGCATTCCGCTTTCTTTATGCTCGGTGCATTCAAGGATTACCTGTAATCTGTTCCCTTTTCCTTTTTTAGCCATTATCGGATTCTTTTATGTATTAATAACTTTGGATATGACCCTCTCGTTTTGCATCCTCAAGGGCAATTTTCAGGCCTTTCTTATTTATAGTTTTCATGCCCTGGGTAGAAACCTTCAGACTGATCCACCTGTCTTCTTCAGGTAAATAAAATCTTTTATTGAAAATATTAGGCAGAAAAACTCTCTTGGTCCTTTTTTTAGAGTGTGAGACATTGTTTCCCACCATCATTTTCTTCCCTGTAATCTGGCAAACTCGTGACATTTTTTGAATTTTACTAATTTTTTTAAAGAGAACGCAAATTACGACATTTTCTTTCAAATAATCAAATCATTAATGGAAAAAAATAATATTTTTAGTTTTCCCTCAATCAATTCCCAAAACCATCTTTCTCAGCAGATTAAGTGCAGAATAACTCGCTTTTTCTATGTTCCTTCCCCGATGTTCTCCAAAGAGGAACGAATTTGAAAGGCATTTTTCGGAGGAGGCGACAGCGATCCATGTAAGACCTACCGGCTTATCCTCACTTCCGCCTCCAGGTCCTGCGATCCCACTGGTGGCTATTGCAAAATCTGTGAGGAATTTATGGCGTGCACTAAGGGCCATTTTCTCAACAACTTCCCGGCTAACAGCACCGTAGGAGCTTATTATAGCAGCTTCAATTCCGAGTTCCTTAATTTTCAGTTCATTTGAATAGGCGACAATCCCCCCTTTGAAATATTGGGAACTCCCTGCAACCGAGGTAATCAGGTGTGCAATATTTCCTCCTGTACAGCTCTCGGCAACAGAAACAGTAGCTTTCTTATCCAGAAGGATTTGTCCCAGTACATTTTCGAGGTTGATATCTTCCGTGGCGAAAATATCCACCTTTTTTAAGTGGAGAAGTTTATCTATTTCGTTCTGAAGTGATAGTTCAAGTAGCTTTCTGTTATCCCCAATTGCAGTGAGCCTTAAGCGCACAATACCCGGACGGGGCAAGTAGGCCAGTTTACAATTTTCGGGAAGATTTGTTTCCCATTCTTCAATCCGGGAAGCCAGGTAAGATTCCGGAATCCCCTGGGTCATGACCGTACGGTGTACGATGATGCTCCCGTTCATTCTGTTTGCCAGGAAGGGAATGAGTTCCCGTGATACGATATGTTTCATTTCGTAGGGGACCCCTGGTAATGATACAAAAATTGTATTGTTTCTTTCAAAAACCATTCCCGGGGCTGTTCCTTCCAGATTATTCAGGATAATGCAGTTGTCGGGTACCTTTGCCTGGAGGCGATTCAATTCTGAGAGTTTCATTCCCCTTAAACGGAATAAATGTTCAATATTTGACAATACCTCCGGACTTTCCTTTAAACTTCCCCCAAAATAGTCTGTTAACGCAGCTTTGGTTATATCGTCCTTTGTCGGGCCGAGTCCCCCGGTAAGCACTACGAGCTCTACCCTGCTCTCAAAATATGCCAGTGTCTCATGTATAACAGATGCATTGTCAGAAATGCTTCTGATTTCTTTGACCTCGACCCCAATCAGATTTAATTGTTCTGCAATCCAGGTGGAATTGGTATCTGTGACCTGGCCGATGAGTAATTCATCACCAATGGCTGTCAATGCTGCCCTCATAAAATGTAATTTGAATCCCAAAATTAATAAAAGAAATTTATCAGGCCGTACTGTTTTTCAATCTTCACTTGCCAGTAGGCATCTGTTGACCAGTTTGGATTGCAAACAGGGCAATAAAAAAGGGATTTACTTCTGTAAATCCCCCGACAAACGAGCGGGAAACGGGGATCGAACCCGCGACCCTTAGCTTGGGAAGCTAATGCTCTACCACTGAGCTACTCCCGCATAATTCTGTTTTAATGGTGCAAATTTATAAAGTTTTTTCGATTTAGGAAGTTATCCCCGATTCATTTTGCTGATTTTATTGATTTGACTTGTTTTAACCAAAATTAACAGGTATTGATAAACTAAATATTAATTTCCTTGTTATCTTTAGCAGTCAGGAGAAAAATTATGAATGCTATAAAATCTATCCTTATCCTCTTTCTGCTCGCGGGTTTTACATTCCATTCCTGTGCTCAGAAGAAGGGGAAAAATATTGAAAACATGAAAGAAATGAGTGATTCCTTATCCCAGTCTTACAATAAACTTAGCCCTGAAGAAGAATATGTAATTCTTAAAAAAGGTACGGAAAGAGCCGGGACGGGAGAATATACAGACAATAAGGCCGGGGGAACATACATTTGCCGGCGTTGCAACGCTCCGCTTTATGAATCAGCCGATAAATTTGACTCTCACTGCGGATGGCCGAGTTTCGACGATGAAATTGACGGGGCTGTAAAACGCCAGACAGATGCCGACGGAAGAAGGACCGAAATCATCTGTTCCAATTGTGGAGGACATCTTGGCCATGTTTTTCTGGGTGAAGGGTTTACCGATAAAAACACCCGACACTGTGTCAATTCCATCTCCATGGTTTTCGTGCCCACGGGCGAACCTCTGCCAGAGACGATCAGAGGGGATAAGGAGAAGTAATTTTTCCCTACGCTTCATTTCTACCTCTCCGCATGTAGGAACAATGCAGGTTGTAAATCATTAGAGAAAGAAAAGCATTACACCGCAAACGCTCAGAATTGCCCCAATTATTTCTTTACCGGAAATTTTATGTTTGAAAAGCACAATAGAGGGCGGTATAATAAGAATAGGAACGATGGCCATAATCGTTGAAGCTATTCCGGTGGCAGTATGGGCAATCGCTATAAGTGAAAAGGAAACGCCCAGGAAAGGTCCGAAAAATGAGCCGGAAGTGATGGACCACATAGCTCTTTTATTTTTTAAAGCGTAGGAAACAGGTTTCCATTTCCGGCTTATGCTAATAATGACAATAAAACCAGCTATGCCTGCTATGATTCGTATCTGGGTGGAAGCAAAAGCATCGTAACTTCCCATCCCATACTTGCTGAAAACTATGCCAAGTCCTTGCCCTACCGCACCAAGTAATGCATAAAGGATCCCTTTCAGAGGTTTATTAAGTATTAGCCGGAGCTTTCCTTCCCCCCTGCTAAAAATGGTTATGGCGATTCCTGTTAAGGTAAGCCCCATCCCCATAAGGCTTATTAAACTAAGTGTTTCTCCCAGGAGTATCCAGCCAAAAAGAGCTGCCGTAGGCGGGGCAAGAGTCATGATGAGCATGGAGAACCAGGAACCAACAATAATGTAGGATTTAAAAAGGAAGAGGTCACCCAGGACAAATCCAATAAGTCCGGAAATGCTCAACCAAAACCAGTTAAAGCCGGAGGCATCTGTTGGCAGTGGGTTACCACGAATAACAGCAGTTAAAGCCACCAGAAAGAATAATCCTAAAACCAGCCGGATTATATTTACCGGTATCGAGCCCACTTTCAGAGAGGCCGATTCGAATGACAGGGCGGTAATAGTCCAGAAAACGGCCACAAGCAATGCGGCAAATTCTCCCTGATGTGACGCGATCATTTTTTCTGTGTGATATTTTTCATCGCCTCTATTCTTGAAAGTAAAGTTGGATGAGAGTAATGAAATTTAACATAGAGCGGATGGGGTGTTAGATTGCTGAGGTTTTCAGAGCTCAGGCGTTTAAGTGCGGAAATAAGGCTCGGGGCACCATAGTTTTTCGCCGCAAAATGGTCGGCTTCAAATTCATTTTTCCTGCTGAAGATATTAAACAGATAGGAAATAAGCATGGAAAGGGGTGAATATAAAATCCCGAAAGCAATTATGGAGACATGGAAATTGGGTTCTTCCACTCCGAGTGCTTTGGACAGTTGCGGATTGTTCAGGAAAAGAGAAAACAAAAAGAGCATTAACCCGGTTTGAAGGAGCGATAACAACATTGATTTCAGGGTATGCTTTTTCTTGTAATGACCAATTTCATGTGCCAGAACTGCTACTATCTCCGAAGTTTTTAAATGATCGATGAGCGTATCGTAAAGAACAATCCTCTTTTTTGAGCCAAGTCCTGTAAAATAGGCATTGGACTTTGTTGATCGTTTTGAACTATCAATTACATAGATATTGTCCAGTTTAAATCCTGTTTTTGAAGAGAATTCCTCAATTTCAGTCCTGAGTTCACCCTCCGGCAAGGGAGTTTGCTTATTAAAAAGCGGCACAATAAGATTTGAGTAAAACATACTCATAAAAACGGTAAAAAACGAAACCAGAATCCAGGCCCATATCCAGAAATTTAATCCGGTGAGTTGGTAGAACCATATAATTATAGCCAGAATACCGCCACCAAGTATAATCCCGATAAGCCAGCCTTTTAATTTATCTTTAATGAAGGTTCCGGGAGTGGTCTTATTGAACCCGAATTTTTCTTCAATGACAAAGGTATCATAAAGATCAAAAGGGATGGACAGGATATCAGAGGCAAACATAAGAATCCCAAAAAAAAGCAAAGCGACAATAATATAGGCCGATGCCAACGAATATGCGATATGATTAACCAGGGCAAAGCCACCCAGAAAAAGCATAGCAAGGATAAGAAGAAAATTGAAGCTGCGGGTCAGAAAGGAGAATTTCGTGTTTACCCGTTTGTATTCCTGGGATTTTTGATACCGTTCGGGGTCATAGACATCTTTCAGCTCATCGGGTGGGGTATTTTCTGCCGATTTCATATTAAGGTACTCCAACCAGTTTTCCAGGATAAATCCTAGAATAAGAATGGCTAGTATGACAAAAAAAACCGTGTTAAACATATGATTGGTTCTATAAAAAAAATTCTTTATGGATAGGTGGGTTATCGCCCGGCTTAGGGGAGCAATTGTTCATTGAGTGCTTTGGCATCACTTATTCTCTTTTCCAGCCGATGCTTATAATAAAGAGCTATTTCGGCCTCAGGTCGCAGGTATACTGCCCGGTTTATCCAGGTCATCGCTTCCTCCAGGTCATCGTTCTGCTCATAAAATACCGCCAGATTATAGGAGGCTTTATAGGCTTTATTTTTCTTCCCCTCAGAAGCCAGCGCTTTCAGTTCCCCTGAATTGAGGGAAATATCCTCCCCTTTCTTGTTCCTAATCTCAAAATAGGATCTGTTTTCTTCCTCCCAGGAGGGTGAAATACTTTTTCCGAAGCCATAACCGGCATACCAGAATGCTTCCCTTAAAGCATCGGCAAGTTCGGGCAAATCGTCCCGGGCATCCTTGGAGAATGTCCCGTAACCATACCATGTAAGCGTGTCATGCAAAAACTTTTCATTGACGAGGCCTTCCTCTCTATCATAGACCCTCCATAACAAATATCTGTTCAGGCTTAAACTGGCCCGGGTACCAAAAAAATCGCCATCAGAATAAAAGTTGCTTTCAATATCCGGATTGAAGGCCCAATACTCCAAAGCGATAATCCCGTCAACATTAAAAGAATCGCACAAATAATAAATGGATTCAGAGGATAAGGGTTTCAGAATTTCTTCCCTGTCCTCCCCTCTTGCCTCATAATATGAGGCATTATTAAGGTAGGTGGCAGGAGATGAATCCAGAATAGAGAATAGACCATTAAAGACACTGTTATTAACAAGAGTATCCACTATGTACTGTTCATTGGATTTAAGTTTAGCGGCGTAGTTGAATGCCATCGTATCGGCCGAGGGGTAAAAGGAGGCGTTTAATACCAGAACACTATTCAATCCGGCAGGAATGTTCATTTCAGCGGGATCGAGTTTTTCAATGGTAAGGACCCGTGAAGGAATACATGAGAACATCGTAAAAACAGAAAACAGAGACAGACAAAAAATGAGAATTTTCATAACCTTACCTTTCACCGCTGATAAAATATGTATCATGTATTCATTGCACCGCAAACGTTCAAAACCTGACCACTAACGTAGGAAGAGAGATCAGAACCCAGAAAGATACAGACATTAGCCACATCTTCAGGAGTTCCACCTCTTCTCAGGGGAATTGATTTAATCCACTCCTCCCGTACATTATCCGGCAGTTTGGCTGTCATTTCCGTAATGATAAAACCAGGGGCAATTGCATTGCAGCGAATACCCCGGGAGCCTAATTCTTTTGCTACGGATTTGGTAAAGCCTATAATGCCTGCTTTGGAGGCAGAATAATTTGCTTGCCCGGCATTTCCGGAAACTCCTACAACAGAGCTCATGTTAATGATCGATCCGGAGCGTTGTTTCAGCATAAATTTTTGGACGGCTTTGGTAAAGTTAAAAACAGATTTCAAATTAACCTTTATAACCAGGTCCCAGGTTTCCTCATCCATTCTCATCAGGAGAGTATCCCTGGTAATTCCGGCATTATTGATCAAAATATCTATGGTTTGAAAATCAGAGGCAATTTGATTTACCACTTCACCGGTATCCTGATAATCGCTTGCATCAGAAGCATAAGCCTTCGCTTTGACCCCGTAAGACTCCAGTTCTTTTTCAAGAGAGCTCATGTTCTCGTCCATTTTGATATCGGTGAAGGCAATGTTCGCCCCTTCTTTTGCGCAGGAAACGGCAATCTGCCTTCCAATTCCCCGGGCGGCACCGGTAATAAGTGCGGTTTTTCCTTTTAACAGATCCATTATTTTAGTGTTGGTTTTTATTTTTAAGCAGTCCGGCAATAGTGGCTCCCAGTTCAGCAGGCGAAGCGACCACGGTAATACCACAATCCTGCATAATTTTCATTTTAGCTTCGGCAGTATCCGATTTACCGCCGATAATGGCACCGGCATGCCCCATTCTTCTGCCTTTTGGAGCAGTTTGTCCGGCAATAAAACCCACCACCGGCTTGGAGCCATGCTCTTTGATCCAATAAGCTGCATCAGCTTCCATGCTTCCACCGATTTCTCCGATCATGATGATCCCTTTCGTTTCCTCATCTTCCATAAAAAGTTTGATAGCATCGAGCGTAGTGGTCCCAATAATCGGATCCCCGCCAATGCCAATACAGGTGGATTGTCCCAAACCGGTTTTTGTTACCTGATCAACTGCTTCGTAGGTGAGGGTCCCGCTTCTCGACACAATGCCCACGTTCCCTTTTTTGTGAATAAATCCAGGCATAATACCCACTTTAGCTTCTCCCGGGGTTATAATTCCCGGACAATTGGGTCCGATAAGCCGGGACTTTTTATCACTGAGATAGTTTTTCACTTTGACCATATCGGCGGTGGGAATCCCTTCCGTAATGGCCACGATAAGAGAAATTCCGGCATCGGCAGCCTCCATGATCGCATCCGCGGCAAAGGCGGGTGGGACAAAAATGACCGAAGTATTGGCTCCTCCCAGCTCTACTGCATCTCTGACGGTATTGAATACCGGGAGCCCGAGATGTTTCTGTCCTCCCTTTCCCGGGGTAACCCCACCGATCACGGTCGTCCCGTAGTCAATCATTTGTTGTGCGTGAAAGGTACCCTCGCTACCGGTAAAACCCTGCACGATCACTTTATTATTCTTTGAAAGCAGTACACTCATGAGTTTTTTTTATTATTGCCACAAGCGCAAAAATAGGAAGAATTATTGATCAATAAAAATACTACATTTGCAATAATATGGATTTTACCACAACTATTTGTGCCATCGCCACCGGTGGAGGGGGTGCGCTTGCAATTATCAGGGTTTCAGGACCCCGTGCATGGGATATTACCGGGAGAATGGTTACTTTTCCTTCTGGCCAATTCACGCTGGAAGACTATGCGCCCGGAACTTTTCATTTTGCCCATATCAGGGATGAAGAGAAAATCGTCGACGAAGTGATGGTTAGTCTGTATCGTTCTCCCCGCTCCTATACCGGGGAGGATATGATCGAAATTTCCTGTCACGCCTCAAAATATATCCAGTCCGAAATACTCAGGTTATTCCTTCAGCATGGTGCTGTTTTAGCAAAACCCGGGGAATTTACCCGACGGGCATTTTTAAACGGGAAGATGGATCTTTCTCAGGCGGAAGCAGTAGCAGATCTGATTGTCTCCGGTTCTTCTTCAGCCCACAAGATAGCGATGGACCAGATGCGGGGGGGGGTATCCAATGAACTCAGGAACTTCAGGAAGCAATTACTCGATTTCGCTTCCTTAATAGAGCTTGAGCTCGATTTCAGTGAAGAAGAGGTGGAGTTTGCAGATAGGGAAAGGCTTACCCAGACCGTAGAATTGATATTGAAGCTTATTCAACGACTTAGTAATTCATTCAGGATCGGAAATGCCATTAAACAAGGAATTCCCGCAGCGATAGTTGGCAAGCCAAATGTGGGCAAATCAACACTTCTGAACCGTCTGTTAAACGAGGATAAAGCCATTGTATCCGAAATTGCCGGGACTACACGCGATGTCATTGAAGACACGGTGGATATTGAAGGAATCAGTTTCCGGTTTATAGATACCGCCGGAATTCGTGAGACTGCCGAGCCCATTGAAACCCTGGGTATCCGGAAAACATACCAGAAAATTGCCCAGTCCGGAATTATTCTTTTAATGACCGACTCAAGGGATTCGGAGAAGCTTATAAACCGGTCCCTGGCTGAAATCCGAAAACAATCTGACGATTCCAAGCCGATCATTCTGTTGGTTAATAAATCGGATCTCATTGAAAAGGAGCGTATAGAATCCCTCAAAAAACTTATCAAACCAGGCAAAAAGGATGAAGTCCTTTTTCTTTCAGCCGGAAAGGATGAAGACCTCTCCCCTCTTCATGAATTATTGATAAAAGTGGCAGATGTGTCCGGATTCAATGAGGCCGGAGTTATCATTTCCAGTCTGCGCCATTTCGAGGCATTACAGTATGCCGGTAAGAGTCTTGAACGGGTTCTGGAGGGCTTAAGTGCTGGAATCTCCGAAGAGTTTATTGCTCAGGATATCCGGGAAGCCCTTCATCATTTGGGCGAAATCACTGGAGAAGTGAGTTCGGATGAAATTTTGGGCAATATTTTCAGGAATTTCTGTATCGGAAAATAACCGCTGCAAAACAGAACTGGAACCCTATTTTGCGAATATTGAAATACTAGCCGGTTTATCAACTCAGCCAAGCCTTCAAGGGAAGGTTTCTTGATAGCCTGAAACGCTCACTGAGAAAGCAAAACGCTCTGATAATGCTCGATGATAAGATTCAATAAGCATACGCTTCCAGGTGGGTGGTACACTGCGAATCTTCACTGGCAAATGCCGGGCATGTCCGGTTTGCAAAACAGGAAGAATGGTTGTAGTAAGAGAACTCCCTAATATACGCTCAACAGTATATTTCTTCCGGAGTCAACTACAGCTTCAATATTAAAACAGACAATCCAAACTGCGCTTGCAACGCAACCGGGAGAGGTATGCCCGATATCAAGTAAAAAGTACTCTTAACTGCTGATTTTTTAAAAAATATCCCTCGTTTATTGGCTTAGTCACACAAATACCTGCATTACTTCAAAGAACGATTAAGCTTTTTTATCTTAAAAAAATACAAAACACTTCGATAAGTGCATAGACCGGCGGGTGCAGTGTGCTGAGCCTTGTCGAAGCGTAGTTCAACACAGACTCCTCGCTGGGTCTTGCAGACCGCTCAGTGTCCTATTTATTAGCCGTAGTTTTTTTCCCAATACTTATTTCTTCCAATTATCAGTTTAATTACAAATCTTTGTTGAGTTTTTTCTCTCGCCTGAATAGCGGATTTCCATATGGGCATTTCAAGAAACAGCTTTCTCAAAGTGGTATCTATTCCATAATTCAATGGTTTGGAAAAAGTAACATTTTCTATCCTTCCGAATGCAAAAATTAATTTGTCTATATCATGCATTCTATACCACTTCTCAATTTTATTTTTCGTAAGTCTCAGAAAGCCTGTCTTATAAAGAAGCGATAACTTATTCATCATGTCTCCAATTATATGTCAAGTATATCCTTATTCGGCCAAAGTGAAGGGCAAAGTGTACATTGATTACCTATTCGAGTTTTTCATACTCTGTTCTAAGATCATTAAACATAGAAGTTACAATTTGTTTTGGGTCGCCATCGGTCAAGCTTTCGAAAGAAATGTACCCCGTATAGTTTATTTCCTTTAATATTTTGGCAATCTTTTTCATATTGACAGGTTCCGCAACTCCATCCTCATAAACCAATTCTTTTATAAACCAGTAATTTGCGTAAGGTGCCAGTTTTTGAATTTCTTTATACGGATCTCCTTTTCTCAGGCTACCAATATCTAAAATTAATCCAAACCAGTCCGAATCCACTCTTTTTAAAATATCGATAATCTCATCAGCCTCGTATAAAAAATTGTTATGATTTTGCAGACCTGCAATGACCCCTGTTTCTTCAGCGTATTGAGCACACTCCTGAAAGTCTGACACCATCCATTTTTTGACCTCCACTCTGGAATATCCCTCATGTTCTCCATTTCCTGCATAAACGCGCATAATGGAAGCACCGAGTTTTGATGATACCTGCAACCAATTTTTTATCATCTCCATATCAGAATCTCTTGCAGCCTTTTCCGGATTTACAAAGTTATTACTTACCCCTGTCCAGGTAATATTTAATCCTAATTGTAATGCTTTCCTCTTTAATTGAAACAATGCTTTGTCATCCGGAATCTGAGGATAATCAGAAAAATAATAACCGGTTAAGTCAACGGCATTTAAACCAAGTGTAGAAGCAAATTCCATCATATCAAAAAATGTCATTTCACCCCTTCTCAGCAGGGAATTAAAACTGTATGCATTGATGCTATATTGCAATCTGGACGTGGTAAAGGGACTCATTAGCGCACCTGCCGGGAGGTTGCGTGAACTCCATAAAATTGGGGAGAGAGCCAGGCTACGTAGTAAAGTTCTTCTTTTCATATCCTTTTATCGTTAATTTATGGGTGTCACTATAAGCATTAATTTTAATTCTCCCTGTTTACTTCAAAAATCCTTTTCAATTCCGCAATGTTGATGGATGTTGGAATTCCCTCCTTATGCCAGTGTTTTGTGCAACCGCTATAATTTATTAGTACACCCATTATTACAAAACAAATTTTTTTCATTTATATGAAGTTTTGATTTTTTCCATTGCGGTTCATTTGCATGCCGCACAACTGTCTCGGCTATTGGTAGTGCGGGATTAAATACCACAATTCTTTTAGCCTACCAATATATTTGTTAATTTGATGAACCGCCATAGCGCCTATGCTGAAGCTTCGGCGTAAGCATATACGTGGCCCGTATAGCCTGTCCCGATTATTCCATCGGGATACGGTGGTGTGAGAGGCGCACTCCGTCAGCTTTAGCTGGCGGAGCCGTCTACTCGATTTGCGTGTCGTTATTTTTTCATCCGTAATTTGTGTGGACTTGTTTTCGGGATACGCTCAATAATATTCCGAGCCTCCAAATCAAGTTTGACAGTTACAATGTACCAAACCACTTTTCCATCAAATGTGCTACTCAATTTTTCTACTGCCAAATCCGATAATCTATCATAAGTTATTTCATCATATTTTTCGATTGTCTTTATGATAAATTCCTTTATGGTGTCATATCTTCTCTTGAGTATATTCACTCCGTCTTTTCCTTGCGGATGTTTTGTCAAAATGCGTTCTTCGCTCATTTTTTGTCCGTTTTAAAAGTGTAAAGGCCTATAAGCCATCCAAGTAAAGAAAATGAAATTATGTGGTCGAAAACATTTGGCAAAGTATATTTTAGAGGGAACATAAACCAATTCATTTGTGGAAAATCACTTGTAAAACCAATAATTAGTCCTATTGACAAAGCGGTCAATAGAATTTTCTTTAGAGATTTATCGCGTTGAAATTTATTTAGTTGTATTTCCACCCATTTCGGTAAACACACTGTCAATCGGCTCCCAAAGTTCGATTTTGTTTCCTTCTGCGTCCATTATGTGCACAAATTTCCCATAGTCATAGGTTTCAATACTGTCAACTATGGTTACTCCGTTTTCTTTGAGTTTGTCTACAAATCCCACTATGTTTTGTACTCTGTAGTTTATCATAAATTCCTTTTTTGATGGGGCGAAGTACTCGCTACCTTTCTTAAAAGGACTCCATTGGAGATAATTTATTTCGTTAGGTCGGTTGGCATTTCTAAACTCAAAACTTGAACCCCATTCATTTACTTCAAGTCCTAAGTTTTCCGCATACCATTCTCTCGTCTTTTCAGGATTGTCTGAGAAGAAGAAAATGCCACCAATTCCTGTAACTCTCGGTGTTTTATCTGATTCTTTTTTGAGCTCTTTCTCTTCTTTCATATTATTTTGTTTGTTTGATACAAAATTACAACTTCCTATTATTAAAGCTGTGAAAATAATTGTTGTCAATACTCTATTTTTCATTTTCTCAGTTTTTTTCAATTATAACTAACGTTTTTGTAAAACATTGCAAATCACGTTGATACAATTCCTAAATCATCCGCTGTTAAATCAAATTTAGCGATTTACTTTTGAATTCTTTTCACCATTCCAAGTTTTCTTTTGGTCAAGGAAAAGATATCCTTCAGGATTAAGGTATGGAATACCTTTAACAATCATGTTCCAAATAATTACGGCAAGTTTTCTTGCAGTTGCACTAATTGCCGATACTCTTTGCACCACAACCTTTGTATATCTGCCTGTTCCTTTACCTCACTATTTCCCTTCTTCAATCAAAGATAAAAATATATGTCCTATTTTTCCGGTATAGTGTATGGATATTGGTGGCAGCTAAGCAATAATCTTAGAATTTTTTACCAAATATATAGAAATAAATGAAAATAATATCCTCCCCAATTCTGGAGGGGATTTCCGGTAATAAGGTAATTTGTTTTATAACTCAATCATGGCATTGGTGGGAGCCGTCATGGTTACAATAGCTGGCATTCAGGGTAAGCTTACCGGTAATAAAGTCGTTCACAAGTTCTTTTGGCGGTTTGGTGGGCGCTCCTGAAAAGACGTTTATTTTTCAACCTCCCCGAGAACCTTTTCCTTACATTTCTCTTGCTTTACCTGTTTTATCATTCTACTAAAGTCTTTCAAAGCACGGAATATAAGATTCCTGATCTGGATCATTTTGATGATCCCTCACTATGATAGGAATAATAGATCATTTGTCGCCCTCATGTCTTTAATTCAATGTTGGCGAGCTTTAGGATAGCTTGCAAAGTTCCTTTTTTCATTTCTTTGGATGCATGGAACGGAACAGGTATGGTATTGGGGGATCCCCGCCATAAAAAAAAATCAAAGCTTCAATACTACTATTTTGCCGCACACTCCATACAAACTTTCTTATTCCCTTTAATTCGTCCATATTCCATTACAGTCATTTCACCACATTCTTCGCAAACAAAACTGTTAAAGCTGTCTTTTTTGGGTTCAAGCTTGAAATCAAACACTTCTGAGATATTCATCATCTTTTCAATCGGGGCACTCATCACCATTTTAACCAAAGGCTCTACCACTTCGTCAGGAACCTGAGTTGGCGGTACCCCTTTTTCGCGATAATCTTTAAAGAAGGAAGTTTGTTTATTGGCCAGCATTGCTTCAGCTTTTGGAGTAACCCGAACAGCCCGGCTGGTTTTTTTATCAACTAAAGTCAATGCCCATTTTCCTTTATGGGTTTTAATAATATTGCCTTTTCCCAAAGTGCAACCGGTAATTACCTGTACACCATCGGCAAAACATGTTGCACAATGATTTTCTCCTAAATCTAATATTGCCAGCAATGCTCCGTCTCCGGTGCGTTCAACACCCAAAGCATTCATGGCAGCGGCGGCTACTCTTAAACCATTTGGCATAGCAGGGCATTTGTGCCCGTGAAATTTTTGGCCGAATTCGAGCCATTCTTGTGGATTTACCATAATTTCAAAATTTTAAATATTAATGAATAATTCGTTTATTTTCTGTAGCCGGAAATTCCGGCTGAATAGTGCTATTTCGAATTCCGAAATGAGCTAACACCATTTTTATTCTTGTTAAGATTTGTTCGGGTTTTTCCATTGCTCAATTAAAAAAGATTTGTAACTGAATGGTTGCAAAATAATTGTTCAGTGTTCCATTATTAATTTGAACGCCATTGTCAAACATGATTTTCAATTTATCCTGATTAATTAAATAGTTGTATCCCAAATGAACAACGCGCGAATTATCTGTATCTTCAATCAGGTCGTTGTAATTATCCCATGAAGCAACCAATTGATTTTTTCCCAGATTTAATGTAGCCAAGAGGTAATATCCGTTGCTTATTTCTTTATTCAGGCTTGCCCATAAATATTCTGCTTGAATTTGAAATTTAGCTGACTGATATTGTGCAAAAAAATTAAAGCGTGAATCATCTCCTGTAAATTGAACTGAATCGGGCAAAACAGATTTTTGTTGCAGATTTTCAGCTTTTCGATACATAGCTGAATAACCTGTTGTAAAGCGTTCATTTAAAGTTTTTAAAGCGGTTTGGTGTGTAACCATGATCCCAGAATTATCAAACCGATATTCTTTAATCCCATAACCATTAAAAACACCCACCCAGGATTCAATAGTTTTGTTTAGATTGGTATAATTACCTTCCACTCCAATATCCCTCACTCCCAAAACACCGTTTGGAATTAATGAATTTATTACCATTGCCCGTTCGGTCAATGGAATCTCAAAATCGGGCTGAAATCGTTGTAAACTATAATGGGGTATAAATTGACCCATGTTAAGGGTAAATTGACCACATTTGTAATAAGCCATCACATCCTGCAAAAAAAACTTTTCATTTTGAATGTTGGTTATGGTTGTTTGTAAATGGAAACCCCAATGTTCGCTATAACCCGGGACAGAATTCACCCATAATTTCATCCGACGCATGGCAAATGAATTAACCTCATTGAAATTACTGGTAAAACGAAGTTGGGAATATCCATTCCAATTTACTCTTCTGATTGGCAGTTCTTGAGCAGATGTCATCTGAAAAAAGAAAAGCAATAAAACAAAACTATGTAATGACCGATTATTCATAATTAAGCATATACCCCGTAAACCATTTTGACTGCAATAAGCATTAACACGATTGCATAAATAATTTTCACCTGTTTCGATTTGGCTTTTTGGGTCATGTAACGTCCTCCCAATTGCGAGCCAATAATTACGGCCAAAACTACAATTGCAGTAAGCCACCAATTTATATGGCCCTGCGACATGTGCCCCAGAAAACCGGAGAAAGAGGAAAAAGTAACCACAAAGGCCGTAGTTGCAGCAGCTTCTTTGGTTTTATAACCCATCATCATTAAGATAGGTGCAATTATAAATCCCCCGCCAAGTCCTAACATACCTCCTATAAATCCTGCAAAACCGCCAACAAAAAATCCAATCAAACTCCGCTTTTTAAACGACATCATGGTATCCGGTTCAGGCAACTTAGATGCCCAGAGAGTACGCACAGCAGCGGCAATAACCATTAGAGCAAATAGTATTTTCAGTGTCTGTACAGGAAGCTTATCGCTGGTCATTGCTCCCAGGGGGGAGGCAATCAAAGCAGTGGCTGCCATTACAGCACCGCCTTTCCAGTCCACCATTTTTTTTCGTCCAAAAGGTATAAGCACGAGACCAGTGTTTAAGCCGTTAAGTAATAATCCAAGTGGGATGGCTACCGATACCATATCGAAACCTGCCCAGTTTAATACGGGCACATATACCATTCCACCTCCCAGGCCCAGCATGGCGAATAGAAATGAGGCAAATGCTATTATGAAAAAAACAATGGTATAAAGCATATCTTAATAATGACTATTTTTTGTTATTTGTTATAAATAACCTGTATTGATCATGATTCCTTTTTTTATTAAAGCATGTAAGTATCTGCTTACCTTATGGAAAAAAATTATTTGTTCAATATTTTTAATAACAATTGCATCATACGGGAGCAAAAGTTATCGATTTGGAATTCGCCCCCATTTAAAACGAGTTCGATATTTAGTGAAACAGGTATCCCCATATATAGCATAGCTAAGTTTTCAACAGGAACGCCCTCGTCCCAAATACCTATTGCAATTCCATCCAATATGATTTTGCTTACCAGTTTCTTTTGATTGTTAAATATTTGTAATAAGATATTTTTTAAATCTGCATCGTTATTATGGGTGGCTTCCGAGAACATGAGCATGGTAATTCCCCTATTGTTTGTAAGGTATCTTACTGTTTGGCAAAGAAATGCATCTAATCTTTCTTTGGGTTGTTGTTTTGAGTTTGCGATTTTTCGTAAAGAACCAATAAAATCATTTTGTACATCCTTTATAATGGCCAGTATAATATCCTGTTTTGAAGCAAAATGTCTGAAAATGGTTCCTTCGCTCATTCCAATGCGCTTTGCGAGGTTACGGGTCGAAAGGCTTTTTAAACCATCGGTATAAATAATGTGAAGTACCGCTTGTTTAATCTGTTCTTGTCGTATTGCTGTACTTTGCTTTTCCATGTATGTAAGTAATTGCTTACAAAGCTACAACTATTTTTAAAATACAACTGTTTTTTAATAATTTTTTACTCCACAACGATTTTTTCCCTCATTCTTCGGATGAAAAAAACTGTATGCCTACAAAACTCTTTAACTTCCTTGTCTAAAAGTTTGCCGCCAGCGCAGACTCCCTTTTTAAGCGACAAAAAACCTCATTAAGTGCCTGGTATGCGTGCTGATAGACTTTGTCATGCCGATTGATTTTGCGATAAGTCCAATAGCTGTAATCACATCGGAATCGTTTCCTTCGGCCAATACAGTATTAAGATATTCTGCAATCAGTTCGTTGCTATCTAAATAGTCTGCTATATCAAATCTTGATGTAGGTCTGGGAACTTTTTTAAAAGGATAATTCATAAGATGTTGGACAAGATTAATTCTAGTTTTGATTATCAATCCCACCGGGTAAAATATCATATAAAGATTTGTAGTGGGTAATAAATTGCGCTAAAATTTCAAGATCATTTAAGTCAAGCAGTTCAGTATTTAGTTCACACACAACTTCTTCTGTGAGCGTACTATATTCTGCCAGTTCAATAACGGTTAATCTTCTGTACAAAGCCATGTTTTGTTTCAGGTTTCCAAATTCAAAACTTAGTTTTTTAAGAAGGATTGGTGAAACGACAGAACAGAATTCCGTGCTAATCTCTTCCATTTGCTGCTTTCCATACAGGGTTAAAGAATTATTTTCAATGCAAGTGTTATAGATTTTTTGTCTTTTGTCTGACTTTACTTTGCCTGCTTTATTATCTACTTTGCTGTACTCTTCTGCAAATGCAAGTAACATATTTTGGTACTCTGCAACTTTTTTATTGAGTATTTCTTTCTCGTCCTGGTACTTTATACTATTGGATGCAATCGTTTTTTCAATTCGGGTTTGATCCTCTTCTATTTTTTTCCAAAAAGCTTGCTGCGCTGTCTCTGATAGTGTTTCTACCTCTCTCAATTCTTCCTCTGTTGGAAATCCGGCAGAAATTATATTGTATGTTTCATCGCCTTTCTTTGTTAATTCTTCATTAAGCTGAATTTTCATTTCCTCTAATTGAATGGTCAACGATTCGAAAAGAGCCAATTCCACTGTATAATATTCAGCGTTCTTACACAAAAATTTATGCTGAAGGGGAGGTATTTGATTATAAATTGCTTCCAATTTACTGTTTTGAGCCCATAGTACTGAGCCAACAAATATCAAGCATATGGAAATGATTATTTTCATGATTAAAGTTTTATGAATTCAACCCTCCGGTTTTTGGCTTTTCCCTGTGGAGTGGCATTGTTTTCAATGGGGAGGGTTTCACCTTTGCCATCTGTTAGTATGCGAGAGGCATCAATTTGAAATTGATTGACAAGATAACTTTTGACACTTGCTGCCCTGCGTTTTGAGAGGTCGAGGTTTGAGGCATCGTTTCCATCGCTATCGGTGTGTCCGTTAATTTCTATTCTGAGCTCTGGGTTTTCTTTTAAAACATTGGCAATCTCCTTAATTGAACCAAATGATTCGGATTTTACTTCATCTTTACCGGAATCAAAATATATTCCATACGAGATTAGTTTGCCTTCGGTTAATAATTTACTTCGGGTATCGGGCGACGCTGTGGTAATTTTAATGTTGCCAATATATGGCAAACTAGCGCGGTCCCAACCAGAAAACCTGAATCGGTTGAATTTAGTTCCGGCGAAAATATTAGTTCCCATATCCACTACTTTTTCACCTTTATGGTAAATCCTAACCCGTCGATTTTGTACCCATATAATTATGTGGTTTACATTTTCTCTTTCAACAGTAGCCTTCTTTCCCTGTCCCTCAAGCCATTCATCGTCTTCAGTATCATATCCCTTGGTTTCCCATAATTCGCTGCCGATAACCACATGAAGCCCTTTGGATCCGGGATAGAGTTCAGCATTTAATTCCCTGTGTTCTGATTCCTCGTAAAAGGTTAAAATACTTCCATCGGTATAATCGGCATCCGGAATAAGGTCAAATTCCATAATAAAATTAACAGGAAATTCAATTGATTTCGTATAACAATACACAGCATCTTCGCCATTCATGTGAAACCATTTTCCTTCGGCAATATTAAGTGTTTTAACCTCGCCACTCCCGTTACTGACCCATAACATTGGCAAATCCCCAACATTATCCTGCGAAAAATCTTCGTAATAAAGAATCTGGTCGCCCGGAACGAAGTCGTATTGGGTAGTGCTCTGCAACTGCATTTTTTTAACATCCTGCGGAGTTTCCAGAGTGGTTTCACTGGGATTTTTATCGATGCTTTCTTCACCATTTTCAAGCTCTTCGTTTTTTTCACTTGCATCCTTTTTTTTCTTCATTTTCAGCAAACCGCCCAGACCTTGATCTATTTTGTCTAAACCGCTGTCTATTCCCTCCTCTATTTTATTATTTGTCCATCCTTCTGATTTTTGCTTCGCTGCCTCTTTGGGATTAATAACCTGTGCATTGCTGTTAAGGGAGAGAACAAACACAATGTTTAATAAAAGAATCAAATGTTTCATATGGGTACATGTTTTAGTTTATGTAATAATGATTTTATTCTTGTAGCATTTGAGATATTTTATTCCATAAGCCACGAATCGTAATTTAATTCTCCTCAGTCCCGGGAAGTTTAAGAAATAGTAAACTGATTGCTTTTTTCACAAATATTTACATAATTGTCAGGATATAAAATTATGAATACCCTCAATTATTTAATTGTAAAAAAACCGCATTTTACATTTAATCTACAAAGTTGAAATATCACCTTTAAACATTCCTGAAAGGATTTTGCATAACTCGGTATTGTGTTTAAAGAACTGCTTTGGGGATTCTCCGGTGATTTCTTTAAAATCTTTAATAAAATGTGACTGGTCGTAATATTTGCCATCAAACATCATTTTTTGAGCATTAAAGCTTTGGTCGTTAAGCATGTTTTTGAAAATGTAGTTTATTCTTGAAATCCGTATTAGTCTTTTCATGCTGACGCCAACCCGTTTATTGAAATTTCGTTGCAAGCTACTTAATGAGTAGACTGAATTTGCACTAATATCTTGCAAGCTAAATTTTAAGATATTTTCGACTATGTCCTTATATATTGCATCTATCGAATCAGGGCTATAGCCTGGAAGCGAATTATCCTGGATGAATTTGGAAAAATAAGCCATCCGCTCGATGTCAGAGGTGGTTTTATTAAGATTATTCCAAAGTGGAGCAAATAGTTTTGCTGGCAAATCAACAGTCATACTTGAATTTTTGGCCATGTCCAACTTAAAAATTTTAGAAAGTACACTGGCTTTGCAAACAACGATAAATACATCTAATTCACCCACTATGTGCAATTGGTTTGGAATTGACACAATGGGAGCTACAAAGAATGATGGTAACATTATATCGACAGGCATAATAACTTTGGGAATGTTTTTAAAATGAAAGACCAGCGCAGCATCGGGTCTGGGGATAAATTTATCGGTAAGTATCCGGGATGAGCTGTCATGCCTTATTGTTTCAAACTGTTTGACAATCCACTGAAGAGAAGCATCCGGTTTATAAAATTGTACAGTTGGCATGGTTACGTTTTGTGCATTAAAAAATATATATTTCATTTACTTATGTTTGGTAGCGGGTTATTGCTCATATTTCTCAGGAACAATATCAAAAGCAAGTGCCAACATATTTACTTATTATTTTTTTCATAAGAGAGAAGTTTTTGATTTCTGAAATTGTTTTTGAAAAGCCTACCCTAATTCACGATACAAGTCAAAGATTTGATCTAAACATTGCAATTTTAACTAAGTTCAAAATGTCTTGTGGCTTTCCAAGGGAGAAATGGGGATTTTGTATTATATACCCACGAAAGAATTGAACAAATTAAGGCCGAAAGTTATTTAACTGAAGAAAGCGGAAACCAAATAAAAATAGTAATGTTGAACCGGTTGAAGAATTCCTGACAAGGACATCGGTGAAAACCGGGTAAGTAAAATTATTTATCACCCTTAAAAATTCTGAAATATGAAAATTGGAGTTACAGGAGCAACAGGACAATTAGGAATACTTGTTGTTGAACAATTAAAGAAAAGAGTAGCTGAAGAAAATATTGTGGCTTTAGTGCGTTCCCCTGATAAAGCCTCAGATTTGGGGATTGAGGTGCGCGCCTTCGACTATGATAAACCGCATGGAATGGTGGGAGCCCTGGGTGGTATTGACCGGTTGTTATTAATTTCCGCCAACGAAATGGGGAAACGTGCCATACAACACAAAAACGTTATAGAAGCCGCTAAAAAAGCGGAGGTAGATTGGATGGTCTATACCAGTTTGTTGCATGCCGACACTTCATCGCTGAGTTTGGCAGGGGAACACCTGTACACGGAGGAGGCCCTTAAAGATTCAGGAATGGAATATACCCTATTACGGAATGGATGGTATTCTGAAAACTATACCAGTTCAATTCCGGGAGCCTTAAAAGCAGGAGCCTTTGTTGGCAGTGCAGGCGATGGCAAAATATCATCGGCAACCCGCGATGATTATGCTGAGGCTGCAGCAGTGGCAATCACCGACCAAAGCCATAAGGGAATGATTTATGAACTTGCCGGCGACAAAGCGTACACTCTTAGTGACCTCGCTGCTGAAATTTCGAAGCAATCCGGTAAACAAATTCCTTACAAAGATTTACCGGAAGCAGAATATGCCGGAATTTTGAAAAACATGGGCATTTCAGAAAAATACGCAAAGGCCATCGCAAGTTGGGATAAAAGCGCATCAAAAGGCGATCTTTTTGATGATTCAAAACAGCTCTCAAAACTGATTGGAAGGCCAGCAACACCCTTGTCGGCTTCCGTGAACTCTGTTTTGCAAAGGTTGAAGAGCTGACGACCAGAGAAACATATTGATAAAACAAAGATATGAAAAAGGTAATTGTGGATTGGAAAAGTGCCACCATTGCAAATCGTGATTTAAAAGGAGCGGTTTTAGATTTCAGGCAACAACCAGGTAAAGATATATTGGTGGGGAGCCGCAGTTTAATTTTACAGCTGATGAAACTTAATTTGATTGATGAATTCCAACTTTGCCTTCATCCGGTTGTTGCGGGAAAAGGGCTGCCATTATTTGAGGACATAAACGAATGGACTTTTGTTAAACTCCTTAAGACTAAAATCTTTAAGAGTGGATCTGTAATTCTTTATTATGAACCAGGGAACAAATGATGAAATTATGAAAATTACCATTCAAACAATCGTATCAGCAGACAAGAAAAAGGTCTGGGATTATTACACAGAACCTAAGCATATTGTAAACTGGAATTTCGCCTCGGATAATTGGTGTTGTCCGGGTGCAGAAAATGATTTACGCATTGGTGGAAAATATAAAGCAAGAATGGAAGCAAAGGATAAAAGCGTTGGGTTCGATTTTGAAGCAGTCTATAATGAGATTGTCGAGGGTGAAAAATTCACCTACACAATGGAAGACGGCAGAGAAGTGAATGGTTCCTTTGAAGACCTTGATGGTAAAACTAAAGTTACCATCATTTTTGATGCAGAAAAAGAAAATTCAGAAGAAATGCAAAAAGATGGATGGCAATCTATTCTCAACCAGTTCAAAAGCTATGTGGAAAAACAACAAAAAGAGATTATTGCGAAAGCATCCGTAAATGTTGATGCTTCCCCATCACAGGTCTGGGAGGCCCTTACAAATTCGGAAAGGGTAAAACAATATATGTTCGGAGCAGAAGTCATTTCTACCTGGAAGGAGGGAACTCCTATTAAATGGAAAGGCGAATGGAAAGGAAAAACTTTTGAGGATAAAGGAAAAATTCTAAAAATTGAATCAGAACAATTATTGAAATATACCCATTTTAGCCCACTTACCGGGAAAGAGGATAAAACCGAAAACTACCATACGGTGACCATCAGATTAAATGCTGAAGACAATCAAACAAATATTACACTCACTCAAGAGGGAAATGGAACAGAACAGGAGAAAGAACATTCAGAAAAGAATTGGCAAATGATGTTGGAAAATCTGAAGAAAATAGTAGAAAATGAGTGAGAAATAAATTGTAATCCTGGAATGGCTATATCGGGAAGGGTTAAGGAAAATGGAACCATATCTGAACGAACAATTACACTTCCTTTTTCTGGATTAATGTACTAACAGATTTTAGGGCTCGAGGAGTAGAGGGCATCTTGATAGCATGTACTGATAATCTGGCAGGTATCCGCCAGGCGATCAATGCTGTTTTCCCTGATTCTGTGACCCAACTATGTGTGGTACACCAAATCAGAAACAGCTCCAGGTTTGTTGTCTGGAGAGCGAAGGGAGATTATTGCTGATCTTAAACCGGTTTATGATGCCCCGAATAAAGAAGTAGCAGCTGATTCACTGGATAGCTTTGAGAATAGTAAAGATATCCAGCTCTGCAGCTGTGGGCATATTCTTGTTTTTGTCCATATAAAATAGAAAAATTTTTTTTGAAATGGTATAGTTTTAAATACCGATACCCTCATTCTTTACTTCATACTTTTCAAATATTTGAAAAGCTCGCTGTCAGTCGATAAAATCACCGATGTAGTTGTGTCAAATGTTGTTTCGAAAGTTTCCATCGATTTTAAAAAGCCGTATAATTCGCGTGAAGCAAATGTCTGGTTATATGATGAAGCATAGATTGCTGCGGCTTTGGCATCGGCCTTTCCTTTTATTTCTTCAGCTTCTCTAAAAGCTTCGGACTGGATTGATTTTAGTTCCCTTTCTTTCTCACCATTAATACGTGAAGCTTCCCCCTGACCTTCAGACCGGAATTTATCAGCTATACGAAACCTTTCACTTTTCATACGTTCGTATACCTGTTCACTTACTTCCTTAACGTAATTAATCCGTTTAAACCGAAAGTCGAGTATAACAATACCCAGATCCTTGGCTTTCTGGTTGGCAGATATAAGAATCATACGCTGTAATTCCTGACGTCCAACAGATATGTTTGCAAGCGAATCTGAAATCATTTCACCGGTTGCTCCTGAGGAAGCCGGAACCCTGTTATGAGATCGTACAGCTTCTTCCAGGTTATGGGCTGCGATGTAATCCCGGGTTTCACCATCAAGAATATCATCCAGACGTGATTGTGCGCCCCTTTCATTTGTCATTCTTATAAAGAACTGCAATGGATCTGTAATTTGCCAACGAGCATAAGTATCAACAAATATGAATTTTTTATCTTTTGTTGGCACTTGGTTTGGATCCCCATCCCATTCCATGTAGCGTTTTTCAAAATAATTGGTTTTTTGTATAAAGGGTGTTTTAAACTTAAGTCCTGGTTCTGTTATAGCTTTTCCTACAGGTTTTCCAAATTGAGTAATAACTACCTGTTCTGTTTCTTTTACTATATAGGCACTTTGAACTACCACTATCAGCAATATTATCAAGGAGATGACCAAAATTATAATTTTATTATTATTCATTATTTAAGTTGTTATTTTTTTAAATCCATTTGTAATAAGGGCAATACGTTGTTGCCTTTTTCATCGATAATAATTTTGCTACCCAGCTTTGGTAAAACAGACCCCATCGTCTCAAGATAAATTCGTCTTTTAGTGACTTCGGGCGCTTTAATATATTCTTTATAAATAGCATTAAAACGGGCAACTTCGCCGAGGGCATTATTTACCCTTTCAGTAGCAAATCCTTCCGCTTTTTGTATTGTTTCCTTTGCCTGCCCACTTGCTTTGGGAATAACTTTGTTATACTCCGACTTTGCCTGGTTAATCAGCGTTTCCTTTTCCTGCTGTGCCTGATTTACCGCGTTAAAAGCAGCTTTTACAGGTTCGGGCGGATTAACATCTTGCAGTACAACCTGGTCGATTTTAATTCCAAGTGAATAATCCTTGCATATTTGGTCCACAAGTTCTACCATTTTAGTGGCTATTTCTGTACGGCCTACAGTAAGAACTTCATTCACAGTACGATCTCCAACAATTTGTCTGAGTGCAGCTTCCGAAATATCACGCAATGAATTTTCAGGATTCCTCACCTTAAATAAATAGTTGTAAGGATCATTAATACGGTATTGTACAACCCATTCCACATCTGCAAGGTTAAGATCGCCAGTAAGCATTAAAGATTCATCTTTGGTGCCAGACCTTGTGTATTGAGTATTAACCCCAGCTTGTACTGTTCGGAAACCAAACTCCAGCTTTTGCTGTCTTTCAACAGGTACTTTATATACCCGTTCAATAAATGGTATTTTCATGTTAAGCCCTGATTCAACTTTTTTCACATATTTACCAAAGCGGGTAATAACACCTACTTCTTCGGGTTCAATCTGAAAAAATGAACTTGAGATAAGTAACAATGAAAGAAGGCCAATGATTACCAGCTTTCTGTTCTTTAGCAACTTTTTCAGAAAAGGCGATTCAATGTTGTTGTAATTGATATTATCTATCATTTATAAAAAGTTTTTAATTCTCGGTAAATTTACATCTAATTAATTTGTAAAGGGTTACAATTCGCAGATTTTAATTTGGGTTATAATTATTGGTTATATATCCCTAATTTCTTTTAAATATTTCAGAGTAAGAAGTAGTCATGCACTGGGTTTACTCACTCATTTTGCTTTTGTATATATTTATCATATTCTTTTTGCAATAAGATTCGCTTTATTTCATTCCCGTGTCCTGGCAGAAAAATATTACAATCAGTATCTAATAAATTACCCCAACTTTTAATCATTTTAACAGGATCGATTCTCCCAATTGGCAGGTTGTTGATTGAAGTTAAGCTCTCTGTCTTCGATTACATTCGATAATGTTTTATAGAAACCTATATAATACTCCCCAAAAGATACGAACAAAGGAATCCTGAGCAATGGAACTTTCCAGGCAGAACATCATCATCTGGTATCTGTCCGATCCTTGCTTGTGATTCATTGAATGATTGCCGATTGCGGCTTCATTCCTGTCAAGTTAGAAGAAAGTTAAAGCGGGCTACAACCCTTGAATTTACTACTGTCTCGGCTATTATTTTTATACATTGTGTGCGGTCGTTGTTTCTATTTATTTGTCAGTTTATATCACTAGTGTCCGGTTAAGAATCCCATAATGATAATTGGTTTCCATCGGACGGTTTATTGATTAAGTTTTTATTGTTAAAAAGTTCTTTGATAGGGGTCTTTTCAAACAGAGTAAGACCCAATGTTTGAGCGAATGTGTACAGCGTTATTGCCAGATTTAATTTTTTCTTGGCGATTGCAATCAGCAAATATGTGCAGGTTGCTATCCATATCTGGCAGGAAACGGCGTTTTGACTGGTACCATAGAATGCCTTAATATGCAAATGCTGTTTGATCCATTTGAAAAAGAGTTCGATTTTCCAACGTTCCCGATAAAGCTCTGCTATAGACAGAGCGGGGAGTTCAAAATCGTTGGTCATGAAGGGGTAAACAGTGTTAGTGGCATAGTCTTCGTAAATAACCAACCGGAATTTATCGGGATAAGATTTAGAGGACTTATACCCGGTCAATTTCACTATCTGGTCACTTATCAAGCCTGTATCTTTGTCAACTTCTGCCGAGGAAATCACTTCACATTTGAGATTATCCTTAGCTCTCATGACAAAGAATGCATGAGCCTGATGAAAAAGGGTATACAGCCGATGAAAATCAATGTATCCCTTATCCATGATATAATAAGACCCAGGCTCTATAGGCATAACATCCAGCAAGTTGACGTCATGAACAGAACCTTCGGTTATGTCAATGAACACAGGAATGGATCCCCTGAGATCCAGCAAAGTATGCATCTTTACTGCACCCTTTTGATGGTGGAATTTGGCCCAGGGATACAGACTAAGACACAAGTCAATGGTGGTGCTGTCAAATGCATAGACCATGTTGTCAAGATCAACCCTGAAGTCGTTATCATCGATGTAGAGTGGTCTTGCTTGTTTGATCAGGACTTGAGCCAAATCAGCATAAATACGCCAGTCCCTTTTCTCATTGGCATCAGCAAGAGTAGATCTGGAAACTGGCTTGCTAAAACCAGAGTGATACAACTTACCAGAGAATGCAGTCAGACAGTTCTCAATATCACGAAGGCTTTCACGACCGGTGAGTTGGGCAAAACTCATTACCAGGAAATGCTCCCGGCAAGTAAGTTTTCTCACTCGATAGTCACCTTGGTAACGATCGACACACTTCAGTAACTCATATTCTGGCATAAATGTCATCAATTGTGCAAATACTGTTTTACCTATATGCATTTTCGCTCAAATAAAGAAAAGAGCGAAAATATAATTTCAAATCGTAAAATTTTTAAAACGCTGTAACATACAGTATATAAATATTTTAAATGCCATTAGGCAAATCTTAACCGGACACTAGTGAGTTTATATCTTAAATGAGTTGTCAAGTCTGACGGTATTACTTCTTCAATTTGTATGTTATATTTGTCTTTGTCAATACCGTCAAAGAGTCGGATACCGCTTCCTAAAAAAACCGGTGCAATATGTATAAAAAATTCGTCTATAAGTCCTGCATTTAGAAATTGTTGAATAGTATTTGCACCACCTTGTATTCTTATATCCTTTCCTTTTGCTGATTGTTTTGCTTTATCCAAGGCAGTTTCTATCCCATCATTTATGAAGTGAAAAGTTGTCGTTCCTTCTTGAACCCAAGGTTCTCGCTTTTCGTGTGTTAATACATAAACGTCAGCTTTATATAGGTCATTTGGCCAACTTGCCTCGCCTTCCTCAAACATTCGTTTTCCCATAATGAATGCACCTGTTCGTTCAATGGTCTCTCTGATAAATTTTCCATCAGGCCCATCTTCTTTGCCTCCTTCATACCCCAGGTAATCCCAAAAGGCTTTTTGTGTAAACATCCATTGGTGTAGTTTTCCTGAAACGCCACCCATTGGATTTTTAGGACTTCTGTTATCTCCTGCGAAAAAACCATCAAGAGATATTCCGCTATCGAAAATTATTCTACTCATATTTTACTTTTTTATTTGTTGTTAGCGGTTCGTTGTTTTTTCTGTCTCATAAATTAGTTGCACTACTCCCGAATTGAAAACATTTGTCTTGATCAATTTTAAATTTAGTCGTTCTTTAAGGTTTTCAAAAAGAGGTTTTCCGTTCCCCAAAGCAGTAGGGTGAACAGAAATTCTGAAAGTGTCAATAAGTCCTAATTGAATAAATGTTTTGATAAGACTTGCACCACCGTATAGCCAAATGTTTTTTCCTTCTTGTTCTTTTATCTCTGCGACTTTACTTGCAATGTCGGAACTTATAAATGTGGCTTTATTGTCATTTCTGTCTTGGCTTGAAAAAACATATTTTTTCTTTGAGTGAACATCTTGCCAAAGTTTTAACTCTGTTTTAGATGCGTTGGTCTCGGGTTGGAAATTACCCCAAGTGTCATAACTAACTCTGCCGTAAAATATGTTATCAATGGTTGCTAAAAATCCGTCAAAGTCCATTTCATCTTCCATTATGCACCAATCAAATTCACCATTAGGTCCTTCGATAAAACCGTCAAGTGTTACTGCTAAGTCTAATATTATTCTTCTCACGGCACTTAATTGTTTAGTGAATTAATACCTTTTTCTTTAAGTTTTTCTAATGCGTCTTTCATTGCTTTAACTTGCTCGCTTGGGTGTTCTTGCCAAATTGTAATTTCACCAACAACTTTAAACGGATGTGTTGAACGATAAGACGTTGTCGGGTTTCCTGGGAATTTTCTATCTGTTAAATCTGGGTCGTCATCAATATGTCCAGTTGGCTGCATTTCTAAGGGCTATTTTAAGCCTTTTACTTCCTTTGGGCACTTTGCTCGAAAGCACTTTACCTCCACTTACTTTATTGTTTGGAGCTAATCTAAGCCAGGAGGTGAAGTGTTTACTTGTTTAAAATGTCCTTCCTTTCTTAACATTAGGAAAGTCCACACTCCTCCTAAGAGGTCAATTACTGAAATAATTATAATATTTGGTGAAACATATCCAAGGAGAACAAAAGCCGTGAAGAAAAAAATGATTGTAAAGCGGATAAAAGCGGTTGCCTTTAATATTACTATTATTTCATACTTTGCACCAAGAATATAATAAACTGCTATGGCCATTAATAAGATTCCCGATAGTCGAATCCAAACTTCATTTGTAGGTTCAATTCCTATGGATGTTATTAATTCATTCGGAACCAATAGAAGCATTAGTCCGTTAAATGCTAAGTAGATACCATATATCAAAACGCTTTTTGCTGATTTACTCATGTCATATTAATTTTAACTGTTATTAATTTATGCTGGCCTCCAATTGTTAAAGTGGTAGCAGATATCGCAACATTTCAATATTGAATCGAGATTCTGTTGGAACTACCATCGTTAAACTTTCTCTTTCTACATTCATTTCTCAAAACATTATCAATTTGAGATTTATTAACTATGTTGTTTTATGGTACTTATTTACACTATTCTCAATTTCTATCAGAATATCTTGCAGTCCGTTAAACTCTTGTAATTCCTTTTTTAATTTATCTGCATTGATTTTGAAAGAAGAATCTTTAAGAATTTTTCGGGTGGCTTTATTAATTTTTTCAGCATTTGATTTCGAAGGTAGTTTTATCCCACACCCTTTCATTTCAACTTTAATTGCATTATCTTTTTGGTCTCTTCCCATCGGAAGACAAAGTAAAGGAACACCATATGCTAATGCCCGTATAACCGTTCCGTGTCCTGCATGTGTTATAACAAGATCTGTTTCAGGGAAAACAATTGAATGCTTCACGGAGTGCATAATTTTAACATTCTCAGGAACGTCGAAATGCTCTTCCTCCATTGCAGTGCCAAGTGTGACAAGACCTTTAACCGGTAGATCTTTCAAGGCGTTTATACAATTTTGCATCACATCAGCTTGATTTTGGAAGGTTGAAGAGAATGAAATAACTACCATTGGTCGATCATCGTTGGTGTTCCAGGGAGAAACCCATTTTTCAGAGCTAACCCAGTCGGGATCATCCAATACTGGACCGGAATATCTGACATTCGATGGTGGAGGAAGCAAAGGGATATCAAAACTACTTAGTGTTTGAATAATCCTGAGGTCCGCCGTGTGCATTAAATCAAACGTATTGTTTAAAGGAGGCAACTGTAAGTTAGCTCTTATTTTGTTCAGTTTAGATTTAAATTCATTAAACTTTGAATTCATTAATTTACCCAAAACCTTATCTCTTAATTTGGTGAGAAAACCTTCACCGGGCTTCAAGCCCATGTTTCCGGGTGGCCTGTTTTTTCCGGGCAAATATTCGGGCATATGAAAAATCAGTATCCTTGGAATATTAAGAGCTTCCCCAGCTATTAATGCCGGAAGCAGTAGCATGTCCACTACCAAAAAATCAATTTTAAGTTTTTTACATGCTTTTAATGTTTGATTAATCACTGTTTCTGCGGGTCCAAAAACAACATTCTCAAAAACAGGATTTTTAGTTAGAGTTGCGTTCCAATCTTTCAGCATATCTTCTTTCCTGTCTTTTTTAATGAAGTATTCAGTGAAGGGTAAAAAATTACAATTCATATCTTTTACCGGTTCTTCCAGGCAAGGTTCTGTCAGCACATTTACAGTATGACCGCGTTGGAGTAATTTTTTCATTAGCCCAAACATTTGTGGTATATTTCCACCACCTTCAATTGTAACAAATAAGAAATGTATATTTTGCATATCAGATGTTTTTAGAATTAGTAAGAACAAGTCCTTCAATCACATTTTTAAAAACCGCAAATGTTTGGGCTTTACTAAGATTAAGATCCTTCCGTAATAATTTCCACAGGTAAATCTCTGTAGCAGCAATAAAAGAATTCAACCTTGATTCGTATTCAGGTGATTCAGGTTCAGGTAAATGCGGACTGAACATTTGAATGCACCATTTACGATGCAGCTCTCTGCCTTTAGCCCCGATTTTACGTGCTATTTCAAGTTCAGGCTCAAGGAAGATAGTCCGAATTGCTGCTTCACCCATCGATTCATAATTAGACAGCAGGGTATTTAATATTGCATCTATATCCCCGGGTTTTGTAACCTTACGATTAGATTCTATCTTAGCTGTTAATTCTGGTAGTGATTCATTGAGCAAACCTTCCTTCGAGCCAAATTTGCGCATGATTGTTCTCGTGGTTACTCCAGCCTCTTTTCCAACCATCTCCAGCGTAATATCCTTTATGGAATGCTGGTCCCAAAGTCTACCAAATGCATGAATTATTTTAATCCTGTTATTCTCAGCGTCGATTTGACGTTTAGAGTTATCGTATGAAGCTTTTTTTATATTCATGTCGCAAAGATAGACATTAATATTTTAATGTCAAGCATAGTGACATAAATATTTTGAAAATCACTGAAAATTCAATCAAAAATTTGACAAAAGTTAATAAGAAGATACTACAAATGTTATTGCTATTACATGACCATGACCGCTAACGGGAGTCTGTGTAAAAACTCATTTTAAAATTAAATTTAACTTTTTAAAGTTTAATACAGCTGCATACAGCCATTATTTTTTTTAGCATAATTCGAAAATGAATTTTAGTCCGGAAAATTTAAAATCAAAATATGCACTTAAAATAAGTCGTTTTTGATGCATTATAGCTGGCAAGCATATGTCCTTCAATTAAGTTCCATTCCTTTAATAGACATACAAACCGGCGAAATACCTCGCGGAATGCTTTCGAGTGGTTCTTCCTGAAATCGGCAATGGTCTTATACTTCGGAGCATTGCCAGAGAGTAACCACATGGCCTCCATATTTGTCTTTGCCTCACGCTCGAGCTTCCTGCTTGTTCTTATACCATAACGATAACCATATAAATAAAGCTTCATCAGCACCGAAGGATGGTAAGGAGGACGCCCCTCTTCCTGGCATTCAACATGAGCAAATCCGAAGCTTTTAAGGTCAATTGCATCCACAAAGGCATCCACTATACGAACAAAGGAATCCTGAGCAATGGAACTTTCCAGGCAGAACATCATCATTTGGTTCCTGTCCGATCCTTGCTTGTGATTCATTGAATGATTGTTTTAATTTAATTCAAGTTAATAAATAACAGTGAATCAGGGGATTTTGAACAGGAAAGGTTATTAACAATTTCGGGGGAGTTTTTGCACAGGCTGACGGACGGCGGTATGCACTGTACCGATGAACGGAGGGTGGTTTTCGGTTTTAAGTTTAAGCTAATTTATGAATAATTTTTCTCTATTGCGATTTCCCAGGTATAGTGTATACCGTTTGTTGTGCTTTCGTGCATTATTTTAAACAATTTGGAAGCATTTCTAAAAATCCTAAACATTTATTGTAATCCAATTCGTAAAAATTAACGCCTAGATTAATTGTTTCATAATATGTCGCTTGATTATTTTTATAATATTCTTCAGACGATATTTTCCAAAAATTACGACCTAATTTCTCAGTTAAAAACCATTTTTCCATCAATCGTGCAGCTCTACCATTGCCATCTCTAAATGGATGAATATGTGCAAATCGTAAATGAATCAACGACGCAAAATAAAAAACTTCCATTTCATTTAGATCCGAGGAAATTAATTCTTCGACATCTTGGAATAGTAATTTCATTTCTCTTTCAACATATTCAGGTTCTACAGCCATATAAGCTAAACCCGATTTTCCAAAAACTCCAACTTGTTCAAACCGGTATTTACCTCTTTTACTTCTTATTAATAAAGTATCTGCGAATATTTTATGACAATTCAATAAATTTTTCTCATTCAATTTATTACTCTGAGCAAACTCATATGCTTCAATTAAATCCTCAATTTCTTCGATTTCCTTTCCTACCTTGAATTTATCTTTGTTCATCTCATAATTCATGTAAGAATTTAAATCAATACTATTTCCTTCAATATTCGATGAATAAACTGCAGAAGCTTTTGTTAAAAATTCAAATCCGCCTGAATTCTCCGAGAAATCAAAATTCTTAATAAGTGTTGGAATTTCATGTCCAATTGACAGGATATATGTGTCTAGATATGTTCTTTTTGTTATCCTCATTTAATCAAATTAATTATACACAAATATACTTATTATTGTTGTCAAAACCTTATAGTACTGTGGTTTCTGAGCATGAAGCACAACATTTACATATATATGCCGTAGCCACTTTCGGCTAAATGACTTAAAATAAAATTACTTATTTTTTCCGGAATTATCTCTTTAGAAGCGAAAAATGGTGGCTATGGCATATATATGCTGTTGTGCCGAGTACGCTTTTTGCCCTTTAAATCAGAATCTAACCTTTAAATTCACCACCTTATGTTCAAGACTCTAATATCTCATTTATTAATGCTTTATAATTTTGAATATCCTTTTCGAATTTCTTTTTTACAATAATCCATAGTACAATGCCTAAAGCTAAAAGTATCCCACCCAGAATGTACAGGGAAGTACTGCTATTTACTCCTAATATTATTGAAAGAAGTAATCCCAAACCTAAAAGCATTTGTGCATATATTATCAATGTTATAAACCAGTGTTGAGTAAAAGAAATTTCTACATTGGTTTTGTTTTCAGTATCAGTACTCACTAATTTTCCATTAACAGTAGTCCAATTATGGAAATACATATACCATACATAAAGAATCCTTTTGCGTAATTTAAATGTTACTGAATCATTTTTAACTCGATTTATTTTGAAAACAAATCTGTCAATAAGTGTAGCTTCTAATTTTTCACAAATCTCCTTAGGATTATTTTTTATGTTTAAATTCCATATTTTCATATCGTCGCTTTTAAGATTAATCCATGTTATAATCAAATCTAAGTAACTATTTTCTATGCATTTTAAATTGCAATCCTATCTATCCAAAATTTAGGTCAGTGCTGTTTTGCGTATTCGGCACAACGTGAGTCTGTGTAAAAACTCATTTTAAAATTAAATTTAACTTTTTAAAGTTTAATACAGCTGCATACAGCCATTATTTTTTTTAGCATAATTCGAAAATGAATTTTAGTCCGGAAAATTTAAAATCAAAATATGCACTTAAAATAAGTCGTTTTTGATGCATTATAGCTGGCAAACATATGTCCTTCAATTAAGTTCCATTCCTTTAATAGACATACAAACCGGCGAAATACCTCGCGGAATGCTTTCGAGTGGTTCTTCCTGAAATCGGCAATGGTCTTATACTTCTGAGCATTGCCAGAGAGTAACCACATGGCCTGCATATTTGTCTTTGCCTCACGCTCGAGCTTCCTGCTTGTTCTTATACCATAACGATAACCATATAAATAAAGCTTCATCAGCACCGAAGGATGGTAAGGAGGACGCCCCTCTTCCTGGCATTCAACATGAGCAAATCCGAAGCTTTTAAGGTCAATTGCATCCACAAAGGCATCCACTATACGAACAAAGGAATCCTGAGCAATGGAACTTTCCAGGCAGAACATCATCATCTGGTTCCTGTCCGATCCTTGCTTGTGATTCATTGAATGATTGTTTTAATTTAATTCAAGTTAATAAATAACAGTGAATCAGGGAATTTTGAAAAGGAAAGATTATTAACAATTTCGGGGGAGTTTTTGCACAGGCTGACGATTGCGGTAAGCACTTGAGCCGACATTTTCAAGATTTTTGTTCGGTTCCCGGTGAACTTAATTTTTACAAATAATTCCGTTTTAAGAATGAACCAGGCATGGGGCTTAACGTGCGTTGCCTGTAGTTTTTTATTCTATTTCTAATCCTGTCCTTTTTACTAAATCAATCAAAGGAGAATCCTCATTGTTTATAAATCTCCCCTTTCCAACAAGATAAGGCTCAATTCTTGAATTCACTTTTCTAGTTAAGCTCCAAACTTTTCCAGTCAAATAGTCATCCTCATTTTCAGTAACAAGCATAATATCAATGTCACTTTCGTCGGTAGCTGTATTTGATAAATAGCTGCCATATAAATACGCTTTATCAATGGTTATCCCCTCAGAGCGTAAAACAAAAATATATTTCTTCAATATCTCTACAATCTCTCTTTTAGCCATTGCAATAAGGTTTTAGTTTTCTCAACGTATTCATTTACAACCATGAAATCAGGTTTGACTGGATTATAATCAGGATATCGTCCTTGCAACTGGTACTTCATCAAAATCCCGATAAATATTTCGGCTTCATTATCAAATACCAAGTCTGCTTTTTCTGATAGATAAATCAAGTTATGCGACCTTGGAGCAACCTTCCCTGAAGTCTTAACAACGTGGGCTTTAATAGCTTTCTCAATCACTAAATGACAAAAAAACAATCCATGTAAAATTCGTTTTTCACGAATTAACAATTCAGCTGTCGATAAATCATCCTCAGCTCCCTTAGTCCAATACTCAATTTGTTTTTTTATATCAATCATCTTTTGTTGTCTAAAAACTCAAAGTTACGAAAAACAATCATTGAACAGATTCAATTTCACAATCTTTTCATGCTCGTGATGCGGCTTCTTAAAATTACAGGCAACGGGAGTCTACTATGGGTGCATTTCTGCCTGTTTTGGCAGCTCTTGCATAAGGGGGTGGTATATCTTCTGAATCTATAGGCTCCTGTTTTGCCTTTCCTGCTTTCACTATGCCGGTGCCATGTATTGTTAGTATGCATTTCATGTCCCTGAGGACAAACATAAACATCCAGTTGCTTATCATACTTAAATTCAGTTACCCGATATAGTCCGATATCTTTAGTCGATGGAGATTTTGGAGAAACATAGCTGGTAATAGCATTTTCCTGACATCGGGCTAATTCCGCTCCTGTGTGATAGCCTTTATCTGCCAGCACCTTTAGTTCATCGACCTTCAGTAATTCCTTGGTTTGTATGGCTATATCAGCCAGGGCACGAGTATCATTCACACTTCCGGTATCATATTCAACCAGTAGTTTATGCTTTGCATCGGATGAAGCCTGGATATTGTAACCAACATTTACTATGTTACGATGCAGAATCACCGATCGGGAATCAGGATCGGTAGTAGAGAGTTGCTCTTCCCCGCTTTCTTCCAACTCCTGTTTAATACTTAAGTACTTATCTTTTTTATCTTTACGTTCTTTTAACTTTGTTTCAAGTTCCTGAATGTCCTCCTGCTGGTCGCTGGCATCAAGCATAGCTTCATATTCAGTGATCTGAGCATCAATATAAGCAATATGATTCAGCAGCTTTCTCT
Source organism: uncultured Bacteroidales bacterium (assembly GCA_963779845.1). Lineage (GTDB taxonomy): Bacteria > Bacteroidota > Bacteroidia > Bacteroidales > CAVZZV01. The sequence goes on along the minus strand of CAVZZV010000001.1, from coordinate 8,255 downwards.
CATTGAAATTGTTCTTCAGCGAGTTACTTCCCCGAATCTTGAATGAGTCGATGGCTATTGTTTCGCCTTCAATTAAGTTCCATTCCTTTAATAGACATACAAACCGGCGAAATACCTCGCGGAATGCTTTCGAGTGGTTCTTCCTGAAATCGGCAATGGTCTTATACTTCGGAGCATTGCCAGAGAGTAACCACATGGCCTCCATATTTGTCTTTGCCTCACGCTCGAGCTTCCTGCTTGTTCTTATACCATAACGATAACCATATAAATAAAGCTTCATCAGCACCGAAGGATGGTAAGGAGGACGCCCCTCTTCCTGGCATTCAACATGAGCAAATCCGAAGCTTTTAAGGTCAATTGCATCCACAAAGGCATCCACTATACGAACAAAGGAATCCTGAGCAATGGAACTTTCCAGGCAGAACATCATCATCTGGTTCCTGTCCGATCCTTGCTTGTGATTCATTGAATGATTGTTTTAATTTAATTCAAGTTAATAAATAACAGTGAATCAGGGAATTTTGAAAAGGAAAGGTTATTAACAATTTCGGGGGAGTTTTTGCACAGGCTGACGGATGGCGGTATGAAACGTTGCGCACTTTGAAACACAAACGTATCAACCCGCTAAGCCGCCCGTTAAATGTTATTTCGTTCAAATTTAGCACTATCCGCGCAATGTTTTATGACCGCGTGTTACCGCCATGTGCTTTCTATCTTTTTGTCAATAAGTCAAATAGTTCTTCGTTAATATAATAATTTCCAGTCCCTAATTTGTCTTTTCGTAGCATTTTATCATCCGCTAATTTGTTTAAATAATTTGCAGCTGTTAATCTGGAAACTCCTATGTCATTTACCAAAAATTCAATCTTTGTATACGGGTGTTTGAATAGATTATTTAGTAAATCCTGACTGTAAAATTTATAATTATCACGAAGTCTATGTTTGTAGTCAAGCATCAAATCTTTAATATTTATAATCAAGTCAATTGTTTCTCGTGCAGTTTCTTCAACTCCCTTAATCATAAATAAAATCCAATCCTCCCACAAGTTTTCGTCTCGCACTTTTTGCAAATACCGATAATAATCAGGTTTATGTTTGATGATGTAATTGCTTAAATAAAGGATTGGCAAGGTCTGCAATTTTTCCAAAATCAAGTATAGAATATTAATTATCCGACCTGTCCTACCATTTCCATCGTAAAAAGGATGAATACTCTCAAACTGAAAGTGAATTATTGCCAATTTTATCAAAGGGTCACAATCTTGAATCTCTGAATCATTTATGTACTTTTCAAGATTTGCCATTAGTTTCAATATTTTCTCATAATCTTGTGGTGGAGAGTAAATAGTCTCCCCTGTTGCAGCATTTTTCAATGCAGTCCCTGGAAGTTTTCTAAATCCAGCTTTGTTATCTTCAAGTACTTCCTGAATTTGTAAAATACTCTTATTTGTGAGCAATCCAGTTTTGGTGATTAATACAAATCCTTTCTTAAGAGCTGAAATATAGTTCTGAACCTCTTTGGCTTGCAATGATTTAAAAGCATCAAGATTTAATTCTGATTTATATAAATCATCATGCGTTGTGATTATATTCTCAATCGCTGAACTATCCTTTGCCTCTTGTAATCCAAGTGTATTAATCAGAATGTTTTGGTTTGGTATTGTCGATGCAATCCCCTTAAGCTCAGCTAAGGCAGCGTGAGCAGAAGGTAAAGCCTTTAAAACTCTCTTTGTTTCTAAATCAATGTTTAGCGGTAATTCTGTTAATCCCCAAGAATCCATTTGTAAAGTATTTTTAAAAATCTATACAAATATAAAACACTTTGTAAAGAAAATGTAAAAAACTTTACATTAATCAATTGTTAGCGGTAAGAAATCGTTGCGCGCTTAAAAGCGTTTCATTATCAAGCCGCTAAGCCGTTTATTAAATGTTATATTGTTGCAATTTAGCACTTTCTGCGCAATGTTTTATATACCGCGTGTTACCAACTGGCCTTTATTCATTTTCAATCACTTACGTTTCAAATTAATGCACTAATTTTTGTTTTATCAGGGTCGGCATTTTTCTCCGTGCGTTTGGGCAAACATACTCTTTGACAAGTTTTGGTCGTGTGTCGGCTTTTGTTTGAGCGACTTGGCAATGTGTATGACTGCGAAGCGTAGGCATTTATCATCATTCTACTCTGTCATTGGTTTTATCATTCTTTCAATAAATGCTATTTCTTCTTCAGTCAATCCATATTTCGTATAAAGCTGCTGGTCAATTTCAGCTATAGGCTTATTCCAATCAATGTCTGACTTTTGAGAGAAATCTTGAAGTGGAACCCAAGAATACATTGGACGGAGTGCATCTTGAGTAATTTTTCTCAATGAAACAAGGTGCCTAAAAAAATTTGTTTTATAATAAGATTCAACATTTTGTGCCTGCTTTTCGTTTTCTACAAAGAAAGCCAAGAATGTCTGTGATGCAACAGATGGCTTTATATTCACCCAGGGCTTGCCCAGTGCAAAGTCTGGTATTTTTTGACCACCATCCGAGCCTGCTTTAGGAACAAGAACCTTCCATTTATCAATAAGATGTTTGTTTTTTCTTATTAACTCCCTAGGGACAAAACCTATATCACGTTTACCTGAACGAACGTAATATAAGAAGCTATATATTCCTGGTTGTTTTTGTTTATCAAAGCCATCAAAGTTTGTAGCAATTCCAAAGGGAGTGTTCCGCTGCTCTAAAATCTCCATAATTGATGGCTCATCTGCTCTTATGACTTTTCTCAAAATTTCAACGGCTAAAAGATATCGTACAAAAACATCAAATTCATCCAGCTGCCGAAATGATGAAGCTTTATCTTCTCTACGTATCACAGAAACTTCACATTTGTCATTGTAATCACCAGACCAAAGAAAATAACTAATTCCCCCTTTAACTTCAACATTAGGAAAAACCTCTCTAGAAACAGGAAAGTCTATTAGTTTTATAATATTATTGGAGCTAAGCATTTCTTGTCGAAAATCCCCAAGTCCTCGACCTCCTGCTAACCAGCGAGATGGGGTTATCATTGACAGATATTTAGGTTCTAATTTTTTACCCATTTCAACAAAATGATGATAAATTGAAAAGTCACTTGTGCCTCCTGCACCACCTTTTATTTGATACGGAGGATTACCTACAATGGCATTGAATTTCATATTATTAACCACTAGTGTCCGGTTAAGAATCCCATAATGATAATTGGTTTCCATCGGACGGTTTATTGATTAAGTTTTTATTGTTAAAAAGTTCTTTGATAGGGGTCTTTTCAAACAGAGTAAGACCCAATGTTTGAGCGAATGTGTACAGCGTTATTGCCAGATTTAATTTTTTCTTGGCGATTGCAATCAGCAAATATGTGCAGGTTGCTATCCATATCTGGCAGGAAACGGCGTTTTGACTGGTACCATAGAATGCCTTAATATGCAAATGCTGTTTGATCCATTTGAAAAAGAGTTCGATTTTCCAACGTTCCCGATAAAGCTCTGCTATAGACAGAGCGGGGAGTTCAAAATCGTTGGTCATGAAGGGGTAAACAGTGTTAGTGGCATAGTCTTCGTAAATAACCAACCGGAATTTATCGGGATAAGATTTAGAGGACTTATACCCGGTCAATTTCACTATCTGGTCACTTATCAAGCCTGTATCTTTGTCAACTTCTGCCGAGGAAATCACTTCACATTTGAGATTATCCTTAGCTCTCATGACAAAGAATGCATGAGCCTGATGAAAAAGGGTATACAGCCGATGAAAATCAATGTATCCCTTATCCATGATATAATAAGACCCAGGCTCTATAGGCATAACATCCAGCAAGTTGACGTCATGAACAGAACCTTCGGTTATGTCAATGAACACAGGAATGGATCCCCTGAGATCCAGCAAAGTATGCATCTTTACTGCACCCTTTTGATGGTGGAATTTGGCCCAGGGATACAGACTAAGACACAAGTCAATGGTGGTGCTGTCAAATGCATAGACCATGTTGTCAAGATCAACCCTGAAGTCGTTATCATCGATGTAGAGTGGTCTTGCTTGTTTGATCAGGACTTGAGCCAAATCAGCATAAATACGCCAGTCCCTTTTCTCATTGGCATCAGCAAGAGTAGATCTGGAAACTGGCTTGCTAAAACCAGAGTGATACAACTTACCAGAGAATGCAGTCAGATGCATATTCCTGCGATTTCGGACACCCAGTCCTGACTAAAGCGGACAATCAGTCTCGCTCAAAACGGACACTTGTTCCTGAGGATTTCGGACACTAGATTCATCACTCATTTTCGCATTAATTTTTCACCTAAAATTAATCATTTTTATATTTTTTTCTCATTGTATCTCCATTTAGTTCGATTCTATGCGAACTATGAACAAGTCGATCAAGGATTGCGTCAGCAATTGTCGGCTCGCCGATAATATCATACCATTTATTTACAGGTACTTGAGAAGTTATTATGGTTGATCTTCTCCCGTGCCTGTCTTCAAGCAATTCGAGCAGGATTAATCTCTGGTTATTATCAAGTGGCTTCAGCCCAAAATCATCCATGATCAATAAATCTTGTTTCTCTATTTTACTGATTTCTCTAATGTAACTACCATCTGCCTTAGCGATCTTCAACTCATCGAACAACTTTCCACAGTTGCGGTAAAAGACTTTATGTCCTTGTTGGCATGCCTGGTGTCCAAGTGCAGAGGCCAGGTAACTCTTACCAAGATTATGTAAAACTTTACATAATGTAGGTTATGTAAAGCAAATGATAATGTAAAGTTGGTCCATCAAATTGCTTTTTATCAACATTGATCCGTTCATGCACTTTACATTATATTTTAGATTGAAATAGACAATAGTGTCTATCAAACTTTAAAATATGATGTAATGGAACAAAAAAAGCAAACCATTGATGAGTTAACGGAAGACTTCCTCCGTTATTTAAGAAGCATCCATAGGTCAGAGCCTATTGTTAGAAAGTACCTGATAGCATGGGGAAAATTAAAGACTTACATGGCGGTTCATCGCCTGAAGATTTATACCGCTAAAATCGGCGAAGCCTTTCTTGTATCAGAACTTGGGAAATATAAGTTCGAGAACCTACCAATGACCAAAAAGCACTTTGTAAGTAAAATCGAAGCTCTTGATGATTTTCAGAACACAGGCAGAGTCCTACTTGGAATGAGAAGAAAATCACCTAAGGAGCTGAATGGAGTAATAGGAAAATCAATGATGGACTTCATTGATTATAAAACAACGATTTATAGTCTATCAAAAGCGACAATAACCAACTATAAGATATACCTGCATGCATTCAATTGCTTCTTAAGTGAAAAACGAATCAGATCGGTGCGTAGAATCACCTCTTCAGAGATTTTACAATTTACTGGTGGGCTTAATCCTCATAAGCCGGCAGCAAGACATGTAGCTCTATGCATTTTCAGGAGTTATATGCAATATTTGTTCGAAAGGGAACTTGTCAGTACCGATTACTCAAAAAAAATACCATCGGATAATTATAAACAACAGCCTAAACTGCCTTCCACTTTTACAAAAGAAGAGATTGAGCAATTTATCAGTTCCATTGACAGAGGTAACCCTAAAGGGAAGAGAGATTATGCCATGTTTTTGCTTGCACTAAAATTAGGATTTAGATCGTCTGACATTGCAAATCTTAAGTTCGAGAATATTTTCTGGCAAACAAATGAGTTTATTTTTGAGCAAAAGAAAACCGGTAAAAGTGTAACACTGCCAATACTGCCAGAAGTGGGGAATGCAATCATTGATTATCTAAAATACGGAAGGCCTCAGTCTAATGAAAATTATTGCTTTCTGCAAATCGTATCCCCGCATGAAAAAATCGCAACGCACGATATAGCAAACTCTGTTCAGTTCTATCTTAAGCGGGCGAATATTGATTTGAGAAATAGAAAGCATGGGCCACATGCATTGAGACACAGTTTTGCTTCCTGTCTTTTAGACCAGACAACTCCACTACCTGTTATATCTGAAGCACTAGGACATTCGAGCACCATGTCCACCATGTTCTATCTGCGCATCGACACATTATCACTTAAACAGTGCGCACTCGAAGTTCCTTCTATTCCATTTTCTTTTTATATGCAAAAAGGAGGTTGCCATGAGTAAGCCATTTTATAGTATCTTTGGTCCCTCAATAAAAGAGTTCCTATCTGTAAAAAGAAGTCTTGGATTTAAATATCAGGCAGCAGAATATGAATTGGGCAAGTTTGATAAAATTGCATTTGAAAGAGAGGAGACATCTATTGGTTTAACCAAGGAACTTGCAAGTGAGGTCTGCGCCAGACATCCCAATGAATCAGAGAAAAGCAGAAACAACAGGATACAGGTAGTAAGACAGTTTGCATTTTACATGAATGATACTGGACATGCTTCCTATATCCCAATACTTCCACCATTTAAGAGTTCTTATACTCCTTATATTTTTACGAAGGAAGAGGTTCTGAAAATCTTCAGTATTGCTGATCAAAGCAAAGCAAACAACCGCAATCCAAGGACAGGGATGTTTTTTATACCTATCCTTTTTAGGCTACTTTATTCCACGGGAATCAGAACAGGTGAAGCCATGAGCCTTTCTATAAATGATGTTGATGTCACGCGTAATGTATTAAAGATCCGAGACAGCAAAAATGGGAAAGAGCGTCTCATTCCATTTTCCGAGTCCCTCTCAGAAGCTTTACAAGATTATCTGAAATACAGGAATCAAAGACCAGTTGTAAAAGGTATAAACCATCTCTTTGTCCATCCTGCTGGAGGAGCAAATACAACTTACGTAGCTTATAGGTGGTTCAGAAAAATTCTTTTTAGCTCCGGCATATCGCACCAAGGCAAAGGTGCTGGCCCCAGGTTGCATGACTTCAGACATACATTTGCAGTTCACTCGTTGGTATCAATGTGTGAACAGGAACTTGATCTGTATTACTCACTTCCTATACTCTCTACCTATCTAGGACATCAATCACTTGCAGCAACTGATAAATATGTACGGCTGACAGCAGAAATGTACCCTTCACTTATCAAAAGTGTAAATAAAATCTGTTCTCATATTTTTCCAGACCTTAATAAAACTCAGTGTTATGAAGCCGACTGATTTTTCTAAAAGCCTTACCGATTTTTTATCAAAATATCTTCCGGGAGAAAGAGGGGTGAGTGCCAATACCATAAACTCCTACAAGATTACTTTTATCTTGTTTATTGGCTTTGTTGAATCACAAAAAAAGATCAGTGTAAACAAGCTGTCCCTTAAAGATATTACAAAAGAATGTATTGTTGAATTTCTGGAGTGGCTTCAGCGAGAAAGAAAATGTAGTGACTCTACCCGCAATGTCCGCCTCGCAGCCATACACTCATTTTTTAATTTTTTGCAGTACGATGCTCCTGAGAATATTAATGAATGGCAGCAAATACTCTCTATTAAGGTCAAAAAGGCTAAGAAACGTACGATGAATTATTTAACAATAGAGGGTATTAAATTACTTTTTGCACAACCCGATCTTTCTACAAAAAAGGGAATGCGTGATCTTACTATGCTTGCACTGATGTATCACTCTGCTGCACGAGTGCAGGAGGTTATTGATCTTACGGCATCAAGCGTACGACTGACAAAGCCATATACGATTAGATTGGTTGGCAAAGGAAACAAAGCCAGGATCGTTCCTCTAATGGATCAACAAGTGGTGCACTTGAAAAATTACATGGAGAAGAATAACTTGCTTGAACCTCATGTAAATATGCATCCCTTGTTTTATAACAGCCGTAGAGAAAAGCTTACCCGTGCAGGAGTTCATTACATTCTTCAGGACTATGCAAGCACGGCAAGAATGAAAGATCAGAAGTTGGTCCCAGAAAAGATCAGCCCACACTCGATCAGGCACTCAAAAGCCATGCATCTTCTACAGGCCGGTGTAAATCTGGTTTACATTCGTGATATACTTGGTCATGAGTCGGTACAAACAACTGAAGTTTATGCAAGGGTTGACTCTAAACAAAAGCGTGAAGCAATAGAAAAAGCGTATGCAGATGTTATTAAAAAAGAAGAACCTTTATGGACGAACAATGATAATCTATTGGAGTGGCTGAAGAACTTCAAGTGAAAGTGAAAAAATAATGTAAAGTAGAACGCTACCGCATTGTTGAATTACAATGCTTTATGTGATATACTTTACATTATTATTTGCTTTACATAACCAAGATTATGTAA